>NZ_JACHXP010000001.1 GCF_014192215.1 Halomonas cerina
TGCACCACTTGCAGCTTAAACTGGTCGCTGTACTGGTTCCGCATAGAAACACCCCGAAGGTTGGATTGGGTGTCCAACTTTCGGGGTGCAGTTCACCTTGGACCGGGCGCCGTGCGTTTGGGGCGGGGAAATAGTAGAGCGCGGCGACGGTGGCGCCATCGCCGATACGTCGGACCGGCTCTATGCCTGCGTTTTGCGGGGACGCCCCCTTTAGTGCCATTGGCCCGGGATGTTTTGAGTCTAAATATTAAATATTTAACTATAAAGTATGAGTTATTTCGCACTTTTTGAAGTGACAAGAAAAGGCTTTTTCTCGTCAAGTCTATTCTAAATTAATGATGAATCTGGCGGTTAAGCTTGCCACTTTATTTGTATGCAAGAAGTTAAGTAATATTCTTTATGCCAGTATAAAGAATCAAAAATTTGTTTCTGATGTGGATATTATTTAATGCTTGAGAAAACCGAGGTATATTTTCCAGAATGTCTTATTATTAAGGCCATGTTTCAGACAACGATGACGGGCCATGGGACGGCGGCGATGTCCTAGCGGTAGCGTGGCCGAAAGTTTCAGATAGCCGGCGTGTCGCTAACAGATTATGCATCAAATTTTATCTAAAGGGAGCTCTGGCATGATTTATTTTTTTAATTATTTTCAATGAGCTACATGAAAAATTCGGGCCTTGGTGGTGGTGAGGTATGGATTTGTGTTGCCAGGGGGCGACAGGGAAGATGAGGCGTGAAGGACGCACGGCAGCACCCATTAAAGCCAGCGAATGATGCATTGGTGAGTCAAGAAAAAGCAGCGCATTGAAGCGTGTAGAACCGTCTTCACGCGTTGCTGTAGCGGCTGATCGTGACGACTAATTTCGAGGTTTCCGAAAGCTAGGATCATGAGATCTAGTGAGTATGTGGCTTATTCAGATGAGTTATTTAAGCGCCTGGCGAGGCTCCGGAAGGCAGCTGAGGTAATGGGAAGTTGCTGTGTTGGATGCCTGCCGGGCGAATCGCGAAGGTTACCCAGTGACAGAGCAGTCCCCTTCGACGCACACAGGCCCACAGGATATTGATCTCAATCACTTCGTCGGCTGGCTGCTCGATCACAAGTGGTTGATTGCCTTGAGCGTGATGCTGTTCGGCATCGGCGGTTACCTGTATGCCGGCGCACAGCCGCGCATTTACAGCGCCGATTCGCTGATTCAGGTTGAAAGCGAGAACAGTTCGCTGATCAATCTGTCGGGAGGGCCCGGGCAGGGTGGGGTCGGGCAGAACCGCACGCTCACCGAGATCGGCATACTGCGCTCACGAATGGTGCTGGGAGAGGCCGTCGACCGTGAGACCCTGACCCTCGGTGTCACGCCCAGGCGCTTTCCCCTGCTCGGCAACTTCCTGGTCAACAAGGGCGTGACCTTACCCCCTTTCCTGGCGGGCCAACCCTATGTCTGGGCGGGGGAGTTCGCCGAGGTGTCGCGCTTCGAGGTACCGGAAGAGGCGGCGGGTGGGCCCTATATCCTCCGCGCCCAGGGCCAGGGACGTTACACCCTGCACCAGGGGGGGCGCCGCGTGCTGACCGGCCAGGTAGGTGAGACGGTCCACGGCGACGCCGGCCATCGCCTCTTCGTGCAGCGCCTCGAGGCCCATGCGGGGGCCGAGTTCCAGCTGCATCTCAGTAGCCGGCTGGGGGCCATCAACGGACTGAAGTCGCGGTTCAGCAGCATGCAGGCGGAAGGGGTCTGGCTGGTGAGCCTCAACTTGACGGGGGAGGACCCGGCGAGCATCGAGCGCACGCTCAATACCATCATGCAGGTCTTTCTGGCCCAGAATATCGAACGTCAGTCGGCGGAGGCCGATCGACAGCTTGAATTTCTGGAAGAGCAGATCCCCCAGGTCGGTGACCAGCTGGCCGCTTCGGAAACTGACCTTAACAGCTATCGCGTCCAGCACGACTCCGTGGACCTAGACTTCCAGACCGAGGCCTTGCTGAATTCGCTAGTGGCGATCGAGAATCAGCTGGCGGATCTCGAGTTCAGGCGGCTCGAGCTGCAGCTACGTATTACTCGCGTCCACCCCACCTACCAGGCGCTGCTTGAGAAGCGTCAGCAGTTGCAAGCCAACAAGGCCGAGCTGGAGGCCCGCATCGAAGAGCTGCCTGATGCCCAGCAGCAGGTCCTCCGCCTGGAGCGCGCCACACGGGTCAATCAGGAGATCTATGTTCAGCTGCTCAACAAGCAGCAGGAGATGCGCCTGGTCAAGGCGGGGGCCATCGGCAACGTCAGGATACTCGACGCGGCGGTGGTCCAGCCGGGTCCCATTGCGCCGCGATCGGACGTGATTCTGCTGATGAGCCTGCTGCTGGGACTGGGAGTGGCCGTGGCCATCGTCATGGTCCGCTACGTGCTGAACCGCGGGATCGAAACGCCTAAACAGCTCGGGGCGCAGGGCCTGCCGGTCTATACCACCATCCCGCTCTCCAGAGAGCAGAGGCGACTTGCCCATGGGGTGCGGTCGGGAGAGCGTCGGCCTCATGGCGCGGAGGGGGCCGACGTGTTGGCCCTGCGCAGCCCTACCGACCTGGCGGTCGAGGCGCTACGGAGTCTGCGCACCAGCCTGCACTTCACCATGCTGGAGGCCCCTGACAATCGGCTCATGATCACCGGGCCCGCCACGGCCGTGGGCAAGAGCTTCCTGTGCATTAACCTGGCGGCGGTATTTGCGCAGGTGGGCAAGCGGGTGCTGGTGATCGACGGGGACATGCGCAAGGGGCATATCCATGAGGTCTTTCATGGTGAAAGTGACGGCGGGCTTTCCGACCTGCTGGTCGGCCAGCTGACTCTGCAGGAGACCATCCGGGGGACCGAGGTGCCGGGGCTGGACTATATCGCCCGCGGCTTCTTGCCGGATAACCCTTCCGAGTTGCTGATGCGAGAAAGCTTCACCCGGCTGCTGGCGGAGGCGTCATCAGGTTACGACTTGGTGATCATCGATACGCCGCCGGTGCTAGCGGTGACGGATGCCGCCATCGTCGGTAAGCAGGTGGGGACCAGCCTGCTGGTCGCGCGGTTCGGCATGACGCCTCCGGGCGAGATAGAGGCCACGATAGAGAAACTGGAAAACAGCGGTGTGGTGCTCAAGGGCGCCATCCTCAATGGCATGCAGCGCAAGGCGTCGACCAAGTACAGCTATTATAACTACGCCTACAAGTAAGCCGATTACCCCATTAAGAACTTCTTTCCCAACCATTCAGACAGTGTGGGCTTTTCCGTCGGCAAGGCTTGGCGAGCGCGCTGTGAATCCCTCCCTGGGCGCTACCTTTGCCCTGCGGCGCTCTCGCGTCCTGCTCCGCTTGCAGGGCCTGGGTTGGCCATCCATGGCCAACCCGTTCGGCGGGAAGAACATCCACTGGATGTTCTTCTACTTCCGCCTCACCCATGGCAAAGGACACTCGCTTCGCCTTGCCCCCGGTGCCCACTATGGCTGGGGTTAAAAGGAGCTCTCAACAGGACTTCCTGTACAACACGAGTCTCTTTTCATTATGGTCACGATGGCTTCCGCCTTTCCGGGGCAGGGGCAGCATTCGCGTTATTTCAAGCGATTATTCCATAACGGCAAGCTGCAGTTATGGCTGGGGGGCATGCTCACCGTGCTGCTGCCGTCGCTGGCGGCCTGGGGAGGCGCCTTCTGGCAGACGGCCGATGCCACGCAGTGGCTGACCTTGCTGCTTATAGCGCTGGCTTACTGGAGCGCGATGACGACCGTGCAGCGCATGGGGCGCTTACCGGGCACTTGCGCCTACCTGCTGAGCCTACCGGCCGCCACGGTCTGTTATCTGGTGCCCTACCTCGTGGTGCAGGGGACGGAAAATGCCCTGCATCTTCGGCTCTATGTCGCCAGCTACTTGCTCACGGCGCTGTACTGTACCGCCGGCTACTGGTTCGGACGCCGTTACCGGGTGCTCAAGCTGGCCGTGGTGCCTTTCGGCAAGGCCCCCGGGCTATGCCACAACCATGGCGTGGAGTGGCTCAGCCTGCGTGCCCCGACCCTGGGCCAGGCCTACGTGGATGCGGTGGTCGCCGACCTGTGCACCGAGCTACCGCCGGAGTGGGAGCGTTTCCTGGCGGACTGCACCCTGGAGCGGATACCCGTCTACCACGTCAGCAGCACCTATGAGTGGCTGACCGGCCGGGTCCAGATCGGCTATCTTCACGAGAATCGCTACGGTAGCCTGCAGCCGGATGAAGGCTATCAGGTGATCAAACGTGGCCTGGACCTGCTCATCGTGCTGGCCCTACTGCCCGTGGCGCTGCCGTTGATGGCTATCATCGCCACTGCTATCCGCCTGGACAGCCGGGGGGCGGCGTTGTTCGCCCAGCAGCGCATGGGGTTTCAGTGCCGCCCCTTCACGGTTTACAAGTTTCGCAGCATGTTCTGTGATCGCCAGGGGGCCGGTTTTACTCGGCATGGCCACGACCCGCGCATCACGCGTGTTGGCCGGGTGATCCGCAAGTATCGGCTGGATGAGCTGCCGCAGCTGTTCAATGTGCTAAAGGGGGAGATGAGCCTGATTGGCCCGCGACCGGAGTGCATGGACCTGGCCGACTGGTATCAGAAGGATGTGGCGTTCTTTCACTATCGTCATGTGGTGCGTCCTGGCATCTCCGGCTGGGCCCAAGTGGAGCAGGGCTACGCCGCCGAGGTGGAGGGCATGGTCCGCAAGTTGGAGTACGACTTCTATTACATCAAGAACATCTCGTTCTGGCTCGACCTGCTGATCGTGCTGCGCACCATCCGCACCGTATTGACCGGTTTCGGCTCGCGCTGAGCGACACCGCCGGCCTGGCCTTTCGTCACGATACGCGCCCTCTACCCAGGCGCGTTCTACCCAGGCACCCCTTTCCATGCTGAGTCAGCTCAAGGAACTCTACACTCTTCTCACCGCCGAGCAGCGCAGGAAGCTGCTGCGCCTGCAGGGGCTGGTGGTACTGATGTCCATTGCCGAGATCGCTGGGGTGGTGTCCATTGGTCCCTTCATGGCCCTGGTGGGTGACATGAGCCAGCTGCAGGGCGAGGGAATGATCGCCGGGCTTTACCATGCCAGCGGTGTCGAGACGCCACGCGCCTTTCTGTTCTGGCTGGGCATTGGAGTGCTGGTGGTGCTCACCGGGGCGGCGCTGGTCTCGATGTTCACCATCTGGCGGCTCTCCATGTACGGGGCGCGGGTCGGGGCCGAGCTGTCCAGTCGGCTCTATCGCCACTACATGCATCAGCCTTGGCTGTTCCACGCCACGGGCAGCAGCAGCCAGCTGACCAACCAGATCGCCCAGGAGTGCGGACGAATCACCAATGGGATCATCAATCCGCTGATGCAGATGAATGCCAAGCTGGTGATGGCCTTGCTGATGTCATTGGCGATCTTTCTCTACAACCCGCTGGTCGCGCTGGCCGGGTTGGGGATCTTCTCCGCCGCCTACATTCTGCTTTACCGCACAGTGCGAAAACGCCTGATTCGCAATGGTAAGACGATTTCCGGTGTTCAGCGTCAGCGCTTCCAGCTGATGGGAGAAGGGTTCGGCGGCATCAAGGATGCGTTGCTGCTAGGGCGCCAGCAGTGGTTCACCGAGCGTTTCGACAGGGCCTGCGAGCGCTTCGCCAGGGCGCAGGGCACCAATCAGGCCATGAGCCAGGCGCCCCGCTACGCCATGGAGTTGGTGGCGTTCGGCAGCGTGATCTTTCTGGTGCTCTATCTGTTGGCCGTTCACCAAGGCAACCTGGGCACCATTCTGCCGGTGCTCTCCGTCTACGCCCTGGCAGGCTTCAAGCTGCTGCCGGCCTTTCAGCAAGTCTATACCAGTGTCTCGCGCATCCGCGGCAACCTGGCGGCCTTCGAGGGGTTGCGGGATGACCTGCGCGCCAGTGCCCTGATGCCACCGGCCATACCTAGCCACCAGCCTCGTAAGCCGCGAGCAGACAGCTGGGCGCCGCACCATGCTATTCGGTTGGAAAACGTCAGCTTCACCTATCCCGGCAAGCAGCAGCCGGCGTTGAAGGGGGTGGACCTGGAGATACCGGTCAATCGGGTGATTGGTCTGGTGGGGGCCTCCGGTTCCGGCAAGTCGACCGCCATCGATCTGCTGCTGGGACTGATCGAGCCGTGCCGGGGCCAGCTCTTGGTGGATGGGCGGCCGGTGACAGCCGGTAACCGCCGTGCCTGGCAGAACGCCCTGGGGTTCGTGCCCCAGGCGATCTTCCTGGCGGACAGCAGCATCCGCGAGAACATCGGCTTCGGGTTGCCGCCCGATATCATCGAGGACGATAAGGTTCGGCATGCGGCCCACCTGGCGCATCTGGATGAGCTGCTAAACGAGCTGCCCGAGGGGCTGGAAACCCGGGTCGGTGAGCGCGGCGTGCAGTTGTCCGGTGGTCAGCGTCAGCGTATCGGGATTGCCCGGGCGCTCTACCACGACGCGGAGGTGCTGATCCTGGACGAAGCCACCAGTGCCCTGGATGGCATCACCGAGAACGCCATCATGAAGGCTATCCATGACTTCTCTGGCAAGAAGACGGTCATCATGGTGGCCCATCGCCTGGCGACAGTTAGGCAGTGCGACCACATCTATCTGCTTTCCGGAGGGCAGGTCGTGGATCAGGGCAATTATCCATCCTTGTTGAAGCACAGCAGGACGTTCCAGCGCATGGCGCAACATGCATAAAAGAACGTAAATTTGCCTTTTCTGGGCAAGCTCTTTTTGGGAAAAGCAGCTACATAAACAAAACCCGATCGGCAACGTTCATGTCAGGGCCAACTGGGCTGACGTGGCGCGCTGCTTGCGTGGCGATTCTTCAAAAGGGCAAGGGAGAATACCATGATCAATACCATACTCGTGACCGGCGGCGCCGGGTTTCTGGGCTCGCACCTCTGCGAGCGGTTGCTGAATGAAGGCAACAACGTCATCTGTGTCGACAACTTCTCGACGGGAAGCAAGGACAATATCCTGCATCTGCACGGCAATCCGAGGTTCGAGATCATACGCCACGATATCAATTTCCCCCTCTATGTAGAAATCGATCAGATCTATAATCTCGCCTGTCCGGCAAGCCCCGTGCACTATCAGCTCGACCCGGTGCAGACCATCAAGACGAATGTCCACGGCTCGATCAATCTTCTGGGACTGGCCAAGCGCACCAAAGCTAAAATTCTTCAGGCTTCGACGAGCGAAGTCTATGGCGACCCGGAGGTGCACCCTCAGCCTGAATCCTATTGCGGCATGGTCAATCCCATCGGCAGAAGGAGCTGTTATGACGAAGGTAAGCGCTGCGCCGAAGCGCTGTTCTTCGATTACTATCGACAGTACAATCTTGATATAAAAGTGGCGCGTATTTTCAATACCTACGGACCACGGATGCATCCTGACGATGGACGCGTGGTCAGCAACTTCATCATGCAGGCCCTACAGGGCAAGGAGATCACCATCTATGGAGATGGCCATCAGTCGCGTAGTTTCTGCTATGTCGATGACCTGGTGGATGGGCTGATTCGACTCATGAATACCGACAAGGTGGTCGGACCTGTCAATCTCGGAAACGATGGCGAGTTCTCGATGCGCGAGCTGGCGGAAAAGGTGATCCGGCTCACGGGCAGCCATAGCCAGCTCAGCTACCACCCCTTGCCCATGGATGATCCCAGGCAGCGCCGGCCGGAGCTCGGCCAGGCCAGGGAAAAGTTGGGCTGGCAGCCCACCGTGGCACTGGAAGAGGGGTTGAAGGCGACGATCGACTATTTTGCCGGCCTGTTGCAACGCCATGGTGACGCCGTGAATGTCAACGCGGATGTCAACATACCGGAGCTTGCCGTCAAGGCATCTTGAAACGAGTCCGGCACGCCTACGCTGACCTTTCCTGAGATAGTGTTGCCTTGAGAAATTGTATGGCCAAGCCTGTGATAATGTTCGTGAAGAAAGTGGTGAACAACGTCATCAGGGGGGCGATGAAGAAAACTCCTGTTCTTCTGGAGCATGTTTGGTTTGTGAGCCCTAGGCGCTCCAGGTTTTCTTCGTGGTATCAGGATACGGTGACGGCACAAGACTGGTTTGTGGAGGCGGCCAGTGCTCAAGAAATGTTGGCCGTGCAGCCGAAGTGGAAAGGCAACAAAAAAGTCACGTATTCTGGCGTCAGTGTTTTGTCCAAGGCCAAGCTGTTGATGTGTCGACCGCCGGAGATTCATCAAAGGCACCCTGCCTCACGAAAGGCCATTGTCTGTACCCGGCATTACCGACCATTGAAGTATCCAGGTGCGCAGTCGGTATTGTTTTCATTGAACTTCATGTTGACTCATTTCGGCATCTGGCGCAATGGGAAAAAAATGGAGCACCTGTCTGCCACGGTAGCCTTGTTAGGCAATCGCGTTTTTGACAATATCAATTATTACCATTTCTGGGCCGACGTAATTGCCGATGTCTGGTATATAAAAAATAATCTACCTCGGTCAGAGTGGCCAGATTATTATCTTGTGCCTTTCGCAGAGCTGGCCTGGCAGTGGGAAGTGTTATGGCAGTGTGGTGTAAGGGAGGAGCAAGTAATACCTTATGCCAAGTACGACGTCCTGTTTGTTGAAAAGGTCGTTATTCCGATTCGCGACAAGGGGGCTGCAAATCTTCCTCCGTGGCTATCTCGTGCAATTCATGACATGTCGGGGTGGTCACCTAGGTCAGGGGGAAATGGACGGTTGGTCTTCGTGTCGCGAGCCGATGCCAGTCGGCGAAGACTTGTCAATGAAGATCGACTGCGGGAGCGCCTTCGCCAAGAAGGGTTTGAAGTGCATGCCTTAACAGGATTGAGTATTAAGGAGCAGCAACATCTTTTTTCCTCTGCCTCGATAATTTGTGCGCCTCATGGTGCATCTCTGACAAATCTGGTGTGGTGTTGCCCTGGTACTGTGGTCATCGATTTTCTTTCAGAGCGGCACCTGGTGCCTTGTTTTAAAGAGTTGGCGGAACAAAACCAGGTGATCTATTATCCTTATGTTTGCCGGGCGGCAGCAGAAGACGAGGGTGGTATTAATGATGACATGGTGTTGCTAGATGGCCAAATTGAGTCGGTGGTAGAGGTTGTCAGCCGGCATGTTGGGACATCCGGCCACGCTTTGGATATCAGAAAAGGATAGCGCCTCAGGTTAATCGGGTCTTTTTGAGGTTCTGGTGCGAGAACCGGATGGGAGAGTGCACAAGTGGAAGCAAATTCCGACAGCCTTGTATCCATGATTGTGCCAGCTTACAATGTAGAGGATTATATAAATGGATGTGTGGAGTCACTTGTTCATCAGTCACATCCTGATCTCGAGATTATCGTCGTCAACGACGCGTCGACCGACAAGACCTCCGGTGCGGTGCTGGAAGGTTTCACGCGTGATAGCCGCGTGAGGCTTATTGACCTAGAGCATAATGTGGGAGTCCATGCCGCTCGAGCGAGAGGGATTCGCGAGGCACGAGGACGCTTTATCGGGTTTGTCGATAGTGATGACAAAGTCGCACCACACATGGTGGAGCGCCTGTTTGAGGTGGCGCAGGCCCATCATGCTGACATTGTCGTATGTGGTGCAGAGAAGGTGTCTGAATCAGGCGAATCTCTCGGCAGGAAAGTAAGATTTACGCATTCCTTTGCTCGTCATCATCATCTTCTGGAAGCTTTTTGCAGTAGGCAATATGGCTCCGGGGTGCTTTGGAATAAATTATACAAAGCAGAGCTGATAAAAAAGCATGGCACGATACCTCTGGATAGAAAAGTCGATGCCTCTGAAGATTATGTAGTAAATGTCGGTTGTTTTTCTGAAGCGACATGTGTTGCCACGGTCGCCGATACGCTGTATTTTTATTTGATACGAGCTGACAGCGCTTCTCGTAACGAAGATAAGGCCAGGCACTTTGTTCGAATCATGGCGGCATATGCAAGCTGCCTTGAGATTTATGCAGATTTCTCACCGCAGCAGAAGGAAGAGGTGACCAAGCTGTTTGCGAGCCAGCTTTGTTTTAGTGATTACCAAATTCACGCGGTGGAGCAGCTGTATCGCCATGACGAGAATTTGAGGGAAAGCCTTTCGAGCCTGTCAGCGCTGTATCCGGCGGGGGTGTATACGCTTATTCACGCGTTTCACCGGCCAGAAAATGCCAGTAACCACGGTTTCATAAAATATGCCGGCCAAGTGCATAAAGCTATAAGAAAATGGTTTTAAGAGCAGTCCGGTTCTTGGGTCCGTTGTTGGATCACGTGCGACTATAAATGACAATCTCTTGACGGGCCACTAGGTAGGACGATGCTTAAGGCACTGGCAAAAAAAATACCGGGGGCCCACCGTGGCTACGATGCTGTGGTCGTGGTGCGTCGCAATCTAGCGAATGAGCTTAAGGTTTGGAAGCTGTTGCAACATCAGCGCCAGCCGTTTATCGGCAACCCCGATTCCAATGTTGTTGTCAGCTTGACCTCGTTTCCGGCCCGGATCCATCATGCCTGGATTACGGTTGAAACTCTGTTTCAGCAAGAGTTCAAGCCTTGGAAAGTAGTGTTGGTGCTTGCGGAAGAAGAGTTTCCCGAAAAGAAACTGCCCAAGAGGTTGCGAGCACAGACCGAGCGTGGACTCGAGGTATTATGGACAAAAAGAAACACTCGCAGCTATAAGAAACTGTTACCGACCCGCAACCACTACCCCGATGCCACGATCGTCACGTTTGATGACGACGTGTACTATGAGCCATGGCGCCTTGGGCAGTTAGTCGAGGCATCACGGCGATATCCAGAAAGTGTGATTGGTCATAGAGGGCGGGAAGTCACGTTGGGTCGGACTGGCTTGCTTCCCTATATTGAATGGAAATACGCGACGCTCTCGACGCCTTCCCACCGCACCCTATTAACAGGCGTCGGGGGGATTCTCTATCCCCCCCATATTTTAGACCATGACTTGCTGTTGGATCGGAAGCGTGCCATGAGATATTGCCCCACTGCGGATGATATCTGGTTCTGGGCGGTTTGCCTCAAGTCCGGCACGTCAGTCCGGTGCTTGGGGCACTCTGCTCGTTGCCAGGTCAAAAAGGAGCTTGCTCGGCACTCTCTGGATGCGGTTAATCGCGTAGGGGGACAGAACGATGTTCAGTTGAAAAACGTGATCGATGGTTTGCAGCTGTGGCCTACCGTGATGCGTGGTGAATGTCAGGCCAGGCCGATGGAGTCGGCCCGGCTGCCAACAAGTCTTTACCAATAAACTCCGAGTCGGTCGTTTTGGTGGTCATCGTGGATGAGCCCGTATTGGTTTCTGTCATTATCCCTACATATCGTGACTGGCAGCGCCTGCAGCAATGTCTTGGTGCGCTGGCCCATCAGTCGATGCTTGACAAAGAATACGAAGTGGTCGTTGTGAATAACGATCCTGACGACGCGCCTCCGGCCGGCTGGTGCTTACCCAAAAACGTTAGAATGCTTCAGGAGCGCAAGCCGGGTGCGTACGCGGCAAGAAATGCAGGATTGAAAGCTGCTAGAGGACAGTTTTTGGCCTTTACGGACTCTGATTGCCTGCCTCAGCCGGACTGGCTAACACATGGTATCGCAGCTCTCGTAGCCGATAATGCAGATCGAGTAGCCGGGTGCATTGAGGTATTGAGTGATAACAAGAAAATGACGCCGACGGAGTGCTATGAAAGCCTTTTTGCCTTTGATCAGCCGCAGAATGTCACCCGCGGCGTGGGCGTGACGGCGAACCTGCTGGCACGTGCTAATTTGTTTGACACGGTGGGGATGTTCAATGAGGACTTACTGTCAGGTGGCGACATCGAGTGGAATCGCCGTGCCACGGCAATGGGATATACGATCAGGTATTGCCAGCAGGCGGTTGTCGGGCATCCGGCGCGTCGTACCTGGTCGGAAATGGCTCGCAAGGTGCGAAGAACCACGGGAGGTAAGTTGGCGATCAATCCCCAGTATCGCCTCACTATTTTCAGGTCGCTATGCCCCCCTCTCGAGGCTAGTGCCCATATTGCAAGACAGGACGGCGCCTTCCTGCGCACAAGAATGTTGGCCTTCTGGGTGGCCTATCGTATCAAGGTGTTTCGCTACTTCTACTTTCGGAAGTTGAAATCGGGCCGCTGTGCGGCCGAGAGGGGTTGACCCAGGGGTGAAGATCGCGATCGTGCTACCAGACCTTCGCGGGGGAGGGGTCGAGCGTATCCGGCTGTCGCTGGCGGGCGAGTTCCGCCGGCTGGGACATGGCGTCGAGTTCGTGCTGATGCAGGCGCAGGGTGAGTTGCTTAGCGAAGCGATGGCCTCCTTTGCGGTGCACGATCTTGCCTGTCGCCGTATCCGTCAGCTGCCTTGGGCGCTCGCTCGGTACCTTAGGCGTTACCAGCCCGACGCGCTGCTTGTGGCCATGTGGCCGCTGACAGTCGTCGCGCCCTTGGCGTCTAGGCTTTCCGGTCATCCTTGTGACGTGCTGATATCGGAGCACAACACGCTATCGGCACAGTACGCGGCCCAGGGGTCGCTGCATTTGCGGCTGCTTCGCTTCAGTATGGCCTTGGGGTACCGGCTTGCCCGGTCGCGCGTGGCGGTGTCGGAGGGCGTGTCACGCGATCTGGCGGCGCTTTCCGGGCTCGAGCGAGACCGCTTCACGGTGATCCATAACCCGGTGCCATGTCGTCCCCCTCCCAGCCGGGAGGCCATGGCCAGGGCAACTGCGTGTTGGGGAATAGCCGGCGGACAGCGCATCGTATCGGTGGGAAGTTTCAAGCCACAAAAGAATCATGCCATGCTGCTGCGTGCCTTTGCGAGACTGGAAAGACGTAATGCACGACTCATGTTGGTAGGCGCTGGCGCCGAAGAAGATGAGCTGCGCCGGCTTGCGGTTGAGCTGGATATTGGCCACAAGGTGATTTTTGCCGGTTTCCATGCAGACCCCACTCCTTTTTACTTGACAGCGGATCTCTTCGTACTAGCTTCGGATTTTGAAGGGTTTGGCAATGTCATCATTGAAGCCTTGGCGTGCGGAACTCCCGTCGTATCGACCAATTGTCCTTCCGGACCCGCTGAAATATTGAAGCATGGCGAGTATGGTCGTCTGGTGCCGGTAGGCGATGATACGGCCATGGCGGATGCCTTGGCGGATGCCTTGGCGTCCGAGCATGATACCCAACGACTGAAAGCCAGGGCCACAGAGTTTTCGCCGGCGATAGCGGCAAGCAAGCACCTCGACTTGTTAGCTAAGTGAATCACGGTATCTGATCGTGTATGCGTGACTTTCGTTTATCAAAGAATGTGTTGACGTCGCCTGCCTTTTTTGTAGAGTTTGTGGGGCCGGCAGGCAGCGGAAAGTCAACATTGATTGATTATATACGGCGTCGTCATGGACATGAGTTTTCCCATGTCGGCGTGCCGCACCGCTCAATTTTTCATAGAGCCAAGTCTCGGATTATTGAAGAAATCTTCACGAGGCGAACTTTTGACGGTCATGATTTGGATGGTTTTTCAAAAGATAGGCTGGTAAAAAGGTTTTCGAAAATCAATGCAGGCCTTGACTGGTATGCTGACCGTCGAAGTGGCATCTTTTTGCTTGACGAAGGGCCGTTGCGCATCATGATGGATTATTCTTGTCATAACCAGAATCAGTACAGGATATGGCGTAATTTTTGCCTGAGGGCTTTGCAACGTTTTTCGCATTATCGTGTCCTAGTGATTTTCGTCAAGGTGCGTCCAGAAACTCGGCACGAGTGGAGAAAGAAAAGAATGGGGCCTCTGGAAATGGCTAACCCGAATTTCAATCCACACTTCAGAGGAGAGTGTCCGACCCCGGGAGAGCTTTTGTTCTTTCGAGAAGAGGCCAAGCGGACCCTGGCTAGCCGCATGTTTGAGCATGTTGCAATGGATGAGTTGGAGAATCAAGGCGATGTGGACGAGGTAGCAGCCCGTGCGCGCCAGTTGATACACGCCTATTGCAGTAGAGAGCCTTGAAGGAATGCTGACACTCAAGGACAGAGCAGAGGTCTGGTTGAAGCACCTCCAGTTTCACTGGGAAATGGTAGCCGTGTTTCCAGTGCCTTGTTTGGTGAGCCCGTAGGACATCGACCTATCCGTCACCACCTGGCCTATGCGCCTGATCTTGTAGATAATTACTTCACCTTTACTTTCGTTCGAAATCCCCGGGAACGTTTGTATTCAGGATATCATTACTTTGCGAGTCGCGCCGGATCCGATGGGCATCGGGATCATCGCTGGGCCAGCGTCATGTTATCGGAGGTTTCCTCATTTCGAGAGTTCGTAATTCTTCTTGAAAACTCGGCTTATGCCAGTCAGTGAATCCGGTCAGCGGTGAGCTGATGATGGATTTTATCGAGCGTTTCGAACAGCTGGAGCGAGATTTTTCACATGTGAGCCATTGTCTGAGTGCTCAGGTGATACTGCCGCATCTTCGCAAGGGGCCCTAGGGCGCATACCTTGACGCTTATGATGCGCATATGGTGGAGGTGGTGCGGTGCTTTTATGCCACCGATGTTGAGCGGCTAGGTTATGAATTCAAAGAGCGCGCAGGGGTATCATCCCGCAATAGCAAGCACCTGTAAATGAAAAATCATGATGTCACACACGCAGGGTATCGTAGAAATCATCGGCCCCACCGGCGCAGGTAAGACCGCGCACCTCAAGGCGCTGAGCAACGAGGCGCCTTTCTTTATTGAAGCTCGACACCGTGTTCGTCAGCATCTGTTCATGCTGGTTAGATCAACCATGGCCTGGGTTTTTCTGCAGCTGAGGTTTTGCTTTCTGGATGCCAGACTGTCTCTGTTCAAACGCATATGTGTCTATTATGCTGCGTTGAAGACGGTGGAGGAGGGCGATAAGAAGGCCTGCGAGAAGGGAAAGTCGCATGAAAAAGTTCAGCATGAGGTGCATCTAGTGGATGAAGGGGTTTTCCATGTTCTGTTGATGCATCGGTTTGCTTCACTGAAAGAGCAGGCGGCCTGGGCCTTTTTCTCCCGGCAGCAGATCTGCAGGCTGGCAAAAAACGAGAGCATTGTGATTTTTGTTCTGTCAGTATCTCGAGAGCGCCGCCACGAAAGGCTAAGAGTTCGTAATGAAATAGAGTCGGAAAGATTGCGTGTGGCCAATCATCATAAAGGCGGAGCCTTTGGCCCACTGGGGGTGGAGTTTATTCGTTCGCTGGAATGTGAAGCGGCGGGTCGTGTAAAGGTGGTGGTGCTGGATAACAATGGTGAGGATAGTGTCGCCGCCAATGTGGCCATGATCCAGGCGATGCTGATGACCCAAGAGGAAGTTCTGGGGCCAGTGGGCGCGCCGGCCGCAGTAGAAGGGGCATGGAAGCGAAAGCATGGAGCTCTGTAGGTGAAAGGTGACATGCTACTTCCCAACGGTGGGACAAGCCGCAACGCTGCTACGTTGTTCATTACATATGATGGGTTGCTTGACCCGCTGGGAGGCAGCCAGATCCTGCCCTATCTGTACAGCATTGCAGAGCATCCACGGGCCGTGCATGTCGTGAGTTTCGAAAAGCCTGTGCGGTTCGCCAACGGGGCCGCAACGCTTCGGTGCGAGTTGGAGAGGCGACAGATCGGCTGGACCCCGCTTACGTTCACGTCACGCCTGGGAAAGCTGGGGAAAGGCTGGGATCTGCTGCGCATGCACACGACAGCGCTCAGGCTGCAATGGCGTCATCGGTTCGGCGTGGTCCACTGTCGCAGCTATCCGGCCATGCAGGTGGGCTATTTCCTTCGCCGTCTCACCGGCGTGAAGACCATATTCGATATGCGGGGGCTGTGGGTCGATGACCGAGTGGAGGGTCAGCTATGGCCGCAGGAGCTCTGGCTCTACCGTCGGCTCTATCGCCATTACAAGCGCTTGGAGCAGCGGCTGCTGGAGGGGACAGACGCGGTCGTCGTACTGACCGAGCGCGTGGTGCCAGAACTGCGTCGCCTGGCGCCTCGCATGCAGGCGCCCGTGACGGTGATTCCCTGCTGTGCGGATTTCGATCATTTTTCAGCGGTAACGACGGCTCACAAGCGAACGACGCGTGCCGAGATCGGCATCCATAAGGACGCCTTGGTCATCGCCTATCTGGGATCGCTGGGTACCGTCTACCTGCTCGACGAGATGTTTCGCCTGTTCGAGACCATAGCGCGTCGGCGTGAGGATGCCCACCTGCTGCTGATCACCCAGGATTGGTCGGATCGGCATGAGGCACGCCTGGCCGCATCGTCGCTCACCGACCTTCGCCATCGCATTCATGTCAGGTCGGCGCATCGTGACGAGGTCCCCAGGGTGCTCGGCACTGCGGACATCATGTTGAGTTTTCGACGCGCCACCTATTCCCAGATGGCATGCTCACCGACGAAGCTCGCCGAGGCGTTTGCCCTAGGGATCCCGGCGATCAGCAATGCCGGCGTGGGCGATATCGATGCGCTCACCCGGATCCTGGATGCCGGCATGGTGATCGATCTGCATGACCCGGCCGCCTTCGAGCGCGTGGCCGCCAATCTCGACAGCCTACTGGCCAAGGGAGGGGGGCGGTTGCGTCATAGGGCGCAAAAGCATCTGGGGCTGGAAAGGGCCCGGCACGCCTATCGCCGGCTCTATGCGCAACTCGAGGCGATGCCATGAGAGGCGAGCCTGAGCTCTATGTGGTGGATGTGTGCGGCACCCTGGTATTCGATGACACCACGCTGGGGCTCGTGCGCCACCACTTTGCCCGGGATGGCACGCGGCCGCTACGTGCCTGGTTGGTGAATGCGGTGGCTACCCCTCGCCGCCTCCCGTGGTGGGGGGTTGCCGTTGCCGAGAAGCTGACGGGACAGCAGCTGCTGAAGCACTTTGCCGTGCGTCTGCTGGCCGGAGAACGTAGCGAGGCCCTGGAGCAAAGCGCCCAGGAGTATGCCAAAAGGCTTTTGGCCGAGCGGCGCATCATCCCCGTCTGGGAGATGCTGGAGGCGCCGTTCGCGACAGGGCGCGTCGTGCTGGCCTCGGCCAGCCTGGAGCCGGTGGTGGCGGCCCTGGCCTCGCTGACCGGGGCACGGTATGTGGCCAGCCGTCTCGAGCAGCGCGACGGACGCCTGACCGGGAGCTATGCGACGGACCTGACCGGTCGCAAACCTCAGGCACTGGTCGAAAAGTATGGGGAGACGCTCCTGGAAAACCCGGTCAGTGTGATGACCGACAATGCCTCGGATCGGGCCCTGGTCGAGAGGGCCTCGGTGGCGTATATCGTGCTCCACCGCGCGGCTCACCGTAAGCGCTGGCATGGGGTCGGGGCAAACGTTATCGAGATACAGCCATGAGGCTTTGCTATCTCCTGCCGTTCAGCTACTTCCTGGACACTCGCCTTCGGGAAGGCAGCGTGGCTTTTCACTTGGTCTTCGAATGGCTGGCCGCGGTGGTGCTCGTCGTGGCGGTCGGCGCCGCGCCGCCGCCGCAGGCCCTGGCCATGGCAGGCCTTACCTACCTGGCGTTCATCAGCCTGTACGAGATCGGCTATCTCGCCAACGACCTGTATGCGGCCAGAAGGGAGCCGAGAGGGCGCCAGCGCGGGCCCCAGGCGATGGCACACGGCTGGGTACTGGCGTGGTGTAGCAGTCGTTTGGCGGTATTCGCGCTGGTCACGGTGTGGCTGGACCTGCTCGCGGTATCTGGTTGGTGGTCGTTCCATATGGCCCTGTGCCTCACCTTTGCCCTGCACAATGTCCTCCAGGATAGCGAGCTCAAGACTGCCACCTTCCTGTGGCTGGCGTGGCTGCGGTTCATGGCCCCGGTGATGTTCGTGGTGGAGGATGGCCAGCGGCTCGGTATCGGGCTGGCGGCGGCACTCTCCTATGTGGTGTTTCGCCTGCTGGGCTATCTGGACAGCAAGGGCCTGCTGCGTATGCCCGGCAGACAGCGTGCGGCGTTCCGGTTGTTCTGCTTCGTTATGCCGCTCATCGGCCTACTGGCCCTCTGGCCTTATACAGGCGCCGAAGGCTTCATGGTGTTGACGGGCTACTTTGCTGTGGCGGCGGCGGTGGGCACCCTGGCGGGGCCGGCGCTGGCGCGTGTCTCCGCGTTAATGGGCAGGTAGGCACCATGTGTGGCTGCACAGGTTTTTTGACAGGCAAGGCACTGACGCCAGCTGAACGGCAAGGCCAGGTCATGAGCATGGCCGATGCCCTTCAACACCGAGGGCCCGATGACGTGGGGGTCTGGGTCGAGGACGGGGAGGGTGTGGCATTGGGGCATCGGCGGCTCGCCATCCTGGATCTCTCTTCGGCCGGCCATCAGCCCATGCCTTCACCTTGCCAGCGCTATGTGATCGCCTTCAACGGCGAGATCTATAACTACGAAAATCTCAGGAACAAGGTGCAAGGATCAAGGGGTGGTCATCTCCAATGGTGGGGGCACTCCGATACGGAAGTGTTATTGGCTGCGTTTAGTGCTTGGGGAGTAGAGGAGACGCTAAAGACGGCGGTGGGGATGTTCGCCATTGCGCTGTGGGATCGCAAGACCCGGACCCTGATCCTGGCGCGGGATCGCTTCGGCGAAAAGCCGCTCTACTATGGCTTTGCACAAGGCAGGGGCTTTGCACAAGGCAGGGGCTTTGCACAAGATGCGAGCGAGAACAGTGCAGGGGGGGTGACAGGCAGCGGGCCGCTGCTGTTCGGCTCAGAGCTCAAGGCCCTGATGGCGCACCCCGAGTGGCGAGGCACCCTGGCTACGGCGTCGCTCGAGGACTACCTGCGCTTCGGCAACGTGGGCGGGCAGGCGAGCATCTTTCAGGGCGTGGCCAAGTTGCCGCCGGGGAGTTGGCTGCAGGTGACGCCGGGTGATGTCCTGACCGGGGCGTTGCCGGCACCGCGGAGCTTTTGGTCGGCGGAGGCGGCGGCGCGCGAGGCGCGGCAGGCCGAGCCCCTTTCGGACCCCGAGGCCGCCGTGTCGGCCGTCGCCCGGTCGCTGGGCCAATCGGTCGGGCGTCGCATGATCGCCGACGTGCCCTTGGGAGCCTTCCTCTCCGGTGGTATCGACAGCTCGCTGATCGCGGCGCTGATGCAGCAGCAGGCCGATCGGCCGGTGCGCACCTTCGCGGTGGGCTTCGAGGATGCTCGCTATGATGAATCCGTGCATGCCGCGGCGGTGGCCAGACACCTCGAGACCGAGCACCTGACCCTGACGGCGACCTCGGGCATGGCCCTCGACTTGGTTCCCCGTTTGCCCGACCTCTATGACGAGCCATTCGCCGACTCCTCTCAGCTGCCCACCGTGCTGATCTCGAGGCTGATCCGCGAGCATGTCACCGTGGCCCTGTCGGGCGATGCCGGTGATGAGCTGTTCGGTGGCTACAACCGCCACCTGTGGGTGCCACGGATCTGGCACCGGATCAGGCGGCTTCGGCTGCCGGCCCGGCGTGCCCTGGCGGCGTCGTTGAGGGCCGTTCCTTCCCGGACCTATGACCGGCTGATGCAGTGGGGTGGGCGAGTGCTGCCCGCTCGCCTGCAGGTTCGCACCTTTGGCGAGAAGCTGCACAAGCTGGCGGCGGTGCTGGAAAGCTCCAGTGAGCAGGCGCTGTTCGCCGGGGTAGCCGCCATGAACCGCCGGCCGGCGACGCTGCTGGTGGGGCAGGGGCCGGGCAGGCCGCCGGGCGCCCTGTTCCCGGCCCTTGAGCAGTTCACGGGCGTGGAGTGGATGTTGCTGATGGACACGCTTCACTACCTGGTCGATGACGTGCTGGTGAAGGTCGACCGTGCCAGCATGGCCGCCAGTTTGGAGGTGCGTCTGCCATTCCTCGACCCCGAGGTCTTTCATGCCGCCTGGCGACTCCCTACCGATCTGCGTTTGCACCAGGGGCAGGGCAAGTGGGTGCTGCGTCAGCTGCTCTACCGTCATTTTCCCCGCGAACTGATTGAGCGGCCCAAGATGGGCTTCGCCGTGCCGCTGGATGCCTGGCTGCGAGGCCCGCTCCGGCCATGGGCCGAGGACCTTTTGTCCTCCGCCAGCCTCAAGGCCTTACCCGTGATCGATGCCTGCCAGGTTCGGGCGCTGTGGCAGGCCCACCTGAGGGGCCAGGGCCATTATGCTCAGCAGCTCTGGGCGGTGCTGCAGCTGCTCGCCTGGCAGCGCCGCTGGCGCCCCGGTTTACCCTGAGAGTTCACGTCCAGCATTCGGACAAGCCTACTCTTACCTGCCACTCCCCGAGCTGTCTCTACACCCTCTTGTCGATTGCCATGCTGCCCTACTGGCTTCTCTTCCTGATTCCCTCACTGGGGGTGCTGGCGCCCTATCGGCTGGCGCCTGCGTCCCGCCCCTTGATGTGGTGGCTGGTGGGCAGCCTGTTTGCCCTGACCATTGGCCTGCGCTTCGAGGTGGGAGGCGACTGGGGCTCCTACCTGACCTACTTGGAGCGGGCCTCGGCCATGACGCCGTTCGAGGTGATCACGGCGGAAGACCCGGGCTATTACCTGCTCAACTGGTTGGTGGCGCAGCTGGGCGGCAGCATCTACTGGGTGAATCTGGCCTGTGGTGCCATCGTGATGGCCGGGGTGATCGCCTTCGCGCGCCAGCAGCCGCTGCCCTGGCTGGCCCTGCTGGTGGCGGTGCCCTACCTGATCACCGTGGTGGCCATGGGATACACCCGCCAGTCGGTGGCCCTGGGGTTCATTCTGCTGGGCCTGGTGGCACTCGGCGAGGGACGGGTTCGCGTCTTCGTGGCCTGGGTGCTGATCGGCGCCGCCTTTCACAAGTCGGCGGTGCTGTTGCTGCCGATAGCGGGCTTGGCCGCCAGCCAGAGCCGACTCACCTCCATGGCCTGGGCGGGGACGGCCACGCTGATCGGGGGCTACCTGTTCTTGTTCGACGCCGCCGATGAACTCTGGGCCAATTACGTCGAGGCGGACTATCAGTCCCAGGGTGGGTTGGTTCGGGTGCTGATGAATGCCGTGCCGGCCATCTTGTTTCTCGTGTTTCAGGGTTATCTGAAACTCGAGGCGAGTGAGCGGCGGCTATGGTGGTGGCTGTCGGTACTGGCCATCGTCTGCCTCCCGCTGGTGGTGATGTCTTCCACCGCCACCGACCGCGTCGCCCTGTACTTGATCCCCCTGCAGATCTTCGTGTTCGCGCGGCTGCACCTGCTGTCCGGCGACCTTCGATGGCAGACGGTGATCGTCTGCAGCGTGCTGGTCTACTACGCGACCGTGCTGTTCGTGTGGCTGATGTTCGCGGCCAATGCCGAGAGCTGGCTGCCTTATCGGCTGGTGTGGTTCGTCGCTGGGTAGGCGCGCACCGATCTTTTAGAGAGCGGCATGAAAAAACGGCTTTCCTTGAGCGGCGTGGCAGTGTTGATGGCCGTATGCGCCGGTCTTCTCAGCACCTACCTCTGGGTGACGCAGGTGGATAACACGGTCACGGCGGACGACCGGAGAGCCATCGAGCAGGCGCTGGGACCGGCTCTTGAGCGTCGGTTTCCCGAGGCGATATCCGTTGACGCGCTGCGCTTTACAGAGGAAATCGCGTTTATCCGGACCGTCCAGCGCGGGGTGCTGGAGGTGGTGCCGGTCGATGCGGGCATTCCCCACGGCATGTCGCGCGAGCCCGCTGACCTTCTCGAGCGGGGAAAGGGCCTTTGCTTCGATCGCAGTCGCTTCATGGAAAAGGCGCTGCGCCGATACGGCTTCGAGACACGTCATGTCGCCATCTACTCGACGGCAAAGACCGGGTCGGCCCTGAAATCCTTATTGACGCCACAGGTCAGGTCTCACGCCGTGACGGAGGTCATGACCTCAAGAGGGTGGGTGGTGGTGGATTCCAATGAACCCTGGGTCTCTCTCGGCAAGCACGATCAGCCGCTTTCGATCGCGGACATCGCGGCGCTGGATCGAGCAGAAATGGGCAAGGCTCTGCTCACCCCGCCCCGGTCGTCGATCTATGCCGAGGGGTTCACCTTCGTCTACGGGCTCTATTCACGGCACGGCAAGTTCTATCCGCCCTATGACGTGGTACCGGATGTTCAGCTTGCCGAACTGCTCCATAACACGCAGCGACTGTTTCGCTAGGCGCGCCTTTCCCCAGCCTCCTTCGGTGGGGGCGCCCACCTCGATGCTGAGTCGCCGCTTCCATCGGTCTTGTTGTGAAGTGAGGGTGCGGCCATGAGCTGCCTGGAAAGTCCCCTGGTGCTGGTCTCCAATACCTCCTGGTACCTCTACAACTTCCGTCGCGGCACCTTGGTGGCACTGCGCGATGCGGGCTTTCGGGTGGTGGCGCTGGCGCCCGAGGATGCCTACTCCCGCCGCTTGGTCGAGGAGCTTGGCATCGCGCACGTGACGCTGCCCATGGAGGGCAGGGGCACCCGACTGCTGGGTGAGGGAAGAAGCCTGCTGGCACTGGCCTACACGCTGCGCCGTCTCAAGCCGGCCTTCGTGTTCAACTTCACGGTGAAGGCTAACGTCTATTCCGGTCTGGCCTGCCGGGTACTGGGCATTCCCTACGCTAATAACGTCTCCGGGCTGGGCACCGCTTTCCTGCACGACAGCTGGCTGTTTCGCCGGGTTCAATCGCTTTATGGCATCGCCAATCGCGGGGCGCGCTGCGTGTTCTTTCAGAATCAGGAAGACCATGACCTCTTCCTGAGCCACGGACTGCTGTGCGATACCCCCACCGCGGTGCTGCCGGGCTCGGGCATGGATGTCAAGCGCTTTGCCTTCTCGCCGCTGCCGGCCACTGGTCCCTTCACCTTCGTAATGATCGCCCGCCTGCTCGGCGACAAGGGCGTGCGTGAGTACGTACAGGCGGCGAGACAGGTGCGTGCCGCCCACCCAAAGAGCCGCTTCCTGCTGATCGGCCCCCACGGGGCCAGCAATTGCACGGCCATCCCTGAAGAGGAAATCCGCCAGTGGCGGGACGAGGGCGTGGTCGAGGTACTGGGTGAGCAGGATGACGTGCGGCCCTTTATCCAGCAGGCGCATGTGCTGGTGCTGCCCTCCTATCGGGAAGGCATGCCTCGCACGGTGCTGGAAGCTGCGGCCATGGGGCGGCCGGCCATCGTCTCCGATGTGCCGGGCTGTCACCAGGCGGTCGTGAACCACCAGACCGGCTGGCTGTGCCAGGTGAGAAGCGCTGGCTCGCTGGTGCAGAGCATGGAGCGATGCCTCGCCATGCCCCAGGCGAAGCTGCAGGCCATGGGGAGGGCCGCACGGGCTCGCATCGAGAGGGAGTTTGATGAACGCATCGTCGTGGAGGCGGCGCTCGATTGTCTGTACGACCTGAAGGCCGGGCGCGGCGAGGTGCTTTCCTGAAGCGCCGGGCAACACCAGCCAGCAACACCAGCCAGTGATGCAAGGGGGAAACGATGCTGACGATCGATAAGGTGCGTCTAGGGGTGATCGGCCTGGGCTATGTCGGGCTGCCGTTGGCGGTGGAGTTCGGCAAGGTGTTGCCTACCCTGGGCTTCGACATCGACACCCGGCGGGTGGATGAGCTGAGCCGTCATGTCGATCATACCCAGGAAGTGGAGACGGCACGGCTGGCCGAGGCTTCGCAGCTGAGCTTCTCGAGCGACATCGAGGCGCTGCGCCACTGTAACGTCTATATCATCACCGTACCGACGCCTATCGATGCGAGTCACTGCCCGGATCTCACTCCCTTGGTCACCGCCAGTGACACCGTGGGCCGCGTCGTGCGGCCGGGCGATGTGGTGATCTATGAGTCGACGGTGTTTCCCGGGGCGACCGAGATGTACTGCATTCCGGTGATCGAGCGGGTCTCGGGTCTGGCCTACAACCAGGAATTCTTCGCGGGTTACAGCCCCGAGCGTATCAACCCGGGCGACAAGGAGCATCGGGTCACTTGTATCCGCAAGGTGACCTCGGGCTCCACCCCGGAGGTGGCGGCGTTCGTGGACGCGCTTTATCGACGGATCATCACCGCCGGTACGCATCAGGCCAGTTCCATCCAGGTCGCCGAAGCGGCCAAGGTGATCGAGAACGCCCAGCGTGACCTCAATATTGCCCTGATGAACGAGCTGGCGGTGATCTTCAACCGGCTGGGCCTCGATACCGAGGAAGTGTTGGAGGCGGCCGGCAGCAAGTGGAACTTCCTGCCGTTTCGTCCCGGCTTGGTGGGGGGCCACTGTATCAGTGTGGACCCTTACTACCTGACCCACCGTGCTCAGCAGGTGGGCTATCACCCCGAGGTGATTCTCTCCGGGCGGCGTATCAACGACGGCATGGGGGCCTATGTGGCCAACCAGCTGGTCAAGCAGATGGTCAAGCGGCGCCTGCAGGTGCAGAGCGCCCGGGTACTGGTGATGGGCCTGGCCTTCAAGGAGAATTGTACGGATCTGCGTAATACCCGGGTCGTGGATATTCTCAGTGAGCTTTCCGACTACAACGTGGTGGTGGATGTCTATGACCCGCAGGTCAACAAGGTTGAGGCCGAACGGGTCTATGGCATTCGCCCGGTCGAATTCCCCGAGCCCGGCGCCTACGATGCCATCATCCTGGCCGTGGCCCACCGGGAATTTCGCGACCTGAGGGTCGAGGACATTCGTGGCTGGGGCAAGCCCGAGCATGTGCTCTATGACCTCAAGTACGTGCTGCCGAAGCAACATGTCGATCTGCGGCTGTAATATAGACGCTAAGGTTGGTTGGCACGCCTGGGTGTCCCGTTATCCTTGGGCGCTGGGCGCTGGGCGCTGGGCGCTGGGCGCTGGGCGCTGGGCGCTGGGCGCTGGGCGCTGGGCGCTGGGCGCTGGGCGCTCGGCCCTCGGCCCTGAATAGGCTAGAATCCTCCCATTCCCACGATCCTGAACATCAACGCCAGGGAGGCACTATCCATGCAGGCTATGCAGGCGGTCATCCAGGCATTTCACGACATGTCGCCCGACCCGGCCGAGCCGGGCCAGGCGGTGAGCTTCGGCACCTCCGGCCATCGCGGCCGCGCGCAGGAGGGGTCGTTCAATCGGGCGCATATCCTGGCCATCACCCAGGCGGTGGTGGATTGGCGCCGCGAGACGGGGATCCGCGGGCCGCTGTTTCTCGGCCGCGACAGCCATGCGCTGTCCCGGCCGGCCTGGGAGTGTGCCCTGCAGGTGCTGGTCGCCAACGGGGTCGCGGTCCATATCGAGCGCGACGGGGAACTGACCGCCACGCCGCTGGTGAGTCGGGCCATCCTTGACCACAACGCCGGGGAGAGAGAGGGAGCGGCGCAGGCGGACGGGCTGATCATCACGCCGTCACACAATCCGCCGGAGGATGGCGGCATCAAGTACAACCCGCCCCATGGTGGCCCGGCCGAAGGGACGGTGACCGGCGAGATCGAGCTGCATGCCAACCGTTACCTGGCCGCGGGTGTCGAGACCATCGCCAGCGTGCCCTTGGAGAAGGCTCTGGCCAAGGCACGGCGCCACGATTTCGTCGGCGACTACGTGGCGGCGCTGGGCGAGGTGCTGGACATGGAGGCCATCGCGGCGTCTGGCCTGAAGCTGGCCGCCGACCCCATGGGCGGTACGGCCCTGCCGATATGGCAGGCCATCATCGCGCGCTATGGTCTGGACCTCGAGGTGGTGAATCCGGCGATCGACGAGCGCTTCGCCTTCATGCCGCCGGACCATGACGGCAAGATCCGCATGGACTGTTCCAGTGCGGCGGCCATGGCCAACCTGCTGGCCATGCGGGACGGCTTCGACCTGGCCTTCGGCAACGACCCGGATGCCGACCGCCATGGCATCGTCGATGCCGAAGGCCTGATGAACCCTAACCACTACCTGGCGGTGGCCATCGACTACCTGATCACCCATCGCCCCGAGTGGTCACAGGCGATGAAGATCGGCAAGACGCTGGTCTCCTCCTCGCTCATCGACCGGGTGGTGGCGGCCCGGGAGCGTAGGCTCTATGAGGTACCGGTGGGCTTCAAGTGGTTCGTGGAAGGCCTGCACCAGGGGTGGCTGGCCTTCGGTGGCGAGGAGAGTGCCGGGGCGAGCTTTGTGACCTTTAATGGCCGGCCCTGGTCCACCGACAAGGACGGCATCCTGCTCTGCCTGCTGGCCGCCGAGCTCATGGCGGTGACCGGTCGGTCCCCGAGCGACTATTATCGCGAGCTCACCGTGCGCCATGGCGAACCCCATTACCGACGCGTGGATACCCCCTGCCGCCGCGAGCAGCAGCAGGCCTTCAAGACGCTGACGCCCGAGCGCCTGGCGATCGCTACCCTGGCCGGTGACCCGGTGACGCAGGTAAGGGTCAAGGCCCCAGGCAACCAGGCGCTCATCGGCGGGGTAAAGGTGGAAACCGACAATGGCTGGTTCGCCGCTCGGCCCAGCGGTACCGAACCGCTCTACAAGGTCTACGCCGAGAGCTTCCGCGGCCCCGAGCATTTGCAGACGCTGATCGAGGAGGCCCAGGCGCTGCTCGCCGAGCGGCTACAGACCGACGCCTGAAAGCGGGAAGAGACGCTTGCTTCTGGTCCCTGGCACCCTTGCCATACTGGCTGGGCGCTGGGCGCTGGGCGCTGGGCGCTGGGCGCTGGGCGCTGGGCGCTGGGCGCTGGGCGCTGGGCGCTGGCTCTACGCCGTAAGTATGGCAAGATAGCCCCATTCGAATCTCGGGGCGGTGACGATGCAGCAGTCGGTAGTGCGGCAGGGAGCGCGGGAACGACGAGTTCCCTGGAACGCCAGCAACACGGTGCTGCTGTTCGCCTTTGTCGCGTCGCTGCTGCTGGCGCCCTGGGGGTATGCCCTCGTGCCCCTGGCCGCGGCGGGGGTCGCGCTGGCCGGCACGCTATCGGTCGGTCGAGAGGCGCTGGCTGCCCTCGATCGCGAGGATGGCCTGTGGCTGCTGGTGCTGCTGGGGTATGCGGGCTTGTGGTTGTGGGATGTGTCGCGTACCGGCGTCTGGCCGGTGGGCGAGGGCTACCGCGGCGTGCTTTTGCCGCTGTGGCCGCTGCTGGCGGCCGGACTGCTGGTGTGGTTGCGTCTGAAGCCGCCCTCGCGGATGGGCTGGTGGCTGGGCCTGGTGGTCGCAGGGATCGGCGTCGGGCTCATCGCCCTCTATGAGCGTTTCGTGCTGGGCGCCTACCGCGCCGATAACGGCATGAATGCCATCCCCTTCGGCAATCTCTCGCTGCTGGTCGGTTTCCTGGCGCTGGCGGCCATGCTGGGTCGGCTGTCGCGCCCGCCGCCGCGGTCCTCGCCATGGTTGACGTTGGCGCTCGGGCTGGCGGCCGTGGCAGGGTTGGCCGCCTCATTGCTCTCCGGCACTCGCGGTGGCTGGGTGGCCGTGCCGCTGCTGGCCTGGCTGGGCTATCGGGCCTTTCGGGTGGTGTTTCCCCGGCGTCAGATCAGGATCGTCGCGGGCCTCTCGGTGCTGCTGCTGGCCGGGCTGGTGGCGATGACGGCGATCACCGGCTATGGCGTGAGCGATCGGGTGGCCAAGGCGGTGGACGATGTCGAGGACTATTTCCTCGAGGGGGATACCGGCAGTTCGGTGGGCCTGCGCCTGGAGATGTGGCAGGCCGGGGCTTGGCTGTTCATCGAAAAACCGCTGCTCGGCTGGGGCGAGGGCCGCCTGGAGGCGGCGCGAGATGACCTGGTGGCCCAGGGTCGGCTGAACCCCGGCGTCAGCGAGTATGATCAGTTGCATAGCGATATCATCGATACCGCGGCGCGGCGTGGCCTGGTGGGGGTCGCGACCCTGCTGGCCCTCTATGGCGTGCCGGCCTGGCTGTTCGCCGGTTACCTGCGGCGCTGCCGGGATGCCCAAGGGCGAACCCTGGCACTTTCCGGACTGATGATATCGGTGGCGTTCGTCGACTTCGGGGTGACGCAATCCATGCTGCGCGATGTGAGAGGCCTCAGCGGTTACTTGGGATTGAGTGTGGCATGCTGGGTATTGTTGAGGGCTCGACTCGATGTGCTGAGACGACGCTCACGGTCAAGGACCAGGGGCAAGGAACCTCAAGGAACATAAGGATTTCCCCATGAAACTCTTGATCACCGGCCTGGCCGGCTTCATCGGCCATGCCGTGGCCCGACGACTGTCGGGACAGGGTCACCAGATCCTGGGCCTTGACAACCTCAATGACTACTACGATGTCGCGCTGAAGCAGGCGCGTCTGGAGGATCTGGCGGACTGCGAGGATATCCGCTTTGTCAGGCTCGATCTGGCCGACCGCGACGGCATGGCAGCATTATTCGCCGAGCACCGCTTCGATCGCGTGATCCACCTGGCCGCCCAGGCCGGGGTGCGCTACTCGCTGGAGAATCCGCATGTGTATGTGGACAGCAACCTGGTGGGCCACCTGAACGTGCTGGAGGGCTGCCGACGCCACGGCGTGGAGCATCTCGTCTACGCCTCGTCCAGCTCGGTCTACGGCATGAACGACAAGGTGCCTTTCGCCACCGCCGACAATGTCGACCACCCCGTCAGCCTGTATGCCGCTACCAAGAAGGCCAATGAGCTGATGGCGCATACTTACTCGCACCTCTACGGTATTCCCACCACGGGGCTGCGCTTCTTCACCGTCTATGGGCCCTGGGGCCGGCCGGACATGGCGATGTTCAAGTTCACCCGGGCGATCCTCGCGGGCCAGCCCCTGCAGGTGTTCAACCATGGCGACATGTCGCGTGACTTTACCTACATCGATGACATCGTCGAGGGAGTCGTGCGTATCCTCGAGGTGATCCCCGGCAGTGATCCGGCCTGGCGGGCGTCGCATGGCGGGCCGGACACCAGCAGCGCGCCCTATGCGCTCTACAACATCGGCCATGGTAGCCCGGTGGGCCTGATGGACTTCATTCGTGCGGTGGAGGCGGCCACCGGCCGAGAGGCGATCTGTGACTACCAGGCCATGCAGCCCGGGGATGTGCCGCGCACCTGGGCAGACACCGAAGCGCTGTTCGCCGCCACCGGCTATCGCCCGCAGGTGAAGGTCGAGGAGGGCGCGCGGCGCTTCGTCGACTGGTATCGCGGCTACTATGGCGTCTAGGCGCGTTTATGGAGAGACACGCCTTTCTCGTTAATAAATGTGACAAAATGTGTTTTTTGTACGATAGTAAAACGAACCGTGAAAATCAGCCCGACGCCCACCCCGGCGCCGGTTTCAGATGATGGCAGGAGTAAGGGATGAAGATCACGATTTTCGGCACAGGGTATGTGGGGCTGGTCACTGGGACCTGTCTGGCCGATGTCGGTCACGACGTGATGTGCATGGATGTGGATGCCGACAAGATCGCGCGTCTGCATGACGGCGAGGTGCCCATCTACGAGCCGGGCCTCGAGGGCATGGTCAAGGACAACGTGGCGAATGGGCGGCTGCGCTTCACCACCGACCCGGCCGAGGCGGTGGCCTTCGGGACCCTGCAGTTTATCGCCGTGGGCACCCCGCCGGACGAGGACGGCAGCGCCGACCTCAAGTATGTGCTGGCAGTGGCCGAGACCATCGGTGAGCACATGACCGATTACAAGGTGATCGTCGACAAGTCCACCGTGCCGGTGGGCACCGCCGACCGGGTCCGCGAGCGTGTCGCCGAGACGCTGGCCAACCGCGACGCGACGCTGGCCTTCGATGTCTGCTCCAACCCCGAGTTCCTCAAGGAGGGGGCGGCCATCGAGGACTTCACCTATGGCTCGCGGATCGTGGTGGGGACCGACTCGGAGCGCGTCAAGGAACTGATGCGCGAGTGCTATGCGCCTTACAACCGTCAGCACGAAAAGATGATGTTCATGGATGTGCGCGCCGCCGAGCTGACCAAGTACGCCGCCAACGCCATGCTGGCCACCAAGATCAGCTTCATGAACGAGATCGCCAACCTGGCCGAGCGCCTCGGCGCCGACGTGGAGCAGGTGCGCCACGGGATCGGCAGCGACCCGCGCATCGGCTACCAGTTCATCTATCCCGGCTGCGGTTACGGCGGCTCCTGCTTCCCCAAGGACGTGCAGGCGCTGGCGCGCTCGGCGGCACAGGTCGACTACCAGGCCGAGCTGCTCAATGCCGTGGAGGCGGTCAACCGCCGGCAGAAGCAAAACCTGTTCACCAAGCTTTCCCAGGCCTTCGATGGTGACCTGGCCGGCAAGACCATCGCCCTGTGGGGACTGTCGTTCAAGCCCAATACCGATGACATGCGCGATGCGCCCAGCCGCACGCTGATGGAGGCGGTGTGGAATGCCGGCGGCCGGGTCCAGGCCTTCGATCCCCAGGCCATGAAGGAGTGCCGTCGCCTGTATGGCGAGCGCGACGACCTGATGCTGGTGGCCGACCGCATCCAGGCGGTGAAGGGCGCCGATGCGCTGGTGATCTGTACCGAGTGGAAGGAGTTTCGCACCGTGGACTTCGAGTGGCTGAAGGCCAATCTCGCCATGCCGGTGATCGTCGATGGCCGCAACCTCTTCGACCCCCAGGCGGTGAAGCGGGCAGGGCTGCTCTACTACGCCGTGGGGCGTGGCAACTCGCTGAAGATCGCCCAGGAAGAGACGGCCTGAGCGGCGGCTGAGTCACACCGCACCAGGTCACGGTTGACCACACGCAACGGGCCCGCCGAATGGCGGGCCCGTTGCGTGTGGAGGGACACTCGTCCAGGGGCCGGCTATTCCCAGGCCTGATCGCTCTGGTCCCACAGGCGGTGCAGGTCGCGGTCCTGGGTGATGTCGTACAGCCGGTAGCGACGGTCGAGGCGTGCGCCGCCGTCGCGGGTCAGGGGGGCCCAGGCGAGCCCCATGTGGCTGCGGGTGGAGGTGGTAAAGAAGGCATCCAGCGGCAGCGACACGTAGATGCCCTTGTCGAAGCTGCCTTCGCCAAAGTCGTCGCCGGCATCGGTGAAGGTGGCCCAGGCGCCCATGATGGCGCCGGAGTCGAATTCCCGTGACAGATCGAAGGTGACGCCGACATCCTTGGCCAGATAGCGACCGACGCTGACCTTGGCCAGCACATCCTCGATGCCGGTCTCGACATAGGTGCTCAGGTGGCCCGTCCAGGTGGTGTAGTCGCGCAGGCCGAACCGCTGGTCGAAGTCACGCTGCTTTACATAGTTGAGGTCGGCCCCCACGGCCCAGTCGCTATTGAAGGGACGGTAGAGCAGCTCGCCCCCCACGCCGGCATACATCATCTCGAGCAGGCCACCGTAGCCCATGGCGAACCAGTTGTCGTCGAGGCGGGCGGTGCGGGTGTACTGGAGGTTGGTCAACCCGAGCTCGCCCTCGGCCAGGTAGTTGCCGAGGAAGGTGCGCACCCGCGGCAGATCGGAGTCAGCAATGAAGTCAAACTGATCAAGGTTGTCGAACAGGGTCCAGCCCAGCGTGCCCGAGAACCAGCCGTTGGCGTCGGTGTAGAGTTCTCCATGGGCTCGCAGCTGCAGCTGGTAGAGATAGCCATCTGGCCCGCCCAGGTTCTGGTTCAGGGCTGGCGAGATGCCGTACGCCCAGCGCTTCGCCGGATTGTCCACCCGCACCTCGCCATCCCGGGCGGGGCCGCTGGCCGCCTGGGAATAGAGGCTGTAGCGGTAGTCTGCCTCGGCCTCGCGGGAGGTAGCGGCGGCCACGAAGCTCTTCCGGGGGTGCACGTCGTCGCGCAGGAACAGTCCCTGGGAATACCAGCGATAGCGGAAGCGTTCGACGTCCTCACCGGCGTGGTGGTGCAGGATGCGATTGGCGCGCCCGGCGGTCTTGGCCAGGGAACGAAAGCGGGTGGCTTCCGCTTCCACGACCAGCTCATCCCCTTGGTCGACGATGCGCAGGGCGCGAAGGCCGGCGTTTTCCTGCAATGCCTGGCTGGCGGCCTGCCAGTCGCCGCGTGGCGGGGTGCCCTCGGGGGCCAGCGCTACCGGCGGGGCGTCGCGCTTGACCTGGCTCAGGCCGGCGAGGTTGGCGCGCAAGGCGATGCCGGCCATGGCGGTGTTGCCACGCTGCCAGCCCAGGCGCAGCGCCAGGTTGTCGGAGACTTGATAGCGGGCGCCGAGGTTAAAGGGCGAGTCGCTGTCGACGGGGGAACCGGCCGGCTCGTCCTCGTAGTCGTTACCCTCGTATTCCAGCTGCAGGGTCAGGGGCCGCCACGGGGTCTGGTACTCCACCCCGCCGAAGAAGGCCGCCGGGCCGCGGAACAGCTGGTCCAGGGCGAACTCGCCGCCCTGCTCGCCACCGGCCTGCTCGGGGCGGTCGTCGAAGCGCTCGTCGAGCCAGCCCAGCGGCGAGGCGAGATCGCCGCGCTCGCCCAGGTAGCCCCAGCCGAGGCCCAGGCTGACGTCGATATCGTGCCAGCGCTTGCTGGCCACCAGATATTCGGCGCCGAACAGCGAGGTGCCACCGGCATCGCGCAGGCCGAGGGCCAGCTCGGGCCAGTAGCGGTTCTCCTGCTTCAGGCGAAACTTGGCGTCAAAGCCCTTGTCGAGGTAGTCCCGGTCGCCGGCGATGCGTTCTCCGAAGAGACGATCCTCGACCTCCACGTAGCGGAAGGTGAACTCGAACCAGTCGGTGGGCTGCAGGCTGAGGTTGTAACGTCGATAAGGCTCGGTGCGACTAACGGAGAAGGTCAGCTCGCCCGTCGGCGCCATGCGGGCGGTAGGGGTCTGCATCAGCCCCACGCCGCCGAAGTCGCTCTGGGCGGTGCCCAGGTGAATGTCGCCTGCCTGCCCCCAGGCCGCGCCGGTCAGGGCGGGAGCGACGGGGCCGGCGGCCAGCAGGGCGCCCAGCAGTGTCCGCCTGCCGAGCCGGGGCGGCAAGAGGGGGAGGCTATCGATCGTGGTGCGGCGCTTGGGCATCGGTATTACCGGTCGCTGGTCGGCAGGGTGGCGGAATACAGGGTGCAGCGATCGCCGGGCAGGCGTGTCGCCAGGTAGTGAGGCAAAGTGGTGTCGATCCAGGCGGCGCCGAGGGCCGAGGCATCCTGCGCGAATCCGTCGAGCGGAAGCGGCAGCCGCTGGACGAGGCGGCTGCCCGGCGTGATCTCCACTTCCTGGTGGTTCCAGGCGGCGATGCCGACCTCGTCGACCTGGCCTAGCGGGGTGATTCGCCAGGCGGTGTCGCTATGGCGGCTGGCCTCGCCGTCGGAGGCCTCGCGCAAGGCCTGTGACACGGTCAGTTCCGGCCGATAGGCAACCCGGGAGACGCCCCCGGCATGCCAGACCTCGACCCAGCTCGGTGGCTGGCAGGCGCCATAGCTGGCCAGCGAGGTCAGGGGCGGATCGTGACGGGGGTTGGCCACCAGGGCGGTGATATCGGCGCGTCCCGGGGTGCGGGCCTGGTCGGGCTGCTGGTGGTAAGCCGCGACACCTTGTCGCCAGGCCCCCAAGGCATGCGCCCAGGCCAGGTTGCCTTGCATGGCCGCCTGCTGGGCGACGATGGCCAGCTCGGCTTCCAACTCGCGTCCCTGGCGTGTCTGCGCCACGACATCGTCACGATGGCGCATGAAGGCGTAGCCGGCCGGCGGCTGAGTCTCCTGCTGCAGCCAGGCATCTCGCAGGGTGGGGGCTTCGGCCTGGCCGAATGCGGGAAGGGCCAGCGGCAGGCTCAGCGCCAGGATGAGCAGGGTGGCCGGCCAAAAGCGCGGTGTGCGCGCTTGGCCTGAGAGAGTGTCGTGCATGCTGCCTCCTTGCTCACTTACCACCAGGGGCGGGCGACCTGCCATTCGACCGGCGCGGCCCCCGGCCAGGGCGTCTCCGTACCGGCCCAGAGACGCTGGGTCTCGGGGTCGCGCCACAGGATGTTGTGACTAGTGCCGGCCCCCTGCCAGTCGACGGTCTCCTCGCAGCGCTCGAGTGCCAGCGTGGTCAGCGGCAGTGACACCGACTCGGGCGTGTGGCATTGCCAGGTGGCCAGGCCCTGGGCCCGATGGTCGGCGCCGTCGGCCTCCTGCCAGTGACTGCTGACGCGATAGCGCCCGCCCGCGGCGGGAGCGGTGCGGCTCAGGGACAGCAAGTCGCGGCCGAAGCCCGCCGTACTGAACAGCCGCCCGTCCGTCAGGGTCAGCGTGCCCTGATCCCGGGCTTGCCACAGGGTGGTGGCATCGCCCGGCTCCCCCGCTTGGTAGGCGAGCACCAGCAGCGACCGGTTGCCATAGGCGTTCACCAGCAGCGAAGCATAGGGCAGTTTGCGGGCCTGTTCGCGATGCACCTCGAGGGATCCGCCCCAGGCGTCCTCGAGGGTCTGACCTGCCAGCGATGAGCAGGCCGATAGCGGAAGCAATAACAAGGCCACGCAGAGGTGGCCTCGATGGACACCAAGGCCGCCGGGCATCAGCGCGTGCCTGTGGTGCCGGTCGTACCCGTCGGGCCGGTTGGACCGCCGCCACCAGGCCCGACCGGAACGGTCGTGCCCGAGGTGCCCGAGGCGCCCGACGAGTCGCTGTCGCCGGACATGACCCCGACTGCCACGCCGAGCGTGAGGGCGGTCGCGATCACCGTACCGGTGATCGCGGCAGTGGACATGCCGGCCGCCGCGGCACCTGCCGCCGTACCGCTGCCGACCCCGGTCGAGGCGGCACCGGTGGTGGTGGCGCTTCCCGTACCGGTGGCGGCGGGGTCCTGGGCCATGGCCAGGGGTGATGCCAGCATGCCGAGTGTGGCGATCAATGCTAACGGTTTCTTGCGCATGGTACGTTCCCTCCTTGTCGTCACCATTGCCTGTCGGGATGGGCTATCTGCTACTGAGGCAATGGCATTTCTCAGTGTAACAGTTTGTGCGCTGCCGCATGTTCGGGTGATTGTAAAGGATATTACGCAGGAGAGTGAAAATTCTGCTGACGAATATATCGCCATTTGGCTGAGATTTCTTTCATCCTTTCTGATATTCCTCCTGTTTCCGGTATTATTTGATTGCTCCTTGGGGTGCGGAAGGAGGTAGGCTTTTTGTTATTCGTTTTTATAATAAGGAAATTATTTATTATTCTTAGGCATTGCCGTGGTTGGCTGCTTATTCCGAATGACGAAAGGGCGAGCCGCATAGGGAGGCCAATATCCTGGCTGGATTTGCGACCTCCTGCTTCTGTAGAATCCTGACATTGCAATTGCCACCCTCATTCCTACAACAGAAATGTGATGCCTCGATGAACGACATGGCCCCCTCTGGTCCTCCTGTCGCCAAGTCACCTCGGGTGCTGCGTCGTGAAATGTTGCGAGCCAACCGGTTCATGGGCCTCCATCAGGCCTGGTGGGGGCTGATTCTCGCGCCTGTGCTGATCCTTCTGGCCTACCTGGTCGTGGGGGCCTGGCAGTGGTGGTGGGGATTGCCTGCCTTCCTGGTGGGCTGGGGAGGCGCCGAGCTGTGTTTTCTGCCGCGCCGTGTGGTGATCCATCGCCTCGCCGTCGAGGAAAGCCGCGCTGCGGTTGTCCGTGAGGCCTGGAAGCATGGTGTCGCCCTGCGTGACGTGAAGGTCGAGGGGCGCCGCTCGACCCGGTAATGGCCCTTCCCGCCGACTGCTCGAAGATTCCTCGATACCGGGTTTCCTTGTCGCCTTCTTTATCCACGGCACGGGCCTGGTTTGGCCTGCCGTGAAACCAGGCTCTTCTCCATCGCGACAGCGGTCATTTTTTCCTCATCAAGGATGAGAAAAATCACGTGGCAGAGACTACCCCTGAATGTAACAATTTGTATGTCAATTGGTCGTTTCGGTTAATTCCATTCGGGCATGCGACGAAGGTGACGGGAGCAGGCGGTACTGCCTCGTTCAGGCTTCCAGTTTACGGTGGGCAGATAGCGCATTCAGCGCCTCTGCCAGGAGGGGTGAACGATGTCACAGCCACAGGTAGGTGTCTGGCATGCGAGTCGCGCCGAGTTGGCCAGGCGCGGCCGGCTGGTGCGCGACCTGGTCCGTGAGGAACAGGCCCGACAGCAGGGGACGCTGATACAGGGGATCAATCTCGAGGCCTATCTTGACCGCATCTTGGCGAGAGATGAGTTCGTCCTGCTGGAGGTGGAGGGGCGCCTGTGCGGATTCTGCGCCTTCTACATCCATGACCTGACACTCGACAGCGCCTTCATTACGCTGTTGCTCCTAGCGCCGGAGGTACGCGGCTGCGGCCTATGTCGCCAGGTCCTGGCGGGGGTCGCCGAGGTGGCACGCCACCGTGGATTCGAATACCTGACGCTGTGGGGCCGTCATGATCGTGTGGACACCCTGCGCCTCTACCAGCGTATGGGGTTTCGTGCACTGGCAAGCAGTGACTGCGGCGAGGTGTTCATGCGGATGGCGATCATCGAGAGGTCACCCTTGGCCATGACGCCGGTCCCGGCACCGGCGGTGAGCTGAAGGCAAAGGGCCAAGACGCAAAAGCGGGCTCGGGGGCTTGCCCGCTCCTGGCTATCGACGGGGTCTGGCGAGTGGCAGGTGGCCGTAGCAGGGTGGCGAGGCCGGCTCCCGGTCCGCGGCATCCTCGTCGCGCAGAGCCTTGAGCAGGGCGTCGCGCAGCAGCGGCAGGTGGGAGTCCTCGATATGACGGGCGGCCGTCAGCAGGGTGAGGCGTCCCCGTCGGGCATGGCGCATCAGCGGGATCAGGCGCTGGGGGGCATCGCGCAGCTCGCCGCGATAGCGCACGGCGTACACGCCGCTCGAGATCTCACCCTGGTGGTACTGTCGGCGTAAGGTCGGCGAGGGTGACGCCTCCCGGTACCAGTCGGTGAGCGCCAGGCTCTCTTGCGGTTTTCCCCTCGGCCAGAGGCGGTCCACCAGGACCCGGGCGCCATCCTCGGGTAGCGGCTCGGCATAGACCCGTTTGAGCACGATATCGTAGGCCATGACAGTCTGATCCTCGCTAGCGATACGAGCGCGATGCTTCCCTGCGCCGTTGCGACCCAGCTTCTCCTTGGGGCCCTATCCTATTGCTCCTTTCTTCTTTCTCCTTTCTCCTTTCTCCTTTCTCCTTGCTCCTTGCTCCTTGCTCCTTGCTCCTCGACCCTTGCCTCTGTCCTTACGGTACTTCCGCCAGGGCTTCGCGGGCGCGTGCCTGCCATCGACCGGGACGCGAGGCGGCCTGGGCAAGGGCCTCTCGTGAGGCGTCGAACGCCCCCTGATCCTTCAGCAACAGGCCCAGGTTGAGCCAGGCAACGGCCAGGTCGGGGTCGACCGTTACGGCCTCGCGGAAGGCATCGCGGGCCTCGGCGGTATCGCTCGTAGCATGACGCGCATTGCCCAGGGCGAACCAGGCCATGGCCGCCCGGGGGTGGCGCTCGACCAGGGCCTGCCAGGCAGGCAGCGCGGTGTCGGCTCCCTGAACGCGCTCGAAGGCGGCGATGGCGCGTATGGCCGGTTCGGGGCGGCTTCCTGCCGGCAGTTCACCCGGTGCCAGGGCCACGAAGGCCCAGCGGTCGCTGCGGGCCCAGGTGGCGTCGAAGCGGGCAAAGCCGGTGCGCTGCTCGGGTGTCAGGCCGCTGTGCAGCACCAGGGTCTCGCTCGGCAGGTCATAGCCGATGGCCACGGCGTAGTGCCAGACCGGCCAGGCCGGCAGCGAAAGGTTCTGCATGACCACCACGGGATGTCCTGCGGCGATCTCGGTGAGCAGGGCATCCAGGCGGCCCTCGAGTCGGTAGGGAACGCGCCCCTGGCGCCTGACGGTGGCAAGCATCTCCGGTTGCACGCTGCCGTCCCGGCCGGGCAGGAAGACCTGGGGGATCAGGGCATCGACGGTCACGGGCACCTCACTGGCGTTCAGCACCATGGCCAACGAGGCCGGTCCACACTGATAGTCGCGCTGCCCGTGGAAGGGCACCGTGTCGAGTAGCGCCGTTGCAGGCAGGGCCTGTTCGGTGACGGGGTCCAGCCGAGGCGTCGTGACACAGCCGCTCAGGGCCAGCAGATAAAGGCACAACGCGAGAACGCCCGCGAGGCGGGCGTTCGCACGATGCCGGTAGCGACCTAACATCCGGTAGCTCCCCGATCAGCGCGTGAAGGGATAGACGTCGGTCAGGCCGAGGATATCGGTCACCAGCAGGATGACGAAGACCGCGAAGAGGGCGCCGACCACGCTGGCCCCAGCCGGCAAGTCCTCGAGCTGCGCGGCCATCTGACGGGCCTCGTCGTCGGAGAGCGCGGCGACCCGGGCCTTTACGTCTCTCGGGTCGACGCCCTGGGCGAGCAGCTGCTGCTGGACATCGTCCCGGGCCAGGATCTCGCGGATCTGCTGGCGGTCGGTGCTGGTCTGGTTGGCGGCCAGCGCGTCTTCCGTTCCCACCAGGCCGGTGCCCGGCGCGGCGGCCACCGGGAGGCTGCCGAGCAGCAGAGTCGCGATCAGCAGCAGGCTGACGGTACGGCGGAGGATGTTGATCATCGTGGTGTTCCTTCTTCGTTGGATGGGCTTCCGGCTCCAGGCACCGTCGGTGACGTGAGCATGCCGGCCGAGGCCGACGGCATTGCGATGCCCGACCAGTATAGGATGAAATGACGATGGATTTCATGCTGTTGAATCGCCCAGCGCCCAGCGCCCAGCGCCCAGCGCCCAGCGCCAAGGGGCAAGGGGCAAGGGCTATCGATACGAGGAGGGCAGTTCCGCGAGCAGGCCGCGACCGCCGGCCAGGGTCAGGGCCAGGTCGTGCAGGCCATCCCACAGCGGGAGGGGGCTGGCACCCTTGATGGCGAGGTCCAGGCGCTGGGCGAACAGCAACAGCTTGTGCAGCCGTTTCAGGGGCAGCCGCTGCAGGGCCTGCTGGTAGGCCGGACGGCGCTTGTCGAAGATCGGCGGCTTCTGGGCCTTGCAGGCATGCTCGAGGCTCTGTCCCTGGTCGAGGTGCTGGTGGAGCGAGAGCAGGGTGCGTAGCTCCCGGGTCAGGGCCCAGAGCACGATGGGGCCTTCCACGCCCTCGCCGCGAAGCCCGGCCATGATCCGTGAGACGCGCCCGCGCTCGCCCTTCAGGCAAGCATCCATCAGGGTGAAGACGTCGTACCGGGCGCTGTCCTCGACATCCCCGGCGACCTGCTGGGGCGAGATGCGTGCCCCGGGGGAGCAGAGCAGGGCAAGCTTCTGCAATTCCTGGTCGGCGGCCAGCAGGTTGCCTTCGGTGCGCTCGCCAAGCAGCCGGGCGGCATCCAGATCCAGGGTCAGGCCGTGGTGGCCGGCCCGGTCGCGCAGCCAGAAGTGCAGCCGCGAGACGTCCACCGGCCAGACCGGGACGAACAGGCCGACCTTGTCCAGGGCCTTGAACCAGGCACTCTTCTGTTCGCGGAAGTCGAGCTTGCCCATGGAGAGCAGCAGCATGTTGTCGCTGCCGGCCATCTGTTCGGCATATTCCCGCAGGGCCTTGGCCCCTTCCTGACCGGGCTTGCCGCTGCCCAGGCGCAGCTCGATGAGCTTGCGGGAGGCGAACAGCGACAGGCTGGCGGCGGCCTCGGTGAGCCGTCCCCAGGCAAAGTTGGCCTCCACATGCAGCACCTCGCGCTCCTCGATCCCGGCTTCCTTGGCGGCGGTGCGCACGGCATCGCAGGCTTCCGTGTGCTGCAGGGGCTCGTCGCCGGCTACGATCACCACCGGCGGCAGTTTCTTGGCCAGGGACTCGGAAAGCTTGTCGGCAAAGACCTTCACGTGAGCGTCCTCTTCAATCCAGCGCCATCACGTCGCATCCAGTGCCCGCAGGCGGTCCATGAGCTGGCGGACCGCCTCGCGCCGCAGCCGTTCGGTCACCGCCTCGCGCAGGTCGTCCTGAGCCAGCAGGTCGTCATCGCTGACGCTGATCCGTTCGCTGACCTCGAGGCGTTGCTGGTCGAGCAGGTAGGCACCATCCTCGCGCCGCTGAACCGAGAAGGGCGCATCCAGGGTCAGCTCTAGTTCTTGGTTGCCGGCATCCATGACGCCCAGGTTGCGCTCGTACAGGCGAGGTGGGCCCAGGTTGAGCACACGCGGGGCATCGGCATGGACCCGAGTGCCGCTACGCTCGAGGTGTTCGGCCACCAGCCGGGCGAGCTCGCTGTCGGGACCCGCCAGGGCCATCTCCTCGAGGGCTATCTCAGCGCCGTCCAGGCCGCGCAGGCGAAAGCCGCAGCCGGTCAGCGCCAGGGTGGCGCCGGCGGCCAGGCCGAGCCGAAGCAGGGTGCGGCGCTGCATCACCCCACCACCACGTTGACCAGCTTGCCGGGTACGACGATCACCTTGCGCACGCTCTTGCCCTCGAGGTGACGCTGGACGTTCTCCGCGGCCAGCGCCTGGGCCTCGATGGTGGCCTTGTCGGCGTACGCCTCGACCTCGATGCGGGCCCGCAGCTTGCCGTTGACCTGGACCACCAGCTCGATGCTGTCACGCTTGAGGGCCGCGTCGTCGACGGTTGGCCAAGGGGCATCGATCACCGCTTCCTTATGGCCGAGCGCGGCCCATAGGGCGTGGCAGGCGTGGGGGGTAATGGGGGCGAGCAACAGCACGCAGGCCTCCACCGCCTCGCGGGCCACCGCCAGATCCGGCGCGTCGGGCTTGTCGCGCTCGCCTTGGAAGCGGCCCAGGGCGTTGGTCAGCTCCATCACCGCGGCGATGGCGGTATTGAAGGTGGTGCGCCGGCCGATGTCGTCGCTGGCCTTGGCGATGGTCTCGTGGGTCTTGCGGCGCAGCTCGCGCTGGGCGTCGCCCAGGGCGCTGACGTCTAGTTCGCCGGGTTCGCCGTCAGCCCGGTGGTCGGCCTCAATATGTTCAAACACCAGGCGCCACAGGCGCTTGAGGAAGCGATGGGCGCCTTCGACGCCGGAGTCCGACCATTCCAGGGACTGCTCGGGCGGGGCGGCGAACATCATGAACAGGCGCACGGTGTCGGCGCCGAAGCGATCGATCATCGCCTGGGGGTCGACGCCGTTGTTCTTGGACTTGGACATCTTCTCGATGCCGCCCATCTCCACCGGCTGGCCATCGCTCTCGAGCACCGCACTCAGCGGCCGGCCCTTGTCGTCACGCTTGACCACCACGTCGGCGGGATTGAACCAATCCTTGCCGCCGTTCTCGGTGGGCCGATAGAAGGTCTCGGCGATCACCATGCCCTGGGTCAACAGGCGCTGGAAGGGCTCGTCGGACTCCACCAGGCCGAAGTCGCGCATCAGCTTGTGGAAGAAGCGTGCGTAGAGCAGGTGCAGGATGGCGTGCTCGATGCCGCCGATGTACAGATCCACCGGCAGCCAGTAGTCGGCGCGTCCGTCGAGCATGGCCTCCGGGTTGTCGGCGCAGCAGAAGCGTGCGTAGTACCAGGAGGACTCCATGAAGGTGTCGAAGGTGTCGGTCTCGCGCACCCAGCCGTCGCCCAGCTCAGAGAACTCGGGCATCTTCTTCAGCGGCGAGCCGGAAGCGTCCACGGTGACCTCCAGCGGCAGCTCCACCGGCAGCTCGTCGTCGGTAAGCGGCACGGTCTGGCCCTCGGGGCCGTACTTGACCGGGATCGGCGCACCCCAGTAGCGCTGGCGGGCCACACCCCAGTCGCGCAGACGAAAGTGGGTCTTCACCTCGCCATGGCCCTGCTCTTTGAGCCGGGTGGCGATGGCATCGAAGGCCGCCGAGAAGTCCAGGCCGTCGAATTCGCCGGAATTGATCAGCACGCCATAGTCGTCATGGGCGCCCTGGCTGAGGTCCGGGGCCTGGCCGTTATCGTCGGCGATCACCGGCTCGATGGGCAGGGCGTACTTGGTGGCGAACTCCCAATCCCGCTGGTCATGGGCGGGCACGGCCATAACCGCGCCGGTGCCGTACTCCATGAGCACGAAGTTAGCGACGAAGACCGGCACACGGCGGCCGGTGAGGGGATGCACGGCCTGGTAGCCGGTGGCCATGCCCTTCTTCTCCATGGTGGCGAGCTCGGCCTCGGAGGTGCCGCCATGGGCGCACTCGTCGAGGAAGGCGGCGAGGTCGGGCTGGCCCTCGGCGGCGGCGCGAGCCAGCGGATGGGCGGCGGCCACAGCCACGTAGGTCACCCCCATCAGGGTGTCCGGGCGGGTGGTATAGACCCGCAGCGGCTCCAGGGCCTGATCCTCATGGTCGGCCACGTCGAAGGCCAGCTCCACCCCTCGGGACTTGCCGATCCAGTTGCGTTGCATGGTCTTGACCTGCTCGGGCCAGTCGACCTTGTCGAGATCCGCCAGCAGCTCCTCGGCGTAGTCGGTGATCTTGAGGAACCATAGCGGGATCTCCTTGCGCTCCACCGGGGCGCCGGAGCGCCAGCCGCGGCCCTCGATCACCTGCTCGTTGGCCAGCACCGTCTGGTCCACCGGGTCCCAGTTGACCGTGGACATCTTCTTGTAGACCAGCCCCTTCTCCACCAACCTGGTGAAGAACCACTGTTCCCAGCGGTAGTAGTCGACGTCGCAGGTGGCGAACTCGCGGCTCCAGTCATAGGCGAAGCCCAGCGCCTTGAGCTGTTCGCGCATGTAGTCGATGTTCTGGTAGGTCCATTTCGCCGGCGGTACTTGGTTCTTGATGGCGGCGTTCTCCGCCGGCATGCCGAAGGCGTCCCAGCCCATGGGCTGCAGCACGTTTTTGCCCTGCATGCGCTGGAAGCGGGTAACCACGTCGCCGATGGTGTAGTTGCGCACATGCCCCATGTGCAGCTTGCCGCTGGGGTAGGGGAACATCGACAGGCAGTAGAACTTCTCGCGGCTGGCGTCCTCCACCGCCTTGAAGCACTGGTTCTTGACCCAGTACTGCTGGGCGTCGCGTTCGATATCAAAGGGCTGGTATTGTGCGTCCATCGCTGTCTTCGGGTACCTTGCTAGTCGAGAGCAGCGCGCATGGCGCTGCGCATGTCAGCGGGCCTGGTGCGGCATCAAGGTAGGGCGCCGTGCCGGCGCGAGACCATTGATTTGCCGACGGCATGTCGTCTAAATGGAAGACTCTTCGGGAGCGCCAAGGATACCCCAGCACGGCAGGCCCCGGCTATGGTGGCATGCCGGGGCGCCTGTCCCCACCAGGCCATAAGGAGTGGAACATGAGCGATCACAAGACCTCCGGGCACAAGGACCACCGTCTGCGCGAAGGGTATGAACGCATGCTGGCCCGTCTCAAGGATGGGGCCGACGAGCTGACATGGGAGAACCTCCAGCAGGAACTCGACGAGGCCGTCGAGTTCGAGGCCGATGTGGAGGAGTTCACCCGGGACGAGCTGGCTCTGCTGCGGGCCTGGGTCGAACGGGACCTGAAGGAGATGCGCCGCTACCTGGGCGCCGGCGGTGAGGGCGTGGCCAGCTGGCTGGGTATCGATCTCTCGGTGCTGTCACGCCGGGTGGTGGAGTCCCTGCTCTCCATCGCCGATCGCAGCGTGATTGAACGGGAACAGCTGGAGGATGACCTGGAAGCGGCCCGCGCCGACTACGTGGCCGGGGAAGTGGCGGCTCCCGGACGCATGGCCTGTGCGCACTGCAATGCCACGGTCGACCTGGAGGGGGTGGCCCGCATCGAGCCCTGTCACCGCTGCGGTCATCGCTACTTCGTGCGTGCCCCCAAGGAAACCACCGAATAGTCGACGGGGCGGCGCTGGCAGGGCCAGTGCCGCCCGAATCGATTTGCCCGCAGACGATCGTCAGCGTCTCTAGACCCTTTTTTGCTTTCCGGCGGCCTGGCCTAGGCTGCCTACCCCATGTCCAGGGCACCCTGCTCCCTCAAGTCGAGGCCGGCAGCGGCTGCCTCGCCTCCCTCTTCTATCCCTTTCTCCTTATATTTTCCTGATGCTCGCCCGGCTGGCTGCTGCATGCAACCTTCTGAGATGGGCGAGGTTCATCAGCGTTTTCTTAACGCTAAAGCATGGATTTCACTGATTAACATGATGAAAAAAATGGGTGTGCAAGCCCTCCACCTCCAAAGTATCTTTTTGTAAAACTGTTATGTGTTTTTGTGGTTGAGTGGCCGATATAAGGCAACTGATGGGTGGTTTCATGTAGATGGTTTTATGTAGATGGTTTTCTGGATGCTCGCGCTCCAATCATGGAGGCACGGGGGTGAAGCAAGGGGCAGAAACAGGAGGGAGAACATGGCCAAGAGAATATTTGATGTTTCCATGGCAGCTCTTGCCCTTGCGCTGCTTTTTCCCTTATTGGCCATCGTGGCGATGATTGTCTACTTCAAGATCGGCTCGCCGGTCTTGTTTCGTCAGTTGCGTCCGGGCCTTCATGGAAGGCCCTTTGAAATCATAAAGTTCAGAAGCATGCGTGATGCCTTCGATGAGGCGGGTAATCCCTTGCCTGACGATCAGCGGTTGAGTCGCTTCGGTGCTTGGCTGCGATCCACTAGTCTGGATGAGTTGCCCGAACTCTGGAATGTGATCAAAGGGGAGATGAGTCTGGTCGGGCCTCGGCCCTTGTGTATGGAATATCTTCCTCTGTATAGCGCCGAGCAGGCTCGGCGTCATGGTGTACGGCCCGGGGTGACAGGATGGGCGCAAGTCAATGGGCGAAACAGCATCACCTGGGAAAGAAAGTTTGAGCTTGATGTCTGGTACGTGGACAACCGGTCGTTTCTGCTGGATGTGAAGATCCTGTTTCTGACATTGGTAAAAGTTCTGAGGCGCAGTGGAGTTTCAAGCGAGCATCACGTGACCATGGAAGATTTTACGGGCAGTTGAGTGTTCAGGCGATGCTGAGGCATACGAGGCGGAAGCAGATGAGAATGACTGCCTGCTGACAAACGATAGCTGCATGTTGGAAGGAGAGGATGGCATGTTCAGAGGTGATGCTAGCGTGGCCGTGGTACAGGAGGCGCCCACGCTTCAGGATGATGTATATGTCTTCAAGGTGGTATCGAGCGAAAGCGAGTGGCGAAATGTACTTGAGACAGTGGGAGGTTATGATTTTTATCATACCTGGGATTACCATGAGATCAGCAGGCGAAATGGAGAGGGGCAGCCGCTGCTTTTCCTGTACAAGAATGCGGCCTGCATAATCGCCTGGCCGCTGATACTGCGCACCTTCCAGGCTGAAGGCCAGGAATGGAAGGACGTCACGTCTGCGTATGGCTATCCGGGACCCCTGGTAAAGGGCGAGATCACCGCCTCCGACAAGCGCCAGTGGGCCCGTTGTGTAGTTCGCTGGTGCCAGGAGCATCAGGTAGTTTCGATCTTTTCGCGCCTGAATCCCTTGATTGATCACAATGCCGTTCTGGAGGGCTTGGGGGAGGTCAAGACGATGGGGACAACGATACCGATCGATCTTCGTATGCCCCTCGATATCCAGAGGGAAAAGTTCAGGTCCAGCTTGAAAAGAGGCATCAACAAGCTGGAAAAAATGGGCGGTGTTTGCGAAGAAGTCGACCCGCTATCCAACCTCGATGAGTTCCTGACAATTTACGAAGAGACCATGCGGCTTCGTCATGCCAATGAGTACTTCTTCTTCAGCCGTGATTATTATGAGTCCTTGTTCTCGGCAAGCGATTTTGATGCCAGGATGTACGGTGTGTATCTGGAAGGCCGTATGGTATGCGCGGGAATTTTCGTCTATACGGGAAATATTGTGCAATATCACCTGGGGGGTACGCTGCCCGATTTTTATCACTGTGCGCCCAGCAAGCTCCTTCACGACAAGGTGAGGATTTATGCAACCGAGAGGGGGGCCGAGTGGTTCATGCTGGGGGGAGGTGTAGGGGGAGATGATGATCCCCTGCTGTATTTCAAGTCCGGATTTTCCCGATTGAAGATGCCGTACCGGGTGGCCAATATCATTGTGAACCCGGTGGCCTATGAATGGCTAGAAGACAGAGCCGTTGCATCGGCAAGGAAACTCGGGATGCCCCTGGATCCTGATTACTTCCCAAGTTATCGAAGTATTCCGAATGTCGTCTTTGACCATTGAGTCATGTTGACCGCACCTCCATCGTTAAAAGGGCCGCCACGGCGAGGGCGGCCATGATCAGGGCGTAGCGCAGGTTCTCGCGCATCATCAGGGTGCCGCTGACGCCGTAGCGTCCTTGAAGCGAGAGGTTGATGCCCGACAGCGGCCCCACACTGGTGCCCACCGCCCAGGCCGCCAGGGCCACGCAGGCGAATAGGGTATGGCGACTGGCTTCCAGGTCGAGCACCGAGGCCAGCACCGAGACCCCGATGATGGGGTGAAGCCCTGCCACGGCGCTGGCCACGATGGCCAGGAAGCTGACGACCGCCTCCCAGGCACCGAATTCTGCAAAGAGCGTCCATTCGCTGCCGGTGGCGGCCGCGATGCAGGTCGAGAGCCCCCGAGTCAGCAGCCCGGCGCAGAGGAACAGCGAGATCTCGCCGCGCATCGCCGGCAGTCGAGTGAGGGTATGTCGATGGACGCGCTGCAGCGTCCAGCGGGGGCCGGCTGGCAGGTTACTGGCCAGGGCTACGCCCGGCAGCAGGAAGGTGATGATGGCGACGATGGAAAGCGATGGCGTCAGGCCATAGTGGAAGAGCATCACCAGGCCAGCCAGCCCGGCTGGCATCAGCAGGCTGGCCGGCGACAGGGAGAAACCGGCCGTGTCCGTTAGGTCGAAGCGCTGTGATAGCTCGAGGGTGGTCAGCAGCCCCGAGGCCAGGGCCAGGGGCAGGCCGAACGCCAGCACGCCGGTATAGCGCATGTCCGGCGCCAGGGTCATGACCACCCCCATCGAGGCGAAGAAGGGCGACCACAGGGCCGCGCTCGACAGTCCCCGGTTGAGGCCCAGCAACTGGGGCGTGGTGAGCGGGGCCCGCCGTGCCAGACGGTCGCCGACCATGAACACCGTGGAGAGGTTGAGGATCGCGCCCAGCAGGTGGACCCCGAGCCAGGTGCCTGCCAGGCCGCGGGATCCCATCACCGCCTGGCCTGGCGGTCGCTTGTGCCCTTGGTCACGGCCGATCAGGCCGATGAAGCTGACACCCACCAACATGGCCACGACATGGGTGTTGCCGTCGAGGATCGCCGGCCAATCGATGGCCGCACCGTAGCGGAGCGCCGCTATCACCAGCAGTCCCAGCCCGATGACCACCAGGGCGCCGGCCTGCCGGCGCGTCCGGGCGGGGATATCGACCCACAGCAGGGCGGTGGCCAGCCAGAGGCCATATCCCACCAGGTGAGGGGCCGGCGAAAGGGAGGCGAAGCCGAGGATCTGCAGCATCAGGGCCGCGAGGATCAGGCCGCCGGCGATAGCGTGGCGGGGAATCACGGGCGCAGTGGGGGTGTCGGACACGGATTAGGAGTTCCTGTGGCAAATGCTAAGCAGTCTAAACAATTTGCAGTGAGGTTGTCCTGGGCGCCTGTCGGCGCCATCGCGATCTGAAGATCACTCCCACAGCAGAATCACAGTCCAGTGGTTTTGTGGGAGCGAAGCTCTGCTTCGCGATCCGTTGCGAAGCGGCGGTGAGTTTGCGTCGCGATGGCCTGAGGCGTCAGCGCCACTCCCTGGCGGCCGGTTCCCGGGCCGTGTCCAACTGGTCAAGCATCGCCCGGGCGGCATTGGAGAGGGTGCGGCTGCGATGCACCAGATAGCCCAGGGGGCGATGGATGGGCGGGTGGTCCACCTCAAGGACATGCAGGTCGCCGGCCACCAGACGCTCCGGCAGCAGGCTCCAGCCTAGCCCGATGGCGGTCATCATCTTGAGGGTTTCCAGGTAGTTGGTGGAGACCGCCACCGGCAAGTCGAGACCCGCGGTGGCGAAGCGGCCCTCGATCAGGCCACGAGTGAAGGTCATGGGGCCGGGCAGCACGGCGTCGAAATCGCACAGCTCGGGCAGGACCAGTCGGCCTCGCCGGGCCAGGGAGTGGTCGTGGGCGCAGACGAAGCACAGCCGGTCAACCCATACCGGCACCACCTCCAGTTGCTCGTCGGGGTGGGGTGCGAGGGTGACCACGGCGATCTCCAGGGCACCGTCGAGCACCCCTTGGTAGGCCTGCTCGCTGTCCAGGAAGTGCAGGTCGAGTCGTACCTCGGGATGTGCCCGGGTATAGGCCTTGAGCAGCGGCGGCAGGCGATGCAGGCCGATATGGTGACTGGTGGCGAGCGTCAGGCTACCGGCCACGTCGTGGCTGAGGTTGCCCAGCGCCCGGCGGCTGTCGTCGACCATCACCAGGATCTGCCGGGCCCGGGGCAGCAGCACACGACCGGCCTCGGTCAGGGTGACGCGACGCCCGATACGATCGAACAGCCGGGCCGCGATCTGGTCCTCGAGCACGGCGATGCGCTTGCTGACCGCCGGTTGAGTGAGATGGAGTTGCTCGGCGGCGCGGGAGAAGCTGCCGTGATCGGCGACGGCGAGAAAGGCCTGCAGACTCTGGGTATCCATGGCGTGCTCCTTTTTCTATTCCAGAAAGGAATTCATTGAATAAATAACATGAATTGATTTTATGGGCGAGGCGGGGGAGACTGCTGGAAAAGCGCCCAGCGCCCAGCGCCCAGCGCCCAGCGCCCAGCGCCCAGCGCCCAGCGCCCAGGGGCCTGTCGCCAGGAAAGCCACGATACCGGGGAACACAGAGTCTCAGCGGAATTCGAATACCGACCGGACAAGTACAGGGCCGCAGGCCCGGGAGAATGCAATGGCAGGCCAGACACTCTACGACAAGTTGTGGTCGCAGCACTTGGTGAAGGAGCGCGACGACGGCACCGCCTTGATCTACATCGATCGCCAGTTGCTTCACGAGGTGACCTCGCCCCAGGCCTTCGAGGGCCTGCGCCTGGCGGGTCGCAAGCCCTGGCGGATCGACGCCAACCTGGCGACCCCGGATCACAACGTGCCGACCACGCTCAAGGAGCGGGCCGAGGGCAATGCCGGCATCAAGGACCCGGTGTCGCTGATCCAGGTGCAGACCCTCGATGACAACTGTAACGAGTTCGGTATCGAGGAGTTCCGTATCAATGATCCGCGCCAGGGCATCGTCCACGTGGTGGGCCCGGAGCAGGGCGCGACCCTGCCCGGCATGACCGTGGTCTGCGGCGATTCCCACACCGCCACCCACGGCGCCTTCGCGGCCCTGGCCCATGGCATCGGCACCTCCGAGGTGGAGCATGTGCTGGCCACCCAGTGCCTGCTGGCCCAGAAGATGAAGAACATGCAGGTGCGGGTGGAGGGCACGCTCGGTGCCGGGGTGACCGCCAAGGATATCGTGCTCGCCATCATCGGCCGTATCGGTACCGCCGGCGGGACCGGCTATGCCATCGAGTTCGCCGGCAGCGCCATCCGTGACCTCTCCATGGAGGGGCGCATGACGGTGTGCAACATGGCCATCGAGGCCGGCGCCCGAGTCGGCCTGATCGCCGTGGACGACATCACCATCGACTATCTGGCGGGCCGCCACTACGCGCCGACCGGCGAGCAGTGGGAGGCCGCGGTGGCCGACTGGCGTGGCCTGGTCTCCGATGGCGACGCCGCGTTCGACAAGGTGGTCACCCTGGACGCCGCCGAGATCGAGCCTCAGGTCTCCTGGGGCACCAGTCCGGAGATGGTTACCGGCATCGGCGGCGAGGTGCCTGACCCTGCCGAGGTCGACGATGAGACGGCGCGCACTGGCATCACCCGGGCGCTCGAGTACATGGGCCTGGCCCCCAGGCAGAAGATCACCGATATCCGCCTCGACAAGGTGTTCATCGGCTCCTGCACCAACTCGCGCATCGAGGACCTGCGCGAGGCGGCGAAGGTGGCGCGTGGCAAGAAGGTGGCCGACTCTATCAAGCTGGCCATGGTGGTGCCGGGCTCCGGCCTGGTGAAGCGTCAGGCCGAGGCCGAGGGGCTCGACCAGGTCTTCCTCGAAGCCGGCTTCGAGTGGCGTGAGCCGGGCTGCTCCATGTGCCTGGCCATGAATGCCGACAAGCTCGGGGCCGGTGAGCACTGTGCCTCGACCTCGAATCGCAACTTCGAGGGGCGCCAGGGCTTCGGTGGCCGGACCCATCTGGTCAGTCCGGCGATGGCCGCGGCCGCCGCCATCGCCGGTCACTTCGTCGACGTTCGCCAGCCCGATACCCAAACTGCCGTCCAGGAGGCCTGAGCCATGCAGAAGTTCCAACGTGAGGAAGGTCTCGTTGCGCCCCTCGATCGGGCCAACGTCGACACCGACCTGATCATCCCCAAGCAGTTCCTCAAGTCGATCCAGCGCACCGGCTTCGGCGTCAACCTGTTCGATGAGCTGCGCTACCTCGATGAGGGCCAGCCGGGTCAAGATGTCAGCAAGCGCCCGCTGAACCCGGACTTTGTGCTCAATCAGCCGCGCTACCAGGGGGCCAGCGTGTTGCTGGCCCGGCGCAACTTCGGCTGTGGCAGCTCCCGGGAGCACGCCCCCTGGGCGCTGGCCGACTTCGGCTTCCGGGTGGTGATCGCCCCGAGCTTCGCCGACATCTTCTACAACAATGCCTTCAAGAACGGCATCCTGCTGGTACGCCTCCCCGAGGAGACCGTCGATCGGCTGTTTGCCGAGGTGCACGCCAACGAAGGCTATCGCCTCGACGTGGACCTGGAACACCAGCGGGTCATTACGCCTAGCGGCGAAATCCTCGAATTCGAGGTGGACGAGTTCCGCAAGCAGTGCCTGCTCGAGGGACTCGATGACATCGGCATCACGTTGAAGGATGAGGAGGCCATCCGCGCCTTCGAGGCCAAGCATCGCGCCGCGCGGCCCTGGCTGTTCCGCGAAGCGTAGCGGCTGCGGGCCACGGGCTTCGAGCTGCGGGCTTCGAGTCGCGGGGCATGGGCTTCGGGGTTCGTAGCTCGCTGCCCGTGACTCGTAGCCCGCAGCTTTACTTAAGCAAGGACGACGCAATGACTCAGAAGATTCTGGTACTGCCGGGGGACGGTATCGGCCCCGAGATCACCGCCCAGGCCAGCCGCATCCTGGCCGCCTGCCAGGCGCGCGGCCTGGATGTCGAGGTCGAGGAGGCCCTGGTGGGCGGGGCGGCCTATGATGCCCATGGCGAGCCGCTGCCCGCCGCGACCCTGGATAAGGCCAAGGCCGCCCGAGCCATCCTGCTCGGCGCCGTGGGTGGCCCGCAGTGGGATACCCTCGAGGAGTTGAGCAAGCGTCCTGAAAAGGGGCTGCTCGGGCTGCGCAAGGAGCTCGGCCTGTTCGGTAATCTGCGCCCGGCCATCCTCTACCCGCAGCTGGCCGAGGCCTCGAGCCTCAAGCCGGAGGTGGTGTCCGGCCTCGACATCATGATCGTGCGTGAGCTGACCGGCGGCATCTACTTCGGCCAGCCGCGCGGCATCGAGGAGCGCGACGGGCAGCGTGTGGGCTTCAATACCTATGTCTACTCCGAGAGCGAGATCGAGCGTATCGGTCGTGTGGCCTTCGAGATGGCCCGTAAACGCCACAAGAAGCTCTGCTCGGTGGACAAGGCCAACGTGCTCGAGGTGACCATCCTGTGGCGCGAGGTGATGGAACGGCTGGCACCGGAATACCCGGATGTCGAGCTCTCGCACCTGTACGTCGACAACGCCGCCATGCAACTGGTGCGCGCACCCAAGCAGTTCGATGTCGTGGTCACCGGCAACATGTTCGGCGACATCCTGTCCGATGCCGCCGCCATGCTCACCGGCTCCATCGGCATGCTGCCCTCGGCCTCGCTTAACGAGAGCGGACAGGGCATGTATGAGCCTTGCCACGGCAGTGCCCCGGATATCGCCGGCCAGGGCATCGCCAATCCGCTGGCGACCATCCTCTCGGTGGCCATGATGCTGCGCTACTCCCTGGATGCACCGGCGATGGCCGAGCGCATCGAGGCCGCCGTGGGCAAGGTGCTCGACGACGGCCTGCGTACCGCGGACATCGCCTTCGAGGGACGACGCACCGTCTCTACCGCCGAGATGGGGGACGCCGTGCTGGCGGCCTTCGAGGCCCTGTAGTCCGTCCTGGACAGGTCTGGTGAGGCCACCGGAGTAAAGCCCCCACCGGCATTGGACGCCGGTGGGGGCTTGTTGTGATAGCGTCCGGGCTGGCCCAGCCTTGGGGCACTGGGCCATGGAGCGTTCGTGCTGGCGTCAGTGCCCGAGCCGCCGGGCAGCCTCTATGGCGGCCCGCACCCCGGGTGTACCGGCCTGCATGCCGCGGTCGTCCAGGTAGAGCTGTAGTTGCGTGAGGTTGCGCACCTGCTGCAGGTCGCTGGTCAACTGGATCGACTGGCGCAGCCCGCGATCCGGCACGATGGTCTGCGTCACGCGTCCCATGCCGGGCATCTCCATCCCCACGCCCACGCCCTCAGGCCCCTGATGAACCGAGAGCCGCGTGCCGGAGGCCAGCCGACGGGTCGTATTGCTCCCCGGTGCCGGCTCGACCCGGCCGGGGTGGTCCGTGGCCGGGCGCACCTCGATCTGCAGGTCATTGGCGGCGGCATTGAAGTCCCCGCCTGCCTGGATGGTCTGCACCACCCCTCGAGCATTGCCGGTTCCCACATCCCGTACGGTGGCGCCATTGCCGGCCGGGCCGCCCCCGCTTGGCGCGCCTGCCGTGACCTGAGTGAGGCGGGGCTCGAAGCTCACCGTGGGCACCCGGCCGCGCAGGTCCCCCTGCAGATGGCCCTGCACCTGTAGGTGCTCGCCCTGGGCGGTGCGCCACTCGCTGGTCATCTGCACCCCGAAGAACATCAGCCGCCCCTGATCGACGAAGCGTCCACGTAGCGACCCGAGCTCCGCATCACTGAGCTGGCGCCCCGCGCGGAACTCGGCGAAGTCCGGGGCGGCGGCCATCGCCGGGGCCACCGGCAGGCCGGCCAGCGCCGCGGCCAGCAGGGCCGTGGCCCCTCGCCGCATCCAAGCTGGCTTTCCTTCTTGCTGGATCATGATCGTTACCTCCTGAGGCGGCACGGCCCCGGATCAGAACAGGTCGGCGTGCCGGAAACCGAAATCGAGCAGCGCCTGCCGGGGCACCGGCGCGACGACATCGTGCAGGCGATGGGCGGTCAGCGGCGGGCGGGGATCGAGCAATGCCGTCTGGCGGTCGAAGCCCGGGCCCACGACCGCGAAGATGATGCGGTTCCAGGCGTCGAGGAAGGCCTCGCGGTCCATGATCCGGTTACCTAGCGCCGGGTCGCCCACGTAGACCCGATCCCCCTGGGCCTTCTTCAGCACCACGAAGTGCTTGTAGCCATCGAGGTCGAGCAGCACGATGACCGGGATCGAGATCGCCTCCAGGCTATCGGGCGCCACCTCATAGCCCCGGCCGCGATAGCCTAGGGTCTCCACATACTGCTTGAGGTCGAGCAGCGAGAAGCCGCGTTCCTGCACCACGGCGGGGTCAGCCACCTCCAGCAGGCCAGCCAGCACGCTCTCCTCGGTCATCCCGGGATGGGGGTAGGCATACTTGAGCAGGGTGGCCAGCGAGGCCGCCCCGCAGGAAAAGTCCGTATGCTGCTCGACCAGGTGCTCGAAGCGTCGCTCACGGATCGACTGGATGTCCTTCTGCAGCAGGGTCCCGGTGACGATATTGCCCAGGCGCACGGTGGCGGCTTGGGCCTCAATCCCGGCGATGGACAGCGCCAGGCACAGGGGTAGCCACCAGCGCCGTGGATGAAGGGTCATGACGGCCTCCTTGGCGAGTACTGGGCATAAAGGGGAAGCCGGGCCCCTGGCCTGCTCGGCAGGCCAGGGGCTCGACCGAGGGCTTACTGCGCCCCACCCGTGGCCGAGGCGATGGCCAGGGAGTTGCGCTGCAGGTTGTTATTGCCCGCGGCCACGTTCACGCCGATGTTGCCGCTGGCGTCCAGCAGGGCAAGGCCTCCCAGGGTGGCGTTGTTCTCGGCGGCGATATAGACGGTGTTGGTGGTGGTCACGCCGCCGGACAGGGTGCCGCCCATGGCCATCAGGCCCGCCTCGCGGAAGCCGAGGCGGCCTCGCTCCGTGCCGGCGAACTGGTCGGTGTTGGCACTGTTGCCATCGAAGTCCAGGTGACCCACGTAGGTGGAGCCCCCCGGGTGGCCGCTTGCCTCGGAGCCGCCCAGCCAGATCTCCGGGTAGACCTGGTTGGTCTGCTCCCAGGTGCCTGCGTAGCCGCCGCTGCCGCCGCCGAGGTAGCCGCCCACCATCACCCCGGACACCCTGACGCCGACCCGGTTGGTGAAGGTCTCGGTGTGGCCCTGGCTACGACTGAAGTTGTTGTAGGCGGTCTGCACGCCACCGGTGGTGGCATCGGCGGAGCCGGACCGGGTATTGGAGGAGGCGGCCAGCGAGTTCTGCTGGGCGTTGCCGACCCCGGCGGCCACGTTGACGCCGATATTGCCGGTGGCACCCCGCAGCGCATGCCGGTCCAAGGTGGCGTTGTTGGGGCTGCCGGTGCTCTCCACATAGGTGTTGGAGGAGGACTGGGCCGAGAAGGCCGCGGCCTGGCCGAATACCCGTTCGGCATCCGAAGCCGACAGGGCAGCGTCATTGGCCTGACTGTTGCTGTCACCGGCCGCCACGTTGACGCCCACGTTGCCCGAGGCGCCTTGCAGGGCGTGATCGCTCAGGGTGGCGTTGTTCTCGGCCATGCGGTTGGAAACGCCGGTATAGTTGATCAGCTGCTTGCTATCCACGGTGGCCCCGGAGTAGTGGCGCGCCGGGTCGAAGGTCCAGACATTGACGTAGAAGTCCTTGTAGGTATCCGAGTCGTGGCGCAGTTCCACATCGATCCGATTGTCGAAATCGGAGTCGATGGTGCTGTCGGTGTCGAACTTGTTGTAGCTGCCAATGAGGCCGTTGTTGACGCCATCGGCCAGGGCATAGGGCGTGGCCATCAGCGCGGTGATGGCCAGAGCCAGCGGAGCTTTCTTGAAGGTGATCATGATCGGTCTCCTGAAGGACGCGAGTCGTTTCTGTGGCATTGCGATCCCACTACCGCGCGAGCTGCATGGACATGCTAAAGCTGTTGCGGGTAGCGTTCCCCGTGCCGGCTGACTGGTTGACCTGGATGACGCCGCGGGCTCCCTCGAAGCTCGACTCGTCGATCTCGAGCCGACGCGGGAGGCTGTCCGAGCCGTCATGGCCCCCGTTCAGCCGCTGCTTATCGGCCAGCACCTGCTGCAGGGTGGTGTCGTTGAGGTGGCTGGCCGATATGCCCAGAGCCACCCCGAAGGTGTTGCTCTGCACATTCCCGAGGCCCGCAGCCTGGTTGATCGACAGCCAGCCCTGTGACTGTCGAAAGGCGCGGTCCTGAATACTGGTGCTGTCTTGACGAGGCGTGAGGTCCTCGGTGAGGTGTGCCTGCTGGAGCAGCGTGTTGGAGGTGGTCGCCCCATCGCCGATGGCCAGGGTGCCGTGGTTGCTCTGCAGGTTGCCGTCGCCGGCGGCCAGGTTGGTGGTGACAACCCCCTGGATGCCGCTCAAGGCGCCACCGTTGAGGAGGCTGGTGTTGCGGGAAGCCGGTTCGCCCTGGGCGGCCACCTGCAGACTGGCCACAAGCAGGCAGACGCTCGCCGTGACCCGAAGCGCCTTGTGGCCCCTTCTGTGCTTGATGGATAGGAGGAATGGCATGGCAGCGTCTCCGTAACGTTGTGTCACTCTTCTTTACGTTTACAGAGCAATTGCCGTGCCATTTTTTTAAGTTATTGATATTTATGAAATCGTCTTGATGGTTTGGTAAAAAAATGTAAATGTAGTGTTACTAAAGTGTTGCTATTGAAGGGGTAGTGGGCCCCTTGGCACTGATAGGTACCAAAGAATCAAGTAGTTAGCATGTGGCTAGCCAAGTGTCACAGAAGTGAATCGTCGGGTATGGTCAATGCCTGTCGGGGCAGCACAGATGCCTCTCGGAGCCTCACCAAGTGAGATGAAGAGGCCGGCAGGAAGGGATGATCATCGGGAGACCGCGTGACTTCATGGGTCGGCCTGCGTGGCGGAGTCGGCTCATGTATACTATGGGCCACATTCGATTTCTGGAGGACTTCCCATGTTGAAAGTCGGTTTCGTTGGTTGGCGCGGCATGGTCGGCTCTGTGCTGATACAACGGATGGTGGAAGACGGGGATTTCCATGGCATCGAGCCGATCTTCTTTACCACCTCGCAGGTCGGTCAGCCCGGTCCCGATGTGGGCGTGGATGTGCCTGCGCTGAAAGATGCCTTCGATCAGGAGGCACTCAAGGCGCTGGATGTCGTCATCACCTGTCAGGGCGGCGACTACACCAAGGAGGTCTACGAGGACCTGCGCGGCAGCGGCTGGAAGGGCTACTGGATCGATGCAGCCAGCACCCTGCGCATGGCCGATGACGCCACCATCATCCTCGACCCCGTCAACCGCCACATCATCGATGCCCAGTTGGCGCGCGGTACCCGGACCTTCGTCGGTGGTAACTGCACCGTCAGCCTGATGCTGATGGGGCTCGGCGGGCTCTTCGAGGCCGACCTGATCGAGTGGATGACCTCCATGACCTATCAGGCGGCCTCGGGCTCCGGTGCCAAGCACATGCGCGAGTTGCTCAACCAGATGGGGGCGCTGCGCGATAGTGTGACCAGCGAACTTGCGGATCCCGCCAGCGCCATCCTGGATATTGACCACAAGGTCACGTCGGCGATGCGGGGTGGCGACTTCCCCACCGAGAACTTCGGGGCACCGCTGGCCGGCAGCCTGCTGCCGTGGATCGACTCCAAACTGGAAAGTGGCCAGAGCCGCGAGGAGTGGAAGGCATCCGTCGAGACCAACAAGATCCTCGGGCTGCAGGACAATCCGGTCCCCATCGATGGCATTTGCGTGCGCATCGGCTCGATGCGCTCCCACAGCCAGGCCTTCACCATCAAGTTGAAGAAGGACGTGCCCCTCGACGAGATCGAGGAGCGCATCGCGACCCACAATGACTGGGTCAAGCTGATCCCCAACGACAAGGACGCGACCATCGACGGCCTGACGCCGGCTGCCGTGACCGGCACCATGACCGTGCCGGTGGGCCGCCTGCGCAAGCTGGCCATGGGCGGCGAATACCTCTCCGCGTTCAGCGTCGGTGACCAGCTGCTGTGGGGGGCCGCCGAGCCGCTCAAGCGGATGCTCAAGATCCTGCGCGAGCAGTAAATCGTTCGGGCTTTCTTGCTTCAGCCCTTCTCCAGCCACGGGACGTCTTCTTACGGGAGACGTCCCGTGTTGCGTTGGTAGGGGCAAGACAGGCGAGGGCGCACCAGTGGGCATAATATGGTACATAGGCATCATCATGCTTCATGAGATATGACCATGTGATGACATACGCTCGTCGGCGCCATCAAGGGATCAAGGGACCCATGAAACGCAAGCTGACATTCGCCATGCTGCTCTCACTCACCGTCACCAGTCCGCTGGCCCAGGCGCTGGGGCTTGCCGATGCCGAGGTTCGCTCGACGCTCGATGCGCCGCTGCGTGCCACGATTCCGCTGACGGGCAGTGGTCACTTGCGGCCGGGGCTGCTCAAGGTCTCGGTCGCCGATGCACGGGCCTTCCAGGCGGCAGGCCTCGAGCGCACCCCGTTGGCCGCCAGCGTGAGCCTGGATGTCAGGCGGCGCCAGGGACGCCTGGTGCTGGATCTTAGCACCCAAGGGGCCGTACGCTCGCCCTGGCTGGACCTGCTGCTGCGCTTCGACTGGCCTGAAGGCCAGCAGCTTCGTGAGGTGACCCTGCTGCTGGATCCGCCGGACTATGATCAGATGCCGGCCCTGGTAGAGCGAGCGCGTCCCGACGAGGCATGGGCATCTTCCCCCTCCTTCGATCAACAAGCGGAGCTTGAGCCGTCCGACCTGGCGTCTTCTTCTGCGGCCTCCTCCGTGGAGGAGGCCGCCGTCGGGCCATCCTCGACCGGCCCTGCCTGGGTACGACCCGGCGACACCCTCTGGGCGGTGGCCGGACGGTTGCAACCCAGCACCGGTATTAGCCGGGCGCAGATGATGATCGCCCTGGTGGAGGCTAACCCCGAGGCCTTTGTCAGCGGCAATATTCATGGCCTGCGCGCCGGCTATCGCCTGACCGTACCGCCCCGTGAGGCGATCCTGAGGCGTTCGGACGCCGAGGCAGCCCGCGCCGTAGAGACCATGACCCAGGCCTGGGCTCGCCGTGAGGAGGGGACGCCGGCCCCGGCAGGGCCCGAGGATGCCGGCCCACGCTTGACCCTCCTGACCGAGGCCCAGGCCAGCGGCGATGCCTCGGCCGGAGAAAGGCAGGCGGTCGGTGATTCGGACCGGGCAGACAGCACTCCGCCGGCCGATGGCGATGCAGACGTGAGTGAAACGGCACGCCTCGATCGCGGGGTGCTGGGGGCGCTGTATGGCTGGAGTGAGCCGGGCCCTGATACACGGCTGCAACGTCTCGAGCAACGCTGGCAGGAAAGTCGCGACGCGTTGGCGGCGGCACGCGCCGAACGGGATGCGCTGCAGGAGGCATTGGGAACGATGCGCGAGGAACTGGAGGCGCTGCGCGGTCAGCTGACCGCCCTGGAGACGGTCGCTGCCGATGCGCCGGCCGTCCAGGCGGCGCCGAGCCAGGAAGCGGGGTGGCGCCGCGTCTTGCCGTCAGGGGGAGGACGCGCTCTGATACTGGGCGGCGCCGGTGTGGTGGCGTTGCTGGGCCTGCTGGCGTGGGTGCGTCATCGCCGCCGTCGTGAGGAGGCACCGCAGGTGGTGTTCGACCCGTCACCATCGGTAGGACAGCCGCCGAGCACCGCCATCCCGTCCGGCGGACGCCATGCCTCGCCGGCGCCGACCCACGCCTCGATGCCCCGGGCCGAGGCCATCAACGAGGCCGATATCTTCATCGCCTATGGCCGCTACGAGCAGGCGCGGGGGTTGCTGGAAGACAGCCTGGCACGCGAACCCGAGCGTGACGACCTGCGCCTCAAGCTGCTCGGGGTGCAACTCGAGCAGGGCGATCGCCAGGCGGCCCGCCAGCAGGCCGAACGGCTGCGTGCCCGGGGGGAGCCGGCGATCCTCGCCGAGGTGGAGCGCCTGCTGGCACGGCGACCGAAAGCGTCGACACCGCAGGAGGGAGCGGAAGAGCCAGCCGCTGCCGCGCAGGACGCCGAGTCGCCATCCGGCCAGGCCGCGAAGACGCAGGCGCAAGACCCGGTGGCCGGGTCACCGGCCACGGACCCCGAGGCCACCACGCCGGCGCCTGCCGTCCATGACGAGGCCGGGGCGCCGGAAGCCGAAGGCGAGCCGCGCATGACGTCGGCATCGACGTCCCCAAGTCCCCTTGGGCCGGACCGACAGGCATCGGTTCACGAGACGGTGCAGGCGAGGCCGCCTCGCCGGAGCAATGCAGGACCGGAGATCATCGACTATCGGCCGCCGGCGCTGGACCCGAACCCGCTCACTCGTCAGGAGACCCCCATGCAGCCGAGCGTGGAGTTTCCCGCCAGCGGTGCCGTGGGCGGCGACGACTCGTCACGAGGGCCAGGAGAGATTCCTTCCTCAGCATCACGGATCTCGGATCTGGAGGTGGAGGAGGTGGCCTTCCCGCCCCTGGAGCGGGATAATGCACAGTTTCACGTTGCGGCTTCCTCCCCCTCGACCCTGGCCGAGGCGCGCCGCCTGATCGATGTCGAGGCGTCCGGCCAGGCTCGGGCGTTGCTCGAGAACCTCATCGACGAGTCCGATGATCCGGACGCGCGCAAGGAGGCCCGCGAATTGCTCGACAATCTCCCGCAATGAAGGCCGAATGACCCTCTTCCAATCCCTCGACGACCGCCACCCCCTGACTGGCCGCCTGGCCATGGGCGTGGAATACGACGGCAGCGCCTACTGCGGCTGGCAGCGCCTCAAGCATGCGGCCTCGGTGCAGGCGGCGCTCGAGACGGCCCTGTCGAAGGTGGCCAGCCAGCCGGTGAAGGTACACGCCAGCGGACGCACCGACTCCGGCGTCCACGCCACCCGGCAGATCATTCACTTTGATCCCCCCGCGCCGCGCTCCCAGAAGGCCTGGGTGTTCGGCGCCAATGCGAACCTGCCCCGCGATGTCGCGGTGCGCTGGGTGAGGCCGGTACCCGATGACTTCCATGCCCGCTTCAAGGCGCTGGCCCGCCGTTATCGCTATGTGATCCTCAACCAGCCCAGCCGCCCGGTGCTGGAGCGGGCCAACGCCACCTGGTGTCGTGACCCGCTGGATGCCGAGGCCATGCACGTCGCGGCCCAGGTGCTGGTCGGCGAGCACGACTTCTCCAGCTTCCGGGCGGCCGGTTGTCAGTCGAAGACCCCCTGGCGCCACCTCCACTTCCTCGAGGTGCATCGGCACGGGCCCTTGGTGGTGGTCGATGTCCAGGGCAACGCCTTTCTGCACCATATGATCCGCAATATCGTCGGGGCGTTGGTGACGGTAGGGCGGGGCGAGCAGGACAGCGATCATCTGGCGAGGCTGCTGGCGCTCAAGGATCGTACCCTGGGCGATGTCACCGCGCCGGCCTGCGGCCTGCACTTCGTCGACTCGCTCTACGACGCGGGCTGGGGGCTGCCCCGGGAACCGCTGGGGCCGAACCTGCTGGCCTTCCTCGGCGAGTGGACGGGCGAGCGCCCCCTGCCGGACTGCCCGATGGTCGAGTTTCGGCGGGGGCGGCCCGTGACCGCCGTGGTGGCGGAAAGGGTTCCGGAAGGAGATAGCCATGATTGAGCATGCCACCCCCCTGGCGCGGACCCGCGTCAAGATCTGCGGTATTACTCGACCCGAGGATGTGGACGCCGCGGTGGCGGCCGGGGCGGATGCGCTGGGCTTCGTGTTGTGGCCGGGCAGCAAGCGGGCGATCGACGAAGCGCGCCTGGCCCAACTCGCCGCCCGGGTACCGGCCTTCGTTACCCGGGTGGGGCTGTTCGTGGACTCGGACCCGGCTCTGGTGGCACGATGCGCCGAACATCTGGACCTGGTGCAGTTCCATGGCGAGGAGACAGCGGCCTTCTGCGCCGCCTCGCCACGCCCCTGGATCAAGGCGCTGCGCATGCGCGACGGACTTGACCTGGTCGCCGCCGCCGAGGCCTACCACGGGGCCCAGGCGCTGCTGCTGGATGCCTATCGCCCGGGCGTGCCGGGGGGCACCGGCGAGACCTTCGACTGGTCGCGGATCCCCGCAAGCCTGGCAAAACCTGTTATCCTCGCCGGAGGCTTGACGCCGGCCAATGTCGCCGAGGCCATTGGCACCGTGCGGCCCCTGGCGGTGGATGTGTCCGGTGGTGTCGAGGCCCGTTTCGGCGTCAAGGATAGTGCTCGCCTCCGGGCTTTCCTGCGGGCCGTGCGCGCCGCCGATGCCGCACGGGCTGGCGATTGACGGCTGTCCCGTGACCCCCGACCCCTACATCCCTTCTGACGACCCTGTGAGGTGTCTTTCGTGAGCAAGTTCAGTGACCTGACCCGACTGCCGGACGCCCGCGGCCACTTCGGTCCCTACGGCGGCCGGTTCGTCTCGGAGACCCTGAGCTTCGCCCTGGATGAGCTGGAGAAGACCTACCTGAGTCTTCGCGATGACCCGGCCTTCCAGGCGGAATTCGACTATGACCTGGCCCACTACGTGGGTCGTCCGTCACCGCTCTATCATGCCGAGCGATGGTCGAAGCAACTGGGCGGGGCACAGATCTGGCTCAAGCGCGAGGACCTCAACCACACCGGCGCCCACAAGGTGAACAACACCATCGGCCAGGCCCTGCTGGCCAAGAAGAGCGGCAAGCCGCGGGTGATCGCCGAGACCGGGGCGGGGCAGCACGGCGTGGCCACCGCCACCGTGGCGGCGCGTCTGGGCCTCGCGTGCGAGGTCTATATGGGCGCCGAGGACGTGGAGCGCCAGAAGCTCAACGTCTATCGCATGCGCCTGCTCGGCGCCAACGTGATTCCCGTCGAGTCCGGCACCCGAACTCTCAAGGACGCCATGAACGAGGCGCTGCGCGACTGGGTGACCAACGTCGACGACACCTTCTACATCATCGGCACCGTGGCGGGCCCGCACCCCTACCCGATGCTGGTACGCGACTTCAATGCCGTGGTCGGCCGTGAGGCGCGCCGCCAGTCCGTCGAGGAGTTCGGCCAGTTGCCGGATGCGCTGGTGGCCTGCGTGGGCGGCGGTTCCAATGCCATGGGCCTGTTCTACCCCTTCGTCGAAGATGACGATGTCGCCATGTACGGTGTCGAGGCGGGGGGGGATGGCGTCGAGACCGGCCGTCATGCCGCGCCGCTGGCATCCGGGGCGCCCCGTGGCGTGCTGCATGGCAATCGCACCTACCTGATGTCCGACGAGGGCGGGCAGGTGTCCGATACACATTCGATCTCGGCAGGGCTCGACTATCCCGGCGTGGGGCCGGAGCATGCCCTGTGGAAAGACGTGGGCCGCGTCAACTATGTGGCGGCCAACGACGAGGCCGTGCTCGAGGCCTTCCGCGAGCTGACCCGCGTCGAAGGCATCATGCCGGCGCTGGAATCGGCGCATGCTCTGGCCTATGCCAAGGTGCTGGCGCCCACCCTGCGCCCCGACCAGAACATCGTCGTCAACCTGTCCGGTCGTGGCGACAAGGATATCATGACCGTTGCCAAGCTCGACGGCATCGAATTCTGAGGGGCCAAGATGAATCGTATCGACCAACGTTTCGCCGCGCTCAGGGCCGAGGGGCGCAAGGCACTGATTCCCTATATCACCGCCGGGGATCCATCCCCCGAGCATACCGTAGGCTTCATGCATGCCCTGGTGCGGGCCGGGGCCGACGTCATCGAGTTGGGCGTGCCGTTCTCCGACCCCATGGCCGATGGTCCGGTGATCCAGAAGGCCTGTGAGCGGGCGCTCCGCCACCAGGTGCGCCTGTCGCACCTGTTCGAGATGGTCCGCGAGTTCCGCCAGCAGGACACCGAGACGCCGGTGGTGCTGATGGGCTACCTGAACCCCATCGAGCGCATCGGCCTCGAGCCGTTCGCCGATCAGGCGGCGGCCGCGGGCATCGACGGCGTGCTGACCGTGGACATGCCACCGGAAGAGGCCGAGGAGTTTGGCCCGGTGCTCAAGGCCCGTGGCTTGGCCTCGATCTTCCTGGTGGCCCCTACCACTTCGCGTGCCCGGGCCGCTACAATATGCGCCCATGGCGAGGGATATCTCTACTACGTATCGCTCAAGGGCGTGACCGGCTCCGCCACCCTCAATGCCGGCGACGTGGCCGAGCACCTGGCGCCGCTGCGCGAGATGACCGACCTGCCGCTGTGCGTGGGCTTCGGGATCCGTGACGGGGCTTCCGCCGCCGAGGTGGGGCAGGTGGCCGACGGCGTCATCGTGGGCTCGGCCCTGGTCAACCGGATCGCCGAGTATGCCGAGCGTCCGGAGGCGATCCCCGCTGCCCTGGAGACCGTGCTGGGCGAGATGCGCCAGGCACTGGATGCTTGATCCGGGGCCTGTCCCCGACCGATTCGACCTGGCCCCCGCAGATCGGGGGCCGCAGCCTATACGGATGTGTTTCTGACATGAGCTGGCTAGACAAGATCGTGCCCTCGGTGGGCCGCATTCAGCGCAAGGATCGTCGGGTGAGCGTTCCCGACGGCCTGTGGCGCAAGTGTCCCAAGTGCGAGGCGGTGCTCTATCTCCCGGAGCTCGAGAAGCATCACAACGTCTGCCCCAAGTGTGATCACCACCTTCGCCTGACGGCACGCAAGCGCCTGGACTGGTTTTTGGACAAGGAGGGCCGTGAGGAGATCGCCGCCGACCTCGAGCCGGTGGATCGCCTTAAGTTCCGTGACTCCAAGAAGTACAAGGACCGCCTGGTCGCTGCCCAGAAGGAGACCGGCGAGAAGGATGCCTTGATCACCATTCGGGGCACCCTGGATGGTCTGCCGGTGGTGGTGGTGGCCTTCGAGTTCACCTACATGGGCGGCTCCATGGGGGCCGTGGTGGGCGAGAAGTTCGTGCGTGCCGCGACCCTGGCGCTGGAGGAGGGCATCCCGCTGATCTGCTTCTCCGCGTCCGGCGGGGCGCGCATGCAGGAAGCCTTGTTCTCGCTGATGCAGATGGCCAAGACCTCCGCGGCACTGGAGAAGCTCAGGCAGGCCGGCGTGCCCTATATCTCCGTGCTCACCGACCCGGTGTTCGGCGGGGTATCGGCCTCCCTGGCGATGCTCGGGGATCTCAACGTGGCCGAGCCCAATGCCCTGATCGGCTTTGCCGGTCCCCGGGTCATCGAGCAGACGGTACGCGAGCAGTTGCCCGAGGGCTTCCAGCGCAGCGAGTTTCTGCTCGAGCACGGGACGGTGGACATGATCGTCCATCGTCGTGACATGCGTGACCGCCTGGGCAGCGTGCTGCGTAAGCTTACCCACCAGCCGCGATCCGGCCTGACCGAGGCGGTCGAGGCGCAGCCGGATCTGCTCGAGGCGGCCGAACGCGGCGAGCCGGGCAGGGCGCCGGCACCTGAGCCGGTCGCCGAGGCGCTCCGTCGGAACGAGGCGTCCGAAAAGCCAGGCGAGGCCTCCGAAAAGCCAGGCGAGACCGCCGAGCCGGAAGCGTCGGATACCGCCGGTCGCCATCACGTCCCCCGTTGACGCCAGCGGCATGAGCGACGCTTCCCGTTCCCTCTCCCTGGCGGCCTGGTTGTCCCGCCTCGAAGCGGCGCACCCGGTGGGGATCGACCTGGGCCTCGAGCGTGTGGCCGAGGTCGCTCGACGCATGGGCCTGCTCGATGCGCCTCTGGCGGGGCGCGTGATCACCGTGGCCGGCACCAACGGCAAGGGCTCTACCGTGGCCATGCTGGAAGCCCTGGCCCTCACCCATGGCATGACCACCGCCGCCTACACCTCTCCGCACCTTCTGCGCTACAACGAACGGTTGCGCCTCGAGGGAGTCGAGGCCGACGATGCGACGCTCATCGACGGCTTCGAGGCCGTGGAGGCCGCGCGCCTCGATGGCGAGCCGGTCAGCCTGACCTACTTCGAGGTCGGCACCTTGGGCGCGCTGCATGCCATCGCCCGCCGTGCCCCCGATCTGGCGATCCTCGAGGTCGGGCTCGGGGGACGACTGGACGCCGTGAATGTCATCGATCCGGATGTTGCCGTGGTGACCACGGTGGCCCAGGATCATGCCGCCTTCCTGGGGAACGACCTCGAGGGCATCGGCCGCGAGAAGGCCGGCATCCTGCGGGCGGGGCGCCCCGCGGTGCTCGGCAGCGAGTCTCTGCCGGACAGCGTGCGGACGGTGGCCGAGGAACTCGGCGCGCCGGTCTACGCTCTGGGCGAAGCCTTCCGGCGTGAAGGCGATGGCGAGGGCTGGCGCTTTTGGGGTCAGACCCCGAGTCAGGGTCTGACGCTGGTCGATCTCCCCGATCCCGGCCTTCCGCTGGATAACGCCGCCACGGCCCTGCAGGCCTTGGTGCTGGCCGAGGTGCCGCTGGCGTCGGCGGCCTGTCGTCGCGCGCTGACTGAAGTGCAGCTGCCGGGGCGCATGCAGTGGGTCGGCCAGTGGTGCCTCGATGTCGGACATAATCCCCATGCCGCCGACTACCTGGCCGGACGCCTGTCGGCGCGGCCCTGTGCCGGGCGCACCATCGCCCTGGTGGGCATGCTCGCCGACAAGGACGCCGATGGCGTGATCGAGGCGCTCTCATCCGTCGTCGATGCCTGGGTGCCGGTCGGCCTCGACGGCGAGCGGGCCCGCGGTGCCGACGAGTTGGCCGAGCGATTGGTGGCGCGGGGCGCCGAGGTGTGGCACCGGGCCGCCTCGCCGGGGCTGGGGGCCGCCTGGCTGACGCCCCGGCTTGCCGCCGAGGATCGGGTCCTGGTCTGTGGCTCCTTCTTCACCGTGGGCGCCGTGCTGGCGGCCTGGCGGTCCCGGGCACAGACTGATCAGGTTGACACGAGCTTCGAGGGAGCGACATGAAATACGGAATGCGTGAGCGCGTCAGTGGCGCGATGATCCTTGTCGCCCTGGCGGTGATCTTCGTTCCGATGCTGTTCGACGAGCCGGCGCCCCGGGACGAGCGTCCCCGTCCGGTGATGACTATCGAGCGACCGGCCGAGGTCGAGCGTCAGGATGTTCCCGCCCCCGAGCCTCCCGATAGCCTCCGGGGGGGCACCCAGGCCATCGACGAGACGCCCCTCGAGGGGGTCGAGGCACCCGACAGTGCCCCCTCCACCACGGCGTCCGCCACGACGGTGGACAACATCGAGGCCATGCCCGGCGCGGTGCAGCAGGAGACGCCCGGCGAAGACGCCAAGGCGGACGATGCCACGAAGGCGGAAGACGCTACGGAAGAGGACCCCATCGCGGCGCTGGCGCGGGCCGCGGACGAGCGCCTCGCCGCCGAGGAGACGGCGCCGACCGAGTCGCCTCGGCAGGCCGCCGAGGGGGGCGAGTGGGCCGTGCAGGTCGGCAGCTTCGGCGAGCCGGGCAATGCCGAGCGGCTCCAGGCACGACTGGAATCGCAGGGTTTTCCGGCCTATCGGCGCCCGCGCGACAATGACCTGACCTCGGTTTATGTCGGTCCCTACGACAGCTCCGAGGTGGCCGAAGTCGTCATGGCCGAACTCAAGGCCAAGATCAACCTCCAAGGCCTGTTGGTACGCACGGAACGCTGAGTGGGGCATGACAGGCACCGAGCGGAAAGTAACAGGGTGCCGAGTGAAGGATAAGAGGGCGCCGAGTGAGTCATGAGCGAGTGAGTCATGTAGAGAGGGCGCTGAGATGCTGCTGACCTGGCTTGACTGGCTATTCATCGTGGTACTGACGGTGACCGCCCTGGCCGGCTTCATGCGCGGGCTGATACGCGAGGCCCTGGGGCTGGCGACCTGGGTGCTCGCCTTGCTGGCGGCCCGCTGGCTGTCACCCCCGGTGGCGGAGCTGCTGGCCGGTCTGATCGATAATCCCGACGGACGCCTGGTGTTGGCCTTCGTGATGGTGGTGTTCACGGTGATCCTGGCTTGCGGCTTGATCATCCGCATGATGCATGCCGCCGTGGAGTGGGTCGGCATGGGCCTGTTCAATCGGGTCGCCGGCGCCGCCTTCGGCGTCGCCAAAGGCGCGGCGATCGTGGTGCTGGCGACCATTCTGATCGGTCTGACGCCACTGGAACAGCTGCAGGCCTGGCAGCAGGCGCAGTTGCGACCGACCTTCGAGCAGCTCCGGGACTGGGCGGTGAGTCGGCTCATGGACGCAGAAGGGCGCCTGCCCGAGATGCCCGCCGTGCTGCGTGAGCTGCCTCGCGACTCTGGCTTGGTCATCGACCCCGAAACGACCCCCTGACATATATGACCGGGGCGGACGCCATCCTCGCATGGCCCCGTCCCATCCAAGGCAAGAGAGGTAAGCTGAATGTGCGGTATCGTGGGCCTGATGGCCAAGCAGGCGGTGAACCAGGGCATCTATGATGCCCTGACGGTGCTCCAGCATCGGGGGCAGGACGCCGCCGGCATGATGACCTGGCACGAGGGACGCTTTCTACTGCGCAAGAGCAACGGCCTGGTGCGGGATGTCTTCCATACCCGCCACATGGCGCGTCTCAAGGGTAGCCTGGGCATCGGCCATGTCCGCTACCCTACGGCCGGGTCTTCCAGCGAGGCGGAGTCCCAGCCCTTCTATGTCAATTCGCCCTTCGGCATCACCCTGGCACACAACGGCAACCTGACCAACTCCGAGCAGCTCAAGCAGGAGCTGTTCTCCTCGGATCTGCGCCACATCAATACCAGTTCCGACTCCGAGGTGCTGCTCAATGTCTTCGCCCACGAGCTGGGCAAACAGGGCCTGCACCTCGAGCCCGGCGACATCTTCGATGCCGTGCGCCGCGTGCATCGTCGCTGTCGTGGTGGCTACGCGGCCGTGGCGATCATCAATGGCGTGGGCCTGGTCGCCTTCCGCGACCCCCATGGCATCCGGCCGGTGGTGTTCGGTACTCGCGACGGGGGGCAGGGCCAGGAGGTGATGATCGCTTCCGAGTCGGTGGCCCTCGATGTGGGGGGCTTCGAGTTGCATCGTGACCTGGCGCCTGGCGAGGCGATCTTCGTCGACATGGACGGGGCGATCCATACCCAGTCCTGCGCCGATGCTCCGCGCCTGACCTCCTGCATCTTCGAGCATGTCTACCTGGCACGACCCGATTCGATCCTCGATGGCGCCTATGTCTACGGCACACGCATGCAGATGGGCCGCAAACTGGGGGATCGCATCAAGAGTGAGTGGCCGGACTACGATATCGACGTGGTGATCCCGATTCCCGATACCTCCCGGACCTCGGCACTGGAGCTGGCCCAGCACCTGGGGGTGACCTATCGGGAGGGCTTCGTGAAGAACCGCTATATCGGCCGGACCTTCATCATGCCCGGGCAGACCCAGCGCAAGAAGTCGGTGCGCCAGAAGCTCAACGCCATCGATGTCGAGTTCAAGGGCAAGAACGTGCTGCTCATGGACGACTCCATCGTGCGCGGGACCACCTGCAAGCAGATCATCCAGATGGCCCGCGAAGCCGGGGCCAACAAGGTCTATTTCGCCTCGGCGGCGCCACCTGTCCGCTATCCCAACGTCTATGGCATCGACATGCCGGCCGCCAGCGAGCTGATCGCCCATGGCCGCAGCGAGGCCGAGGTGGGGGAGCTGATTGGGGCCGATCGCATCGTCTATCAGGACCTCGAGGACCTCAAGACGGCCTGTCGAGAAGTCAACCCGTCGCTGGAGGCCTTCGACTGCTCGGTCTTCGATGGTCGCTACATCACCGGTGACATCGATGACACCTACCTGGCCGATCTCGAGGCCGCACGCAGCGATGAGGCCAAGCAGCGAAGCGCCGGCGATCATGCCCTGGTAGGCGTGCATAACCAGGATGATATCGACGACTGAGGGGAGCGGCATGCACGACGAATCGATACCCGGTGAGGGTTGGCAACTCGATACCCTGGCGATCCGCACCGGCCACCGGCGGACCCACGAGCAGGAGCACGGGGAGCCGATCTTCCCGACCTCAAGCTTCGTCTACGACAGCGCCGCGGAGGCGGCACGCAAGTTTGGGGGTGAGGAGCCGGGGAACATCTATTCACGCTTCACCAACCCCACGGTGCGCACCTTCGAGGAGCGCCTGGCGGCGCTGGAGGGCGGTGAGCGCTGTGTGGCCACCAGCTCCGGCATGGCGGCGATCCTGGCCACGGCCCTGGCATTGCTCGAGGCCGGCGACGAGATCGTCGCCTCCCGCTCGCTGTTCGGCTCCACCGTGAGCCTGTTCGACAAGTACCTGGGCAAGCTGGGGATCACCACCCGCTACGTGGAACTGTCGAACCTCGAGGCCTGGGAGGCGGCCATCACGCCGGCGACCAAGCTGCTGTTCGCCGAGACCCCCTCGAACCCGCTCTCCGAGGTGGTTGACATCGCGGCGCTCGCCGAGATCGCCCATCGCCACGGTGCGTGGCTGGCCATCGACAACTGCTTCCTGACGCCGGCGCTGCAGACACCCATCGAACTGGGCGCGGACCTGGTGATCCACTCCGCGACCAAGTACCTGGACGGCCAGGGCCGGGCGATCGGCGGTGCCGTGGTGGGGCGTGACAAGGAGCTCGAGGAGCTGTTCGGGGTGGTGCGCACCTGCGGGCCCTGCCTGAGTCCCTTCAATGCCTGGATCTTCACCAAGGGGCTCGAGACGCTGGGCCTACGCATGAAGGCCCATTGCGCCAATGCCCAGCAGCTTGCCGAGTGGCTCGACGGACATCCGGCCGTGGCGCAGGTCCATTACAGCGGCCTGGTCGGCCATCCCCAGCACGCGCTGGCGGCCCGTCAGCAGAAGGGCTTCGGGGCGGTGCTTGGCTTCGAGGTCAAGGGCGGGCGCCAGGCGGCCTGGTCGGTGATCGATGCCACGCGGTTGGTGTCCATTACCGGCAACCTCGGTGACGTCAAGACCACCATCACTCATCCCGCCACCACCACCCACGGGCGCCTCTCAGACGACCAGAAGGCCGCAGCGAGCATCCATGAGGGATTGATCCGCGTGGCCGTAGGCCTCGAGGACCTGGCCGACATCCGTGCCGACCTGGCACGGGGGCTGGATGCCCTCGCCTGAGCCAGGCACGGCTCCCGGCAAGGGCGTCCTTGCCGAGGCCTCACGCCACGTCGTCTCGCCTATTCAGTTTTTCCGAATATGGCATTCGGCTTTTTTCAGCAGACCCCGGGACGGTGGTCGGGTAGGGTAGGCGCCTGATTCTTTTTCATCAGGGATGTCTCGTATGTGGCGCAACACCTCATCGGGCTGGGGGCTTGTCAGCATCCTGCTGCACTGGCTGAGCGCCCTGGCCATCATCGCGCTCTTCGTGCTGGGCTGGTGGATGACCGGGCTTGGCTACTACGACAGCTGGTACAACCTGGCGCCCTGGTGGCACAAGTCCGTGGGCATGCTGGTGCTGTTCGCGACCCTCGCCCGGCTCGCCTGGCGGGCGGTTCAGCCCACACCCACGGCCGCCGGCACGCGTCTGGAACGGGCGCTGGCCCATCTGGGCCATATCGCCCTCTATGTCCTGATGCTGGTGGTCCTGGTCAGTGGCTACCTGATCTCCACCGCCGACGGCGCCGGCATCAGCGTGTTCGGCGCCTTCGAGGTGCCGGCACTGATCAGCCACCTGCCCGACCAGGCGACCGTGGCCGGCACCCTTCACTGGTACAGCGCCCTGGCCCTGATGCTCATCGCGGCGGGACATGCCCTCGCCGCCCTGAAACACCATTGGATCGATCGCCATGACGTGCTGTGGCGCATGATCGACCCGACCCGTTCCCGTCGCCCTTTCGGGCGATCGACCTCCCCGACGAACCAAGGAGATGCATGATGCTCAAGAAGACCGCCATCGCCACCGCCCTGACCGCCGCCCTGGTGCCGTTCACCCAAGCCCAGGCAGCCGAGTACACCATCGATACCGAGGGGCAGCACGCCTTCGTGCAATTCAAGATCAGCCACCTCGGCTTCTCCTACATCCTGGGCAGCTTCGAGGAATTCTCCGGCGAGTTCAGCTACGATCCGGAGAACCTCGCGGCGTCCTCCGTCAGCGTGGATGTCAATGTGTCGAGCATCAATACCAACCATGCCGAGCGTGACAAGCACATCCAGAGCGATGACTTCCTGAATGTCGCCGAGTACCCGACCGCCACCTTCGCATCCACCGGGTTCGAGCCCACCGGTGACAACGAGGGCGTCCTGACCGGGGAGTTGACCCTGCATGGCCAGACCCACGAGATCGAGATGCCGGTGACCCTGGTTGGCGAAGGGGAGGACCCCTGGGGCGGTTACCGTGCCGGCTTCGAGGGCTCCACGACCCTGACCCTGGCCGACTATGGCATCGACATGTCGAGCTTCCCCGAGGTGATGCATGAGCTCGAGCTCTACGTCACCTTCGAGGGCATCCGCCAGTAAGAGAGGATAGCGTCAGGGTCCTAACCCGACGCCTAAATCGAGGACCCCCCGGCATGGCCGAGGGGTCTTTTTTATTCCCGCAACCCTCAGCGGGTCTCGTTGAGCACGGCGTCGGGGAAGTGACGACGCAGGATACGGTTCTGGAAATCATCCACGAAACGGCTGTTGATGATCACGATGAACCGCTCGAAGGGTGCGCCGGGATCCTGCTGGGCGATGCCGTCCACGCTATGGAAGAGCCGGTCGTCCCGCAGGTGCAGGATATCGCCGGGCGCGAGGATGGCATCGGTGAGTCGGCGCGTACCGGCCTTGTCGGCATAGAGGTGGTTGTCGGCGCCGGCCACGTTTTCCCGGGTCACCACCATGATGCTCAGGGCCTTGCAGCCGTCGGCATGGATGCCCTGTCCCTGGAGGGGGTCGACCCGACCCTCGCCCCGGACACCGGTGATCTGCATCAGGATCGGTTCGTTAGCCTGAAGCTCCCACAGCCGCGCCCAGGCCTTCACGAAGGCCTTGACGTCGGGGCGTGCCAGAAAGGCATCGGTCAGGGGCGCGTAGTAGCGCAGCCGATCGGCCATGCTCTCGGCCTCATTGAAGGCGCCGCCCTGCGCCATGGGGCAGTGGCCCATGGCCTGCATCTCGCCCCTCTCGTCGAGGGCCAGCCAGGACATCCGCTTCCAGCGCCGGTTGACGTAGGGATCGCGGGGCAGGTCGGTAGTGGCGGCCTGCCAGGCCGCCAGGTCGAGGCGATCGCGTACGTCGGTCAAGGCCCAGTCCTGGCGCGACAGGGTATCAATGACCGCCGGAGACCAGTAGTCGACCAAGGGGCCGGCAGGCATGGTGGTACGATCGAAACCATGCTTTAAGGTGTCGAGTTTCATGAGTTTTCTCCATTTTCGTAGTGGGCGGTAATGCCCTTTGTTGCTACAAATGAATGAGCAACAGGTACGAAAGGAGGAGAATGGCAACGAAATGTCAAAGTGCGATGTGGCTCAGATCCCGTGGCGCATCATGTGATGGACGCGATAGCTCCGGTGAGGACACGTCATGCGCCGTGCGAGAGTGGCGACGATTCCGTGTAGGATGAGAACGCTAATATCGTGTGAAGGAAGATCATGAGGAATGAGACCGGCAGTGTGACGGGGAGGCAGCCGCCATGATCGGCCGTAATTCGCGCGTTCAACGCTGGCTAACCCATCATCTGGGGTGGGTGCGCCGGTGGTCGTCACGGGAACCGCGTGAGGGCTGGCACGACGATGTCGAACGGGTGCGTCGCCAGTATCTGGAGAGCGAGCAGCGCTTCCGCGCCCTGCTGGAGAGCCTGCCCAAGGTGGCCGTCCAGGGCTATGATCGCGATCGGCGCGTCATCTACTGGAACGAGGCTAGCACGCGACTCTATGGCTATTCCGCCGAGCAAGCCGAGGGCCATCTCCTCGAGGAGCTGATCATTCCTCATTTCATGCGGGAGGGGGTGATCGAGGCTCACCGTGCCTGGGTCCAGGAGGGCAGGGAGATTCCCGCAAGCGAGCTGGAGCTTCGCCATCGCAGCGGTGAGCTGGTGTCGGTCTTCTCGCACCATGTGATGCTCGGCGAGCATACCGAAGACCCCCTGATGTTCTGCGTCGATGTGGACCTCTCGGACCAGAAGCGCGCCCATCGGGACCTGGCCTTCGCCACCCGTTTCGATCACCTGACCCACCTGCCCAACCGGCAGACGTTCGAGGCGGAACTCGACGAGATGCTGGAGACCTGCCGGCGGCGGGGCAGCGGCCTGGCGGTGCTCTATCTCGACATCGACCACTTCGTGGAGATCAATGATGCCGTGGGCTATGAGCAGGGCGACTGGCTGCTGGTTGAGCTTTCACGGCGCCTGCGCCAAGAGCAGCGGGCCACCGACCTGTTGTCCCGGGTCTCCAGCGACGAGTTCGTGATGGCCTTCCCGGGGGTGGAAAAGGAGGCGCACATTGTGCGTCTGGCGGCCAAGGTACAGGAGGTATTCCAGACGCCATTCGTCGTCGACGGTGGCGAGCGGATGATCACCGCGAGCCTGGGGGCCAGTCGCTACCCCGACCATGGGGCCAGCGCCCGGGAGCTGATCCGCAATGCCGATGTGGCCAAGAACCGCGCGAAGCTCGATGGGCGCGGCAGTCTCCAGCTCTTCCAGCAGACCTTCCACGACGAACTGGTCCGTCAACACCGGCTGGCCGAACGCCTCGAACGTGCCATCGACAAGCGGGAGCTGAGCCTGCATTACCAGCCCCAGGTGTCGGCGGTCAGTGGCCGTATCGAGAACCTGGAGGCGCTGTTGCGATGGACCCCGGCGGACGGGCCGCCGGTATCTCCCGCGGAGTTCATCCCCCTGGCCGAGCGTTCGGGGCTGATCCATCGGCTGGGCGACTGGGTGATGGAGGAGGCATGCCGCCAGCAGGCGGCCTGGCGCGCCGCGGGTTTCACCGAGTCACGCATCGACATCAATCTCTCCGGCCGCCAGGTATCCCGGGCGGACGTGCTCGAGCGCTTCGAGGCCTGTCTCGCGCGTCATGGCCTGGGGGCTCGTGATATCGGCATCGAGCTGACCGAGAACGTGCTTATCACGGCGGACAGCCGGATTCTCGAGGGACTCAGGCGTCTCTATCACCGGGGGGTGCGGATCGCGATCGACGACTTCGGCACCGGTTACTCCTCGCTGAGCTATCTCAAGCACTTTCCTGTCACCGCGATCAAGATCGACCGCACCTTCGTACGGGATGCCCCGGGCCAGCCCGAGGACCGGGCCATCATGGAGGCCACGGTCTTCATCGGCCATCGCCTGGGGCTCGAGGTGGTGGCCGAGGGGGTCGAGAATGAGGAGCAGCTCACCCTGATCCGCGAGATGCACTGCGACCTGGTGCAGGGCTATTACTTCTTCCGTCCGATGCCGGCCTTTGACATCGAGCGTCTGCTGGTCGGACTGGTGACGACGTCACCGGGGCTCTCCGGCTGAGAGACGTGGCGCCTTGGCGTAGAATGCAGCGTCCCGTCTATCCATCGGAGGTCTCGTGACGCACGCCGAACCCGACCCTCTTCCCCTTGGCCGCCGGCTCTGGCACCAGACCTGGCCCATGGCCATCGGGGTACTGGCCCTGCTGGGGTTCCAACTGGTCGACAGCGCCTTCATCGCACGGCTGGGAACCGCACCGCTGGCGGCCCAGTCGTTCACCTTCCCGCTGTCGTTTCTGATCATCGGTATCCAGGTCGGCCTGGGCATCGCCATCGCGGCCCTGGTCTCCCGGGCCCTGGGGGCGGGGGAGACGGCCCGGGTGCGCCGCCTGGGCAGTCTGGTCCTGCTGGTCGGCACCGCGACCATCGCGCTGCTGGCCGTGGCGCTGTGGGGGTGGCAGGCGCCGATCTTCACCCGCTTGGGGGCCGATGCTGCCGGTCGTGAGCTGATCCGTGACTACTGGGGGCCTCAGCTACTGGCCGCCTGGCTGGGCGCCGTGCTCTATTTCGGCTATAGCCTGTTTCGCGCGCACGGCAACACACGCCTGCCCGGCAGCCTGATGGTTGCTACCAGCCTGATCAACCTGGTGCTGGACCCGCTGCTGATCTTCGGGGTCGGCGCCTGGCCGGGCCTTGGCCTGCCGGGGGCGGCCTGGGCCACCGTGCTGGCCTTCACCAGCGGGCTGGTGGTACTGGGCTGGCGCCTGGCGGGCACCGACTGGTTGGCGGTCTCGGGGCTCGGCCGTGAGGTGCGGGTCTCCTTGCGCCCCTTCGCGGGCATCGCCGGACCCGCCATGGTCAGCCAGTTGATGCCGCCACTGGCGGCCCTGCTGGCGATCTCGGTGGTGGCGCGGCTGGGGGAGCCGCAAGTGGCGGCCTGGGGGCTGGCGAGTCGTCTGGAGACGCTGTCGTTGATGGTGGTGTTGGCCCTGACCATGTCGTTGCCGCCCTGGCTGGGGCGCTGTTACGGCGCGGGTGACTGGGAGCAGGTGCATCGACTGATGCGCCTGGCCCTCGGCGTCGTGGTGGTCTGGCAGCTGGCCCTGGGGGGGGTGATGGCAGCCATGGCGCCCTGGGTGGCCCTGATGCTGTCGGGGACCCCCGAGGTGCAGGGTGAGCTGGCGGTGCTGATTCGCTTCCTGCTGCCGAGCTACGCGGCCCTCGGCGTCTGCATGCTGGTAGTCTCCGCCGGCAATGCGCTGGGTTGGCCGCTGCGGGCCATGCTGATGTCCGGGGCGCGACTGTTCGTGTTCTATCTGCCCTGCCTGTGGCTGGGTGCCTGGCTCGGCGGGCTGACCGGGCTGGCGATGGGGGCGGCCCTGGGTAACCTGCTGGCTGGCATCACGGCCTGGCAGGTGCTGCGGCGTATCCTCGCCAGCCCGCGGCGATGTCCGGCGAAGACTGCCTAGTGGAATAAGCTTTTTAATAGCCATTTATTTTGATAAATGACTAATTTTTCCTTAATAAAAAATAAATATTATCATAATAAATGATAAATATAGTGTCATTTTCTACTGCTTGATCCCTACACTGCCGGCGGCGCTTGGCGCTCGGTAGCAGACAACCATCGTTCAGCGGTCAAGGGGGGAGCAGCATGAAGGTTCTGATTCTCGGTAGCGGCGTCGTCGGGGTCACCAGCGCATACTACCTGGCGCGCCAGGGCCATGAGGTGACGGTGGTAGACCGCCAGCCGTCACCGGCCCTGGAGACCAGCTACGGCAATGCCGGTCAGGTCTCCTTCGGCTTCTCCTCGCCCTGGGCGGCACCGGGCATCCCCCAGAAAGCCGTGAAGTGGATGTTCCAGGAGCATGCCCCCCTGAAGATCCAGCCCAAGATGGAGCCCGCCATGGCGCGCTTCATGATGCAGATGTTCGCCAACTGCAGCGCCGAGCGCTACGCGGTCAACAAGGAGCGCATGGTGCGCATCGCCGAGCATAGCCGGGCCTGCATCAATGCCCTGCGGGCGGAGACGGGGATTCGTTACGAGGATCGTCAGCGTGGCCTGTTGCAGCTATTTCGCCATGATAGCCAGGTCGAGGCGGTGGTCAAGGACATGCGTGTCCTCGAGCAGTGTGGCGTCAACCACAAGCTGCTCAACGGCGAGGAGATCACCAAGGTCGAGCCCGCGCTTGGCCGAGTGCCCGGCAAGTTCGTCGGGGGCCTGCACCTGCCCGACGACCAGACCGGCGACTGCTACCTGTTCACCCATCGCCTGGCGGACTACTGCCGTGAGCGGCTGGGTGTCACCTTCCGCTTCAATGTCGAGATTCAGCGACTCAAGCGCTCTGCCGGCAAGGTCGAGAGCGTACTGACGAGCGAAGGCGAGCTCACCGCCGATGCCTACGTGGTCTGTCTCGGCAGCTACTCGTCCTTCCTGGTCAAGGACCTGGACATCCGCCTGCCGATCTATCCGGTCAAGGGCTACAGCTTGACGGTGCCGGTGGTCGACGATGGGGGAGCGCCCCAGTCCACGGTGATGGATGAGACCTACAAGGTGGCGATTTCCCGCTTCGATGACCGGATCCGGGTCGGCGGTACCGCCGAGTTGGCTTCCTACAACCTGGCACTGCGCGAGAAGCGTCGGGCGACCATCAGCATGGTGGTCCGTGATGTCTTCCCGGAAGGCGGTGACGTGGCGAAGGCGGAGTTCTGGACCGGTCTGCGGCCCATGACCCCCGACTCCACGCCGATCATCGGGGCCACCCGCCACGCTAACCTATGGCTCAACACCGGCCATGGCACCCTAGGCTGGACCATGAGCTGTGGCAGCGCCCAGTTGCTCGCCGACCTGATGGACGGCCGTCCGCCGGCCATCGACCCGCGTGGCCTCGACGTCTCCCGCTATGCCGCGTGAAGGAGCAGGCCTTGGTGTAACGAGCGGAACCTGGCGTGTCGGCGACAGCCTGGTCCTCAATTAGCAGGTTGTGTATCTTTAGCAACACATTAACTGACTGATTAATATGATATTTTTCTGTCCTTGATGAGTGGCGTCGATGAATTGCGACATTCCATGGGGTAGCGATTTCCCGCCGTGCCGGAATAGAAAACACTGTTTCTTTTTAAGATATTGTTTTTATTTGATTTATTTTCAGGTTGGCATGCCTTTCGCTGCAGTCGAGATGTCGCCTTGGTGATCTCGACCCAGGGCGTGGCGAGGCACCTCGCAATTTCTCGATGACCAGGAAGGGTTCTGGGCCATGGATGGGCCCGATCCACATGGATACAAGTCACTCTGGACACGCCGGGCCTGCGCCCGGTGTGGTTCAACCAAGGAGGCAGCATGAAGCTGAAGACACTCGGGATCACTATCACCCTCGCGATGACGGGCCTGGGCGCCAATGCCATCATGGCCGACAGTGCCGGGGTCCAGGCACAGACCGAGGCGGCGATCCAGGCGGAGGCCGCCGGTCATGAGGCCGGTGCCGATGCCGGCATGCATGCCGACGCCGGACTGGGTGCCGAGGCCGAGGGCAACGCCGAGACTGATATGGGCGCGAATGCCCAGACCGAGCAGGGTGCTGCCGCCGATGGTCAGCTCACTTCCGGGACCGCCGCCTCCGCGGGCACCGAGGCGGGTCAACAGGCCGGTGGCCAGCTGGATGCGGCCGGTGACCAGGCGGCGAGTACCCTGGATCAGGCGAAGGACAAGAGCGAGCAAGCCCTGGAATCGGCGGAAGGTACGGCCGAACAGGCGCTTGAGTCCACCACCGGAACGGCCGAGCAAGCCCTTGGCCACACCACCGAAACCGCAGGTGATCTGGTGGGGTCGGCCGATGCGGACGCGAGCCTCTCCGGCTCCGCCGAGGGGGAGGCCAGCCTGAATTGAGCCTGCCCGTGGCGGCGCTTACGCCGCCACGGCTTACGCTCTTGTTTCTTACCTCTTACCTCTGTTTACGGCATGCCGACAAAGACGCCCGGGCCCGGGCGTCTTTCTAGAGCAGGGGGGATTCGGCTCAGTTGACCGCGGCGATCGCCTGGGTCAGGTAGGGCAGGTTCTCGTGGGAGAAGCCGGCCACGTTGGCACGCCCCGAGCGCACCATGTAGATGCCGAACTCGTCGCGCAGGCGGTCGACCTGCTCCGGCGTCAGGCCGGTGTAGGAGAACATGCCGCGCTGGTCGGCGACGCAGGCGTACTTCTGGTCGAGGCCGTAGGGCTTGAGGGCCTCGACGAAGTCACGACGCAGGGTGTTGATGCGATCCCGCATCTCGGTGAGCTCCTCGCGCCAGAGGGCAGCCAGCTCGGCGGACTGCAGGATCTCGCTGACGATGGCGCCGCCATGGGCCGGCGGGTTGGAGTAGTTCTCGCGGGCCACGATGGCGATCTGCGAGCGGACGTTCTCCATCTGCTCGTTGTCCTTCGCCACCATGATCAAACAGCCGGTGCGTTCGCAGTAGATGCCGAAGTTCTTAGAGCAGGAACTGGTAATGATCACCTCGTTGAGGTTCTCGGCCATCAGGCGCACCCCGTAGGCGTCCTCGTCGAGGCCCTCACCGAAGCCCTGGTAGGCGAAGTCGATCAGTGGAAGCAAGTTGCGCGCCTTGACCACGTCCAGCACCTGTTGCCACTGCTCGCGGGAGAGATCGAAGCCGGTTGGATTGTGGCAGCAGGCGTGCAGCAGCACCACGTCGCCTTCCGGTATCTCCTTGAGGGCGGCCAGCATGCCATCGAAGTCCAGGCGGTTCTCGGCATCCACATAGGGATACTTGTTGAGCGTCAGCCCGGCAGCCGGGAAGATACCCAGATGGTTCGGCCAGGTCGGGTCGGACACCCAGATGGCCTTGCCGGGCAGCTGATTGGCGATGAAATCCGCCGCCAGGCGCAGGGCGCCGGTGCCGCCGGGGGACTGGGTAGCGCTGGCACGCTTGGCCTCCAGTACCGGTGAGTCCTCGCCGAGCACCAACGGCAGGATCACCTCGCCGTAGGCCGGCGACCCATGGGAGCCGATGTAGGTCTTGGTGGTTTCGTTCTTGAGCAACAGGGCCTCTGCTTCCTTGACGGCGCGCATCACCGGGGTGTTGCCCTGAGCATCCTTGTAGACGCCGACACCGAGATCGACCTTCTGCGGGTTGGTATCCTTCTTGAAGGCCTCGATCAGACCGAGGATGGCGTCCCCGGGAACCCGCTCAATTTTCTCGAACATTTATTTCGCTACCTCGTCGGTTCTGGCGGCAAGAATGAAATCGTTCTTGTGCAGGCCCTTCAGCTCGTGCGACCACCAGGTCACGGTGACCTTGCCCCATTCGGTCAACAGGGCCGGATGGTGACCGGCCTTTTCGGCGATCTCGCCGACGCGGTTGGTGAAGTCGAGGGCCTGCTTGAAGTTGCGGAACGCGAAGACCCGCTCGAGCTTCATGATGCCATCCTGCTCGATGATCTGCCACTCGGGGATGTCGGCGTGCAGGGTCTCGATCTCGCTCTGAGTGGCGCGGGGCGCGTCGGCGCTACAGGCTTCGCATTGCAGTTCGGAAAGCTCGCTCATGATGACTCCTCGTTGTCGTTGGTCATGGGTCGTCGGGGTGAAGGGGGCAGGCGCAGGAGGCCCCGGCCGCCTTTGGTTTAGGCAGAAAGTGGCTTGGGAGGGAAGCGCGGCTCGAAGAGGCCGAGCTCCATCGCCTCGTGGACCATGCCCATGATGTCGCGATTGGCCAGCTCGTGCAGCGTGTCGAGGCCATCCAACACATAGTAGAGGGGCTGGAGGATGTCGATCCGGTAGGGCGTGCGCATGGCCGCGAGGGGATCGAAGGGCAGATGCTCCGGAGCGTCGGACAGCGCATGCTGGGTCTCCTTCGGGGAGGAGATGATACCGCCACCGTAGATGCGCCGGCCCTCGGCGGTGTCGACCAGGCCAAATTCCACGGTCATCCAGTACAGCCGGGCCAGGTAGACCCGCTCCTTGGGCGTGGCGTCGAGTCCCAGACGGCCGTAGGTGGCGGTGAACTCGGCGAAGGCCGGGTTGGTGAGCATCGGACAGTGACCGAACAGCTCGTGGAAGATGTCCGGTTCCTGTAGGTAGTCCAGCTCTTCCGGGGTGCGGATGAAGGTGGCCACCGGGAAGCGGCGATGGGCCAGCAGCTCGAAGAAGGTATCGAAAGGGATCAGCGCCGGCACCTGAGCGGTCTCCCAGCCGGTGGCTTCGCGTAGCACCGCGTCGACCTCGGCCAGCTGGGGGATGCGCTCCATCGGCAGGGCCAGGCGCGCCATGCCGTCCAGGTATTCCTGGCAGACCCGCCCCGGAAGCAGCTCGACCTGACGCTCCATGAGGGTCTTCCAAGTGGCGTTCTCCTGCTCGCTCCAGGCGATATGGCCGTTGGCATCCGGCCTCCTGGCCTGGTAGGCGGTCTTCTTGCCTGTCGGTGCCTTCATGATGTTTCCCGTGACGGTTGGGGTGTCGTGGCCTTGGAGGGAATATCCGCAGTCTAGGCCGCCTCAGGGCGCTACTTGGAGCGTCACGGTACCCGGTGGCGGAGAGAACTCACGCCTCAGTGTAAGAAAATCGTGACAGACCCGCCTGCCACGGACCCCTTTATGCATAGGATGCGGAATGCGGCCATTGAGCGGCCCTTGTTGTCACGTTATCTTTACAACAGAGTCACACCGGCCTGACGATTTCCTGGCCTGTCGGCTCCTGTTTCTCCCTTTGAGTCCCTTATGCGCCTGAGATTTCATTGCCAGAACCGCATCGGTATCCTGCGCGACATCGTCGCGCACTTCGCCGACTACGGGCTCAATGTGGCCCATGGCGAGGTCGGCGGCGAGCACGGCAATGCCATCTACCTGCACGTGCCCCAGCTGCTCAATGCCCAGCTCGCCACGCTGAAGCCGGAGCTGGAAGCGGTGCCCGGTGTCTTCGGCGTCCGCCGGGTCAGCCTGATGCCCAGCGAACGTCGCCACCTGGAGCTCGATGCCCTGCTGTCATCGCTTTCCGACCCGGTGATGTCCATCGACATGGAGGGGCACCTGGTCGCCGCCAACCGGGCCGCCGGCCAGCTGCTGGGGGTGCGCATCGATGAGGTGCCGGGGCTGTCGCTGGACCGTTACCTGCCCGACCTGGACCTGCCGGCGTTGATTCGTCGCAACAATGCCCGGGTCAATGGGTTGAGGGTCAAGCTGCGTGACACCGTCTTCCTGGCCGATATCGCCCCCCTGCACCGCGAGAAGCTCGAGGACGTGGCCTCCCTGGCCGGGGCGGTGGTCACGCTACACCGGGCGGACCGCATCGGGGAACGCATCTACCAGGTGCAACGCCAGGCACTGCGCGGCTTCGAGACGATCTTCCAATCGAGTCCTCGTCTGGCGGCCTTGATCCGTGAGGCCCGACGCATGGCGCCCCTGGAGGCGCCGTTGCTGATCCAGGGCGAGACGGGCACCGGCAAGGAGTTGCTGGCGCGGGCCTGCCACCTGGCCAGTGCCCGGGGACAGGCGCCGTTCATGGCGCTGAACTGCGCTGGACTGCCCGAATCCATGGCCGAGACCGAGCTGTTCGGCTATGCACCGGGGGCCTTCGAGGGGGCAAGGCCCGAGGGCAAGCTGGGGCTGCTGGAGCTGACGGCCGGCGGCACCATCTTCCTCGATGAAGTGGGCGAGATGAGCCCGCGCCTGCAGGTCAAGCTGCTGCGCTTCCTCCAAGATGGCGGGTTTCGCCGAGTGGGCAGCGACGAGGAGACCTACCTGGATGTCCGGGTGATCTGTGCCACCCAGCAGGACCTGCCGGCGCTGTGTGCCCAGGGGCAGTTCCGGCAGGACCTCTATCACCGGCTGAATGTGCTCTCGCTGAGCGTGCCGCCGTTGCGGGATTGCCTGGACGGGCTCGAGGAGCTTGCCGCTCAGTTCATCGATCGAGCCGCCCGCCAGATCGGTTGTACGCTACCCGCCATCTCGGAGGCGGCCCTGGCCAGGCTGCGGGCCTATCACTGGCCAGGCAACGTGCGCCAACTCGAGAACGTGCTCTTCCAGGCAGTCTCGCTGTGCGAGCGTGGCGTCATCGAGCCGCGCCACCTGCGCCTGCCCGAGGTAGGCCAGCCTTCCGGGCTGGCCGGCATCGACCTCGAGGGGTCGCTGGCCGAGATCCTCGGCGAGGTGGAGCGCCGGGTGCTGACGACGCTCTACCCCCGTTACCCCTCGAGTCGCCAGCTCGGCAAGCGGCTCGGCGTCTCGCATACCACCATCGCCAACAAGCTCAAGCGCCATGGTATCGGCTTGGAGGAGGACGACTGACGCCGGGCGCCTCGGCTCGGTGCCCCCGGCGCAGCGTGTCTACACTCCAGGCAGGTAATCTCGAACAACCAAGCGCGCATCGGAAGCGTCGGGAGGAGGCCGTCATGAACAAGGTCTGTGCCATCGTCGGTGTCGGTCCGGGTAACGGCCTGGCGCTGGTTCGGCGTTTTGCGCGAGAAGGCTATCGCGTCGCCATGCTGTCGCGGGATATCGACAAGCTGAAGAGGTGGGAACAGGAGATTCCCGGGAGCCATGCCTATCGTTACGATGCCACCGAGGGCGAGCAGGCCCGCGAGGTCTTCACGCGGATTCGCGCGGAGCTCGGGCCGGTCTCGGTGCTGCTCTACAACGCCGGTGGCGGCATTTTCAAGAGTGCCGAGCAGGCGACGCTACAGGAGTTCGAGGACAGCTGGCGGGTCAACTGCTACGGCCTGCTGGCGACCGTCCAGGCCGCCCTGGGGCAGCTGCGCGAACATCACCGGGCGAGCCTTGTCGTCACCGGCGCCTCGGCGGCGCTGCGCGGCCGAGCCGCGACCGCCCCCTTCGCCTCGGCCAAGGCGGGGCAACGCAGTCTCGCCCAGTCCCTGGCTCGCCAGCTCGGTCCCGAGAACATTCATGTCGCCTATGTGGTGATCGACGGGGTGGTGGACCTGCCCCGCACCCGGGAGGCCATGCCGGACAAGCCGGACGACTTCTTCCTGAATCCCGACGCCGTGGCCGACAGTGTCTGGTTCCTCACTCGCCAGGAGCACTCGGCCTGGACCTTCGAACTCGACCTGAGACCTTTCGGCGAAAGTTGGTAACGTTGCGGTGTTCGGCCGGCCCGTCTGCCGATGTGGCGGCGCGAGGGGGAGGCGGAGATCGCGTCGGTTAACGGAGGATCCCGTGTCGCCACCCCGCTTGCCGCTATGGCTTAAGCTTGCCTTCACGCTCTGGGTGCTCATCTGGGCGACGAGCTATGCCCGAGTGCTGGGCTGGCAGAACTTCCTGTGGCTGTGTGACCTGGCGAGCTTTCTGATCCTCGTCGCCCTATGGACCGAGAACCGGCTGCTGATCTCCGCCCAGTGGCTCGCGGTGTCGCTGGTGGGGGTGCTGTGGACGCTGGATGTGGCGGTGGCGTTCGCCATCGGGGTACACCCCATCGGCGGCACCGAGTACATGTTCGACACCGCGCGACCGCTGGCTTTCCGACTGCTGTCGCTATTCCATCTGTTTCTGCCGCTGGTGGCGGGCTACGGCGTGTGGCGGCTGGGCTACGACCGCCGCGGCCTGGGGTGGCAGGTCGTTCTGACCTGGCTGGTGCTGCCGCTGAGCTACGCCGTCACCGACCCCGAGCGCAATATCAACTGGGTGCAGGGTCCCTTCGGTCAACCACAAACGAGCCTCGACCCGCTGGTGTATCTCGTCGGCCTGATGCTGGCCTGGCCGGTGGTGGTCTATCTGCCGCCCCATCTGCTGACGCGGGGTCTGGCGCGCTGGCGCCGTCTCCGTGGTCATTGACCCAGGCGGCGGGTGAGCCACGTCGCGACCTCGGCATAGGGATAGGCCTCCAGGGCGGCGAAGCCGGCGAGGCGACGTGCCTTGAGGCGGATCAGTCGCGGCGAAGTCAGGCCGCACAGGAAGCGGGCCAGCAGGGCCGGTGTGGCGGCATCCGCTTCGTCGGCCTCGGCCAGCAGAGCCCGAAGCGGCGCACATAGGGCCAGAGGGTCGCGCTCGTCGAGCGGGGTGGGGAGCGGCGGCGCCGGCAGCCGGGCGACCTCGCCGCGACAGGCCGAGCAGTGGCCGCAACGCTCGGGGGCGCGGGCATCGCCGAACCAGTCGGCCAGGCGCCGGGTCAGACAGTCCTCGGTCTCGAACAGCGCCAGCATGGCATGCAGGCGCGCGATCTCGGCATCTTCCTTGTCGCTGAAGTAGTCGTGCAGGGCCGTGATCAGGGTGGCGTCGTCGACGCGCGCGACCACGTCGAAGACTTCGGTCATCTGGCGGCTTTCCAGCACCATCCAGCCCTTGTCGACGAAGTAATCCAGGGCGGTGATCACTCGCCGCCGCGAGGTATCCAGGCCGCGCTCGGCCCCCAGCCGCTCGAGCGCCGCGAAGTCCAGGCTGTGCCAGGTCCGGGCCCTGGAGGACGCGGCCAGAATGGCCTCCACGAAGGCCCGACGTTCGCCCTGGAAGCGGCCGGCCAGCGACTCGGCGGCCTCGAGCAGCTGGAACCGGTACTCGGCGAAGTAGCTGTAGCGCGGCCGGATCACGCCGCGCAGCTCGAGCTGGACCAGCAGCGTCTTGAGCGGTAGGGGCCGGATGTCGCTGTCCCGTGAGAGCGTGGTGAGCGTGAACTCCCAGGCCTGGCCGGCGGAGGGCAGCGCCGCGATGACCCGAGCGATGGCGTCGCGCTCCGGGGTGTCACCATAGGCGAAGTTCTCCAGCACATTGAGGTGGTCACCGCCGGCCAGCATCAGGCATTCGGCGGGGGCGCCGTCGCGGCCGGCCCGCCCGATCTCCTGGCTGTAGTTCTCCACGGACTTGGGCAGGTCATAGTGCACCACGGCGCGGATGTCGGCCTTGTCGATGCCCATGCCGAAGGCGATGGTGGCGACGATGCAGGGCGACCGGCCGGCCATGAACTCGTCCTGCAGCCCAGCGCGGGTCTCGGCGTCGAGGCCGGCATGATAGGCCACCGCCGGCAGGCCGGCGGCCTGCAGGTAGGCGGCGATGCGCTCGGCGGTCTGTTGCAGGGTCACATAGACGATGCAGGCAGGTGGCGTCGCCTGGGTGAGGCGCGGGCGCAGCCAGTCCACCAGGCGCCGGGGACGCTGCTCGGCGGGCACCGGCGCCACCTGCAGGTCCAGGTTGGGACGATAGAAGCCGGTGGCGGTGACGTCGCAGGCCTCGATGGTGAAGCGCGCGCACATGTCGTCGATGACCTTGGGGGTGGCCGTGGCGGTCAGCAGCAGCACCTGGGGGATACCCAATTCCCGTCGCGCGTCGGGCAGCTTCAGGTAGTCCGGGCGGAAGTTGTGACCCCACTCGGAGATGCAGTGGGCCTCGTCGACGACCATCAATGACAGCGGTACGCGGCGGATGAAGGCCCAGAAACGCTCGTTCTTGAGCCGTTCCACGGAAATCATCAGGATGCGGATCTCGCCCTGAGCGACGTCCTCCATGATCGCGCGGGTCTCGTCACGGCTCTGGTTCGAGTCGATACTGGCGGCCGGGATCCCGTGACGCCTCAAGAAACTCAGCTGGTCCTGCATCAAGGCCAACAGCGGCGAGATCACCAGGGTCAGGTGCGGCAGGTGAAGGGCCGGTAACTGGTAGCACAGCGACTTGCCGGAGCCGGTGGGGAAGATCGCCGCCGCCGAGCGGCCGGCGATCAGTGTCTCGATCACCGGTCGCTGGCCCGGGCGAAAGTCGGCGTAGCCAAACACCTGATGCAGGGTCTTGTCGATGCCGGACATGGCGGACACTCCTTGTCGGTTCGTGAGGATGGACAGGGTACACCCACCATCTTCGTAACGGGATCGCGGTTGACCTCGGGCGGGATGGCAGACCGCGAAAGGCCGTCACTACACTGGGAGTAGAGGTACCGAGATGTCGGCTCAAGGGGAGGAGGTGACCATGACAGAAGGGGTACATCACGAAACGCAGGTCGAGGTCCAGGCCGCCGGGGTCGCCCTGGAGGGCGACCTGCTGGTTCCCGACGCGTCGGCGGGGATCGTGGTCTTCGCCCATGGCAGCGGCAGCAGCCGGTTCAGTTCGCGCAATCGCCAGGTGGCGCGTTACCTGGCCGACCAGGGGCTCGCCTCGCTGCTGTTCGATCTGCTGACGCCGGAGGAGAGCCTGATCGACGAGCGTACGCGCGCCCTGCGTTTCGATATCCCGCTGATCGGGACCCGCATGAGCGAGGCGGTGGACTGGGTGGCCGAGGCCCCCGAGACACGGGAGCTGGCGATCGGGCTGTTCGGGGCCAGCACGGGGGCGGCGGCGGCATTGATCGCCGCCGCCGAGCGACCGGCCCGGGTGCAGGCGGTGGTCTCGAGAGGCGGCCGGCCCGACCTGGCCGGCGAGGCGCTTTCGCGGGTCAAGGCGCCGACCCTGCTGCTGGTCGGTGGCCGGGACACCCAGGTGATCCGGCTCAACGAACAGGCCATGTCCGGCATGACCGCGGCGCCCTGCGAGCTCTCCCTCGTGCCGGGGGCGTCTCACCTCTTCGAGGAACCGGGCACGCTCGATATCGTCGAGGCCAAGGCGGCTCGATGGTTCCTGAGCCATCTCGGGAGCGGGTCGGGCTAGGAGGTCGTCATGACCTGATTGCGTCCACCATGCTTGGCGCGATAGAGGCTCTTGTCGGTTCGTCGCAGCAGGGTATCTCGTGAGTCGCCGACCCGGTGCTCGGCGATGCCGATACTGACGGTGACGCCTCCCTGGCCGATCCCGAAGTCATGGGTGGCGATGCGTCGGCGCAGTGCCTGTACCCGTCAGCGTGGGGCGTCGTAGCGCCCTGGGCGTCCGCGCGAGAAGGCCACCTGCCAGAGTTGCAAGTTGCGGGCCCGGAAGGCCCCGGCACAAACCGAGAGATAGTAGCGGAACATCCGCCGGGTGCGCTCGTTGTAGCGGTGGGCGATCTCGGGCCAGTGAGTATCGAAGTTGCGAAGCCAGGCCATCAGGGTATGGTCGTAATCGGCCCCGAAATTTTGCCAGTCCTCCATTAACAGGTGTCCTTCGCTGGCACGGGCGATATGCATGGCCGACGGCAGCACCCCGTTAGGGAAGATATAGCGGTTGATCCAGGGGTCGATGCTGATCTCCGAGTTGTTGGAACCAATGGTATGCAACAGGAAGAGGCCATCGTCGGGCAGTAGGCGTTCAACGGTCTCGAAGTAGGTGGCATAGTTACGGTGACCGACGTGTTCGAACATGCCGATGGAGACGATGCGATCGAAGGTGCCTCCCAGGTCACGATAGTCCTGAAGGAGGATTTCCACCGGCAGGTCGGCGCAGCGCTCCCTGGCCAGCGCGGCCTGCTCCTTCGAGATGGTGATGCCGGTGACCTCGACGTCGTGGTGGCGGGCGGCATGCTCGGCGAGGCTGCCCCAGCCACAGCCGATGTCGAGCACCCGCATGCCGGGCCTGAGCTCCAGCTTGCGGCAGGCCAGCTCGAGCTTGGCCCGCTGGGCCTGATGGAGGGTCTCGGCCTCCTTCCAGTAGCCGCAGGAGTAGCACATGGTCTCGTCGAGCATGCGCTCGAAGAGGTCGTTGCCTAAGTCATAGTGGGCCTCGCCGACCATATAGGCACGCGCCTTGCTCTGTAGGTTGAAGAAACCCGATTGCAGGCGATACATGAGGCGTTCGGTCGGCTTGCGGGCATGCTTGCCGACACCGTGGCGCAGCAGTCGGTAGGCCATCTCGTCGATCCGTTCGCAGTTCCACCAGCCATCCATGTAGCTCTCGCCAAGACCCAGGGTTCCCTGATGCAACACCCGGCTGAAGAAATCGGGGTGATAGACCTGGAGGTCCTGAGGGGCGTTCCCGTTCAGGGACACCCCCGAGCCGTTCAGCAGTTTCTCGATAATGTAACGGGGCCGGGTCCGGGGCAGGGCGACGGGGCCGATGCGGGCATCACTGGTCATGGAGTCCTCCTGGTCCCACAGTGGTCGTTAGGATGGCTGGCGGCGTTTTCGTCAGCATAGTCCAGCGGAGAAGAAGTCGTTAACCATCGAAGTGTTGAACCAAGGAGAGACGAGATGCACGTGATCCTCGATCCGTGTGTGCATCCGTACCGACCGGACCCAGCACATGGCCGACAAGGTGACCAGTGTGGAAGAGCGGCTGGCGGGGCAATTGCCGCCTTCCTGAGGCTATGCTGCGAGCATGGATGCGGTGTAAGATTATCTTTACGGTTTGTCAGGGTTTCCTGCCGGCTATCGAGCCTTTGTCGGCAGGTGAGTGGGGATGGCAGGGTTTCGTTACACTGACGTTCTGTCATCCTCCGGGAATCTCTTGTTATCCGGATCGCGTGCCATTTCGGCAGGGGCGGGGGCGCACTAGGCTGGGAGCACCTCAAGGCCGAGTGCCTTGTGCTGTTCTTCCCACAATAATGCCCTGGAGGATTCCATGAACGCCCCTGCCCAGACACCGCCCCCCGTCAGCACCGCCAATCCCATCGGCACCGACGGTTTCGAGTTCGTCGAGTACACGGCGCCGACGCCCGAGGGCATCGAGGAACTGCGGGCACTATTCAACCGCATGGGCTTCACCGAAACCCGCAAGCATCGCTCCAAGCAGGTATTCCTCTTTCAGCAGGAAAACGTCAACTTCGTGCTCAACGCCGAGCCGGGAAGCCACGCGGCGACGTTCGCCGAGGTGCATGGCCCCAGTGCCTGTGCCATGGCGTGGAAGGTGGAAGATGCCCGCCAGGCCTTCGAGTATGCCGTGGCCAACGGTGCCGAGCCGATGGAGAATCCGGTCGGCCTCCGTGAGGTGGGGATTCCCGCGGTGAAGGGCATCGGCGGTTCGCTGCTGTATTTTGTCGACAACAAGGTCGACAATGAAGGGCGCACCATCTACGACATCGACTTCGAGGCGATCCCTGGCCGCGGCGCCAACGACCACAGCGTCGGCCTCAAGGTACTCGACCACCTGACCCACAATGTCGACCGTGGCCAGATGGATCCTTGGGCGGACTTCTACACGCGCATCGCCAACTTCCGGGAGAACCGCTACTTCGACATCAAGGGCAAGAAGACAGGCTTGCACTCCCGTGCCATGACCGCTCCCTGCGGCAAGATGCACATTCCGATCAACGAGTCCGCCGATGACACCTCGCAGATCGCCGAATTCCTGCGCGAGTATAACGGCGAGGGCATCCAGCATCTGGCCATGGCCACCGACGATATCTACGCCACGGTGCGGGCACTGCGGGCTAACGGCGTAACCTTCCTCTCCACGCCAGACACCTACTACGAGAAGGTTGACCAGCGCGTGCCCAACCATCAGGAGAATGTCGAGGAACTGCGCGAGCTCAACCTGCTGATCGATGGTGGCCCGGATGAGGGCGTCCTGCTGCAGATCTTCACCGAGACCGTGATCGGTCCCATCTTCTTCGAGATCATCCAGCGCAAGGGCAACGACGGCTTCGGCGAGGGCAACTTCAAGGCCCTGTTCGAGTCCATCGAGGAAGACCAGATCCGTCGCGGCGTTCTCAAGGCGGATTGAGCCCCTGCATAAAAATCCTTCACAATATCGCTGATGCGGCGATACATCTTTGTGTCGGAACTACAACATCCCTGAGCCCTGGTGTGATATGACAACGAACGAACAACCCCGTACTCAGTGGCGCGGCCGCTGGGGCTTTCTGCTGGCGGCGACCGGCTCCGCGGTGGGCCTAGGCAATATCTGGAAATTTCCCTATATCACCGGCGAGTACGGTGGCGGCGCCTTCGTGCTGGTCTATCTGGCCTGTATCCTGGCCGTGGGTGTGCCGGTGATGATGACCGAGATTGCTCTGGGACGACGCGGGCGAGGCAGTCCCATCGATGCCATCCGTCGCTTGGTCAGTGAATCGGGTAAAGGCTCGGCCTGGTCCCTGCTCGGCTGGATGGCCATGCTCTGCGGCTTTTTGATCCTGTCCTTCTACGTCGTGGTGGCCGGCTGGTCCTTCTCCTATCTATGGAAGATGCTCAGCGGTGGCCTGGCCGGTTCCAGCGTCGATGACATGGCGGCGATCTTTGTGGCCAACAACGAGAATCCCTTGAATCTGGGTTTCTGGAGTACCCTGGTCACGGTCGCTACCATGGTGATCGTCGGCAAGGGCGTGCAGGCTGGTATCGAGAAGAGCGTCGACTGGATGATGCCGGGCCTGGTGATCATGCTGCTGGCACTCATCGGCTTTGGCATCTTCTCCGGCGGTTTCGGCGACGCGGTACGCTTTCTGTTCTCCTTCGATGCCGGTAGCCTGTCCAGCGAGGGCATGCTGACCGCTCTGGGCCATGCATTCTTCACCCTGTCGCTGGCCTCCGGGGCCATCCTCACCTACGGCAGCTACTTGCCGGCCAAGGCGTCGATTGCGCGTACCACCCTCAGCGTGGCCGTGGCCGATACCGTGGTGGCGCTGATGGCCGGCCTGGCCATCTTCCCGGTGATCTTCGCCAATGGCATGAGCCCGGCCAGCGGACCGGGGCTTATCTTCATGAGCCTGCCGCTGGCCTTCCAGGCCATGCCGCTGGGTACCCTGTTTGGCGTCCTGTTCTTCGTCATGCTCTCCATGGCGGCCCTGACCTCCTCGATCTCCATGGTCGAGGCCACCATCTCCTGGCTGAGTGACAACAAGGGCATCTCGCGGCGTACGGCGTCCTGGAGCACCGGCATCGTGTTGTGGCTGGTCAGTACCCTGGCGATGCTGTCGTTCAATCTGGGTGCCGACTGGACCCTGGCCGGCAAGACCTTCTTCGACTGGCTGGACTACCTGACCTCGCGCTGGATGATGCCGCTGGGCGGGCTGGGCATGGTGCTGCTGGCCGGTTTCGTGCTGAAACACGAGACCTTTCGGGAGGAACTCGGTCTTTCGCCGGCCTGGCATGCGCTCTGGCTGTTCATGGTCCGTTACGTCAGCCCGCTGGGCATCTTGGTGATCTTCGTCGATGCTCTAGGCATCACTCGAGTGCAGTTCGGTCTGCACTGGCCCTGGCTGCTGGCCATCCTTGTCGTCATGACTCTGGTCGGCGAACTGGCCAGCCCTCGTCTGCGTCGTACACTCAGTTCCTGAGCCTGACATCAAGCGCCAGACGAACTCTTGTCGCCCCCGCCCAGCGGGGGCGACAACGTTATGGGTGGGGGGTGATGGACGGCGCCGAGGGGAGAGTGACAGGCGAGGTGTCGATTAATTACCATTATGCATAGAAGATAAGTCTTACTGGAGATATCGAAATATGCAGATAGGCTCCCCGCATGATGGTGATCAGCTCGACCCCGGTGTCTGTTGGCCGACCGGTTCAGCCTTCCCTGCCGGTGGTGTCAGCCTGGTCGGGGCCGGTCCCGGAGACCCCGAGCTGCTGACCCTCAAGGCATTGCGCCGTCTCCAGGCGGCCGAGGTGATCCTGCACGACCGTCTGGTCAGCGAGGAGGTCCTGGCGCTCGCCAATCCGACGGCCAAGCGGTGCTATGTGGGCAAGGAGCGGTCCCGCCACAGCGTGCCCCAGGACGGCATCAACCAGGCCCTGGTGGATTGGGCCCGAGCGGGCAAGCGGGTGGTGCGACTCAAGGGTGGGGATCCCTTTATCTTCGGCCGGGGAGGCGAGGAACTCGAGACGCTGGCGGCCGCGGGGATTCAGGTGGAGGTGGTGCCCGGCATCACGGCCGCCTCCGGCTGTGCGGCCTATGCCGGCATTCCCCTGACCCATCGCGACCATGCCCAGTCCGTGCGCTTCATTACCGGTCACCTGCGTAATGGCAGCTGTGACCTCGACTGGCCCGCCCTGGCCCGCCCTGGCCAGACACTGGTCTTCTACATGGGGCTGGGCAGCCTCGCGCTCATCGGCGAGCGACTGCAGGCCCATGGCCTGGCACCCGACACGCCATTGGCCCTGATCGAGCAGGGCACCACGGCGCGCCAGCGGGTGCACCTCGGCACCCTGGCAAGGTTGCCGCCGGCCGGCGAAGTGGTTACTATCCGACCGCCGACGCTGATCATCGTCGGTACCGTGGTGACATTGCATAACGTGCTGGCCTGGTTCGACAGCGACCGGGCCGACAGTTCGGGCTGGCAGCAGGGAAAGCATCCCACGCCCACCACCCCCTCCGAAGACGCCTGAACACGCAGGAGACGTGATACGGCGAAACGGAGCCCCGAGGTGTCTTATGGACAACATGCTTCAATGCCCGCGTGCCCGTCATCGTCTGTCTCGCCTGGTCCTCGCCGGCCTGACCGCCTGCCTGCTGGCCGCCTCGACCAACGTCATGGCCCACCCGTCATCCGGGCCCCGCATCGAGCCCCAGAAAGGCGTCGCTTCCTTCTATGGCGATCGCTTCCAGGGGCGACCCACGGCCAGCGGCGAACCCTTCAACGCCCAGGCGCTGACGGCCGCCCACCCGACCCTGCCGTTCGGTACCCGCGTACTGGTGACGCGCCGGGACAATGGCCGCGAGGTCGAGGTGCGCATCAACGATCGTGGCCCCTATGCCAAGGGGCGGGTCATCGATCTCTCCAAGCGGGCCGCCAAGGCCCTGGGCATGATCAGCCAAGGCACTGCCCCGGTAGTGATCACGGCGGTGCGCTGATCGCTCAGCGAGCGGGCGAGGATCTGTCCCGCCCGTATTCCCGCTGCCAGCGCGAGAGCAATGCCTGACGCTTCAGCTCATCCAGGGTAGCCAGCAAGCCGGGGCTCAGGGGGAGCGGATGCAGGGCCTCCCCCTGGGAGCGACGTAGCGCGGCGGCCGTTCCCGGGCCGTCGAGGGCCGGATGGATGGCGCCCAGTGGGGTGCGCTCGGCCAGCACTCGTTGGCCGGTCTCGCTTAACAGGTAATCAAGAAAGCGTCGGGCGTTCACCGGATGGGGAGCCAGGCGTGGAATGAAGGCGAGCCGCTGCGTCACCAGCGCATAGTCGTTGGGGATGATCTGGATTAGCGCCGGATCCTGCGCCACCACCTGGCGAGCATAGCTGCCGAGCAGATTGTAGCCGATCAGGTAGCGTCCGTTTGCCAACCCCTCGAGCATCTCGCCGGTGGTCTCCACCAGGTCGGCCTTCACCAGGCCCAGAGCGCTGACCAGATCCCAGTAGCGTGGCGAGAGTCGCGACTCCGCGATGGCATAGGTATAGCCGGCGCCGCTGCGGACCGGATCGTAGGTGACGACGCGGCCCTGCAGGGACTTGGGGTGCTGCTCGAGAAGATCGAGCAGCGCTACATGGTTGTCGGGGCGTCCGAAACGCTCGACGATGTCCCGGCGCACCACCATCACGATGGGCTCGAAGGTGAGCGCGAACAATTCGCGGCGCCAGCGGGCCCACGCCGGCCAGGCACGGGCGGCCGGCGTATCCAGCGACATGGCGTGTCCCGCGTTGGCCAGATAGTACTGTAAGGGCATCGCCGAGGAGATCACCACGTCGGCGTCGGCCGGGGACGCTAGGAAGCGCCGATGCAGGGCCAGGGTGGTCAGGTTGCGGTAGCGGAGCGTGATGCCGGGATGACGGCGATGGAAGTCTTCGAGGATGGGACGCATGATCGGCGTGTCCAGGGCGCCATGCACCACCAGCTGGCCGGCATTCTCTTCACCGTCCGTGGCGGAGTCAGGCGTGGTAGGGCGAGGCGAAGCAGGAAAGGTCAGCTGTTCATCGGCGGTGGCTATCGGGAGCCATAGGCACAGCAGCAAGCCCAGTATCACGTGCCAGGATCGGCTCATGGAGCGGCCTCCGGGAAGTGCAGACTGACGCTCAGGCCGCGACCGTCGGGACCGTCGGCGAGCACGAGTCGGGCGTCGTGGGCCCGAGCGATGCCATCGACGATGGCTAGCCCGAGTCCCGATCCCTCGCCTTCTTCCCGACCACGATGGAAGGGGCGCAGGACCAGGCGACGCTGCGACTCGGGAATGCCCGGGCCATCGTCTTCGACCGCCAGGACAGGCGGTGTGCCCCCTACCCGGACCGTGATGCGATGCGCCCCATAGCACCAGGCATTGTCGATCAGGTTGGTCAGGGCCTCCTCCAGCTCCCAGGCGATGCCGTGAACCACCACCGGCGCGTCTGTCCCTGCCAGGCCCAGGTCGACCCCGTGGCCGTGACACTCGCTCCAGTGGCGCCTGACCGCCTCGCGCGCCAGTTGCTCGAGATCCAGCGGCGTGTGCTCGGGATGGTGTTCCGGGTTGTCGAGACGCGTCAGGGACAACAGCTGCATGGCCAGCCGCGCGGTGCGGGCACTGGTGGCCTGCATCGCCTCCAGGGCATTGCGCCAGGCCTGGGGATCGTCCTGACGCAGTGCCAACTCGGCGCGGGCCGAAAGCCCGGCGAGCGGGGTGCGCAGCTGATGGGAGGCGTCGCCGATGAAGCGCTCCTGGTTAGCGCGTACGCGTCGCATCCTGGCCAACAGCTCGTTGAGCGTCTCGCGGAGCTCGGCCAGTTCCCGCGGGAGCGCCAGCTCGAGGGGCGTCAGGGCGCGTGGGTCCCGCGCCCGGATCGCTCGCCGCAGGCGCGTGAGCGGGGCCAGGGCACTGCGCACGGCCAGCAACAGGACCACCACCGCCAGGGCGGCCATGGCCAGCACCACGGCCAGGTTGCTGCGCAGCAGCTGATTGGTCAGAGCAATCCTGCCTTCACGCGTGTGGGCGACCCGTACCTCAAAGCCTTCCGTCAGCTGCCAGTCCTCCAGGCGTGAATGGCGCACGCCCTGGCGCAGCGATAGCCCCTGCCAATCGACATCCCGGTAGAACAGTCGGTCTTCACCGCGGCCGTCCAGGGTGAGGCGCGGATCGCCCGGCAGTTCGGCATTACCGGTGACGAATCGGCCGGCGGCATCGTACAAAGCATAGAACACCCGTTCCTCGGCGTCTGTGGCCAGCATTTCCAGCGCGGCCGGTGGCAGGTCCAGCCACAGTCGGCCGTCTTGCCACTGCACCTGTTCGGCGATCGCCAGGGTGGCGGCCTCGAGCAGGCGGTCATAGGCACGATCGGCGGTACGTCGCGCATCCACCCAGGCCTGCAGCACCATCAGCCCCCCCAAGGCCAGCAGCGGCAACAGCAGCCAGGTGAGCAGGCGCCGATACAGGCTGTCACCCCGGCTCACCGCGCCTCCAGCAGGTAGCCCAGGCCCCGGATCGTGCGCAGGGCCAGGGTATCGTCGGGCAGGCGCTTGCGCAGCCGGTGGACATAGACCTCGATGGCGTTATCGCCCATGGCCTGGCCCTGGAAGGCCTCTTCGGCGAGGCGCGCCTTGTCCACCGGTTCGCCGGCATGGTGCATGAGGCAGGCCAGCAGGCGCTGCTCGCGTGGCGGCAGGTTGAGCGTCTCGCCGTCCAGGGTGAACCGCTGGGCGAGGGCATCGAAGACTAGCGAGCCGACCTGCAGGCGTTGCCCTCGCTGCTGGCGGCGCAGCAGCGCCCTGACTCGCGCCTCCAACTCATCCAAGGCGAACGGCTTGGCCAGATAGTCATCGGCGCCCAGGTCGAGGCCCTTGACGCGGTCCTCGATGGCCCCCCGGGCGGTGAGGATCAGCACCGGGGTGTCACGATCGTGGGCACGCAGGGCGGCCAGCACGTCCAGGCCGCCGCAGCCGGGTAGGTTCAGGTCCAGCAGCACCAGCGCCAGACCGTGGCCCGGCACACCCAGGCGCTCTCTGGCTTGGCGACCATCAGCTAGATGATCGACCTCATGGCCCTCGAGGCGCAGCGCATCGCCCAGGGTCTCGGCCAGCAGGGTGTCGTCCTCGACCAGCAGCAGCGTCATGAGATCGTCTCCTCGTCGGCAGGGGGTGCTTCAAGGACGGCGGCCGCCTCCTGCAAGGCCTGGCGTAGCCTTGTGGCGGACTGGCGTCCGGCGGGGCCCGACAGCGAGAGCCATAGCGGGGGCGCATCGGGCCCGTTGGCCAGGGCCAGGTATTCCATGGCACCACCGGGCAGTACCGGGCGCGGGTCATCCTGCTCGCTGACCGGCCAGCGACTGCCCGGTCGCAGGTCATGCCGCAGGGCCGTGGCCGGCAGCGCCACCAGGCGGCACTCCACTTCGCCGGGATGCGCTTCGAGCAGGGCAGCGGTCTCGCCGGTCTCGGCTGCCAGGCGGTCCAGCAGCGGCTGGACCCGCGCCGCCAGCTGACGTGACGGAACATGGCGACGCGCCAACCGTACCGGGCTATGGCCCAGTCGCCAGCGCCCGTCGCTGCCCCGCTGGACATAGTCATAGCGCGCAAGCGAGCCGAGCAGTCGCAACAGGGTGCTCTTGTAGTAGCCGGTGGCCTGGGCCAGGTCGGCCAGCGTGAAGGCCTCTCTTGGGGAATCGAAGACCTCGAGCACCGTCAACGCCCGCTCGACGGCCTCCACGCGATCCTGTGCCATCTCGTCTCTCCCTCCATGCCGGATCCGGCTTGCCGATTCAACTTTAGTCGCGATCCTCGCCTCAGGCATTGACCTGCACAGGGTGTATGCCTAGATTTCTATCCTGAAGAACATAGTTCTGCCTTACAGAATTGTAAGCCAGGTGTCAGTGTTCTACAAGCGCCATCTCGATCCACCGACTTCAGAGGACAACAACAATGTCCATGAGAACGCCACTCAAGCTCTTCGCCGTCGCCGCCTTCACCGTCAGCGCCGGTTCCGCCATGGCCTTCGAGCCCGAGGGTAAGGTAGAGTGCCTGGCCCCCGCCGACCCGGGCGGCGGCTGGGACTTCACCTGCCGCAGCGTGGGCAAGGTGATGGAGGACCTGGATATCGTTCCGCGCAGCGTCCAGACCATCAACATGGCCGGTGCCGGCGGGGGCGTCGCCTATGCCCACACCGTCAGCAAGCGCGCCGGCGATGACCAGCTACTGGTCGCCGCCTCCACCGCCACCACTACCCGCCTGGCCCAGGGGCAGTTCCCGGGTATGAATGCCGACATGGTCAACTGGATCGGCGCCCTGGGGGCCGATTACGGCGTCATCGCGGTCTCGGACGATTCGCAGTACCAGGATCTGCCGGCGGTGATGGAGGCCCTCAAGGAGGACCCGCGCAGCGTCAAGTTCGCCGGTGGCAGCGCCAAGGGCGGCTGGGACCACCTCAAGGTGCTGATCGCCGCCCAGGCCGCCGGGGTCGAGAACCTGCCGCGTGTTCCCTACCTGTCGTACAACAACGGCGGCGAGGCCCTGACCCAAGTGGTCGGCGGCCACGTGGACGCCTTCACCGGCGACATCACCGAGGCCCAGGGTTTCATGGAGTCCGGCGACCTCAGGGTACTGGCGGTGCTCTCCGACGAGCGCCTGCCGGGCGAATACAGCGACATTCCCACCGCCAAGGAGCAGGGCATCGATGCGGTCGGCCCCAACTGGCGCGGCTTCTACATGCCGGCGGATATCTCCGACGAGGCCAAGCAGTACTGGGTGGATGCCATGGACACCATCTATCAGAGCGAGGAGTGGAAGAACGTCATGCAGCAGAACGGCTTGATGCCGTTCCACATGAGTGCCGGTGAGTTCGAGACCTTTGTCAAGAACCAGATCGATGACATCGAACAACTCTCCAAGGATATCGGGCTGATTCAGCAATGACCTTCTTCAACGACCGCATCTTCGGGGTCCTGATGATCGTCCTGGCCGTCGCGTACGGCTGGGGCACCACCCAGTTTCCCGAACCATTCGGCGGGACCGAAGCCGTCGGTCCCGAGACCTTTCCCCTGCTGCTGGCCATCGTGCTGGCACTCTCCAGCCTCTACATGGTCGTGCGGCCGGATCCGGATAACGCCTGGCCGTGGAGTCGCACCGGCGTCGAGCTGATCATCGCCGTGGTGGTGCTGATCCTCTACGCCATGCTGCTGCAGCCGCTGGGCTTCATCATCAGCACGACCTTGGCGGTGGGCACCCTGTGCTGGCGCATGGGGGCGGTGCCGCTCAAGGCTTACGTGACCGGTGCGGTGGCCGGCGTGGTGGTCTTCCTGCTGTTCAACTTCGCGCTTGACCTGGCGTTGCCGCTGGGCCTGCTCTCGTTCCTGGAGGTGAGCTGATGGAGACCCTTGGCTTCCTGATCGACGGCTTCGGCGTCGCCTTGGCGCCGCACAACCTGATGTTCGCCCTGCTCGGGGCCTTCCTCGGCACCCTGATCGGCGCCCTGCCGGGGCTCGGCCCGGCCAACGGCGTGGCGATCCTGATTCCGCTGGCCTTCACCCTGGGGCTCGCCCCGGAAACCGCCATGATCATGCTTACCGCGGTCTATGCCGGCGCCATGTACGGTGGGCGCATCTCGTCGATCCTGCTCAACATCCCCGGTGATGAGCCGGCGATGATGACCTGCCTCGACGGCTATCCCATGGCGCAGCAGGGCAAGGCCTCCGAAGCCCTGGCGATCTCCGCCGTGGCCTCGTTCATCGGCAGCCTGATCGCCACCATCGGGCTGATCCTGCTGGCGCCGTTGCTGGCCGATTTCGCCTTGACCTTCGGGCCGGCGGAGTACTTCGCGCTCTTCCTGCTGGCCTTCGCCACCCTCGGGGGCATCACCGGCAAGAACCCCATGAAGACCGTGGTGGCCGCCGCCATCGGGTTGATGATCGCCACTGTGGGCATCGATTCCACCGGAGTGCAGCGCTACACCTTCGGCGTGCTCGAGCTCTACGAGGGCGTGGACTTCATCATCGCCATCGTCGGGTTGTTCGCCATCTCCGAGCTGCTGTTCTTTATCGAGGAGAAGGCTGGCGGCGGCAAGGCGAAGATGGCCGTCAACAAGCTCACGCTCAGCTGGAAGGACATCCGCAACATCCTGCCGTCCAGCTTTCGGGGCGGTGTGCTGGGCTTCATCGCCGGGGTATTGCCCGGGGCAGGGGCATCGCTGGGCAGTTTCATCGGCTATACCCTCGAGAAGAAGGTCGTGGGCAAGAAAGGCTACTTCGGCCAGGGCGACCCGCGCGGCGTGGCCGGCCCCGAGGCCGGCAACAACGGCGCTTCGAGCGGGGCACTCGTGCCCATGCTGACGCTTGGCGTGCCGGGTAGCGGCACCACCGCGGTGCTGCTGGCGCTGCTGATCTCACTGAACATCACCCCCGGGCCGCTGATGTTCACCCAGAATGCCGACATCGTGTGGGGCGTGATCGCCGCGCTACTGATCGGCAACTTCCTGCTGCTGTTGCTCAACATCCCGCTGGTGGGCATCTTCGTCAAGCTGCTCTCGGTGCCGCCGATGTATCTGCTGCCGGTGGTGACCATGATCGCCTTCGTGGGGATCTACTCGATCAGTAACACCACCTTCGATCTCTACTTCATGGTGGCCTTCGGCGTTGCCGGGTACATCTTCCGCAAGTTGGAGATCCCGCTGGTGCCGATCATCCTCGGGTTGCTGCTGGGGCCGGAGATGGAGAAGAACCTGCGCCACGCCATGGACATCTCCGACGGCGACTGGACCATCCTGTGGGACAGTGGCCTGGCCATCGGCCTGTGGGTGTTCGCCGGGCTGGGGCTGATCCTGCCCTATATCGTCGGGCCCATCCTGCGCCGGCGCATGCAGGTCCAGACCGGCACAGGCGGTCCCGAAAGCGACTGATCCCGCCGCTCATTCACCCTGCTGATTCGCGGGGGTGCCGAGGCGATCGGTGCCCCCGTTCTCTTTTCATCAAGGCCGTTCGGGCACTAATTCGGTGCATTGCACCATGGTCCCGTCCCCCGGCGGAGCGTGAAGAGGTCATTTCTGCACCATGGCGATGCGTCCGGGGGTGGTGTCGACACCTGTTTGATTGGTGCAAAAATTTGATTGTAAAGGAATAATTTTGATTATGCGCGGGCTGGCACGTGCCTTGCGATGGACTGGGCGTCCCATAATAAGTGCCATACGCAAGGAGATCACCATGACCCCACGTCGTCTCGCCCTGTGTCCTCATTGGCTCGCCGCCTCGCTGTTGAGCCTCGGGGTCGTCGCCCCCGCGATGGCCCAGGAAGAGCCCATCAAGGTCGGCATCCTGCACTCGCTCTCCGGCACCATGGCGATCAGCGAGACGGTGCTCAAGGACACCGTAGAGATGCTGATCGAGCAACAGAACGCGAGGGGCGGCCTGCTGGGCCGTGAACTCGAGGCGGTGGTGGTCGATCCGGCCTCCGACTGGCCGCTGTTCGCCGAGAAGGCCCGCGAGTTGCTGGCCCAGGAAAAGGTCGATGTCATCTTCGGCAACTGGACGTCGGTATCCCGCAAGTCGGTGCTGCCGGTGGTCGAGGAACTCAACGGCCTGCTCTTCTACCCGGTGCAGTACGAGGGCGAGGAGTCGTCCGAGAACGTCTTCTACACCGGCGCGGCGCCCAACCAGCAGGCGATTCCCGCCGTCGACTACCTGATGAACAACGTCGGCGTGGAACGCTGGGTGCTGGCCGGTACCGACTACGTCTATCCGCGCACCACCAACAAGATCCTCGAGGCCTACCTGAAGTCGCACGGCGTGTCCGACCAGGACATCATGGTCAACTACACGCCCTTCGGTCATTCCGATTGGCAGAATATCGTCTCCGAGATCAAGGCGTTCGGCAGCCAGGGCAAGAAGACTGCGGTGGTCTCGACCATCAATGGCGATGCCAATGTGCCCTTCTATCGTGAGCTCGGCAACCAGGGCATCGACGCCGCCGACATCCCAGTAGTGGCCTTCTCGGTGGGCGAGCAGGAGCTCACCGGCATCGACACGGCCCCCCTGGTGGGCCACCTGGCCGCCTGGAACTACTTCATGAGCGTCGATACCGACGCCAACTATGACTTCATCGACGCCTGGATCGAGTATACCGGCGACGACATGGCGGTCACCAACGACCCGATGGAGGCCCACTACATCGGCTTCAGCATGTGGGCCGAAGCGGTGCGCAAGGCGGGCACCACCGAGGTGGACGCCGTCAAGGATGCCATCATCGGGGTCTCGGTACCCAACCTCTCCGGCGGCTACGCGGCCATGATGCCCAACCACCATATCACCAAGCCGGTGCTGATCGGCGAGATCCAGGACAACGGCCAGTTCTCCATCGTCTGGGAGACGCCTTCCACCGTGGCCGGCGACGCCTGGTCCGACTACCTACCCGGGTCGCGTGACCTGATCAGCGACTGGCGCAAGCCGATGCAGTGCGGCAACTACAACGTCGTCGAAGGCAGCTGCGGTGGCGGTACCAGCGAGGATGTCGCGACGGCGGAATGATCCCACCTGCGGGCCGGCGATGCCGGCCCGTTCCCCCGACACGCCACTCAATGCTTATTCCAAGGATACGTCCATGAGGATCCCCGACTCCCTCTGCCGGCTGGTGGTCCTGTGCCTGCTGGCCTGGTTACCCTGGGTCGCCCAGGCACAGGACGATCCCGGTCAGACCTTGCTCGAATCCCTCGATACCACCTCCTATGTCGAGAAGGGCGAGGCGATCGAGGCCATCATCGCCAGCGGCGACGAGCGCAGTCGTCGCTGGCTCGAGGCGCTGCTCGGCGGCAAGCTGCAGCGCCACAAGGCGTCCGGTCAGTTCGTCGTGGTCCTCGAGAACCGCGGCCGCCATTGGCCGGTAGTCGATGCACTCGGTTTCGAGGAGGCCGGCGAGATGTCGCGCCGAGAACTCGATCGTATCGGCATCAACAATGCGCTGCGTGGTCAGCTGCAGGGCGCGCTGGCGGTGCTGGATCTGCATGCCGACGAGGTGGACGAGCGTCGCGAGGCGGCCCGAGCGCTGCTCGGCGACATCGATGCCACCCTGGCCGAGCCGCTCCAGGCGCTGATCGACAGCGAAGAGGACGGCGAGGTGCGTCGTCTGCTCGAGCAGGCGCTGGCCATCCACCGCCTCGGGCAGGGCGAGATGGCCGCCGTCGAGGACCTGGCCGGTAGCCTGAACAGCCGCGTGCGCGCCGCCTTGAGTTCGGCGAGCCGCAGCGACGACCCGCAGCTTGCCCAGGCCGCTGGCGCCGCCCTGGTCGATATCGAGCAGAAGATGAAGCTCAATCGCGGCCTGGAGACCCTCTACTTCGGGCTCTCGCTGGGCTCGGTGCTGGTGCTGGCGGCCATCGGTCTGGCGATCACCTTCGGCGTCATGGGCGTGATCAACATGGCCCACGGCGAGTTGATCATGCTCGGTGCCTATACCACCTGGGCCATGCAGCAGCTGCTGCCCGGCCAGCCCGGCCTGGCGCTGCTGCTGGCGATTCCCGCCGGCTTCCTGGTGGCGGCGCTGGCCGGGGTGGCCATCGAACGCGGCGTTATCCAGTTCCTCAAGGGACGTCCTCTGGAGACCCTGCTGGCCACCTTCGGCGTCAGCCTGATCCTGCAGCAGCTGGTACGTACCGTGATCTCGCCGCAGAACCGCACCGTGGTTAGCCCGGACTGGATGAGCGGCTCGATCATGATCAACGAGGGACTGTCTCTGACCCTCAATCGCCTCTATGTGCTGGGTTTCGCCCTGGTGGTGTTCGCCGGCCTGATGCTGGTCATGCGTCGTACCCGCCTGGGCTTGGAGGTGCGGGCGGTGACCCAGAACCGTGCCATGGCGCGTTCGATGGGCATCCGCGCGACCCGTGTGGACATCCTGACCTTCGCCTTGGGCGCCGGCGTAGCGGGACTCGCCGGGGTGGCGCTCTCCCAGCTCACCAACGTGGGGCCCAACCTCGGCCAGAACTACATCATCGACTCCTTCATGGTGGTGGTGTTCGGCGGCGTGGGAAATCTGTGGGGTACCCTGGTGGCCGGCATGTCGCTGGGCGTGATCAACCAGGTGTTGGAGCCCTGGGCCGGTGCCGTGCTGGCCAAGATCGTCGTGCTCGTGTTCATCATCCTGTTCATCCAGAAGCGCCCCCGCGGACTCTTCCCGCAGAAGGGCCGGGCGGCGGAGGGCTGATTCATCATGTGGCTGACAAGACCATTGCGTGAACGTTCGACGCAGCTTTTCCTGGGTATCCTGCTGGCCGCCCTGGCGCTGGTGACGCTGCTCAACCTGACGCTGCCGGCCGCGCATCCGCTGCATGTCTCGACCTATACCGTGACGCTGCTCGGCAAGTACCTGAGCTATGCGCTGCTCGCCGTGGCGGTGGACCTGGTGTGGGGCTACCTGGGTATCCTCAGCCTGGGGCACGGTGCCTTCTTCGCCCTGGGGGGCTACGCCATGGGCATGTACCTGATGCGCCAGATCGGCGATCGAGGCACCTATGGTGATCCGGTGCTGCCGGATTTCATGGTGTTCCTCAACTGGGACAGCCTGCCCTGGTACTGGCTGGGCTTCGACATGCCGTGGTTCGCCTTCCTGATGGTGTTGCTGGCGCCGGGCCTGCTGGCCCTGGTGTTCGGCTTTCTGGCGTTCCGCTCGCGGGTCACCGGCGTGTATCTGTCGATCATTACCCAGGCCATGACGTTCGCGCTGATGCTGGCCTTCTTCCGCAACGAGATGGGCTTCGGCGGCAACAACGGCCTGACCGACTTCAAGGAGCTGCTGGGCTTCGACCTGCGCAGCGACGCTACCCGGCTGGGGCTGTTCATTGCGACCGGCATCGCCCTGGCGCTGGGCTATGTGGTGTGCCGCGCGATCGTCGCCAGCAAGCTCGGCCGGGTCAGTGTGGCCTGTCGCGATGCCGAGGCACGCACGCGCTTCCTGGGCTACCGGGTCGAGCGCTTCCAGCTGTTCGTGTTCGTGGTCTCGGCGATGCTCGCCGGGGTGGCGGGTGCGCTCTACGTGCCCCAAGTGGGCATCATCAATCCCAGCGAGTTCTCGCCGATCTTCTCCATCGAGGTGGTGCTCTGGGTGGCCCTGGGCGGCCGCGCGACCCTCTACGGGGCGGTGATCGGGGCGCTGCTGGTCAACTACGCCAAGACGGTGTTCACCGGCGTGATGCCCGATGCCTGGCTGTTCGCCCTGGGGGGCCTGTTCGTGTTGGTCACGGTCTTCCTTCCCAAGGGGATCGCCGGCCTGCTCGATCTGCGTATCAAACGCCGCTCGGCCACGTCCGATTCCACGCCAGCCACAGGGGAGGCCACCGCATGAACATCCTGAAATCCCTGGCCGACCGGGATCGCGTCTTCGACTTCCTGGTGCCGGTCGCGTCCCCGGTGGACGTGCGCCATGGCCCCATCCTCTATCTCGAGGACGTCAGTGTCAGTTTCGACGGTTTCAAGGCCATCAATGATCTCAATCTGACCATCGATGACGGTGAGCTGCGCTGCATCATCGGCCCCAACGGGGCGGGCAAGACCACCATGATGGATATCATCACCGGCAAGACACGTCCGGACACCGGCCAGGTGTGGTTCGGCAGCCGCCATGACCTGCTGACCCTGAATGAGCCACAGATCGCCAGCCTCGGCATCGGGCGTAAGTTCCAAAAGCCCACGGTCTTCGAGGCGCTCTCGGTGTTCGAGAACCTGGAGCTGGCCATGGCCGCCGACAAGCGCATCCTGCCCACGCTCACCGCCCGCCTGACCGGCGAGATTCGTGATCGCATCGAGGAGGTGCTCGCCACCATCGGCCTCACCGAACTGCGCTATGGCCCGGCGGGTATCCTCTCCCACGGCCAGAAGCAGTGGCTGGAGATCGGCATGCTGCTGATGCAGCGGCCACGCCTGCTATTGGTGGACGAGCCAGTCGCCGGTATGACCGAGCAGGAGATGGAGCGCACCGCCGAGCTGTTGACCGGCCTGGCCGGCAAGGGCAAGCAGTCGGTCGTCATCGTCGAGCATGACATGGGCTTCGTGCGCTCCATCGCGCGCACCGTGACGGTGCTCCACCAGGGCAGCGTGCTGGCGGAAGGCAGCATGGACAAGGTTTCCAGTGATCCTCGGGTGGTCGAGGTCTACCTGGGTGCCGACCCGGACGTGGAGGCCGCCTGATGCTGACTATCGACTCCCTCAACCAGTACTACGGCGAAAGCCATACCCTCTGGGACCTGGATCTCGAGGTACCGGCCGGCCAATGCACCTGCGTGATGGGGCGTAACGGGGTGGGCAAGACCACCCTGATGAAGGCGATGATGGGCGAGGTGCCCGTGGCGGGTGGCAGTATCCGCTATGCCGATGAGGTGGAGCTGACGAAGAAGCGGGTAGAGGACCGCTCGCGGCTGGGCATCGGCTATGTCCCCCAGGGTCGCCAGATCTTCCCGCTGCTCACCGTGGAGGAGAACCTGCGTACCGGCCTGGCTGCCCGGGGCGATGGTCGCAAGTCGATCCCCGAGCGCATCTACGAGCTCTTCCCGGTGCTACAGGAAATGCGCCATCGCCGGGGAGGCGATCTTTCCGGTGGCCAGCAGCAGCAACTGGCCATCGGCCGGGCCCTGGTCCTCGAGCCGCGCCTGCTGATCCTGGATGAGCCGGGCGAGGGCATTCAGCCCAATATCGTGGCGCAGATCGGCGAGGTGATCCGGCGGTTGATCGCCGAGGATGGCCTCACCGTGCTGCTGGTGGAGCAGAAGCTGCCCTTCGCGCGCAAGTATGCCGATCGTTTCGTGATCATGGATCGCGGCCGGCCGGTGGCCGATGGCGAGATCGAGGCACTCACCGATGCACTGATCAAGGAGCACCTCACGGTGTAGGCTGCCGCATGACCGTTTTCGAGACTTCGCTTGATGACACTTCGCCATCGGCGTCCGGGCACCGCTTCGATGCCGGGCGTCGCTGGGACGCCTTCCTGGACCTTGGCTTCGCACCCCGCGACGGGGTGACGCGGCTGGTCCGGGCGCGCCACCAGGGACCGCTGCGGGTCCAGCGGCCCTTTTACCCGGAAGGGCGCCAGGGGGCCTGTCACGTCTATCTGCTGCATCCACCCGGCGGCTTGGTCAGCGGCGATGCCCTGACCATCTCGGCGCGGGTCGAGACGGGGGCCCATGCGCTGATCACCACCCCCGCCGCCAACAAGCTATACCGCGCCGATAGCCAGGGCGTGGCCTGGTCCCAGCAGACCCACCTGGCGGTCGAGGCCGGCGGCGCCCTGGAGTGGCTGCCCCAGGAGACGATCGCCTTCGATGGCTCCCGGGGCGCGCAGCACACCACCATCGCGCTTTCCGGCGACGCCCGTAGTCTGGGCTGGGAGGTGCTGGCGCTGGGACGACCGGCCAGTCGCTTGCCCTATCTCACCGGGAGCATCGACCAGCGTTTCCGACTGTTTCGGGACGGCCGGCCCCTGTGGCTGGAGCGCCAGCCCCTGAATCCCCAGCATCCGCGCTTCACCGGTCGCTGGGGGCAGGGTAGAGCCAGCATCCAGGCCACCCTCTGGGCCGTGGGCCTGCCCGACGAGCGGGACGCGATCGAGGCGCTGCGCGAGGCCCTGCCGGCCTCGCCACGCTGGGCGGTGACGGTGCGCCACGGCGTGCTGCTGCTGCGCTACCTGGGCGATGAGCGTAACGAGGCCTGGGATCTCTGCCAGGGCGCGTGGGAGGTGCTCAGGCCGCGATTGCTCGGCCAGCCGGCACATACGCCGCGGATCTGGTTGACCTGACGAGGCTCCGCCTCGGCTGCGAGCGACGCGCTACGGGCATCGAGCACCATCCTGTCGAAGCCCGAAGCCCGAATTCCAACGCATGAAGAGGGAGCAACGCCCATGGAACTAACCCCCCGAGACAAGGACAAGCTGCTGCTGTTCACCGCGGCCCAACTCGCCGAGCGTCGCCGCGCACGCGGTCTCAAGCTCAACTATCCGGAAGCCGTGGCGCTGATCAGCTTCGAGATCCTGGAAGGGGCCCGCGACGGCAAGAGCGTCGCCGAACTGATGAGCCATGGTCGCGAGATCCTGACCCGCGACGACGTGATGGAGGGCGTGGCCGAGATGGTCGACGAGGTGCAGGTGGAGGCGACCTTTCCCGATGGGACCAAGCTGGTCACGGTTCATAATCCGATTGTGTGAGGTAGGTGAGGAGTGAGGTGTGACTCCTTGCCCCTTGCCCCTCACGCGACGAAGGAGCGATCACATGATTCCAGGTGAATATCAGCTGAAGGACGGCGAGATCGCGCTCTGCGAGGGACGTGAGCGCATCACCGTCGAGGTCGCCAATACCGGCGACCGTCCCGTCCAGGTGGGTTCTCACTACCACTTCGCCGAGGCCAACCCGGCGCTTCACTTCGACCGTGACCAGGCCCGCGGCCGCCGCCTGGACATCGCCGCCGGCACCGCCATCCGCTTCGAGCCCGGCCAGACCCGCGAGGTGACGCTGATTCCCTATGCCGGCGCGCGGCATATCTATGGCTTTCGCGGTGAGGTGATGGGCAAGCTGGATGGAGGCAAGTCATGACAACGAACAGGATCAGCCGCCAGGCCTATGCCGACATGTACGGTCCGACCACCGGCGACCGGGTGCGCCTCGGCGACACCGAGCTGTGGATCGAGGTCGAGCGCGATGCCACCCACTACGGCGACGAGGTCAAGTTCGGTGGCGGCAAGGTGATCCGCGACGGCATGGGCCAGAGTCAGCGCGCCGATGCGGCGGTGATGGACACCGTGATCACCAACGCCCTGATCCTCGACTGGTGGGGCATCGTCAAGGCCGACGTGGGCCTTCAGGCAGGGCGCGTCAAAGCCATCGGCAAGGCCGGCAATCCGGATACGCAACCAGGGGTCGAGATCGTCATTGGCCCAGGTACCGAGGTGATCGCCGGCGAGGGCAAGATCCTTACCGCCGGCGGCATCGATGCCCATATCCACTTCATCTGCCCGCAACTGGTGGAGGAGGCGCTGATGAGCGGCATCACCACCATGCTGGGCGGCGGCACCGGCCCGGCCACGGGATCGAATGCCACCACCTGCACACCCGGGGCCTGGCATATCGGCAAGATGCTCCAGGCGGTGGACGCGCTGCCCATGAACATCGGCCTGCTCGGTAAGGGCAACGCCAGCCTGCCCGAGGCTTTGGAGGCTCAGCTGGAAGCCGGCGCCATGGGCCTCAAGCTCCATGAGGACTGGGGCACCACGCCGGCCGCCATCGACAACTGCTTGAGTGTGGCCGACAGGTACGACGTTCAGGTGGCGATCCATACCGATACGCTCAACGAGTCAGGCTTCGTCGAGGACACCCTGGCCGCCTTCAAGGAGCGGGGGATCCACACCTACCACACCGAGGGGGCGGGAGGCGGTCATGCGCCGGACATCCTCACCGCCTGTGCCAAGCCCTACGTGCTGCCCTCGTCCACCAACCCTACGCGGCCCTACACGGTGAACACCATCGACGAGCATCTCGACATGCTGATGGTCTGCCACCACCTCGACCCCAACATCCCCGAGGACGTGGCCTTCGCCGACTCGCGTATCCGCCGCGAGACCATCGCCGCCGAGGATATCCTCCACGACCTGGGGGTGATCTCGATGATCGCCTCGGACTCCCAGGCCATGGGGCGGGTCGGTGAGGTGATCTGCCGGACCTGGCAGACCGCCCATAAGATGAAGGTACAGCGGGGCCTGCTGCCCGAGGACGAGGCGCGCGGGGCCGACAACTTCCGCGCCAAGCGCTATATCGCCAAGATCACCATCAATCCGGCCATCACCCATGGGCTCAGTCATGAGGTGGGCTCCGTCGAGGTGGGCAAACTGGCCGACCTGGTGCTCTGGGACCCGGCCTTCTTCGGCGCCAAGCCGGCGCTGATCCTCAAGGGCGGGATGATCGCCGCCGCGCCCATGGGCGATCCCAACGCCTCGATCCCCACACCCCAGCCGGTGCACTACCGGCCGATGTTCGGGGCCTTCGGCCGCGCGGCAAGTGCAACCCGTTTGACCTTCGTCAGCCAGGCGGCGCTCGACGCCGGGATCCGTGAGGAGCTGGGGCTGACCAGTCCATTGTCGGCGTGTCGCGACGTGCGTGGCGTACGCAAGGGTGATATGAAGCTCAACGATGCCTGTCCCGAGCTAAGCGTCGATCCGCAGACCTATGAGGTGCGCTGCGACGGCGAGCTGCTGACCTGCGAGCCAGCCACCGAGCTGCCGCTGGCACAGCGCTATCACTTATTCTGAGCGCCCAGCGCCCAGCGCCATGGCCCTAGACTCGGCCAGGAGGCTGAACAGAACGGAGTAGACAAAATGTTGAGATTGACCGAGCGCCTGGGACCCATTGCGGCGAGCCAGGCTACCGACAGCCTGATGCTGCCTTATGAACTGCGCATCCGAGGGCGGCTCAAGACAGTGAGCGATGCCGGACGCGAGCTCGGCCTGTTCCTGGATCGCGGACCGGTGCTGCGCGATGGTGAGGGGCTGCGCGCCGAAAACGGCGAGGTGGTGCGTATCCGCGCTGCCGACGAGCCGGTGATCACCGCACGGGTCTTGGCCGGTCTGCCGCTGGCCCGCCTGGCCTATCATTTGGGCAATCGCCATGTGCAGCTGGCACTGGGCGAGGATGAGAAGGGCGGCTTCGTGCGCTTCCCGCCGGACCATGTGCTGGAGACGCTGGCCGAGCGGCTCGGGGCGACCCTGGAGCGCTTTGATGCGCCCTTCGACCCGGAGCCGGGCGCCTACCAGCAGCCGGACGGCCATGAGCATGGCCATCATCACCACGATCATGCGCGTGTCCATGCGCACTGAGTCGTCGGGGGCCGGGCAGGGTGACGACTTGGCGCTGCTGGGCCTGCTGCAGCTGGTCAGCCCAGCGCTGCCAATTGGCGCCTTCGCCTTCTCCCAGGGGCTCGAGAGCGCCTTCGAGCTGGGCTGGGTCTCCGATGAGGCGAGCCTCGGCGCCTGGCTCGCCGGCGTGCTCGACGATGGCCTGACACGCTGTGAGCTGCCGGTGCTGGCGCGCCTGCACCGGGCCTGGGCCGAGGCGGACGGCGAGGCCATCGTCGAGTGGGATACCTGGCTCGCCGCCAACCGCGAGACGGCGGAGCTGGCTGCCGAGGACAGCCGGCTGGGGGCATCGCTGGCACGGCTGTTGGCGAGCCTGGCGCTGCTGCCGGATAGCCTGTCACGAGAGACGCCGGCACTGCCCGCAGGCGCGGGTTACGTGACGGTGTTTGCCTGGACAGCCCATGCCAGGGGCATAGCGGTGCGTCAGGCGCTGCTCGGTTTCGCCTGGTCCTGGCTGGAGAACCAGCTGGCCGTGGCCTGCAAGGCGTTGCCGCTAGGTCATACCGCCGCCCAGCGGCTGGTGGAGCGGTTGCGCCCGGCGTTGGTGGACGCCGTGGACCAGGCCCTGGCGCTGGAAGATGACGAACTGGGCCCGGCGCTGCCCGGGCTGGCCCTGGCCAGCGCCCTGCATGAGACCCAGTATTCGCGGTTGTTTAGAAGTTGAGAGACGAAAGAAGACGGAAGAGGGTATTCGTACTTCTTCAAGTCGCGAAGCGACGTCTTCACTCTTTCTTCTCATCATTTCCCGGACGTTGCATTCATGCAAGGAGAAATTCGATGACCCATTGCCTGCGTATTGGTGTCGGCGGCCCGGTGGGCTCCGGCAAGACCGCCCTGCTCAAGCAGCTGTGCCTGGCGCTGCGCGACCACTATGATATCGCCGTGGTCACCAACGACATCTATACCCGCGAGGACGCCGACTTCCTGCTCAAGCACGAGGCCCTGCCCGCGGGCCGTATCCTCGGGGTCGAGACCGGTGGCTGTCCGCATACGGCGATCCGCGAGGATGCCTCCATGAACCTGGCGGCCATCGATGAACTCCAGGCACGCCATCCCGGCCTCGAGCTGGTGCTGGTGGAGTCCGGTGGGGACAACCTCTCGGCCACCTTCAGCCCCGAACTCTCGGATCTGACCCTCTATGTGATCGACGTCTCCGCCGGGGATAAGATCCCGCGCAAGGGCGGGCCAGGTATCACCAAGTCGGATTTGCTGATCATCAACAAGATCGACATCGCCGAGCAGGTGCATGCCTCGCTCGAGGTGATGGAGCGCGACTCCCGCAAGATGCGCGGCGAGCGGCCGTTCGTCTTCACTAACCTCTACGATGGTGTGGGACTCGAGGAGGTCATCCGTTTCATCCTCGACCGGGGCATGCTGCCGGAGCGCCGGCCGCCGGAGCGCCGGCCGCCGGAGCGCCGGTCCGAGTCCGTCACCGTCTGAGCCATCCATCCTTCGCCTGACCAGGGAGAACGTCCCATGAACGCCCTACTTTCCTTCATTACTCATGCGGGTATCTCGGCAGCTACGCTGTTGCCATCCGGTATCATTCTGGCCCATTCCGGGCATGGTGCCCCAGAGATGCATGCCCATGCCGGTAGTCCGTCACTGATGGCGGTGCTGGCCGTCGTCACGCTGGGCATGGCCGCCCTGGTGCCGCTGGCGCGGCTCGTCCTACGGCGCCGTCGGCTTCGCCACCCGCGCTGAAGAACGGAGGCCGACGGTTGGGGACTCCATGGACGGAAGGGCCCCGGGAAAGAGGAGACGGCGCATGTGGCCATGGGGAGTGGCCGTCCTGCTGCTGGCCTGGGCGGCCATGGGCGCCTGGCAGCGTTGCAAGCCGTTGCCGGAGGGGGTCGGCCAGGCCTGGCCCGAGCGTCCGGCGGCACAGGTGCGCCTTCTGGTCGACGAGACCTGGTACGACGCCCAGGGGCAACAGCATCGACGCCAGGCCATCTTCGACGAGATGCTGACGATGATCGAGCAGGCGCGACGGCTGGTGGTGCTCGATGTCTTCCTGTTCAACGACTTTGCCGGGGCCACCGAAGGCAAGGAGTTCCGGCCCCTGTCCGGCGAGTTGGCCGAGGCCCTGATCGCGCAGCAAAGGCGCCATCCCACGCTTGAGGCGGTGGTGGTGACCGACCCCCTCAACACCTTCTACGGCAGTCTGGCACCGGAGCACTTTGCGCGACTGCGCGCAGCCGGCGTGCGGGTAGTGATCACCGATCTCAACCGGCTGCGGGCTTCCAACCCGCTCTGGTCGGGGCTCTGGCATCTCGGACCGCGCTGGCTCGGCAACCGCAGCGACGGCGGTTGGTTACCCAATGCCCTAGGGCCGGGACGGGTAACACTGCGCAGCTATCTCGCCCTGCTCAACTTCAATGCCAATCACCGCAAGACCCTGGTGGTGGATCACGGCGATGACTGGGCAGGGCTGGTCACTTCCGCCAATCCCCATGACGCCAGTAGCCTTCACGGCAACGTGGCGCTGCGTTTCGCCGGGCCAGCCGCCCGCGATCTGCTGGTCTCCGAGCGATGGGTGGCCGCCTGGGGCGGGGTGAAGTTGTCGGGGCCTTCCTCGCCCGAGGCTTCGCCTGTCGAGGGCGGAGGGCCGCGCCTGCAGCTGGTGACCGAGGGGGCCATCCGCGAGGCGCTGCTGGCCGCGATCGGGCGGGCCGGGCGCGGTGAGCGGTTAAATATCGCGGTGTTCTACCTGTCGCACCGGGGCCTGATCGAGGCCCTCGTCGCCGCCCGCCGGCGGGGCGTGAGGGTGCGCGTGCTGCTGGACCCGAACCAAGAGGCCTTTGGCCTCAAGAAGGGCGGTATTCCCAATCGGCCCGTGGCCGACGAACTGGTCGCGGCAGGCATCGAGGTGCGCTGGTGCCTGACGCGAGGCGAGCAGTGTCACGGCAAGCTGTTGCTTCGTCATCCCGTGGCTACTGACGGTGAGGCCGAGATGATCCTGGGCTCGGCGAACTTCACCCGACGCAACCTCGATAACCTGAACCTGGAGACCAGCGTGCGCCTGGTGGGGGCACCCGATACGCCGGTGATCATGGAGGCCATGGCCTTTTTCCGGCGCCGCTGGGATGCCACGCCGGCGTGTGCCTCCAGCGAGCCCTATGTGGCGGGGCACGCCGTGAGGGGCTGGCAGGTCCTGCGCTACCGAATCATGGAAGCCACCGGGCTCTCGACCTTCTGAGCAGGCCCAGATCAGTCGATCGTCACCACCTGGCGCCTCGGATCCTGGTACCAGGGCAGGCCGAGCCGGGCATTACGCTCGAGCTCGGCAATGACCTGGGCCCCGAGCAGGAGGATGACCGCCCCAATCTCCAGGCTCAGCAGCACCACAATCAGGGTGGCCAGCGAGCCATAGATGGCGTTCACGAACGACAGGTTGGCGAAATAGAAGACCAGCAGCAGACGCACGCCTTCCCACATCAGGGCGGCGACGAAACCGCCCACCACCGCCCGGCGCAGGGCGATCCGCACCACCGGCAGTACCTTGTAGATGGCACTGAACAGCAAAAAGACACCAGTGAAGCTGATCAGGTTAAGCATCGGCTCGGAGAGGCCGGCCAGCGGCAGTTCGGAGCCGAAGAGCGCCATCCAGACGGCATTCAGCGCACTGACCAGACTGACCAGCAGCGTCAGGGCCAGCAGGCCTGCGCCCAGCACCAGCATGAAGGCATAGGGCATCAGGACCGAGACCCAGATACTGCGTCCCTGATGGTTGTCCGGGGTATGGAAGATGATCGCCAGGGCATCCTCGAGCATACGGAAGGCGAACGAGCTGAATACCAGCAGCACCGGGATGCCCAGGATGCCGATGACGTCCCGGGAGTCCAGCAGCGAACGCACTGCCTCTAGCAGGATCTCGGCGTGGGCCGGGGCCAGGTGACGAACCTGAACGGAGAGCACGCCCAGCAGATGCTGTTCGTCGACGATCCGCGCCAGAAGGACCACCAGCAGCGCGAACAGCGGGACGATGGAGAGCAGTATATTGTAGCCGACGCCACCGGCCAGCAGCATGCCACGGTTGCGCAAGAAGGCGGTCAGCACGCGGCCCGTGAAGCCGAGAATTCGCGGCAACAGCGGGAAGAGGAGGCGTCGGATCGAGCTACGTGCCGTCATGTAAGGGCCCGCCCCAAGGAGGTTATGGCATCATACGCTGCCGCCGGCGACCCTCGTCAATCTTGCGGCGCCCCCCATTGCATGAGAAAGGAGAGCAGCATGACACCGGAATCTCGTCCCAACCCGGGGAAGCAGCGCGGACGCCTGGAGCGGCGTTTCGAGGCCTTCTTGTGGAATTCACGCCTGATGGTGCTGCTGGCGGTGGTGCCGGCCCTGCTGGGGGCCCTGGCGTTGTTCATCATCGCCACTATGGACATCCTGTCGGTGCTGGTCGACACCTGGCGCCATTACCTGAGCGGCGGGCCGGACATCCACAAGAGCGTGGTCACCGACATCATCGTGGCCATCGACATCTATCTGATTGCCCTGGTGCTGATGATCTTCGGGCTGGGAGTCTACAAGCTCTTCGTGTCGCGTATCGAGCCCGCCGAAAAGCGCGAACTCCATCATCCCTTCAATGTGCAGTCACTGGATCAGCTCAAGGACAAGATCGCCCGGGTGGTGATCCTGGCGGTGATCATCGAGTTCTTCCGCGCGGTGGTGGGGATCAGTTTTTCCTCTCCGCTGGATGCCATCTACCTGGCACTCTCGGTACTGGCACTGGCCTTGGCGTTGTACCTCATGGCGCTGGCCCATCGGGCCAGCGACGAGTGACTCCGAGACGGGCTCGTGACCAGGCACCGTGTAAAAAGTTCGGGACCAAGACGTGGAGTGAGCGTGACCCTTGCGAGTGGTGAGGGGCGGCATGGCGTGTATGCTGAGGAGGGTGGAGTACCCGTATGCCCCACCGGTGCCCTGCCGGTGGTCACAGCCAGTCAACAGAGGGAAGCGGTTCATGGCAGACACCTCGATGAAAGAGCTATTCAAGGACAATCGCGTCAAGGGCCTGGGGGCCGTGGCCGTGGTTGCCATCATCTGGGCGCTGGTCGCCCAGTCCAGTGTCAGCTCCAGCAATGAGGCACGCGAGTCGCTCCAGTCTCGCCTGGAGGCAGCACAGGCCGAGAGCCAGACGCTCACCGATCGCCTGGAGGCGGCACAAGCCGAGAACCAGACGCTCACCGATCGCCTGAACGAACTGGAGGAGACCCAGGCCGATGTCGCCTCGCTGGAGGCCCGGATCGAAGAGCTGAACCAGCAGCAGCAGGCCGCCGAGCGCCAGCTCGAGGAGACGTCGGCCGAGGTAGAGGCCGCGCAGGCTGCCCTGCAGGAGGCCCAGGCGTCGGCCGAAGCCCTGGATACCCAGATCGCTACCAAGCAGGATGAGCTGGAACAGGCCAACACTCGGCTGGCCAGCCTTCAGGAGGAGGCCGAATCGACGCAGGAGGCTCGGGAGGCTGCACAGGCCGAACTCGAGCAGGCCCAGGCGGCCCGCGATGAGGCCGTATCGGCCCGGGAGGAGGCCGATCAGGCTCGCCAGCAGGCCGAATCTGCGCGGGAAGAGGCACTGCAGGCCCGTGATGAGGCGATGGCGGAACTCGAGCAACTGCGTCAGGAGATCAGCGACGCCCAGCAGAACCTGTCCGATCTCGAAGCGCAGATCGCCGAGAGGACCGAGCAGCGCAATGCCCTGCAGCAGGAAATCTCGCAGTTGGAGGAGCGCAAGTCCGATGCCAGCCAGGCCTTGGAGGCGACTCGCCAGGAGCATGAGCAGGCCAAGGCCGACGTCGCCGAGGCCCGTAACGAGTTCGAGAACCTCAAGGTGGCCATCCAGGTGGGGCGTGAGGAAGTCGCCGACCTGGAAAGCCAGGTCGAGGAGCGTCAGGGGCAGCTGGATCGCCTGGAGTCCCAGCTCTCCAACTGGCGCAGTGAACTCGCGACCCTGGAGCAGCGCCTCGAGGACAGCGGCGCGAGCAGTGCAGGAACGAGCAGTGCCAGCGCCGCGGGTAGTGCGTCTGACACCGGCAGCGCCGATACCACTAGCAGCAGTTCGACCGATACCGGTGCGCAGAGCGGCAGCGGCGCCGAGAACGGCGGCAGCACCGCCAGCGAGAGTGGGGACGGCGATGCGGAGGCCCCGAACGGTGCCGGCGGTGAGGGTAGCGATGGCAGCGAGTCTGCCCCTCAGGACGCTGAGGCCACCCAGGGCGAGCCCATGACCGAGTGAGGGGGCACAACGTCAGGCAGTTGACAGGACGGCGGGCCCAGGCTCGCCGTCCTGCATTATGGTGTCCTGTGCCGGGATTGCCAGGCAGGGCAGGCACGCGCGTATACTGAGAGCCTGAGCGCGTGTTCAAGGCACCCCAACCGCAAGGAGTCAGTCGTGATCGAAGGGGTCAAGCATATCGTTGCCGTGGCATCCGGCAAGGGCGGGGTGGGCAAGTCCACCGTGACCGTCAACCTGGCGCTGGCCATGGCCGCCGAGGGGTATCGGGTCGGCATCCTGGACGCCGATATCCATGGACCCAGCCAGGCAAGGATGCTCGGGGTGGGGGAGGGTGTGCGTCCCCAGGCGGCCGGCGAGAACCGTTTCCGGCCTCTCGAGGCGCATGGTCTCCAGGCCATGTCGATGGCCTTCATGGTCGACATCCGCGAGCCCATGGTCTGGCGAGGTCCCATGGTGGCCGGTGCCTTCCAGCAACTGTTGACCCAGACCGCCTGGGACCATCTGGACTACCTGTTCATCGACATGCCGCCGGGGACCGGTGACATCCAGCTGACGCTGGCCCAGAAGGTACCGGTGGACGGCGCGGTGATCGTCACCACGCCCCAGGACATCGCCCTGCTGGACGCCCGTAAGGGCATCGAGATGTTCCGCAAGGTGAATGTGCCGGTGCTGGGCGTGGTGGAGAACATGAGCCTGCACGTGTGCTCCCACTGCGGTCACAGCGAACCGATCTTCGGTGAGGGCGGTGGCGAGCGGATCGCCGGCGAATACGAGACCCGCGTGCTGGGTCAGTTGCCGTTGACGCTCGCCATCCGCGAGCAGGCCGACGGTGGGCGCCCTACCGTGGTGGCCGAGCCGGACAGCGAGGTGACGGCGACTTTCCGCGCCATGGCGCGCCAGGTCGCCGAACAGATCCAGGGCCAGGCGCCTGGTGGGCCGGAGATCTCCTTCAGCGAGTGAGTCGGCGTATCGTGACGCTATTCCCCGGGGCCGCTATCATGTGGCCCCGCTTTCTTTCTGATCCCAACCCAGCAGGACGACCGAATGAGCATCAAATCCGACAAGTGGATCCGCCGCATGGCCGAGCAGGACGGCATGATCGAACCCTTCGAGGCCGACCAGGTGCGCTATGTGAACGATCGGCGGGTGATCTCCTACGGGACGTCCAGCTACGGCTATGACGTGCGCTGTGCCGACGACTTCAAGGTCTTCACCAACATCCACTCCGCGGTGGTGGACCCCAAGGCCTTCGACGAGAAGAGCTTTGTCGACATCAAGGGCGATGTTTGCGTCATCCCGCCCAACTCCTTCGCCCTGGCGCGAACCGTGGAGTACTTTCGGATTCCGCGTAGCGTACTGACCATCTGCCTGGGCAAGTCCACCTATGCTCGCTGCGGTATCATCGTCAATGTCACGCCGCTGGAACCGGAGTGGGAAGGGCACGTGACCTTGGAGTTTTCCAACACCACCAACCTGCCCGCTAAGATCTATGCCAACGAGGGCGTGGCCCAGATGCTGTTCTTGGAGTCCGACGAGGTCTGCGAGTCTTCCTACAAGGATCGCGGCGGCAAGTACATGGGGCAACGCGGGGTGACACTGCCCCGTACGTGACGGCTCACGGCCCGATGGGGCGAGGGGCATTTTTCTCTGACAGATGACCCGAGGTCTTCTAGGCTTGAAAATACCCCTGACAAGGCAGATGCCGTCGGGGAAGCTCTCTCCATGACCAGCTCCATGTCCAGGCCGCAGCCATGTTCCTGCCGATTCCCAGGCGAGACATCAGCTCCGTCGCCCGCGAGCGAGCCTACCGAACGCGTCTGTTCGTCCTGCTGCTGGTGCTGGCCCTGTGGCCCGGCCTGGCGGCTGCCTATTCGCAACTGATCGTCTTCGGCGATAGCCTCAGCGATTCGGGCCAGTTTCCCGATGTCGAGCGGATCGCGCTGGGCGAAATCGGCAGCCTGCGCTTCACCAACCGCCTGGGGCCGAGTTATCGGGCGCCCTCGCCCTATGGCCGGGTGAGCGCCCAGCGCCTGGCGGAGGCGCTCGGGCTGGCCCCGCTGCTGCCGTCGACTTCCCTCGTCCGTGAACAGACGGGTGCCCCCGACGGCACCAATTATGCGACGGGAGGCTATACGACCCCGCAGATACTGGCCTCGATCGCCCGCCCGGACGGTTCGGTGGTCGATACCGGCCTGGTCTCGCGCACCCGAGACGGTTATCTGGTCGAGCAGGGGACGGCCGATCCCGAGGCGCTGTACTACGTCAATGGCGGCGGCAATGACTTCTTCGATGGCCTGGTGACCGGGCCTGCCACGGCGGCCGCGAGCGCCGGGACCTTGGCCGATGGCGTCGACCGGCTGGTGGCGGCCGGGGCACGCACGCTCGTGGTCTGGAACCTGCCGGATGTGGGGGCGACGCCGGCCGGCCTGGCCAGCGGCCAGCGCGAGACCTTCTCGTCGCTGGTTCGGGTCTTCAACCAGACGCTGGGTGAGCGCCTGAGGCGTCATGACGGGCGGGTGGACATCATCCGCCTGAACGTGGGGGCGCTGTTCGAGGAGGTGGTCGCCGCACCGACGGACTTCGGGTTCGCCGGCGGGGTGGCGTTGACCGATGTCTGCTTCAGTTCCCCCGGTTGTGATGTCACGCCCTTCGGCCTGTCCTCGAGCACGCCCGACCCCGATCGGCTGCTGTTCAACGATGGCCTCCATCCGACGACGGCGGGGCAGCAGATCCTGGCCGACTACGCTCTGGCCCTGATTGAGGCGCCGCGCACCCTGGCGTTGGCCATCGAGCTGGCCGTGGGCGCCCTGAATGCCCAGCAACAGTCGATTACCTACCAGTTGCGTCCGGGCCTGCAGCACGACACGTGGCGCGTCTATGTCCAAGGGGACCATCATGACGGCCAGGCAGATGGCGATCGCGATGCGCGCCTTGGCGAGGCCACCCAGGGGAGTGTCGGTGTGGGCCTGGTGGTGCCGGTCGGACAGGGCTGGCTGGGCGCGGCGGTCACCGAGCAGCGCGCCGAACTGGACGCGCCGGGGGCGTTCGAGCTCGACGGTCAGGCCTACAGCCTGTTCGCTCGGCAGCAGTTCGGCCGTGTCGGGGTGCAGGCGATGGCCAGTCGGGGGGAGTTCGATCTCGATCTGCAACGGCGGATCGCCCTGGGGGTGGCGAGCAGGACACTCGATGGCACCACGGAAGGGGATGGCTGGGCGGCCGATCTGCGGCTCGATTATCGCCTGACGGCCAGCGAGTCGCCTTGGTACAACGCACCGTTCATCGGTTATCGGCATATCGAGGCCGATATCGAGGGTTACCGCGAGCAAGGGTCGGCAGCCAATGCCTTGAGGGTCGCCGATCAATCCGTGACCGATCGCCAGGCGGAAGTCGGCTTCCTGGTGGATCGTGCTCCGGCGGGGGGACTTGGTTTCTTTGCGGAACTGGCGGGAGGGCGCTATCTCGACAAGACCCGTGACGGCGCTGAGGTCAGGTTGGCCTCGCTGCCGACCAATCGTTGGTCAGGTGAGGGGCGTGAGCGTGAGGATGACAGCTACCTGCGCCTCGATGCGGGGCTGCGTGTGCAGCTAGGCGGTGTCACCGTTCAGGCAGGCGGCGGCGTGCAGGGCTGGAGCGAGACAGCCGCGCATGTGCAACTGAGTGCCGGCTTCACGTTCTGAGCGATGCCATCACCCTTCCCGAGGCTCAACTTGCCGAAGACCGGGTTAATAACTTCTTTCACAACCCATTGGACAGAGTGGGCTTTTCCGTCGGCAAGACTTTACGAGGGCGCTGTGAACCCCTCCCTGGGCGCTACCTTTGCCATCCATGGCAAAGGACCCTCGCTTCGTCTTGCCCCCGGCGCCCACCATTACTGGGGGTTTGGAAATGAGCTCTAATAATTGCGCATAAGTCTCAACCAGTGTCCGGCGATGATGAAGGCCGCTAGGTAGCACAGCACGCCGGCGGCCAGGGTCGTGCTCTGGCCGATGTGAACGGACACCAGCGGCGCTAGCACCGCACTCAGCACCGAGGCGAAGCCGTTGATGCCCCAGGCCCAGGGCACCCAGCGCGGCTGGTCGGCCAGCTGCCGCAGCGCCCAGGGGAAGGGCCGTCCCATGGCCCAGGCCAGCGGCAACAGCGCCGCTACCAGGACCAAGGCGCGCAGCGGGAAGGGCGGGGTGCTGAGCGACTCGACGGCCAGCCAGGTGAGTAGTGCCGGCACCAGTCCCAGGGCTAGGCCGGCGAAGACTCGCCGACGATTGGCCAGGTCGGCGGTTTCGGGGGCCATGGCGCTACCCACGCCGGAGCCGATCAGGAAGGTGGCGAAGACCAGCGCGGCGGCGAGCACCGGCTCTCCCAGGTAGAGGATCAGGCGCTGGAAGAGCGCCAGCTCGATGAGCAGGTAGCCCAGGCCGAGCGCGGTGAAGTAGCCGGCCACCGACAGCCGGCTGAAGGGTGGCCGCAGGGGCGGCAGCCGTCCCAGCGGCAGCAGAATCAAGGCGAAGGCCATCACGCTGACGATGACGGCGGTCAGCGCCGACAGCAGCAGCGTCCAGTCGAGATAGCTCCAGCCCCGGCCGCCCAGCTCGTGGACCAGCGCGGGCGCCTGGGCCCATACCAGCGAGCGCCACACATAGGGGCGATCGAGCGTCGCCGGCGCGGTGTGGAAGAGACGCGCCTCGACGGGCAGCGGGGCGTCGGCGAACCGCGCCCGGGCGATGTCGAAGAACAATGGCGTCGCCAGGCGGTGATAGCGATTGGCCTGCTCGCGGGCAAGTCCCGGCAACCAGACGAGGTCGAAGCGCCAGCGCTCGGCGAAGGCACGCAGCGCCGAGCGGTCGCCGGCCGTCAGGGGCTGCGGCGAGGCCAGGATCACCAGCGCCTGCAGGCCCCGCAGCACCGCCACCCGCTCGGCCGGCGGCGCCCCGCCGTGACGTTGCAGGGCCTGCGTCAGGGTGGCCAACACCCGCGGATAGTGGCGCGGCGGATAGTCGAGGCGCAGCGGGATGGCGAGCAGCCCCTCGGGAGTCAGGCGCGCCATCGCCCGCGCCAAGCCGGCCACGCTCAGCGCATAGTCCTCGGTGGCGGCGTCGCCGCCCTCCCAGGCCCGGTCGAAGGCGATGACCGCGTAACGGGCGTCTGCGGTGACCAGGTGCCGCCAGGCGCCGTCCTCGACGAGGCTCAGGCCGGCATCGCTTGCGCCCCGGTCTCGGGCGATGTCGAGCAGGCGGCCGTCGGCCTCGACCCAGGTGACGTCACGCCCGCCGGCGGCGAGCGGAGTCTGCCAGGCGCTGCTGCCCAGCACCAGCACGCGGCCCTCGGGCCGCAGCGCCAGCGGCAGGCCGTTCAAGGCGGCCTGCCAGTGCGCGTCATCGGCGGGCCAGCGTCGCGGCATCGGCACCAGCCGGTCGCTGCCCACCACCACCGCATCGCTGACCGGCACGCCCTGCATCCATTGCAGGCTCAGGCCCGGAGCGAAGCGCAGGCTGTCGGCACGGAACAGGGTCAGCCGGCCGGGCAGCCCCGGTGCCACCACCAAGGTCTCGCTGCCGGGCAGCTCGCGTAATCGCGACAGCGCCTTGAAGTCCGACACCGCCGGCGCTGGCGGCTGGACGATGACGACCAGGGTCAGTGCCAGGCCCGAGGCCAGTCCCGCCGCGCTAAGACCCCGGCCGCGGGCGGCGGCCAACACGCTGCCCAGTCCGAACAGCAACGCCGCCACCACGGCCAGGGCCGCCTCCACCGGCATTACCGTCAGCAGCGCCGCGGCCCCCAGGCTGCCCACCCCACTGCCCAGCAGGTTGGCGGCATACAGCGTCCGGGTGCGCTGCGGCCAGCGCAGAAAGACCTGGCCGATGGCCAGCCCGGCGCCATAGAAGGGCACGAAGGCGACCAGGTCCACCAGCAGCAGGCGGGCGAGCTCAGCAGGCTGCCAGCCGGCGAACAGCGGCCGCAGTGCGAGGCGCGACTGCAGCGCCAGCAGCACCAAAAAGCCCGCTGCGGTGATGCCCAACCCCATCAGGAACCAGCCGTCGCCGCGGCTGAAGCGCCAGCGTCCGGCCAGCGTCAGGGTAGTGCCCGCCGCCCCTAGGCCAAGCAGCGCCAGGGACACCGACAGTCCGGCGAAGTGATACCAGTGGCTGAACGCGAACAGCCGCAGCAACAAGACCTCCAGCGCCAGCAGGGCGGCGGAGACCCCGCCCAGGGCGGTGAGGTCGAGCCAGTCCGGCGCGCCCTTCATCCCCGCTCAATGCCCCCTGGTGAGGGGGACGAAGCGCACCGTCGCTAGGTTGCGCGAGCTGACTTCCCCCTCGGGATTTTTCTCGAGCAGCAGCAGATTCTGGATCCAGCCCATCTGCCCCACCGGGATCACCATACGCCCGTCGGGGCGCAGCTGCTCGAGCAGCGGCGGCGGCACATGGCTGGCGGCGGCGGTGACGATGATGGCGTCGTAGGGGGCGCGGGGTGGGTAGCCGTAGTAGCCGTCGCCGTGCAGCACAGTGACGTTGGTATAGCCCAGCGTCGCCAAGCGCTCGGCGGCGCGCTCGGCCAGCGGCGCGATGATCTCCAGGGTGACCACGTCCTCGACGATCTCGGCGAGGATCGCCGCCTGGTAGGCAGAGCCCGTACCCACCTCCAGCACCCGGTCGTCGGGGTCGAGTCCCAGGCGCTCGGTCATGAAGCCGACGATATAGGGCTGGGAGATGGTCTGGCCGTGGCCGATGGGTTGCGGAGCGTCGCGATAGGCACGCAGTGGATCGAGGTGCGGCACGAAGCGGTGGCGTGGCACCCGGCGCATGGCATCCAGCACCGCCGCGTCGGTGACGCCCTCGCCGGCCACCTGGTCGCGGACCATGCGTTCGCGCCGCTCAGCATAGGCACCGTCGCCGAAGGCCGGTCGGCTTGGCGCCGCGGCGTCCCGCTCGGCCTGCAGCAACACCCGGGGTGTTTGGGCGGTGGCCGCGGATGCCGCCAGGCACGCCCAGCACAGGCTCAGTCCGAGTACGGCCCCCTGCCGCACGATCATGGCACGCTGGCGCGTCATTGCCACCCTCTTGCGCTCGCCTCCGAATTCAAAGGATAGGTCAGGGACGAAGCACCTTGCGACCTTCTCGGCGAGGTCGCCGGTGAGGGCGATCATGCGCACGGTCCTGGCGCATGCTACGGCTGGATCACCATGGCCCCACGGCGTGGGGCCATGGTGATCGATACACGTCAGTCGTCGATCTCTTCATCCAGTTCTTCGGCGGCATCGGCGTGGGAGAGGCGCATGCCGGTGGGGGGCAGGGGGGTGCCATCCATGGTGGCGGCGTCGCCCTCGAGCCTCAGGCGTCCCTCCAGGTACCAACACACCGCGATCGGGAAAATCAAGTGCTCGCGGGCCTGCACCTTGGCCTTGAGGCTTTCCTCGGTGTCCTCCGGGGTGATCGCCACCTCGGCCTGAAGGGCCACCGGGCCGCCATCGAGCTCCTCGGTGACGAAGTGCACGCTGCAGCCATGCTCGGCCACGCCGTCGGACAGGGCCCGGGCATGGGTGTGCAGGCCCTGGTAGGCGGGCAGCAACGAGGGATGGATATTGAGCATCCGCCCCAGGAAGCGGTTGACGAAACGCGGTGTCAGAATACGCATGAAACCCGCCAGCACGATCAGGTCGGGCTCGTGGCGCTCGATCACCTTGATCAGGGCGCCATCGTAGGCCTCACGGCTGTCATACTCGCGATGCGGCAGGACTACGGCATCGATGCCGGCATCACGGGCGCGCTTGAGGCCATAGGCATCGGCCTGGTTGGAGATCACCGCGACGATCTCGCCACCCAGTTCGTCATGGGCCTGGGCATCGATCAGGGCCTGCAGGTTGCTGCCGCTGCCGGAGATCAGTACCACCACTCGCCGGGCCTCGGCGGGCTCGGGGGTGAAGTCCTTGAGGGTGTCGCTCGGATAGCCGGGCTCGCTCATACTTCGAGGTTCTCCAGCTGGACCGGTTCCTCGTCCTCGCCGCGGGCGACGATCTCGCCGATACGATGCACCGTCTCACCCTGGGCCTGCAGGTGGGCGCGGGCCTGGTCGGCCTGATCGGCCGGGACCACCAGCACCATGCCGATCCCGCAATTGAGCACCCGATGCATCTCGTGCTCTTCGACGTTACCCTGCTGCTGGAGCCAGTTGAACACCGCCGGGCGGGTCCAACTGGTCACATCGATGCGCGCCCCCAAGCCGTCGGGCAGCACCCGAGGCAGGTTCTCCAGAAGTCCCCCGCCGGTGATATGGGACAGCGCATGCACCGAAATGTCGGTTTCCTTGAGCAGCGAGAGCAGCGGTTTGACGTAGATGCGGGTCGGCGCGAGCAGCGCCTCACCCAAGGACCGCCCATCCAGGGCGGTCTCCAGGGCCGCACCGCTGACCTCGAGGATCTTGCGGATCAACGAGTAGCCATTGGAGTGAGGACCGGACGACGCCATGCCCAGCAAAACATCGCCCTCGGCCACCTGCTTGCCGTCGAGGATCTCGGATTTCTCCACGATGCCGACGCAGAAGCCGGCCAGGTCGTAGTCGCTGCCCTCGTACATGCCGGGCATCTCGGCGGTCTCGCCGCCGACCAGGGCGCAGCCGGCCTGCTCGCAGCCCTCGCCGATGCCACCCACCACGTCCGCGGCGATGTCCACGTCCAGCTTGCCCGTGGCATAGTAGTCGAGGAATAGCAGGGGCTCGGCGCCGGCGACGATCAGGTCGTTGACGCACATGGCCACCAGGTCGATGCCGATGGTGTCATGCCGGCCCAGGTCCATGGCCAGGCGCAGCTTGGTGCCGACCCCGTCGGTGCCGGTCACCAGTACCGGCTCCTGGTAGCCTTCCGGGAGCTGGCAGAGGGCGCCGAACCCGCCCAGCCCCCCCATCACCTCGGGACGACTGGTGCGACGGGCGACGTCCTTGATGCGATCGACCAGGGCATTGCCGGCATCGATATCGACGCCGGCGTCCTTGTAGCTGAGGGAGGCCCCGCTCGGGCGATGGGGGGAATCGGTCATGACCTGTCCTTCGTGAAGAGTGGCTGTCGATGATCTGCTGGTTCGGGTTGTCGATGCGGCGCTCGGCAAGCGTCATGCAGTAGGCAAACAGGGGCTTAAATTGTAGCATCACGCCGCGCGGCTCGCATCGCCGTGGCGGGGCTTCACACGGGGAGGAGGGGATGCGCAGACAATGGTGGATCGTCGCCGCCGTGGCGGCGGTGGGGTTATGGTTCTTCATCAGCATCGAACCGGTGCTGATGCCCTTCTTCGTGAGCATGATCCTCGCCTACTTGGGCGACCCCCTGGCCGATCGCCTGGAGGCCATGGGCCTTTCCCGTCGTCTGTCCGTGTCGCTGGTGTTTTTGCTGCTGACGCTGATCATCGTGCTGACCCTGGTGGTGGTGGTGCCGATCCTCGGGCGCCAGCTCGGCCAGCTGGTCGAATCGCTGCCGGCGGTGCTCAACTGGATGCAGGTCACGGTGGTCCCGCACATCCGCTCACTGACCGGCATGGACCTCTCTACCGACTTCGACCAGATGCGCCAGGCCCTGGTCGATAACTGGCGCCAGACCGGTACCCTGGCCGCGACCCTGCTGACCCAGGTCTCGAAGTCCGGGCTGGCACTGATCGCCCTGGTGGGCAACCTGGCACTGATTCCGGTGGTCACCTTCTACCTGCTGCTGGACTGGGACATCCTCGTGGCCAAGGTGCGCGGCTCGTTGCCACGCAGCTGGGAGCCGGCGGCGGTGAAGCTGGCCAGCGAGTGCGACGAGGTGTTGTCGTCCTTCTTGCGTGGGCAGCTGATCGTGATGCTCTGCCTAGGCGTGATCTATGCCGTCGGCCTGTCGTTGCTCGGGGTGCGTTTCGGCCTGCTGATCGGCCTGCTGGCGGGACTGGCCAGTATCGTGCCCTACCTCGGGGTCATCGTCGGCATCGGCGTGGCCGAGGTGGTGGCCTTCTTCCAGTTCGACGACTGGCTGATCCTGCTCGCCGTGGCCGGGGTCTTCGGGTTCGGCCAACTAGTGGAGAGCACGGTGCTCCAGCCCAAGCTGCTGGGTGACAAGATCGGCCTGCACCCGGTCGCGGTGATCTTTGCGGTGCTCGCCGGCGGCCAGCTGTTCGGCTTTACCGGCGTCCTGCTGGCGCTGCCGGTGGCGGCCATGGTCATGGTGGTGTTGCGTTATCTCCATGAGCGGTATAAAAACAGCAGCCTCTACGACGCCGGCCGCCACCGCATCCACGACGAGGAGTCGCCATGAGTCGAGCACCCGCGCAGTTGCCACTGGGCGTGGGGCTGCGCGACGACGCCACCTTCGCCAACTTCCATCCCGGGCCCAACGCCCCTCTGGTCGACCGGCTGGTCCACCAGCTCGACGACGCGGGGGAGCCCTTCCTCTATCTCTGGGGCGCCCCCGGCGTGGGGCGCAGTCATTTGTTGCAGGCGGCCTGCCATGCCGCGTCCGATCGCGATGGTCGGGCGCTCTACCTGCCGCTCGATGAACTGGGCCACTTTCCGCCCCTGATGCTCGAAGACATCGAGCGTCTCGATCTGGTAGCCATCGACGACCTGGAGCGGGTGTTGGGACGCAAGCGCTGGGAGGAGGCCTTGTTCCATGCCTTCAATCGACTGCGCGATGCGGGGCGACGGCTGGTGATTGCCGCCTCGTCGCCACCCCGCCAGCTGGCGGTGCAACTGCCGGACCTGGCCTCACGCCTGACCTGGGGCATGACCTTCCATGTGCAGGGGCTCGATGACGCGGGCCGCCTGGCGGCCCTGCAGCTGCGCGCCCGGGTGCGTGGCATGCACCTGCCTGACGAGGTGGCCCGCTATATCCTGCACCGGGGGCCGCGGCGGCTGGATGAACTCTTCGGTGCCCTCGAGACCCTGGATCACGCCTCGCTGTCGGCCCAGCGCAAGCTCACCATTCCCTTCGTCAAACAGGCGCTGGGTTGGTAGGCGCTCACTCCTGGTCGCCGCAGAGCCGCCGGGTATCGAAGCGGAAGGAGTAGAGGATATCCTTCTTGAGAAAGCCGTAGCGGGTGAGGGTCTGCTCCCAGTCATCGGTCCTCTTGTAGTCCTTCAGGGCGTCATTCACCGCCGCTCGCAGGTCGTCGGCGTCGAGGGGGAAGGTGAAGCCCCCCCAGTAGCGCACCTCACGACCATCGACGATCGGGTCCTTGAAGTTGAACTCCGCTTGGACCTCGGGGCTCATCTCCTCCAGAGAGGAGACAGTCAGGCCGGTGGCGGCGAAGGCATCCGCTTGTCCACGGACGAGGGCGTCGATGGCTTCCTGGGGGCCTTCCAATGTCAGGATGCGCGAGGGATCGACGCCCAGCCGATCGAAGATCTCCTCCTGGACGGTGCCTGCCTGGACGGCGACCTTGAGGCTGTCGGTGCGCTCGGCGAAATCCTCATAGGCGTCGAGCTGATGGGGGTTGGAGGCCAGTACCAGCAGGCCCTCGCCATAGGAGGTGTTGGGCTCCGAGAAGAGCACCCGCTCACAGCGCCCGGGGCGAATGGCCATCTCCGCCGCCGCCATGTCGAAGCGTCCCTCCTCGAGCCCGGGGATCAGGTCGTCGAAGTCGGTAGCGAGCCATTCGATCCGTTCGATGCCGAGCTCGTCGATAAGGTGGTGGGCGACCTCCGGGCCGACTCCCAGTGCCTTTCCCTCGGCGTTGAGGTAGCCGTAGGGGCGTTCGTTGGCCACGGCGATACGGATGACGCCACGCTCCTGTATCTCCTCGAGGGGGGCGGCGTGCAGTGGCGTCGTCAGGGTAGCCAAGCCCAGCAGCAGGCCCGCAAGGGCGAGCCGGCCGGTCGGGTAGGGGATCGAGCGTGCCATGTTCATTCTCCCCGCGTGCCATCGCGTTACCGCCACGGGCGTCATCATGGCACGGGGGGAGGTGTCAGGTCGCGGGTGACGATTAGGGCGATGCAGTGCATGTCATGTTGTGTGTGTCATCCAGCAGCGTCCCTGTCTCGCCAACGCTTGATCGTCAACTGTCCTTTGATGGCGACTATTAGCGTAGGCCATCCGTGGCCTGTATGCAGAGAAGACGTATTGCCCCGAGGAGACCACAGTACGCGCTATTGGCTCAGGTCGACCTCGCGATGCTGACCATTACCCAGACTGATCTGGTGGATCACCACCTGGACCTTGCCGGTAACCGGGTCGCGCCCGCTGGCCGAGACATAGAAGTCGCCGTCGGGTAGCCCAGTCACGCGAAAGGCGCCGTTGCCATCGGTTCGGGTGGTATGGGTATAGTCGCGTGCCCGCGGGTCGGCCGGTTCCACGGCGCGGCCGGCCAGGGCATGTTCCGCGGCCTCGGCGGAGTAGGTGGTCACCGGCGCCACGGCCACCGGACGGCGGGTCACCGGGCGACCGCTCAGGGTGAAGCGTCCACTGACGACGGCCGTGCCGCGCTTGTCGAGGCGGGCATACTCCTCGGCGGGGAACGCCACCTCGCGGGGCACACGGCCGGTCCTCTCTTGCGGCTTCTCGCGGTCAGGGCGGGGTGAGGGTGTGGTCGGGGCCGCCTCCGTGCTTCGGTCGATCACCTCGATGCGCTCGGTCCCGCGGTCAGGGGCGTGGGGCTCGAAGGTCTGGCAGCCGGTGAGCATAAGGCCCAGCAGGGCGATCGCGATCCAGCGTGTCATGAAGGTCTCTCCCTTTATCGAGAACATGTTCGGGGTGGCCATGGCTCCGTGCCGGGAGAGCATAACGCAAAAGGGCCACCGATCAGTGATCGGTGGCCCTTCGCGACCTCACGACGCCGGCCGTGCCGGCGCGTGCATCAAGCTTACTGAGCGGACTTGGTCGCCGTCTCGGTAGCCTGCTTGACGTTGTCCTCGGTCAGCTTCTGGCTCTTCTGCACGAAGTCCTGCTGCAGAGAGACGACCTTCTCGGTGTCGCCCTTGAGGCGCTCGGTCAGGTCCTTGGCAACTTGCTGCTGGTTATCCATGTAGGCGCGCAGGCCCTCGGCGTCGCGGACGTCGAGCAGGGCACGCAGCTGGGCAAGGCCGGTCTCGGTGTAGGCCTTGCCGGCATCCAGCTGGGCATTGGCCAGCTTCTCGGCGAAGTCGACGGACAGGTTGGCGTAGGCACGGGCCGGGCCGAAGAACAGGGTTTCGAACTGTTGGGTGAACTGTTTGGTATCGACGTTTTGCATCGTGTGACCCTCCTGAGGGTTCGGGTGATATCGAAGGCCTTGGCGGTCGGCCGATGCCTTCCTCGTCTTGTGCGTTGCACCATAGCAGAGGGGTTTGTGCAGTGCAACATGTCGAGCCCATGATTTTGGCGAATGCCATCATGTCGTACCCGGTTACCAAAGAAGCTCCTGGTTCCGTTCGCCGATGGCTCACTCCAGTTCGTCGATGGCGTCGCCCAGGGCGTTGACGAGCCGGTCGATCTCGTCGCGCTCGACGATGAAGGGCAGGCCGAGTTGGAGGGTGTCGCCGCCGTAGCGCACGTAGAAGCCCTTCTCCCAGCACTTCATGGCGATCTCGAAAGGACGACGGGCCGGCTCGCCGGGGTAGGGCGCGATCTGCAGCGCGCCAGCGAGGCCGTAGTTGCGGATGTCGCTGATATAGCGCGTGCCCTTGAGGCCGTGCAGCGCCTCCTCGAAGACCAGGCTCATCTCCTGTACACGGTCGATCAGGCGATCGTTCTCGAGCACGTCCAGGGTGGCCAGGGCCGCGGCACAGGCCACCGGATGGCCCGAATAGGTATAGCCGTGGGGCAGCTCCAGCAGGTAGTCAGGGCCTCCCTGCGCCATGAAGGTATGGTAGATCTCGCCCTGCACGATGACGCCGCCCATGGGCACCGCCCCGTTGGTCAGCTGCTTGGCGACGTTCATGATATCCGGCACCACGCCGAATGCCTCGGCCCCGGTCATCGCCCCCATGCGGCCGAAGCCGGTGATGACCTCGTCGAAGATCAGCAGGATATCGTGCGCATCGCAGATCTCGCGCAGACGCTTGAGGTAGCCCTGGGGCGGCGGGATCACCCCGGCCGAGCCGGCCAGGGGCTCGACGATCACCGCGGCGATGTTGGAGGCGTCGTGCAGGGCGATCAGCTCCAGCAGCTCCTCGGCACGCTCGGCGCCCCGCTCGGGTAGGCCGCGGGTGAAGGCGTTCTCCTTGAGCAGGGTATGGGGCAGGTGGTCGGCATCGACGCCCTGGCCGAAGAGGGCGCGATTGGCACCGATGCCGCCCAGGCTGGTGCCGCCGAAGTTGACGCCGTGATAGCCCTTGGAGCGGCCGATCAGCTTGATCTTGGTCGGCTGACCTTTCTTGCGCCAGTAGGCCCGGGCGATCTTCAGCGCGGTATCGGCACTCTCGGAACCGGAGCCGGTGAAAAACACATGGTCGAGGCCCTTCGGGGTCAGCCCACGCAGACGGTGAGCCAGCTCGAAGGCCTTGGGGTGGCCGTACTGGAACGCCGGGGCATAGTCCAGCTGGGCGAGCTGCCGGGCCACGGCCTCGGCAATCTCGGGACGGCCATGACCCGCGCCGCAGGTCCACAGGCCGGAGAGGCCGTCGAAGACGCGACGACCCTCGGCGTCGGTGAAGTAGCTGCCCGCGGCACCCACGATGATCCGCGGGTCGCGCTTGAACTGGCGATTGCCGGTATAGGGCATCCAGTAGGCGTCCAGCTGCTCGATGGTCAGGCCCGCGGTTTGCTGGGAAGAACGATCTGACATGGCAGCACCCTCTGTCGATATTGCCGTGGTAGGTGATTCTGGCATGCCCGGCTACCTGTCGACCCGCTATGTCGAGCCTCGCTTCAACCGCCGCTACAACCGGGGACGATGATCCCGAGCTTCCTCACGGTCGCGCGGCGAACGACGCCCACGCGCCCCCTGCTGAAACTGGCGAGACCGTATAAGGTAATCAGATTGCCTTTTGCCGGCGAGAGCGCTCCTGGTAACGCCATGGGCACGCTACCATGGTGAAGGAAGGTAGTCGTGTGGACCGTCACGACATCCCCCATCGGACCCGAGGAGCCGAGCATGAGCGAGCATCGCATCGAGCATGACAGCATGGGCGAGCTGGAAGTGCCCCGTCACGCCCTCTATGGCGCCCAGACACAGCGCGCCGTCAACAACTTCCCGGTCTCCGGCCAGCCCATGCCGGCCCCCTTCATCCATGCCATCGCCCGCATCAAGCTGGCGGCGGCCCGGGTCAACCGCGATCTGGAGTTGCTGGATGACGAGCGTGCCGCGGCGATCGTCGCGGCCGCCCAGGCCGTCGTCGAGGGTCAACACGATGAGCACTTTCCGGTGGACGTCTTCCAGACCGGCTCGGGAACATCCAGCAACATGAATGTCAACGAGGTCATCGCGCGCCTGGCCAGCCAGGATGGCCTGGAGGTGGGGCCCAATGACCACGTCAACATGGGCCAGTCGAGCAATGACGTGGTGCCCACGGCACTGCATCTCTCGGCGGCCCTGGAGGTGACCCGGGAACTGCGCCCCGCCCTTGAGCACCTGCGCGGCGTGATCGACGCTCGCGCCGAAGAACTCGACGGGGTGGTCAAGACCGGCCGGACCCACCTGATGGATGCCATGCCACTGCGCATGAGCCAGGAACTGGGCGGCTGGTCGAGTCAGGTCGGCCAGGCCATCGAGCGTCTGGACAGCGCCCTGGTGCGGCTCTGCCGCCTGGCGCAGGGGGGCACCGCGGTGGGGACCGGGATCAATGCCCATCCGGAGTTTGCCGCGCGCATGGCGCGGGACCTCAGTGAACAGTCGGGGCTGACGCTTGCGCCCAACGACAGCTTCTTCGCCAGTCTCGGCGCCCAGGACGCGGCGGTGGAACTCTCCGGGCAGCTTCGCGGGCTCGCCTGCGTGGTGATGAAGATCGCCAACGACCTGCGCTGGATGAACTCTGGCCCCTTGGCCGGCCTCGGCGAGATCGAACTCGAGGCGCTGCAGCCGGGGAGTTCGATCATGCCCGGCAAGGTCAACCCGGTGATCCCCGAATCGGCCGCCCAGGCGGCCGCCCAGGTGATCGGCCTGGATACGGCCGTCACGGTGGCCGGGCAGAGCGGCAATTTCCAGCTCAATGTGATGCTGCCGCTGGTCGCCAACAACCTGTTGACCGCGATCACGCTGATGGCCAATTCCTCGCGCCTGCTGGCGGATCGGGCCATCGCGACCTTCAAGGTGCGCGAGGATCAGCTCGCCGGACCATTGTCACGCAACCCCATCCTGGTGACCGCTCTCAACTCGGTGATCGGCTACAACGCCGCCGCCGCCATCGCCAAGAAGGCCTATCAGGCGGGTCGCCCGATCATCGATGTGGCCGAGGAGGAGACCGAGCTCACCCGGCAGGAGCTCGAGCGGCTGCTCGACCCGGCGACCCTGACCCGGGGCGGGATACCGGAATAGAATCTGAGGAAGAAGGAAGAAGGAAGAAGGAAGAAGGAAGACCGGGGAATAGTCGTTCTTTTCTCTGTAAGGCGCGAAGCGCCACTCTTCCTTCTTCGAGCGGCGTAGCCGCGTTCTTCCCTCTCAGGTCTCCTGCTCCCTCTCCCTGCCTTCCTGGATGGTTTCCCGAGCGTCCTGATGTTCTTCGCCATCGGCCTCGGGGGTCTCGTGCTCGTCGGCCCGGGAAGGCCGGTAGCACAGGGTGGCCAGGATCGGGAAGTGATCCGAGCCGAAGCGGGGCAGGCAGCGCATGGCCTTCAGGGTGAAGTGTTCGCTGACGAAGATATGGTCCAGCGGCCAGCGCAGTACCGGGTAGTCGGCGTGAAAGGTGCTGAACATGCCGCGCCCCCGGCGCGGGTCGAGCATGCCGCTGACTCGGCAGAATAGCCGTGTGGTGCGTGACCAGGCGACGTCGTTCAAGTCGCCTGCCACCAGAGTGGGCACGGGGTTCTCATGGATCGCCTTGCCTACTAGCAACAGCTCGGCATCGCGCCACAGCGACTCCTCGCTCTCGCCGGGGGCCGGGGGCCGGGGATGCAGGGCATAGAGGCGAATCACATCGCCGCTGGGCAGTTCGACGCCGGTATGGATCGACGGGATGTCATCCTGGATCAGCCACTTGACCTGTGGCGAGGCCAGCCGTCGCCGGGAATAGAGGTGCATGCCATAGAGGTTGTCCAGTGGGACCTTGACGCTCTCGGGCCAGTCCGGCTCGAGAGCGGCATCGAGCTGCTGTTGCCACCAGTCGTCGGATTCCAGGGTCAGCACCAGGTCGGGCTCGTGGCGTCGGATCAGCGACACCAGGGTATCGGCATGGCGGTTAGAGGTCAGCACGTTGGCGATCAGCAGCGTCAGACAGCGTGGCGCCTGGCCTGGCTGGGCCGGCTTGACCTGGATCGGCCAGACACGGGTCCAGGGCAGAATATAGTGAACCTGGATCGCCAGGGTCAGCAGGCCGGCCGACAGACCGACCCAGGACCAGGGCGGCGCGGCCAACGATGCCAGCAGCGCCACCACCACCGCCATCAGGGCGATCTGCAGGCGGGGGAATTCGCAGACGCGAATCCACCACCACTTGAGGTGCAGTCGTGGTAGCAGCGTTGCGACCAGCAGCAGGGTAGCGAGCAGGCCAAAAAAGGGGCCGAGCATGCTGTGTCTCCGTTCGAGGTGAGCCGCGATACCGGGGGCATCCGCTGGCCCGGCACTGCCTCAGCATAGAGAACAACCGACGGGGCCGCTCAGGCGGACGAAGTATGCTCTTCGATATGGCGCACCGGAGAGTCGGCGATATGCAGTGCCACATCGTGACTTTGTAGCAGGCGGCAGATGGTCTCGGGGGGCCGTCGGTCGGTGAACAGGGCATCGATCTGGGTGATCTTGCCCTGACGCACCACGGCATTGCGGTGGAACTTGGAGTGATCGGCGATCAAAAACACCTGGCGGGAGTTGTGGATGATGGCCTGGGCGACGCGCGCTTCCTGGTAGTCGAACTCGAGCAGCGAGCCATCCTCGTCGATGGCGCTGATGCCGATGATGCCGAAGTCGACCTTGAACTGGTTGATGAAATCGATGGTCGCCTCACCGATGATCCCCCCGTCCCGCGAGCGTACCTGGCCACCGGCGATGATGACATTGAAGTCCTGCTTATGCTGAAGGATGGCGGCGACATTGAGGTTGTTGGTGATCACCTTCAGGCCATGGTGATCGAGCAATGCCTCGGCAACGATCTCGTTGCTGGTCCCGATGTTGATGAACAGGGATGCGTGATCGGGGACGCTAGCCGCCAGCAACTCGGCGATACGCCGCTTGGCCGCCAAGTTGAGCGTTTTGCGGGTCTGGTAGGCGGTATTGACGGTACTCGATTCCAGGCCGGCGCCCCCATGTACCCGACGGATCAGCCCCTCGTCGGCCAGGGCGTTGAGGTCACGGCGGATGGTCTGGGGCGTGACCCCGAAGTCCTGGGTCAGCTGCTCGATGGACGCGTATCCCTGGTGCTTGACCAGAGCGATGATGGCTTCGTGGCGTTTCTGCTGGTTCATGGCGAAGGCGTCGTGGTCGATGGAAGAAGGGGGACGCGGCCGCGTCCCCCGCAGCCATCATAGCAAGCTCGCCTGTCCAAGGGGGAGAGCTACGGGGAGACGCGCGAACACCCCTTATCACCAGGCGTGTTCGGCCGTCTATGCCCACTTCAGTGACTCCGAGTGCGCCGGATTATCGACCTCGGCCGCCGGGCTCAGGGCTTCGGTCGGAGGAGGAGTATCGTCGGCGAAGTATTCATCGAAGCGCACCTGAGCCTGGTCACCGAACAGGATCTCGCAGGCCTCGCGCAGGCCCGGAGAGCGCCGGATCTGTTCGCGGCTGACCACCAGGGAGATCTTCGAGCGACGGCGCAGGAAGTCCTCGAGGCGAGTGATCATCTCGCGCCGCTGGGCCTGACGCAGCTCGCAGCGCAGGTACTCGGTGCCCTCGATCAGCAGCTCGCCCTGGCGCGGGTCCTCGCGGATCTCCTCGAGCATGTCCAGCGCATGGGTCCCGTAGCGGCGCCATAGTCGGGTCGACAGGGGCTCCGACGCGTCCGGTGAGGTCATGGCGTCCAGCTCCATCAGCCGGGCCTGGTGCATGAACTCCTCTTTGACCGATTCCGGCGGTTCGCCGTACCAGCGGGCGTCCGGGTAGGGCACCGCGATGCCCAGACGCTTCACCTCATCGACGATCTCCTCGCCGACGTTCAGGCAATCGGTGAGCTTACCGCCGAAGATGCTGATGTGGGCTTGGTCCGGGTCGATGTCGATGGCATGCTTGCGCGACAGCTGCAGGAAGTCGCGTCCGCCACCGGCGCTGGCCTGGACCGCCAGTGGCCGCACTCCGCAGCGGGTGGCGATAATGTCGTCGTGCCCGAGGGGCTTGTCCAGGTCGAGACGCTTGTTGATGTTATCCAGCACGAAGCGGATGTCCTCATCGGTGACGTGCACCTCGGGGCTCTCCATGCGGGTATCGGTGGTGCCGATGCAGGTGCGCTGGCCCATGGGAATGACGAAGAACAGCCGCCCGTCGTCGGCGAAGAACGCTAGCACCCGCTGGCTGTCGGTCAGCCTCGGCACGATGAGGTGAATGCCCTTGGAGTAGGCATGCTGGTGGCGCGTCTTCTGCTTGGTCAGATCATTGTGCTCGTCGACCCAGGGACCGGCGGCGTTGATCAGCACTCGGGCGCGGATCTCGACGCTTTCACCGGTCATGACATCGCAGGCGCGAGTGATCCACAGGCCGTTCTCGCGTCGCGCGCCCTGCGACTCCACGTAGTTGGCGGCCACGGCCCCATAGTTCAGTGCGCTGCGCACGAAGTTGAACACGAAGCGGGCGTCATTGTCGTGCAGGTAGGCATCGGAATACTCGAAGCCGCCGATGGCGTTAGAGGTCTCGATGATCGCCTCCCGTGCCTTGATGGCCGCCGGGCGCAGGAAATGGGGAATCCGGGTGAAGCCGTTGCCCATCACCCAGTAGAGCCAGGTACCGGCCCACAGGTAACGCGGATGGTAGCGAAAGCCCTTGGCGATGGTGGTCAGGAAGCGAATTTCCTTGACCGTGGAGGGAAAGCTCTTGATCAGGTGGTTGCGGCTCTTGCAGAGCTTGCGAACCAGTGAGTAATCGTGGCTCTCCAAGTACTTGATGCCGCCCCACACCAGGTTGGAGGAGTGCATGCTGGTACCGCCGGCGAAGTCACCGCGGTCGATCAGGGCGACCCGGGCGCCCTTGCCGGCCAGGGCCGCGGCCGCGGCGGCGCCGTTGATGCCGCCGCCGATGATCAGGGCATCAAAGGTGCCGTCGGCCAGCTTCTCGATATTGCTGTTGCGCAGTTGCATGAGTGCGTCCCGTCAGGAAAGTGGAGATGCTCCGCGAGCTTCCCTCCGGGGCCGCTGGCGGTTCAGCGTGCCGGCGGCCCCGGAGGGGGGCGGGTGGCTATCGGGAGATGGGGTTATTCTTCATCTTCCCGCTCCCAGTTCATGGTGCGCCGGACGGCCTTCTTCCAGCCCTTGTAACGGCGTTCACGCAGTTCGGCATTCATCTGCGGCTCGAAGGTGCGCTCCAGGCGCCCCTTGTTGACCACCTCGTCCTGGGTCCACAGACCCACGGCGATGCCAGCCAGATAGGCCGCGCCCAGGGCGGTGCTCTCCGTGACGACCGGGCGGTCGACATTGACCCCGAGCATGTCGGCCTGGAACTGCATGACGACGTTGTTGGCCACGGCGCCGCCGTCCACGCGCAGGGATTTCAGCGTAATGCCGGAGTCGGCCTGCATAGCGTCGATGACGTCTCGGGTCTGGTAGGCCAGCGAGTCCAGGGTGGCCCGGGTGATATGCTCCTTGCGGGTACCGCGAGTGAGCCCGAAGATCGCCCCCCGGGCGTACATGTCCCAGTAGGGGGCTCCCAGCCCGGCGAACGCCGGTACCATGTACACGCCACCGGCGTCATCTACCTTGCCGGCGTAGTACTCCGAGTCCTCGGCCGAGTCGATGAGCTTGAGCTCGTCGCGTAACCATTGCACGGCCGCCCCGGCGATGAAGATGGCCCCCTCCAAGGCGTATTCCACCTTGCCGTTGAGGCCCCAGGCGATGGTGGTGAGCAGGCCGGACTTCGAGGGCACCGGCGTCTCGCCGGTATTCATCAGCAAAAAGCAGCCGGTGCCGTAGGTGTTCTTGACCATGCCCTTTTCGAAGCAGGCCTGACCGAAGAGGGCGGCCTGCTGGTCGCCGGCGATACCGGCGATGGGCACCCGGGCGCCGCCGAACATCTCGGCGCCGGTAGTGCCGTAGACCTCGCTGGAGGGCCGGACCTCGGGTAGCATGGCGGCTGGGATGCCGAGCTCATCGAGCATGCGCTGGTCCCATTCCAACGTGCAGATGTTGTAGAGCAGGGTCCGTGAGGCGTTGCTGACATCCGTGACATGGCATTCGCCGCGGGTCAGGTTCCACACCAGCCAGGTGTCCATGGTCCCGAACAACAGATCACCGCGTTCCGCCTTTTCCCGTGCTCCTTCGACATTGTCCAGGATCCAGCGGATCTTGGTGCCCGAGAAATAGGCGTCTGCTACCAGGCCGGTAGCCTCGCGGATGTACTCCTCCAGGCCGCGCTCCTTGAGCTCGTCACACAGCGGCGCGGTGCGGCGGTCCTGCCAGACGATGGCATTGTGGACGGGCCTACCGGTGTGGCGGTCCCAGACGACGGTGGTCTCACGTTGGTTGGTGATGCCGATGGCCGCCACTTCGGAGGGCTTGATGCCCTGGGTCTCGAGCACTTCACGGGCCACGCCCATCTGGCTGCCCCAGATCTCCATGGCATCGTGCTCGACCCAGCCGGGAGTAGGGTAATACTGGGTGAACTCCTTCTGGGCGACGCCCACGATCTGGGCGTCGCGGTTGAAGAGGATGGCACGGCAGCTGGTGGTGCCCTGGTCGAACGACAGGATGTATTGTTTTTCCATGGGGTGTTTCCTCGGTATTGTCAGATGATTGTGGCGTTCTTCTTGTGGGCCAGTGCCCATCAATCCTTGCTACGGGTAGCTGAGGTGCCAGGGGTACCAGTGGCAGGGATCTTGGGGGTGGGATGCCGTCTCTCCCACCGCTTTGCGAAGATGAACTCGATGGCCAGGCATGTCAGGACCACGGCCAGGGCGAGCGACATGGCCAGGGGGCTTCCCTCGATAAAGACGTAGCGATAGAAGAGCCCCCCGGCAATGCCGCCGATCAACGGCCCCACGATCGGCACCCAGGCATATTTCCAGTTCGACTTCCCCTTGCCGGCCACGGGCAGGATGCAGTGGGCCAGGCGTGGCCCTAGGTCCCGGGCCGGGTTGATGGCGTAGCCGGTGGTGCCGCCGAGTGACAGGCCGATGGCAAGGATCAGCAGGCCGATGACGAGGGGGTTGAGCCCTTGGGTGAATTCATTGGCACCGATGGCGAGCACGCCCAGCACCAGCACGAAGGTCCCGATGATCTCGCTCATCAGGTTGGAGGGTGTGTGGATGATGGCGGGATCGGTAGAGAACACGGCCAACTTGGCGGCTTGGCTCTCGGTTTTTTCCCAATGCGGATAATAGTGCAGCCAGACCACCACCGCGCCGATGAAGGCGCCGAGTATCTGGGCCAGCACATAACCTGGAACCCTGGACCAGGGGAATTCACCGATCACCGCGAGACCGATGGTGACCGCGGGATTGATGTGGGCACCGCTGAACTGGCCCACCGCATAGATCGCCATGGCGACACCCATGGCCCAGCCGAAGGTAATGACGATCCAGCCGCTTGCCTCGGCCTTGGAATGCTTGAGAACCACGCCGGCCACGACGCCGCCGCCGAAGATGATCAGGATCATCGTGCCGAAGAGTTCGCCCAGAAAGGGAGTCATGGTGGTCTCCTGCTTCTACTTGTTTGAGTCGGTGTGCGTGAGTGTTGTCTGTTTAAGTGGTGTGTTTTCGTTATCGATCAAACGGCTTGGGCTTGATGTTCGATAACGAACACTAAGCTAGATCAGGACCAAGCCTGCCGCAATACCTTGTCGCCCCTTTTTGGGTTATCCTTTAGTCGAGTAACCTCAGGGGTACGTCGCCGATTTCTTACGGGAATGCGGTATTTCACCTCGTCCAAGCAGGTCGGTACGGTTCGGTGGGTGTTCGTCAGGTGTTCGTTTTGCGTTCGGTTTGTGTGTAGGTGATGTTCGGGTGTGGGCAGTTCCGAACCCCCTGGCTATTGCTGTCGCGCGTACCGTGCACCGTTCGACATTGATTCGCGACATGAGGGGAGGCTTATTCGACAAGCACGTCGGCGGAAGGGTGTTGGCATTCGAGTAGCAGGATGTCGCCGAGACCAAAATCGGTGCCAACTCGCTGATCGCGATGAACTTTCAACATGGGCTTGCATTCTTTCCGGGAGTGCGTAGAATACGCATCCGTTGCCACGGTGAGTGCATCGCCGCCGGGATGATGCAGGACCATAGCTCAGTTGGTTAGAGCGCCACGTTGACATCGTGGAGGTCGGCGGTTCAAATCCGCCTGGTCCTACCAGAAGCTGTCCCGGCAGAGGCTTCTCACGGCAACCGCACCTCAGGACCATAGCTCAGTTGGTTAGAGCGCCACGTTGACATCGTGGAGGTCAGCGGTTCAAATCCGCTTGGTCCTACCAGTTCATGAAGACGCCCGATTCGCTTGTCGAGTCGGGCGTCTTGCATTGTATGGCGCCTTCTGGGCATCGTTACCCGGCTATCGGGCCAGCTGCGCGTCGAGGAAGCGCCCGACCTCCGTCAGGGCGTGGCTGGCCGGCTCGAGCAGCGGCGCAAACCCCACGAAGACATGCGGCATGTCGGCCCACAGGCTGAGCCGGACCGGGCTGCCCTGCCGGTGGGCCGCTTCGGCATAGCGGCGACTGTCATCGAGGAGGATCTCGGCCTCCCCGCACTGGAGCAGCAGGGGGGGCAGGCCGCGAAGGTCGCCCTCGAGGGGCGATACCCGAGGATCGTCGGGCGGGGCGCTCGGCGACGGGCCAAGGTAGGCCTGGGTGACCAGTGGCAGCACGGCCGGGTCGAGGATCGGGTCGAGCGCCGCCTGGTGGCGCAGCGAGTCGCCTGTCCAGCGCAGGTCGGTGGCCGGCGAGAAGGCGATCGCCGCGTCGGGCAGCCGCTGACCCTTCGCCTTGAGCACATTGAGGCAGGCCAGTGTCAGGTTGCCGCCGGCGCTGTCGCCGGCCAGCAACAGGTCGTCATCGGAATGGGAGGCGCACAGCCAGTCCCAGGCATCGAGGCAATCCTCCAGGCCGGCCGGGAAGGGGTGCTCGGGAGCCAGTCGATAATCGATGACGATCACTTCGGCATGGGTGGCGCGCGCCAGTCGTACCGCCAGAGGGCGATGCCCGGCCGGACTGCCGGCGATCCAGCTGCCGCCATGCAGGTAGAGCAGACGGCGTTCGGGGGGACCGTCGGCATCGCCCGGGCGGACTCGCTCCGCGGCGATCACCCGATCGCCGCGAGTCGGGATCAAGACCGGTGTGACCCGTCCGTGGGCATCGAGGATCTCGGGCGCCGCGGCGAAGTACATATCCAGCAGACGACGCTTGACGGTCAGGTTGTTGCCGCTTGAGGCAGTGAGCGACTTGAGCAGCGCCAGGTGGTCGCACACGGTGGCTAGCCCCTGGGGGCCAGAGGCGGGAGATGAGATCGGCATGAGGCCCTCCGGATGGCGTCGAGACGGTCTTTCAGGGGTGTCCATGGCGTCAAGGGTGGCGCCGTGACGGGCATTCGGCAATCCCGCCGTTGCCGGTCATCAGTTGCCGCCGGTGGCAGGGTGAGCATACAGGTCGCTGGCGGCGATGAAGACCGCGACCAGGCGCTCGAGGCCGGCCTGATCCTCGGCACTGAAGCGTCCCTGAACCGGGCTGTCGAGGTCCAGCACTCCCCACAGCCGCTCGTCGACGATGATCGGGATCACCAACTCGGCGCGCGAGGCGCTGTCACAGGCGATATGGTCGGCCACGGCGTGGACATCGTCGATGCGCTGTGTGGTACGCGTGCGTGCCGCCGCGCCGCACACGCCCTGGCTGAAGGGAAGGGGGTGGCAGGCGGGCTTGCCCTGGAAGGGACCGAGGTCAAGCCGCTGGGGCTTGCGCTGCAGGTAGAAGCCGACCCAGTTCAGGTCACGCACCTCCTGCATCAGGAAGGCGCAGGTCTGGGCGGCGTTGGCCAGCCAGTCGCGGTCGTCGAGCAGGGCATCGAGCTGGCGGGCGAGCAAGGTGTAGTCGGGGTGGGGAGCGGTCATAGGGTCTCCTCGAACGCAACGGGCCGGCTCTGGGGCCGGCCCGTGCACCGTGGATGGATTCAGGGTGTCAGGTTACTTCCAGCCCGGTACGGCCTGTGGCCCGAACAGCTCTTCGGCCTTGGCTTCGACCTCCTCGCTCTGGTAGGCGTCGACCAGCTGCTGGATCGCCTCGCGCTCCTGGTCACCCTCGCGCACCACGATCAGGTTGACGTAGGGCGATTCCGGGCCCTCCTTGATCAGGGCGTCGTCCAGCGTCAGGCCGGCAGGCTGGGCGAAGGTGTTGTTGATGAAGGCCATATCGACATCCGGCAGCACGCGAGGCAGCTGGGCGGCCTCGATCTCGCGGAACTCGAAGTCGTGCGGGTTCTCGGCGATATCGATGGGGGTGGCCTCGAGGTTGCTCGGGTCGTCGAGCGTGATCAGCCCTTGGTGGTGCATCAGGATCAGCGCACGGCCCTCGTTGGAGGGGTCGTTGGGCAGGGCGATGGTGGAGCCCTCCGGCAGTTCCTCGATGCTGTCATGCTTCGCGGAATAGGCGCCGATCGGGTAGACGAAGGTGCGCCCGGCGATGGCGAAGTCGTAGCCGCGATCCTCGACCATGGAGCGCATGTAGGGCTCGTGCTGGTAGGCATTGGCATCCAGGCTGCCATCGGCCAAGGCGGCATTGGGGGTGACATAGTCGGTAAACTCGATGATCTCGACGTCGAGGCCGTACTCGCGCTCGGCCTTGTCCGCGGCGACCTGCATGACCTCGGTCTCGGGGCCGGCCACGGTACCGACCTTCAGGCTGTGCTCGTCGGCCTGGGCGGTGGCGCCGGCAAGGGCCAGGACCGAGGTGGCCAGGGTGCCGATCAAGATGTTGCGCATATGGTGAATCTCCTGTCGTATCGTCTCGATATTAAGATAATAAGCGAAATATCTTAAATAGCTTAAAGTTATTAATCTAATTTTATCTTAAGGGGAGCTCTGATTTACGTAGCGAGCGATGACAGGCGGGGGCGCCGAGCCTGGTCGCCGCCGGAGCGCAGCTTCCGGAGTGTAGCCCGCTACATGAGGAACGACCGGGCCGGCGCACCGGCACCGCCGGCGGCCAGGATGGCTAGGTTCGTTCCCTACGAACCTACGCATTTCCCACCTCCATGTGGGTCATCGAGCGCAGCAGTAAATCAGTGTCTTCCCTCACTTGTGGTCGCTCTTGCGCACCAGATAATCCCCCAGGCTCTGGAAGCCCTGCACCATCACCACCAGGATCACCACGGTGATCAGCATGACGGTGGGGCTGAAGCGGTTGTAGCCGTAGCGGATACCCAGGTCACCGAGACCGCCACCGCCCACGGCGCCGGCCATGGCCGAGTAGCTGATCAGGGTGACCACGGTGACGGTCAACGCCGTGAAGATGCCGCCGCGCGCCTCGGGCAGCAGCACCTTGGTGATGATCTGCCAGGGGGTGGCGCCCATGGACTGCGCGGCCTCGACCAGGCCAGGGTTGATCTCGTTCAGCGCCCCCTCCACCAGGCGGGCAATGAAAGGAATCGCGGCGATGGTCAGCGGTACGGCGGCGGCATTGGTGCCGATGGAGGTGCCCACCAGCATCCGGGTGAAGGGGATGATCGCCACCATCAGGATGATGAAGGGGATCGAGCGGCCGATGTTGGTGATCACGCCCAGCAACCGGTTGGCCACCGGCTGGGCGAGGATCTGCTGCGGCCGGGTGACATACAGGAGAACCCCGAGCGGGATGCCGAACAGCGCGGCGATCACGCCCGAGATCGCCACCATGTAGAGGGTGTCGAGGGTGGCCTCGAGGATCAGTTCAAACATCGCGCTGGACATGGCCGAGCACCTCCACCTTCAGGTCATGGGATTCGAGATAGTCGATGGCCTCGCGGGTCTCGTCGGCGGTCCCCATCAGTTCGGCGATCATCAGCCCCAGGGTGCGGTCCTGGATCGATTCCACCTTGGCCTGCAGGATGCTGACGTCCACCCCGCATTCCCGCGCCAGTCGCGAGATCAGCGGGGTGGAAACGGCATCGCCGGAGAAGGCCAGGCGTACCACCGGATGGCTGTGCTCGCCGGGGGCTTCCTCCAGGCGCTCGATCAGCGCCCGGGGCGGCTCGAGTTCCAGAAAGTCGTTGAGGAAGCTGCGTCCCAGGTGGGTGCGAGGAGCGGTGAAGAAGTCGCCGACCTCGGCCTCTTCCACCAGCTTGCCCTCCGAGATCAGGCTGACCCGGTGGCAGATCGACTTCACCACCTCCATCTCGTGGGTGATCAGCAGGATGGTCAGGCCGAGCTTGTGGTTGATATCGCGCAACAGTTCGAGGATCGCCCCGGTGGTGTGGGGGTCCAGCGCCGAGGTGGCCTCGTCGCAGAGCAGCACCCGCGGGCGGCTGGCCAGTGCCCGGGCGATGGCCACGCGCTGCTTCTGGCCGCCGGAAAGCTGGGCGGGGTACTGGGACACCTTGTCGGCCAGTCCCACTAGGTCGAGCAGCGGCAGGACCCGCTCACGGATCTCGCCGCGCTTCATGCCCATCAGCTCCAGCGGCAACGCCACGTTGGCGAAGACGGTGCGCGAGGTCAGCAGGTTGAAGTGTTGGAAGATCATGCCGATCCGGTGGCGTGCCTGGTTCAGGGCCTGGCCCGAGAGGCTGGTGAGCTCCTGGTCGTCGACGAACACGCTGCCGGTGGTGGGGCGCTCGAGCAGGTTGACGCAGCGGATCAGCGTCGACTTGCCGGCCCCGGACAGGCCGATCACGCCATGGATCTGTCCCTTGGGCACATGTAGGTCGACGCTCTTCAGCGCCGTGACCCCGGCATCGCTGGCAGGCCGTCCTCGGGAACGCCCGTGAGGATAGTAGGTCTTGGATACGTTATGCAGTCGGATCATCTGGGCCACCAGGAGGGCGCCGGGTCGCCAGGGGCGGGCGGTGCAGCGCGTGGGCAAAAAAAGGCCACCCTCTCGGGTGGCCATCAACGCTGGACACACCCTTTTAGCCGCACTTCACTCCGCAATGACACCAGCAGGTGTCCATTGTGGGGTGGGCGCCCGCAATCCGGGTACAAATCGGCGCCGTTAAAATGTAGCGGGCAAGCCTAGATTTCGAACGGTCGTTTGTCAAGGCGTTTGGGGCATGTATCGGGCAGGCTGGCTTCGGTATGGCAAGATTTCCTGCCAGGGCAGCATGCGCAGGATAATGCACTGAATCGTCGGCGCCGAGCCGGGTCGCCGCGTGGACGTCAGCGCCCGGGTTGCCTAGACTAGCCTCTTTTGATCGGCACCGGCCCCGAGGCTGGACAGCACGAGGAGTGTTCATGTTCACAGGTATCGTCCAGGGCACCGCCGAGGTGGTCGCCATCCACGAGGCGCAGGCCTTTCGTACCCATGTGCTGGCCTTGCCGGCGCCACTGCGCGAAGGGCTCGAGCTCGGCGCCTCGGTGGCCCACAATGGGGTCTGCCTGACTGTCACCGCCATCGACGGCGAACGGGTGAGTTTCGATCTGATGCGCGAGACGCTCAGGCTGACCAATCTCGGTGCCCTGGCGGTGGGGGATCGCGTCAATATCGAGCGGGCGGCGCGCTTCGGTGACGAGATCGGCGGTCACGCCATGTCGGGCCATGTGATGGCGATGGCCGAGCTGGTGGAACTCGACGAGGCCCCCAACAACCGCCGCCTGTGGTTCGAGCTGCCCCCGGCGCTTGGGCGTTTCGTGTTCGACAAGGGCTATATCGGCGTGGACGGCATCAGCCTGACCATCGGCGAGGTGCGCCCGGCCGGCGCCGATCAGGGTCCGCGCTTCTGCGTCGACCTGATCCCCGAGACCCTGGCGCGCACCATCCTGGTGGATCGGGTGCCGGGCGACCGGGTCAATATCGAGATCGATCCCCAGACCCAGGCCATCGTCGAGACGGTCGAGCGGGTCCTGGACGCGCGAACGAGGTGAGCTCGCTCGCCAGGCAAGAGTCATCCCCCGTTTCGTCGGTGGGGCGTCTCGCATGGCGCGATGCCATCGTCTACCATGTGCGGCTTTTCTCGCCGCCCGGGAGGCCCCACCGGTCGTCACCACCGTTGTAGCGCGCAGGAAGATATCCATGCTGAACCGCCTGATCGAGAACCAGTTCAAGCTGGCCGAGCACCAGACCGATGTGAAGACCGAAGTCATTGCCGGGCTCACGACCTTCCTGACGATGGCCTACATCATCTTCGTCAACCCGAGCATCCTCTCCGAGGCGGGCATGGACTATGGGGCGGTGTTCGTCGCCACCTGCCTGGCGGCGGCGCTCGGCTGCCTCATCATGGGGCTGTGGGCCAACTATCCCATCGCCCAGGCCCCCGGCATGGGCCTCAATGCCTTCTTCACCTATGGCGTGGTACTGGGCATGGGGTATAGCTGGGAGGCGGCGCTGGGGGCGGTATTTTTCTCCGGTTTCGCCTTCTTCCTGCTGAGCATCTTCCGGATCCGCGAGTGGATCATCAACTCGATCCCGCTCTCGCTGCGCCTGGGGATCGCCGCCGGCATCGGCCTGTTCCTGGCGATGATCGCCCTGCAGAACGCCGGCATCGTGGTGGCCAATCCGGCCACCTACGTCGCCTTGGGGGATCTCTCCGAGCCCGCTGCCCTCTACGCGCTGCTGGGCTTCTTTGTGATCACCGCACTGGCCTACCTGCGCATCACCGGGGCGGTGATGATCGGCATCCTCGGGGTGACCGTGCTGGCGATGCTCCTCGGCCACAACGAGTTCGGTGGGCTGGTCTCGATGCCGCCTTCCATCGGCCCGACCCTCATGGCGCTCGACCTGGCCGGTGCCTTGGACGTGGCGATGCTCAGCGTGATTTTCGCCTTCCTGTTCGTCGACCTCTTCGATACGTCCGGCACCCTGATCGGCGTGGCGCACAAGGGGGGGCTGCTAGACAAGGACGGCAAGCTGCCGCGCATCGGTCGCGCCATGATGGCCGACAGTGGCGCCTCCATGGCCGGGGCCGTGCTGGGCACCTCCACCACCACCAGCTACATCGAGTCCACCGCGGGAATCGTCTCCGGGGGGCGTACCGGCCTGACCGCGGTGGTGGTGGCCGTGCTGTTCTTGATCAGCCTGTTCTTCGCCCCGCTGGCGGGCTCTATCCCCGCCTATGCCACTGCAGGCGCCTTGCTCTACGTGGCGGTGCTGATGGCCGGCAGCCTGTCCCACGCCAACTGGGACGATCCCACCGATGCCGCCCCGGTGCTGATCGCCGCCCTGGCCATGCCGCTGACCTTCTCCATCGCCGAGGGCATCGCGTTGGGCTTCATCAGCTACGCTGCCATCAAGACGCTTTCCGGCCGCTTCCGTGACCTGAATCCGGCGGTGATCGTGCTGGCGCTGCTGTTCGCGGCCAAGTTTCTATTCCTTGATTGACTCTGGGTCCTCGACTGACCGTCAGGCATCGACCTCCATCCAACGAGATTCGTATCGATGAGCATCTACGGCGACTACATCAAGTCCGTGATTCGTACCGTCCCCGATTGGCCACAGCCGGGGGTGAACTTCCGCGATATTACCCCGCTGCTGCAGAACAGCGCGGCCTTCCGCAAGCTGGTCGACAGCTTCGTGCACCGCTATCAGGAGATGGACCTCGATGCCATCGCGGCCATCGACGCCCGGGGCTTCATCATCGGTGCGCCGCTGGCCTACGAGCTGGGCTGCAGTTTCGTGCCGGTGCGCAAGAAGGGCAAGCTGCCGTTTCGCACCATCAGCGAGACCTATACGCTGGAGTACGGCGAGGCCGAGGTGGAGCTACATAGCGACGCCTTCCATGAGGGAGACCGGATCCTGATCGTCGACGATCTGATCGCCACCGGCGGCACCATGCTTGCCGCGGCCAAGCTGATCTCCCGCAGTGGTGGTCAGGTGGTGGAGACCGCCACCATCGTCGACCTGCCGACTCTGGGCGGCTCGCAGCGCATCCGCGAGGCCGGCTATGGCGTCTTCGCGGTCTGTTCCTTTACCGAGGACGAATGACCATGGTCAGTCGCTACCACCAGCATTTCACCGTCTCCTGGGACCAGTTGCACCGCGACGTGCGCGAGCTCTGCCACCGGCTGGTCGAGCGTGACTTCACGGGCATCGTCGCCATTACCCGGGGTGGGCTGATTCCGGCGGCGCTGATTGCCCGCGAACTCAATGTGCGCCTGATCGATACCGTGTGCATCAAGAGCTATGATCATATGGAGCAGGGTGGCCTGCAGGTCCTGAAGGGCGTCGACCACGAGGGTGACGGCTGGCTGCTGGTCGACGACCTGGTCGATACCGGCAAGACCGCCCGCAAAGTGCGTGAGATGCTGCCCAAGGCGCATTTCGTCACCGTCTATGCCAAGCCGGAGGGCAAGCCGCTGGTCGACCAGTACCTCACCGAAGTGGCCCAGGACTGCTGGATCCAGTTCCCCTGGGACATGGGCGTGGCCTATGTCGAGCCCCTGGCCGACCAGGTGAGGCGTTGAGCCATGTCGACCTGTCCGCTTCCCGACAGCTGGCAGCGCTGGCTGGGTGACGAGTTCCAGGCGCCCTACATGCAGGCCCTGCGTGACTTCCTGGCCGCCGAGAAGGCGGCCCGAAAGGTGATCTACCCGCATTCTTCCAACTGGTTCCGGGCCTTCGAGCTGACCCCCCTGGACCGGGTCAAGGTGGTGATCCTCGGCCAGGATCCCTATCACGGTCCCGGCCAGGCCCACGGGCTGTGTTTCTCGGTGCGCCCCGGGGTGCGGGTGCCGCCGTCGCTTTCCAATATCTACAAGGAGCTTGAGGCCGATGTGGGCGCCAGGCCGGTCGATCACGGCTGCCTGGAGCATTGGGCCCGCCAGGGCGTGCTGCTGCTCAACACCTCGCTGACGGTGGAGCAGGGCAATGCCGGCTCTCACCGAGGCATGGGCTGGGAGACGTTCACCGACCGCGCCATCCAGACGGTCAGCGCGCACGCCAAGCCCTCGGTCTTTCTGCTCTGGGGTAGCCCGGCCCGCAAGAAGAAAGCGCTGGTCGATACCTCGCGCCATCTGGTGCTGGAGTCGCCGCATCCCTCGCCGCTCTCGGCCCATCGGGGCTTCTTCGGCAACCACCACTTCTCGCGGGCCAACGCCTTTCTCGAGCAGAACGGGCGCTACCCCATCGACTGGCAGCTGCCCGCCCAGCCTTAACGCGAAAGCGGGAGGCGGGTAGAATGGCACGCAATTTTGTCGATGCCGTCCATTCGGCGAAAGTCACATCGTCCCCACCGCCGCCGAAGAGGTCACCCCATGAGCGTCCATGCCATCCGGCATCCCCTGGTCCAGCACAAACTGGGGCTGATGCGCGAAGCGGATATCAGTACCAAGAGTTTCCGTGAGCTGGCCGGCGAAGTGGCCAAGCTGCTGACCTACGAGGCGACTCAGGACCTGGAGCTCGAGACCCACGAGATCCAGGGCTGGAGCGGGTCGTCCATCCCGGTGCAGCAACTCAAGGGAAAGAAGGTGACCATCGTGCCGATCCTGCGCGCCGGCCTCGGCATGCTCGATGGCGTCACCGACCTGATTCCCAGTGCCCGCATCAGCGTGGTCGGCCTCTACCGCAACGAGGAGACCCTCGAGCCGGTGCCCTACTTCGCCAAATTCGCGGGGGATCTCGACGAGCGGATGGCCATCGTGATCGATCCCATGCTCGCCACCGGCGGTACCATGGTCGCCACCCTGGACATGCTCCGCGAGCGCGGCTGCCGGCACATGAAGGTGATCGTGCTGGTGGCGGCGCCCGAGGGTATCGAGCGCGTCCAGGCGTCCTATCCGGACATCGAACTCTACACCGCGGCAGTGGATGACCACCTGGACGCGCACGGCTATATCGTCCCCGGGCTCGGCGACGCGGGTGACAAGATCTTCGGTACCCGCTGAGTTTTCGATCTTCGCAATCTGGTGTGAGCCGTCCCTGATCCCGGGCGAATGCGTAGGGGCGATAAGCGCCAGCGCATCGCCCGACCCAGGCGCCTCCCCAGGCCTACGTGGAACGGTTCACGCTGATCTGCAAAGGACCAAAATTTTCGCCCCTGCGATGCGCGGTCCAGGGGCGTTTTTCTGCACGGCTGAAACACTCAACCTTCACGACGGAGAGGCTCTCATGAGCGATCAAGCGGCGGCCCCATCGATGCCGACCGACTCATTGCTGCGTACCCTGTTGACCGGCGCCCAGATGCTGTTCGTGGCCTTCGGCGCCCTGGTGCTGGTGCCGTTGCTGACAGGCCTCGACCCCAGTGTGGCACTGTTCACCGCCGGCATCGGCACCCTGGTGTTTCATGGCGTGACCCGGGTCAGCGTGCCGGTATTTCTGGCCTCGTCGTTTGCCTTCATCGCCCCGATCCAGGGCTCGGTGGCGAGCTTCGGCATTCCGGCCACCCTGGGCGGGCTGATGGCGGCGGGCCTGGTCTATGTGGCGATCTCGCAGCTGGTGCGCCTCAAGGGCACCGGCTGGCTGCATCGCCTGCTGCCCCCGGTGGTGGTGGGGCCGGTGATCATGGTGATCGGCCTGGCGCTGGCGCCGGTGGCGGTGGACATGGCCACCGGTGAGACCAGCGATACCATCGGCTACGGTCCGGCCATCTTCCTGTCCATGACGAGCCTGCTGGTGACCCTGGTGCTGGCGGTGTTCGGCCGCGGCCTAATCCGCCTGATCCCGATCATGGGCGGCATCGTCACCGGCTATGCCCTGGCGCTGCTGATGGGGGTGGTCGACTTTACGCCGGTGCACGAGGCCGCCTGGTTATCTCTGCCGGCCTTCACCGCGCCGAGCTTTCACTGGGCGGCGATCCTGTTCATGATCCCGGTGGCCATCGCCCCGGCGGTGGAGCATATCGGCGACATGATCGCCATCGGCTCGGTCACGCGGAAGAACTACCTGGAAAAGCCCGGTCTACACCGCACCCTGCTGGGCGATGGCCTGGCCACCACCGCCGCGGCCTTCGTCGGTGGCCCGCCCAACACCACCTACTCCGAGGTCACCGGCGCCGTCACCCTGACCCGCGCCTTCAACCCAAAGATCATGGTGGTCGCGGCGGGTATCGCCATCGTGCTGGCCTTTGTCGGCAAGCTCGGTGCCCTGCTGCAGACCATCCCCGGTCCGGTGATGGGCGGCATCATGACCCTGCTGTTCGGCTCCATCGCGGTAGTGGGCATGAATACCCTGGTACGCGCCGGCAAGCCGCTCACCGCGCCGCGCAACCTGGTGGTGGTCTCCCTGGTGCTGGTCTTCGGCATCGGTGGCATGCAGTTCGGCAACGGCCAGTTCACCCTGCAGGGCGTCAGCCTCGCCGCCCTGGTTGGTATTCTGCTCAACTGGGTGCTGCCTCGCGCCGAGGAGGAGTAAGTGTCTATGCACAAGTCATCGTATCTGGTGGAGTCCCTCGGCTCGGCGGTGAGCATGGGGGTCTCGCTGGAGAGCCCGCGCTTGCAAGTAGCCAGGCCGAGCACAGCATCTATACTTTGTTAGATCAGAACCTCCTTATAACGCTTATAACAGAAAGTGAGGGTTGATATGACAATAGAGAGACGATTTGTGCAACGCGCTACCCGTGTTTTTGCCGGTGCGGTGGCGGGGTTGGCGATGGCATCTGCTAGCGCCACCGACGCGAAGGAAGCCGCCGGGACCGGCCTTGGAGACGTGGACTTCCGGGCTTCCTGCACCGCGGAGGTGGGCGAGGACTTCGACCGCGCCGTGGCCATGCTGCATCACATGATGTACGCCCAGGCGCGCGAGGCCTTCGAGCGCATCGCCGCCGAGGAATCCGACTGCGCCATGGCCCATTGGGGCATCGCCCAGACCCTGTACCAGCCACTCTGGCCCACGCGCCCCAGCGCTGACGAACTGGAGCGGGGCCGCGAAGCGCTGCAACGGGCCCGCGACATCGGTGTGGAGACCGATCGCGAAAAAGCGCTCCTGGCGGCCGCCGAGGCCTTCTTCGAGGACCCGGACGCGGACTGGTGGACGCGCATCGGCCGGTGGGCCGATGCCCTGGAATCGGCACATGAGAACCACCCCGACGACCGGGAGATTGGCGTCTTCTACGCGCTGTCGCGTATCGCCGTGGGCCAGACAGCCGATGACCGGGCCGCCTATAACGCCGAGGGCGCACGAGCGGCGCTGGCCGTCCACGAGGAATCGCCCACCCACCCGGGCGCGATCCACTACCTGATTCATGCCAACGACATCGACGCCCGTGCCGGCGAGAATCTGGATGTGGTGCGCGCCTACAGCGACATCGCGCCCAGCGTGCCCCATGCGCTGCACATGCCCACCCATATCTTCGTGAGGCTGGGGAACTGGCCGGAAGTGATCGAGTGGAACCAGCGCTCGGCCGAAGCCGCGCTCGAGCATCCCGCCGGCGACCATGTTTCGCACCATTATCCCCATGCCGCGGATTACCTGGTCTATGCCCACCTACAGCGCGGCGAGGACGGCAAAGCCCGCGGTGTACTGGACGAGGTCTTGGCCAGGCAGGGCTATCAGCCCAGCTTCATCTCCGCCTTTCACTTGGCGGCGATGCCGGCGCGCTTCGCGGTGGAACGTCGCGATTGGGAGCGCGCGGCGGCCATCGAGCCCAGAACGCCGACAGAGATACCCTGGGATAACTTCGCCTGGCCGGAGGCGCTGTCCTGGACCGCGCGCGGACTGGGCGCGGCGTACCAGGGCCAGCTGGAGCAGGCGCGCGAGGCCGAGGCCCAGCTGGCAGCATTGCGCGACAGCTCCGAATCCGCGGGTGAAAGCGGTTTCGCCAACTATATCGAGATCGACCGGCTGCTCCTGGCCGGGCACATTGCCCGAGAGGACGGCCGTGATGACGAGGCCGTGGCACTACTCAAGCAAGCAGCGAAACTGGAAGATACGATGGAAAAGCACCCGGTGACCCCCGGTGCCCTCCTGCCTCCCCGCGAGGCCTTGGGCGAATTGCTGCTTGAGCTGGACCGGTCGGGCGAAGCGCTCGAGGCCTTCCGGTCGTCGCAGGAGGTGTGGCCCGGGCGCTACCGGACCCTCCTTGGCGCAGCACGGGCGGCGTCCGCTGCAGGGGATGAAGGCGTCGCGCGGGAGTATTACGGCATGCTGCTGGAAACCACCGCCGCGGAGTCCGACGGTCCCGAAATTGAGGAAGCCAGGAACGCAATGGGCAAGATGTGAGCGGCATGCGGCCGAACCCGGCGCCGGCTGGGCTCCTAAAGGTCATTCACCGCGGATGGCTGCGACCAGACCCTGTCAGGCGTGAGGCAGTTCCTGGCCCGCGTCGGAGAAGGTCGGCGGGGTGCTGGCGCTGACGATCACGCACTCCTCGGTCCCGGGATTGCGGAAGCGGTGGGGCAGGCGGGAGTCGAAGTAGTAGGCATCGCCTGCGCCCAGCATCCCCACCTCGCCGTTCACGGTGATCTCGATCTGCCCCGCGATCACCACACCGCCTTCCTCGCCGTCATGCTCGAGCATCTCCGCGCCGCTGTCGGCGCCGGGGGGATAGCGCTCATGGAGTATCGACATGCGCCGGTCGGGGCGTCGGGCCGCCACCAGTCGCCAGGACAGCTTGCCGTCGCCGATCTCGGTCAGTTCCGAGGCGCGATAGAAGGGACGGGGGTGGCTGGTCTCCTCGCCGGCGAAGAAGGCACTGATCGAGACCGGCAGGGCGTCGAGGATCTTCTTCAACGAGCTGACCGAGGGGCTGACGCTGTTCTGCTCGATCAGCGAGACGGTGCTGTTGGTCACCCTGGCGCGCTTGGCGAGTTCACGTTGCGAGAGGCCGCGTGCCAGCCGCAGCTGACGCAGGCGCCCTCCGACATCGAAACCCTCGTCGGTCATCTGGTGTGTCTCCGGGCCTGATGGAAGGTTACACGGTGGTGCGGTGTGAACGACACCCTGCGCATGCAGGTGTGCGAAATCCTTGACACATCATACCCGCTGCCGGTGTCGCCGATAAGGCCTCTTCCCTCTGCTGCCTTGACCCGGGTCAGCAGGCGGTATGACGGTCGCGTGAGGCCATGGCACCCGTGGCAGGGCTCAGGCATCATGTTGGCCAGACATGATGAATACGTGACAGGAGCGGTCATGATTTCCCGAGACGATCTCACCGGCCTGGTGCTCGCCGGTGGCCAGGGACGCCGTATGGGCGGGCGCGACAAGGGCCTCGAGCCCTTCGCTGGCCGGCCCCTGGTGACCCATGCCGTCGACCGGCTCCGGGGCGCCGTCGCCGAGGTGCTGATCAATGCCAACCGCCACCTCGATGCCTACGCCGAGCTGGCCGACCGGGTGATCGAGGACGCCGAGGCCGGCTACCAGGGGCCGCTGATGGGCATCTACAGCGGGTTGCGTGCGGCGACGACTCCCTGGGTGGTGGTGGTGCCCTGCGACAGCCCGGCGCTGCCCCGGGACCTGGTCGATCGACTGGTGGTCGGCATCGACGATCACGCCATCGCCGTGGCCTTCGACGGCGAGCGTCACCACCCGGTGGTGGCCCTGATCCGCACCTCGCTGGCCGATGACCTGGCCGCGGCCCTGGCGGCGGGGGAGCGCAAGATCGATCGCTGGTACGCCCGTCATGGCTGGGCCGACGTGGACGTCTCCGACTGCCCCGAGGCCTTCGCCAACCTCAACACCGACGACGAGAAGCGCCGCCTGGAGCGCGCCTTGAGCGAGGAGCCCTCAGCCCGCGGAGGAAAGGAGCCCTCGGCTCGTGCAGAAACAAGGAGTCCCTGACCCGATGAGCGACTGCGTGCCGGCAACCCTGCCGCTCGACGATGATCTGCCACTACTGGGGATCGCCGCCTGGAGCGGTACCGGCAAGACCACCCTGCTGGAACAGCTGCTGCCGCGGCTCGGTGAGCGCGGCCTGCGGGTAGCGGTGATTAAACACGCTCACCATGCCTTCGACGTCGACCAGCCGGGCAAGGACAGCCATCGCCTGCGCCAGGCCGGCGCTTCGCCGATGCTGGTCGCCTCCCGCGCTCGGGTGGCGCTGATGATGGAGACGCCCGGCCGTGAGGAGGCCGACCTGGCCGAGCTGATCGACATGGTACGACCCCAGCATCCCGACCTCATCCTGGTGGAGGGCTTCAAGGCCTGGCCGCTGCCCAAGCTCGAACTTTACCGCCCCGCCGTGGGCAAGTCGCTGCGCGTGGCCGAGGACCCCTGGGTCCGCGCGGTGGCAAGCGACGCCGCCCTCGATCTGCCCTCGGGCGTCGCGACCCTGGACCTCAATGACCTCGACGCCCTCACGGACTGGATCGCCGCCTGGCCGGCGCGTTGGGCAGACGAGGCGAGGCGGCGAGAGGAGGGCTGCGCATGACGCTTTCCTGCTTCGAGCTCGGTGAGCGCATGCTCACGGTGGTCGAGGCCCGCGAGGCGCTGGCCGATCTGGTGAGGCACGCGCTGCCCGTGGAGCCTGTGCCCCTGGCCGCCCTCCATGGACGCGTGCTGGCCGAGCCGGTGGTCTCGGCCATCGACGTGCCGCAGAACACCAATGCCGCCATGGATGGCATCGCCCTGGCCTGGCCGGTGGCGGGGGAGGTCCCCTCGGTCTGGCCGGTGGCGGGGGAGGTCCTGGCCGGCCGGCAGCGTGATACCCCCCTCGCCGCCGGCGCGTGCGTGCGCATTACCACCGGGGCGCCACTGCCGCCCGGGGCCGACACCGTGATCATGCGTGAGCAACTGGTCGAGGTGGGCGATGCGGTGCGCGTGGAGCATCCCGAGCGGGTGCGGCATGGCCAGCATGTGCGCCAGGCCGGTGAGGACCTCGCCCGGGGCGAGACGGCACTGGCCGCCGGCACCCGGCTTGGGGCGGCCGAGCTGGGCCTGCTGGCTTCGCTGGGCGTGGCCGGGGCCTTCGTGCATCGCCGACCGCGGGTAGCGGTGTTCTCCACCGGCGACGAAGTCACCGCCCCTGGCGAGGCCTTGCCGCCGGCCGGTATCTATGACGCCAATCGCTATACCCTCGCCGGGCTGCTGACCGAGCAGGGAGTCGAGGTGCTGGACCTCGGCATCCTGCCCGATGCCCACGATGCCCTGGTCGTCGCGCTGCGCGAGGCCGCCGACCGAGCCGACCTGGTGGTCAGTAGTGGCGGCGTGTCGGTCGGGCATGCCGACTTCACTCGAGCGGCCCTGGAGGAGGTCGGCCGCCTGGCCTTCTGGCGCATCGCCATCCGTCCCGGCCGGCCCCTGGCCTGCGGTCAGCTGGGTGCGCGCCAGGTCCCCTTCTTGGGGCTGCCCGGCAACCCCGTGGCGGTGATGGTCACCTTCCTGCAGTTCGTGGTCCCGCTGCTCGACCGGCTGCAGGGCAGGGCCTACCGGCCCGCTCCGCTCACCGCCGTGACCGACGAGACGCTCAAGAGTCGCCAGGGGCGTACCGACTTCCTGCGGGGGATCTATCATGCCGGGCCCGATGGGCGCCTCCATGTGCGCAGCACCGGGGCCCAGGGGTCGGGTATCCTCTCCTCCATGGTGGCCGCCAATTGCCTGATCGAGCTTACCGACGACCGCGAGGGCGCTGTCCCCGGCGAGGCGGTGAGCATCCACCCTCTTCATCGATTGTCCTGAGACCTGACCCATGACCCTGACACACCTCAACGCCCGTGGCGAAGCCCATATGGTGGATGTCGGCGACAAGCCGGAGAGCCAGCGGGAGGCCACCGCCTCCGGCGTGATCTACATGCAATCGGCGACCCTGGCCTTGCTGGCCGAGGGAGGGCTGCCCAAGGGCGATGTGCTGGCCACGGCGCGCATTGCCGGTATCCAGGCCGCCAAGCGCACCCACGAGCTGATCCCGCTCTGCCATGCCCTGGCGCTCTCCAAGGTAGCCATCGACTTCCACCTGGACGAGGCGGAAAGCTGCCTGCAGGTCCTGGCCACCTGTCGGCTGACCGGGCGTACCGGCGTGGAGATGGAAGCGCTTACCGCTGTCTCGGTGGCGTGCCTGACCCTCTACGACATGTGCAAGGCCGTCGACAAGTCGATGGAGATCGGTCGCATCCACCTCGATACCAAGACCGGCGGCAAGTCCGGCGACTATGCCCGCCAAGACGATCACCGCCTGCAGGGGGCAACCGCCCCCCTGATCGGCGACACCGCCACGTCCCCCATCGTTACCGGCGAGGGAGCGGCCGGCGAGGTCTCGCTGGGGCCACGCTGCGATATCGCTGCCCCCTGCATCCGGGTCAAGTGCCTCGCGGAACTGCGTGAACGACTCGGCGTCGGAGAAATCTCGGTGCCCTTCGATCGACTGCCCAGCAGCGACGTGGCCGGGCTCAAGACGGCGCTGAAGGCCATGGATGAGCGCTTCGAGGGCCTCGACCGGGGGCGGGTGCTGTGTGCCGTCAATCAGGTGATGGCCGGCGATGCCACGCCGCTGACCAGCGACGACGAGGTGGCCTTCTTTCCGCCGGTGACCGGAGGATAACGCATGATCCGCGTGCAGCAGGAGGCCTTCGATGTCGGCGCCGAGCAGGAGGCGCTGACGGCGGGGCGCACCGACATCGGAGCGGTGGTCACCTTCACCGGCCTGGTCAGGGACTTCAATGAGCGTCCCGAGGTCCGTGCCCTGACTCTCGAGCACTATCCGGGCATGACCGAGTCGGCGCTGCAAACGATCGTCGACGAGGCCGAATCCCGCTGGCCACTGCTGGGGGTGAGCGTGATCCACCGGGTTGGACGCCTCACCCCGGGAGACCCTATCGTACTGGTAGTGGTCGCCAGTGCCCATCGCCGAGCCGCCTTCGAGGCCTGCGACTTCATCATGGATTACCTGAAGACGCGTGCGCCCTTCTGGAAGAAGGAGCACACCGCCAATGGGGATTACTGGGTCGCCGAGCGCGCTGGTGACCATCAGGATGCCCGCCGCTGGGAGACACCGACATGACCGACGAGCTGATCGACGATTTCGGCCGGCGCGTGAATTACGTGAGGATCTCGGTCACGGACCGCTGCGATTTCCGCTGCGTCTACTGCATGAGCGAGACGATGACCTTCCTGCCGCGTGCCCAGGTCCTGACCCTGGAAGAGCTGGGCATGGTGGCTCGCGCCTTTACCGAGATGGGGGTGGAGAAGATCCGTCTCACCGGGGGCGAACCCCTGGTACGCCGGGATATCGATCGCTTGGTCGAGGACATCGGCACACTGCCCGGGCTCAACGACTTCGCCATGACCACCAACGGCGCGAGCCTGCCCAAGTACGCCGATCGTCTACGCGAGGCAGGCCTCAAGCGTCTCAACATCAGCCTCGACTCCCTGGATCCGGAACGCTTCCGACGTCTGACCCGGACCGGTGATCTCGACCGGGTCATCGACGGGATCCGCGCGGCGAAGGCCGCCGGGTTCGCGCGGATCAAGCTGAACGCGGTGATTCTCAAAGGACGCAACGACGATGAGGTGCTCGATCTGGTGGACTTCGCCCGCCGCGAGGGGCTCGATATCAGCTTCATCGAGGAGATGCCGCTTGGCGATGTCTCCGATCACCGCCGCGACGAGACCTTCTGTTCCAGTGATGAGGTACAGGCGATCATCGAGACCCGACATGACCTGGTGCCGACCCCTGAGACCACGCCGGGGCCCTCGCGTTACTTCCGGATGCCCGATAGCACCAGTCGAGTGGGCTTCATCTCCCCCCACAGCCATAACTTCTGCGCCAGCTGCAATCGCGTGCGCGTGACGGTGGAAGGGCGGTTGCTGCTGTGTCTCGGCAACGAGCATTCCGTCGACCTCCGCGCCGTGTTGCGGCGCTATCCTGGCGATCTCGAGGCACTCAAGCAAGCCATCGTGCGGGCTATGCCTCTCAAGCCCGAGCGGCACCACTTCACTACCGATGGGGATGTCCAGGTGGTGCGCTTCATGAACATGACCGGCGGGTAAGTCCGCCGGCCTTTTTCCTGCTTTCTCTCTTCGGGTTTTCGCCCCTTTCTGCGCTTTTTCATGCCAACTTTTCTTGCCAATTGGTCGAGGGTGCATATACTTTCGACGTGACCATTCGATTCATGCCATCATTCAACACCCGGATTGGAGGGGGCTAATGTCCAGCGAAACCCTGGAGCGTATCGCCCGGAACAAGAACGTCGCACGCGCTGCCGCCCGTCAGCTCAGCACCGAGCAGCTGCACAAGCTCGCCGAGGTGATCGACGAGGTCATCGCGCAGAAGAAGGACGAAGAAGTCCAGCGTCAGCAGGAAGAGGAAGCCAAGGCGCGCAAGCTGGCCGAGATTCGCGAGCAGATCAACGAGGCGGGCCTGTCCCTGGATGATCTGGTATCCGAGCAACCCAAACGCAAGCGTGGCCGTCCGCCCAAGAGTGAAAGCCAAGGGTAAGGGGGATGACGGTATCGTCCTGCTGGTCTCAAGGCGACCAGCGGGGGTACAAAGTTGCGTGGGAACCGGATCAGTACGCTGACTGTCTTCCGCGCGAGGACAACCGCCCCGGGAGGTAACGGCATGGCCAGCCGCGCTCCCTCGATCACTTTTTTTTCTATGGTCGTCACGCCCTGAAACCAGCACCGTGACCTTCACGAGGTCACGGTCAAGGCTTCACTGAGCTGCCCACCCTTTCCGTCTCGACCGCCAGCAGCTGCAGGTGGATTTCCGGTACCCGGTGCAGATGATCTGCGAACCAGGCCAGGATTCTCGGCTGCAGGGCATGACGCAGGCCTACTAGCGAGTCCGTCTCGATCTCTTCCAGGCAGTCGTCGAGCCACTCGGCGAAAGCGGTCTCGTCCAGGGGGCTGGCTTGACTGGCATCGAGCATCAGGCGACCGATGCGCGTCCAGCCATGCTCAGTGGCGGCCACCGATACCGCGAGATGAAGGCGGCCGTGCCGTGACCGATTCGCCGCGCCGCCGAGGCCGGGCAGGGGCGCCACGGCATCCTGGCTGACAATGCAAGGCGACTGGGGGTGGCGGGACTCCAGCCTCAGGCCGTCGCCATCCAGGCGAATCAGATCGCCATCCATTGGCGCCAGCGGTGCCGCGATGCCCATCTCCCGGGCCAGGGCCTGATGGGCCTGCTGATGACGGGGTTCGCCATGCACCGGCAGCAGCCGGCGCGGCCGGACCCAGCCGTAGAAGGTTCTGAGCTCGTCCTGGGCAGGGTGCCCCGAGGCATGCAACTCGGGGTGGTTGAACTCGTCCATCAGCGTCACCTCGAAGCGAGCCAGGCCACGCTTGAGCCGCTCGATCAGCCGCTCATTGCCGGGAATCGCCTTGGCGGAGAAGATCACCGTGTCGCCCCGGGTCAGTTCGAAGTGCGGATGGCGGCCGCGAGAGAGCCGCGACAGGGCCGCCCGGGGTTCCCCCTGGCTGCCGGTGGCGATCACCAGCACCTCCTCCGGTGGCAGGTAGCCGAGGTCGGTGACCGGCACGAGCGGCGGCAGATCGTCGAGGTAGCCAAGCCCGCGGGCCACGCCTACCATGCGCTCCATCGAGCGCCCCATCAGGCTGACCCGCCGGCCGCAGCGTCGGGCCGCACGGCCGATGGCCAGCACCCGTGCCAGGTTGCTGGCGAAACAGCTCACCACCACTCGACCCTCGCAGTGGTTGATGGCCGTCACCAAGGCATGGGCGACCTCGCCCTCACTGCGTGAATGGCCTGGCAGCGGGGCGTTGGTGGAGTCACCGACCACCAGGTCCACCGGGGCGATGGCACGGAACGTGGCGGCGGAGATGGGCGGGCCGATCAAGGGTTCGGGGTCCAGCTTCCAGTCACCGGTGTGCAGCACCCGGTGCTCGCCGGCGGCGATCAGCAGCGCACAGCTCTCGGGGATCGAGTGGGTGAGTGGCAGATAGCGCAGGGTGAAGGGGCCGGTCTCCAGGGCCTCACCGGGTTCGATCACCCGGATGGCCTCGGTGGTGAGGCCCCGTTCGAGGAACTTGGCGCGCAGCAAGCCGGCTGCCAGCGGCGTGGCATGGATCGGGCAGTCCCAGTTGGGCCACAGCCAGGCCACGGCGCCGATATGGTCCTCATGGCCGTGGGTGATGATCAAGGCGCGGGGCATGATCCCGAGCGTGTTCAGGGTGGTCAGGTCGGGTACCTGAAGCGGATTGTCGGGCAGGTCTTGGCGAATCATCATGCCACAGTCCACGGCGATCCAGTCGTCAGCATGGCCGTAGAGGTTCAGGTTCATGCCGATCTCGCCACAGCCTCCCAGCGGCAGGAAATGCAGAGGTGGGCGGCGGCGGGGACGGATCTGGACACGGGTCTGTGACATCGAAAAGCGATCACCGAGCGATGGGCGGATGGAGCACTGATCATGCAGTGACCGTCACTATACGGGATGCCCCGGTGGCGTCACAACGCGCCAGGCTACCGGCCCTGTCGGGCGCCGCCGATTTCGTTACAATACGGGGCTCGAGCCTTCTTGCTGCTATCCACGGACAACCGATGTCTCATTACTATCGACTGGTGATTTCCTGCCCCGATCGGGTCGGTATCGTCGCCCGGGTCTCGGGCTTTATCGCCGGCCATGGCGGCTCCATCACCGAGGCCAGCCAGCATTCCGACCTGGCTACCGGCCGCTTCTTCATGCGCTACGAGATCCTGGCGGATTCCCTCGGCATGGGCGCGGGGGAGTTGCGCGAGGCCTTCGCGCCGCTGGCGCGGGAATTCGACATGACGTGGAGTCTCCACGACACCCGCGAGCGGCGGCGTGTGGTGCTGATGGTCTCCCGAGAGACGCATTGCCTGGTGGACCTGCTCTACCGCTGGACGGCCGGCGAGCTGGACTGCGAGATCGCTGCGGTCATCTCCAACCACGACGACATGCGCGGCCTGGCAGAGTGGCACGACATTCCCTACCACCACGTGCCGGTCATCCCCGACACGAAGCCGCAGGCCTTCGCGCAGGTCGAGCAGCTGGTGGACGTCACCGGCGCCGACTGCATCGTCCTGGCCCGCTACATGCAGATCCTACCCCCGGCCCTTTGCGAGCGCTATGCCGGCCAGGTGATCAATATCCACCACAGCTTCCTGCCCTCTTTCGCCGGGGCGAAGCCTTATCACCAGGCCTACCAGCGGGGCGTCAAGCTGATCGGCGCGACCTGCCATTACGTCACCGAGGAACTGGATGCCGGGCCGATCATCGAACAGGACATCCATCGGGTCAGCCATTGCCACACGCCCGATGACCTGGTGCGCTTCGGTCGCGATGTCGAGAAGGCGGTCCTGGCCCGTGGACTGCGCTGGCACCTCGAGGACCGAGTGCTGATCCACGGCAACAAGACCGTCGTGTTTGCCTGAGCGGGCCGCCTAAACCGGAGGCCTCATGTCGTTTTCCGAACTGGTCCTGGCCCCCTGGCTGATGTGGCTGTGCACGGCCATCTCGCTGTTGTTCGTTGGACTGGCGCTGAGCCGACGCCCCTGGATCCTGTTGCTCGAGGATCACGCCCTGCAGCATCGCTGGCTCGCCGCCACGCTGATGGTGTTGCTGATGTGGCAGCTACGCGCCCAGGCGGTGGACTGGCTGACCCTGCATTTGATGTTCACCGCGCTGCTAACCCTGGTCTTCAAGGCGCCGCTGGCGCTGCTCTCGATCGCCGCGGTGAACCTGGCCATGGTGGGGATCGGCCGAGTGGCCTGGCCGCTTTGGGGGGTGAACCTGCTGGTCACGGGGATCGTGCCGGCGCTGGTCATGGGCCTGGTGTGGCGACTGGTCGATCGGCGGCTACCGGACAACCTGATGGTGTTCCTCTTCGTGGCCTGCTTCTTCGGCTCGGCCCTGGCGACCCTGGGCGCAGGCCTCGCCGCGGTTGGCCTGATGGCCCTGGGTGCCAGCGACGCCCATGCCATGTACCAGGCCATGGAATACGCCCGCTTCCTGCCCCTGCTGATGCCTTCCGAGGCGTTCATCACCGGCATGCTGATGAGCATCCTGCTGGTCTACCACCCGCACTGGGTCGCCACCTTCAACGACCACCGCTATATCGATACCAAATAGCGCCCAGCGCCGAGCTACAAACGCCCAGTAGTTCAGAGACGGGCATATACTTGGCCGCTTGGCTCTTATTCTGCCTGGGCGCTGGGCGCTGGGCGCTGGGCGCTTACAGCGGCAACACCAGCTGCTGCCGGGCTTCCTCGGGGAGCAGGCGCACCCCGACCCCGAGCAGACGCACCGGGCGATGGGCGCGGGCCCAGGCCTGTTCCAGCAGCCGGCCGTAGTTTGCCGGTGAGGGGGCGAGGCCGCGGCTCTCGAGGGTGGTGAGGCTGAAGTCGTCGAAGCGAACCTTGATGAACAGTCCCGCCAGGGGGGGGTGGCCCTGGCGGGCCAGTCGGCTCTCGAGCTTCTCGCACAGCGGCCCTAGGGCCGAGCGGGCGTTGGCGAGGTTCGGGAGGTCGCGGTCGAAGGTCGACTCCACGCTGACCGACTTGCGCTCGCGTGTCACCCGCACCGGCCGCTCGTCGATGCCCCGGCAAAGCTCGTAGAGGCGCCTGCCGAACTTGCCGAACTCGTCCAGCAGCCGCTCCAGCGGCAGGGCACGCAGGTCGGCGCAGGTGGCGATGCCCAGTGCGTCGAGACGGGCGCCGGTGGCCGGGCCGACGCCGTGGAGCTTGCTGACCGGCAGCGCACTCACGAAGGCATCGACCCGCTCGGGCGGGATCACGGTGAGGCCGTCGGGCTTGTCCCAGTCGCTGGCGATCTTGGCCAGGAACTTGGCCGGCGCGACGCCCACCGAGACGGTGATGCCGGTGCGGACCAGGCATTCCTGCTTGAGCCACTCGGCCATCCAGGTGGCGCTGCCGCGAAAGCCTTCGACGTCGGTCACGTCGAGGAAGGCTTCGTCCAGCGACAACGGCTCGACCCGGGGGGTGAGCTCACGGAAGGTCGCCTGGATCTGACGGGAGACATCGCGATATTTCTCGAAGTCGCCGGGCAGCAGGGTGAGGTGAGGGCAGAGGCGCAGCGCTCGGGCGGTGGGCATGGCGGAGTGGATGCCGTAGACCCGGGCGGGGTAGTTGCAGGTAGCGATCACCCCACGTCGCTCCCGAGAGCGGCCGATGGCTAGCGGGATGTCCCGCAGCACGGGGTTGTCGCGCATCTCCACCGCGGCGAAGAAGGCGTCACAGTCGGCGTGAAGGATCTTTCGCTGGCGGCTCATGGCAGACTTTCAAGCACTTCCTGACACTGGCGAGCGAAGGCCGGGCACGACCAGGCTCGACGCGTCAGGCCAGCGCCTGGCCGTTACCACCGCGTATCACCCCCACCCCGATCCCCTCGATCTCCAGCACCTGGTGGCGCAGGTCCACCACGATCGGCGCGAACTCCGCGTTCTCGGCGATCAGGGTCACGCTATGGCCCCGACGCTGGAAGCGCTTCACGGTGACATCATCTTCCAGGCGGGCTACCACGACCTGGCCGTCGCGAACCCGCTCGGTGCGGTGCACGGCGAGCAGGTCCCCCTCGAGGATGCCGATGTCCTTCATGGAAAGCCCCCGCACCCGCAGCAGGTAGTCGGCGCGGGGGGTGAAGTACTCCGGCGGCAGCGGGCAGTAGCGGTCGATATGCTCGGCAGCCAGGATCGGGCTGCCGGCGGCCACCTCGCCGATGATCGGCAGGCCCGGCTGTGGCTCGTCCCGAGCCGCTTCCCCTGCCGCGGCCTCCGGTTCCTGGGCCGCCAGGCGGATGCCACGGGAGGTGCCGCGGATTACCTTGATCACGCCCTTGCGCTCCAGTGCCCTCAGGTGCTCCTCGGCGGCGTTAGGGGACTTGAAGCCCAGCGCCCGGGAGATCTCGGCCCGGGTCGGCGGGTATCCCAGCTCGTTCATGGTCTTGACGATGAAATCGAAGACATTCTGCTGGCGTGGCGTAAGGGGGCGACTCATGCAACCTCCGGGACGGCGGTGGGTGGCGAAGCAGCGCCACCGCGATCGGCTAGGGGGAGAGGCGGCCTGCCAGGCGCGCCATGGTTGATAAAGTATACAGCATGATCTTCCATCCAGTAAAAGCGCCGGCGGCGCTTCTCGCAAGGGTAACGCTTCAGGATGGCCAGGACAGCGTGTCACGGAAAGGACCGGATTCAAACGCGTGCCCATCAGGTGGATTGAGACGATCCCTTGTTTATCGTACACTTCAGAGATATTCAAACAATTGTTTCTAACCGGGGCCCTTGCATGGCACAGCCCGATACCGTCACCCGCATCTTGAATACCGCCGAGGTGCTGTTCGCCGAACATGGCTTCGCCGAGACCTCGTTGCGCAACATCACCAGCAAGGCCAATGTCAATCTGGCGGCGGTGAATTACCACTTCGGTTCCAAGAAGTCACTGATCCAGGCGGTCTTCGCCCGTTACCTGGACCCCTTCACCGAGCGCTTTCACAAGGCCTTGGACGAACTCGAGGGCCGCTATCCGGATGGGACCGTGCCCCTGGAGATCCTGCTGGAGGCCATGGCGCAGTGCGTGCTGGAGGTGCCAGGAGAGCGCAACAGCCTGAAGGTATTCATGCGCTTGCTGGGGCTTGGCTACAGCCAGACCCAGGGCCACCTGCGGCGCTATATCGAGGAGGAGTATGGCGGGGTCTTCTCCCGCTTCACCGAACTGGTGCGCCGAGCCACCCCGGAGCTGCCTGATGTCGAGCGCTTCTGGCGGCTGCATTTCATCTTGGGCACGGTGATCTTCACCCTCTCGGGGCTGGATGCCCTGCGTGACATCGCCGAGAAGGATTACGGCGAACATGTCACGGTGCGTGACCTGGTGCAGCGTCTGCGGCCCGTGGTGGTCTCGGCCATGAGCGCACCACTGCCTCCTGTGGCGATGCCCCGGGTCGAGGTGGGCTGAGGCCCGCGCTCGAAGGGCCGTCGGTCAGGCAGATCGCCAGGCGGATTCGTTGACCAGGTTGAGGGGCTGCTGGCCCTTGAGCGCCCGGGTGATGTTCTCCACCGCGCGTTGTGCCATGGCATCGCGGGTCTCGCGGGTGGCGGAGCCGATATGCGGCAGGGCGACCACGTTGGGCATGTGGGGCAGGGGAGACTCCGGTGACAGCGGCTCCTGCTCGAAGACATCGAGCCCGGCGGCGCGGATCTGGCCTTTTTCCAGGGCCGCGATCAGGGCCGCCTCGCAGACGATCCGGCCGCGGGCGATGTTGACGAAGATCGCCGAGGGTTTCATCAGGCCGAATTCTCGGGCGCCGACCAGGTGCTCGGTCTCGGGGGTGAGGGGCACGGTCACGCAGATGAAGTCCGACTCGGCGAGCAGGGTGTCGAGGTCGCGTCGCTCGGCTCCTAGCTCGCGCTCGAGGGCGGGTTTCGGGGAGGCGTTGGCGTAGCGCACGCGCATGCCGAAGCCGAGGGCACCACGGCGCGCCACGGCCGCACCGATACGACCGAAACCGATCATGCCCAGTGTCTTGCCGTGGACATTGGTGCCGAACTGTGCCTCGCCGATGCTGGCCTGCCAGTCGCCACGCCTGACGAAGTCAGCCAGTTCGACGACGCGGCGGGCCGCCGCCAGGATCAGGGCGAAGGCGGTGTCCGCCGTGGTCTCGGTGAGCACGTCGGGGGTATGGCAGAGGAGGATGCCACGCCGCGTCAACTCGTCGACAGGATAGTGGTCGTAACCCACCGAGATGGTGGCCATCACCTCCAGTAGGGGGGCCGCGTCGAGCAACGCGGGGGTGATGGTCAGGCCGGTGCCGATCAGGCCGTGGGCCCTCGGCAGAGCGGCCTGGAAGGCGGGGTCTTCCGCCAGGGCGGTGCCGGTGAAGACCTCGATGTCGAAATCACGTGACAGCGTGGCCAACTGCTCGTCCGTCAAGCGGCCATGGACCAGGATGCACTTCTTCATTAGTTCGGCTCCAGTTCTGCAAGGGCATGACCCCGGCTCTGGGGAATGCCGTGTCGTCTGTCCTGACCGTCACGCTCTTCTCATCGCCAGGCGATCAGGCGCAGTCGGCCGCCCCTTCCCCGAACATGTCGAACAGCAGGTCCCGGCCGAGGTCGGTGAGCACGAAGCGCTGCTGGGGGTTCCAGGTCGCGGCGTCGCTGGCTTCCAGGGTGCGCTGGCAGATCGCCCAGTCGTGGGAGGCCTCGCTCAGCGCTCGCAGGGTCGCCGGCTCCAGGCCGCGATGGGGGATGGTGACCGTCTCGAGGACATGGCCCTGGCGGTAGAGCTGGGCGGTCATGTGGGAAAGGCACTGGCGCAGGCTGCGCTGCATGGCGGAGTGGGACGTAGATAGGATCATTCGACGGGCAGGGCTCCTTGTGACAAGGTGGGCTGCCCCACAGTATACAACCTTGGTTGTGTTCGACCAAGGTCGCAGGTGGCCGAGGCCGAGCCGAAGCCGAGGAGAGTGGGCCGCGATCCCTCGGCACGGACCACGGCCGGGGATCACGCCTCCACGCGTCCCAGCAGCAGGAACTCGAGCAGGGCCTTCTGGGCGTGCAGACGGTTGCCGGCCTCCTGCCAGACCACCGCACGCGGATCGTCGAGCAGGGTCTCGCTGATCTCCTCGCCGCGATGGGCCGGCAGGCAGTGCAGGAACAGCACGTCGTCGGCGGCCCGGTCGAGCAGAGCCTCGGTAACCTGCAGGCCGGTGAAGGCCGCCTCGCGTTTTGCCTGTTCCTCTTCCTGGCCCATGGAGGCCCAGACATCGGTGGTGACCAGGTCGGCCCCGGTGACGGCCTCCGTGGGGTCACGGTGCAGGGTGACGCGATCGCCGGCGGCGTCGAGGATGTCCTGGCGAGGCTCGTAACCCTCGGGACAGCAGATACGCAGCCGGAAATCGAACTGGCGGGCGGCATTGATCCAGGAGTGGCACATGTTGTTGCCGTCGCCGAGCCACACCGCGGTGCGTCCGCGTACGCTGCCGCGTCGTTCCGTCCAGGTCATCACGTCGGCCAGCAACTGGCAGGGATGGTAGTCGTCGGTCAGGGCATTGATCACCGGCACCGCGCTGGCCGTGGCGAACTCTTCGAGGTCGGCGTGGGAGAAGGTGCGGATCATCACCGCGTCGACCATCTCCGACAGTACCCGGGCGGTGTCACCGATCGGCTCGCCGCGACCCAGCTGGGTGTCGCGGGGCGAGAGGAACAACGCATGGCCGCCGAACTGCGCCATGGCGGTCTCGAAGGAGACCCGGGTGCGGGTCGAGGACTTCTCGAAGATCATCGCCAGGGTGCGGTTGGTAAACGGGGTGTAGGTCGGGCCATGGGTCTTGAGGCCGTTCTTGATCGAGATGCCGCGCTGGATCAGGTAGCGCAACTCTTCCGGACTCAGGTCGAGCAGGGTCAGGAAATGGCGGGCGGCCATGGCATTACTCCATGAGCAAAAACGCTCATCCTAGCCATCGACCGGGGGATGCGCAACGCGCCCGTGATCAGTAGAATGGCCTCATCAGCAAGGCCGACCGTCGTACTCGGGTATTCCCTAATCGCCGGTGGGCCCACAGCGAAACGAGAGGAGACGTCATGAGCACCACCGTCGAGAACATCCAGCGCCAGATCGGCGAGAACCCCATCCTGATTTACATGAAGGGCACGCCCCAGCTACCGCAGTGCGGTTTCTCCGCTCAGACCGTCCAGGCCCTGATGACCTGCGGCGAGCGCTTCGCCTTCGTCAACGTGCTGGACAACCCGGACATCCGCGCCGAACTGCCCAAGGTTGCCAACTGGCCGACCTTCCCCCAGCTGTGGGTCGAGGGTGAGCTGGTCGGCGGCTGCGATATCGTCATGGAGATGCACCAGAACGGCGAGCTCGAGACCCTGATCAAGGAGACCGCCGCCAAGCACAAGGACGACGAGAGCGAGCAAGGCAGCGACGCCTGATTCCTCGCCCGATCGTGGCTTCTCGAGGCCCGCGCGCCCTCCCGGCTCGCGGGCCTCGTGCGTTCGGCCCGGTCCATGTGGCGGATACGCTTTGATACCGATTCCTTGATCGGGCGCTTTGCAAGGTGTTGTCATTCCTACCATCCTAACAAGCGCGTGTCGTGCTCGTGCGCTTCCTTCATCGTCGATGAAACCGGAGGTGGTTCATGCAAGTGCCATTGAACATCAGCTATCACCATCTTGACGGCAGTGAGTGGATCGACGACTACATCAAGTCGCGGGTGGCCAAGCTCGAGCAGATCAGCGACGACATCGTATCCTGCCGGGTGCTCGTCGAGCGGAGTCAGCATCCCCACCAGACCGGCAACCCACATCGCGTCCTCATCCAGCTGTCGTTGCCGGCCCGCGGGGAACTGGTGGCGGAGAAGACCGACAAGGTCAACGACCCCCATGTCCAGCTGCGCCGCATCATCCGCGATGCTTTCGAGGCGATGGAAAAGCAGCTGAAGAAGGCAACCGGCAAGCGCGGCGCCAAGGTGGTGCATCACAATGCCGAGTCGGTCCCACCGGAGGCCACTGTGGTTCGGATCTTCGACGAGGAGGGCTACGGCTTCCTCAAGGATTTCAGCGGCGAAGAGATCTACTTCCACCGTAATGCCGTCCTGCACAACGACTTCCCGCGACTGACGGTCGGTACCCGGGTCCGCTACGAACCCGAAGAGGGCGAGGAGGGCTGGCAGGCCAGCTCGGTGCAGATCATCGACAAGCCGGGGGTGGGCGGTCGCGAGCTCGATGACGACGATCTCGGCACCCCGGCCGGCTGGCAGCGGGACTGAACCGTTGTCACGGCGCCGTCAGACTTCCTTGAGCCCCTGCTCCCGCTGGGCCAGGTTCCAACCGCCCAGGTCCTTGTAGCGATTGACCATGGCGCAGAACAGCTCGGCGGTGCGCTCGGTGTCGTAGCGGGCCGAGTGGGCGGCGCTGTTGTCGAATTCGATGCCGGCGGCTCGACAGGCACGCGCCAGCACAGTCTGGCCGTAGACCAGGCCGGCGAGGCTTGCCGTATCGAAGCTGGAGAAGGGATGGAAGGGGTTGCGCTTGATGCCGCAGCGAGCGACAGCGGCGTTCAAGAAGCCATGGTCGAAGGCGGCGTTGTGGCCGACCAGTACCGCCCGTGTGCAGCCGTGGGCCTTGATCGCCTTGCGCACCGGGCGGAAGAGTTCGCCCAGGGCTTCGGCCTCGCCGATCGCTACCTGGCGGCGCAAGGGGTCGTCGAGGCGGATGCCGGTGAAGTCCAGTGCCGACTGCTCCACGTTGGCGCCCTCGAAGGGGGTCACATGGTAGGCATAGGTGGCATCGGGGATCAGGTTGCCTTCGGGGTCCATGGTCAGGGTCACGGCGGCGATCTCGAGGATCGCATCGCGTTCCGGGTTGAAGCCCCCGGTTTCCAGGTCCACCACCACGGGCAGGAAGCTGCGGAATCGCTGCGCCATGAGTTCGCGGGCGATCGCCTCGCTCATGCACCCCTCCTTGTCTGGGCCATCGGGTCGTCTCGAGCCGCGAGAGTCTACCAGCTCGGGCGCGTCACGTCCCGTCGCGGTATTCGCTGCTCCCTCGTCGCGCTATAATTAACCGCTTGTGACGTTCATCTTAGAGGAGCCCCCAGCATGTCCGATGTCAAGAAGGTCGTGCTCGCCTATTCTGGCGGCCTGGACACATCCGTCATCGTCAAGTGGTTGCAGGAAACCTACGACTGCGAGGTGGTGACCTTCACCGCCGACATCGGCCAGGGCGAGGAAGTCGAGCCGGCGCGGGCCAAGGCGCAGGCGCTGGGTGTGAAGGAGATCTATATCGAGGACCTGCGCGAGGAGTTCGTCCGCGACTACGTCTATCCGATGTTCCGTGCCAACACGATCTATGAAGGCGAATACCTGCTGGGCACCTCCATCGCTCGCCCGCTGATCGCCAAGCGGCTGATCGAAATCGCCAACCAGACCGGCGCCGACGCCATCTCCCACGGCGCCACCGGCAAGGGCAACGATCAGGTGCGCTTCGAACTGGGGGCCTATGCGCTCAAGCCTGGCGTCAAGGTGATCGCGCCGTGGCGCGAGTGGGATCTGACTTCCCGCGAGAAGCTGATGGCCTACTGCCAGCAGCACGACATCCCGGTGGACTTCACCAGCCAGAAGAAGAAGTCCCCCTACTCCATGGACGCCAACCTGCTGCACATCTCCTATGAGGGCGGCAACCTCGAGGACCCCTGGGTCGAGGCCGAAGAGGACATGTGGCGCTGGAGCGTGGCGCCGGAGGTAGCCCCGGATACCCCCACCTATGTGGAACTGACCTATGACAAGGGCGACATCGTGGCCATCGACGGCGTGCCAATGCGGCCCCACGAGGTGCTCGAGAAGCTCAACCATATAGGTGGCGACAACGGCATCGGCCGCCTCGACATCGTCGAGAACCGCTATGTGGGCATGAAGTCACGCGGCTGTTACGAGACCCCGGGGGGCACCATCATGCTGCGCGCCCACCGCGCCATCGAGTCGCTGACTCTTGACCGCGAGGAGGCCCACCTCAAGGACGAGCTGATGCCCAAATACGCCGAGGTGATCTACAACGGCTACTGGTGGAGCCCCGAGCGGCGCATGCTGCAGGCGGCCATCGACGAGACCCAGAAGAATGTCTCCGGCGTGGTGCGCATGAAGCTCTACAAGGGCAGCGCCACCGTGGCGGGTCGCAAGTCAGACGCCTCGCTGTTCGACGAGTCCATCGCCACCTTCGAGGACGACGCCGGCGCCTACGACCAGAAGGATGCCGAGGGCTTCATCAAGCTCAACGCCCTGCGTCTGCGCATCGCCGCCGGCAAGGGCCGTCAGCAGGATTGATACCGGGCCGGCGCGAGCCGGCCCTTTTCTGCACCAGGAGGTGGGCCCATGCTGAAGAAACTGCTGTCTGGCCTATTCGGTGGTGGGGAAGACAAGCCGGAGGAGGCTCTCGCCGCCGAGCCGGTGGCGTACAAAGGCTACCTGATCGTCTCCGAGCCTGCCGACGAGGGCGGCCAGTTTCGGGTCAGTGGCTGGATCCGCAAGCCGCTGGAAGGAGGCGGGGCGCTCGAGCATCGCTTCGAGCGCTCCGACATGGTCCCGGGGCGTGAAGCCTGCAACCAGTTGATGGTCAGCAAGGCCCAGCGCTTCATCGACGAGGTGGGCGACGACATGTTCGCTTCGCGTTGACCCGAAAGGCTATCACCGTGACGACGCCGGCCCTGATGGGCCGGCGTCGCTGTCTGTGGCCGGCCGGCGTGCCAGGTTGCCGGTGGCTCGGTACACTGGCCCCGTTCCGCGTCGACCCGGAGGGGCCATGAAGCTGCTGCAGCGCGCCTCGGCCTGGCGTGAGCTCTTCGCTGGCGACCGCCTGCCCGACCCGACGGCCTGGCCACCGGTGCTCTCGCCGCTGCAACAAGCCCTGACCGCCCTGGGGGCCGAGCCCGACCTGGCCCATGTGCATGCCTGGCGCCTCTCGCTGGTCGACGCGCTCGATCGCCTCGACCTGCCGGCCTGGCGCATCAGCCAGCTGGTCAGCGACCTTAACGACTGGCTCTATCGCCGCGCGATCACCCTCAGCCTGGAGGAGATGCGTAGTCGGGGCTGGGGCGAGCCGCCGGTGGCCTTCTGCGTGCTGACCCTAGGGTCGGCAGCGCGTCACGAGAGCCTGCTCGGTCCGGATCAGGACAATGCCATGATCATCGCCGACTATCCGGATGCCCGGCATGTCGAGATCGACGGCTACTTTCAGGCCCTCGGCGAGCGCTTCACCGCGCGTCTCGCCGATGCCGGTATCCCGCTGTGTCCGGGGCATGTCATGGCCCGCTGGCCCATGTGGCGCAAGCGGCTCGGTGAATGGGACGCACAGCTTGCGATCTGGACCGCCGAGCGCCGGGTCAAGCGGGTGCAGCAGGCCAATATCCTGCTCGATTTCCAGCCGGTGTACGGGGACAAGACCCTGGCCGAGACCCTGCGCGACCGGGTGGTCGCCCTGATGCCTCGAGCCCACCTGTTTCTGGATGAGATGGAAGCGCTGCTCAACGAGCTGCCGGTGGCGCTGGATCGCCTCGGGCGCCTGCGAAGCGGCGACGCCGCGGCACCCCACGGGCGGGCCCTCGATCTCAAGCATGGGGGTGTGCTGCCACTGGTCAATGCGGTGCGCCTGCTGGCGCTGCGCCATGGCGTGCGGTCATCGGCCACCCGGGAGCGCCTGGTGGCACTGGTGCTCGCAGAAGCCTTGACGGCCGACCAGGCCCGGACGCTGACCGCGGCCCTGGAGCGTCTGCAGGCGCTGCTGCTCGAGAGCCAGCGCCGGGCCCTGGCGGAGGGGCGCGCCCCGGACGGCTGGGTGGATCTCGACCGCCTGGACGAGGCGCAGCGCCTGCTGCTACGTCACGATCTGGGCATCATTCGTCGGCTGGTGAGGGAGGCAAAGACGCAGTAGGCGTGGAATTCAAACAGGGAACCTACTGAACCGCCGGTACGGTGGCGGAACCGAATCAGGCCTGGGTGGCCGATATCACGGCGATCTGGACACTGGAAGGATGGCTCTATCTGGCGGCGGTGCTCGACCTCCATGACCGGCAGTTGGTGGGCTGGGCGATGGCGGACCACATGCGCACGCCGCTCTTACTGGACGCCTTGGAGATGGCCGTGGGTCGCCGGCAGCCCAAGAGCGGGTTGATCCATCACAGCGACCGCCATCCAACGTGAAGGGCTGGCCTGCTCGCACAGCAGGGCACACTCGCGGCGCTGGTGAAATATCCGGGCTAAGCTAGCCTACACACATGGAGTAAGGGATTTTGCCAGCCACTCGCTGCGCAGAATAAGGTGAGGAGGCCAACTGCGTGGCATGTTCCCTTGCCGGCCAAGGGGGGGATGACACCCATGGCCAAAGCAGGCAAAGCCAACGAGGTCATTTCGCTGCCACCGGGCGGTGGAGCGGTGTCGGGTATTGGTGAGACCTTCTCGCCAGACCTCTTCACTGGGACCGGGAACTTCACCGTTCCGATCGAACTCCCCCCGGGCCGGAACGGCTTCCAGCCCGAACTCAAGCTGATATACAGCACGGGTAACGGCAACGGGCCCTTTGGTCTTGGCTGGAGCTTGAGCATCCCCGGCGTCAGTCGCAAGACCTCCAAGGGGGTACCTCGCTACCGCGACGCAGCGGACGTTTTCCTCCTTTCCGGGGCCGAGGATCTAGTACCCGTTTCCGGCGACTTCCCCGGTGAAGTCCAATATCGTCCTCGCACCGAAGGCCTCTTCGCGCGCATCGCCTATCACCGCGACAACCAAAACAGCTTCTGGAAGGTCTGCAGCAAGGACGGCCTGGCGAGTGTCTATGGCACGCCTGCGGCGCTTGGGGCCGATCCGGCCGTAGTGGCTGCTCCTGACGACCGGACTCAGGTCTTTGCCTGGAAGCTCACCCGGACCCTGGATGCCTTCGGCAACCGGATCGAGTATGAGTATGAACGAGATAGCGGTGAGGAAGGGCCTCATCGCTGGGATCAGCTATATCTCAAGCGCATCCGTTACGTCGAGTATAACGAGGCGGGCACGAATGCCGAGCGGTTCCTGATCTCGGTCGGCTTCGAGTACGAAGAGCGCCCCGACCCCTTCTCCGACTACCGCTCCGGCTTCGAGATCCGCACCCGCAAGCGGTGTCGGCGGATCGTGGTCCGGACCCATGCGGACAAGGACCGACGCGTCCGCATCTACCAGCTAAGCTATCTCGACGAACGCATCGCGGCCGGTGAGCTACCCGAGGCGCTCTCGCCGCTCAACGGCGCCTCCTTGCTCAGCCAGATCCGGGTCATCGGCCACGATGACGAGCAGTCAGAAGAAGCGGATCAGACCGCAGCCCTTCCGCCACTGGAATTCAGCTACACCACGTTCCAGCCCAAGGAGCGAGACTTTTTTCCGCTCGAAAGCCGCAACCTGCCGGCCCGTTCCCTGGCCAGCCCGAACCTGGAGCTGGCCGACCTCTTCGGCAATGGGCTTCCCGACATCATCGAGATGAACGGCGCTGTCCGCTACTGGCGCAACTTGGGCGGCGGCCGTTTCGATCTGCCGCGCGAGATGCGGGAAGCCCCGGTCGGGCTTCGACTGGCCGATCCGGGCGTCCAGCTCATCGACGCCAACGGCGACGGCCGCATCGATCTGCTGGCCACGGCGAACGGGCTTTCCGGCTACTTCCCCTTGAACTTCCAGGGGGCCTGGGACCGACGTTCCTTCCAGCGCTATCGGCAGGCCCCCAGCTTCAATCTGGAAGATGCCGAGGTGCAGCTCGTCGATCTGGATGGCGACGGGGTCACAGATGCCATTCGCTCGGGCCGCCGTTTCGAGTCCTTCTTCAACGATCCCCTGGAAGGCTGGAACGATACCCGCCGGGTAGAGCGCCGAGACCTCGAGGCGTTTCCCGACGTCAACTTCTCCGATCCGCGCGTCCGCTGGGCCGACATGACAGGGGATGGCCTGCAGGACATCGTCCTGGTCCACGATGGCAACATCGAGTACTGGCCCAACCTGGGCCACGGCGACTGGGGCAAGCGCATCCATATGCGGGGCGGCCCGCGTTTTCCCTATGGGTACGACCCACGGCGCATCCTGCTCGGCGACGTGGACGGCGATGGCCTGGCCGACCTGGTGTACGTCGATCACTGCAAGGTGGTGCTGTACATCAACCAGGGCGGCAACCGCTGGAGCGAGCCGATCGAGATCGACGGTACCCCGCCTGTGACCGACCTGGATGCCGTGCGCCTGATGGATATGCTGGGCACCGGCGTCAGCGGCGTGCTGTGGAGCGAGGAAGCGAAAGGGCAGGGACGTCCTCATATGTTCTTTCTCGATTTCACCGGTGGGGCCAAACCCTACCTGCTGGACGAGATGGACAACCACCTGGGGGCGGTGACACGAGTGGCTTATGCGCCCTCCACTCGGTTCTATCTGGAGGACGAACAAAGTCCTGAGACACGCTGGCAAACGCCGTTGCCGTTTCCCGTCCAGGTGGTGGCCCGGGTCGCGGTCGTCGACGAGATCTCGCGGGGCAAGCTGACCACCGAATACCGCTACCATCACGGCCATTGGGACGGCGCCGAGCGCGAATTCCGCGGCTTTGGGCGGGTCGACCAACGGGATACCGAAGTCTTTGAGGATTACCAGGCCGCCGGCCTGCACCCGGACCGATCTTTCGCAGCCGTAGCGAGCGAATCGTTTTCACCGCCGACCGAGACACGCACCTGGTTCCATCAAGGGCCTATCGGCGAGGAGTTCGGCGACTGGTACGAGGCGGACTACAGCGCGGAGTTCTTTCCCGACGATCCACAGCGGCTCGAACGACCCGCAGACTTTGCGGCCTTCCTCCGCGACGCTGACATTCCGCGCCGCGTGAAGCGCGATACAATTCGGGCACTCCGCGGGCGCATCCTGCGGACCGAGCTCTATGCCCGGGACGACTCGGCGCGCGAGGACCGGCCCTTCACCGTGACCGAGCACCTCCACAGCGTGCGCGAGGAGCAGGCGCCCGCCGATCCAGGCGATCGGTCGCGCCAGCGGATGTTCTTTCCTCACCCCGTTGCCAACCGCACCACCCAGTGGGAGCGCGGTGACGACCTGATGACGAAGTTCCGCTTCACCGAGGATTACGATCCTTTCGGCCAGCCGCAGCAGGAGACCCGGATCGCCTGTCCACGCGGCTGGCGGGAGCTCGAGGACACGCCGGGCGAGCCGTATCTGGCCACTCAGAGCCGCACGGTCTACGCCGAGCCCGTCGACCCTGAGGTCTACATCGTGGACCGAGTGGCGAAGGTCACCACCCGCGAGACCGGGAACGACGGCACCCAGCGCGTGCTCGAACTGAAAGACGTACCCGACGACAGCGCCGCGCTCACGGTCATCGAGCAGACACTTAATTTCTACGACGGCGAGGCCTTCGAGGGACGGTCTTTTGGCGAAGTCGGGGAGCACGGCGCCCTGGTGCGTTCCGAGAGCCTGGCGCTTACCGAGGACATCCTGCACGACGGCTACAAGAGCGGCGACGCGATTGCGGATCCGCCCGAACGGCCGTCCTACCTGGTGCCGGGGGCTGCGCCGGTGGCCAACGTCGAGCATCCGCAGGAATTCCTCGACTTCCTGCCTGAGCTCGCCGGTTATACCTTTCATCCCGGCGATGCCGATCGCGAGCGCGGCTACTTCGTGGTTACCACTCGGCACAAGTACGACGTTCAGGACAGCCCGGAGGGAACGGGACAGGGCATGCGGATCGTGACCCGCGACCCGCTGGGGGATGAGACCGGGAACCGCGATACCCATATCGACTACGACTTCTTCGACCTGTTGCCGACCAAGGTCACCGATCCGGCCGGCCTGGAGATTCTCGCCAGCTACGACGCGCGCGTGCTGCAGCCGCGCGAGGTGAGCGACTCGAACGGCAATCGCACCGAGTACGCCTTCACCCCGCTGGGGTTGCTCGAGGAGATCTTCGTCCGGGGCAAAGATGCCACCGAAGGAGACGACAACCGGCCCAGCACGCGCTTCGAGTACGACTTTCTGGCCTTCGCCAACAGCCCGCCCGATCAGCGCCAGCCCGTTTTCGTGCACACCATCCAGCACGAGCATCACGATACCGAAATGGACGTGCCCCTGCCGGAGCGGAATGCGACCATCGAGACACGCGAATACTCCGACGGCTTCGGCCGTCTGCTGCAGACGCGCACCCAGGCCGAGGACGTGCTCTTCGGCGAACCGGTTTTCGGTGGCGGGGTGCTGCCGGCGGATCAGGACGAGACGGCCAGTACCCAGGCCGCCGTGGTCGGGCAGGAACGCAGCCCGGGCGATCCCCCCAACGTCGTGGTCAGCGGCTGGCAGATCTATGACAACAAGGGACAGGTGGTGGAGCAGTTCGAGCCGTTCGTCTCCCGGGGCTACGGTTACCTTTCCCCAGACGACGAACGGACCCGGTTCGGGCGGGAGGTGCTCGGCCAGAAGGTCACCCTGTTCTACGACCCGCGCGGCCAGGTGATCCGTACCGTCAACCCGGACGGCTCCGAGCAGCGCGTCGTCCAGGGCGTTCCGGGCAGCATCGCCCAGCCCGACGTGGCGCGCCACAATCAGAACGGCGAGATCGTATTCGAGCCAACGCCTTGGGAGACCTACACGTATGATCCAAATGACCTGGCTTCGCTGAGCGAGCCTCCCGATCAGACCGGCCTCACCCTGGCGGATCGCGCGCCGGAAGATCACCACTTCACCCCGGCCAGCATCGAGGTGGATGCGCTGGGCCGAACGATAAAGTCGGTCGAGCGCAACGGGCCAAACCCATCCGCCGACTGGTTCACCACGCGCTCCACATACGACATTCGCGGCAACCTGCTCACCGTGACCGACGCCCTGGGCCGGAAAGCCTTCCAGTACACCTACGATCTTGCGGACAACCCGCTGCGCATCGAGAGCATCGACGCGGGCCTGCGGCGCCTGGTGCTGGACGCCGCCGGCAACGAGATCGAGCGGCGCGATGGCAAGGGCGCACTCATCCTCCAGGCCTACGATCGCCTGCAGCGACCGATTCGAATGTGGGCGCGCGATGATGCCGCCGGCACCGTGACCCTGCGCGAGCACCTGGTCTACGGCGACGCCGGCGATCCGGCTCAGGCTCCAGTCGAGCGGGCAACCCATCGCGCCGAGAACCGACTGGGTGCGCTCCACGAGCACTACGACGAAGCGGGCCGCCTGACGTTCGAGCGCTACGACTTCAAGGGCAATGTGTTGGAGAAGGTGCGGCAGATCATCGGCGATGATGCCATCTCCAGCGTGGTCGCTTCCGCGTTTCAAGTGGATTGGCAACCGCCCGGCGGCACCACCTTGGACGCCCATGCCGCCACGCTGCTCGACTCCTTCGAGTACCGCACCTCGTCCGCGTACGACGCACTCGACCGAATCAAGCGCACGCTGTATCCCCAGGATGTGGAGGGACAGCGCCAGAAGTTGCGTCCGATCTACAACCGGGCCGGCGCCCTGCAGCGGGTGACGCTTTCAACGGATAGCAACGCCGAGCCCGTCACTTACGTCGAGCACATCGGCTATGACGCCAAGGGACAGCGCACGCTGATCGCGCTGGGCAACGGCGTGATGACCCGCTACGCCTATGATCCTGAGACGTTCCGGCTGGCGCGGCTGCGTAGCGAGCGCTACGAAAAGCCAGAGCCGGACACGCCTATCTACGAGCCCACCGGCGCTGCGCTCCAGGATTTCGCGTACGAGTATGATCTGATCGGCAACATCCTCGCGATCACCGACCGCACACTGGGTTGCGGCGTGCAGGACAACCCGCAGTCCGCACTCGTTTCCGATCCAGCCCTGGCATCGCTGGTGGCCCAAGGCGATGCCCTTATCCGCCGGTTCATCTACGATCCCCTCTACCGCTTGACCGCAGCGACGGGACGCGAGTGCCAAGACATTCCACGGCCTCGCCCGTTTGCGGACGACCAGCGCTGCGGTGCCAACTCAGGGAACCATGGCACACCGAACCAGGAAAACGCCCCCCATCTTACCGCCCCCTATCGCGAGGAGTACGCCTACGACCCGGCGGGCAACATGCTCTCCCTGACCCATCGGCACAACGGCAACGCCTGGACACGGCACTTCGGCATGGGCGGGATGACGCCAGAGCAGTGGAATAACGAGTGGCCCGTCCACCTTGCCACGGGCGAATGGCCCGATCCTCGCGGCAACCACCTGACGCATGTGGGCCATCAGGCTGCAAATATTCCTCAAAGTCATTTCTTCGATGCCAACGGCAACCTGACGCGGGAACACACGGCGCGTCACTTCGAGTGGGACCACAGTGACCAGCTGAAGGCCTACCGTACCCAAGTGGAGGGTTCGCCGCCGTCGGTGCGCGCCCATTACCTCTATGATGCGATTGGCCAGCGGGTAAAGAAGCTGGTCCGCAATCAACAAGGCGAGATCGAGGCAACGATCTACATCGACGGGTTTTTCGAGCACCACCGCTGGCAGGGTAACGGCTCTGGTACCGGAGAGAACAACCGATTTCACGTGATGGACGATCAGCAGCGCATCGCCATGCTCCGTGTCGGTGATCCGCACCCGAAGGATGAGGGGCCGAAGGTGCAGTACCCCCTGGGCGATCATCTGGGAAGCAGCAATCTGGTCGTTGATGATCAAGCGAACTTCATCAATCGCGAGGAATACACACCCTACGGCGAGACCAGCTTCGGCAGCTTTGGCAGGAAACGGTATCGATTTTCGGGCAAGGAGCGGGATGAAGAAAGTGGGTTGTACTACCACGGGGCAAGATATTACGTGCCATGGGTAGGGAGATGGGCAACAGCGGACCCTGCGGGATTGGTGGATGGAACGAACTTGTACCGATATGCTCGGGACAATCCGATTGGCCTAATCGATCCAGAGGGTATGCAGGCACAGCCAGAGAACGAAAGAGGAAGAACACGAAACTTACAACCATCCATAGTTTCTGTCTCTTCGGAGAAAAAAGACGAGCTATCAAAGGAGCTTGATATACAGTTAGGATCGTCGCGAGGCCTGGAAGGCGCTGTCGAGGAGGGAAGCAAGGAGGCCAGGACTCAGCCCCTGGCTCTGATGGAGCAATTGGAGCAGTCGGCTCAAGAAATAAGCGAGATAGAGTATCCAAAGAATGTCGATTTGAGGCTTGAAAAGTTTTTACTGGAGCTCAAACTCATAGGTATGCGCTTAGAGGAGATTCGACGGATTGTCGAATTACGAGAGGGAGGTACGTATGGCGAGGAGCTCGGGTCACCGAACGAAAATCAGACTCGCAATGAATCGGCCAGGGGTGAACGAGAGGCGCAGAAGACAGGATTAACGAATGAGCGAAAGCTCCCCCCAGACCTCGGCCTCGGACCTGGCTCGACCGGCGAGCTAACTTTAAGGGATGACCGCCCAAAACCTAAACGATTCCGCCAAGGAGAGCGGTTGAGAGGGCGGCTAAGTAAAGGAAAGGATTATTTGGATATCGCAAGTGGATTTGCAGAGCTGTTTGGCCTCACAAAGCTTTCGCTTGGGGAGGCTTTTAAAAAAGGTCCCGTGGAGTTCACGCTTGTTGTCGTATGGCAAGCGAAGCAGGGTGCAAAAATGACCAGAGACTTTCTCCTTTCCAAAGGGGAAGAAGCTCTTATAGGGTTCTCGGAGCAGGCAGCCAAATGGATTTTTGGTGAGGCAACCCAAAGCCGTGAAGGCGCCGATGAAGGGCGACCATGCGTTCCATGCATGATTCGGTGGCGCCTTTAACGGGCAGACTGATCCGCTTCAAGTCTTCAAAAGCAAGTCTATACAAACTTGACCGCTAAAAGACAACTTATGCCACTCACCGAGATTGCAGCTATTGCGGGACCGATCGTGGCTCTGATCGGAGCGTATCTGGCCTACAGCCATCGGCGCCAGATAAAGCTACAAGTGGCGGAGAAGCGCCTGGCCGCCTACGAGGCGCTGTGGGATAAGATGGGTATTGCCAGCCCGGTACGGCTGACCGAGTGGAAAGCTGAGCCGCTTACACAGCAGGAACGCGAAAAACTCTTTGACGACTTTACCGCCTGGTACTTTAAGAATGGTAACGGCATGTTCTTGGGCGGAAGAACTCGTTCCGTTTACCTGCGGGTGAAGGATAACTTGATCTGCGACCTTGCGTATTACGAGCCTCTATCTATCCGTGAAAAGTTGCGCCAATTGCCGTCCGAGCGGCAGGAACAGGCGCGCGGATACCTCTCCATCCGTCAGTTGTCGCTGCTTCGTAACCGCATGAAGGCCGATCTGGACGTTTACGGGTTACCCTACCATGTTGATCTGGACGGGGATGACAAGGCATTTTTGGATTGCTGTGGGGAAGATCTATCTTCGAAGCCGTGGATCAGACGGCAACGTATGCCCAAAAAGATTGATCAGAATGTGAAGATCTTTCCCAAGCAAGAGAGCTAAACGAGAGGCACTCCGTCGTTCCTGCCGAATGCCAATGGAGGCTTACCATGAACCTACAAGGTCGAAATCTATCCCGTGGAATGCAAGGCGAGGATGTCCAGCTCCTGCAAAGCGAACTGCAGAAATTGGATTTCACCATTGCGGTTAACGAGACCGACGCGGGGTTCTTCGGTGAAGCGACCACCCTGGTGGTGATGGCGTTCCAGACTCAACACGAATTGGAGGCGACCGGCATCGTTGACGAGCGCACGGCCCAGGCGATCAATGCCGCTGTCGATGCCGAGCAGCCGGAGCGGTTTGTCGTCAACGGCCAGGTGCAACAGCGGGACGGCACGCCCGAACCTGGTGTCCTTGTGCGCGCCGTCGATCGAGATCTGCGGCGTGAGCAAGAGCTCGGTCAAACCCTCACTAACGAGTCCGGACGGTACGAGATCGCCTACACCGCGGGCCAATTCCGCCGCGCCGATAAGGGTAACGCCGACCTCGTGGTCCGGGTGTTCGACGCGGAGGGCCGGGAGCTGGCCGCCTCCGAGACGATTTTCCACGCTCCGCCGGTTGCCGAGGTGGATCTCGTGGTCGCAGCGCGCGAGGAGCCGGAGCCTTCGGAATACGAGCGGCTTCTGGCCGGGCTGAGTCCCGTGCTCGAGGGCGTGCAGCCGGCCGAGCTCATCGGAGCAGACGTCGACTTCCTGGCAAAGGAGACAGGGCTGGAGTGGCAGCGCATCGAGATCCTCGTCGAAGCCTTCCTGCTCGCCCCGGATACGCGCCTGCCGGCCGAGGCCTTCTACGGTTGGGGCCGGCTGGGTTTCTCCTTGAAGCTCGAAACCCTCCTCGATCAGGAGCCCGAGGCGCTGCGCACGGCCCTGGAGAAGGCCATCGATGAAAACATTATCCCCGCCCGCTTGCGCGAATCGCTCGGCGCGATCATGGACCTCCTGGAGCAACTGCGCCTCGAGCGAGGCTTTCTGGTCGTGCATGAGATGGTCGGCCGGCTGCTCGCCGAGGAGACCGAAGAGCCCCTGAGCGGTTTCACCCTCCATGCCTTCGACCTGGGTGCCGGCCCTGAGCCCAGAGATCTCGGCCACGAGGCCACCGACGGAAATGGATTGTTCACCCTGCTCTACTTTGCGCCGCGCCGGGAGCCGTCAGAGGAGGAAGAAGAGGAAGGGGAGGAGGGACGCCGGCTCCATTTGCATATCATCGCCCGGGACGGCACAGAGATCGCCGAGACCGATCTTTCTGTCCCCCAGGAGCAGGAAGAGGTGATAGAGGTTCGCGTCGCCGTGCCGGAGGAAGAGGAGCCGTCTCCGACGGTGTCGGAGCTTGCCGAGGCCCTGTCGATGGAGCTGCCGGAGGGGTTGCAGGCGACGCTGATCGACCATGGTATCCGCACTCTGGCCGACATCCGCCGGGAGGGCGGGATTGGCCACCTCGAGGGGGTAGATCCAGCAGACCCGGCCGTGCCAGTAGTGGAGGCGCACGCCCGCCTCGGCGCCCTGTCGACCAACACGGAAGCCAATACGGCGCTCATCGACGCCGGCTACGATGACGTTCCCGCCGTGGGTCGTGCTACGCGGGTGAATGTCGTCGATACCGCGCGCGAGGCACTGGGCGACTTCGGGGCGGCGCGGCTTCCGGTCGAGGCCCGCGCCCAGAAGCAGTTTCTCGACAACGTCATCGCCTCCTACCGGGCGGATCGGGCCAACGGCTTGACCGCGCCCTCGTCCGATATCGATCCCGACGGCGCGCTGGCGGTGCTGTTTCCCGACACGTGCCATTGTCGCGATTGCGATGCGGCGGTCAGCCCCTTGGCCTACCTGGCGGAACTTCTCGACTACGCCGTGACGCATCTCAAACGCGAAGATGGCCAGGGCGACGAGGTGGAGGTCACGCTGGAGGACCTTACCGAGCGCTTCCACCAGCCCTTCGGTGACCTGCCGACGGCGTGCGAGGAGGTCGAAAGGAAGGTCCGGCAGGTGCGCATCTGCATCGAAGTGCTGCGGCGGTATCTGGCCGCCGCCGGGCTGCCGCCCAGTGAGTCGCCTCAGGAAACGGCGCTGGCGGAGGCACAACGGGAGTATCACAGGGAAGCTTACATGGCCCTTCTGACCCGGCTCGGCACCTCCTTCGAAGAACTCCGACTGGCCCAGACGACCGGAGCGGAGGCACGAGACACCGTGGCGAACCGCCTCGGCATCCCGCCCGATGCCCTTGACCGGCTCTTACTCAATCCGAAGGCCGCACCGACCGACCCTGATGCCGTTACGGAAGAAGCCCTGGAGCGGCTCTTTGGCTTGGTTGACACCACGCGCGATCCGCTCTCTGAAGGCATCAAGCGGGGCGATGAGACCGAGCAGATCGGCCGCTGGAACCTGGACGGCGTCGTGTGGAGCCGCCACACCGCCCCGGACGGCACGGTCTATATTAGCCTGACGGGCGCCCCGGCGGCCAATGTAGTCCGGGTCGAGCTATTCCGGGACCAGGACAGGACACAATTGGTGGCTTCCGGCGAGCGCACTACGGCCACGGGACCGGTGGCGGTGGCGGCGGTCGACGGCAGCGCGCTCTCCGGCCGGTTCGAAATCGATTTCATTACCGCCACCGAGACCATCGAGATCGTCGCCGTTCCGCATTTTCTGAGCGCGCGGCTGCAGTACCTGCGCACCCTCTGGCGCGAGCAGGACTGGCCGGCAGATCCCTACCGGGACGCCGCCGAGGCGCCGCTGCCCATCATCGACCCGGACATCATTGGCCCGGACGACCTGCGCAAGCCGATAGCCGGCAACGCCGCCTTCGACCTCTGGCGCAAGCGACGCGAATGGGTGGACGAGCGGGTGAACGAGCTGGTCGCACTGACCAAGACTGTTGCCGATGAGGAAGGCAACGACGTCGAAGTGCCCGACGTCACGGCCCTGTTCGACCGCATGTACCAGACGGTCACCTACGACACCACCGACGTCACGCCGTGGGCCGACACGACGCCACCCGCCGATTTCAGCACGCTGCGCGATAACCTCGCCGGGGGGAACAAGGGCGAGGTCGAAATGGCAACCGAGCAGCTTGACGAAGATTTGCGTCTGACGGTCGAGGCCTTCAACCAGCTCCTAGCGATTCGCGACAAGGCGGCGGCCTGGGAAACCGATCCGCAGCGTGAGCCGGTCACGGACGACGAATGGCGCGCCTTCTTCTCCATCCTGGTGCAAGCCCAGAAGCGGGCCTTTTATCCGACGTGGATCGACGAGGAGAAGGATCAGGACGTCGAGCTCGACCCGAAGCGATTCTGGATCTCCTTGCGAGAGCCCCAATTGCCCCTCTGGCGTGCGAGTGCAGAAGCCCGTGCCGCCTGGCAGCGGGCGCTGCGCCAGCGCGGGCAAACCCCGCACCTCGACCCGGATCTGGTCCGTCCGGACGACCTCAGGGATCCTCTCTCGGGCGCGACGACTGAGTTGTGGCAAGAGAGGCGCAATTTCATTGAGCTTCAGCTAAATGTGCTTAGGGCAGAACGAGAAGCAGCGGCGACGGCGTTAGCCGGGTTTGATGAGAACTTCGACGACACCATCGGCGTGCCCGCTTTGGAGCTCGATACGCTGGCCGAGCGACGCGAAGAGGGAGAAGAGATCGTAAACCGCCTTGAGCAGCTCGATCTCACCACCGAAGCGTTCGATTACCTGCTTCGGATTCGCCGTCTGACCGAGGAGGAAGTGCCCATCCTGGACGACGAATGGAAGAGCGTCGACGCCATCCTGGTGCAGGTAAAGAAGCGCCGCGAATACGCCATCTGGCGGATACAGGAGCGGCAACGCGGCATCACCCTTGGCCCGGATCACTTCAAGATCCCGGAGCCTCCGCCGCTCCAGTTCCCGCCACCCGAGCCGGAACCGCTCCCCGAATGGCGGGCGACTTCGACCGCGCGCCGCGCCTGGGAGGAGACGCTGCAGTCGCGCATCGACCAGGAGCAAGGCGTCATCGAGGCACTGGATGAAGCCGTCAGTGCCACCGAAGAAGCGGTTTTGCCCCGGTTGCGCGACGCCTTGGTGCGGGTCAGCGATGCCGCAGGCAACACTCTCGAAGCCAAGGCGAAGGCCCTCACGGACGAGCTACTGATCGACGCCCGGGCCGATGCTTGCCAGATGACCACCCGCCCCGCGCAGGCCAGCACGACGCTCCAACTGCTGCTGTGGTCCTTGAGGACCGGCCAGCTCCAGGACACCCATCCGGACCTGCTGCTGGATGCCGACGACTTCGACGAGGCCTGGGAATGGCTCGGTTCCTACCAGACCTGGCGCTCGGCGATGCTGGTCTTCCTCTACCCGGAGAACATCCTGCTGCCCAGTCTGCGCAAGTGGCAGACGCCGGCCTTCCGCGAGCTGGTCAAGGAAACCCGCACCAACACACGCCTGACCCCGGAGAACGCCTGCGAAGCGGCCACCACCTACGCGGACTATTTCCGGGACGTCTGCCAGCTGAGTCTGGAGGCGTCCGTGGTGGCTCGTACCGATGCCTTCGAAGGCGACTGCCGCACCAAGTCGTTCGAGGGAGACCGCCACCTCGTCTACTTGTTTGCCACCGGCGGAATCACGAAATCGGTCTACTATTCGCGATACGATCCCAAGGACGATACCCCGCACGCCCAGAGTCTCTGGACGCCCGTACCAGGCATCGAGCCAGAAAGCGAGGCCATCGGCGCCGCCGCCTACGCGATCAACAATGAAGAGCGCTACGTCTATCTCTTCGTCCGCGTCCAGGACGCGGGTGAGCACAAGCTTATCTACACCCGGTTTGATCTGACGAAGGACGAGTGGACCGGCGAGACAACTGAGCTGGAGCCGCCGGAAGACGCCACGAATTTCTCGGCGGCCGTAAAGCAGCGCCACCGGGAGGATGAGCCGCCCCATCTGGCCATCTTCGTTTCCGACGGGGCCATCTACGCACGCAAGCTGAACCGGGCCGGCACCGCCTGGCAGGACGGTGAGTGGTACCCCCTCGTTGGCCGCCCCAAAGCGCGAGAGTTCAGCGAGCTTCATGCGATGATCGAGCCTGCGCTAAAAGAGTACTATCTGATCGTGCGGGGAGGTGACAACCAGCTCTTTTACCGCCTATTTGGTGAGCGGGATGACGGGAAGTGGCGGGAGCTGAGTCCTGTGTTTCACACCTATCTCGGAGGATTTCCCTGGCCAGGCACGGATCACGTTTACGCTTTTATGCGGCAGGGCGAGGGGCCTTTAACGCGCTATGTGTCTCTCCAGAGATCGAGCTCGGTGTTTGCTGTCGGATTGGAAAGCTACGACGCCTTTGACGAATTTGATGATTCCTGGCTGAAGCCAGTTACAGGCCTAAGCCTGAGTGGTTTTGTAATCGAAGGCGAAGATTTCGATGGAATGAATCTGCTAGTGTTCTTTGTTGAGGAGGCACGAGATCATAAGGAGAAGGCGAAAGGGATCATTGAGTCACTTGCGGGAAAAATAAACAATCAATCTGATGAGCCCGGGTGGAAGGACTGGAAACTAGTAGATGAAACCATCCAGCGTTTCAGCTTTGGGATCGATCTCACATTGGAAGGGGCACTCAAACGATTACTGGAAGGGAATCTGGCCTCATTTAAGAGCCGGAGGGATTCACAGGAAAAGATAGGACCCATTATTGACTTTCGTGGACTTAACCGCATCGTTATCGGCGCCGGCAAGGCTCCAGTGGACTTGCCGAGCCGTGTGACCTATCACCAGACCACGGGGACAAGGGGCCGGGTGATTCTCGAATCAGATACAGTCGCCTTTGCACTGCCTCCGGGCAGTAGAGATTTGGTAGTCCACCCCGATTTTCGCCCTCCTCGCGTCGTTTTTGTACGCTCGGAGTTCGTTCAGGAAAGTGACAGTAGCCTGACGCCAACGGCGCCGATCCCGGTGGCACCGTTCGTGACCGAGCCGTTCGAGATTACGGAGCAACTGTCGTCGGATGAGCTGCAGGTGCGTCGTCACCAGATCGCGGACGCATTCGAGAAGAACACGGACGCGCCGGCGTCGGTGCTGACCTACCTGGAGGAGGCGTACTACTTCGTTCCCATGCATCTGGCGTTGCAGCTCCAGCAGCGCTCGCATTATACGGCGGCGCTGGACTGGTTCCGCACGGTGTATGACTACAGCGTATCCATCGCTAGACGCAAGATCTCCTATTACCTCAAACAAGAGGAGTCGCTCGCCGCCGGTTTTGAGCGCGCCGAGGAGTGGTGGCTGGATCCCCTCAACCCGCATGGCATCGCGCGCACGCGCGCCAACACCTACACCCGCTTCACGCTGCTGTCGCTGGTCCGGTGCCTCCAAGCCTTCGCGGATGCGGAGTTTACCCGCGACACGGCCGAGTCCCTCCCGCGCGCCCGTACCCTCTACATGACCGCGCTCGAGCTGCTCGACCTCCCGGTGCTGAATCAGGAGCTGAACGGATGCGATGAACTGATCGGCACCCTCGACATCGATCTCGATGCGGAGGACGAAGCGGAGGCTCCGCGGCTGGTGGTCGCCTGGGCGGAGCTCAAAGCGAGCCTTCGCCGCATCGACGATGAAGAAACGCTGCAGGAGACCATCGGCAAAGTGCGTGAGATCCTGGGCGCCGGCGAGGCCTTGGCAACGCGCCTTGCCAAGGCCCGCGACGCCGTAGCCGAGGCCCGTGTCACCCAGGCGCTCTCGCCCACGCTGGCGCAGGCGATCCAAACAAAGAACACGACGACGGGCAGGGCCCACGCCCTGCTGCTCCGCCAGCCGGTCGTCGCGAAGGCCGTCACCGCGCATTCGTCCGCGGCCGGGAAGGACTTCGGCCGCGCCGTCGCGGATGTCACCGGCAAACGGGTCGCGACGCTCGAGACAGGTGAGGTCGCGCTTCCCTGGTTACGCTTCAGAGAAGAAGCCCTGGCAACCGGGGGCGGCGCGGCTGTCTCGGAGGAAGGGGACGACGACACCTCGGTGCTCACAGCCCGTCGCGTGATCGAAACGCCTGCCCTCACTCGGATGGCGAGGATCGAGCCTCTTCACGCTGTGGAGACCGCACGCAGGTTCGCGCCATCGTATGTCCCGACGATCACCTACCGCTTCTGCATTCCGCCGAATCCGATCCTTTCGTCCCTGCGCCTTGGCGCCGATCTGAATCTGTACAAGATTCGCACCTGCCGCAACATCACCGGCGACGAGCGCCGACTGGAACCGTATGCAGCGCCGAGCGACGCGGAACGCGGCCTGCCTACGATCGGGCCTGGTGGCGACCTTGCGCTGCCCGGCACCATCACGCTCCAGCCGACGCCCTACCGCTATGAGGTGCTTATCGACCGCGCCAGGCGCCTCGTCGGTCTGGCCCAGCAGATCGAAGCCGCCTTCCTGTCGACCCTCGAGAAGCGCGACGCCGAGTACTACCAGCGCCTGAAGGCGCGTCAGGAGATCAGCCTGACCCGTGCCGGCGTACGGTTGCAGGATCTGCGCGTAAAAGAAGCGCAGGACGGCGTGAAGCTGGCCGAGCTGCAGCGCGGGCGCGCGGAGATACGAGTGGATCACTTCCAAGGTTTGCTGGATGAAGGTTTTCTAGAAGTGGAACAGGCAGCTATCGGATTTATGATCAATGCTGCTGCGTTTCATGCGACAGCCGCAGCGGGATCCATATTCTCTGATATAAACCCTTTCAAGAGCGCTGCACAAGCAGCATCTTCTCTGGCAGCGGTATCTTCAACCACGGCTTCTATTCTCCAAATTTATGCCAGCCATGAGCGACGGAAAGAGGAATGGAGACTGCAGCGAGATTTGGCGCGGCAGGACATTCGCATCGGCAGCCAGCAGATACTCCTTACGCAGGACCGCGTGCGTGTGGTGGGACAGGAGCGCAGGATCGCCGAGCTGCAGGCAGACCATGCCGAGGAAACCACCGACTTCCTGGCCACCAAGTTTACCAATGCCGATCTCTATGGCTGGATGAGCGGCGTGCTGGAGGGCGTGTACCGCTTCTTCCTGCAGCAGGCGACGTCGATGGCCCAGCTCGCCGAGAATCAACTGGCCTTTCAGCGCCAGGAGCTCCCGCCGTCCCTCATTCAAGCGGACTACTGGGAAGCGCCGCTCGGCCTGGAAGCACGCAGCGCCGACGAGAGTGGCCCGGACCGCCGCGGGCTCACCGGCTCGGCCAGGCTACTTCGAGATGTCGAGAAGCTCGATCTGTACGCCTTCGAGACCGACGAGCGCAAGCTGCAACTGACCAAGACGTTCTCCCTGGCCCGGCTGGCCCCGGCCGAGTTCCAGCGCTTTCGCGAGACCGGCGTGCTGCGCTTCAATACCTCCCAAGAACTGTTCAACCACGACTTTCCGGGCCACTACCTGCGGTTGATCAAGCGGGTGCGCACTTCGGTGATCGCCCTGATCCCGCCCACCGACGGCATCAAGGCGACCCTCTCCACCACGGGGCTCTCGCGCGTTGTGATCGCCGGCGATGGCCTTTTCCGGGAGGTCCGGGTCAACCGCCCGCCCGAGTCCGTCGCCCTCAGCTCACCCAGCAATGCCACGGGCCTGTTCGAGCTTGCGCCCCAGACCTCGGAGAAGCGGTTCCCATTCGAGAGCCTGGGCGTGGACACCGCCTGGGAGTTGCAGCTCCCCAGAGCCGCCAACCAATTTGACTTCAGCACCATCGCCGACGTGTTGCTGACCATCGAGTACACCGCGCTCAACAGCTTCGCGTATCGCCAGCGGGTGATCCGGGAACTCGACGACACCCTCAGCGCCGACCGGCCGTTCAGCTTCCGTCAGGAGTTCGCCGATCCCTTCTACGACCTGCACAACCCGGAGCAGAGCGACACGCCGATGGTGGTCCGCTTCGAGACCCGGCGCGAGAACTTCCCGGCCAACATCGACGAGCTGCGTATACAACAGGTGGTGCTCTTCTTTGCCAGGGCCAAGGGCGCCTCGTTCGAGGTGCCGGTGACCCACCTGCACTTCATCGAGCAGGGTAGCGCCGGTCCCGCCGGGGGCGGCGCGACCTCGATCGATGGCGTCCTCAGTACCCGCCGGGGCAACGCGAGCAGCTGGGCAGCCATGATCGGCAAATCACCCTTCGGCAAGTGGGAATTGGCCTTACCCGATACAGAAGAGATGAGGAACCGGTTCAAGCATGAACAGATTGAAAACATTCTATTTGTCGTGACTTATTCTGCTCGAACGCCGGCGTGGCCCGCCTAACTTGGCTGATGTTGCATGAGCGCCGTCCTCGGCGCTCATAGTGCCCTGGAGACGTGTGGGACCTGTACCACAGCCAGACTCAGCGTTTAGCACTACAGCCGCAACTTAGCTTAACTATACTGTATATCACTGAATCCTCGAGCATTTGGCGATGAGGTATGTAGCCGCCAGAAACCACCATGTCACCCCGCTGGGATGCCGATGCCGCACGTGATGTCCTCTACCAATGGGTCATCGACACGCTGGGTGATCCCGAGAGTGCTCTGGTGCTGGATGGGTGGTCGCAGCCCGGGGCCGGCCTGGCGCATCCGGGAACCTCGCGGCCAGGTGTCTCCCCAAAGCACCGCTGGCTCGGCTGTCACACTGTACCGTCGATACCGCCAGCCGCTGATACCCTCTCGTCAAGCTGTCGTGACGACACAGTGCACCGATGTCCCAGCGAGGACCGTTCGCAGCACGGTGCTGTCGTGACAGTCGGCCGGGGCTATCCAGATGCACCTGTAGAGACTTAAATGCTATAATTGTGTCTATAGACACATACGAAAGGAGGGTGCCATGGCGACCCTACAAGCCCCGGTGCATGACAAGGCGAAGTGCGCGGCCGGCTTGAAGGCTGCCGTTGCCATCCTGGAGAAGTGGGGCGCCACAGGCGAGCAGGCCACGGCGATCCTGCGCGTCTCCCGTAGCACTTATGCGCGAGCCAAGCGCCGGGATCCCGCATGGCAGGTCAGCCTGGATGAAGACCAGCTCACCCGGATCAGCCTCGTGCTGAACATCCACGCCGCGCTAAGGGTGATCTTCGACAACCCGGAGAACCTCTACGGCTTCATGGCGATGGCCAACCACAACGACTATTTCAATGGCCGGGCGCCCTTGGAGATCATCGCGAGCGGCGGGATTCTTGCGCTCTACGAGGTGTTTCAGCGCATCGACAGCCTCCGGGGTGCTCAATGGTGAGGCTGGAGGAGCTACCGCGCCTGCCGGCCTGCGCCTGCCAAGTCTATCGACTGGTGAACTCCAAGTTTCCGCCAATCGACCTGTTCGATGATGTCGCGAGTGCCGAGGAGTTCGACATGCTCTATGAACTGCAGGCGATGACAAACCCTCGCCTGAGGGCGGAGGTGGGTGACCTGGGGTTGATCCCCACCACCGAGATTCCGTTCGGCATCCCGGGCTGCTCCTATGCGACAGCACCGTTCACCCACGTGACTCCGGCTGGTTCTCGATTTAGCCATGGCCGGTATGGCGTGCTCTATATCGCCGACGTCATGGACACGGCCCTGGCCGAGGTTCGCCATCACCAGGAGACCTATTGGCGCAACGTGACCGATCTAAGCTATGAGCGTTTTGTCTTCCGGGGCCTGGTGTGCCATTTCGATGAAGCGGAGATGGCGGATGGGCTGGCGATTCCGAGAGAGCACCCCGTCTATGCGCCTGACGACTACAGCGCTTCCCGCGAGCTTGGCGATGTCATAAAGGCTGAGGGGGTACCTGGGCTGCGCTACCACTCTCTGCGCCGGCCGGGTGCCATATGTTGGGCCCTGATGACACCGCGTCCGGTGACGTCCATCGTGCCAACAGTCCACTACGAAATGATCTGGAATGGTTCGATTACTGGGGTTAGTCGTATCTCTTCTCCGTGACGACACGCCTCCGCTCCGGGCACAGCTCGACCGCCCCAGCCGACGTCTACCCACTGCGCCGAGGTCACCGCCTGCTAGACTGTATTGACCGCACAGCGCTCTAGCTATGCGACCGGCCAGAGTAATTGTCGCTCTATAGTCGAGACACCCGTCATCGACTCGCTGAACAACTGGCTCGACGCACTGGTCGCCGATGGCGCCTGGCTCTTGGCGCGATTGCTCTTGGTGCTGGTGCCGCGGGATGGGGGGAGCCTCGACACTGCCGGGCTTTCGATCGGGTTTCAGGATGAGCTCGGCACATCGACGACGACCAGCGGCCTGCCGGCCTGCGACTGGCGGAATCGGCAGGATCCCATTGGGAGAATGGTGAGCCCTGGCGACTTAGGGTTGTCTCGGGACACTTGGGTCCCGAGCGCGTCGAAGACGTGCAGTTGCTGATGGTGTATACCGTCAGTTGATGGTGAAGGGCGGGACGCCTTACTGCTGTATAGCGCTGGGGAAAGCCGGAGCACGTTTGTGCCAGGCCTCGATATAGAGCGATAACGGTGATCGTCGCCGAGGCGCCGGAACGCAAAAGTCAGCCCACTACGAGGTCGCGGGCTCTGCAGGTGTCTCCTTGTCCGCCGGCGCCTCCGGCAGCTCCATCACCAGGCAAGCGCCACCCAGGCTCGGCGCGTCCTCGACCCATAGCCGACCGCCCAGGTGGGCGACGATGCCGCGGCTGATCGGCAGGCCGAGCCCGCTGCCCCGGGGGCGGCCGCGGGCCGGGGTATCGTCGCTGCGCTCGATCTGGTGGAACTTCTCGAACACCCGTTCGCGTTCCTCCGGCGCGATACCCGGGCCGTTGTCCTCGACACTCAGCCGGTAGTGGGCCTTGTGGCGCACGAGACAGAGCTTCACCCGCGGCGCCTCGTCGGCGGCGAACTTGCCGGCGTTGTCGAGCAGGTTGATGATCACCTGCTCCAGGCGATCCGGGTCGCCGATCACCGGGGCGTCATCGACCTCGATCGCCACGTCCAGGGCGATCCCGCGCTCCTCCTGAAGACGCTGTACGGCCTCCACGCTGTGGCGGGCCAGTTCCACCAGGTCCAGGCGACGGGGCGAGAGGGCCAGCCGTCCGCTCTCGAGACGCGCCAGGTCGAGGATCTCCTCGATCAACCGCGAGAGCCGCTGGCTCTCCCGAACCACCACGTCGAGGAAGCGGGCGCGCTTGTCCTCGGGCAGGTCGGGGCTGTCGCGCAGGATCTCGGCGAAGGAGCGGATCGAGGTCAGGGGCGTTCTCAGCTCATGGCTGACCATGGCGACGAACTCGTCCTTGAGACGGTCGAGTTCGCGCAGCCGCTCGTTGGCGGCGCGCAGCTCCTCGCTGGTGTGGGCCAGCTCCCGGGACTTCTGCTCCAGGCGGCGGTTCATCTCCAGGGTCTCGGAGGTGGTGTCGAGGATGCCCAGGATGGCCTCGAGGTCCAGGGCCTCGCCGCGCACCACCGAGTCGATCAGCACCCGGGCCGAGGCATTGCCCAGTGCCCCGGCCAACGCCTGCTCGGCATGGGCGATCAGGGCGGCAGGCGCCGGCTGATCGTCGTCTTCGGCGGTGCGGTCGGCAAACACCCGGGCCGTGGCGGCGGCCCCCAGGTAACGATCGAGCAGGGCGCGCAATTCGCCGCGGCTGGTCTGGCCCTGCCACAGCGAGGCCTGGGCGAGACGCGGGTGCATCGCCTCGGTGAACAGAGCCGCCTGGGTCTGCTCCAGCGGCCCCTGGCGGGTGAACAGCGACACCCCGACCAGCAGCCCCATGTTGGCGGTGAGGCTCCACAGCAGGGAGTGGGTGTAGATGTCCCAGCCCTCGAGGCCGAACAGCGCATAGGGCCGCAGCCAGTCGAGCCCGAAGGGGCCGTCGGCGAGGAAGCCGGCATCCAGCCAGCCCGACTGGGCGAACCCCGGGATCAGCAGGGTCCAGGCCCAGAGCAGAATACCGGCGGTCATGCCCAGCGCCGCCCCCAGGCGATTGGCGCCGCGCCAGTACAGGCCGATCAGCATCGCCGGGGCGAACTGGCAGGCCGCGGCGAAGGACACCAGGCCGATGGTCACCAGGCTGTAGGCGTCGCCGACCAGCGCGTGGTAAAGGTAGCCCATCAGCAGGATCAGCACGATGGCGACCCGGCGGATCGCCAGCAGGCGCCCGGCCAGCCCCCGCCGCGTGGCCCGGGGCAGGCGCCCGAAGCGCAGCAGCAGCGGCATCACCAACTGGTTGCTGACCATGGTGGAGAGCGCGATCGTCTCGACGATCATCATCCCGGTGGCCGCCGATAAGCCGCCGATGAACACCAGCAGCGGCAGGCCGTCGAGCCCGGAAGCCAAAGGCAGGGTCAGCACGACGCTGTCGGGATCCCCACCGGTGCCCAGCAGCAGGCCGGCCAGGGCGATAGGGATCACGAACAAGTTGATCGCCAGCAGGTAGAGCGGGAAGAGCCAACTGGCGCGGGTGATGTGCCGCTCATCGACGTTCTCGACCACCAGCACCTGGAACTGGCGGGGCAGGGTGAGGAACGCCAGGAAGGCCAGCACCAGCATGCCTACCCAGCCCAGGGCGCCCCCCGGCACGGTCTCGAGGCTCATCGCGCCGGCCAGTTCGGGCGTCGCGGCGACCCGCGCGAGAAGATCCCCCGGCCCGTTGAACAGCACGAAGACCGTGAATACGCCCACCGAGAGGAAGGCCGCGAGCTTGACCAGCGATTCGAAGGCGATGGCGGCGACCATCCCCTCGTGGCGCTCGCTGGCATCGAGGTGGCGGGTACCGAAGAGGATGATGAACGCCGCCAGTACCAGCGCCACCCAGAACGACTTGTCGGCCCAGAAGGGCGCCGCGGCCAGGCGCAATGCCGGCGGGGCCGGGTAGTCGACCAGCACCGCATGGCTGAGAGTAATCGCCTTGAGCTGCAGGGCGATGTAGGGCGTGATGCCGACCAGCGCGATCAGTGCCACCAGCGCGCCCAGGCCCGCGCTCTTGCCGTAGCGGGCGCTGATGAAGTCGGCGATGGAGGTGATGCGCTGGGCGCCGGCGATGCGCACCATCTTGCGCACCACGAAGGGGGACAGCAGCATCGCCAGCGTGGGGCCCAGGTAGATCAGCAGGAAACTGGGACCGTGCTGGGCGGCCCGGCCGACGCTGCCATAGAAGGTCCAGGCGGTGCAGTAGACGGCGATGGAAAGCGCGTAGACGGTGGGCGAGCCGATCAGCGAACGGCCCTGTTCGGCGCGTCGGTCCCCCCAGGCGGCGATCACGAACAGCAGGGCCAGATAGCCGAAGGCGACCGTCAGTACCACCAGGTCATGTCGCATCGCCCCGTTACTCCTGGTCCCGGTGTTCCATCAGCCAGGCCATCAGGCCAATCACCAGGCCCCAGGCCACGAACAGATAGAGCGGCAGCCACGATAGCCCACCTGGGCCGACCCGGTCGGCGATCAGCAGCAGCGGCGGTGAGAAGAGCGCCGTCGCCAGGACGGTCAGAGCGATCAGGCGTTCAATGAGGCGCGAGGCGTTCATGAGGCGCTCGCATCTGCCCGGTCGAAGGCGCTGGCCTGCAGCTCGAGCAGCTGCGCCAGGGTCTCGATGCCCCGGGCCTCGAGTCGCGGCAGCAGGGCCAGCCAGAGTTCCGCCGTGACCCGGGCGTCACCCAGGGCGGTATGGCGCGTGCCGGGCGGGAAGCCGAGGTCGTAGCGCTCGGCCAGGGAGTCGAGGTCGTGGCCGTCGAGGCTGGCATCCAGCGCCCGCGAGAGCAGCAGGGTGTCGAGTACCGGCATGTCGAAGGTCACCTCGCCACTGGCCGGCTGAATCGCCAGCAGGTCGAAGGCGGCGTTGTGGGCCAGCAGCACGGCATCGCCGACATAGTCGCGAAAGCGCGGCAGCACCACGGCAAGCGGCGGCGCCCCGGCCACGTCGTCGTCGGTGATGCCATGGATGGCGGTGCTGGCCGGCGGGATCGGCTTGCCCGGGTCGACCTTCAGATCGAAGGTGTCGCTGGCCAGCAGCCGGGCATTGACGATGCGGCAAGCGCCGATGCTGACCACGGTATCGCCGCGGCGCAGCTCCAGCCCGGTAGTCTCGGTGTCGAAGGCCACGATCTCCAGAGTGCGCAGCGTTCGCGCCGCCAGCTCGGCATCCGGCGCCGGCAGGTCGGCGATGCCGAAGTCGTGAAATTCGGGACGCGGTGGGGGGCAGGGGGACGGGGCACCGACCCGCTCCACGGCCGGCAGCGGCAGCCGCAGCCGGGCGTGCTCGCCGTCCGGGTCCGGCAGGCTCCAGGCCTCACTGGCGTGCTGGCGCAAGACATCGCCGACCCGGGGGGCCAGCGGCAACGCGGTCAGGCGCTCCTGGCGCCAGGCATCGAGCTGGTGCTGGGCCAGGGGGCGGCCTCGCCAGATCAGGTCCAGGTAGACCTGCCGGTTGCCCAGGCAGATCTCACCCTCGAGATCGCCCGGCTCGGCATGCCGGTCGAGGTGCTCGACCAGGGCACCGAGCAGGACGAGCAGCGCCGGCGCATCGCCCTTGAGCCAGGCCGGCATGCCGATGGGGACCACCCGGCGTGCGGTGTCCGGCAGGCGTTCCGCCAGGGCGGCCCAGAGGTCATTGGACCACAGCGGCGAGAGACGCTCGCCCTGGCGGTGCATATCGTCCATCACCCGGCCCATGTGCTGGAGCGCCTCGCCGAGGGCCTGGCCTTCCTCGCGGATCACCGCCTCGAGCCGTTCGCGCAGGGCCGCGTCTCGGGGGCCGGCCTGACGAGAGGCGGCAAGGGCGTCCGTGGCGCTGGTCAGGCTGGCGCTATGGCGACGCAAGGCCGGGAGTAACTCGGCCAGTTCGGCCCGGGCGCCCATCTCGCTGGTCCAGGCGGCCGTGGTGTCGGTCAGTGTCAGCAGCGTCTCGCCATTGCTGCCCGGCACCCGACGCAGTACGGCCCGCAGCCAGCGATCATCCTGGGGAACCAGCACCTCCCGGGGGCTGCCCTCGGCGGGCAGTTGCTGCAGGGCGTCCTGGAGGCTGGTGGCCGGCAGGATGGCATCCACGCGCTTGCCGAGGCCGAAGCCGGGCAGGCTGCTGAACATTGTCTCGGCGGCCTGGTTGAACAGCAGCAGGCGACGGTGGTGGTCACACAGCAGCAAGGGGGTGTCGAGCACCTGCAGCAGGGTCTCGAGTTCCTGGCGGATCCGCGCCGCGCTGCGCGCCCCCTCGGCATGCGCCGTGGCGAGCTGGCCGCGGTCGCTGCGCCAGGCCTCCCGGATGCGCACCAGGTCGGGGCCCAGGCCGCGCAGCCAGCCCTCGGGCGGGTGGTCGTCGCGGGCATCGGGGTTGGCCACCAGGCGTGCCAGCTGGGCCTGCAGGTGGCGCAGTGGCATGAACAGCTGGCGCTCGAGCAGCAGGCCGACCAGGAAGATGGTGCCCCCGCCGGAGAAGCAGCCCAGCCACAGCACCAGCCGCGCCAGGCCGCGAAGCTGGACCAGGCTGTCGAGCCACAAGGCGAACACCGCCCCACCCAGCAGGCTCACCCCGCTGAGCAGCAGCCACAGGCCCACCAGGCGCTGGCGACGCGGCAGACCGGCAGGCGGGCGGGGCATCAGGGCGCCTCGGTGAGCAGTGACTTGACTTTATCGACCAGCGCCTGGGTGGAGAAAGGCTTGGTGATATAGTCGTCGGCCCCGAGGGCCATGCCTTTCTCCCGCTCGACCTCGCGACCGTGGGCGGTGAGCATGATGATCGGCAGGCGGGCATGGGCGGGGTCGGCGCGTAGCCGTTCCAGTACATCGAAGCCGCTGATGCCGGGCAGGCTGATATCGAGCAGGACCAGATCGGGGGCGTCGTCGGCGACCGACGCCAGGGCCGCTTCGCCGTCCTCAGCGGTGGCCACATCGAAGCCGGCCTGCTGCATCAGGAACTCCAGTGACAGGACGATGTTGGGTTCATCGTCCACCACCAGCACCTTGGCCATGGCGCTCTCCTGTTGTCATCGTTATTGCCGTCAGTCTAAGTGGGCCCCGAGGGGCGAGCAAAGACGACCTTGGGCCAACTGGCTTGGTGTGAGTGCCGACCGCTGGGCGGTGCCGCGGGGCGATGGGGCTGAGGCGGCAAAGACCTTCGCTTGCGCACAGCGATGCGGCGTTCGGTGTGGCATTGCGGCGCGTGGCTCAGTTGCGACGGCGGGCGATCCTGGGCCCCAGTGGGCCGAGCCATAGCCAGATCTGCAGGATCACCAGCAGCGGGAGCAGCCAGGCCGGTGCTCCCACCAGCCACAGCAGCAACTGGTGAATCACGAAGGCGGTGAGGCCGCCCAGCATGCCCACCAGCGGGAACATCAGGGGCCGTTCGCTGCCGGGGCGGCGCGACAGGCGAAACAGGGTACCGATGAAGGCGCCGAAGGCGACGGTGAGGGTCAGAGGAAGCCAGAAGCCTTGCATGGAGGGTCTGCCATGGGTCGGAAGGATTGCCGTACCCGTGAGCGTAACGCGACTTTTCCTGTCCTGCCTTTGCACTTTTGGTTCATCGCCTGTCCTGGGAGCAGGCCCCGCACCTGGCTTGAGCCCGGCGGTCACAGGTCGGTCTTGTGGGGGTACTCGCAGAGGTCCTCGATCACGCAGCTGCCGCAGCGCGGCCGTCGGGCCACGCAGGTGTAGCGACCATGCAGGATCAACCAGTGGTGGGCATCCTGGCGAAACTCCCGGGGCACATGGCGCATCAGCTTCTTTTCCACCTCGACGACGTCCTTGCCCTTGGCCAGGCCGGTGCGGTTGGCCACGCGGAAGATATGGGTATCCACGGCGATGGTGGGTTCGCCGAAGGCGGTGTTGAGGATCACGTTGGCGGTCTTGCGGCCGACACCGGGCAGGGCCTCGAGGGCCTGGCGGGTCCGGGGGACCTCGCCACCGTGCTGCTCGAGCAGAATCCGGCAGGTCTTCATCAGGTTTTCGGCCTTGGTGTTGTATAGGCCAATGGTCCTGATGTGTTCCTTGAGCCCGTCCAGCCCCAGGGCGAGGATGGCGGCCGGGGTGTTGGCCACCGGGAAGAGCCGGGCGGTGGCCTTGTTGACGCCGACATCGGTGGCCTGGGCGGAGAGCAGGACGGCGACGAGCAGCTCGAAGGGCGTCGACCAGTTCAGCTCGGTGGTGGGATCGGGGGTGTGCTCGCGAAGCCGGGCGAAGATCTCGTAGCGTTTCTGGGCGTTCATGGTGATTCCTGCTGAGGGGCGCCGGGGGCAGGTCAAAGAGGAGGTTCTACGCCAGGGATAGCGTCGATAGCGCCCAAGGACGGGTTTACAGCGCCTCCTCGATGGTCCGACACTTCGGGGCCTGCCACCGGATCAGCCCCGGGCGGTAACTTCATATTTCTTCCTGATTACGTATGTTCATCCGCTATCATGCCAGCCTGTGGCTATACTGGAATCATATGGTAGGTCAAGGAGTTAACGTCATGGCTCGCAATCCTATCCAGTTCCAGCCCGGTCTGTCGTTGCCGGCGTTTCTCGAGCAGTACGGCACCGAAGAACAGTGCCGGGCGGCTCTCTTCCAGCACCGTTGGCCCAAGGGGTTCGTGTGCCCCGAATGCGGCAACACCACCGGCTGCCAACTCGCGCGCGGATTGTACCAGTGCCATCACTGTCATCATCAGACCTCGCTAACCGCCGGCACCATCTTCCATGCCACCCATCTGCCCCTCGCCACCTGGTTCCTGGCCATCTACCTGCTGACCCAACGCAAGAATGGCCTCTCGGCGCTGCAGCTATCCCGGGAGCTCGGCGTCAGCTACAACACCGCCTGGAAGCTCAAGCACAAGCTGCTGCAGGTCATGCACGAGCGTAACCAGGGGGAAAGGCTCGCTGGGCGCATCGAGATCGATGATGCCTACCTGGGCGGCGAACGGCCGGGAAAGCGCGGGCGCGGCGCCGAGCACAAGGTCCCGTTCGTCGCCGCGGTACAGACCGATGACGATGGCTATCCGCAGCGCGTCCAGCTACGCCGCGTGAGCGGCTTTACCCTGGCCGAGGTGCGTCGCTATGCCCATGCCGCCATCGCGCCCGGCAGTCAGGTGGTCAGCGATGGTCTGGGGTGTTTCCGCGCCTTCGAGTCACCGGACTACACCCATGAACGCCTCATCACCGGCGGTGGCCGGGCCAGTGCCCAGATCCCCGCTTTCAACTGGGTCAACACCGTGCTGGGCAACGTCAAGAACGCCATCACCGGTAGCTACCATGCGATACGTGGCCAGCATGTGCCGCGTTACCTGGCCGAGTTCGAGTACCGCTTCAATCGACGCTATGACCTCAAGGCCATGATCCCGCGGCTTCTGACGGGGGCGGCCAGAACACCGCCGATGCCGTATCGGCTCCTGAAGCTGGCTGAGCCATATACGTAATCAGGTATTTCTTTGTTATTGGGGGGATTCAGCCTTTCCGGGCCTCTTCCAGTGCCTGGCGGGCGCTGGCGAGCAGCCGCTCGGCCTCGGGCAGCTGTGCCCGGGCGGTGGCCTCGGCGTCGCCGTCGCCGCGGCGCTGGGCGCTCTCCAGCTGCTGGCGCGCGCGCCTGAGCGACTGCTCGGCGGCGTTGACCGCCATCTGGCGCTGACGCTGCTCGGCCTGATGGGACGAGGCGCTGCGGGTGGTGCGGGATGCCTGGCGAATCAGGCGCCGTTGTCGCTCCCGGCGTTTCTCGCGAGCGTCTCGTGCCAGCCGTGTCTGACGCGCCACAAAGCGCCGGCGCCCCTGCTCCGCACGCCGCGCCAGGTAGGCCTGGCGATCAGCCTCGTTCTCGGCCGCTTCCCAGTCGGGATGGGGCAACAGGTCGATGCAGTCGACCGGACAGGGTGTCACGCACAGCTCGCAGCCGGTGCACTCTGCCTCGATCACCGTATGCATCCGCTTGGCGGCGCCGAGGATGGCATCCACCGGGCAAGCTGCCAGGCACTTGGTGCAGCCGATGCACTCGTCCTCGCGGATCCGGGCCACCAGAGGCGACTGGGCGGGCTCGGCGAGGGGCAGCGCCTCCCGGCCGGTCAGCGTGGCGAGACGCACGATCGTGGCCTCGCCGCCGGGCGGGCAACGATTGATCGGCTCGCCGTCGGCGATGGCCTCGGCGTAGGGGCGACAGCCGGGATGGCCGCACTTGCCGCACTGGGTCTGCGGCAGGACGGCATCGATGGCCTCGATCAGTTCGGTATCCACGTGAACGCGGCTCAGTTGATCCGCTGACCGGGCTCGGCCCCGCTGTGGGGTTCCAGCAGGTAGATGCTCTCACCGCTGCCGGCGGCCAGCACCATGCCCTCGGAGACGCCGAAGCGCATCTTGCGTGGCGCCAGGTTGGCGACCATCACGGTCAGCCGGCCTTCCAGGGCCTCGGGGGCATAGGCCTTGCGGATGCCGGCGAAGACGTTGCGGGTCTCACCGCCCAGGTCCAGGGTCAGCCGGAGCAACTTGTCGGCCCCCTCGACGTAGTCCGCCTTGGCGATGCGGGCGATGCGCAGATCGACCCGGGCGAAGTCGTCGAAGGCGATCTCCGGCGCGATGGGGGTGCCGGCCAGCGGCCCCTTGGGGGTGTCCTTGAGTTTCTGTTCTTCCACCAGGTCCTCCTTCGAAGCCTCGATCATGGCCTCGATGCGGTCACCCTCGATGCGGGTCATGAGGGGCTTGAACTTGGCGACCTCGTGATCGAGCAGCAGTTCCTGGCGGCTGTCCCAGTCGAGGCTCTCGAGCCGCATGAAATGCCGGGCGCCCTCGGCCATGGCCGGCACCACCGGCGCCAGGTAGACCATCAGCTGGCGGAACAGGTTGATGCCCACCGAGCAGATGTCGAGCACCTCCTGGTCGCGGCCGGCCTGCTTGGCCAGCACCCAGGGCTCGGCCTCGGCGATGTAGGTGTTGGCCTCATCGGCCAGCTCCATGATCCGGCGCATGGCACGGCCGAACTCGCGGGCTTCGTAGTGCTCGGCGATCTCGTTGCCGGCACTGATGAAACGGGCGACCAGCTCGGGCGCCGCGCAATGGCCGGACAGACGGCCACCGCCGAGCTTGTTGACGAAGCCCGCGCAGCGACTGGCGATGTTCACCACCTTGCCGACCAGGTCCGCGTTGACGCGCGCCGCGAAGTCCTCGAGGTTGAGGTCGAGGTCGTCGATCCCGGCGGTCAGCTTGGCGGCGAAGTAGTAGCGCAGGTACTCGGGGTTGAGGTGGTCGGCATAGGTAGCGGCCTTGATGAAGGTGCCACGGGACTTGGACATCTTGGCGCCGTTGACGGTGACGAAGCCGTGACAGTTGACCGCCGTGGGCGTGCGCAGCCCGGCGCCATGCAGCATCGCCGGCCAGAACAGCGCATGGAAGTAGACGATGTCCTTGCCGATGAAGTGATAGACCTCGGCATCGGATCCCTCACGCCAGTAAGCATCGAAGTCGATCCCTTCACGGTCGCAAAAGTGCTTGAAGCTCGCCAAATAGCCGATCGGCGCGTCCAGCCAGACGTAGAAGTACTTGCCCGGGGCATCGGGGATCTCGAAGCCGAAGTAGGGGGCATCGCGGGAGATGTCCCACTCGTTGAAGCCGGACTCGAACCACTCCATCAGCTTGTTGCGGATCTGCGGCTGCACGTGGTCGTCGTCGATCCAGCCCTTCAGGAAGCGGGCGAAGTCGGGCAGCTTGAAGAAGTAGTGGGTGGAGCTTCTCACCTCGGGGGTGGCGCCGGAGATCGCCGAGACCGGGTCGATCAGCTCCGCCGGGGTGTAGGTGGCGCCGCAGGCTTCGCAGTTATCACCGTACTGGTCGTCGGCGTGGCACTTCGGGCAGGTCCCTTTGATGAAGCGGTCGGCCAGGAACAGCCCCTTGACCGGGTCGTACATCTGCTCGATGTCGCGGGTGGCGATGTGGCCGCGGTCGCGCAGCCGAGTGTAGATCAGCTCGCTGAAATGGCGGTTTTCCTCGGAGTGGGTCGAGTGGTAGTTGTCGAAGGCCACTCCGAAGCGCGCGAAGTCCTCCTGGTGCTCCCGGGAAACCCGGTCGATCAGCGCCTCGGAGGTGATGCCCTCCTGCTCGGCGCGCAGCATGATGGCGGTGCCATGGGCGTCGTCGGCGCAGACATAGTGGCAGTGGTGCCCGCGGCTCTTCTGGAAGCGCACCCAGACGTCGGTCTGGATGTATTCCAGCAGGTGGCCCAAGTGGATGGCGCCGTTGGCATAGGGCAGGGCGCTGGTGACCAGGATCTTGCGCGGGGCGGTATTCGACATGGTGGTTCCGAGGTTCCCGTAAGCGTGGTACATGGCGGCCGACTCGACGCCTGGGCGAAGTCGAGGCCGCCATGCGAAAGGTCCGTGAAATCAGGCCTCGATTGTAGCATCTTCGCGCCCGGCTGCATCCGTCCGCGTATCGCGCTTGTCGCGCCGGTGGCGACCACGGTAGACTCCCGCCACGCCGGAGGCGCGTCGAACGGATTGATGGCGGCTCGGCCTTCTCATCGCTTCGCCAGGTCACCTTCGTCGAACCCATGTTCCCCACGGAGGTACTTCCCTATGGCATTTCGCCGTTTCCTGCCGATCCTCGGCCTTGTGACCCTGATGACCGGCTGCGCCGGTGGCGCGATCGCGCCAAACTATACCAGCGAGAACCCGGACATCATGCGCATCGGCAATGAGCGCCCGGCCGATCCCCAGGTCACCACCGAGAGCCTCGGTTCCTACTGCGTCAAGGTGACCGAGACCTGGCGCGAGGAGGGCAAGACCCCGGACGGCCAGAAGCTCTGGGCCCTCAACACCCAGCGCAACGTAGTGCCCTGCAACTGATCGACACCCCTCAGTGGTGACCCGGCCCGGTACGTCCTCGCGTGCCGGGCCGTCTTGTCCTGGTGGGGGCTTTCTTGCGCCGTCGTTGGCGCGTTCCTGCCGCCCGAAACGGGCGTCCGCATGCCACTACACTCGAGTCTGGGGCCTCCCCCCGACGCCGTATGGGCAGAGGCCGGCAATTGTCAGAGAGGTCCGTGATGGGCGTTGATCCGCGGCATAGGCATCAGGCGATCCTGGCGGGGCTGGTGCTCATGGGGCTGGTGGCGCTGGGCGTGTGGCTGTACCAACAGGGCTTTATCGACCCGCAGCGGCTGGAGCGACTCAGCCTTCGGCTGGGCCCCTGGGGGCCGCCCATGCTGGCCGGCGTCATGGCGCTGACGGTGGTGGTCGGGCCCATTCCGACCATGGTGGTGAGCGTGGCCGCGGGGATGCTCTACCATCCCTGGGTGGCCTTCCTGCTCAGCATGACCGGTGCCCTGGTCGGGGCGTGGGTAAGCTTCTGGATCGCCCGCCTGGTGGGGCGACCGGTGATCGAGCGGTTCTTCCACGGCCATGTCGCGCTCTTTCCCCACTGCCCCCAGAACATCCTCTTCGGCATGGTGTTGGTGGCGCGGCTGATTCCCGTGGTCTCTTTCGCCCTGGTCAGCTACGCCGCGGGGCTCACGGCCCTATCTACCGGCCGCTTCCTGCTTGCCTCGGCCTTGGGCATGGCGCCGATGACCCTGCTCTATGTCCTGGCGGGCAAGGGCATGGCCATCGACAGCGGCTGGGCGATGGGGGTGGGCCTGGTCGTGTTCGTTTTTCTGGTGGCCCTGCCGAAGCTTGTCGATGCTGGCTGGATCCCCCTGCCGCAACGTTGGAAAGACGTCATCGATCATCTTCGTCACCACCGCTAGTTCGTTTTGCAGAGATGGCTAATGTAGGAGGGTAATGGCATGACGCGAGGCGTCCTGGCGATGGTGCTGGCTGGCTGTTGGCTGCTGGTCGGCACCAGCGCATGCCTGGTCGTCCTGGAAGCCGCCGGCCGCGCTGGGGTGCTGCGTGCCCTCGAAGCGGCGACCGGCGAGGTGCGCTGGGCTCGCCGCTTCGAGGGCTGGATCTACCCGCCCGCCAGGCAGGCGGGTGGGGTGGTCACCGGAGGCGAGTGGCGGCGTCGGCGCCACGACCCGCCACTACCCCTGGCGGGACCTGCCTGGGAAACTAAACGGGAAAAAGGGGTATCAGGGTGTAAGGTTCGCCAGCCCGCCACCACCAATCCCGTGCAAGCCTCAATCCCCAACGACAAGACGTGAGGGAGGTGTGCCATGCAAGCGAAGATGATGATGGGAACCATCGGTGTCGGGTTACTCCTCGGGACTCAGGCCGCGATTGCGGCTCCCTTCGGCGGCGAGGAAGACACGGCCTATGCCGCGTCCCTGTGGAATGCCCTGACGGAGGCCAGCTTGGTCGGGGAAGGGCGTACCATGTCCGCCCCCTACCCCGGTCAGCATCCCCATGGGGCCATCCTCGATACCATCGACAGCGAGATGACCGTCGAGGGCACCACCGGGCCGGTGATCATCAAGCGCAACTACGGCGGAGAGGGCGTCACCAAGCAGGCGGTCTGGAACGACCCCGATGCCTACCTGGGCGCGGTGACGGTGATGTTCAAGCGCGAGGGCTACGATCCCGACAATCAGGACTGGTTCTGGGTCAAGTACCTGCCCGATGGCGAACTGGATACCAATCCTCAGGGCGTCCCGCTGGCCGGACGGGTCGCCAAGGGCATGGATCAGGGCTGCATCGCCTGCCATAGCGCCGCACCGGGTGGCGACATGGTCTTCGGCCACGACCGCTTCCAGTGACCCGCTGCCGGGCGGGGAGCTTCTCCCGTCCGGCTCCTCCGGGCTCAGGCGTCTGGCGTGGGCCCACGATAGATCCCGAAGTGGGTCAGGCCGCGGTCGGCCAGGTGCAGGGCCTGCATCCGGCTCATCACACCCTGGTCGCAGTAAAGCAGGTACTCGTGATCGTCGGGAAGTGTCGGCGCTCGGTCCTGGAGCTCGTAGAACGGGATCGCCAGCTGCGCTACCCGAGGTAGCGTGAGGGGGGCCGCGTCGCGCTCCGCGGGGGGGCGGATATCGATCACGCAGGGGGAGGACAGCGCGACCAGGGTCGCGAGGGAGGTCACGGTACGTACCTCGATCGGGTCTGGCGCCTGATTCCTCAGCCGGTCGACCCGCGTGGTCTCGCTGGCTTCGAGGGCGGCGTCGAGGACCGCGGGGTCGAAGCCCGCCTCGGCGGCCTCGATATCCCGCCGCCGGGCGCGGACATGGGGACGGCGCGAGATCACGCCGCAGTATTCCGGCATCCGCTCGGCGAAGCGGGCGGTATCGAGCCGGCGGGCCGCGTCGATGATCGCCTGCTTGTCCTCGGTGAGCAGTGGCCGCAGGATCGGCAGCTCGCTGGCCGCATCGATGCTGCCGAGGTTGGTCAGTGTCTGGCTGGAGACCTGGGCGATGGCATCACCGGTGACCAAGACCGGAATCCTCATCGTATCCGCCAGCCGGCTGGCGGCCCGTACCATCATGCGCTTGAGCACCACGCCCATCAGGCCGTCGGGAATGGTGCGCAGGATCTCGCCAACCACGCCCTCGAACGGCACCGAGACGAAGCGCACATGGTGAGACGCGCCGTGATGGCGCCACAGATGGTGGACCACCTCGCGCACCCCGGCCTCGTGGGGCGCCCCGCCCAGGTTGAAGAACAGGAAGTGGGTCTTCACGCCCCGACGCATCATGCGCCAGGCCGCCACCGGAGAGTCGAAACCGCCGGAAACCAGAGCAAGGGCCTGGCCCTGGACGCCGAGGGGATAGCCACCGGCGCCCGGGTGGCGAGTCCTGATCAGCTGCAACTGGTCGTCGACCACGCTGACCGGAACCTCCACGTCCGGATGGCGCAGGTCGACGCGTGCGCCGGGCGCGGCGGTGAGCAGTGCGCTACCCAAGTGGCGCTCGAGGTCCTCGGAGGAGAAGGCGTGTCGTCCCCGACGCTTGACGCGGACCCGGAAGCGGCGGTCGCGGATGACTTCCTGCCAGAGCGGTACCACGCGTCGGACGGTATCAGTGAAGGAAATGAAGGGCACGAGCTCGGCCGCCTGGACCTCATGGATGCCGGGGATCCGGGCCAAGGCGGCCTCCAGGCAGCGGATCTCGTCGTCGCCCAGAGGCTCCGGCAGGCGTACCCGGATCAGGTCCCACCCGGCCTTCACCCGCACATGGGCGGCATGGTGCTGGAGCGTGTTGCGCACGTTGGTGGCCAGGCAGCGGGTCATCTGCTGGCGAACGGAGCGTGACTTGATGGTGATCTCGGGGGAGAGCTTAAGCAGGTACAGCATGTGACAGCGGCATGGCGGGGGTGTCGCCGTATTCTATCAAGGCGCGGCGTGCCCCGCATCGTCGTCAGGCGACACGCCGCGGGATGAGGTCAGTAGAGGGCCTGCTCCTCCTTCACCACCTCCTTGAGCAGCTCGAGGAAGAGGCGGTCGGCCTCGGAGTGGTCGGCCGGATCCTCGGGGATATGCACGCTGGTGGTCTCCGAGATCTCGTTGGCGATACGCGCCATGACGTCGGTCTGGTCGGCGTCACCCAGGCGCCGGCGAGTGACCTCGAGGGACTGCTCGAGGATCTTGGGGTCCTGCAGCAGCTTCTTGATGAAACCACGGAGCTCGTTGATCACGCGGGTCTTCTGGATTTCCGATGAGGTCATGGCGTTCTCCTTGTGTGACCGGGCCGTGTCGATGTCTGGCGAGACGATAGCACGTTTCCCTGAGCAGGTGAGGGGCTCACGAGGGAGGCGTCAGGCATCGGGCCAGTCACCACGCCGAATGCCGGGGCCGGTGGCCGCATCGATGCCCAGCGTGAAGAGGACACGGGCGTCCTCGAGGGTCTCGACGCCCTCGCCGATGACGAGCAGGTCCAGCGAATGACCGAGCGTCGCCATGCCCCGCAGGATGGCCTGGCGCTCGGGGCTGGTCTCGACGCCTCTCACCAGGCTGGCATCAATCTTGAGGTAGGCCAGTCCCAGATCGTGGAGGTCGGTAATGTGGGTGAACCGGGTGCCGACGTGCTCGAGTCCCAGCCGGCAGCCCAGGGGACGCAGTTCCCGGCAGAGGCTGTGAAAGCCTGGCATGTCCTGGGTGGCCAGCGCCTCGGGCAGTTCGACCCAGAGCTGGCGGGCGGCCTCGGGATGGGCGGCAAGGCATCGACGCAGCTCCAGCACGAAGCGGGCATCCTGGATCGAGGCGATCGAGAGGTTGATGGCGATCGGCTGACGGCGCTGGTCGATGTCCTTGAGAGCGGTCACGGTCACCGCCAGGTCAAGCGCCGCGTCCATGCCCAGCCGCGAGACCCAAGGCATGAAGCGTCCGGCGGGCTGCCAGGCGTTGCCGAGCCGCAGCCGCGCCGGGCATTCGAAGTGCAGCAGCTTGCCATGGGCGTCGAGCACCGGATAGTGGGCCAGGTAGACCCCCTCGGCGATGGCTTGTTCGAGGGCGCGTCGCCAGCTGGCATGGTCCGCGAAGAGCGGTTCGCGGTGGGTGTCCTCGACGATGACCGGCCCGGGCTCCCCGTCCTGGGCGGCACTGGCGAGGGCGCCATCCAGGCTGGCCAGCAAGTCACCCGGAGTATCCCCCTGGTGATAGGCGATCATGGCGGTTGGCAGTGTCACCCCGGGCGCGATCCGGTGTTGCAGGCGCTCCAGTCGCTGGCTCAGGGCCTGGCGGATCGCGTCCATGTCCGTGGCACCGGGCAGCAGCAGGGCGAAGTCGCAGCCCTTGAGCCGCCCGACCAGGCCGCCGTCGTGCACCTTGCCGCACTGCTCCAGCTCCCGGGCCAGTTGCTTCAGCAGGGCGTCGGTAGGGGCATGGCCCAAGCGCTCGTTGGTCTCGGCGAGCCGGTCGATGCGCACCAGGGCGAGCGTGCCGCTGGCGCGGAAATCGCGGCTTTCCAGGAGGCCGCGAAGCTGGCCCAGGAAAGCCTCGCGGTTCATCACCCCGGTCAGCCGGTCATGCTGCAGATGACGGCGCAGCATGTCGAGCTTGCGGTGCTCCTCGCCGAGGATATCGCTCATCCCCCGTGACAGCTGGTTCAAGGCCTGCACGACCTCGTGGAGCTCGCGGAGCCGGGGTGTTCGTGAGATCGTGAAACGGCGATGGCCGATGTCGCGTGCCTGCTCGACCACCGCACGGAGGGGGCGGCGAAGGCCGTGCACGATTCGCCATGTCACGATCAGGCCGAGCATGCCGGCCAGCAGGCACCAGACGCCGATCGCCAGGGTGGTCTGCCACAGGGCGTGATAGGCGAGGTGGGGCTCCAGGCGCACCTGGGGAGGCGTGGATCCGTCGAGCGCTATCTCGGCCCGGCCGGTAGGGTTCTCCAGGCGCACCAGGTCGACGAACCAGCCGGGGACGGTCTCTTGCGGTGCCCCGGCGGCATCGGCATTGCTGGGACGCAGGTCCTGCTCGAGGGCAGCACGCAGGGTGATCACACTAATGACAAGGCTGCCGGCGAGGGTGACCAGCACAAGCCCTCCGATGGCCAGCCACAGCTGCTTGATGAGCGACATTGCATTACCCTCCGGGGTCTTTCCGTGACGGCGGATCGATATGGAAGGTCACGTCGGCGAGCTCGGCGGCGCCACGGTTCAGAGCCTGCTGGCGCTACAGCGCCCGGCGCAGTGGCGCCCGGCACGGTTGCGTACCGGGTTGGCGTACTGGCGCAGCCACCAAGGGCGCAACGCCTCGGGGACCTCGGCGAGGCGTGCCTGGAAACGAGTGCGATCGGCCTGGGTGACCTCGGTGAGGTCCAGCAGGTCGTGGTCCTCGCCGAGAGCCTCCAGCGCCAGGTAGTGGCTGGGAAAGAGGTGGTAGCCTTGGAGGACTTGGCGGTCGATCTCCTCGGCCACTGCGTCGGGCGTGTCGAAGTCGGCCGTGAGCGGTGTGCCGAAGCGCAGGTGGACGCGTCCCTTGTGGCCGGTGATGCCGGCGACGATGGAACGAATGTCTTCGAACTCGCTCTTCGCGTAGGCACCACTGGTCGCCATGGCGTGGAGCTCCCGGGCCTTCTGCAGGTCGCAAGGATCGTACTCGTAGCTGATCGAGACCGGCACCAGGCGCAGTTCGGCGATGGCCTCGCCGATGCCGGCGCGGCGATCCTCGCTGCGATGGGCCATGGTCAGCATCTTGATGATCGCTGGATCGGTGCGGTCGATGCCGTTCTTGGCCCGGCCCTCGCGTTGGGCCATCCAGATCGAGTGGTTATCCTCGAGGATCGAGTGGCGGATGTAGGCGGAGAGCTGCTGGTAGGCGGCCAGCATGGCGCGTTTACCGCGGGCACTGCGCGGCACGATGAAGCTCTTGTTGAGGCGCATCAGGTCGGTGACATAGGGCTTCTTGAGCAGGTTGTCGCCGATGGCGATGCGCACCGTATCGCGCCCGGCCAGGTACAGGGCGTAGTTGACGAAGGCCGGGTCCAGGGCGATGTCGCGATGGTTGCCGATGAACAGGTAGGCGGTACCGGGGTCGAGGCGCCCGAGCCCGTCGACGCGGAAGTCGTCGGTAGAGGTACGGATCATGCGCTGCATGTAGCCGGCGATGCGTGACTGGAAGTCGCGCACCGTGGTCACGCCACGGACCTCGCGGCGGATGGCCAGGCTCGCCAGGATCCGGGAGAACCGCGGCATGAGACGGGCCAGGCGCGGCAGCCGATAGCGGGTCAGGGCGGTCAACAGCTCTGGGTCCCGGGCGATGCGTTGCAGCACCTCGGCCACCTCGGCGTCTTGGTAGGGGCGGATCTCGGCCCAAGGGTCGAGAGGGGTGTCGTCTAGCGTCTTGGTCATGAGCGTGGCGCCGTGATCGTTGTCGGTCATGCGCTGCGAGGGGCGGGTGTGCCGTTGGCCTCCCCGCCGAGCCACTCGAGCAGTCGCTCGATATTGTCGGCCAGTGCCTGTGTCATCAGAATGAAATCCGTTTCCAGGCGCACCAGGGCATCGTCGCCATCGTCGGCCTGGGACGCCTCGTCGATCAAGGCATCGTCGAAGCGCAGCGACTTGATGGCGAGGTCATCATGCAGCACGAAGCTTAGCCGGCCATCGATCGCCAGGGCCAGCTTGCTGGCCTGGCGACCCCCCTCGAGGAGCTGCTGGATCTCGTCACTGTCGAGGTCCACCTGGCGTGCGCGTAGCACGCCATCATCGCCCTTGGCCTTGAGCTCGACCTGGTCGCCCAGTGCCAGATCGCCGGGACGCGAGCCCGCGTCGCCGAGCCAGGCGGTCATGGCCCGCATGGGCAGGGTCTGGCTGGCCAGCGGCGTCACCTTGAGGCTGCCCAGGGTCTCGCGCAACAGGTCGAGAACCTCCTCGGCCCGCTTGCGGCTACTGGTGTTCACGGCGATCAGCGAACGCCGGCGGTCCCACCAGAGATCGACTTTCTGGCTGCGCACGAAGGCGCGGGGCAGCAGCTCCTCGAAGACCTGTTCCTTGATGGCGAGCTTCTCCTGACGGCGCAGCTTGCGACCCTCGGCGCTCTCGATAGCCTCGCTGCGCTCCTCGACCTCCTCTCGCACCACCGAGGCCGGCAGGATGCGCTCCTGACGAAGCGCCGTCATCAGGCGCTGCCCCTGAAGCTCATGCAACAGCTGGGTGCCGGCGCGCCCCGCAGGAGCGCACCAGCCAAGGCGCCTCGCCTCGCTGCCACCGAGGGGACGAAAGGCCTGCTCGCCCAGGGCCTCTTCCAGGGTCGCGGCGTCCAGTTCCGGAGCGCCATGCAGGCGATAGAGATGCAAGTGCTTGAACCACATGAAGCATTTCCCGCAAGAAAAAGAGGCACATTATGGCCAATGGGAAGCGGGGCTGCCAGCGATGATCCCGCCCCGCGATGAAAACTATTGTTTTCATCGCGGGGCGGCTGCCTTGGAATGCCCTGCATCCGTTACACAGGCCATTCCCCGGAAGGTCGGCGTTCCCCGGTCACGCGGCACGGGATGCCGCCCCGCGGGGGTAGGGAACGCGGGATGATGGCAGGGCCCGCTGCCTTTGCCGCGTCCGGAGTGGTATGATGTGACGCTGTTATTGCGCGCCATGTCACGGCCACGTGACGCGCCAACCTGTTGCAGTGCAAAGGATTCGACGACCCATGGGTGACATCGCCAGAGAGATTCTGCCAGTCAATATCGAGGACGAGCTCAAGCAGTCGTACCTCGATTACGCGATGAGCGTGATCATTGGCCGTGCGCTGCCCGACGTGCGCGATGGCTTGAAGCCCGTCCACCGCCGGGTGCTGTTCGCCATGCATGAACTCGGCAACGACTGGAACAAGCCCTACAAGAAGTCCGCCCGTGTGGTCGGCGATGTCATCGGTAAGTATCACCCCCACGGCGACAGCGCCGTCTACGACACCATCGTGCGCATGGCCCAGGACTTCTCCATGCGCCACGTGCTGATCGATGGCCAGGGCAACTTCGGCTCCATCGACGGCGACAACGCCGCCGCCATGCGTTATACCGAGGTGCGCATGGCCCGGCTCGCCCACGAGCTGCTGGCCGACCTCGAGAAGGACACCGTCGACTGGGTCGACAACTACGACGGTACCGAGCGCATTCCCGACGTGCTGCCCACCCGGGTGCCGAACCTGCTGATCAATGGCTCCTCGGGCATCGCCGTGGGCATGGCGACCAATATCCCGCCCCACAACATGGCGGAGGTGATCGACGGCTGCCTGGCGCTGATCGACGACTACACCCTGTCGATCGATGACCTGATGGCCTACATCCCCGGGCCGGACTTCCCGACCGGCGGCATCATCAACGGCCGCGCCGGCATCCTCGAGGCCTACCGTACCGGCCGCGGGCGCATCTACGTACGCGCCCGCCACACCATCGAGCATGACGACAAGACGGGCCGCGATCACATCATCGTCACCGAGCTGCCCTACCAGGTGAACAAGGCCCGGTTGATCGAGAAGATTGCCGAGCTGGTCAAGGACAAGAAAGTCGACGGTATCGCCGAATTGCGCGACGAGTCCGACAAGGATGGTCTGCGGGTCGTCATCGAGGTCAAACGCAGCGAGTCCGGCGAGGTCGTGGTCAATAACCTCTTCGCCCAGACTCAGCTGCAGAACGTCTTCGGCATCAACATGGTCGCTCTCGAGGATGGTCAGCCGCGCACCCTGAATCTCAAGGAGGTGCTCGAGGCCTTCATCCGCCACCGTCGCGAGGTGGTCACCCGGCGCACCCTCTTCGAGCTCAAGAAGGCCCGCGAGCGTGGCCATATTCTCGAGGGCTTGGCCGTCGCCATCTCCAACATCGATGCGGTGATCGAGCTGATCAAGGCCTCGCCGAACGCCGCTGCGGCCAAGGAGAAGCTGCTGGCGCGGGCCTGGCAGCCGGGGCAGGTCACCGGCATGCTCGAGCGGGCCGGTGCCACCTCCTGCAAGCCGGAGGAACTGGAAGAGGGCTTCGGGCTGAACCCCACCGGCAGCGAGTACCGCCTGTCCGCGGCCCAGGCCCAGGCGATCCTCGAGTTACGCCTGCACCGCCTGACCGGGCTGGAAACCGAGAAGCTGCTCGACGAGTACCTGTCGATCCTCGAGAGGATCGCCGAACTTACCGCGATCCTGGCCTCCGCCGATCGCCTGCTCGAGGTGATCCGCGAGGAGCTCGTTGCGGTGCGCGACCAGTTCGGCAATCCGCGCAAGACCGAGATTCAGGCTAGCCATCTGGATCTGCGCCTCGAGGACCTGATCGCCGAGGAGGACATGGTGGTCACCGTGTCCCGCTCCGGCTACGCCAAGACCCAGCCGCTCTCCGACTACCAGGCCCAGCGACGCGGCGGGCGCGGCAAGTCCGCCACGGCCATGAAGAACGAGGACGTCATCGAGCATCTGCTGGTGGCCTCGACCCATGATACCGTGCTGCTGTTCTCCAATCGCGGCAAGGTCTACTGGCTGAAGGTCTACGAGATGCCCGCGGCCAGTCGTGGCTCGCGGGGCAAGCCGCTGGTCAACTTGTTGCCGCTGGACGAGGGCGAGGCCATCAACGCCATCCTGCCGGTGCGCGACTACGACCCGTCGAGCTACATCTTCTTCGCTACGGCCCGGGGCACCGTCAAGCGCACTAGCCTCGAGCAGTTCTCGCGGCCGCGCAGCGTGGGCCTGATCGCCATCGAGTTGGAGGAGGATGACCGCCTGGTGGGAGCGGCCATCACTACGGGCAGCGACCATGTCATGCTGCTCTCCTCCAACGGCAAGGCGATCCGCTTCGAGGAAACCACGGTGCGGGCCATGGGCCGTACCGCCCGTGGCGTGCGCGGCATGAAGCTGCTGGGCGGTGCCGAGGTGATCAGCCTGATCATCCCTCAGAGCCAGCAGATCGATGCCGAGGCCGACGTCGGGGCCGAGGCCGAGCAAGGCGCAACCGTCGAGAATGGCAACGGTGGCCAGATCTATATCCTCACCGCCAGTGAGAACGGCTACGGCAAGCGCACTCGCCTCGAGGAGTTCCCGCTGCGTGGGCGCGGTGGCCAGGGCGTAATCGCCATGCAGACCAGCGATCGCAACGGCGCCCTGGTCGCCGCCATGCAGGTCTACTCTACCGACGAGATGATGCTGATCACCGATCGCGGCACCCTCGTGCGTACCCGGGTCGACGAGGTCTCGATCACCTCGCGCAACACCCAGGGCGTGATGCTGATCCGCCTGGGCAATGACGAAACGCTGGTCAAGACCGTGCGCATCGACGAGCCGGGCGACGCCTCGCCGGGCGACGCCTCGCCGGGCGACGCCTCGGAATCGGGGACAGATCCCCATTTCGATGTTGAAGGTAAAGAAGGGGAGCGAGATGGGGAATAAGGGCAATGGGGGACAGTCCCCCATTCACCGTCGCTATAACTTCTGCGCCGGACCGGCGGCGCTGCCCACGGCGGTGCTGGAGCGGGCCCGGGATGAACTGCTGGACTACCACGGCCGCGGCCTTTCGGTGATGGAGATGAGCCATCGCGGCGAGGACTTCGTTGCCATCGCCGAGCAGGCCGAGGCCGACCTGCGGGAGCTGCTGGCCATTCCCGACAACTATCGGGTGCTGTTCACCCAGGGCGGGGCCAGCCTGCAGTTCGCCGCGGTGCCGTACAACCTGCTGGGCCACGGCGGAAGCGCCAATTTCCTGTATACCGGCATCTGGGGCAAGAAGGCCATGGCCGAGGCCCGGCACCTGTTCGGCGGGGCCCCGGTCGCGGCGTCCAGCGAGGCCAGCGGCCATACCGAAGTGCCCCGTCAGTCGGACATCGTGCTGAGCGACGATGCCGCCTACCTCCACTACACCGCCAACGAGACCATCGGCGGCCTGGCGTTCGACTATGTTCCCGAGGCGGTGCAACCCGACGGTCGCGAGGTGCCGCTGGTCTGTGACATGTCCTCCAGCATCCTCTCCGGTGCGCTGGATGTCTCGAAGTTCGGCGTGATCTACGCCGGTGCCCAGAAGAACATCGGCCCGGCCGGCCTCGTGGTGGTGATCGTCCGCGAGGACCTGCTCGACCGCGCCCGCGCCGACATGCCCAGCCTGCTCGGCTACAAGACGCTGGCCGAGGCCGGCTCCATGGTCAATACCCCGGCCACCTACAGCTGGTACCTGGCCGGCCTGGTCTTCCAGTGGCTCAAGAATGACATCGGTGGCCTGGCGGCCATGGACGCCATCAACCGCCGCAAGGCCGAGACGCTCTACGCGGCCATCGACGCAAGCGACTTCTACGCCAACCCGATCGCCCGGCGCAATCGTTCACGGATGAATATCCCCTTCGTGCTGGCCGACGACCGCCTGGACGAGCCCTTCCTGGAGGAGGCCGAGGCGGCCGGTCTGCTCAACCTCAAGGGACATCGCAGCGTCGGGGGCATGCGGGCCAGCCTCTACAACGCCGTTCCCGAGGCCGCGGTCGAGGCTCTGGTCGACTTCATGGCCGATTTCGAGAAGCGCAAGGGATAATTCATGACCGACGACACCCCCATCGATCTCGAGGCGCTGCGCGAGCGCATCGACAGCCTGGACAGCGAGATCCTGCGCCTGATCAACGAGCGGGCGGCCTGCGCCCAGCAGGTGGCGCATGTCAAGCTGGCCGAGGACCCTGGGACGATCTTCTATCGCCCCGAGCGTGAGGCTCAGGTACTTCGCCGGATCATGGCGCTGAACAAGGGGCCGCTGGACAGCGAGGAGATCGCCCGCCTGTTCCGGGAGATCATGTCCGCCTGCCTGGCGCTGGAGCAGCCGATCAAGGTCGCCTACCTGGGGCCGGAAGGCACCTTCACTCAACAGGCCGCGCTCAAGCACTTCGGCGAGAGCGCCATCAGCCTGCCCATGGCGGCCATCGACGAGGTGTTCCGCGAGGTCGAGGCCGGCGCCGTCAACTATGGCGTGGTGCCGGTGGAGAATTCCACCGAGGGCGTCGTCAACCACACCCTGGACTCCTTCATGGACTCCGGGCTCAGGATCTGCGGTGAGGTGGTGCTGCGCATCCACCATCACCTGCTGATGAGCGAGACCACTCGCCGGGACAAGGTGTCGCGGATCTACTCCCATCCGCAGTCCTTCGCTCAGTGTCGGAAGTGGCTCGACGCTCACTTCCCCCATGCCGAGCGGGTGCCGGTCTCGTCCAATGCCGAGGCGGCGCGCCTGGTCAAGACCGAGTGGCACAGTGCCGCCATCGCCGGGGACATGGCCGCCAAGCTCTATGGCCTGACCCGGCTCGCGGAGAAGATCGAGGATCGTCCCGACAACTCCACGCGCTTCTTGATCATCGGCCACCAGGACGTCCCGATGTCCGGCGAGGATAAGACCTCAATCGTGGTGGCGATGCGCAACCAGCCCGGTGCCCTGCATGAGCTACTGGAGCCCTTCCACCGTCATCAGATCGACATGACGCGCCTGGAGACGCGGCCATCGCGCAGCGGCGTATGGAACTATGTCTTCTTCATCGATTTCAAGGGACACCACGACGAGCCGCGTGTGGCGGCGGTACTCGAGGAGGTCAAGTTGCGCGCCGCCGAGGTGAAGGTGCTGGGTTCCTACCCGGTGGGTGTGCTCTAGGCATGCGCATCGAGGAGTCCCGTATCCTGATCGTTGGCCTGGGGTTGATCGGCGGGTCCCTGGCCGCGGCACTGCGTCGCTCCGGCTTCGCCGGCGAGGGCCGAGAGATCGTCGCCTGTGACCCGGACGCCGGCGAGATCGAGCGCGGCATCGCCATGGGCCTGATCGAGCGTGGTGGCACTCGGCTGGCCCCCCTGGTCGAGGGGTGCTCGCTGATCGTGCTCGCCGTCCCGGTGCTGGCCATGCGCGGCGTCATGGACGAGCTGGCGGGGTGGCTCGAGCGGGCCGCGCCCGGTGTGGTGATCACCGATGTCGGTAGCACCAAGGCGACCCTTCGCGAGGCGGCCCGCTCCGCCTTCGGGCGGATGCCCACCAACCTGGTGCTCGGCCATCCCATCGCCGGTTCCGAGAAGAGCGGAGTGGCCGCGGCCAACGCCGAGCTCTACGTGGGACACAAGGTGATCCTGACCCCTCAGGCGGACACCGATCCCGACGCCCTGGCCCGGGTGCGGGCACTGTGGGTCGCCACGGGCGCCGAGGTGCTGGAAATGGAGATCGAGCGCCACGATCAGGTGCTGGCGCGGACCAGTCATCTGCCGCACCTGCTGGCCTTCTCGCTGGTCGATACCCTGGCGCGCCAGGACGAGCGCCTGGAGATCTTCCGCTATGCCGCCGGCGGCTTTCGCGACTTTACCCGCATCGCCGGCAGCGACCCGGTGATGTGGCGTGACATCTTCATCGCCAACCGTGACGCGGTCCTCGAGGCACTGGATGACTTCGAGGGCGGGGTGGCGCGCCTTAGGCGCGCCGTGGAGGCCGGTGACACCGATGCCATGCTGGCGACCTTCGACCGGGCCAGCCATGCGCGACACTATTTCGAATCGCTGCTGAACCAGACCAGTTATCAGGCGGAATACCAGATGCAACCACACGGCAACCTGCGCTACCGGGTCAGCCCCGGCGGCGGCGTGAGCGGGCGCATTCGCGTGCCCGGCGACAAGTCAATTTCTCACCGCTCCATCATGCTCGGCGCCCTGGCCGAGGGGGTGACCGAGGTGAAGGGCTTTCTTGAGGGCGAGGACAGCCTGGCGACCCTGCAGGCCTTCCGCGAGATGGGCGTGGCCATCGAGGGGCCTCACCAGGGACGCGTCACCATCCACGGGGTGGGTATGCGTGGCCTGAAGGCCCCGAGCGGCCCGCTCTACGTGGGTAACGCCGGCACCGCCATGCGGCTGTTCGCCGGGCTGCTGGCCGGTCAGGCCTTCGACACCGAGCTGACCGGCGACGCCTCCCTGACCAAGCGGCCCATGGGCCGGGTGGCCGACCCGCTGCGCGAGATGGGCGCGGTGATCGAGACCGCCGAGGGGGGCCGTCCGCCGCTCAAGATCAAGGGCGGCCAACGGCTCACCGGCATCGCCTATGACATGCCCATGGCCAGTGCCCAGGTGAAGTCCTGCCTGCTGCTCGCCGGGCTCTATGCCGAGGGCGAGACTCGAGTGCGCGAACCGGCGCCGACCCGCGACCATACCGAGCGCATGCTGGCCGGCTTCGGCTATGCGGTGCAGCGGGATGGCAACACTTGCTGGCTCACCGGTGGGGGCAAGCTTATCGCCGCGCCCATCGATGTGCCCTCGGATATCTCGTCGGCCACTTTCTTCCTGGTGGCCGCGGCGATATCCCCGGGGTCGGACCTGGTGCTGGAGCATGTCGGCATCAATCCCACCCGGATCGGCGTGATCAATATCCTCCAATTGATGGGCGCCGACCTGCACCTGGAGAACCAGCGCGAGGTGGGCGGCGAGCCGGTGGCCGACCTGCACATTCGCTACGCGCCGCTCAAGGGCATCGATATTCCGGTGGAGCAGGTGCCGCTGGCCATCGACGAGTTCCCGGCGTTGTTCGTCGCCGCGGCCAATGCCGAGGGCGTGACGCGTCTGCGCGGCGCCGGTGAGCTGCGCGTTAAGGAATCCGACCGGCTGCAGGCCATGGCCAACGGCCTCACCGTGCTGGGTGTCGAGAACCGCCTGCACGAGGACGGCATCGACATCGTCGGGGGAGGGCCGGAGGATGGCCCGAACTACGGCGGCGGCCATATCGACAGCCTGGGGGATCACCGTATTGCCATGGCCTTCGCCATCGCCGCTCTCAGGGCGTCCAGCGAGATCATCATCGATGACTGCGCCAATGTGGCCACCTCCTTCCCCGGATTCATCGATCTGGCGCGCCGGGTCGGCCTCGTCCTCGAGGAAGCGCAGGAGGTGTCATGAGCAGGATGGCTGCCGTCCCGGTGCTGACCATCGATGGCCCTGGCGGGGCCGGCAAGGGCACCATCAGTCGGCTGGTGGCCGATCGCCTGGGCTGGCACCTGCTGGACAGCGGTGCCCTGTATCGGCTGACCGCGCTGGCCGCGGTCAAGCACGAGGTGGCGCTGGACGATGAAGCGCGGGTGGCCGAGGTAGCCGCCGAGCTTGACGTGGCCTTCGTGGCCGAGTCGGAGGCCACCCGGGTGCTGCTCGAGGGCGAGGATGCCACCACGACCATTCGCACCGAACAGATCGGGGATGCCGCCTCGCGGGTGGCCGCGCTGCCGGCGGTGCGCGAGGCGCTGCTCAAGCGCCAGCGCGACTTCCGGAAGTCTCCTGGTCTGGTGGCCGACGGTCGCGACATGGGCACCGTGGTGTTCCCCGAGGCACCCCTCAAGGTGTTCCTGACGGCCAGCGCCGAGGAGCGCGCCCGGCGGCGCCACCTGCAGTTGCGGGAGGCCGGGGTGGATGCTAGTCTATCGAGTCTTCTAAAGGAGATTCAGGCACGCGATGCACGCGACATGCAGCGCAGCGTGGCCCCGCTCGTACCGGCCGATGATGCGGTCGAGCTGGACACCACGAGCCTGACGATACCGGAAGTGGTGAATCGGCTGACGGATCTGCTGACCGAACGGGGTCTGGCAACCGCCACCTGAACTCCCTTGCGGAGCCCCCGGCCAGATGTGATGACGTGATCAGGCACCCCGTTTCCCGTGAGCCAGGTCAGGTCGAACCAGCGCCAACATCCCCGGGGGCTGTCTGGAATGGCCCGCACTCGCTGGTGGTGCGGAGAAGCGGTCCTGCCGCACACAACGTTGATCACGTAGGAACATCATGAGCGAAAGCTTTGCTGAACTGTTTGAACAGTCACTCCAGGACATCAACATGGAGCCGGGCGCCATCGTTCCGGCCACCGTCGTCGATATCGAGGGTGACTGGGTCACCGTCAATGCCGGCCTGAAGTCCGAGGGGCAGATCCCCGCGGCCCAGTTCCGCGACGAGAACGGCGAACTGACCATCGCCGTCGGCGACGAAGTCCACGTCGCCCTGGAGGCCGTCGAGGACGGTTTCGGCGAGACGCGCCTGTCGCGCGAGAAGGCCAAGCGCGCCGAGGCGTGGAAGGTGCTGGAGGCGGCCTTCGAGAAGGAAGAGATCGTCAAGGGCGTGATCAACGGCAAGGTCAAGGGCGGCTTCACCGTCGACGTGGATTCCATCCGTGCCTTCCTGCCGGGGTCCCTGGTGGATGTGCGCCCGGTGCGCGACACGACCCACCTCGAGAACAAGGAACTCGACTTCAAGGTCATCAAGCTCGACCCGAAGCGCAACAACGTGGTGGTGTCTCGCCGCGCCGTGCTCGAGGCCGAGAACAGCGCCGAGCGTGAGGCCCTCCTTGCCACGTTGCAGGAAGGCCAGCAGATCGTCGGTATCGTCAAGAACCTCACCGACTACGGTGCCTTCGTCGACCTGGGTGGCGTCGATGGCCTGCTGCACATCACCGACATGGCCTGGAAGCGCATCAAGCATCCCAGCGAGATCGTGGCCGTGGGTGACGAGATCACCGTCAAGGTGCTCAAGTTCGACCGTGAGCGCAACCGCGTCTCCCTGGGCCTGAAGCAGCTGGGCGAGGATCCGTGGGTCAACATCAAGGATCGTTATCCGGAAGGCACCAAGGTCCACGCTACGGTCACCAACCTCACCGACTACGGCTGCTTCGCCGAACTGGAAGAGGGGGTCGAGGGCCTGGTTCACGTCTCCGAGATGGACTGGACCAACAAGAATATCCATCCGTCCAAGGTCGTCCAGGTCGGCGATGACGTGGACGTCATGGTATTGGATATTGACGAGGAGCGTCGCCGTATCTCGCTGGGTATCAAACAGTGCACCGCGAATCCCTGGGAGACCTTCAACGCCCGCTACAACAAGGGCGACCGGGTGTCCGGTACCATCAAGTCGATCACCGACTTCGGTATCTTCATCGGTCTCGAGGGTGGCATCGACGGGCTGGTCCACCTGTCCGACATCTCCTGGACCGACGGGGGTGAAGAGGCCGTTCGCCAGTTCAAGAAAGGCGACGAGGTGGAAGCCGTCATTCTCTCCATCGACCCGGAGCGTGAGCGCATCTCGCTGGGCATCAAGCAGCTCGATACCGATCCGGTCTCCGAGTTCCTGGCCGTCAACGACAAGGGCTCCATCGTCACCGGTCGCGTGGTCGACGTCGATGCCAAGGAAGCCCAGGTCGAGCTGGCCACCGATGTCGTCGCCGTGCTGAAGGCATCCGAGATCAGCGCCGACCGTGTCGAGGATGCCCGCAACGTGCTGAGCATCGGCGACAGCGTCGAGGCCCGTATCATCGGGGTCGATCGTAAGAATCGCCAGATCGCCCTGTCCGTCAAGGCCAAGGATCAGGATGATACCCGTCGCAGCATGAGCAAGCTGCGCGAGCAGGATGTCGAGGGCGGTGGCCCGACCACCATCGGCGACCTGATTAAGCAGCAGATGGGGCAGGACTGAGTCTGACGGACCACGTCCGCACGACGTCGGTAACCCGCGAGCACCGCCCTTCGGGGCGGTGTTTGTTTATAGGCCGCATGAAGTTTCATGGTTCCTCATGATGCTTCTCCTTGCCGGCACCGACGGTTTGACAGTATTTCGCATTAGCTCGTGTGTCCAGGATCCCGTTATGCCGCGATAGGGGAGAGGCGGGTTAACGGAAGAGTGGGGTGTTTCTATTGACGGCTATAGTGCTCGAACAGCAGTCGGGTTATTGTGCCGTTAAAGAACTCGGCCTGTTTCATATGTTGCGAAACGAGTGGGCAACGGTAATAATGCCGGGGCATCCCGATTATCCATGTTCAAGAAAGGAAGTGCCCCATGTCCTCCATGCTCAGCAATTACATGCAGAAGGAACAGCAACTCAAGCAACTCCAATCCGAGTTGGAAAAATTGCAGAATGACGACCGGCTCAAGGCCGAACTCGAATTCAAGGACAGGCTGGAAGCGCTGATGCGCGAATTCGACAAGAGTGCGGCCGATGTGATCGAGTTGCTGAACCCCCAGCCGGCCGCTGCTGCGCCCAAGAGTGCGGCGTCGACCACCAGTACCGGGCGTCGCAAGCGCAAGTTGAAGATCTACAAGAACCCCAATACCGGTGAGGTCGTCGAAACCCGTGGCGGTAATCAGAAGACCTTGAAGGCCTGGAAGGACGAGTTCGGTGCCGACACCGTCGAGTCCTGGCTGGTGCGGGTCGAGGAGTGATACCTGGCACCGATCGGTAAAGGACGCATCGGCGCCGCCTGCGGGCGGCGTCGCCGTTTTGCCTGGTCACTGCTACCCACGCGGGGTGACAGGTGATTTACGGCATGTCAGGCGGTATACTGATTATTGGACTCCGCGTGGATGTCGGCATTTCCCCCTATCCTTGGCCGACATCATCTGGATCACAGGTAACGCATGAAACAGCAGAATTCACGAAAGCCCATGGATGAGCGTGAGAAGTTGCGCAAGTTCCGAGAACTGGATGACGCTTTTGCCGATGCGCTACGCGAACTCGAAAGCCCCGAGAAGCGTCGGGATATTCCCACTGGCCCGCCCGTCCGTTCCCTTGAGGCGCAGCAGCAAGACGCCCCGTGCCGGCAACAGGCCTTCGAGGAGCGTCTGGAAGCGCTGATGCAAGAGTATGCGCAACCGGCCGAAAGCGTCAGCCATCTCCTGCAGACATTAAAAACCCTCGGACGGATTGCCTGACCTGACCCTCTAGCGACGGTAGCGATAGACCCTCAGGCTGGGCAGGAACGCGGTCTCCTCCAGCCGCTCGTCGCGCCGGCGCGCCCGTAACCGGGTCTCGGGGGGACGTGCCGGTGGCAGGTTGTGATCCGGAAGCCGGCCATTCGTCGAGGGCAGGAACAGGGGCAGGGCGACGTTCATGGCCCGTCGGGTGCGCCCGTCTGCCAGCGGCTCGCGATAGAAGAGGTTGGCCCGCATCAGCGGAGCCTGGCGCTGGACTTGGGCCAGGGGCTCGCTGTCAGGGAGGCCGGCCAGCCGGCGCAGCTGGAGACGGACGTGGGGGGCGTCGGTGTCCAGGGTCAGCAGCTTCTGCTCGGCGTCTCGTACCGTCAAGCGCTTGATGGACCGACCGCTGGCATACCAGGCAAGGCGCACCCGCGCCACCGGTGCCTCCGCCAGCGGGATGGACCGCCAGCACTGCTTGAGGTGCAGGCGCGCCAGTCCCGACCCCTGCAAGTGGTCATGCAGCACCGGGTGGCGGAAGGGAAGTGATGCCTTGATCTCCGGAAGCAGCGCCGGTTGGTCGCGCCGAATCCCGGCGAGTAGCGCCGCGAAGGCCTCCTTGGCCGCATTCACGGCTTCGACCTTCTCGAGCACCAAGGGCGTGGCGGCCACCAACCCGATATGGCTGCGCGTGATGCGCCCATCCTGACCGTCCTCGTACCAGACATCCAGCAGTGCCTGGCGCAGCCAGTGGCTGTCCGCGTCGATCTGGCCGAAGGCCCAGGCTGCATGATCCCCGCTTTCCCAGGTCTCGACCAAGACCTCGACCTGCTCGATGAGCCGGTCGAAGGTGCTTTCGAGCTCCGCCAGCAGCCGGTATTCAGGCGCTCGGGAGGGAGAGCTCATGCTGGCTCGCCATCACGGTCGGCGCGTGCCAGCAGGGCGTCGAGATCAGTCTCGTCCATGGCGGGCTCACCGGCAATGCGGTGTGAGCCGTCGGCCCAAGCGCCCAGGTCCAGCAACCGGCAGCGCTTGCTGCAGAACGGGCGAAAGGGGTTGTCGTCGGTCCATGTCACGGTCTTGCGACACTGCGGACAGGCGATTTCCAGGGGGCGGGTTTGCGTGGCGTGGCTCATGGGGACGCGTGCCTTTATGAATCTCATGGAAGTGAAGAAAGGATGACGAATCATGGCTCGTGAGGCAATCCGTCGAGCCGTCGGTAGCGCCGGTCCAACTCGGCGACCCGGTCGGCCAGGGCGGCCTCGCCTTCGCTGTTGTCAAGCACGTCGTCGGCGCGAGACAGCCGTTCGGCGCGAGGCATCTGGGCGGCCACGATGGCCCGTGCCTGGTGTTCGTCGACATCGTCCCGGCTCGCCGTACGGGCGATCTGGAGCGCTTCGGGCACGTCGATGACCAGGGTGCGGTCGACCAGCCGTGACTGCCCCGATTCGAACAGCAGGGGGGAGACGAGCAGCACATAGGGCGCCTCGCCCGCGGCAAGCTGCGCCAGGCGTTCGGTCAGGCGCTCGCGGATTCGGGGGTGGGTGACCGATTCCAGCCAGCGGCGCTCGGTCTCGTCGGCGAAGACGATCTCGCGCAGCGCGCGCCGGTCGAGCCGTCCGTCCGCCTGAAGTACTCGTGGGCCATGGCGCGCGGCGATGGCCGCGAGCGCCGGCTCGCCGGGCTCGACCACTTCCCGGGCCACGTCGTCGGCATCCACCCAGGGAATGCCGAGTCGCTCGAAGGCCCTGGCCACGGTCGACTTGCCGGAAGCGATACCGCCTGTCACGCCGATGATCATGGGAGTCTCCTGGTCAAGGGATGAGGGTCAGGTAGGAGGCCATCAGCGGCTCCCCGACCAGCAGGGCCAGCCAGCCGGCCATGGCGAGCCAGGGACCGAAGGGCAGGGGGACGCCGCGTAGCCGGGGAAGGGCGACCTGGAGGAGCAGGCCGATGACCGCCCCGGCGCCGGCCGAGAGGATCAGGATCAAGGGCAGATACTGCCAGCCCACCCAGGCGCCCAGCGCGGCCAACAACTTGAAGTCGCCGTATCCCATCCCTTCCTTGCCGGTGACCAACTTGAATAGCCAGTAGAAGCTCCACAGGGCAAGATAGCCGACGATCGCGCCGATCACGGCATCCGGCAGCATCAGCGGCTGGAAGAGCAGTTGGTAGAGAAGGCCCGCCCAGAGCAGGGGCAGGGTGAGCAGGTCCGGGAGCAACTGGGTGCGCAGGTCAATCACCGCCATGGCCAGCAGCGTCAGGCAGGCGCCGAGGATGAACACACCTTGGAGCGTGGCGCCGTACAACCCCAGGACGGCCAGGGTCAGCGCCCCGCCGGCGAGTTCCACCAGTGGGTACTGGGGGCTGATGTGACCCCCACAGGTGGCGCAGCGACCGCGCCGCTTGAGCCAGCCCAGCACGGGGATGTTGTCGTGCCAGGCGATGGGGGCCTCGCAGCGCGGGCAGATCGAGCGGGGGGTCACCAGGTTGAAGCGAGGGGGGGCTTCCTCTTCCAATTCCAGGGCGGCGCGGGCCTCCGACCGCCAAGCCTGCATGAGCATCACCGGCAGTCGCGTGATGACCACGTTCAGGAAACTGCCCAGGCACAGGCCCAGCACGGTGGCCAGCGTCCAGAGCAAGGGAGGGGGAAGGTCGACAAGCAAGGGAAGACTCCTGTCCGATCGGGAATGGTGACGCCATTCTATCGGGCCAGGCGGGTGAAAGCTTGCCATGTCGTGAGACGCCCTCGGGCTGTTGCGGACGCGGGCTTTGGTCTAGAATCGGCGTCCTTTCTCAGTCAGGAGCGGAGCGCTACCATGACTCGGACGCTCGGACCGGTGATGCTGGATCTGGAAGGCCCTCGACTCACGAGGGCGGAGCGCCGCCTGCTGCGGCAACCGGCGGTCGGGGGGGTCATCCTGTTCGCCCGCAACGTCGAAGAAGCCTGCCAGGTACGTGGGCTGTGTGACGCAATTCGCCAGGAGCGCCCGGAATTGCTGATCGCCATCGATCAGGAGGGCGGACGCGTCCAACGTCTAGTGCAGGGAGTCACGCGCCTGCCGGCCATGGGCCGGCTCGGCCGGGAGTACGCCGACGCCCCCGAGGCGACCCTCCGTCTGTGTCGCGATGCCGGTTGGCTGCTCGGCATGGAGATGGCGGCCTGCGGACTGGACCTGAGTCTCGCGCCGGTGCTGGATGTCGATGCCGGGCACTCCTCGGTGATCGGTGATCGCAGCTTCTCCGCCTTGCCGGAAGAGGTCGCCGCCCTGGGAGCCGCCTTCATCGATGGCCTGCACGAGGCCGGCATGGCGGCAGTGGGCAAGCATTTCCCGGGGCACGGTGGCGTGGCCGCCGATTCCCATCTCGAGCTGCCGGTGGACGAGCGTTCCCTCGACACCCTGCGCGCCCATGACCTGGTGCCGTTCAAGGCCCTGGCGCCTCGGCTCGGGGGCATGATGCCGGCCCATGTGGTCTATCCAGCCTTCGACCATCGTCCTGCCGGCTTCTCGCCTGCCTGGCTCGGCATGCTCCGCGAGACGCTGGGCTTCAAGGGCACGATCTTCTCCGATGACCTGAGCATGGCGGGCGCCTGCTCGGCGGGATCGCCTGCCGAGCGTGCCCGTCGAGCGCTCGACGCCGGCTGCGACATGCTGCTGGTCTGTAACGACCGCCGTGCGGCGCTAGAGGTACTCGAGGCCTGTGAGGCGCGTGATGCAGCCCGTCCGGCCAGACTGCGCTATGGGCGGGCACGCCCGGAGCTCGAGGCCCTGGCGGCCCTGCCGCGCTGGAGGCGGGCGCATGCCCGACTCGAGGCCATGGCCGTGACCTGACCGTCGCCCTGTCTCGATGGATTCCCCTCTCCCTGGAACGACAACGAGCCGAACCGATGCCCAAACTCGATGCCGACCCTCAGACCTCCCTGGCCGACATGCGCGAGCTCATGGAGAATGCCGACTGCCTGATCGATCCGCAGGCGGTGGAGCGGGCCCTGGATCGCATGGCCGGGGCGATCACTCGTGATCTGGGTGACAAACTGCCGGTCTTCTATTGCGTGATGAATGGTGGTCTGTTCACCACCGGGCACCTGCTGACACGTCTGGGCTTTCCGCTGGAGGTCGACTATCTCCACGCGACCCGCTATCGGGGTGGTCTGCGGGGCGGTGAGCTGTTCTGGCGTGTCTCCCCGGAGATCCCGATGGCCGGGCGCCATGTGGTGATCGTCGATGACATTCTCGATGAGGGAGCAACGCTTGCCGCCATCCTCGATTACTGCCGCGAGGCGGGAGCGGCCAGCGTCGCCACCGCCGTACTGGTGGACAAGCAGCACGAGCGCAAGGCCGTGCCGGGGCTCAAGGCCGACTACTGTAGCCTGGAGGTGGCCGACCGCTATGTCTTCGGCTTCGGCATGGACATCAAGGGCTACTGGCGCAACGCCCCGGGGATCTTCGCGCCCAAAGGGCTGTAGGCCCTTCGGGCAGCGCCTAGCTACAAGCACCGAGCGCCCAGCCGTGCAGTGACGGGAAACCCCACCGGACTCGACACCTGGTGGGGTTTCTCATTGACGCCTGATCCGATACCGGCATCATCCCGCTCGGCGCTCGGCGCTTACTTCAAGCCGAGTTCGTGGGTGGCTTCCTCGCGCATCTTGAACTTCTGGATCTTGCCGGTGACGGTCATCGGGAATTCATCGACGAACTTCACGTAGCGCGGCACCTTGTAATGGGCGATCTGGCCCTTGCAGAAGGCCTTGAGGCTTTCCTCGTCGAGGCTCTCGCCTTCGCTGAGCTTGACCCAGGCCATCACCTCTTCGCCGTACTTCTCGTCGGGCACGCCGATGACCTGGACGTCGGAGATGGCCGGGTGGGTATAGAGGAAGTCCTCGATCTCGCGGGGGTAGATGTTCTCGCCGCCGCGGATGATCATGTCCTTGATGCGCCCGACGATCGCCACGTAGCCCTCGTCATCCATGGTGGCCAGGTCGCCGGTATGCATCCAGCCGGCCTTGTCGATCGCCTTGTCGGTGGCCTCCTGATTGTTCCAGTAGCCCAGCATCACGCTGTAGCCGCGGGTACACAACTCGCCGGTCTCGCCGCGGGGCACCACGGCGCCGGTCTCCGGGCTGACCAGCTTGACCTCCAGATGGGGGTGGATAGTGCCCACCGTGGTCACTCGCTTCTCCAGCGGGGCATCGGTCTGGGTCTGGAAGCTCACCGGGCTGGTCTCGGTCATGCCGTAGCAGATGGTCACGTCCTGCATGTGCATCTTGTCGATCACCTTGCGCATCACCTCGATGGGGCAGATAGAGCCGGCCATGATACCGGTGCGCAGGGTGGAAAGATCGAAGTTGTCGAACTCGGGGTGCTCGAGTTCGGCGATGAACATGGTGGGTACGCCGTAGAGGGTGGTGGCTCTTTCCTCGGCGACGGCATGCAGGGTGGCCTCGGGTTCGAAGCCATCACCCGGATAGATCATGGTGGCACCATGGGTCACGCAGCCCAGGTTGCCCATCACCATACCAAAGCAGTGATAGAGCGGCACCGGGATCACCATACGGTCGGCCTCGGAAAGGTTCATGGTGCGCGCCACAAAGAAGCCGTTGTTAAGGATGTTGTGGTGCGAGAGCGTCGCGCCCTTGGGCGCGCCGGTGGTGCCCGAGGTGTACTGGATATTGATCGGGTCATCGAACTGCAACGTGGCCTGCACCTCGGCCAGATGCTCGGCGGAGATCTCGTCGGCATGGGTCAGCAACTGGGGCCAGCTCAGCATACCGGTCAGGGCGCGGTCGGCATCGAGGCAGACCACCCGTTTCAGGTCGGGCAGGCGCTGGCAGGAAAAGGTACTCGGGGCGCCGTCACGCAGTTCCGGGGCCAACTCGGCTAGAGTCGCCACATAGTCGGAGGCCTTGAAGGCGCCCTGCAGGATCAGCGTCGAGGTACCGGACTGCTTGAGGGCGTATTCCAGCTCGTGGGTGCGGTAGCTCGGGTTGATGTTGACCAGGATGGCGCCGATCTTGGCGGTGGCGAACTGGGTGATGGTCCACTCGGCGCAGTTGGGGGACCAGATGCCCACCCGGTCGCCCTTCTTCACGTCCAGGGCGAGCAGGGCACGGGCGGCCTGGTCCACGGTCTGCTGCAACTCCTGCCAGGTGTAGCGGAGCCCTTGATGGCGGCTGATCAGGGCGTCCCGCTCGGGGAAGCGCGAGACGGTAGCGTCGAAACAGTCGCCGATGGTCTGCCCCTTGAGAGGCGTGTTGCTGATGCCGCTGACATAGCTGATCGAGTGCGCTTGGCGTGTCATGATAGGTCTCGTCTTGTTGTTGCTAAGGCGGATGGTCGAGCGGTCCGACAGGCGTGTCGGTGGTGGGGCATTGGATGCCTAGGCCTTCTGTCCCAGGCTGCGCAGTACCTCCCGGGCACGGTGGTCCACGTCATCGATCTCGAGGCGCATCAGGCGAATGTCCTCCAACTGGCGCTCCAGACTGTCGCGCTTGTTGGCCAGTATCTCCAGCAGCCGTCTAAGCTGACGGGCGTTACCGTCGGGCATGGCGTCATACATCATCACCACCTCGCGGATCTCGGCCAGCGAGAAGCCCAGCCGCTTGCCGCGCAGGGTAAGTTTCAGGCGGACGCGGTCCTTCTCCCGATAGATGCGCTGCTGCCCCTTGCGACCGGGGGCCAGCAATCCCTCTTGTTCGTAGAAGCGAACAGTGCGCGGAGTGACCTCGAACATTCGGGACAGCTCACCGATAGTGTAGGTACGCTGCTGCTTCGGCAGGGTCTCGCTGTCGGCCTCGGGGGCTTGGATATCGCTTCGGCTCATGACGATGGCTTCCTGTTGCCGGGTGGTCCTCCGGCGGTTCCCACCTCGTCTGGCAACACTAGACGAGGTTTACGTTAACGTAAAGTGCTTGTTCGACCATGGGGTGATATGGGATAAACCAAGCAAGTGCTAGGTTGGTGTCCTGCAGGTCGCGCCCAGCCGCCGGCCGATGCGGCAGGTGACACACAACGACGACAATATGCCATTGCCCATTGCCGATATTAGAGAGGTAGCCATGGACTTTTCCCTCACTGACGACCAGAAGGCGCTGGCCGGTGCCGCCGCCGATTTTGCCCGGGCCGAACTCGCCGACCATGCCGCCGACTGGGACGCACGCTCGCACTTCCCGTTGGATGTCATCCGTCGCGCCGGCGAAGCGGGCTTTCTCGGTATCTACACGCCGGAGGAACACGGCGGCCTGGGGCTGTCACGCCTCGAGGCCTCGCTGATCTTCGAGCAGCTTGCCCAGGGCTGCATTTCCACCACGGCCTACCTGACCATCCACAACATGGTCACCTGGATGATTGCCAGCTGGGGCGATGATGCCCTGCGCGAGGCCTGGGTCCCCGCCATGGTAGCGGGTGAGGCGCTGGGCTCCTATTGCCTCACCGAACCGGGTGCCGGCTCGGACGCCGCCAACCTGCGGACCAAGGCGGTGAAGGAGGGGGATCACTACGTGATCTCGGGCAGCAAGATGTTCATTTCCGGGGCGGGCGCCACCGAGGTGCTGGTGGTGATGGCACGGACCGGCGAGCCCGACAGCGGTGCCGGCGGTGTCTCGGCCATCGTCGTGCCGGCCGACGCGGCCGGTATCGAGTACGGCAAGAACGAAGAGAAGATGGGCTGGAAGAGCCAGCCAACCCGCCTGGTCAGTTTCGACGGCGTGCGAGTGCCGGTGGCCAACCGGCTCGGCGAGGAGGGCGAGGGCTTCAGGTTCGCCATGAAAGGGCTCGATGGTGGGCGCCTCAACATCGCCAGCTGTTCGCTGGGGGCGGCCCAGCAGGCGCTGACCCTGTCCCGGGACTATCTGGCCGAGCGCAAGCAGTTCGGACGCGAGCTCTCGAGCTTCCAGGGCCTGCAATTCAAACTCGCGGACATGGCCAGTGAGCTGACCGCCGCCCGGCTGATGGTACGCCACGCCGCCTGGCGTCTCGATCAGAACGACCCGGAGGCCCGAGCCTACTGTGCGATGGCCAAGCGTTTCGCCACCGACATGGGATTCAACGTCTGCAACGAGGCTCTGCAGTTGCATGGCGGCTATGGTTATATCCGCGAATATCCCCTGGAGCGCCTGGTGCGCGACACCCGTGTTCACCAGATCCTCGAGGGCACCAACGAGATCATGCGTCTGATCGTCGCCCGCCGCCTGCTGGCCGACGGCGTCATCGAATCTCTGCAATGACCACCGGACCTCAGGAGACCCTTACGATGTCGGATCTCGCAGTCTGTTTCGAAGAACTGCCGACCCGTGACGGTGGACGCATCGGCGTGGCCACCCTCAATGCACCGAAATCCCTCAATGCCCTGTCGCTGGAGATGATCCACCGGCTGGCGGCCAAGCTCGAGGCCTGGGCGGTGGACCGCAGCGTGGTCGCCGTGTGGCTGGACGGCGCGGGGGACAAGGCCTTCTGTGCCGGGGGTGACGTGGTGGCCCTCTACCGTTCCCTGACCGAGGAGGGCGAGAACCGCGGTGCCGGACGAGAGGGGGTCTTCGCGGAGACCTATTTCTCGGCCGAGTACCGGCTGGACTACCGTATCCACACCTATCCCAAGCCGATCCTGGTCTGGGGCGATGGCATCGTCATGGGGGGGGGCTTGGGCCTTATGGCCGGCGGCTCCCAGCGGCTGGTCACCGAGACGACCCGCATTGCCATGCCGGAGATCACCATCGGCCTCTATCCGGACATCGGCGCGAGCTGGTTTCTGGGACGTATGCCGGTCGGCGTGGGGGCCTACCTGGGACTCACCGGTGCCCAGCTCAATGCCCGGGATGCCCTGGATCTGGGAATGGCGGATCGCTTCGTGCCCCGCGAGCGGCGTGATGACCTACTGGGCGCCCTGACCGAGGCGGACTATGGCGATCACGCCCCGGCCTCCCGGCGCGCCGCCGTGCAACGAGTGCTGGATGCGTTCGAGGCTCGGGACCAGGCGCCCGCCGGCCAGGTATGGCCGCATCTCGACCATCTCCAGCGGCTGGTGGGCCGGGTCGATGCCGCCGATGCGGTGCGTCGAATCCTGGCCGACGATCACCAGGATGGCTGGCTGGCCGCCAACCGGGCACGCCTCGAGGCCGGCAGCCCCCTGAGTGCGCAGCTGGTATGGCAGATGCTGGAAAGTCATCGCCATACCAGCCTGGCCGATGCCTTTCGCGATGAGCTGGGCCTGTCGGTCCAGTGCTGCCGGTGCGGCGACTTCGTGGAAGGGGTGCGTGCCCTGTTGATCGACAAGGACAAGGCCCCCCGCTGGCGCCACGCGGCCGTGAGCGCGGTACCCGAGGCCGATATCCGAACACTGACGACGTCCCTCTGGTCCGCCGAAGAGCATCCGCTTCGCGACCTCGAGGCGGGGCCTCGTGCCGGCTGAGATCACCACCTTTCCCTTCACCGCGAGGAGCACTACCATGCAGATCGCTTTCATCGGACTCGGTAACATGGGCGCCCCCATGGCCGTCAACCTGGTCAAGGCCGGCCATGAGGTGACGGTCTTCGATCTGGTCGAGTCCGCCATCCAGGCCCTGGAGGCCGAGGGCGCCCAGCGCGCCGAGAGCGCCGAGGCGGCCGCCCGGGGGGCCGAGGTCATCATCTCCATGCTGCCGGCCGGCGCCCATGTGCGTGGCCTCTATCTGGGGCCCGATGGAGCCTCTGGCCTGCTGGACGCCCTGGAGGGCAAGCCGTTGATCATCGACGCCTCGACCATCGCCCCGGACGATGCCCGGGGGGTGGGCGAGGCTGCCGCCGAGCGCGGACTGACCTACCTGGACGCCCCGGTCTCTGGCGGGGTCGGTGGCGCCAAGGCCGGCACCCTGACCTTTATCGTCGGTGGCGAGGCCAGTGGCTTCGAGCAGGCCAGGCCGGTGCTGGAGGGCATGGGCAAGAACATCTTCCACGCCGGGGAGGTCGGTGCCGGTCAGGTCGCCAAGATCTGCAACAACATGCTGCTGGGCATCCTGATGTCGGGCACCGCCGAGGCGCTCGCCCTGGGCGTCAAGAACGGCCTGGACCCGGCGGTGCTCTCCGAGATCATGAAGCAGAGCAGCGGCGGCAACTGGGCGCTCAACGTCTATAATCCCTGGCCGGGGGTCATGGAGGGGTCGGCCGCCTCCCGGGACTATCAGGGCGGCTTCCTCACCGATCTGATGGCCAAGGACCTGGGGCTGGCCTGGGAACTGGCGTTGGGCTCGAAGTCGACCGTGCCCATGGGCTCCCAGGCACGCAACCTCTTCGCCCTGCACAGCGCCCAAGGCAGCGGCCGGCTCGACTTCTCCAGCATCCAGACCCTCTACCGCCAGGGCGAGGAGAAGTAAGCGCCAAGCAGCCAAGAAAAACCTCCAGCAGGCGACTCTGCTGGAGGTTTTTCCTTGTCGCCACAGTCGGCGCGAGCACCATCACTGCTCGGCGCTCGGCGCTCGGCGCTCGGCGCTCGGCGCTCGGCGCTCGGCGCTCGGCGCTCGGCGCTCGGCGCTCGGCGCTCGGCGCTCGGCGCTCGGCGCGCTTTGCCCTGCATGCGGGGAAGCGGCACAATCCAGTGCCCGTTTCCCGTCGAGAGCCCGCATGAGCGCACCCGCCTCCCCGTCCTCTCCCCCCGCGTCCCGCTCCCGCCCCGCCCGTCGCGACCTGCTCGAGGGGCCCATCGGCCTGACCCTGCTGCGCAAGAGCCTGCCGGTGGTCGGCGGCATGATCGCGATGATGAGCTTCAACCTGGTGGATACCTGGTTCGTCTCGCGACTCGGCACCGAGGAGCTGGCGGCGGTGGCCTTCACCTTCCCGGTGGTGTTCACGGTGATCAGCCTGGCCATTGGCCTGGGGATCGGCACCTCGGCGGTGGTGGCCCGGCGGCTCGGGCAGGGCGATCTCGGCACGGTGCGCCGCCGGGTCACGGATGCCGCCCTGCTCGCGCTGGTGGTGGGGCTGTGCATGACGCTGTTGGGCCTGGCCACCTTGGAGCCCCTGTTCCGACTGATGGGGGCCGATGACCTGCTGATGCCGCATATCCGCGACTATATGGGGGTCTGGTACCTGGGGGCGGCCGCGGTGATCGTTCCCCGGGTGCTTAACAGCATCCTGCGAGCCCATGGCAATACCGCCACCCAGGGACTGATGATGGCACTGGCCGCCGGGGTCAACGTGCTGTTGGACTGGTGGCTGATCTTCGGTATCGGGCCTATCCCAGCCCTGGGCGTGGCCGGGGCGGCGCTGGCCACCGTGCTCAGCTGGGGCCTGATGGCCACAGCGCTGGCCTTCCACCGCGAGCTACGCGAGCTCTTCGATCCGGCGGGTCTCAGCCTACGCGGGCTGGCCGCGTCTTGGCGTGAGCTCGGTCGCATTGCGGGCCCGGCGGCCATCACCAGTGTCTTCACGCCCATCGCTCTGGGACTGGTGACCCGTATCGTCGCCGGCCATGGCCACGATGCTGTGGCCGGCTTCGGTGTCGGCACCCGCATCGAGGCCATCTCCCAGATCGCCGTGCTGGCGCTTTCCATGACCTTGTCACCGCTGGTCAGCCAGAATGCCGGCGCCGGCCAGCACGACCGGGTGCGCCGGGCGATCCTGGGCTGCTTCGTCTTCGTGCTGGCCTGGCAGCTGCTGGTCTGGGGAGTGCTCCAGGGGCTGGCGCCCTGGCTGGTGGCCGGCTATGCGAAGCGCGAAGCGGTGGGGGAGGTGCTGCGCAGCTTCCTGTGGTGGGTACCCCTGGGGCTCGGGGCGCAGGGGGTGGTGATCCTGGCGGTCTCCTCCTTCAACGCCTTGCACCGTCCCGCCCGAGCCATGCAGCTCTCGGTGGTGCGACTGTTCGTGCTCACCGTGCCGCTGGCCTGGTTGGGCGGATGGCTGGCGGGACCCACCGGCATCTTCGCTGGCATGCTGATCGCCAACGTCCTGATGGCGCTTGTGGCCGGGTGGCGGATTCGCGGCGAGCTGGCACAGCAGGCGCGGCACTGAACGACGACGGCACAACGGGGCGGCACCGGACTTGGCAGACGAGCTCTCTTGGTCTATATTTTATTAAAATGTAGAAATTATTATCTTCAGCCTACTCCCGAGGAGCCTTGCCATGAGCCAGATCACCCCCGTCACCTGGGACGACCCCTTCCGCCTCGTCGACCAGCTCAGCGAAGAGGAGCGCATGGTCCACCATACCGCCCATGACTATTGTCAGGAGCAGCTGTTGCCACGGATCCTGGAGGCCAACCGCCACGAGATCTTCCATCGCGAGATCATGAACGAGATGGGCGAGCTGGGCCTGCTGGGCGCGACCATCGACGGCTATGGCGGCGCCGGCATGAACTATGTCAGCTATGGCCTGATCGCCCGCGAGGTGGAGCGGGTCGACTCCGGCTACCGCAGCGCCATGAGCGTGCAGTCCAGCCTGGTGATGTACCCGATTCATGCCTTCGGTAGCGACGCGCAGCGCGAGCAGTACTTGCCCAGGCTCGCCACCGGGGAGTGGGTCGGCTGTTTCGGCCTCACCGAGCCCGACCACGGCTCCGACCCGGGCGGCATGTCCACTCGCGCTACCCGCACCGAGGGCGGCTGGCGGCTGAATGGCACCAAGACCTGGATCACCAACTCGCCCATCGCCGATGTCTTCGTGGTCTGGGCCCGGGACGACGAAGGCATCGTCCGCGGCTTCATCCTCGAGCAGGGTATGAAGGGACTCTCGGCCCCCAAGATCGAGGGCAAGTTCAGCCTGCGCGCCTCCATCACCGGCCAGATTGCCATGCAAGACGTGGAGGTCTCCGATGACCAGCGCCTGCCGAACGTCACCGGCCTGAAGGGGCCGTTCTCCTGCCTCAACCGGGCCCGCTTCGGCATCGCCTGGGGGAGCATGGGCGCCGCCGAGGCCTGCTGGCACGCGGCCCGTGACTATACCTTGGAGCGCAAGCAGTTCGGCCGTCCGCTGGCCGCCAACCAGCTGATCCAGAAGAAGCTTGCCGACATGCAGACCGAGATCACCCTGGGTCTGCAGGCGGCGCTGCGGGTGGGGCGCATGATCGATGACGGCCAGCTGGTGCCCGAGGCGATCTCGCTGATCAAGCGCAACAACTGCGGCAAGGCGCTGGATATCGCACGCACGGCCCGCGACATGCACGGCGGCAACGGCATCAGTGACGAGTACCATGTGATCCGCCACGTGATGAACCTCGAGGCGGTGAACACCTACGAGGGTACCCACGACGTGCACGCCCTGATCCTGGGCCGCGCCCAGACCGGCCTGCAGGCCTTCAGCTGCTGATAGGGAGCCTTTGATGAGCCAACCGCTGGAAGGCGTCGTCGTGCTGGACCTGTCCCGCGTCCTGGCCGGCCCCTGGGCGGGCCAGTTGCTCGCCGACCTGGGGGCCCGGGTGATCAAGCTCGAGCACCCTGTCCGGGGGGATGACACACGTGGCTGGGGCCCGCCCTGGCTGGAGGGCGAACCGGACGTCGAGCGGCTGGCGGCCTACTACCTCTGCGCCAATCGTGGCAAGCAGTCGCTGACCGTGGATATTGCCACCGAGGACGGCCAGGCGCTGGTGCACAGGCTCGCGGCCGGCGCCGATATCCTGCTGGAGAACTTCAAGGTCGGTGGCCTGGCCCGGTACGGCCTCGACGCGGCAAGCCTTCGCGAGCGCAACCCCAGGCTGATCGTCTGCTCGGTCACCGGCTTCGGTCAGGATGGGCCCTACGCCCATCGAGCGGGCTATGACTTCATGATCCAGGCCATGGGCGGCCTGATGAGCCTCTCCGGCGAGCCCGGCGGCATGCCCATGAAGACCGGCGTGGCCATCACCGACGTGATGACCGGCCTCTACGCCACCATCGGGGTGCTAGCTGCGCTGCAGGAGCGCTCGCGCACCGGCACAGGCCGCCACATCGACGTGGCACTGCTTGATGTCCAGGTCGCGACGCTCGCCAACCAGGCCCTCAACGCCCTGGTCACCGGCACGTCCCCGGAGCGCCACGGTAATGCGCATCCCAACATCGTGCCCTATCAGGCCTTCGCCTGTGCCGACGGGCACTTGGTGCTCACCGTGGGCAACGATGCGCAGTTTGCCCGTCTGGCCGACCTGCTGGGTCACCCGGAGTGGGCCGAGGATCCCGCCTATGCCACCAACGCCGCCCGTGTCGGCAACCGGGAGGGACTGGTGCCGATGATCCAGGCGCTGCTGATGGACCGCGGGCGAGACGACTGGCTCACCCAGCTGGAGGCGCACGGCATACCCGCGGGGCCCATCAATACCCTGACCGAGGTGTTCGATGACCCCCAGGTGCAACACCGTGGCTTGCGCCGGACGTTGCGGCGTGACGGCCAGGTGGTGCCCCAGGTGGCCAATCCGCTGCGCTTCGACGGCGAACCCGTCACCAGCGATATTGCACCGCCCCACCTTGGCCAGGACAGCGATGCCATCCTGGCCGAGATGGGGCTGACGCCCGAGGATATTGCCAGGCTCAGAAGGGCAGGGGTGGTGCGTTAGCAGCGCCCAGCTACAAGCGCCCAGCGCCCAGCGCCCAGCGCCCAGCTGCTCAGTGGCGGGCGGCCAGTGACGAGACAAATTCCGTCAGCGTTTGCTTGACAGTGCAAGCGCTGAGGGCAGCATTCTGCTCAGCGCTTATCGCGGCGAAAACCGCCTTGTCAGGCCGGTCTCGGCGATCATCCGGGTGGAGATTTCCTCCACCGAGAAGCGGGTGGTATCGATGTAGGGGACCTGCATCCGGCGGTAGAGAGCCTCGGCCTGCTGGACCTCCTGCATACACTGGTCCAGCGAGCTGTAGCGGCTGTTGGGGCGCCGCTCGTGACGGATCGCCGCCAGTCGTCGGGGGTCGATGGTCAGCCCGAACAGCTTGTGACGGTGGGCGGCGAGGACCCGTGGCAGCTTGAGGATGCCGTTCTCGTCCAGGTCATCCTCGGTGAGGGGGTAGTTGGCCGCGCGAATGCCGAACTGCAGCGCCAGGTAGAGCGAGGTGGGCGTCTTGCCGCAGCGCGACACCCCCACCAGGATGATGTCGGCCTGGTTGTACTGGTGGGTCCGGGCGCCGTCGTCGTTGTCCAGGGCGAAGTGTACCGAGTGGATGCGGTCCATGTAGACGTCATCGCTGCCGATGGCGTGAGTGCGTCCCACGCTGTAGGAGGAGTGGGTGTCCAGCTCCTGCTCCAGCGGCTTGAGGAAGGTGGAGAAGATGTCGACCTGGAAGCCGGGCGCCTGGCGGATCACGTCGCGGATCGCCTGATCGACGATGGTGTCGATGATGATCGGCTGTTCGCCGTCCTTGACCGCCGTGGCCTCGATGATGGCGACCAGGGTGCGGGCCTTGTCGACGGTGTCGACATAGGGCTTGGTGAGCATGCGGATCTCGACGTTCGCGAACTGCGCCAGCAGGCTGCGGCCCAGGCTCTCGGCGGTGATGCCGGTGCCGTCGGAGATGAAGAAGGCGGTGCGGGTCATGAGCGTCCTGGTCGGCGGCGATCGAAAGGGCCATTGTCGGCGCCGACGCGACGCCAGACAAGCCGCACCTTGCCGGCCGGGACGCGGCCCGCTTCACTACAGGAAACCCGCTTTCCGGCCTGGTGTTGTAAAAATCCTTCACTGACTTCGATGTTAGACCAATGGCGAATATGCTGCCCCGCTGGTAGAGTCGCTCCATCCATTCGAACCCGGCTGCGCGGCTCGCCGCTGGGCATGAAGCATCCGTCGTCGATTATGGGGGGCACGTGGACGATTACATTCTGTGGTTCGATCAACTGGGCATGGACGATGTCGAGCGGGTAGGAGGCAAGAACGCCTCCCTCGGCGAGATGATCTCCAACCTCTCTGGCGCCGGCGTCACCGTGCCCGGTGGTTTCGCCACCACGGCCCACGCCTACCGCGAGTTCCTGTCCCACGAGGGGCTCAACGAGCGCATCAATCAGGCACTCGCCACCCTGGACGTGGATGATGTCACCGAGCTGGCCCGGGTCGGCGCCCAGGTCCGTCAGTGGGTCATCGACACCCCGCTGCCGCCGACCTTCGAGGCCGCCCTGCGCGAGAGCTACGAGCAGCTCGTGGCTCGGCACCCGAACCTCAAGGTGGCGGTGCGCAGCTCGGCCACCGCCGAGGACCTCCCGGACGCTTCCTTCGCCGGCCAGCAGGAGACCTTCCTCAATATCGAGGGCTTCGACAACATCAAGCGGGCCGTGCACGAGGTCTTCGCCTCGCTGTTCAACGACCGCGCGATCTCCTATCGCGTCCACCGCGGCTACGCCCACGAGAACGTGGCGCTGTCCGCCGGCATCCAGAAGATGGTGCGCTCCGAGACCGGCGCCTCGGGCGTGATGTTCACTCTGGATACCGAGTCCGGCTACCGTGATGCGGTCTTCGTGACCGCCTCCTGGGGCTTGGGCGAGACCGTGGTGCAGGGCGCGGTCAACCCCGACGAGTTCTACGTTCACAAGCCGACCCTGGCCGCGGACCGCCCGGCGGTGCTGCGCCGCAACCTGGGCTCCAAGCTGATCAAGATGGTCTATACCGACGATGCCAGTGCCGGCAAGTCGGTGGAAACCGTCGACGTGCCCCTGGCCGATCGTGCCCGCTTCTGCATCGACGACGAGCAGGTCATGGCCCTGGCCCGCCAGGCGGTGACCATCGAGCAGCACTACGGCCGCCCCATGGACATCGAATGGGCCCTGGACGGTGACGACGGAGCCCTCTATGTCGTTCAGGCACGTCCCGAGACCGTGGTCTCTCAGCAGGAGGGGGGCAAACTCGAGCGCTTCCAGCTCAAGGAGAAGGGGCGCACCCTAGTGGCCGGCCGCGCCATCGGCCAGCGGATCGGCCGGGGGGCGGTGAAGATCGTCTTCTCGCCGGACGACATGGACAAGGTCAATGCAGGCGACGTGCTGGTCACCGACATGACCGACCCGGACTGGGAACCGATCATGAAGCGCGCCTCGGCCATCGTCACCAACCGCGGCGGGCGCACCTGTCACGCGGCGATCATCGCCCGAGAGCTGGGCATTCCGGCGGTGGTCGGCTGTGGCGATGCCACCGAGACGCTTAACGATGGTCGTGATGTCACCGTCTCCTGCGCCGAGGGCGATACCGGCCATGTCTACGAGGGGCTGCTGGAGTTCGACCGTCGCGTGACCAGCGTCGACGCCATGCCCGAGATCCCGTTCAAGATCATGATGAACGTGGGCAACCCCGACCGCGCCTTCGGCTTCGCCGGCCTGCCCAATGCCGGTGTCGGCCTGGCACGCCTGGAGTTCATCATCAATCGCATGATCGGCGTGCATCCCAAGGCGCTGATGGAGTACGACACCCTGCCCGCCGACCTGCAGCAGACCATCGACCTGCGCACCGCCGGCTATAGCGACCCGGTGGGCTTCTACGTCGATAAGCTGGTCGAGGGGATCTCCACCCTGGCGGCGGCCTTCTACCCGCAGCGGGTCATCGTGCGCCTCTCCGACTTCAAGTCCAACGAGTACGAGAACCTGATCGGCGGCAAGCTCTACGAGCCGGGCGAGGAGAACCCCATGCTCGGCTTCCGTGGGGCTTCCCGTTACATCTCGGACGCCTTCCGTCCCTGCTTCGAATTGGAGTGCCAGGCACTCAAGCGAGTGCGCGAGGAGATGGGGCTCGATAACATTGAGATCATGGTGCCTTTCGTGCGCACCACCGACGAGGCCCGCGAGGTGGTCGACCTGCTGGCCGCCAACGGCCTCGAGCGGGGTGTGAACGGCCTGAAGGTGATCATGATGTGCGAGCTGCCGGCCAATGCCCTGCTGGCCGACGAGTTCCTCGAGTACTTCGACGGCTTCTCCATCGGCTCCAACGATCTGACCCAGCTGACCCTGGGGCTGGATCGCGACTCCGGCATCGTCGCTCACCTGTTCGACGAGCGGAACCCGGCGGTCAAGAAGCTGCTGTCCATGGCCATCCAGGCCTGCCGTTCCCAGGGCAAGTACATCGGGATCTGTGGTCAGGGACCGTCGGATCACCCGGACCTGGCCAAGTGGCTGATGGAACAGGGCATCGACTCGGTCTCGCTCAACCCCGACGCGGTGCTCGAGACCTGGTTCATGCTGGCCGGCGAAACCCTGGGCTGAACCGGCCGGGGGCGTTGCCCTAGCGATCGCGCTGCGGCGGACACTCCGGTGTCCGCCTTTTTTTCTTGCCTGCTCTCCGATCCGTACCGGGCACCATTCCACTGTGTGTCGCATACTGTTCCTGTCTGCAAAGGAGGCATGCCATGATGGAACCTCTCGGGGTAGCACAGGTATATCGGACCTGCCCGACCGATATCTTCGACTTCGAGGTCACCAGCGAACTGGAGCCTCTGGATCTGCTTGATGGCCATCAGCGCGCCCGGGATGCGCTGAGTTTCGGCACCACCATCTGCAGTGACGGCTTCAATCTCTTCGTGCTAGGCCAGCCGGGGCATGACAGGCGCCGCCTGATCTCGCGCTTCCTGGCCGAGAAGGCCAAGGCCGCTTCGCCCCCCGATGACTGGTGTTATCTCTACAACTTCGACGATCCCTCGAGGCCCTATCACCTGTCCCTGCCACCCGGCAACGGGCGACAGCTACGCGATGACATCGACCAACTGATCGACGACCTGCGCAATGCCATCCCCGCGGTGTTCGAGAGTGATGAGTATCAGAACCGCGTGCAGGAGATGAAGCAGTCCATGAGCGAGCGCCAGCGCAACGCCATCGAGGAGGTGCGCCGTGAGGCCCGCGACCAGGGTATCCTGCTGATGTCGACCTCCAACGGCTTCACCTTTGCCCCGGCCGATGGCGACCAGATGATGTCACCGGACGACTACGAGAAGTTGCCGGAGGACCAGCGCAAGCGCATCGAGCGCACCGTCGAGGAACTCCAGCATAAGCTGACCCAGAAAATCCGCCAGATGCCGCGGCTCGCCAAGGAGCTGCGCAAGGAACTCAAGGCATTCAGCGAAGAGATGCTGCAATCGGTGATCGACGGGCCGATCGGTGATCTGGAGAAGCGCTACCGCGAACAGGCGGGGGTGCTGTCGCACCTCAAGGCGATTCGCGAGTCGATTCTGGAACATGTCGAGTCCTTCCAGGCCGAGCAGCCGGAAGTGCCGCCCGAGGCGCTGTTCAGCCGCTTCCAGGTCAACCTGCTGGTGGACAATGCCAATGCCGAGGGCGCACCGGTGATCTACCAGGGCCTGCCCAGCCACCAGCATCTGGTGGGTCGCATCGAGCACCATGTGCACAACGGCACCCTGCTCACCGACTTCTCGCTGATCCGTGCCGGTGACCTGCACCGGGCCAATGGTGGCTATCTGGTGATCGACGTGCGCAGCGTGCTGACCCAGCCGGGGGCCTGGGAAACCCTCAAGCGGGTGCTGCAAGCCGGCGAGATCCGCACCGAGTCCTTGGAACAGGCCTATGGCCTGATCAGTACGGTGACCCTGGAACCCGAGCCGATCCCGCTGGATATCAAGATCGTATTGCTCGGCGAGCGCCGGCTCTACTATCTGCTCTGCGAGCACGACCCCGAGTTCCTGGAGTTGTTCAAGGTGCAGGCCGATCTCGAGGACGAGCTCGATCGTGACGACACCCATCAGGCATTCTATGCCCGGATGGTGGCGACCCTGGCGCAGCGGGCGGCGCTGCGGCCCCTGGACCGCAGCGGCGTGGCCACGGTGATCGAGCGGGCCAGCCGTCTGTCCGAGGACCAGCGCAAGCTGACCGCGCGGCATCGCGATCTGCTGGATCTGGTGCGGGAGGCCGATCACTGGGCCGAGCAGGCCGGAACCAGCGTGATCGGCCGTGAACATGTCGAGCAGGCCATCGAGCAGCAGCTGTGGCGGGCAGGACGTCTCCGGGACCGCAGCCACGAGATGATCGACCGCGGCATCGTCATGATCGATATCCGCGGCGAGGTTGTCGGCCAGGTCAACGGGCTGTCGGTGGTGCAACTGGGGGGGGCCAGCTTCGGCCAGCCCAGTCGCATCACCGCCACCGCCCGGCCCGGCTCCGGCCAGGTTGTCGACATCGAACGGGAGGCGAAGACCGGGGGACGTATCCACTCCAAGGCCGTGATGATTCTCTCCCGCTACCTGGCCGGTCGCTATGCCGGGCAAGACCCACTGTCGCTTTCCGCCAGCCTGGCCTTCGAGCAATCCTATGGTGGTGTCGAGGGCGATAGTGCCTCGGTGGCGGAGATCTGTGCACTGGTGTCGGCCATCGCGCGCCAAGGACTCGCTCAATCCTTCGCCGTGACCGGATCGATCAACCAGCATGGTGAAGTGCAGGCGGTGGGGGGCGTGAATGAGAAGGTCGAGGGGTTCTTCGATATCTGTCGGGCGCGGGGTCCCCTCGAGGGGCAGGCGGTGATCCTGCCGGCGGCCAATATCGAGCATCTGATGCTCAAGGCGGAGGTTCGCGAGGCGGTCGAAGCCGGGCATTTTCGCATCTTTGCCGTGTCCCGGGTGGATGAGGCGCTGGCACTGCTCACCGGGCTGCCCATCGGTGAGCCCGACGCTCAGGGGCATTTCCCAGAGGGCAGCCTCGATGCGAAGGTGGCAAAGCGCCTGGCGCATTTCCGCAAAGTGGTGAAGCAAACGCGGCAGGCGGAGCGGGAGGAGTACGGTGTTGCCGGGGAGGGTGATCATGACGATGAACGGTGATGCGCGCCGTCACCCGGTCGAGCGTGATGCGGCCGGAACGGCCGAGGAGGCGCCGGTGGTGCGGGTGTTGGCATTGCTCGATGCCTCCCGCCACAGCCTGGCTGCGCTCACGGCCGCGGTGGATCTCGCCGTGAGCCGGCATGCCGATCTGGTGGCGCTTTTCGTCGAGGACCAGGACCTGCTGGGCAGCACCGGCTTTCCCTTCGCTCGCGAGATCGGTGCCTGTTCCGGCCAGGCGCGACGGCTGTCGCGGTCCGACCTGGAAGCCAGCCTCGCCCATCAGGCGCGGCGTGTCACCGAGGCGCTGGAGGCTGCGGTGATCGGTCGGGAAGTGCATCACGAGCTGCGGGTCAGTCGCGGCCGAGTGGTTAGCGAGGCCTTGTCGCTGGCCGGGCCGGGCGATCTGCTGGTGCTCGGCAAAGCCGGACTCTCGGGACACTGGGGCGCGCGCCTGGGCTCCACCAGTCGCGCGCTGATCGTCGAGGCGCCCTGCACGGTGATCATCTGGGACGAGCGTCTGCCCTTGGCCCGGGGGCCACTGCGTGTTCTGGACGCGCCGGAGCAGGCCGGCGATGACCGGCTGTCCATTCCCGAGGCGCTGTCGACCCTGTTCGACACCGTGGAGGTACTGAACACGCAGGATGCCCGGGAACTCGAGCGTCGGCTGGCACGGGCCGACAAGGGGGGGCTGCTGCTGCACCGTCCGCAGCTCGCCCGGCTACTCGGCCAGGATGCCGAGCTGCTGACACGGCTGCCACTCCCGGTGATCGTGGTGCCCTGAGCGGTGCGGTCATCGCCCGCCGCCCCACAAGGCGGCGGCATTCTGGCAAGATGGGGCCTTTCGAGCCGACCACGAGGGCCCGCCACATGGCATACTTTCTGGTGATGGGCGGTCTGGCACTGTCCGTCCTCTTTACCCTGGCCTGGGGGCTCTATCAGGCCGGCCACTGGCTGCGTCGACGTCTGCGACCGGCTCCGGCGTCGGCCCGGCGCCGGGGGAGGCGCAAGTCGTCGACGACACCTGGCGCCCGCGGGCGCCAGGTGTCGAAGCGCCAAGGCGGTGCGTCTTCGCCCGCTCCGTGGCGACTGACCCGCGGGCTGGCCCGTTGCCGATCCACTCTGCCACTGGGCCTGCTGGCGCTGCTGCTCTACGGCGGCAGCCGACTGGCCGAGCATGGCCTCGCTTATCGGGCCCACGAGCCCCCTGCTGGCTACCATCACCTGGTCGACGGCCTGGGGTGGACGGCGGCCGTGCTGCTGGGGTTGGCCAGCCTGGCGCTGCTGGCCGGCTGGCGCTGTCGGGGCTGAGACAGCCCCGCTATGCTGTCTCGGGATGGCCTTTCCTTCACGACAAGGAGTCCCGAGCATGTCATGTCCGTTCGCCACGCTTCCCCGTCACCTGCGGGTGGCGTCCTTCTGTGCCCTGATGGCCTGGCTGCCGGCAGCGGCGCTGGCCGACACGTCCTTCGAGTACGATCGCCCGTCGATCTCGCCCGAGTCCGGCTCCGGGTTCGAGGACAAGCCCGGCTGGTCTACCGAGTCCTTCGCCGTGGCGGCGGCCAACCCGCTGGCCACCGATGCCGGCTATCAGGTGCTCAAGGCGGGCGGCTCCGCCCTCGATGCCGCCATCGCGGTGCAGATGGTGCTGACCCTGGTGGAGCCCCAGTCCAGCGGCATCGGTGGGGGGAGCTTTCTGATGCACTTCGATGGCGAGACGGTACAGGCCTATGATGGCCGGGAGACGGCGCCGGCCGCGGTGGACGAGAACCTCTTCCTGGATGGTGAGGGAAAGCCGCTCGATTTCATGGAGGCCGTGACTAGCGGTCGCTCCGTCGGGGTCCCCGGGACGTTGCGGATGCTCGAGATGGCCCACGAGGCCCATGGTCGCCTGCCCTGGGCTGCGCTGTTCGAGCCGGCCATCGCGCTGGCCGACGGGGGCTTCCCGGTGAGTGCCCGGCTGCATCAGAGCCTGGCCGATACCCCCGACCTGCTCGAGGATGCCCGGGCGGCGAGCTTCTTCTTTACCGATGAGGGCGAACCGCTGCCGGTCGGGCATACCCTGAAGAACCCGGCCCTGGCGGTGATCCTCCAGCGGATCGCCGAGCAGGGTAGCACGGCCCTGCATACCGGCCCGGTGGCGGAGAACATCGTGGCCCGGGTACAGGGCCATCCCGCCATGCCCGGCCGTCTCAGTCGCGAGGACCTGGCCACCTACACGGCCATGGAACGCGACCCGCTGTGTACCGACTGGCTGGCCTACCGGGTCTGTGGTTTCCCGCCGCCCTCGTCGGGGCACCTTACGGTCATGCAGATCCTCGGCATGCTGGAGCAGCTGCCGCCCCTCGAGGCGCCGCCGGCCGACAAGCGGCCGAGCGTGGACTGGCTGCACCGCTTCCTCGAGGCCTCGCGCCTGGCCTTCGCCGACCGCAACCGCTATATCGCCGACCCGGCCTTCGTCGAGGCCCCCGGGGGGGACTGGACCACGCTGCTCGATCCCGACTACCTCGAGGCCCGGGCTAAGCTGATCGAGGCGGACACCAGCCTGGGCAGCGACGGCGCCAAGCCGGGCAACCCCGGCTCGCTGTCCACCACCTGGGCGGTGCAGCCCACCCAGCCGGAGCATGGGACCAGCCATGTCAGCATCGTCGATGCCCATGGCAATGCTCTGGCCCTGACCAGTTCCATCGAGCAGGCCTTCGGGGCCCGGATGCTGGCCGATGGTGGCACCGGCATGCCGGGGGGCTTTCTGCTCAACAACGAGCTGACCGACTTCTCCTTCCTGCCCCGCGATGAGGGCGGCACACCCATCGCCAACCGTGTCGAGCCCGAGAAGCGTCCGCGCTCCAGCATGAGCCCCACCCTGGTGTTCGATCGGGGAGGAGAGCGGCTGGTGGCCAGCCTGGGCTCGGCGGGCGGGGCGGCGATCATCCACTATACGGCCAGGACCCTGGCGGCGATGCTGGACTGGGGGCTCGATGCCCAGCAGGCGATCGACCTGCCCCATGCGATCACCCTGGGGGGGACCGTCTACCTGGAGGAGGGGCACTTCTCCGAGGCGACGCGACAGGCGCTGGCCGAGCGCGGCCACGAGATCGACCCACGTGAGCTGACCAGCGGCCTGCAGGCGATCCGGCGCACGGAGGCGGGCTTCTTCGGGGGCGCCGACCCCCGCCGGGAGGGCGTAGTAATGGGCGACTGAGTGATAGGGGCGTGAGCCGAGCGTCTCAGTCCCGTAGCCAGTTGCGCAGCTTCACCAGCATCAGGGCGCCGTCGCCCAGCCGGCGGCGCTCTGCCAGCAGGGCGGCCAGCCGGGCCGGCCGGTCGGTGATGATGCCGTCGATGCCGAGATCGATCAGCTGTGACATCCGCGTCGGATCATTGATGGTCCAGGCGTACAGCGCATAGCCGTAGTGGCGGGCGCGGCGGATCTCGTCCTCGTCGATGCGGTTGTGGCGCAGCGCCAGGGCATCGAAGCCTCGCCGGGGCAGGGTGCCGCGCATGACCAGCTGGGCGAGCAGGATGGTGCGGGCCTCGGGCGCTTGGCGCTTGATCTCGCGCAGCAGCCGATAGGACAGGGTCGCCAGGCCCATCCGGCGCAGGACCTGCGGGTCGCCACAGGCCGCCGCCTGGATCCGGTCAGGCGCGCGATGGCGACAGGCGCGCCGCCACCTGACCTCCTCGGCCAGCACCTCGAGCACCCGGCGTACCAGGACCGTGCCGTCGCCCGGGGTTGGCTTGAGCTCGATCATCAGGGCGGCGCGCCCACGGATGCGCGCCAGCGTCTCGTCCAGGCCGGGAATGCGTTCCCCCACGTAGGCATCACCGAACCAGCTGCCCACGTCCACCGTGGCGAGGGTCTCGCGGTCGAGCGCATCGAGGCGCCGAGGATCGCCGGCGAGGCGCGCCAGGGTGGCGTCGTGGTAGAGCACCACCGCCTCGTCGGCGGTCAGCCGGACATCCACCTCGATGAGGTCGGCTCCCTCGGCGATCGCTTGCTCCACTGCGGCCAGGGTGTTCTCCGGGGCCGCCAGCGAGCTGCCCCGATGGGCGATGATGGCGACATCCTCGTGGAGCTCGAAGCGGTTGATGATCAGCCAGGCCTGGCCGATGGCGAAGAGCAGCACGGCCAGCTCGACGATCCAGGCCAGGCGCCCCGGGTGGGCGCCGGGAGGGGGAGCCGGGGGGCGTGGCTGGCGATGGGCCAGGCGCAGGTACAGGCAGGTGGCCATCAGGGCATTGGCAGCGATGCCGATGAAGGTGATGGCCAGGGTCAGCAGGAGATAGGCGCTGACGTAGCCCAGCATCGCCGGTACCAGGATGGCATCACGCTCGGGAAGGCGGTGCAGCAGCGGCGTGAACAGGCTGTCGAAGACAAGCGTCGCGAGCAGCGGCAGGAGGAGGATCCCGGCCAGTAGCACGAGGATCGACAGGGCGATGTGTCGCCCGCGCCCGCGGGTCAGGTGCTGACTGCGCCGCAGGGCACGGCGCGCCGACACGCCTTCGAGAATCAGGATCGGCAGGGCGAGATGCCAGCGGGTATAGAGCAGGGCGGCAACCAGGGCCCAGCCGAGCACCACGGGCAGGGCGACGGCAAAAAATCCCCACAGGACCGGCGGGCGGACCTGCTGGACATAGTAGGGGTCCAGATGGCCGAGCAGCCCATCATGCAGGGCGAGCACCGCGAGCAGGGTCGGCAGGGCCAGCAGCAGCTGGCTGCCCACCTGCAGTACCACCAGGCTCGCCAGGGACGGCAGGCGGCGCAGGCAGGCCCACAGGGCCTCGAAGGCCAGGCGCACGTGGTGATCGCGAGGCCGTACCGCCACCAGGGTCATGCCGGCCTGCTGCAGGTAGAGCACCAGGAAGGCCAGGCCGAGGGCCGCCAGCAGCCAGAGCATGCCACCCGGGCTGACCAGGGTGTCGATCAGCTCGGCGTTGGTGATCACCGGCCCGCCGACCCGGCCCAGCAGGTAGGCCAGGGTCCAGCCGGCGGTCGGCAGCAGCAGGCTGGAGGCCAGCAGGGTGAAGAACAGGTGGTAGGCGATGAGCGGGCGCAGGTGATCACGCAGACTGCGCAGTACATCGCCCCCCAGTTGCGACAGGGCGAGCATGGGCGTCACCGTGTCTCGGCCAGGAGGTCAGAAGGGCGGCCACGCCCGTAACAAGACGGGCGGGCGTCCTGGCTCAATCCAGCGCCAGGCGGGTCTTTGCTACCAGGATGCCGTTGTTGTCCGCATAGAGCCACTGGCCGGGGGCGATGGTCACCCCGGCGAAGGTCACCGGGATGTCACGCTGCCCCTCGCCGCGCTTCTCGCTCTTGCGCGGATGGGCGCCGAGGGCCTGGATGCCGAGTTCTGTCTCGGCCAGGATGTCCACATCGCGCACGCAGCCGTACAGGATGATACCGGCCCAGCCGTTGCCGGCGGCCTGCTCGGCCAGCATGTCGCCGAGCATCGCGCAGCGGGTGGAGCCGCCGGCGTCGACCACCAGTACCGCACCCTCGCTGGACTCGGTGACCGCCTCCTTGACCCGGGAGTTGTCCTCGAAGCACTTCACGGTACGCACTGGGCCGAAGAAGGCCTCGATACCGCCGATGTTGACGAAGATCGGGTCCAGGACCTGGACCTCGGGATAGGCATCGCAGATGTCCGGAGTGATGATCTGGCTCATGGGGTGGCTCCTGTCGGCAATATCGATAACCCGATGATGCCATGCGACGGCGCAAAGGGAACACCGTCTGGTCGGGCGTGCGGCCACCAGGCATAAAAAAAGCGCCCCGACGGGGCGCTTCGGTCATCGGCTCCGGCCACCGCGGACGGCGGCCTTCGATGGTGCGAGCATCGGAGTCGAACTAACGTGGTCACAACACCGGGGTTCAGGCTTCCTGGGCGACCGGAATCACGCTGGAGGCCGCGTTCTGATACTCCTCGATCTCGTGGAAGTTCATGTAGCGGTAGATCTCGCCGGCCATGGCATCGAACTCGCCCATGTAGCGACGGTACTCGTCGACGCTGGGCAGGCGGCCTTCTACCGCGGCCACGGCCGCCAGCTCCGCCGAGGCCAGGTAGACGTTGGCCCCGTCGCCCAGGCGGTTGGGGAAGTTGCGGGTCGAGGTGGAGACCACGGTGCTCTTGGCGGCGACCCGGGCCTGGTTGCCCATGCACAGCGAGCAGCCCGGCATCTCCATGCGCGCCCCGGCGCGACCGTAGATGCCGTAGTAGCCCTCCTCGGTCAATTGGTGCTGGTCCATCTTGGTCGGCGGCGCCAGCCACAGGCGAGTCTTCAGGCTGCCGGCCGGCTGCTTCTCGAGCAGCTTGCCCGCGGCACGGAAGTGGCCGATGTTGGTCATGCACGAGCCGATGAACACCTCGTCGATCTTCTCGCCGGCCACATCCGACAGCAGGCGGGCGTCGTCCGGGTCGTTGGGGGCGCAGAGTACCGGCTCCTTAAGCGCCTCGAGATCGATCTCGATGACCTCGGCGTACTCGGCGTCCTGGTCGGCGCGCATCAGGCTCGGGTTGGCCAGCCATTCCTCCATGCCCTGGATGCGGCGCTCGATGGTACGACGGTCGCCGTAGCCGTTGGCGATCATCCACTTGAGCAGGGTGATGTTGGACTTGAGGTACTCGGCGACCGAGTCCTCGCCCAGGGTGATGGTGCAGCCGGCGGCGCTGCGCTCGGCGGACGCATCGGAGAGTTCGAAGGCCTGCTCGACGGTGAGGTCCTCGAGGCCCTCGATCTCCAGCACACGGCCCGAGAAGGCGTTCTTCTTGCCCGACTTCTCGACGGTCAGCAGGCCTTGCTGGATGGCGTAGTAGGGGATGGCGTGGACCAGGTCGCGCAGGGTGACGCCCGGCTGGCGCTGGCCCTTGAAGCGCACCAGCACCGATTCCGGCATGTCCAGCGGCATCACGCCGGTGGCCGCGGCGAAGGCCACCAGGCCGGAGCCGGCCGGGAAGGAGATGCCCAGCGGGAAGCGAGTATGGGAGTCGCCACCGGTGCCCACGGTGTCGGGCAGCAGCATGCGGTTGAGCCAGCTGTGGATGATGCCGTCGCCAGGACGCAGGGAGACGCCGCCACGGTTCATGATGAAGTCGGGCAGGGTGTGGTGGGTGTCCACGTCCACCGGCTTCGGGTAGGCCGCGGTGTGGCAGAAGGACTGCATCACCAGATCGGCCTGGAAGCCCAGGCAGGCCAGGTCCTTGAGCTCGTCCCGGGTCATCGGCCCGGTGGTGTCCTGGGAGCCCACGGTGGTCATCTTCGGCTCGCAGTACATGCCCGGGCGCACGCCGTCCATGCCGCAGGCCTTGCCGACCATCTTCTGGGCCAGGGTGTAGCCGCGGCCGGTGTCGGCCGGCTGCTCGGGCAGGCGGAAGACGTCGGAGGGGGCGAGGCCCAGGGACTCGCGGGCCTTGGCGGTCAGGCCGCGGCCGATGATCAGCGGGATGCGGCCGCCGGCACGCACCTCGTCGAGCAGCAGCTGGGTCTTGAGCTCGAAGGTGGTGACGACCTCGTCGGTACCGTGCTTGCAGACCTTGCCCGCGTAGGGATAGACGTCGATGACATCGCCCATCGCAAGCGCAGAGACGTCCATCTCCACCGGCAGGGCGCCGGAATCTTCCATGGTGTTGAAGAAGATCGGCGCGATCTTGCCGCCGAAGCAGAACCCCCCGGCGCGCTTGTTGGGCACATAGGGAATATCGTCGCCGAAGAACCACAGCACCGAGTTGGTGGCCGACTTGCGTGAGGAGCCGGTGCCCACCACGTCGCCCACGTAGGCGACCGGGAAGCCCTTGGCCTTCACTTCCTCGATCTGCGCGAGGGGGCCGGTGGTGCCGGGCACCTCGGGGGCGATACCGTCACGCTCGTTCTTGAGCATAGCGTTGGCATGCAGCGGGATGTCCGGGCGCGACCAGGCATCCGGGGCCGGGGAGAGGTCGTCGGTATTGGTCTCGCCGGGCACCTTGAAGACGGTGAGGGTGATCTTCTCCTCGAGGGCGGGCCTAGAGAGGAACCACTCGGCGTCGGCCCAGGACTGGATGACGTCCTTGGCCACGACGTTGCCGGCGCGAGCGCGCTCCTCCACGTCGTGGAAGGCGTCGAACATCAGCAGGGTGTGCTTGAGCTGCTCGCCCACTTCCTTGGCCAACGCCTCGTCGTCGAGCAGCTCGACCAGGCTGGCGATGTTGTAGCCGCCCTGCATGGTGCCCAGCAACTTCACCGCGTGGACGCGGTCGATCAGCGGGGACTCGGCCTCGCCCTTGGCGATGGCCGTCAGGAAGCCGGCCTTGACGTAGGCGGCCTCGTCGACGCCCGGCGGCACGCGGTTGGTGAGCAGGTCGAGAATGACTTCTTCTTCCCCGGCGGGGGGATTCTTCAGCAGCTCGACCAGGGCAGCCGTCTGCTCGGCGTTCAGGGGCTTCGGCGGAACGCCGGCCTGGGCACGCTCCTCGACATGTTGGCGATAGGCTTCAAGCACGTGGTGGCCCTCATTGGTTGTGATAGCCGAGTCGGGCGCGCGACGGGGCCGTCGCACGAGATGGCTCGGCGCGTGAATCAACACGGTCAACGATGGCGCCATTCTAGAAGAAACTGTCGACAATGTTAAGAACGCCCATGGTGACGGGCCTTGAACTTTGGTCGTCGGCGTCTATGGGGTGTCAGCGCCGGGGCGACGCGTTACCATGCGAGCTTTCGATCAACGCAGGCACAAGGAGCGGTCGATGGCGGGGCGTATCGCCTCCCCCTGTGTGGGGCTGTGCTCGACCACGGTGGGCGATCGCGTCTGCCGAGGCTGTCAACGGATCGATGACGAGATCCGTGACTGGCCCGCCCTGGCGGGGGAGGAGCGCGAGCGGCGCATGGCAGAGCTCGACGCCTTGCGCGAGCGAGTGGCCGGTCGTCACCTGAGGGTGGTGGACCCCGCCGCCCTCGAGGCCCAGCTTCGGCGGCATCGCATCCGCTTCCGCGCCGATCAGCCCGCCCTGTCCCGGGCCGTGGAGCTGTTGCGGGTGGGGCGCGGGCGGATCCACGACCTGTCCCGCTATGGTCTGATGCCTCGTGAGCCGTTGGACGCGTCGGCTCTGTATGCGTGCCTCGCCGCCGAGCTGATGGCCGCCGCCGAGGCACGCCATGTCACCCTCCTGAATCACCACCACTCCTGAACCTTCAATACGCCGGACCCCCAGATGACTGCCATGCTTGCCGACCCCGCCCACGACGACCTGTTGCCCGCCGGCCTCCTCGACTTCCTGTGCAGTGCCACCCCCGACGCCTGGGTCGACTGGGCGCTGGCGAACCCGGAAGTGCTGCTCATCGACCATGCCCAGTGTGAGAAGAAGGCCGCCTCGACGGCGATGAGTCTGCTCTATCGGTATGTGGACCAGCCGCTGCTGCTGACCAAGCTGTCCCAGCTGGCCCGCGAGGAGCTGCTCCACTTCGAGCAGGTGGTCAGGCTGATGGCGTCGCGAGGCATTACGTACCGCCATCTCAGCGCCTCTCGTTACGCCGAGGGCCTGCGTCGGCACTTGCGGGGGGAAGAGCCGGGTCGGCTGGTGGACCTTTTGATCATCGGTGCCCTGATCGAGGCGCGTAGCTGCGAGCGCTTCGCACGACTTCTACCGCACCTTGACGATGAACTTGCCAAGTTCTACCGCGGTCTGGTTAAGTCGGAAGGAAGACATTACGAGGACTACCTGATGTTGGCGCGCCGGCTGGCGCCGTCGCCAATCGACGAGCGGATCGCCTTCCTGGCCGAGCGCGAGGCCGAACTGATCACCATGCCGGATACGGCATTTCGCTTTCACAGCGGCGTCCCGGCCTGAAGCCGGGGCATCCGCCACGCAGGAACGAGCACCATGCGGGACGCCTCCGACGCCGAACTTCACCAAGACCGGGACCACCTGGCGCTCTTCGGCCATTTTTCGCTCACTCTGGGCGATGTGGCCTTGACCCAGTTCAGCTACGACAAGGTCAAGGCGCTGCTGGTCTATCTGTTGCTGCACGACCAGCCGGTGAACCGGGCCACCCTGGCCGAGCTGCTGTGGCCCGACCAAGGGTTGTCGTCCGGACGCACCAACCTGCGTCATGCCCTGCACTGCCTGCGCCAGTCACTGGGGGGAGAGGCCGACCGGGTGCTGTCGGTGTCGCGTCAGACCATCGCCTTCCGGCTTCCCGAGTGCTGGCGCTTCGATCTCCACGAGCTGCAGGCCCTGCTCGAAGGGGAGGCGACCGTCGATACCCTCAGGGCGGTGCTCGACTGCTACGGGGGGGACATGGTCGAGGAGCTTCAGCTGAATGCCTGCTCGGAATTCCAGCGCTGGCTCGTCCAGGTCCGCAACGAGTGGCGTCAGCGGGTCATCCGCTTCGCCGAGAACGTGCTGGAGGATCAGCCGTCGTTGCCGGATGCGCTGCTCGAGGCGCTGGTCAGCCGCTTCTCCGGCTATGGCCCCTTCCACGAGCGGCTGGTGCGCCAGTTGGCCGAGCAGGGGCAGCTGGCCGCGGCCCACGAGCAGTACAATGCCTATCTCCAGTTGCTGGCCCTGACCGGTCAGCAGCCTGACCCGGGCTTTCTGCAACTGGCCCGCTACTGGTCGGACGGGCAGCCCGACAGCCATGGGGTCGGCCCCAGTGGTGCCTTCTCGCGGGCCCTGACGGCCGACAGCCCACCGCTGCGCGAGGACGAAATCGAGCAACGCCAGCTGTCGGTGATGGCGATCCGCCTGACCCTGGAGGGAGACCTCTCCTCGCGTGGCGAGACCCGGGCTTGTCTAAGCCTGCAGATCGAGCTGATGCGCTGGCTGGAGCAGCAGTGCCATCACCTGGGGGGCTTCTGGTTACCGGGGGCCACCGGTGGTCTTGGGCTGGCCTGTTTCGGCACCCATGGTCCGGCCCATCAGCTGGCCGAGCTGGTGGCGCTCTATGAACACTGCCGCCGCGTGCTGCCCGAGGCGTCCCGCCGTCACTGGAGCGGGGAAGGGGAGCTGCCGTGCATCGCCCTGGCTGCCGGCCTCAACAGTGGCCGGGTGATCTACCTGCCCGAGCGTCATCTCGTCGACCCGCTGGGTCAGGTCACCCAAGGGGCGCTGGAGCTGATGGGCGCGGCCGAGGGAAGCGAGCTGGTGATCTCCCAGGAGGCCAGTCAGCACATGCCCCCGGCCCTGGACCTGCAGCCACGCCTCTCCTCACGGCTGGTGGCCAGCGATGGCCGGATACGCCTCCGGGCCCTGGTGTTGGGCAGCCATCAAGGCGCCCGCGAGGCATTGCCGCCCAGTCTCGTCGGGCGTGAGGCCGCGCTGCGCACCCTGCGCGATGCACTGGCGAGAGCCGGGATCGGACTGCGCCAGAGCGTGCTGGTACGAGGCCCCTCTGGCCTCGGCAAGTCGGCGCTGCTGGTCGGCTTCCGCCAGCTCGAGCAGAGCCGTGAGGCGGCGATCTGCTGGCAGCCGACGACCCGCCTGTCGGTCCAGGAACCCTATGGCGTGGCCCGCCAGCTGCTGCGCTGGCACCTGGGCGGAGAGCTCGAGGCGACGCGACTCACGCGGCTGCTCGATGCCCTCGAGTTCCCTGGTGACGACGAGGCGTCTCGCCAGCTGCTGGAGGAAGCGCTCGGCGTCCAGGAGACCCGCGAGGTGGCAGTGCTGACCCAGAGCGGCGAAGCCGTGAAGCTGGTGGTGGGGCTGATGCACCGGCTGATCGATGGACTGACGCATGAGCGCCCCCTGGTGGTGATGATCGATGACCTGCAGTGGCTCGACGAGCCCTCCTTCAAGGTGCTCGCCGGTCTCCAGGCGCGTCTGCCAATCAACTGCCCCTTCCTGCTGGTGGCCAGCCATCACGGGCGAGAAGCCTTGCCCGTGCGGCTGCACTGGGATGAGCAGATCACCCTGGGGCGCCTCGATGCCATCCAGTCCTCGCGGCTGCTCTCCCAGTTGGCACGTCGCTATCGCATCCACCTGAGTCCGCGCCTGCGCGGCCAGATCATCGAGCGTTGCGATGGCGTGCCGCTGTATCTCCAGGAGATCTGCCGCCGGGTCGACATGGGCCGGCGAGAGGGGCGCGGGGTTCAGCTCGATGAGCTGCCCCGGGGGCTGCTCGGCCTGCTGGCGAGCCGCATCGATCAGCTCGACGGCGATCGCGAGGTCGCCCATGTGGCGGCGGTGCTGGGCCGGAGTTTCCGCCTCGACTTCCTCATCGAGTGCAGTGGTTGGGAGATGCCGCGCCTGATGTCGGCCCTCGAGCAGATGCAACGCCTGGAGATCATCGAACCGGCCGACGACGAGGCAGGGGGACGTGCCTATCAGTTCACTCACCAGCTGCTGCAGGAGGCCGCCTACCTCTCCTGCCCGCGTGACGTGCGGGTCGATATCCATCGCCAGGTGGTGAGCCTGATCGAGGAGCACTTCCCGGTGTGGATCAGTCGCCATCCCGGGGACTTTGCCACCCACCTGCGGCGCAGTGGCCAGCATGCCCGCGGCGCACGCTATTTCGAGCTGGCGGCTCGCGAAGCGCTCAAGGTCAGCGCCAACCGTACGGCGCTGAAGATGGCCGACTTCGGCCTGGCCAGCCTGCGGCATGTGGACGCGCCGGACGAGCGCGAGATCAGTCTGCACACGGTGCGCGGACAGGCCGCCTTCGCCCTCGAGGGGCACGGGTCGCCGACGGCCCACGAGAGCTTCGTCAAGGCGCGTGAGCTGTTGGCTCGTCTCGGGCCCGAGTCGGCCGAGGGTGCCGACCTCGAGCAGGCCTTCCTCGTGAAGTGGGGGCTCTGGGTGGGGTGCAGCCAGCGCCATGCGCATGCGGATGCCTTCCACCTGGCGTCCCGCCTGGCGAACCTGGCCGCACGCCTCGAGGATCCACGCTATCGGCGCCTGGCCGACTATGCCCGAGCCAGCTGCGAATACTGGGCCGGCCGTGTGCCCCAGGCCTACGATCATCTGGAGGAGATCGACCCGCTCAATGCGTCCATGATGATCGAATGGCTGCCGTTCTCCGATCATCCCCAAGTCGCCGCGGCCTGCTTCCAGGCCTGGGCAATGTGTCTGCGCGGCGACTATCAGCGCGCGGAGCAGCAGGTCGAGTCGGCGATTCGGCTCGCCGAGCGCATCAATCACCCGGGCAGCCTGGCCATGGCGCTGATGTATGCCGCGGCGCTCTATCGGCAGCTGGGCCACGTGCATCTGGCCCACATGCGGGCGGAACGCGCCTTCGAGCTGACCGGCACGGCAGACCTGCACCTGTGGCAGATGGCGAGCCGCAGCGTGCTGGGCTGGCAGCGGGCCCTGTCCGGTGATGGCGAGGGCCTGGCCCTCATCGAGACCGCCCGCGAAGAGCTTTCCGAGATGACCGGGCGCGACCCCTATCAGCGTCCGGACCTGTGGTACGTGGATGCGTGTATCGCCCTGGACCGGCTCGACCGGGCCGAGGACTACCTGGACCAATGCCTGCTGATCGCTCGGGAGCGCACCACCCTGTTCGTCCCGGAACTGTCGATCCAGCTGGCGCGTGTCCGTCACCGACTGGGCCATTCCCGTGAGAAGGTGCGTGCCCTCGCCGAGCAGGCCCTGAATCACGCCCGGGATGATGGCAACCTGCACCAGCAGCTGGGGGCGCTGGAACTCTGGCTGATGCTTATCGACCCGCGGGACGAAGCTGCCAGAGCGGACTTCCGTGCCCTGCTGAGTGAAGTCAGCCTCAGCGATGCCCCCGTGCTGGTGCGCTGGCGCACCCTGCTCGACAAGCGTCTGCCGAGTACCGCCGACGCCTAATCAGGTGTCCAGCTCGAGGGCCGTGATGCGCTCAAGCGCCTGGTCACGGTGTATGCCGCACAGGGCCGGGTCATAGGTGAAGCGTTCGCATACCGCCGGGCGGTGCGGCTCCCCGAACAGCCGGCAGAGGTTGGCGTCGTTGAGCTGGACGCAGCGGATCCCGGCCGGCTTGCCTCCGGGCATGCCGGGAATCGGCGAGCTGATCGAGGGGGCGATGCAGCAGGCGCCACAGCCCGGGCGACAGCCGGCCGCTTCGTGGGATGGGGCTGGTGGCTGGGTCATGGCCGGGCCTCGGCGATGGCGCCCTTGTCGATGCCCTCGAAGGCCTGGACTCGGGTGACCTTCCCCGTCCTCTCGGCGATCTCGCCGGCCAGCCAGGCGGCGATATGCTCCACGGTGGTGGGCGTTGGTAGCACCGCGCAGCGGCTGCGCGGGAGTCGGATGAAGAAGTGCCCCTGCTCGGCGTGGTAACGGCTGGTGAGCCGGTCGCGAAAGCCGGGCTCGTCATCCTCGACGATATCCGCCGCGTCCACCAGGTAGCGGTCGGCCAGCCAGTCGGCCCACTCGGCCTCTAGGGCCGGCTGGCGCTCCCCTGCCTGCCAGATGTGCAGACGCGAGCGGTGGCCGTGGGCAATGCGCTGGCAGTTGCCGGCATGGTGCTTGAGGCCGTGGCCGTAGGTGTAGGCGGCGTCCTCGATGGCCTCCTCGTACAGGGCCAGGCGGATATCGGTGACCCGCGGCGGGGGGCGGCGCGAGAGCTCATTGGCCAGATGCATGGCGAGCCGCTCGGGCGTGATCGCCGCCCAGGACAGCAGGGTGAACGCCTGGCGCGGGCCACGCACCTCCAACGGGTAGGGGGATGCGGTGCGGATGCACAGCCCCTCGGCACACTCTTGCACGCTGACGTCAGGGGCCATGGTAGGCACCAGCAGGGTGTGGTCGAGGCCACTATCGAGCCGCGACTTGATCCAGGGCTTCACCTCGCCGAAGTCGAACAGCATGCCGTCCTTGCCGAGTTCGCCGTCGAGCTCCGCGTCGACCTGCCAGCTGGCGCCGACCAGGCCCCGCTGCGGACACCAGAGCGACACGTCGAGGTGAGTGAGTCGGTTGACGAAAAGGGTCATCAGTCGATCCCCGCGATCTTGTGGGTCTGCAGTGACAGGCGCCACCGGGGGTGAGCCAGGCAGTAGGCCACGGTTTCCGTCAGGGTCGTGCCGGCCCGGCCCAGCGGGGCGGTGTCCATGGGCTGCAGAAAGAAGTGCCGGAAATCGAGCCTGGCGAAGCGCTCCGGCGGGGCATCGGGCTGCGGATGGACCAGCTTGAGCTCGTCACCGGCGGTGATGGCCAGGGCATTGTCCCCCTTGGGGCTGACGCACAGCCAGTCGATACCGTCAGGGGCGGGCAGGGTGCCGTTGGTCTCCACCGCGACCTCGAACCCGCGGCGGTGCAGGGCGTCGATCAGTGCCGTGTCGAGCTGCAGCAGCGGCTCGCCGCCGGTGAAGACCACATACGGGGTCGCCACCCCCTCCTGATCGGGCCACAGCGCCGTGAGGTGAGCGGCGAGGGCCTCGGCATCGCCGAATCGACCGCCGTGCTGGCCGTCGGTGCCGATGAAGTCGGTATCGCAGAAGCGGCAGGCCGCTGTGGCGCGGTGCCCCTCGCGACCCGACCAGAGGTTGCAGCCGGCGAAACGGCAGAAGACGCTGGCCCGCCCGGCCTGACCGCCTTCGCCCTGCAGCGAGTAGAAGGCCTCCTTGACGCTATACATTGCCAGTGTCCTCGTAGGCGAGCGGGTCGGTGACGCCGTTGGCGGTGAAGGCCGCCAATCGTTCGCGGCAGCTGCCGCAACGCCCGCAGGCTAGCGCCTCGCCGAGATAGCAGGTCCAGGTATCGGCGTAGTCGAGCCCCATGGCCAGACCCTCGGCAAGGATCGCCGCCTTGCCGGCATGTAGGTAGGGCGCATGGATCTCGATCGGCGTGAAGTGAGCGAGTCCGGCCACGGCCTGCATGGCCTCGACGAAGGCGGGACGGCAGTCGGGGTAGAGCACGTGGTCGCCGCCGTGGGCACCGTAGTCGACGCGATCCGCGCCGATGTTCACCGCCTTGGCGATGGCCAGCGACAGCAGGATCATGTTGCGATTCGGGACCACGGTATCCTGGAGGTTGGCCTCGGCATAGTCGGCGTCGGGCATCTCGCGGCGGGTATCGGTGAGCGCCGAGGCGTCGATCAGGTCATGGATGGCGCCGAGGTTGATCACTTGGTGGGGCACGCCGAGATCGCGACAGACCCGGCGGGCCACGTCCAACTCGCGGACATGGCGCTGGCCGTAGTCGAAGGACAGGGCGTGGACCTCACGGTCCTCACGCAGGGCGCGGTGCAGCACGGTATAGGAGTCCATGCCACCGGAGTAGATCACCACGGTGGCCGGCGAAGAGGGATGCGACATGAGATACCTGTGGGGCGGAGAATTTGCTTAACCGGGGTCCGGTCCGGGAGACCACCTAGTGTACTTGAGCAGCGGGACAGGCGCCAAGCTGGCTTGCCCCTTGCCCCTTGCCCCTTGCCCCTTGCCCCTTGGCGCTCGGCGCTCGGCGCTCGGCGCTCGGCGCTCGGCGCTCGGCGCTCGGCGCTGTTATACTCCGTTCCCCTTCACTTCCTGCGCCTTCGCGCGCCATCGTCCTGACAACGGTGACCTCCATGCAAGCTCCCGAACTGCTCTCCCCGGCGGGGACGTTCAAGAACATGCGCTACGCCTTCGCCTACGGCGCGGATGCGGTCTATGCCGGCCAGCCGCGCTACTCGCTGCGCGTGCGCAACAATGACTTCAAGCTCGACAACCTCCACAAGGGCATTGCATATGCCCATGAGCGGGGCAAGCAGTTCTATGTGGCCTCAAACATCGCGCCCCATAACAGCAAGCTCAAGACCTACCTGCGCGACATGGAACCGGTCATCGAGGCTAGGCCCGATGCGCTGATCATGTCCGACCCGGGTCTGATCATGATGATTCGCGAGCGCTGGCCGGACCAGGTCATCCACCTCTCGGTGCAGTCCAACGTGGTCAACTACGCGGCGGCCCGGTTCTGGCAGCAGCAGGGCATCAGCCGCATCATCCTGTCCCGGGAGTTGTCGCTTGCCGAGATTGCCGAGATCCGCGCCGAGTGTCCGGAGCTGGAGATCGAGACCTTCGTCCATGGCGCCTTGTGCATCGCCTACTCAGGTCGCTGCCTGCTGTCCGGCTACTTCAACCATCGCGACCCCAATCAGGGCACCTGCACCAATGCCTGTCGCTGGAAGTACAACACCGTGGCCGCCGCCCACGACGAGACCGGCGACCTGGTGCCGGCCAACTCGGCCCGCGCCCATGCGGGAAGCGGCATCTGGACCCCTGAACAAGGCGGTATGATCGCCTCCGCCGGGGGCAGCGCCCAAGTGGTTAACACGATGGAGAGTACCGCGACCGCAGGCGGTACCGAGGGCCAGGACGAGCTCTCGGCGCTGATCGAGGATCGCACCCGCCCCGGCGAGCTGATGCCGGTCTTCGAGGACGAGCATGGCACCTACATCATGAACTCCAAAGACCTGCGTGCGGTGCAGCATGTGCCCCGGCTCACCGAGATGGGCGTGACCTCCCTGAAGATCGAGGGGCGCACCAAGTCCCATTACTATGTGGCCCGCACCGCCCAAGTCTATCGCCGTGCCATCGATGACGCCGTGGCCGGTCGGCCCTTCGACATGCACTTGATGGACGAGCTCGACAACCTGGCCAACCGTGGCTATACGGAAGGCTTCTATCGCCGCCATGTCCATGATGAGTACCAGAACTACGAGCAAGGCAACTCGGTGGGCGTGCACCAGCAGTTCGTCGGCGAGGTGACCGGCTACGACCCCGATCGCGGCGTGCTGGAGATCGACGTCAAGAACCGCTTCGAGGTGGGTGACGGCATGGAGCTGATGCTGCCCGGTGGCAACCGCCGCTTCACCCTGGAGCACATCGAGAACCGTCGCGGCGAGTCGGTCGGGGCGGCGCCTGGCTCCGGCCACGTGGTCCGTATTCCGGTGCCCGGTGAGGCAATCGAGGCCTCACGCATCGAATTCGCGCTGCTGATGCGTGACCTCTGAGTGAGCGCGGCGGCTGGACAGGAGCCGCCGTGGCCGACATCGTGGTATCGACAGCCGGACCAAGGGGAGCCCATGGGCACCATCGAACATAGCACCATCCTCAAGGCGCCCCCCGAGCGGGTCTTCGCCCTGCTCGAGCGAGTCGAGGACTTCACCGATTATTCCGACCTGGTCCATGCCGTCGAGCCGCTGGGCGATAATCGCTATCGTTGGCACGTCCACGTGGTCGGGCGCGACTGGACCTTCGATGTGGCCATCACCGAGCGTCGAGCACCGGAGCTGTTGGCCTGGGAGTCGCTGGCCGGCGTGGAGAATCACGGCTGCTATCGCCTGACGCCGGTGGAGGAGGGCACCAAGGTGGCCCTGACCCTGACCTACACCATCCATAATCGCCTGCTGGAGAAGGCGGTCAACAAGGCGGCCAGGCCGCTGGTGGGACGGGTCAGTCGACAGATCCTGGAGCGGGTCGAGGCGCGGCTCTGAAGGCACCGCCCGGTGGTTCAGGACTTGCGCAACGAGGTATTGAGGTGGTCGACCACCTCCGCCCAGTCGGCATCATCCTCGATGGCTTCCCGCAGGAACTCGGCCTGGCCCTCGTTCCAGCAGGGCGCGTCGGGGAGCGCCACGTCCTCGGGGATCGGCGAATTGCGTTCGATGAATCGCTGGATCGCGGCCGGATCCGAGGCGAGGCCGAGCTGCTCGAAGAGTTCGGTGAAGGGGTGATCAGGATGTTCCATGCGGGCACTCCTCGCGAGGGTCGAGACATTCTCACTGTAGCCATTCGGGTCGTTTGAGTGCTCAAGCCCGGTCAACGCTCGCCGACCAGCGGTGTCAGAAAGCGTCGACGTCGCTCGGCCTCCCCCAGGGGTTGCGCCAGCAGGTGCAGCAGCTTGGTCCAGGCCGCCTCGGGGGTCATGTCGTCACCGGCGAGCACTCCGGCATCCATCAGGCCGCGACCGGTGGCATACGTCTCCATGGCCACGTGGCCGTGTGGACACTGGCTGATGGCGGCCATCAGCTTGCCCTCGCCGCTGGCACGGGCCAGCACGCCGACCAGGGCCGGATCATCCGGCAGGTTGCCGGCGCCCCAGACCTCCATCAGGGCACCCTGGACACGATCATCCAGCAGCCAGGCCTCCAGCAGCCAGGGCTGAAGCCCCGGCCAGAGGACGATCCGCACCACGCCGCCCTCGCCCAGGGCGGTGTAGTCAGGCAACTCGAAACGCGGTGCCCCGCGCTGCTGGCGCTCCAGTCCGCGGCCGGGATAGAGCACGGCATCGTCGCCCACGCGCTCGCCGAGCAGGGGATGGTTGGGGCTGACGAAGGCGCCGGCGTCCCGGGTATGCCACTTGCGAGTGCGACAGCCACGCAATAGCCGACCGGCGAAGCAGATCGCCACCTCCTGCAGCCGGGGGTCGGCGGCGAAGCGTAGCGCCATCTCGACGTTGGCCAGGGCATCGCTGCAGGGCGCCTCCAGCGGTTGCATGGCACCGGTCAGCACCACAGGCCGGTCGATGCCCTGCAATTGGAAGGCCAGGCTGGAGGCGGTCCAGGCCAGGGTATCGGTACCATGGATCACCACGATGCCGGCATGATGCCGATAACGGGCACTGATCAGGGCGGCGATCCGCTGCCAGTCCCGTGGCGTGGCACTGCTGGAGTCGATGGGCTCGCCGACGTCGAGCACCCGGAAGCCGGGCAGACGGGCCTGGTGGGCCGGTGGCAGGATGGCCAGTGCCTGGCGCAGTCGCGCTTCGATATCGGTGCCCGGGGCCAGCCCTTCGGGGCCCGCTTCCATGCCCAGGGTGCCGCCGGCATAGACCACCAACACGGAGGCGTCGGGTGTGGTTCCTGAGGACATGCTGGCTCCTGAGGGTATCGGCGGCCGCCGTGAGGGATTCATGATAAAATCGGCAGGAGCCACGTCTTCCAGGCCCACCGACGTTGCATCAGGGCGCGATCCGGGTGACCAGCGCCCCCCCGGCGTTGGTCTCGAGCCGGCGATCGCGGCCAGCCAGTAAGGCCAGTCCCGCCGCCAGGGCGACGATGGCGAGCAGTACCAGGGTGATGGCGGCAAGGTCCAGCTTGAGTTCGAGCATCACTCCTACGCCCAATGGCCCCAGGGCCGCCAGGCTGTAGCCGCCGCCCTGGGCCAGGCCCGACAGCCGGCCGGCCAGCCGTGAGTCGGCACTTCGCAGCACGATCAAGGTCAGTGCCAGGCTGAAACTGCCGCCCTGGCCCAGGCCCAGCATCACCACGCCGGCCCAGCGCCAGGCAGACGGCCCCAGCAACAGCAGCCACAGGCCTCCGGCGGTACAGGCCAGCACGATCAGCAGCGCCGGGCGCTGGTCCCGACCCAGCCGGGCGAGCCATGGCGCGGCCAGTGCCGAGACGAGCTGGACCATCACCGACATGCCCATCAGCCAGCCGGCCTCGCTTTCCGCGTAGCCCCGGGCGACGAGCAGGGTGGGCAGCCAGCCGAACACGATGTAGGCCAGCGACGACTGGGTGCCCATGTAGAGCATCACCTGCCAGGCCAGGGGGTGGCGCAGCAGGGCGAGGGTCCCGCCGCGCTCGCTCGGCGAGGACGCGACGGCGGGGCCCCGAGGCATCAGCAGGGTCCAGGCGAGCAGGGCCAGCAGGGCCAGGGTGGACCAACTCGCCAGGCTGACCGGCCAACCGCCCAGTGTCCCGGCCAGCGGGATGCTGAGGCCGGCACCGAGGGCGCCCCCCAGGCACAGGGCCATGGTGTAGACGCCGGTGACCAGATCGGCGCCGGCCGGGAGCTCTCGCTTGACCAGGGCGGGGAGCAGGGTGCCGGCGATGCCGATGGCGGCCCCGACCAGCAGCGTGCCAGCGAGCAGCCAGGTCGGCGTGGCAAGCCCCCGCAGCAAGAGCCCCGTGGTGAGCACGGCCAGCGCCAGGGAAAGGGTCATTTCCGCGCCGAGGCGGCGTGACAGCCAGGGGGCCAGGGGGGCGAAGAGGCCCAGGCAGAGTACCGGCAGGGTGGTCAGCGTGCCGATGGCCATGGCCGATAGACCGGTCTCCTGCTGGATTCGCGCCAGCAGCGGAGCCAGTGACGACAGCGCCGGGCGCAGATTGAGCGCGACCAGAACCATCAGCAGGACGAAGGGCAAGGGGCTCAGCGCAAGGCGATGGCCCGCTTCAGGAGAGCTCGTCGTCACGCTGGCTTTCACGGGCACTGGATGGCGTGGGGCGGTCTTCTCGCGGCCGGGCGGGTCGAAGGGGATCCTCCAGCGCGTTGGCGGGGCGGAACTCGACCCGCCCGGGGGGGGAGAGAGACGACCGGTTGACCCGCCGGGCGATGGCGGAGACGTCCTCGACGCTCATTAGGCGGCCACCCAGTCCCGGCTGGGCGACCAGCCGTCCCTCGAAGGCCCAGCAGCGCTGGGGGACCTCGGCCACGCGCCAGGTCCGGCCCTGCCAGCGGGCACCCCCGTCAGGAAGCAGCTCCAGGTCGTCGAGGGGCACCAGGGCCGCGAACAGGCGGGCGTTCAATACGATCCCGCTGTGGCCCATCCGTACGCCACCCCGGTACTGGCGGTGGGCGAGTGCCTTCTTGAGCCCCCGGCGTCTCTGTCGAGAGGCGAGGGTCCCCTGACCGCAGAGGTGCAGCAGGTCGCTGTCGACCTGCTTGATGACCCAGACCCCGACCGGTGGCTTGGCGAACAGTCTGCCTAGCATGGCGGATCAGCCCAGGTGGGCGCGAAGGTCACCGCGCACCGTGTCGAGGAGGGTGATGAAGCGGGTATCATGCGCGTCATCGATACGGTCGACCCGCACGACGCTGGACATACCGCGCTCGAGCGTCAGCTGGTCGAAGATCTCCAGGGTGAGTTTCTCGGCCGGATGATGGCCGGGCTCAAGGTAGCCCGACGCGAGGTTGAAGGTCTCGAGCAGGGTGGCGCGCACACGGGTCGAGCCCCCCTCGGCCAGGACCCGGCGCACGAACAGCCAGCCTTCGCAGGCCAGCGCCGTGCCGTCATGATCGCGCAAAAACAGGGTACGATAGCAGGCGCCCTCGGCGGCCGCCTTGCCGGCCATGCTGCGATAGGCCTCGGTCATGCGGGTCGCGGAGACCTTCGAGGTCTCGAGACGCTGGCTGGCGGCACGGTGCTCACGGTCCAGCTGGGCCTGGTGCTGGAAGCGACGCCAGCGACGGTACTCGGCGATCAGTTCGGTGGACTCCATGGGCCTTCCTGAGGGGGTCGGGAGTGATATAAGCGTTCAGAGGGCGGTCATGTTCGCATCCCGCGACATGAACCGCCAGTCGGGCCTCAGGCCTGACGCTGCCCCCCGCGGCCACGACGCCGTCGGGGAGCGCGGTTCTCGTCGGCGCCGTGGCGCTGTCCGGTGGCCTGTGCCTGGCGTCGCTGGCCCTGACCGCTGCGGCCGCCGCCGCGCCGGTTGCGGCCGTTTTCGATCGGCTCCGGCTTGGCGTTGGGGTCGGGCTCGAAGCCCGGTTCGATGCGCTTCTCCAGATCGCGCTTGATCAGCCGCTCGATGCCTTTGAGCAGGCCATGCTCGTCGACGCAGACCAGCGAGACCGCCTTGCCCTCGCTGCCGGCGCGGCCGGTGCGGCCGATGCGGTGGACATAGTCCTCGGCCACGTTGGGCAACTCGAAGTTGACCACGTGGGGCAACTCGTTGATGTCCAGGCCCCGGGCGGCGATATCGGTCGCCACCAGCACCTGCAGGTCGCCGGTCTTGAAGGCGGCCAGGGCCTTGGTGCGCGCCGACTGGCTCTTGTTGCCGTGGATCGCCATGGCCGGGATGTCCTGCTTGGACAGCTGCTCGGCCAGGCGATTGGCGCCGTGCTTGGTACGGGTGAACACCAGCACCTGCTGCCAGTCGTGCGCGATGATCAGGTGGGCCAGCAGGTCGCGTTTTTTCTCGCGGTCGACGCGGTAGATCGCCTGGTCGACGAGCTCGGCGGTGGTGTTGCGACGCGCCACCTCGATCATCGCCGGGTCGTCGAGCAGCTTGCCGGCCAGCGCCTGAATCTCGTTGGAAAAGGTCGCCGAGAACAGCAGGTTCTGACGCTTCTCGGGCAGCAGGCGAAGGATCTTCTTGATGTCGTGGATGAAACCCATGTCGAGCATGCGGTCGGCCTCGTCGAGGACCAGAATCTCGACTTTCGACAGGTCGACATGCTGCTGCTGGTGCAGATCCAGCAGACGACCGGGCGTCGCCACCAGCACATCCAGTCCAGGACGAATAGCGTCCACTTGGGGCTGCTGGCCGACACCGCCGAAGATCACGTGAGAGCGCAGGGTCAGGTGGCGGCCATAGTCGGCCACACTCTCTCCCACTTGGGCAGCGAGTTCGCGGGTCGGGGTCAACACCAGAGCACGGACCTGGCGCTTGGCCGGGCGCCGGCCGTTGGCCAGGCGCTGGAGCATCGGCAGGGTGAAGCCGGCGGTCTTGCCGGTGCCGGTCTGGGCACTGGCCAGCAGGTCACCACCCTGAAGGACGGCCGGGATGGCCTGGCGCTGGATCGGGGTCGGGGTGGTGTAGCCCTGTGCCTCGACGGCACGCAGCAGTTCGGCACGCAGGCCGAGGTCGGAAAAGGTCATGCGGTCTCCGCAGGAACGCCCCGGTCGCGCCATGTCGTGTCGTGACGTGGTCAGTCCCGGGCCGGGACGTGAAAAAGGATTCTGGCGCGGCAGGCGGGACCCGCGATCGCCGCGTGTGGGCATTGTGCCATAGCGCGGGGCTTAGCGCAGCTTCTCGATGGCATCAGCAATCTCGTCCGCGACCTTGTCCCAGCTCTCTCCCAGGGCACGGACCAGGGCCGGATAGCCGTCGGCGTCGAGTTCGGTAGTGACCGTGAAGGGTGAGAGCGCCACCAGGCGACCGTCGGCATTGCGCAGCTGCCACTGGCCGCCGGCCACGGCCTGGCCGTCGAAGCGGCCATGGAAGCGGTCGACTTCCAGATGCAGGGTCAGCGATGGTGATGCTCCGGTGCCGGCGGGCTCTGCTCGGTCCATCACCCGCGTGTCGGGCAGTCTCACGGCGAGGCGGCGGCGCATTCCGCGGGCGAGCTGCTGCCCCAGGGGGGAGGCCCACTGATGGCGCTGGGCCTCGTTGAGGGTGATGTCGTCGAGTTGCAGGATGATGCCCTCGACGTCCAGAAAGCGCGCCAGCTCGGGGGCACTGACCACCAGTCGATACGTGGCCGCGGCACCGGCCACCGGCGCTGTGGCGTTGGTCGTGTCCGGCAGGGCGTAGCGGCTGGTGGGGGCCGTCTCGGTGACGCAGCCGGCAAGCCATGTCGAGAGCAGGAGTGCCAGCACGGGAGCGCGCAACGTCATGGACGGATTCCTCCTTGAGGGGCGTCAGGGGCCCGCGGCACCGGGTCGCCTCCGTCGAGGCTGTCGAACAGCAGGGCCCGGGGATTGTCGCCCAGCGTTCGGGCCAGCGGCTGCAGGTCGCGCAGCAGGCGCTCGAGCTGTGACAGGGTAGCGGAGAGGTCACGGTAGGCGCTTGACTGGGGGGAGAGGCCCTCCAGGGTGTCGCGTAGCGACGCCAGGGTGGCATTGAGATTCCGGGGCAGTTCGCGGGTGCTCGGGTCGTCGAGCAGGGCGCGGACGCTGTCGGTAAGCTCCCGCACCTCGACGAGCATGGCTTCCGAGGCCGCGAGGTTGCGATTCAGGCCGGCCAACAGGGGCTCCACCTGCAGTCCGTTGAGCTTGGCGAGCAGGTCGGTGACCTGGCTCTCGATCTGGGCGAAACCGCCCGAGGCATAGGGAAAGACCGAACGCTCGACGAAGGTCTCCGCCTCATGCTCTCCGGCCAGGTCGCGATGGAAGTTGAGATCGACGAACATCATGCCGGTGATCAGGTTGCCGGTCTTCAGGGAGGCGCGCAGGCCCCTGTCGAAGAGGCGAGCGAAACGCTCCCGCCATTCGTCGATATCCAGGTCCTGGTTGTCGATGCCCAGGCGTTGGGGTTCGATACGCAGCAGCACCGGAATGGCGAAGTTCGAACGCGAGTCCGACTGGGGAGCGGTGAAGTTCCAGGGTACCGCGGCCACGGTGCCGATGCGTACACCGCGGAATTCCACCGGGGCGCCGCGGTTGAGGTCGCGCACGGAGTCCTCCACCAGCAGCACGTATTCCAGATAACGGTTGAACGTCCCCTGGCGAGCACTATCCTCATCCGGATAGAGCTCGAAGGTGGCATCCGCCTCGACGGGTTGGCCGCGCATCAGATCCTCGGGCACACCGAAGGTGACCCCGCCACCGAGCAGCACCTCCACGGATTCCAGGTTGGCGCGGAAGCCTTGCGAATCCACCCGCAGATCGAAGCCACTGGCGGTCCAGAAGCGGGTGTTTTCGGTCACCAGGCTATGGTAGGGACTCTCGATGAAGATGCGGTGGTGCATGCGACGCGTCTCAACATCGAAGTTGGCTTCCTCGACGCGACCCACAATGAAGCCCTGGAAGGTCACCGGGTCGCCCACGTTCAGCGAGTTGCCGAGCTGGCTGATCAGGTTGATGCGCAGCCCCTCGCTGCCGGCGGGCGCCACTGGGGGGTGCTCGCTGACCGCGAATTCCCGGGCCTCGACCTCGCTCTCGCCGGGTGACAGCTGGATGAAGGCGCCCGAGAGGACGGTCCCCAGCCCGCTGATCCCCTCGCGCCCGATGCGTGGCTTGACTACCCAGAAGAGACTGTCCTCGACCAGCATGTCCTCGGTATCGGGACGCATGCGTGCGGTGATCACCGCCCGGGAGAGGTCATCGGAGAGGGTCACCTGCTCGACTCGACCGACCTCGACGCTGCGGGTCTTGATCAAGGTGCTGCCGGCCTCGATGCCTTCGGCATTGGTCATGGTCAGGGTGATCTGGGGGCCACGGCTGCGGTAGGTGTCATAAACCAGCCAGGCGCCGATCAGCAGCGCCACGAGCGGGACGATCCAGATCGGTGACAGGCGGGCCTGGGACGTGGCCCTGGCCCTCTGCGGGGAGGGCGTCGGCGGGGCGTCGGTCATGAGGCATTCCCTTGGGCAGAGCGAGGCGGAAGCGGTGCATCCCAGAGCAATCGCGGGTCGAAGGACATGGCGGCCAGCATGGTGAGCACCACCACGCTGCCGAAGGCCAGTGCTGCCGGCCCCGGGAGAATCGACAGTAGGGCGCCGGCGCGAATCAGGGCGACCAGGATGGCCACCACGAAGACATCTACCATCGACCAGCGTCCGATGAAATCGGTCAGGCGGTAGAGCCGGGTACGGGTCGCGGCGTTGAGCTCGCTGCTGCGTCGTGCCACCAGGCAGAGCCAGGCCAGGGCGATCAGCTTGCCCACCGGCACGATCACGCTGGCCACGAAGATCACCAGGGCCACCGGCCAGGAGCCCATCTGGATCAGCTCCACGATGCCGCCGAGGATGGTGGAGGGCTGGCGATCGCCCAGGCTGGTGGTGGTCATGATCGGGTACAGGTTGGCGGGCACGTACATTACCGCGCTAGCGGCGAGGAGTGCCCAGGTGCGTTGCTGGCTGTGCGGCAGCCGCGCATGAAGGCGCTCGTGGCAGCGTCGACAGCTACCGTGCCCGGTGTCGTCGAATCGGTTGACCAGGCCGCAGGTCGGGCAGCCTGTCAGCCCCTGGGGGGCCGCAGGCTCGCCGGTACGGACCCCCTCCGGGGCCAAGGGTTCGCCGGCCAAGGAGAACCACATCCAGTCGGCATCCAGGGACTGGGTCGTCAAGAGCAGCAGCAGGGCGAAGGCGCAGAAGGCCCAGAAGGCAATGCCCAGCTCGACCTGGGCCATGCCGGCGATCTTGATCAGGCTGACCAGGGCGCCCACGATGAACACGTCGGCCATCATCCAGGGGTGCAGGTGGGTCAGTGAGCGGGCGATCCCGCGACTTCCCGGCAGCGGTGCCTCCCGCAGCAGGCCCAGCTGCAACCAGATCACCCCGGCCAGGTAAACCGCCGGCAGGACCACGATGGTGAGGATGACCGCAGTGGCCACCACGGGCTGGTGGAAGCCGATCAGGGTGGTGGCGGTCTGGGTGAGCTCGATGCGGTTGCCGATACCGCTGACGCTGAAGCTGATAAAGGGGAAGGTCACGGCCAGCCCCAGGGCGATCAGTGCCGACAGGGCCAGCGCCATGCTGCGCTGAGCCGGGCTGTGATGGCGGGTAACCAGGGTATGGCCGCAGCGAGGGCAGTCTGCCTTCTCGCCGCCACTCAGGGGCGGCAGAGCCACCAGCCAGTCGCATTCGTGGCAGGCTCGCAGCCGCCGGCGCGAGGTGCGGGCCTCGGGGGGCGAGCGATCCACCCGGGGCGCCCCAGGGGGTAAGAGATGTGCGGGTAGGGCAGGCCTGGGCACCGCGATGCCATCCTCCTGTAACGTCGTTGAGCGCGCCGAGGCGAGTGTGACACGTTGACGTCGGGGTCACCATAGTCAACCATGCGCATCCTGCACAGACCTCGAGGAGATGACATGGTCCTTCCCGTACTGGCGGTGGTGGCAGGGTTAATCCTGCTGGTATGGAGCGCCGAGCGCTTCGTCGACGGAGCGGCGGCGACCTCCGCCCGCCTCGGACTCTCGCCGCTGTTGATCGGCATGCTGGTGATCGGTTTCGGCACCTCGGCGCCGGAGCTGGTGGTCTCGGCCATCGCCGCGAGTCAGGGCAACCCGGGCCTGGCGCTGGGCAACGCCTACGGCTCGAACATCGCCAATATCGGCCTGATCCTCGGGCTGGTGGCGCTGGTCTCGCCGCTGGCGGTGCACTCCGGCGTGATCCGTCGCGAGCTGCCGGTGCTCGGCGGGGTGACGCTGCTGTCGGCGCTGCTGCTGCTCGGCGACGGGATCGTCCGCCTCGAGGGCATCCTGCTGTTGGTCGTGCTGGCGGGCTTCATGGTGGTGAGTGTCATCCAGGGGCTGCGCACCGGGGAGGATCCGCTGTCGTCGGACACCGAGACCGACCTGGCGGCGCATCCCATGTCGTTGCGTGTCGCCCTGGGCTGGACGGCGCTCGGCCTGGTGCTGCTGGTGGCCAGTTCGCGGCTGCTGGTGTGGGGGGCGGTGGCCATCGCCCAGAGCTTCGGTGTCAGCGACCTGATCATCGGCCTGACGGTGGTGGCGGTGGGTACCTCGCTCCCCGAGCTGGCGTCGTCGATCAGCGCCCTGCGCCGGGGCGAGCATGACCTGGTGCTGGGTAACGTGGTGGGCTCCAACCTCTTCAACACCCTGGGCGTGGTGGGGCTCGCGGCGGTGATCGCGCCCATCGACGCCGGCCGCGAGGTGCTGCTGCGCGACTGGAGCCTGATGACCGCCATGACCGCGCTGATGGTGGTCTTCGCCATGGGCTGGCGAGGCCGGGAAGGGCGCATCAACCGCCTCGAGGGGGGTACCCTGCTGGCCATGTACATCGGCTACATCGGCTTCATGATCAGCCTGGTGGTGGGCTCGGCCACGGCCTGAGGAAGGCCGCTGCGACAACGCGACACAGGGACGTCGGCCGGCCGGACGTCCACGATGGCACGTCCAAGGGGTATGATGGGAGTTTAAAAGTTATTAGCTTATTCAGTCTGGTTATTTTTCGAAGACCATCCTTCGGAGTACCGCCAGCGTCTAGGCTGTTCCTTGACTAGGGAAGAATGCGGCAGGGCGCGGGAGCGCCCCACGCACAAGAGCACGGCCAGTGCCCGGCGCATCCTTGTCCCATTGCCCGCAGGACCGAGGAGTGTCTCATGGAGCTTGATCCCCTGCTGTTGTCGCGACTGCAATTCGCCTTCGTGGTGTCCTTCCATGCCATCTTCCCGGTGTTCACCATCGGGTTGGCGTCCTACATCGCCGTGCTCAACGGCCTCTTCTATCGCACCGAGAACCCTGCCTGGGAACGCCTGGCGATCTTCTGGACCCGCGTCTTCGCCGTGGTGTTCGGCATGGGCGTGGTTTCGGGCATCGTCATGTCCTTCCAGTTCGGCACCAACTGGAGCAACTTCTCGCTGGCGGCCGCGAACTACCTGGGGCCGATGCTCAGCTATGAGGTGGTCACGGCCTTCTTCCTGGAGGCGGCCTTCCTCGGCGTGCTGCTGTTCGGCCGCGGCAAGGTGCCCCAGGGCGTGCATCTCTTCGCCTCGATCATGGTGGCCATCGGCACCTTCATCTCGTCGTTCTGGATCCTGGCCGCCAACAGCTGGATGCATACGCCGGCAGGGATGGAGTTGATCGACGGGCGCTTCCACGTGACCTCCTGGTCGGCGGCGATCTTCAACCCTTCCTTCCCCTATCGTTTCACTCATATGGTGCTGGCCTCGTTTCTCACCGGGGGCTTCGTGGTGGCCGGCGTGAGCGCCTGGTACCTGCTGCTCGGTCGCGACGTCGAGGCCAATCGCAAGGCCTTCTCCATGTGTCTGTGGCTGCTGCTGGTGCTGGCGCCGACCCAGGCGGTGGTGGGGGATTTCCATGGCCTCAACACCCTGGAGCATCAGCCGACCAAGGTCGCGGCCATGGAGGGCAACTGGGAGACGCAGGCGGGCGCGCCCCTGCTGCTCTTCGCCTGGCCCGATCAGGCCGCCCAGGAGAACCATCTCGAGATCGGCATCCCCAAGTTGGCCAGCCTGATCCTGACCCACCATCTGGACGGCGAGGTGCCCGGCGTCAGCGCGGTGCCCCTGGAGGAACAGCCCCCGGTATGGATCGTGTTCTGGTCGTTCCGGCTCATGGTGGCCATAGGCTTCTTGATGATCGGCGTGGCCGTCGCCGGCCTCTGGTTGCGGGTCAAGGGCCGGCTCTATGACCATCGTGGCTACCTGCAGCTGATGCGGGTGATGACGGTGACCCCCTTCCTGGCGGTGCTCGCCGGCTGGTTCGTCACCGAGACCGGCCGGGCCCCCTGGCTGGTCTATGGGCTGATGACCCATGCCGAGGGCCTCACCCCATCGCTAACCGGCGGCATGGCGCTGTTCACCCTGGTCGGCTATGGCCTGGTGTACGCCGTGGTGTTCTGGGCCGGCATCCTCTACCTAACTCGGGTGGTGCGCCAGGGCATGCTGCCCGAGTCTCCCCACGAGGACGAGGTCGAGCGGCCCAAGCGGCCCTTCTCCGCCGCCCACGTGTCTTTCGATGATGCCACCAGCCAACCGGGGAGGAGCTGACCCATGGAAATGTTCGATCTGTCGTTGATCTGGGCCATCATCATCGGCTTCGGCGTGATCATGTACGTGCTGATGGATGGCTTCGACTTGGGGGTGGGGATCCTGTTCCCCTTCGCCCCGGACGAGGGCAGCCGGGACGTGATGATGAACTCGGTGGCGCCGGTCTGGGACGGTAACGAGACCTGGCTGGTGCTGGGCGGGGCCGGCCTGCTGGCGGCCTTCCCGCTGGTCTATTCGGTGTTTTTGCCGGCGCTCTACATCGGCGTCTTCCTGATGCTGGCCGGGCTGATCTTCCGCGGCATCGCCTTCGAATTCCGCTTCAAGTCCCACCGCAACCGCCGCTGGTGGAACCGCGCCTTCTGCTGGGGCTCGGCGGTGGCCGCCTTCGCCCAGGGCGCGGTCGTGGGCACCTATATCCAGGGCTTCGCCGTGGAGGACTTCGTCTATGTCGGCGGTCCCCTGGACTGGCTGTCACCCTTCACGGTGCTGACCGGCCTGGGCCTGATGGCCGGCTATGCGCTGCTGGGCGCCACCTGGCTGATCATGAAGAGCGAGGGGCATACCCAGGAATGGGCCTACCGCCTGGCGCCGCGGCTGCTGCTCGCGGTGCTGGCGGTGTTCGGCCTGATCAGCCTGTGGACGCCCTTCATCGATGCGACGGTACGCGACCGCTGGTTCGGTCACCTGCACCTGCTGTGGGTCTTCCCGGTGCTGGCACTGGCCAGCGCGGCTTGGCTGTGGCGGTCGGTCCAGGAACGCCGCGAGGGCCAGCCCTTCGTCGCCACCCTGGGGCTCTTCGTCTTCACCTACCTGGGCCTGGTGGCCAGCAAGTGGCCGGTGATCGTGCCGCCGGACTACACCCTCTGGGACGCCGCCTCGGCGCCGGAGTCCCAACTCTTCCTGCTGCTCGGCATGCTGTTCGTGATCCCCATCGTGCTGGCCTATACCGCCTGGACCTACTGGATCTTCCGCGGCAAGGTCCGCGAGGGCGAGGGGTATCACTGAGGCCGTGGCCGGGGCATTGACCGCGCGGGCCTGGCTGGCTCGCCTGACCCGGCGGGAACGTGGTCGGCTCGGCCTGGCCGTGGTGTGCGGCCTTGCGGCGGGGGCGCTGACCCTGGCCCAGCTGTCCCTGCTGGCCTGGCTGGTGGCGGCATTGCTGGTCGAGGGTCGTCCGCTCGCCGATTTGGCCCCCGCATTCGCGGGGCTCGCGGCCCTGATCATGGTCCGCGCCCTGGCGCAGTGGGGCCAGGAAACGGCGGGGCTTGCCGCCAGCCTGCGCCTGCGCCGCCGGGCCCGGGCCGAGCTGCTCGACCACCTGGCCCGGCTGGGGCCGGTGGGGCTCACCGGCCATCACAGTGCCAGCCTGGCCAACCGGCTGGTCGACCAGGTCGAGGCCTTGGACGGCTACGTGGCGCGCTTCCTGCCGCAGCGCAACCTGGCCCTGGCCCTGCCGCTGCTGGTGGTGGTCGTGGTGGCCTGGCTCGACTGGCTAGCCGCGCTCTTCCTGCTGCTGTCGGCGCCCTTGATCCCGCTGTTCATGGCCCTGGTGGGGATGGGCGCGCAGCGCCTCAACCAGCAGCAGTTCGATGCCGTGGCCCGGCTCTCGCGACACTTCATCGACCGCGTTCGGGGCATCGCCACCCTGCAGCTGTTCGGTCGCACCGCGGATGCCACCCGGGAGGTGCAGGCCGTCGCCGACGACTACCGACGGCGCAGCCTGCGTACCCTGCGTCTGGCCTTTTTGTCCTCGGCGGTACTCGAGTTCTTCGCCGCCGTGGCCATCGCCGTGGTGGCCATCTACGTGGGCTTCGGCCTGCTTGGCTATATCACCTTCGGGCCGGCCGACGAGCTGACGCTGTTCTCCGGGCTTTTGGTGCTGCTGTTCGCGCCGGAGTTCTTCCAGCCGTTGCGCAGCCTCGCCCAGCACTACCACGACCGGGCCGCGGCCCTGGGCGCGGCCGAGGGCATGGTGGCGCTGCTCGACGAGACCCCGCGACGGCCCGTCGGCGCCGTCGCGGCGCCTGATGCGGCCGGCGTGTTGGCCGAGCTCGAAGCGGTGACGGTCGTCCATCCGGAGCGCGGCCGGGTGCTGGGGCCGCTGGACCTGGTGCTCGCCCGGGGAGAGATTCTGGCGCTGAGCGGTCCCTCCGGGGCCGGTAAGTCGACCCTGCTGCAGCTGCTGGCGGGCTTCGTCGCCCCCGAATCCGGCAAGCGGCGCCTGGCCCGAGACGCTTCCTTCGCCTGGATGGATCAGCGTCCCCTGCTGATCCATGGCAGCCTGGCCGATAACCTGCGCCTGGCCGCCCCCGAGGCCGACGCGGCGGCCCTGCACCGAGCGCTTTCCGCCGTGGGCCTGGGCGAGCTGATCGCGACGCTGCCGGCGGGGCTCGAGACGCGGCTCGGCGAGCGCGGGGCGGGACTCTCCGGGGGCCAGGCCCAGCGCCTGGCCCTGGCCCGGATCTTCCTGTCGAGGGCAGAACTGGTGCTGCTCGACGAGCCCACCGCCAGCATGGATGCCGCCAGCGAGGCGGCGGTGCTCGAGGCCCTGGGGGCGCTGGCCGCCGAGGGCCGCACCCTGGTGATCGCCAGCCACCAGTCCGCCCCCCTGGCGATCGCCGACCGCCATCTCAGGCTCCGCGATGGTCTCCTGGCGGAGGTGGATCATGGCTGAACGCGTGGGGCCCCTCGCCACCCTGGCCCCCTGGCTGTCGCTGATGGGACGGCGCCGGGGACGGTTGCTGGGCGGCGCCGCCCTGATGGCCCTGGCGATCGCGGCGGCGCTCGGCCTGCTGGCGCTATCCGGCTGGTTTATCACCGCGACGGGGCTCGCCGGCATCGCCCTGGCCGCCGGTGGCGCGCTGACCCTGGACGTCTATGTGCCGGGCGGCGGCATCCGGGCCTTCGCGCTGACCCGCACGGTGGCGCGCTACCTGGAGCGTCTCTACAACCATGACACCGTGTTGCGCCTGCTCGCCGACCTGCGCGGCCGGATGTTCGCGATTCTGGCCGGCCTCGATGCGGCGACGCTCGCCCATCGTCGGGCCAGCGACTGGCTCAATCGCCTGACCACCGACATCGACACCCTAGACAGCCTCTTCCTGCGCCTGCTGGCCCCGGCCGGGGTGGCGCTGGTGGCGATCCTCGGTCTGGGGACCTTCCTTGCGCTGTGGTTCCCGGCCGTCGGGCTCGCCGTAGTCGGCCTGCTGGGTGGGGCTTGGCTATGGCTGACCCTGGGCCAGGCGCGTCTCGGCCTGGCGGCCAGTCGCCGGCGGGTGGCCGAGCTGGAGCGGTTGCGCGGGGTCGCCGTCGAAGGGCTCCAGGGGCTCGCCGAGCTCGAGGCCTACGGCACTCTGGCCACCCAGCGTCGCCGGCTTACGGCCATCGAGGCGCGGTTGCAGGCCGATCAGCGCCGGCTAGGGCTGGCCGCCGCCCTGGGGTCGGCTCTGGCCGGCTTGGCGGTAGGCCTGGCCTGGCTGGCTACCTTCTGGCTCGGCGCCTTGGCCTGGCAGGCCGGGGCGCTGTCCGGACCGGTCATGGTGATGATGCCCCTGGCGGTGCTGGCGCTGAACGAGGCCGTCGCGGCCCTGCCGTTGGCCTTCACCCAGGCCGGCGCCACCCTGGCCGCGGCGCAGCGGCTCAACGCCCTGCGCGACGCCCGCCGCGCGGCGTCGTCCGCGGCGCCGGCGCGGCTACCCGAGGGGCCGCTCGCTGTCGATCTGGCGGGGATCTCGCTGCGCTATCCAGGGGCGCTCGCGCCGGTGTTCGAGGACTTCAGCCTGCACCTGGCCGCGGGGGAGCGCCTGGGTCTGCACGGCGCCTCGGGGGCCGGCAAATCCAGCCTGGCGGCGCTGCTGACCGGCCAACTCGTGCCGGATGCCGGCGCGGTGCGTCTCGCTGACACGTCGCTGGCCCGCCTCACCCCGGACAGCCTGACGGCGCGGGTGGCCTGTCTGACCCAGCTGACCGAGCTGTTCGACGACAGCCTGGCGGCCAACCTGCGCCTCGCCGATCCGGACGCCGACGAGGCGCGACTCTGGTCGGTGCTGGCGACGGTGGAACTGGCCGACTGGGCCGAGGGCCTGTCCCGCGAACTCGAGACTCGGGTGGGCGAGGGCGGCCGGCGACTCTCCGGCGGTCAGGCCCGGCGCCTGGCCTTGGCGCGGCTGCTGCTGCGCGACCCCGGTCTGGTGATCCTCGACGAGCCCTTCGCCGGGCTTGACCCAGCGCTCGCCGAGCGCATCGCCGGGCGGCTCGACCGCTGGCTCGCGGGACGCAGTGTGCTCTACCTGGTTCACGGGCGCGAAGGCGAGACCTCGCCCCCCGGGGTGAGCCGTTGGCAAGCGTTGGCAACTCCGTCCCGAAGGGAGCTTGGCGTACCCGCTCGGAATCTTTCAGGATAGGGCAAAGCATCGACGCGAGGTGAGCCATGCGGGATTTCCTCAAGGCCCTGCCCAAGGCCGAACTGCACCTGCATATCGAGGGCACCCTGGAACCCGAGCTGATGATGACGCTCGCCGATCGCAACGGGGTGAACCTGCCCTATGGTTCGGTGGAGGCGATCCGCGCCGCCTATGACTTCCATGACCTGCAGTCCTTCCTCGATCTCTACTATCAGGGCATGAGCGTGCTGCGCAGCGCCCGGGACTTCGAGGACCTGGCCATGGACTACTTCCGGCGTGCCACGGCCGAGGGCGTGGTGCACGTGGAGATGCATGTCGATCCCCAGGCCCACTTGGCCCGCGGCGTGTCGCTGGCCACCGTGATGGAGGGGCTGGGCCGGGCGAGGCGGCGCGCCGAGCGCGAGCTTGACCTGACCTCGGCGATGATTCTGGCCTTCCTGCGCGACCGACCCGCCGAGGAGGCGCTGGACCTGCTCGAGCGGGCCGCCCCCTACTGGGAGAGCCTGGATGCCGTGGGGCTCGACAGCGCCGAGCTCGGCCATCCGCCGGCCAAGTTCGCCGAGGTCTTCCAGCGCGCCAAGGCGCTGGGGCTGGCCCGGGTCGCCCATGCCGGCGAGGAGGGGCCGCCGGACTACATCCTCGAGGCCCTGGATGTGCTGGACGTCTGTCGCATCGACCATGGCGTGCGCTGCCTGGAGGACCCGACCCTGGTCGAGCGGCTGTGCGAGGAGGCCATGGTGCTGACCGTCTGCCCGCTCTCTAACGTGCGCCTCAAGGTCGTCGAGCGTCTCGAGGACCACCCACTGCCGGCGATGCGTGACGCCGGTCTCACCATCACCCTGAACTCCGACGATCCTGCCTACTTCGGCGGCGGCCTGCTGGATAACTACCTGGCCTGTCGGTGGGCCTTCGGCTGGAGCCGGGAGGTCTTTCTCGACCTGGCCGGCAACGCCATCGACGCCGCCTTCATGAGCGAGGCGCGCCGGGCCGAGCTGCGCGAACGCCTGGACGCCAGTCGTTGATCTCGCCTTGGTGATCAGGAATACATCGTTCACCGCCCATCACCGGGAAGCGGCCCGCGTAGCGGGGTAACTGGTAGGGTGGATAAGCGTTAGCGCATCCACCAGTGCTGGCCCCGAGGCATCGCGGGTGCGCTCGCAGGCTCGCTTACCCGCCCTACGCAGTTTATCCGGCCTATATCGCCCCCGGCTTGTTTCACGCGGATGTTTTCGATGAACCATGAAAAAGGGGCGGCCCGTCCGAGACGGCGCCGCCCAAGGGGTACCACACCCAATGCCTTCGGTCGTCGGGGCGCTTGCCCCGTGATCTATACGGAATCCGCCGCGTCCTGTCGCCGATGGACCTGGCGCCCGTCCGCCCAGGTGGCGTACACGGCCCGGTCGTCGCCCAGCATCATCAGCGCGAAGAGTCGCTCGGCCAGCGTCCGGCAGCGTGCGGTGCGCCTGGCCAGCAGCGGCGTGGCCTCGGGGTCGAGGACCACGATGTCGGCCTCAACGCCCTCGCGCAGTCGGCCGATCCGATCATCCAGGTGCAGGGCCCGGGCGTTGCCCAGGGTCAGGCGGTAGAAGCCCTGCCAGGCGGTGAGCGGCTGGCCGAGCAGCTGGCCGACCTGGTAGGCGGCCTTGAGGGTAGCCAGGCCCGAGAGGTCGGTGCCCCCACCCACGTCGCTGGCCAGGCTGGTGGCGAGTCCCGCCTCGCGGCAGGCCTGGCGGTCGAACAGGCCGCTGCCCAGGAAGAGGTTGGAGGTGGGGCAGAAGGCGATGTTCGCCCCGGCCTCGGCCAGGCGGCGGCGCATGCCCTGGTCCAGATGAATGCCGTGGGCGAAGGTGCTGCGCGGGCCCACCAGGCCGTAGCGCTCGTAGACGCCCAGGTAGTCCTCGCATTCCGGGAAGAGCTCGGCCACCCAGGCGATCTCGCCCGCGTTCTCGGAGAGGTGCGTCTGCAGATGCAGGTCCGGGGCATTGCGCAGCACCGCGCCGGTGGCCTCGAGCTGCTCGCGGGTCGAGGTCGGGGCGAAGCGCGGCGTCAGGCTGTAGCCCAGCCGGCCCTTGCCGTGCCAGTCGCCGATCAGCCGCTCGCTGTCACGCAGCCCGCCCAGGGTATCGTCGACCAGGGCCTCCGGGGCGTGGCGGTCCATCAGCACCTTGCCGGCCAGCATGCGCAGGCCCCGGCGCTTGGCGGCGGTGAAGAAGGCGTCCACCGAGCCCGGGTGGGAGGTGCAGAACACCTGGGCGGTGGTGGTGCCCACCCGCAGCGACTCGTCGAGGAAGGCCTCGGCCACCGCTTCGGCATGCGCCCGCTCGGCGAAGCGGCACTCTTCCGGGAAGGTGTAGTCGCCCAGCCAGTCGAGCAGCTGGCGGCCGTAGGAGGCCATGATGTCGAGCTGGACGTAGTGCACGTGGCTGTCGATGAAGCCCGGCATCATCAACTTGCCCGAGTAGTCCACCACCTCGATGCCCGACGGCAGGTGGGGGGCCAGCTCGGCGTAGTCGGCGACGGCGCGGAGTTGGCCGTCGACCAGCCAGAGGGCGCCGTCCTCCAGGTAGCGGACGCTGTCCGGCGCCGGGGCGTCGTCGTCGCCGGGGTCGGCGTCGAAGCTCAGCAGGGGACCGCGCAGGACGCGCATCTGGGTGCGGGGGTCGGTCATGGGGCTCTCCTAGGGGCGCCGGCATGGCCGACGCTCAGTCATCCGCGATATCAAAAGCCGCACGAGATGAGCGCCGGGGATAAGGCGTAGCGAGGGTCTTTTGCCATGGATGGCAAAAGTAGCGCCCAGGGAAGGGTCTACAGCGCCCTCGCGGAGGCTTGTCGCCGGGATAGCTCATCTCCTTTGTACCGGTTTGAAAAATGCGACTAGTTGCGTGAAGGGGAAAAGGTCTCGCGCAGGGCCTCCGGGGTCACGCCCCGTCGGTCGGCCCGTTCGGCCTCCGGCTTCAGTGTCAGCAGCTCGGCGGCCACCGCCAGGGCGATCTCGTAGGGCCGCTTGCCGTGGGCGCCGGGCACGCCGATGGGACAGCGCACCGTCGACAGCGCGGCCTCGCCATGGCCCGCGTCCGCCAGCCGGCGGCGGAAGCTCGCCCACTTGCTGTCGGAGCCGATCAGGCCGAGGGAGGCGCAGTCGCCGCGCCGCAGCAGGGCGTCGACCAGGGCGCGATCCTCGGCGTGATCATGGGTCATCACCAGGGCGTGACAGCCCGGCGGCAGCGAGGCCACGGCGGCGGCCACGTCCGGCCCTTCGGGGCCCATCACGAAGCGCCGGTGGTGCAGGCGCTCGCGGTCGCCCCCGCCGTCCGGGAAGGCGTCCTCGCGGCTGTCGAACCACAGGATGCGCCAGGGCAGAGGGGCGAGCACCTCGACCAGGACCTGGCCCACATGGCCGGCGCCGAATAGCGCCACCGTCATCTCGGCGCCGGCGAACAGCTCGATCAGCACGTGGACGTAGCCGCCGCAGCACTGGCCGGAGCGCCCGCCCAGAGGAAAGGCCTCCAGCTGGGTGCCGCTCTGGCCCGCGGCCAGCGCCTCCCGGGCCGCCTCGATGACCTGCCACTCGAAGGTGCCGCCGCCCAGGGTGTCGTGGACGCCGTCCTCGGTGATTACCATCTTGGCGCCGGGCTCCCGGGGGGTGGAGCCCGCCACCCCCACCACGCTGGCCAGTGCGTGGGGCCGGGTCTGGCGCTGCAGGCGGTCCAGCGCCGCGTGCCAGGCTTCAGGCCGGCGCATGGTCGGGCCTCGTCGTCGGGGTGGCGTGGGCCTGGCGCAGCGCCTCGGCGGCCATCAGCACCCGCTCGGGGGTGGCCGGGGTGTCCAGGGCCGGGCTGACCCGATAGTCGGCGAGGCCCGCCAGGGCGTCGCGCAGCGCCGACCACACCGAGATGGCCAGCATGAAGGGCGGCTCGCCCACCGCCTTGGAGCGGTAGATGCTGGCTTGGGAGTTGGGGTGGCCCTGGAGCAGCTCGACGTTGAAGGTCTCGGGCAGGTCGCCGAAGGCTGGGATCTTGTAGGTGGCGGGACCGTCGGAGACCAGTCGGCCGGCGTCGTTCCAGACCAGTTCCTCGCTGGTCAGCCAGCCCATGCCCTGGATGAAGCCGCCCTCGATCTGGCCGATGTCGATGGCCGGGTTCAGGGAGTCGCCGACGTCGTGGAGGATATCGGCCCGGCTGACCCAGTACTCGCCGGACAGGGTGTCGACCTCCACCTCGGCCACGGCGGCACCAAAGGCGTAGTAGTAGAAGGGCCGGCCGCGGCCGGTGGCGCGGTCATAGTGGATCAGCGGGGTGGCGTAGAAGCCTTTCTCGGACAGCGAGACCCGCCCCATGTAGGCCGCCTGGATCAGCTCTCCCCAGGGAATGCGCTGCTCGGCCTCGCCGATGCCGGCCACCAGGTGGCCGGCCTCCAGGCGCATGCTCTCGCGGTCGAGCCCGCCGGCCTCGCGGTCGAAGTGGGCGGCGGCGAAGTCGAAGAGCCGCTCGCGCAGCTTGCAGGCCGCGTCGCGGGCCGCCTGGCCGTTGAGGTCGGCGCCACTGGAGGCGGCGGTGGGCGAGGTATTGGGCACCTTGTCGGTGCGGGTCGCGCTGATACGCACCCGCGCAAGGTCGAGGCCCAGTTCCCGGGCCACTACCTGGCAGACCTTGGTGTGCAGGCCCTGGCCCATCTCGGTGCCGCCGTGGTTGATCATCACGCTGCCATCCGTATAGACGAGCAGCAGGGCGCCGGCCTGGTTGAGGTGCTGGACGGTGAAGGAGATGCCGAACTTCACCGGGGTCAGCGCCAGACCCTTCTTGACGATCGAGCTTTGGGCGTTGAAGGCGGCAATCTCGCGGCGACGAGCCCAGTAGTCGCTGCTGGTCTCGAGCTGGGCGACGATGTCATGCAGCAGGCCGAGCTGCTCCACGCGCTGGCCGTAGTGGGTGATGTCGCGCCCCTCCCGGTAGAGGTTGCGCTTGCGAATCGTCAGCGGATCCTCCCCCAGGTGACGGGCGATGTCGTCCATGGCGCGCTCGATGATCATCATCCCCTGGGGGCCGCCGAAGCCGCGGAAGGCGGTGTTGGAGGCCTTGTGGGTCTTGGCCCGCTGGCCGGTGACACGGGCGTCACCCAGGGAATAAGCGTTGTCCGAGTGGAACATGGCCCGGTCGACGATGGCGTCGGACAGATCCGGCGAGTAGCCGCAGTCGCCGATCACGGTGATCTCGCCGCCGGCCAGCACCCCCTGGGCGTCGAAGCCCAGCCGGTAGCGGTTGTGGAAGGGATGGCGCTTACCGGTGGCCCGGCTGTCCTCGGCCCGGGGCAGACGGATCTTAGTAGCGTGCCCGGTGCGCCGGGCGATAAGGGCCGCGATGCAGGCCCAGGGCGAGGCCTGGGTCTCCTTGCCGCCGAAGCCGCCGCCCATGCGACGCATCTCCATGGTCACCGCATGGAAGGGGATGCCCAGGACCTCGGCGACCAGCTTCTGGGTCTCGCTGGGGTGCTGGTTGGAGGTATAGACCATCACCCCCTCGTCCTCGGTGGGCTGGACCAGGCAGGCCTGGCCCTCCAGGTAGAAGTGCTCCTGGCCGCCGACGAACTGCTCGCCCTCCAGCACATGGGGGGCCTCCCGCAGGGCATGGCGCCAGTCGCCGCGCTCGTGGACGTGGGTGGGGCGCACGAAGTCCTCGCGCTCGGCGGCGGCGACCGGGTCCAGTGAAGCGGGCCACTCGTCGATCTCGACTACGGCTTCCTTGACCGCCAGGCGCGCGGCCTGGTGGCTCTCGGCGGCCACGGCGAACAGGCACTGGCCCACGTAGCTGATCTCCTCACTGGCGAAGAGCGGGTCGCCGGGGAACACCGGGCCGATGTCGGTGTGGCCGGGCACATCGGCCAGGGTGATCACGTCCACCACGCCCGGGGCGGCCTTGACCCTCTCCAGGTCCAGGCGGGTCAAGCGGCCATGGGCCACCGGTGACAGGCCCAGGGCCACGTGCAGGGTATCGGCGGGACTCGGGATGTCGTCGATATAGGCGGCGCGGCCGGTCACGTGCTTGATGGCGCTCTCGTGGGCCCGGGAGCTGCCCGCGCCGCCCTGGGGATCGACGGTCTCGCGGGCCAGGGGCGCGTCACCCTGGTTGCGATGTGTCTTGTCGCGGGGCAGGTCGAGTTCAGTGAGCGTACGCATCGAGGGTCACCTTGGTCGCAGGGTTGTTGTTGTCGACGTCGTCGTCGGCCGGGCCGTGCTCAGCCGCGATCATCAGGCGCAGCCGCTCAAGCAGGTTGCCGGCGGCGAGACGACGGTAGTCGGCGCTGCCGCGTACATCCGACATGGGCGTCAGTTCCCCGGCGAGGGCGGCGCGGGCCTCGGCGAAGGCGGCGGCGTCGGGGGCCCGGCCCTCCAGGGCGGCCTCGGCGACGGGGGCGCGGCGCGGAATCGCCGCCATGCCGCCGAAGGCCAGGTGGACGTCGCGCATCACGCCGTCGTCGAGCCGCCAGGCGAAGGCGGCGAGCACCGCCGAGATGTCGTCCTCACGGCGCTTGGACAGCTTCCAGACCTTGAGATTCGCCTCCGCCGCCAGCCGTGGCAGGAAGATGGCGGCGATGAACTCGTCCTCGGCCAGCGCCGTGCGCTTGTAGTCGAGGAAGAAATCCGCCAGGGGCAGCTCCCGGGCGCCCCGGGGGCCGTCCAGGCGCAGTCGGGCATCCAGGGCCAGCAGCACCGGCGGGGTGTCGCCGATGGGCGAGGCGTTGGCGACGTTGCCGCCCAGCGTCGCGCGATTGCGGATCTGGGAGGAGGCGAAGCGGTGCATCAGGTGCGCGAAGGCCGGGTATGGCGCGGCGAGCAGCGGGATCAGCCGCACGAGGGTGACGGCGGCACCGATCCACCAGCCCTCGGTGGTCTCCTCAATGACGTTCAGTTCGGCCACCTGGCGCACGTCGATGAGGTCATCCAGCGCCTTGAGCTGTTGGGTGGTCTCGAGCCACAGGTCGGTGCCACCGGCGACCAGGCGGGCGCCGGGACGCCTGGCCTTGAGCGCGCGCAGGGCGGCGAGGTCCTGGGGCGCCACGTAGTGTCCCCCGGCGGCCGGCTCGCCGTTGCGCGGGCGGCGCAGCCAGGCCACGTTGCCGGCGAGTTGGGCATCCTCGGCCCATTCGGGATCGGCCGCCGGGTAGTCGCCCATGGCGAGGGCGGCGTCGCGGATCGGCCGGTAGCCGGTGCAGCGGCACAGGTTGCCGCCCAGGGCCTCCTCGAGGCGATCCTGGGTGAGCGGCGCCGGCTGGCGGCGCTGGTTCTCGTAGAGGGTGAACAGCGACATCACGATGCCGGGCGTGCAGAAGCCGCACTGGCTGGCGTGGCAGTCGACCATGGCCGCCTGGGCCGGATGCAGACGCTCGCCGGCGGCCAGCCCCTCCACGGTGACCAGATGGCAGCCGTCGAGCTGATGGGCCGGGGTGATGCAGGCATTGGCGTTGTGGTAGACGAGCTTGCCGTCGGCATCCGGCTCGCCGATGGCCACGGTGCAGGCGCCGCAGTCACCGGAGGCGCAGCCCTCCTTGGTCCCGGTCTGGTCGAGCCGCGTGCGCAGCAGTTCGAGGAGGCTGGTGTCGGCGGTCACGTCCTGGCAACGCTGCCGCCTGCCGTTGAGGTAGAAGTCGATCATGGCCGGCTCCGATTGTGGTTATGTCAGCCGATAGGCAAGGGATGGCTTGATTCTTGACCATATGGTCAGCTTTCGCAAGTTTCCGAGGACATTTTTTCGTCCCGCCGCCCGCCCAATTGCCTTGATGGCGCCCTCTCAGGCAAGCTCTGGCCCCGAAGAGACCGTCTTCGAGAAGCGAGGGCCCATGGCCAAGGCAGACCACACCAGCGAACCGGAAGGCGGCGCCATCCGCCGGCGCAACGAGCAGACGATCCTGACAGCGGCGGAACGGGTCTTCGCCCGGCATGGCTACCGCGGGACCAGCCTCCAGGAGATCGCCGAGCAGGCGGGCCTGCCGAAGTCCAACGTCCTCTACTACATGGGCAGCAAGCGCAAGCTCTACGTCCGCCTGCTCGAGCGGATGATGGAGCGCTGGAACGTGATGCTCGACGATATCTCCGCGGAGGACGACCCGGTCGAGGTGCTCTCGGCCTTCATCCGCTCCAAGATGCAGATCTCACGGCGTCACCCCGAGGGGTCGCGGTTGTTCGCCAGCGAGATCCTCGGCGGAGCACCCTTCCTGCAGGAGTACCTGAGCGGCGAGCTGCGCGACTGGGTACAGAGCCGTGCCACGGTGTTCCGGGAGTGGGCCGACCGGGGCTTGATGGATCCGGTCGACCCGGTCTGGCTGATCTTTTTGATCTGGTCCTCCACTCAGCACTACGCCGACTTCGAGGCCCAGGTGCTGGGCATCACCGGTCGCGACTCGCTCAGCGACGACGATCTGGAGCACATTATCGAGTTCCTGACCCGGGTGGTCATCAAGGGCTGTGGGGTGAAGCACCCCGCGCCCCGGGCCAAGGATCCGTGGACCCTCACTGAGCGGTGACCAGCATCAGTACCGACAGTGCGGCGGAGACCCACATCGCCGGCTTGATCTCGCCGACCCGTCCGGTGAGCGCCTTGATCAGCACGAAGCTCATGAAGCCGAAGGCGATGCCCAACGTGATCGAGTAGGTCAGCGGCATCAGGATGATCGCCAGGAAGGCCGGCAGGGCCTGATCGAAGTGCTGCCAGTCGATCTTGCCGATGGGCGCCATCATGAACAGGCCCACCAGCACCAGGGCCGGGGCGGTGGCGATGCCGGGCACCAGCGACAGCAGTGGCGACAGGAACAGGAAAGGCAGGAACAGCAGGGCGATGGTCAGGGCCACCAGGCCGGTACGGCCGCCCTGGGCGACGCCGGCGCCGGACTCGATGAAAGTCTGGGCGGCGCTGGTGCCGAGGGGCGCGGCGATCATCGAGGCGAAGGCATCCACCGTCATGGAGCGCTTGAGGTTGCGCGGGTTGCCGTCCTGGTCCTTGAGGTCGGCGGATTCCGACAGGGCCATGAAGCAGGACAGCGCATCGAAGAAGTTGGTGAACAGCATCACGAAGATGAACGGCAGGTAGACCACCTTCAGCGCCCCGAGGATGTCCACCTGCATGACGGCGCCGAAGTCCGGCCAGGCGGCCAGGCCGTTCCAGGCCACCATGACCTCGTCGCCCCACAGCCGGCCCATGGGCGCCGCCAGCAGGGTGGTCAGGGCGATACCCATGATCAGGGCGCCGTTGAAGCGCAGGATCACGAACACGCCGGTGGCCACCAGACCGATGAAGAAGGTGGCGAGGCTGGCGTCCATGTTGCCAAGCGTGACCAGGGTGGCGTCGCTGCCGACGATGAAGCCGGCATTCTGCAGCCCGATGAAGGTGATGAAGAGTCCGATGCCGCAGGTGATGGCATAGCGCAGCGACAGCGGGATGGCCTCGATGATCGCGCGGCGTACGTTGAACAGTGCCAGCACGGCGAACATCACCCCCGACCAGAAGACGCAGCCCAGCGCCACCTGCCAGGTCAGGCCCGCGCCCAGCACCAGGGTGTAGGTGAACAGCGCGTTCATGCCCATGCCCGGCGCCACCAGGATGGGATTGCGGGCATAGAGGCCCATGGCCAGGCTGCTCATGAAGCTGATCAGCACCGTGGCCGAGAGGGCGGCGGAGAAGGGAATGCCAGCATCGGAAAGCACGGCCGGGTTGACCACGATGATGTACATGCCGGCCAGGAAGGTGGCGATGCCGGCGAGTATCTCGGTCTTGAGGGTGGAACCCCGGCGGCTGACGCCGAAGTAGGTATCCAGCCACGGAGCGGGGGCAGTCTGGGGGGTATCCGCCGTGACGTCCGCGGGGCGGGCAGAGGAGGAATGTTGCATGCGTCTTACCTTTGTTGTTGGTCGGCATGGGGACGTACCCCGACAACTTGACCTTTTGGTCAAGTTGTCGGCGCTTCAAGACTAGTCAAGAAAACAGTAAATAGGCAACAGTCAGAGCAATCCTTGTATACGAAAAGGTGATGCCGTTGCGCCGCCAGAGGAGACCGATGCCACCCATGAACGATGCCGAAGCCTCGCCGATCGCCTTGCCCATCGATACCCGTCTGGCCGAGATCCGCCAGGCTCTGGCCGACCATGCTCGAGCCTTGCTGGTGGCCGAGCCTGGAGCCGGCAAGACCACCCGGGTGCCGCTGGCATTGCTGGAGGCCGACTGGTGCCGCGGCGGGCGGCTGTTGCTGCTGGAACCGCGTCGGGTGGCGGCCCGGCTGGCAGCGGGCTACATGGCCGAGGCCCTGGGCGAGTCGGTCGGTGAGACGGTGGGCTACCGCATGCGCGGCGAATCCCGGGTGGGCCTGGCCACCCGGCTCGAGGTGGTGACCCAGGGCGTGCTGACCCGCATGCTCCAGGATGACCCGCTGCTCGAGGGCGTGGCGGGGATCGTTTTCGACGAGTTCCACGAACGCAGCCTGGAGGCCGACCTGGGGCTGGCGCTGGCCCTGGATGCCCAGTCGGTGCGTGAGGACCTGCGTCTGCTGGTGATGTCGGCGACCCTGGATGTCGCCGCGCTCACCACCGTGCTCGGTGAGGCCACCCCGGTGATCGACTGTCCGGGACGCCAGCATCCGGTCGAGACCCGCTATCGTCCGCCCCGGGCCCGAGACGATGCGGCCCGTCATCAGGCGGCGGTGGTGGCCGAGGCCCTGGCGTCGGCCGACGAGGGCGACATCCTGGTGATCCTGCCCGGGGTCGGCGAGATCCGCCGACTGGCCGGGCTCCTGTCTGAGCGTCTCCCTGACATCGGTATCCACGAGCTTCATGGCCGGCTGCCCCTGGTGGCCCAGCGCCAGGCGCTGCGCCCGGGCCCGCAGGGAAGGCGCAGGGTGGTGCTGGCCACCGCCATCGCCGAATCCAGCCTCACCGTGCCTGGTGTGCACCTGGTGATCGATGCCGGCCGCGAGCGCCTGCCGGTGTTCAAGTCGCGTACCGGCCTGACGCGGCTGGAGACCCGGCGCGTCAACCGGGCCAGCGCCGACCAGCGCCGTGGCCGGGCCGGTCGTCAAGGCCCCGGCGTCTGCTACCGGCTGTGGGCCGAGGAGCAGCCGCTGGCCCCGGACCGCGAGCCGGAGATCCGTCAGGCCGACCTGGCGCCGCTGGCCTTCGAACTGGCGCGCTGGGGCATTGCCGACCCCATGGCCCTGACCTGGGTCACGCCGCCGCCGGCCGCCCCTCTTTCCGCCGGGCGCGAGATGCTCGTGCGCCTTGGCGTGCTGAACGCCGAGCATCGGCTGACGCCGCTGGGCCGGGCCTGTACGCGCTGGCCGACCCACCCGCGCTTGGCGGTGATGCTCGAGCGGGCCGGCGAGTTCGATGCGCGGGCCCTGGCCTGTGGACTCGCGGCGCTGCTCGAAGGCCGCGACGTTGATGCCGAGCGGGATCTGGCCACCGCACTCGAGCGCCGCTTCGCCGTCCCCGGCGAGGATCGCGCCTGGCAGCGCGATACCCGGCGGCTGGCAGGCCGGATGGGGTGTCGGCTCGAGGCGCCGAGCCTGGCGCCGCTCGGCGAACTGCTGGCCCTGGCCTATCCGGAGCGGGTGGCGCAACGGCTCGCACCGGGGCGCTTCCGGCTGGCCGGCGGCGGCCAGGCGACCCTGCCCGGGGACCATCCCCTGGCTCATGCCGAGTTGCTGGTGGCGGTGTCGTTGGACGGCGAGGCCGGTGGCGGGCGCATCTTCCGCGCCGCGGTGCTGGACCCGGCGCGCCTGCCGGCGCTCCATCCTGAGGCCGGGGCGTGGCGCGAGCACCTCGAATGGTCGGACGCGGCGGGGCGCCTGGTCGGCGAGCGTCGGCGTGGCCTCGGGGCGGTGGTCCTCGAGCGACGGCCTCTGCACGACCTGCCCCCGGAGGCGGTGTGCCGGGCGCTGCTCGCGGCATTGCGCCGGCGAGGCCTGCCCCTCGACGAGGAGGTCCGACAACTCCAGGGCCGGGTCGCCCTGCTGCGCCAGGAACTCGGTAAACCCTGGCCCGACTGGTCCGATGCGGCGCTGCTCGAGACCCTGGACGACTGGCTAGGCCCGTATCTGGTGGGCCTGACCCGCCTCGACCAGGTCGAGGCACTGCCGCTGTCACGCATCCTGCTCGACCGCTTGGAATGGTCGCAGCGGGTGCGCCTCGACGAACTCGCGCCGACCCATCTCGAGGTGCCCAGCGGCTCGTGCGTCCGCCTGGACTACCGGGGCGAGACCCCGGTGCTGGCGGTCAAGCTCCAGGAAGTATTTGGCTGGCGCGAGGCGCCGCGGCTGGTGGAGGGCCGGGTGGCGCCCCTGCTGCACCTGCTGTCCCCGGCGCGGCGCCCCCTGCAGGTGACCGCGGACCTGACAAGCTTCTGGGCAAACGGCTACCCGGAGGTGCGCAAGGACATGCGCGGCCGCTATCCCAAGCACCCCTGGCCGGAGGATCCCCTTACCGCACCGGCCACGGCGCGTACCCGGCGGCGAGGAGGATAGGCTTCAGCGTGCCTCGGCGTCGCGATGGCGCGTGCCCGGGACGCCACTACCGACGCCGCGACCACGCAGCACTCCTTTCTCCAGCTCCACCACCAGGTAGATGGCCAGGCTGCCGGCCAGGATGACCAGCCAGTGGCCGATGCCCAAGCCTTCACTGGCGAAGATCCGCTGCATGAAGGGCAGGTAGGTCCAGCCCAGTTGCAGCAACACGATGATGGCGATGGAGAGCCATACCGGGCGGCTGCCGAAGAGGCCCGCCATCGTCAGGGTGCTGCCCAGCAGGAAGCGGCTGTTGATCAGGTAGGCAGCGCTGCCCATCACCAGCATGTTCACCGCGCCGGCACGTGCCAGCGCCTCGCTGCCCCCCTGAGCGAGGATACCGCTGAACATGCCGAAGACCCCGATCAGCAACAAGACCGAGACGAAGATCACCCGCCATAGCAGGAAGAGGTCGAGCAGCGAGGCGTTCGGATCCCGTGGCTGGCGGGCCATGATGTTCTTCTCGCTCGCCTCGAAGGCCAGTGCCAGGCCCAGGGTCACGGCCACGACCATGTTGACCCACAGCGCCTGAAGCGGCGTGACCGGGAGCTGGGTGCCGGCCAGCACGGCGAGCATGATCGCCAGGCCTTGGCCGCCGTTGGTGGGCAGGATGAAGGTGATGGTCTTGCGGATGTTATCGTAGACCTTGCGGCCCTCGCGGATGGCGTTGACGATGGTGGCGAAGTTGTCGTCGGCCAGCACCATCTCGGCGGCCTCTTTGGCGGCTTCGGTGCCCTGGATGCCCATGGCCACGCCGACGTCGGCCCGCTTGAGGGCCGGGCCGTCGTTGACCCCGTCGCCGGTCATGGCGCAGATACCCCCCTTGGCCTGCATCGCCTTGACCAGACGCAACTTGTGCTCGGGTGCGGCGCGGGCGAAGACGTCCACCTCGAGGATGATGGCCTCGAGCTCCGCGTCGGACATCGCCTCGATCTCGCGACCGGAGAGCGCGCGCTCGGTGTGGGCGAAACCCAACTGTCGGGCGATGGCCAGGGCGGTGACGGCATGGTCGCCGGTGATCATCACCGGCCGGATGCCGGCCGTCAGGCAGTCCTTGACCGCCTCGATGGCCTCGTCCCGGGGCGGGTCGAGCAGACCGACGAGGCCCAGCAGTACCAGGCCCTCCTCGGCGTGTTCGTCGTCCAGGGTCTCGACCTTTTGCAGTGGCTTCTCAGCGAGCGCCAGCACCCGCAGGCCGCGGGAGGAGAGGGCATGGATGCGCTCCTCCCACTCCGCCGGGTCCAGCTCGGCCTCGCCACCGTCGTCCCGGACCCGGTGGCACATCTCGAGCAGGCGATCCGGGGCTCCCTTGACCAGTAGCAATGGTTCGCCCTCCACCTCGTGCAGGGTGGCCATGTACTTGCGCTCGGACTCGAAGGGAATGGCATCCAGGCGGTCGTGGTCGCCGCGTAGGGTGCGCGCCTCGAGCCCTGCCTTGGCGGCGGCCACCACCAGGGCGCCCTCGGTGGGATCTCCATGGATGCGCCAGCGCCCTTCTTCTTGGGCGAGCTCGGCGTCATTGCACAGTACCCCCACCTTGAGGAAATGGCACAGGGCATGATGGTCATCCAGGCGCAGCGGGGTATCCTCGGCCGTGTCGTCCGTCACTGCGTGGAAGCTGCCTTCCGGCTCGAAGCCGGTGCCCTCCACCCGGAACTCGCCCTCCGGCAGCCAGATCGCCTGGACGGTCATCTCGTTGCGGGTCAGGGTGCCAGTCTTGTCGGAGAAGATGGTTGAAATGGAGCCCAGGGTCTCCACGGCAGGCAGGCGGCGGAGAATGGCGTTGCGCCGCGCCATGGCCTGGACGCCCAGCGCCAGGCCGATGGTGACGATGGCCGGCAGGCCCTCGGGAATGGCGGCCACGGCAAGGCCGACGCCGGCCATGAACATCTCGCCCAAGGGCTGACCGTGGACCAGGACCCCGAAGGTCCCGGTCAGCCCCGCGGCGACCAGGATGCAGATCGCCAGCACGCGGCCGGCGTGATCGATCTGGCGCAGCAGGGGGGTCTTGAGCTTCTCGACCTCGCGCAGCATCTCGGAAATCCGGCCGATCTCGGTATGGGCGCCAGTGTCCACCACCAGGCCGCGGGCGCTGCCCTGGACCACGATGGTGCTGGCGTAGACCATGCTGGTGCGGTCGCCCAGTTCGGTCTCCTTCTCCACCGCCTCGGTGTCCTTATCCACGGCGGTGGACTCGCCGGTGAGCGAGGCCTCGTCGGTACGCAAACGTCGTGCTTCCAGCAGGCGCAAGTCGGCGGGAACCCGATCGCCGCTCTCCACCAGCACGATGTCGCCGGGCACCAGCTGCTCGGCGGGAAGGGTCTGGCGCCGGCCGTCGCGCAGCACCTTGGCCTGGGGGGAGAGCATGTCACGGATGCTGTCCAGGGCGCGTTCGGCCTTGCCTTCCTGCAGGAAGCCGATCAGCGCGATGATCGCCACCACCCCGGCGATGGCCAGGGCGTCGACGACCTCGCCCAGCATCAGGCTGGCCACGGCGGCGACGATCAGCACCAGCATCAGGATGTTGTTGAACTGCGCGAGCAGGCGTTTCCACCAAGGGCGCGCCTCGGCCTGCTGCAGCTGGTTGGGGCCATACCGGTCCAGACGTTTTTTCGCCTCGGTGCTGTCGAGCCCGTCGGGACGGGCCTCGAGGCGTTGCCGGGACTCGTCACCCGACAGGGTGTACCAGGGTGTGGGGTCACGGTGATGTGAGTCGGTCATCCTTCTCCTCCGGCGCGAAAGCGGGTGGTAGTGTAAGGTCTACCACACACCATGCTGCAGCGCAGTGGCTCAGAACCGCTTCTGCTTGCAGTGCCTGATTCTCCCAGGGTCCGGCGAACAGACACAGCCCAGCGGCGATGTGCGATGAAACTTGCCGATCCCGCGATTATCGACAACCTTGAGGACAAGCAAGATTCCAACAGGCGGCCGGCAAAGGCGCCGCACGATCACACGAGAAGGCGAAGAGTGGAGCGTCAAGCACAGGGAAGTGTGTGTGCAGCCTTATGGAGATGCGTCGTCCGCCGCGTTCATGTTAATGGAGGGCGTGGCATGCATCGTCTCTACTTTCTGACCCCCGATCTGGATACCACCGTCAAAATCTCTCACGAACTGAGCGAGCTCGGCCTCACCAAGGATCAGGTGCACGTGACCGGTCGCGACTGGAAGGCCCTGGCCGACCGTGGTGTCAACAACGCTACCCTGCGACAGACATCGGATGTGGTCCATGCGGTCTGGCGTGGCCTCAAGTATGGTTTGCCGCTGGGCGGTGTGCTGGGCATCGTGGTGTATTACGTTCTCGGCGAGGAGTTCGGCCCTCTGGGGATCGCGATGCTCATCCTGGGCATGGGCGTGTTCGGCGGGCTGTTCGGCATCTGGACCAGCACCATGATCGGTGTCTCGGTGCACGACGTGAAGATCGATAAGTATGAACGAGAGATCCACGACGGTGCCTTTTTGATGATGGTCGATGTCCCGGAGGAGCGAGAGCAAGCGATCTATTCGATCATTCATCGTCACCATCCGGAAGTCGTGATCGACAAGGTCAGTCAGGAAGAGCTCAAGCAACATGGCGGAACGGGTGCCTGAGCCGGGTCGCGACAGTCGGCCGGTAGGGCGGGCGGCAACAGGAGGCGCCGATGGCGATTGCGCTGATCATGCTGGCGACGGGCTCTGTGCTTTTCTATTTCCTGAGCCCGTGGCAGCTGACGCCTCTGGCATCCAACTGGGGGGCCATCGACCGGACTATCAGCATCTCCTTCTGGGTGACCGGGGTGGTGTTTGTGGCCGTGACGCTCTTCATGGTCGTGGCCCTGTTGCGCTACCGCGACAGGGGGCAGCGACGCGCCCATTACGAGCCGGAGAACAAGCGGCTGGAGCTCTGGCTCACGGCGATCACCACCCTGGGCATTGCCGCCCTGCTGGCCCCCGGGCTCTTCGTCTGGGGCGATTTCGTTCGTGTTCCGGACGATGCCCATGAGGTCGAGGTGGTCGGTCAGCAGTGGCACTGGAGCTTTCGCTTTCCGGGAGAGGATGGCGCGTTCGGTGCGGCGCGCAATGGCCTGGTGGACGACGCCAACCCCTATGGCCTCGTCGCCGATGATCCCCATGGCCGCGACGACATCCTGGTCGAGACCCCTCGGGTACTCCTGCCCGTGGATCGCCCCGTGAAGCTGATACTGCGCTCCAAGGATGTCCTGCACAACTTCAAGGTGGCCCCCTTCCGCGCCAAGATGGATGCCATCCCGGGGCAGCACACCTATTTCTGGTTCACGCCTACCCGAACGGGCGAGTTCGAGGCGGTCTGCGCGGAGCTGTGTGGCATCGCCCATTTCGCCATGCGAGCACGCGTGGAGGTGGTGGAGCCGGAGACCTTCGACGATTGGCTCGGTGAACAGCCCACCTTCGCCGAGCTTGCCGGGCGCCAGGCGGATCCCGAGGCAGGGGCCGAGCAATTCGCGACCTGCGTCTCCTGCCACGGGCCTCGCGGCGGGGGCCGGCAGGAGAACGACGCCCCCCGTCTGGCGGGCCTCAATTCCGACTATGTCGCGCGTCAGCTGCGCAATTTTCGCATGGGGGCACGCGGCGAGCGCGAGGCGGATCGCTTCGGTCAGCAGATGCGTCCCTTCGCCATCTCCCTCGAGGATCAACAGGTCGAGAACCTGGCGGCCTATATCGAGACGCTGCCGGTTGAGCCCACACCGACCACCATCATCGGCGATGCCCGGCGTGGGAAGGCGCTCTATCGCAGCTGTGCTAACTGCCATGGCGCCGCTGGGCTGGGACGGACGGCCTTCCGGGCACCGCGCCTGGCCGGCATGAACGACTGGTATCTGGTGCGCCAGCTCCAGCACTTCCGTGCCGGCATCCGCGGGCGGCATCCCCGGGATGCCTATGGCAACCAGATGGTCGACATGGCCCAGATCCTGGTGGACGATGCTGCGGTTCGCGACGTGGTGGCCCATATCAACCGCCTCGCTGAGCCGGCGATGGCCGAGGGACGGGAGCCGGAGGAGTAAGCCATGGGCGAACGCGAATATGACGCCAGTTCCTACGCGCCACCGGCCGAGGTGGAGGAGATGGAGCTGCCCCATCCCAAGGGCTTTTTCGGCAAGTACGTGTGGAGCCAGGATGCCAAGGTCATCGCCGTGCAGTATGGCCTCACCGCCACCGCCATCGGCCTGGTGGCGCTGGTACTGTCGTTGCTGATGCGGCTGCAGCTGGGCTTTCCCAACAGCCTGTCGCTGATCGACCCGGGGAGCTACCTGCAGTACGTGACCATGCATGGCATGATCATGGTGGTCTACCTGCTTACGGCCATCTTCCTCGGCGGTTTCGGCAACTACCTGATCCCGCTGATGTGCGGGGCGCGGGACATGGTCTTTCCCTACCTCAACATGCTCAGCTACTGGATCTACCTGGCCTCGGTACTGATCCTGGTGGCGGGGTTCTTCGTCGCGGGGGGCAGCACGGGGGCCGGCTGGACCCTCTACCCGCCTCAGGCGATCAGCCCAGGCACCCCAGGTGTCGATACGGGCATCGTGCTGATGCTGGTCTCGCTGGCGGTGTTCATCGTCGGTTTCACCATGGGGGGACTCAACTACGTGGTGACCGTGTTGCAGGCGCGCACCCGGGGCATGACGCTGATGCGCCTGCCGCTCACGGTATGGGGCATCTTCATGGCCACCGTCATGGCCTTGCTGGCCTTTCCGGCGCTGTTCGTGGCGGTGCTGATGATGCTGATGGATCGCCTGATCGGGACCAGCTTCTTCATGCCGGAGATGCTGTCGATGGGGGAGTCGTCCGACCATCGGGGCGGCAGCCCGCTGTTGTTCCAGCACCTGTTCTGGTTCTTCGGGCATCCCGAGGTCTACATCGTGGCCCTGCCGGCTTTCGGCATCGTCTCCGACCTGATCGCCACCCATGCGCGCAAGAACATCTTCGGTTACCGCATGATGGTCTGGGCGATCATCATCATCGGCGCGTTGAGTTTCGTGGTCTGGGCACACCACATGTACGTCAGCGGCATGAGCCCCTATTTCGGCTTCCTGTTCGCCACCACGACGCTGATCATCGCCGTGCCCACGGCGATCAAGGTGTACAATTGGGTACTGACCCTGTGGCGGGGCAACATTCGCCTGACGCTGCCCATGCTGTTCGCCATCGGCTTTCTGTTTACCTTCGTCAACGGTGGGCTCAGTGGACTCTTCCTGGGCAATGTCACCGTGGACGTACCGCTCTCCGACACCTATTTCGTCGTCGGTCACTTCCACATGGTGATGGCCGTGGCGCCTATCCTGGTGATCTTTGGTGCCATCTACCACTGGTATCCCAAGATCACCGGCCGCATGCTCGATGAGACCCTGGGCAAAGTTCACTTCTGGATCACCTTCCTGGGCACCTACGTCATCTATTATCCCATGCATTTCATGGGACTGGAGGGGGTGCCACGCCGCTACTACGCCTACGGCGAGACCACCTTCATCTCGGACTCCGTCCAGTCCTTGAACGCCGTCATCACTGTGGCGGCCTTCATCGTCGCCCTGGCCCAGCTGCTCTTCCTGTTCAACCTGGCCTGGAGCTATTTCCGGGGGCGCGAGGCGGGCTCCAACCCTTGGCAGGCCACTACCCTGGAGTGGCAGACGCCCCACACCCCGCCGCGCCACGGCAACTTCGGTAAGGCACTGCCGATCGTCTATCGCTGGCCCTATGACTACAGCGTTCCCGGCGTGAAGCAGGACTTCATTCCCCAGAACGTGCCGCCGGAAGCGGTGGAGCGTGAGTCCGATACCCGGCGGGGAGGAGAACGATGACGGTGACCCTGGTCCTGGTCGTGCTGATGATGGCAGCCTTCGCTGGTTGGCTGTTCCGGCAGTCATTCAATGTCCGGCCCTGGGTCGCAGCGAGCGCCCGGGGGCAGCTTCCGGCACCGATCCCGCCGTCTGTCACGGCGCCCCGCGTGGGGCTAGGGGTGCTGCTGGCGGTGGTAACCTCGGTGTTCGCCCTGACCGTGAGCGCCTATCTGATGCGCAGGGAGATGGGGGCAGACTGGCAGTCACCGCCCCTGCCTGGCCTGCTCTGGGGGAATACGCTGGCCCTGGCGCTGGCCAGCCTGGCCCTGCAAGTCGCCTGGCAGGCGGCACGGCGCGGCGCGACACGCCGCCTGCACCAGGCGCTGGCAGTGGGAGGAGGCTTGACCCTGGCCTTCCTCGTGGGCCAGTTGGTGGTCTGGCGACAGCTGGAGGCGGCCGGTTACTATCTGTCGAGCAATCCGGCCAATGCCTTCTTCTATCTGTTGACTGCCTTGCATGCCGCGCACCTGCTGGGTGGCCTGGTCGCCTGGGGGCGCGTCCTGGCGAGACTCCATGGCGGTGCCGGGGCGCTGCGGCAGCGAGCCGGTGTCGAGCTCTGCGCGCTCTACTGGCATTTCCTGCTGCTGGTCTGGGCCCTGGTGTTCGGTCTGATGCTTTCGAGCTGAGGGGAGGACGAACCATGACAGACAGGATGCCCCGTAGGCTGACCCTGGAACCCGGTTGGCGGGGGATGGTCGGCGATCTGGCGTCCGACCAACGCGCCTTCAAGAAGGTGCCCTGGAGCAAGGTGATGATGTGGGCCTTCCTGGTCAGCGACGTCTTCATCTTCGCCTGCTTCCTGGTCGGTTACATGATGGCGCGGATTGCCTCATCGGCCCCCTGGCCCAACGCCAGCGAGGTGTTCGCCCTGGACGTCGCCGGCCGACAGGTGCCGCTGCTGCTGATCGCCATCATGACCTTCATCCTGATCAGCAGCAGCGGCACCATGGCGCTGGCGGTCAAGTGCGGCTATGAGAGGCGGCGTTTCGCTACCGGCGGACTGCTGATCGCGACAGCGCTGCTGGGCACCATCTTCGTCGGGATGCAGGCCTTCGAGTGGACCAAACTCATCCACGAGGGCGTCAGGCCCTGGAGCAATCCATGGGGGGCGGAGCAGTTCGGTGCCGCCTTCTTCCTGATCACCGGTTTCCACGGCACCCACGTCAGCGTCGGGGTGCTGTTCCTGGTGGTCATGGCCATCAAGGTGCTGCGTGGCTCGCTTCAGGCCGGCCGCCCCGGCTTTTTGACCGGACGTCGCGGTCGCTACGAGATGGTCGAAACACTAGGTCTCTACTGGCATTTCGTCGATCTGGTGTGGGTCTTCATCTTCGCGTTCTTCTATCTCTGGTAAGGCGAGGCTTAACAGGCAAGCGTCGGGAGGTTGATATGGCACAAGGTGAGGGTCAGCAGCATGCCATCGGCATCTACCTACGGGTATGGTTCCTGCTCTTCGTGCTCAGTGCCTTCTCTTACCTGGTGGATGTGGTGGGTTTCGAGGGCTATCTGAAGTGGTTTCTGATCACGCTGTTCATGCTGCTGAAGGCCGGCCTGATCGTCTCGGTCTTCATGCATCTGGTCTGGGAGCGCCTGGCACTGATCTGTGCGGTCCTGGTGCCGCCGGGTGTGCTGCTGTTCCTGATGCTGCTGATGGCGATCGAGGGCCAGCATGTGCTGTCGAGCCGTCTGGCGGTCGTCCTGCCGTGACCCGCGGACAGGCGACGATAGAGTCGCTACACTCGGCGCGAGTTCCCCCACCTCGTGAGCCTGCCATGACCGACGCACGCCTGATGAGTCCTGCCGCCGCCCGAAACCGCCAGCCGATCCTGGAAGTACTCAGGGAGGTGCTGCCGGACAGCGCCCGAGTGCTGGAGCTGGCCAGTGGCAGTGGCGAGCACGCCGTGCATTGTGCCGGTGCCATGCCGGGCTGGCAGTGGCAGCCCAGTGATCCGAGCGGCAAGGCGCTGGCGTCTATTGCCGCTTGGCAGGCGCAGACGGGGCTTCCCAACCTGGCCAAGCCCATCGCCCTGGAGGCCACCGGTGAGTGGCCACCGGGGCCCTTCGAGGCCATCGTGGCCATCAACCTCATCCATATCTCGCCCTGGGCGGTTACCGAGGCGCTGATGGCACGGGCAGGAGAGCGACTGGCCCCGGGCGGGATGCTCTACCTCTATGGCCCCTATCGGCGCGATGGGCGACGCACGGCGCCCAGTAACGTGACCTTCGATGCCGATCTGCGGGCCCGCGATCCCCGCTGGGGCATTCGCGACCTGGAGGCGGTGGTGGCCGAGGCAGCCCTTCAGGGTCTTGTGCTCGAGCGGGTGGTAGAAATGCCTGCCAACAACTTCAGCGTGGTGTTCCGCGGGCAGGCGGTCGACTAGCCTCGATTCGCCCCGATCAGCCAGCCCAGCAGAGTGCGCAAGCTAACGTCGGCCTCGGGCCCAGGGAATCATTGCTGCTGGACAGAGCCGTCCCGACGATGGATCACCAATTCGGTCTTCTGGTTGAAGCTGACCTGGCGACCGAAGGTTTCGGCTTCCTTCTTGGTGGCAAAGTGCCGCGTGGCACGCTTGGCGCCCCCTTTCTTGACGCGCCACCCTCCCGCACTGTTCGGTTCGACATGGTGAGTTGTCTGGGTCATGGTGGCTCACTCCTGGCTTGTCGGCCCCTGTCGGACCTATTTGCATTATTATAGTCTTTCGCTGCTAACTCTACCTTGGCATTGGCGCGCAGGGTGCCGCCCCGCCGGCGACAAGGGGGCCGGGGGAAGCGATTCGGTGCCTGGGAGGCAGCAGCAGGAGCCAGTTTGGCAGGTGATCCCATTTATGTATGATCTGATCGGTGATATTCACGGCCACGCCGTCGCGCTCGAGCGCCTGCTCCATCGCCTCGACTATCGGGAAGCCGATGGCGTGTGGTCCCACCCCGAGCGACGGGTGATCTTTCTCGGTGACTTCGTCGATCGCGGTCCCGACCAGGTCGCGGTCGTACGCCTGGTCCAGGCCATGGTCGAGGCGGGGCAGGCGATGGCGGTGATGGGCAACCACGAGTTCAATGCCGTGGCCTGGGCAACCGAGGATCCTGACCGTCCCGGTGAGCCGCTGCGTCGTCACTCGGCACGGAATCTTAGCCAGCACCGGGCCTACCTGGAGCAGGTGGGGGAGGGCAGTGCGCTGCACCATGAGCACATCGACTGGTTCAGAACCCTACCGCTCTATATCGACCTCGAGGGGCTGCGCGTCATCCATGCCTGCTGGCATCGTCCCTCGCTGGATGTCCTGGACCCCTACTTGGAGCGTTCACGATGCATCCGAGCCGAGGCCTGGCCGGCCCTGGCGCGCAGTGGCAGCGAGGCCGGTGACGCCCTCGACGTCATCCTCAAGGGCCTGGAGGTCCCGTTGCCGACCGGATACGAGTTCCTCGACAAGGATGGCCATGCTCGCCAGCGAATCCGGACGCGCTGGTGGGAACTGGACAAGATCACCTACCGTGATCTGGCCATGGTGCCGGAAGAAGCTATCGAGGAGATCCCCCACGAGCCGATTCCGGACGATGTGCTGCCGGGCTACGATGGTGACAAGCCGTTGTTTGTGGGCCACTACTGGCTGACCGGGACCCCAGCACCGCTCAACCAGTATATCGCCTGCCTCGACTATAGTATCGCCGCCGGTCCCTCCCGGGCGGGCGTCACCGGCAAGTTGTGTGCCTATCGCTGGCAGGGGGAACGTGAGCTCACCGCGGACCACATGGTATGGGTGACGGCAAGCCGTTGAGCGCCGGGATGGGGCGCTGGGGCCAGGCATTCGATAAGGTGCAGCGCGGCGTCGTGTCGTGCTGCGAGAGTAAGGCGAGGTAACGCCATGACGTGGATCGAGAAGCACGGCGAGAACCATCAAGGCCGCGATTTCTTCGTCGGCGACCTTCATGGGCAATATCACCTGCTCGAACAGGCCATGCATGAGGTTGACTTCGACCCGTCACGCGATCGTCTGTTCTCCGTCGGTGACCTGATCGACCGCGGCGCCGAGAGCTTCAGATGTCTGTCGCTAACCTTCGAGCCATGGTTCCATGGGGTGCGGGGCAACCATGAAGTGCTGGCCCATGACGCCCTTGCGCAGGGCACCCGAGGCGCTTGGGAATTATGGCAGGTGAATGGCGGAGGCTGGGTAGCTCGCCACGACGTGCACGAGGTGAGAGTCAGCCTCGAGAAGGCGTTACGGCACCTGCCCTATGCCCGAGAAGTCACGGTGGCCGGCAAGCGCATCGGCATGGTGCACGCCGAGCCTCCGCGCGACTGGCGCCTGCTCGAGACTGCTGACCACGCGATCGAGCAGGCGCTGGTGTGGGGTAGGACCCGTATTCACAGCGGGGACTGCACGCCGGTGGCCAACATCGATGCGGTGGTCGTGGGACATACCATCCTCGAGACGCCCACCACGCTGGGGAACGTGCATTACATCGACACCGGGGCATTCCATACGGGTCGCCTGACGATGATCGATGCGCGGGACGTGCTGGCGTCGTGATCGAGCCTCATGGCCTGGCCGACGAGCCTCGTCCACGGCTGGCGCCACATAGGGAAATGCACCCTGTCGGTCTCCCTGCGATGGTTCAGCTTCGAACTTTCCAGATTTGTAACAGCGGTGCCTTGAGGCCATTGCGTCTGGCCAGGTACTCGACGGCGCGTCGCGCATTCGCGGCTTGTTCGACCGTCATGGGGCCATCATCCTGGTCACGACGTGTGGCAGCCATCCTGTGTGCCGTCGACAGGTGGGAGACACCTGACGGGCTACGAGGCGAGTGGATTGCCGGTTGCTTGTTCATGGGACACGCTCCTGTTCGGCCATGAAGGGCTCAAGACCCCCCTTTTCGCTGACGCTCGCTTGCAGCGGCAGAGCAGTGGGCTTCATAGGAAACATTAGTACACATTTTGTTACTATCAAGCATTTGACAGCCTTGCCGTGGTCAGGCCGTGCCGGCGAGGATAGGTGATGGCCTGTTGAGGATGGGGGTGGACGATGGTGCCTATCGGGATCACGAAAGATCCCCTTATCGGTTCCCCATGGCGGTGGGCAGGTAGGTGACGATCTCGGGGAAGAGGCCGATCAGCACCACGCCGAGCATCATCAGGAAGAAGAAGGGCATCGCCGCCCAGGCGATGCTCAGGATGTTGCGGCCGGTCATGCCCTGGAGGACGAAGAGGTTGAAGCCAATCGGTGGGGTGATCTGCGACATCTCCACCACGATCACCAGGTAAATGCCGAACCAGATCAGGTCGATGCCTGCCGCCTCCACCATGGGCAGCAGGATCGAGGTGGTCAGCACCACCACCGAGATGCCATCCAGGAAGCAACCTAGCAAAATGAATAGCACCGTGAGGGCCGCCAGCAGCATCACCGGTGAGAGCCCCAGGGTGCCGATCCAGGCGGCCAGGTCGCTGGGCAGGCCGGTGAAACCCATGGCGGCGGTCAGGAAAGAGGCTCCGGCGAGGATGAAGGCGATCATGCAGGAGGTGCGCACCGCCCCGAGCAGGGCATCGCGGAACACGATTCGGTCCATGCTGCCCTGGACCCGGGCCAGCAGCAGCGAGAGCACCACGCCCACGGCGGCGGCCTCGGTGGGCGAGGCCAGGCCGGCGTAGATCGAGCCGATCACGCCGATGATCAGGCCCAGCATGGGGATCAGCCGCCGCGAGCGGCGCAGGCGTTCTCCCCAGCCGACCCGGGCGTCGGCGGCGGGGACCTTGTCGGGATAGCGCCAGGCCCAGAGCATCAGGTAGCCGGCGAACAGGCTGATCAGCATCAGGCCGGGAAAGATGCCGGCGATGAACAGTCGGGCGATGGACTGGTCGGTGGCCACCCCGTAGACGATCAGGATGATCGAGGGGGGGATCAACAGGCCCAGGGTAGCCGAGCCGGCCAGGGTGCCGATGACTAATTGTTCATCATAGCCGCGTCGGGTCAGCTCGGGGATGGTCATCTTGCCCATGGTCGCGCAGGTGGCGGCCGAGGAGCCCGATACCGCGGCGAAGAGCCCACAGCCCACCACGTTGGTGTGTAGCAGTCGGCCCGGGATGCGCTGCATCCAGGGGGAGAGGCCGGTGAACATGTCGTCGGCCAGCCGCGACCGAAAGAGGATTTCCCCCATCCAGATGAACATCGGCAGGGCGGTAAGCTCCCAGCTGTAGCTGGCCCCCCAGATGTCGGAGGCCATCACGTCCCCGGTGGGGATGGTGGTGAATTGGCTGAGCGCCACCCAGCCCAGGCCGAGCAGGGAGAAGGCCACCCAGACGCCGCTGCCGAGCAACACCAGCAGTGTCACGAAGAGTGTCGTCGTCAGTAGCAGCATGCGGACGCCTCGCTCACCCCTTGGGGTGGTCGTCGATGGTGAAGCTCGCCGGGTGGTGCCGTGCCGCCACCAGGGTCTGCCACCAGGCCTCGCCCAGAGCCAGGCAGAACAGGCCGATACCGGCCAGCATGGCCGACTGCGGCAGCCACAAAGGGATGCTGAGCAGGCCGTAGGAGGTCTCGCCGAAGGCGATGCTGTCGGCCAGCAGGCGGTAGAGGTAGAAGGCCAGGTAGAGGCACAGCGCCAGGGCCACGCTCAGGCAGGCTACCTCGACGAAGACGCGATATCGGGCCGGCAGCCGTCCGATCAGCAGCGTCACGCGGATGTGCGCCCCGTGGATGAAGGTATAGGCCAGGCCCAGGAAGGTGGCGCCCACCAGCAGGAACCCGGCGATCTCGGCGAGCCCGGGAATCGCCAGGCCGATACGCTCGCCGCCTACGCTCGTGGCCAGGACATCGATGATCCGCCCGAGGATCTGGGCGGTGATCAGGGTACAGATCAGCACCAGGCAGGTGGCGGACAGGTAACCGCCGAGGTTGTACAAGGGCCTGAGTCGATAGGTCATGTCGCTTACCCGCAGGCTGCCGGGCGAGGGCCCTGGCAGGTTGGTGAGGGGGCTGGCGAGGGCCGCCAGTGCCTGGACGGCCGTGTCCCCGTTACTCCTTGGCGGTCCGGTAGGCCTCGAGGATGGCCTCACCCTGCTCGCCGGCGCGTTCGGCCCACTCCTCGGTCATGGTGGCGCCGACCTCCTCGAGCTTAGTGGCGAGTGCCGGCGTCGGGGTGGTCACCATGATGCCGTTCTCCTCAAGTACCTTGAGTGCCTCTTCGGTCTCCTGGCGGCTCATCTCCCAGCCGCGCTCCTCGGCGGTGGCGGCGGTATCCAGCACGGCCTGCTGGGTAGTCTCGTCGAGACGCGAGAAGGCGCGCTCGCTGACGATCACCATGTTCTTGGGCAACCACAGCTGGGCGTGATTGAAATGGCTCAGGTAGTCCCAGGCCTTGGTATCGGCGCCGGTGGCCGGTGAGGTGATCATGGCATCCACCCGCCCGGTACTGAAGGCGGTGGGGATGTCCGGGACCTCGACCTGGGTGGGCACGGCGCCGACCAGCTGGGCCAGGCGTTCGCTGGCGGCGTTGTAGGCGCGCATGCTCAGGTTCTGCAGGTCCTCGGGCGTATCGATCTCCTGCTGGGTGTAGATCCCCTGGGGTGGCCAGGGCACGGCAAACAGCAGGCGTAGATCCTGCTCGGCCAGCTCCTCGGTGATGATCTCCCGGGAGGCCTCCCAAAGGGTGCGGGCGTCCTCGTAGCTCGACGCCAGATAGGGCACGGAATCCACCTCGAAGATAGCATTCTCGTTGGCTAGCCGGGACATGATCAGCTCGCCGATGGGGACGATGCCGCGGCGTACCGAGTTCTTGATCTCGGGATGGCCGATCAGCGAGCCATTGGAGTGCACCGTGATGTCCAGCTCGCCGTCAGTGGCCTCACGAACGTCATCGGCGAACTCGCGGATATTGACGGTGTGGAAGGTGCGATCGCCATAGGGCGTGGGCATGTCCCACTCGGTGGCGGCCTGGGCGACAGCGCCCAGGCTGGCTAGGCTGATACACAGGGCAGTGGCCGTGGCCAGTCGGGGGAGGACGGTGCGGACAATCATGAGCGGCTCCTCTCGTGGGGGCTATAGTGTCGGGCCGCTAACGGCTCGAGCTGGCTTGAGCATAGCGGGTGATGGCGGCAACGGTCAGGTCGCCAGACAGGCGGTCGCCAACGTTGTTGCGGCCAAACCGTGAGGCTGTGAAGATAAGACACGGCGTATTCAACGAGAATGAGTCCTGATACGAGGTGGCCATGAAGACCCTGCTCCTCAACGCCGACATGGGGGAAAGCTTCGGGCCCTGGGTGATGGGCCTGGACCACGAGGTCATGCCCCATGTGGACCTGGCCAACGTGGCCTGTGGCTTTCATGCGTCCGACCCGGACGTGATCCGCATGACGGTGCGCCTGGCGCGCAAGCACGGCGTCACGGTAGGGGCCCACCCGGCCTATCCCGACATGGTGGGATTCGGCCGTCGCTCCATGGCCTGCGCGCCGGAGGAGGTCGAGAACCTGGTGCTCTACCAGGTCGGCGCCCTGGCGGGTATCTGTCGGGCCGAAGGGCTATCGGTGGGCTACCTCAAGCCTCATGGGGCGCTCTACAATGACATGATGCGTGACCCCGAGATCCTCGCCGCGGTGATGCGGGCGCTGGCCGCCTATGACCCCGACCTGCCGCTGATGGTCATGGCTACCCGCGATCCCTCCGAGGCTCAGGCACTGGCGGAGCGGCACGGGGTGACCCTGTGGTTCGAGGCCTTCGCCGACCGCGCCTACGATGGCGAAGGCCGGCTGGTGTCGCGCCGCGAGACCGGGAGCGTGCACCATGACCCCGAGGTGATCGTCGATCAGGCCCGTCGTATCGCCCGGGGCGAGCCGCTGATCGCCCGTGATGGTAGCGAGCTGGTTCTTGAGGCCGATACCCTCTGCGTCCATGGGGACAATGCCGAGTCCATCGCCGCCATCAAGGCCATTCGCGCGGCCCTGCACGGCGAGGAATCGCAGGCATGACACATCCCGGACTGCCGCGGCTCGAGTCTGCCGGTCTGGACGGCTGGCTGGTGCGCCTGTTCGCCGAGATCGACGAGGCCAACCTGCCCTGGCTTACTGCCCTGGTCCGCGACTGCGAGGTGGCCCTCGGTGAGGCCCTGGTGGATCTGGTGCCGTCCTATACCACCCTGCTGGTCATCTTCGACCCCCTGAAGATCACGCCGAGCGAGGCCCGACAGCGACTGGTGGCCACCCTGGCGACGCTGGTGCCCGAGGAGGAGGACACGCAGGCTCCTCTCCAAGAGTTGCCCACCTGGTACGACACCACGGTCGGGCCCGAGCTCGCTCGACTGGCCGAGCGCAGCGAGATGACGAAAGAGCAGGTCATCGAGTGCCACTGCCAAGCCACCTACCGCGTCTTCGCTCTGGGGTTTGTCCCAGGATTTGCCTTCATGGGCCGTGTCGATGAGCGCCTTGCGTTCCCCCGCCTGGAAACGCCTCGCCAGCGGGTGCCCGCCGGCAGCGTGGGGATCGCCGGTCGCCAGACGGCGGCTTATCCCGTCGCATCGCCGGGGGGCTGGAACCTGATCGGCCGCACCGCCGCGGTGCTCTTCGACCGGGATCGCGAAGGCTTCAGCCTGCTCAAAGTCGGCGATCGGGTGCGCTTCACGGCGGTGGGGCGCGATGAGTTCGAGCGTCTGGGCGGTGATCTCCGAGCCATGGAGGAGAGACGATGAGCGGTGCCGTGCCGGGATTGAGGGTGCGGCGTGCCGGTCCCTTGGCCCTGCTGCAGGACGCCGGGCGCTTCGGGGTGCGCCGTCTGGGAGTGACGCAGGGCGGGCCGATGGACCTGCATGCCTGGGCCTGGGCCAACCAACTGGTCGAGAATGCCTGGGGCACGACGGCCCTGGAGGTGACCCTCGGGGGGCTCGCGCTCGAGGCGGAGCGCGACCTGACGCTGGCGGTCTGTGGGGGCGACCTGGGGGCGACCCTGGACGAGGCGCCTCTGCCGTTATGGCGTGGCCTGTGGGTGCGGGCAGGACAGGTGCTGCGTTTCGCTCAGCCGACCAGTGGGCTTCGCACTTATCTGGCGGTGGCCGGTGGCTTCCAGGCCGAGCCGGTACTCGGCAGCACGGCCTGCGTGGTTCGCGAAGGGCTAGGTGGCCATGACGGTCAAGGGCATAGCTTGGACGAGGGGGATCGCCTGAGGGTCGATCCGGCGGCACGAGCTCGGGAGGGAGCCGAGGCCCCCGAGTCGGTCCGGCCGGATTACACGTCGGTCCCGTGGCTGGGGCTCATTCCCGGGGCCCAGGTCGGCGACTTCACCGGACCGAGCCTCTACCGGGCGTTCAACCACGAATGGCGGGTGGATGACCGGGCCGATCGCATGGGGATTCGCCTCACGGGGCCGCGGTTGCACTGCCGCCTGGAGACCCTGATCTCCGAGGGGCTCGGGCTCGGCGCGGTGCAGGTACCGCCGGACGGTCAGCCGATCGTGCTGGTCAATGACCGCCAGACCATCGGTGGCTATCCCCGGCTTGGCGCCCTCACCCCGCTGGCCTGCTCGCGGCTGGCCCAGTGCGTTCCGGGCCAGACGGTGCGGCTTCGGGCCATCACCCTGGAGCGGGCCTTGGCCGACTACCGGCGCTTTCGGCGAGGCTTCGCCTCGGCCTGACCAAAGTGCGCGACATGCCCCGTACTTTATAGTGCGGGGAAGGATGGGGCCGCCCAGGTAGCGCGGGCGCCGAAGACGCCCTATAATACTGGATATAAAGACAGCTATAGGGCCACTATGCAACGTCTCCAAGCCTTCAAATACGAGCTGATGCCGAACGGCGAGCAGGTGCGCAAGATGCGCCAGTTCGCCGGCATGGTGAGGTTCGTGTTCAACCGAGGACTGGCGTTGCAAAAGGCGCGGCATGAGGCAGGCGACAAGAAGCTCGGCTATGCCGCCTTGTGCAAGGAACTCACCAGCTGGCGCAACAGCGCCGAGACGCCGTGGCTCAAGGACGGCCCGATCCATCCTCTCCAGCAGTCACTGAAGGATCTGGAACGCGCCTACGCCAACTTCTTCGCCAAGCGGGCGGATTTTCCTCGCTTCAAGAAGAAAGGCCAGCGCGACAGCTTCCGCTATCCCGATCCCAAACAGATCAAGCTCGACCAGGGGAACCGTCGCCTCTAACTTCCCAAGCTCGCCTGGAGAGGCGCGCATCTGGTGGTGGTGCCACCGCATAACACCAGTCGCACCTGTCCCGACTGTGGGCATGTGGGCGCGGAGAACCGGCGCAGTCAGGCACGCTTTGCCTGTGTCGAGTGCGGATTCGAGGCCAACGCCGATCATGTCGGCGCGATCAATGTATTAAGGGCAGGACATGCCCGGCTCGCCTGTGAAGTGAGCGGTGCAGCAAGGCCGCCAGCAGCAGGAACCCACCGAAGCGACTCAGGGGGAGCCGTAGGCTGCGCCTGAGCGCCGTAGGAATCCTCTTCCTTCCCGCCGTCAGGCGGCAACGTCCTGAGACGTTGAGGGAGAGGAGGATGTCAATCAGGCGCCCAGGCCGCTCTCGCGAAGCAGCTGGTCGATGGAGCGCTCGGCACGGGGGCGGTCGGCGCCCTCGATCAGTAGCTGGTGCTCCAGGTCGGTCACACTGTCCGCGACCATGCGCTCGATCAGGTCGGTCTTGGCCAGGCCGGTCTGCTGGCTGAGGCGCTCGAGGCGGGCTTCCAGTTCTCGGGAAAATCGCAGCAGGTGGGGCATGGGAGGTCTCCTTGGCGTGTCGCCGATAATCGATGGACATCACTGTCAGTGTCGGGTTCGCGGATGACATCATGATGACCGGTGATGGGGCGCAAGGAAAGCCGGTACGTCACGCCAGGCCCCGGCGCTTCATGACCTCGGTGATGATGGGCACCGGGGTCATCAGGTGGTGACGCATCATCTCCCTGGCCCGCGGGGCATCACGGGCCAGAATCACCTCCACCAGGGCGGCATGCTCACGGCGCTTGCGCGCGAGGGCCTCCTCGGAGAAGACGGTCTCGCGCAACCACAGGTGCCGGTAGCGTTCTACCTGGTCGAACAGGCTTTCTCGCACCTGCATCAGGTGCGGCGAGTTGCAGCCCGCGGCGATGGCGGTATGGAAGGCCTTGTGCCGGGCATCCCAGACATCGAGCAGCTCATCGGGGCTGTTGACCTCCATGACCTTGGCCAGGGTATGCACCTTGGCCAGGATGTCGGCCTCCCAGGCATCGTCGCCACGCTGGATCGCCAGCTCCAGCACCAGGCCTTCGAGCTGGGCGCGGGCGTCGTAGAGATCCTCCAGCTCCTCCAGTGACATGGAGGCGACGCGATAGCCGCGCTGGCTGATGGCCACGACCAGCCGTTCCGCCACCAGCTGGGAAAGCGCCTCGCGCATCGGCCCGATGCCGAGTCCATAGCGTTCCTTGAGGCGGCTCATCAGTAGCTTCTCGCCGGGCTGGAAGCGGCCGCGGATGATGTCGTGCTTGAGCCAGGTGTAGGCGCTGATGCCGAGGTTCTGCTTGGAGGTGCTATCCATGGGGCTGCTGCATCCTGAGGTTCCTGTACCATCCTGCCCAAATATCGTCATCGTCAGAAATGATAGTGTCCCTGGCATAACATCGAAACTCAACGGGAATGGCAGTAATTCCTGCGTGCCAGGCTGCGGCGATTGTCGCCATTACTCGCTGGGGTGCCGAAGTTCCGTCCAGGCCGCGTAGGTGCTGAGAAAGACACGGCCGGTGAGGTCGTCGAGGAAGTCGCAGAGCTTCAGGCGGTCCATGACCGGTCCTTTCACCTCTGCCAGGTGCAGCGTTACCCGGGAATCTTTGAGGCGGGCATTGATGGCGTCCAGGCTTTCCAGGGCCGAGGCATCGATCAGGTTGACCGCCGAGCAGATCAGCACCACGTGTTCCAGCTCCGGGCGCGTCGCCACCAGGCCATAGAGGGTGTCCTCCAGATAGCGGGCGTTGGCGAAGTAGAGGCTCTCATCGATGCGCAGCAGCGCCACGTGGCTGACCGTTTCGGTCTCGTGGCGTTGGATGCTGCGGAAGTGCTCGGTGCCGGGAATGCGTCCCACCAGGGTGCTGTGGGGGCGGCTGGTGCGGTAGAGGAAGAGCATGATAGAGAGCAGCACGCCGCTGACGATGCCGGCCTCGACGCCCTCCAGCAAGGTCAGGGCCATGGTCACTGCCATGGCCGAGAAGTCGCTGCGTGAGTAGCGCCAGGTCTGACGGATCATGGGGATGTCCACCAGGGTCAGGATGGCCACCGTGATGGTGGCGGCCAGGGTGGCCACCGGCAGGTAGCGCAGCAGCGGGGTCAGGGCCAGGGTGGCCAGCGCGATCCCCACGGCGGCGAAGAGGCCGGCCATGGGGGTGCGTGCCCCCGACTCGAAGTTGATCACGGTGCGTGACAGGCCCCCGGTGACCGGCATGCCGGCAGAGAGGCCCGCCGCCAGATTGGCGCCGCCCAGACCGATCAGTTCCTGGTTGGGCGAGATGCGCTCGCGACGCTTGGCAGCCAGCATCTGGGCCATGGAGATGGATTCCACGAACCCCACGATGCTGATCAACAGGGCCGGTACCAGCAGGGCTTGCCACAGCGGCAGGTCGAACTCCGGCCAGGTCAGGGGGGGCAGGCCGGTGGGGACCGCACCGACCACCGCGACCCCGTGCGCTTCCAGGTCGAGAAGCCAGCTGAGCAGGGTGGTGGCGATGACCGCCAGCACCGGGCCGGCCCGGGTAAGCAGCGCGGCCAGGCCGCGGGGGAGGCCGGTCCGGGTCAGCAGATCCCGGCCGTAGCGACGTACCCCGACGAGAAAGCCCAGCGTGCTCAGGCCGAGGACCAGGGTCGGCCCGTGCAGGCTACCGAGGTGAGTGAGCAGGTCGGCCAGCAGGGCCACCGCCGTGTAGCCCCCAGCCTGAATACCCAGCAGGTGGCCGAGTTGGCTAATGGCGATCAGCACCCCCGAGGCGGAGAGGAAGCCGGCGATCACCGGGTGGCTGAGAAAGTTGGCGAAGAACCCCAGCCGCGCCAGCCCCATGGCGGTGAGCATCAGCCCCGAGAGCAGCGAGAGCACCAGAGCCGCCTGCAGGTACTCGGGGCTGCCGGGTGGGGCCAGGGGGCTGAGCGCCGCCCCGGTCATCAGGGCAATGATCGCCACCGGGCCCACGGCGAGGGTCCGGCTGGTGCCCAGCAGGGCGTAGGCGATGGCGGGCAGGATGCTGGCGTAGAGGCCGACCACCGCCGGTAACCCGGCAAGGATGGCATAGGCTAGCGACTGGGGGATCACCATCACGGTGACGATCACCCCGGCCAGCAGGTCGGCGCCGGCGAGGCGGCGCGTGTAGTGGGGCAGCCAGCTGAGAACCGGCAGATAGCGCTTGAGCATCCGTGTCGCCAGGTCGGTGGGAGGGGTCCCTCAGGGTTCCTACCAGACTAAACGATATTGGTCGCGGGTTTCAGGCTTGGTTAGCATCGGGTAACACCGCCGACATTCACGATACGCGCAAGGACCCGCCATGAAACCCGAGACCCTCGCCCTCCATCACGGCTATCTCCCCGATGACCAGCATGCCGTGGCGGTCCCTATCCACCAGACCACCTCCTTCGCCTTCGATAGCGCCCAGCACGCCGCGGATCTGTTCGATCTCAAGGTCGAGGGCAACATCTACTCGCGGATCATGAATCCCACCTGCGCGGTGCTCGAGCAGCGCGTAGCGGCCTTGGAAGGTGGTATCGCCGGCCTGGCGGTCGCGTCGGGCATGGCCGCCATCACCTATGCGCTCCAGACCATCGCCGAGGCAGGGGACAACATCGTCTCCATCAGTGAACTCTACGGCGGTACCTACAACCTCTTTGCCCATACCCTGCCGCGCCAGGGTATCGACGTGCGCTTCGCCGACAAGGCCGATATTAGTGGTATCGAAGCCCTGATCGATGCGCGCACCAAAGCGGTGTTCTGCGAGAGCGTCGGCAACCCCTCGGGCAGCGTGGTGGACCTGGCGGCCCTGGCACAGGCCGCCCATCGCCACGGCGTGCCGGTGATCGTCGATAACACCGTGCCCACCCCCTTCCTGTGGCGGCCCATCGAGCATGGCGCCGACATCGTCATCCACTCGGCCACCAAGTACATCGGCGGCCATGGGACCACCGTGGGGGGCGTGATCATCGATTCCGGCCGCTTCCCCTGGGCCGACCACCCCGAGCGCTTCGCGCTGCTCAACGAGCCAGACCCCTCTTACCATGGTGTCAATTACACTCGGGATCTCGGCGCGGCGGCCTTCATCGGTCGCGCCCGGGTGGTGCCGCTGCGCAACATGGGCGCGGCACTCTCCGCCCAGGCGGCCTGGAACCTGCTACAGGGCCTCGAGACCCTGGCGCTGCGCATCGAGCGCATCTGCACCAACGCCCAGCGAGTGGCGGAGTACCTGGAAGGTCATCCCGCGGTGACCTGGGTGCAGTACGCGGGCTTGCCTGGCCACAAGGACCACGCCTTGGCCCAGCGCTACATGGGGGGGCGTGCCTCGGGGATCCTCAGCTTCGGCATCCACGGCGGTCGAGAGGCCGGCGTGCGCTTCTACGACGCCCTGGGACTGATCCTGCGGCTGGTCAACATCGGCGATGCCAAGACCTGTGCGTCGATCCCGGCCACCACCACCCATCGCCAGCTCAACGACCGCGAGCTCAAGGCCGCCGGCGTGACGCCGGACATGGTGCGGCTCTCCATCGGCATCGAGCATGCCGATGATATCGTCGCCGACCTGGATCAGGCGCTGGCGGTCAGCCAGGCCTGAGGTAAACGTTGCCCCCGGGGCAGCGCCCCCGCGGCTCAACGCGCCGCGGCTACCGGGTGGCGTCCCTGCCAGGCTGACCAGGAGTAGAGGGCAAGCCCCGCCCAGATCAGCAGGAAGGTCGTCAGCTGCACGGGCGAAAGCGGCTCGCGAAAGACCAGCAGCGCGATCAAAAACTGGATCGAGGGATTGAGGTACATCAGAAAGCCCAGCGTCGCCAGGCGCAGGCGCCGAGCCGCCCCGGCAAAGGCCAGCAGCGGCAGGGCCGTGATCACGCCGCTGGCCACCAGCAGGGCGGTGGTGCGCGGTGCCTCCCCGAAATGCGACAGTCCGGCCTGGGAAAGCCAGGCCAGCGCCAGCAGGCCCAGCGGCATCAGCAGCAGGGTCTCGACGAAGAGCCCGGAGAGGCCATCCAGCGGTACCTGCTTGCGCAACAAGCCGTAGACGCCGAAGGAGAAGGCCAGCACCAGGCTGATCCAGGGCAATTCGCCGAGCAGCAGGAGTTGGATGATGATGGCCAGCACGGCCAGCACCACCGCCAGGCCCTGGAGGCGCATCATGCGTTCGCGTAGCACGATCATGCCCAGGGCCACATTGACCAGCGGCGTCATGAAATAGCCCAGGCTCGCCTGGAGCACATGGCGCGTCTCCACCGCGTAGATGTAGAGCCCCCAGTTGATGGCGATCAGCACGGCACAGCCCAGCACCCGGCCGAGCCGTCGGGGCGCCTTCAGCGCCAGGCTGACCGGTGCCCAGCGCCTGAGCAGGGTGACCAGTCCGATCAAAAAGACGCAGGACCAGATCACCCGATGGATCAGGATCTCGTAGGCGGGCACGTCCTGGAACAGGGCGAAGAACAGCGGGAAACAGCCCCACATGAGATAGGCGGTCAGGCCGAAGGCGACGCCCTGGCCGGCCTCGGGGGTGATGTCGGAGGTGCGGGTCATGGTGAGGTGTGTCCCTGTAAAAGCCGCCTAAATTACCATAGTCGCCACCCGGTTGCCGCGGCGAGGCTGTCAGCGCGTGGCGTGTCGGTTAGGCTGTAAGCCATGGGTCAATGCCGAGGAGGACGTCTTTGATGAGTGAACTGAGAACCACCCTGGTCCAGAGCGACCTGCGCTGGGAGGACCCGGCGGCGAATTGCCGGATGCTCGAGGAGACCCTGGGCGACCTGAATGCCGAGGAGACCGACCTGATCGTGTTGCCGGAGATGTTTTCTACCAGCTTCACCATGAACTCCCGGGAGATGGCCGAGCCCATGGCCGAGAGCCCCACCGTGGCCTGGCTGCAGGATCAGGCGTCTCGTCGCGGCTGCGTGATCACCGGTAGCATCTCCATCGCCGAGGAGGGCGATTACTTCAACCGCCTGGTCTGGGCGCGTCCCGACGGCAGCCTGGTGCACTACGACAAGCGCCACCTGTTCCGCATGGCCGGCGAGCACGAGCGCTATTCCATGGGCCACGAGCGAGTGATCGTCGAGCTCAATGGCTTTCGCATCCTGCTCAGCGTCTGCTACGACCTGCGCTTCCCGGTCTGGCTGCGCCAGCAGCCGGGCCCGGAGGAGCATTTCGAGTACGATGCCCTGCTCTGCGTGGCCAATTGGCCGGCGCCACGGCGCCATCCCTGGCGGGTGCTGCTGCAGGCCCGGGCCATCGAGAACCTCTGCCCGGTGATCGGCGTCAACCGGGTCGGCGAGGATGCCAGGGGAATGACCTATGCCGGTGACTCCATGCTGGTCGACGCCAAAGGCGAGGCACTGATCGACGAGCCACGTGACCTTCCCTTCGTCCGCACGGGGGCGCTGTCGCTCGATGAGCTCCAGGCCTTTCGCGAGAAGTTTCCTGCCTGGCGCGATGCCGACCACTTCCGCCTCGCCGACGGGGTGGGGTTCTGATGCGTCTTGACCGCTTCCTGGCCGAGACCACCGACCTGACCCGCAGCCGGGCGAAGAAGGCCCTGCATCGTGAGGAGGTGCGCGTGGATGGCGAGATCGTCAAGAATCCCGCCACCCGGGTCGATGGGCGGCGCGTGGTGACCTGGCAGGGCGAGCGCCTCGCGCTGGTCGGCCTGCGTTATGTGATGCTCCACAAGCCGCCGGGCGTGGAATGCAGCGCACGACGCGGCCTCTATCCCCTGATTCGGGAACTGGTCGACCTGCCGAAGGCCGAGCGCCTGCAGCCGGTGGGGCGCCTCGACGTCGACACGACCGGCCTTCTGCTGCTGACCGACGACGGCCAATGGGCCCACCGAGTCACCGCCCCCCGTCGACGCTGTGGCAAGGTCTACCGGATCCAGCTGGCCGAGCCCCTGGAGGGCGAGGCCCTGGCCCGGGCCGTCGAGCGTTTCGCCGAGGGGATGTTTCTTGAGGGGGAGGAGAAGCCGACGCGGCCCGCCGAGCTGACCATGCGCTCTCCCCAGGTTGCCGAGCTGACGCTTCACGAGGGCCGGTATCATCAGGTGAAGCGCATGTTCGCCGCCATCGGTCACCACGTAGAGGCCCTGCACCGCGAGGCGATCGGTCCGCTGATCCTCGACGAGGCGCTGGCACCGGGGGAGTGGCGCGAGCTGTCCGCGGCGGAGGTGGCGCGCTTCTGAGGTATGGCCCGCCGCGAGTCCGAGCGGTACAGGCCGTAGCGGCGGCCGAGCCGTTCCGATATTTATACCGTTATCACATGGATACCCCATCGTGGCATGCCACATCGCAAAGGGAATCAGGATGCGTCGATGACCGGAGAGAGGCCGGCCGCCTCTACTAAGGCGCGGGTATAATCGGTGGCGGGGGCCTCCAGGACCTGGCGACAGTCACCCTGCTCGACCACCTCGCCGTCCTTGAGGACCATGACCCGGTGCGCCATGGCGCGTATCACGGCCAGATCATGGCTGATGAACAGATAGCTTAGCCCGTGGCGTGCCTGCAGGTCGCGCAACAGGGCCACGAGCTGTTTCTGCACGGTGCGATCCAGCGCCGAGGTGGGCTCGTCGAGCACCACCAGGCGAGGTTCGAGGATGATTGCCCGGGCCACGGCGATGCGCTGGCGCTGACCGCCGGAGAATTCGTGGGGATAACGGGCACCACAGTCCTTGGGCAGGCCCACCTCGCGCAGCGTGTCCCGTACCTTGCGCGCCACGTCGTCGGCCGAGAGCTCGGGATGGTGGAAGCGAAGCCCTTCGCTGACGATGTCGGACACGGGCAGACGTGGCGAGAGGGAGCCGTAGGGGTCCTGGAAGACTACCTGCAGGCGGCGTCGCTGACGGCGCAGGGCGTTGCCGGTCAGCCGGTCCAGGCGCTCATCGCCGAAGGCGATCTCGCCGCGGCTCTCGGTGAGCCGCAGCAGGGCCAGCGCCAGGGTGGTCTTGCCGGAGCCCGACTCGCCGACGATGCCCAGGGTCTCGCCGCCAGCGACCTCGAGGTCCAGTGGCTTGACCGCCTCGAAGGCCGGCGGACGGCGGCTGAACAGGCGCTTGGGGCGCTGGAAGCGGACCCCGAGGCCCGTCGCGCGCAGCAGCGGTGTGCTCTCCGTGAGGGGCACGGGACGGCCGGTCGGTTCGGCCTCCAGCAACTGGCGGGTGTAGGGGCTGGCCGGCGTACGGAAGACGGTCTCGACGCTGCCGGTCTCCTGTTCCCGCCCGCGATGCATCACGCAGACCCGGTCGGCATGGCGGCGCACCAGGTTGAGGTCGTGGGTGATGAACAGCATGCCCATGCCCTGCTCGTCACGCAACTCGGCGAGCAACGCCAGGATCTCTTGCTGCACCGTCACGTCAAGCGCGGTGGTGGGCTCGTCGGCGATCAGCAGTTGCGGGCCGTTGGCGATGGCCATGGCGATCATCACCCGCTGGCGCTGTCCACCGGAGAGCTGGTGCGGCCAGACGTCGAGCAGTTCCTCGGCGCGGGGCAGCTTCACCTGATCGAGCAGGGCCCGGGTGCGGTGACGGGCGGCCTTGCCATCGAGCCCCTGGTGCAGCCGCAGGGTCTCGCCGATCTGCTTGCCGACCGGGTGCAGCGGGTTGAGCGAGGTCATGGGCTCTTGGAACACGAAGCCCACCCGACCGCCGCGCAAGCCCCGCCACCCCCGTGCAGAGAGCGACGCCAGGTCGGTATCGCCCAGCTGTCGCCGGCCGCTGACCGCCGCATTGGCTGGTAGCAGGTTCATGGCACCCAGTGCCGAGACCGACTTGCCGGAACCGGACTCGCCGACCAGCGCCAGGGTCTCGCCCCGGCTGACCGTGAGCGAGAGGGCCTCGACCACGGGGCTGGCGTCGAAGGCGATGGTCAGATCTTCGAGGCGAAAAAGCGGTTCAGACGGCATGGGAATCGGTCCTGTCGGTGGCCTGACGGTCGCTGACCTTGGCAGGCGTTGCGGCGTGCTGGATGTGGCGGGGGTCGAAGGCATCACGCAGGCCCTCGCCGATGAACACCAGCAACGAGAGCATCAGCGACAGGCTGACGAAGGCGGTGATGCCGAGCCAGGGAGCCTGCAGGTTGTTCTTGCCTTGGGCGACCAGCTCGCCCAGGGACGGCGATCCCGGCGGCAGGCCGAAGCCCAGGAAGTCCAGCGCCGTCAGGGTGGTGATGGCCCCGGTGAACAGGAAGGGGATGAAGGTCAGGGTCGCGACCATGGCATTGGGCAGCACATGGCGCCACATGATCAGTCGCGAGGGTAGGCCCATGGCCTTGGCGGCGCGCACGTACTCGAGGTTGCGGGCCCGCAGGAACTCGGCCCGCACCACATCGACCAGGCCCAGCCAGGAGAACAGCAGCATGATGCCGAGCAGCCACCAGAGGTTGGGCTCGACGAAGCTGGCCAGGATGATCAGCAGGAAGAGCACTGGTAGCCCCGACCAGATCTCGGTGAGGCGCTGACCGATCAGGTCCACCTTGCCACCGAAGTAGCCCTGCACACCGCCGGCCAGCACCCCGAGGACCAGTGAGCCTGCGGTGAGCACCAGGGCGAAGATCACCGAGAGGCGAAAGCCATAGATCACCCGGGCCAGCACATCGCGCCCCTGGTCGTCGGTGCCCAGCCAGTGGCGTGAGGAGGGCGGCGACGGGGCCGGATGGGGGAGGGCCATGTCCAGGGTGTCGTAGCTAAAGGGGATCGGCGGCCACAGCAGCCAGCCGTTGGCCTCGATTTCGTCCTGTATGAAGGGGTCGCGGTAATCGGCCGGGGTGGGCAGGAAGCCGCCGAACTCGGTATCCGGGTAGTCCACCAGCAGCGGCACGTACCACTGGCCCTGGTACTGCATGACCAGCGGCCGGTCGTTGACGACCAGCTCGGCCATCAGGCTGACCAGGAACAGCGCCAGGAAGACCCAGAGCGAGAGGCGGGCCCGCCGGTTATGGCGAAAGACGTCGAGCCGGCGACGGGTGATGGGGGACAGGCGCGGGCGTAACAGGCTCATGACTCAGGACTCCCGTGTCTCGAAGTCGATGCGCGGGTCGACCCACACATAGGTCAGATCCGAAACCAGCTTCAGGATCAGCCCGATCAGGGTGTAGAGGTAGAGGGTGCCGAAGATCACCGGGTAGTCGCGCTGCATCACCGCCTCGAAGCCCAAAAGGCCCAGGCCGTTGAGGGAGAAGATCACCTCGATCAAGAGCGCCCCGGTGAAGAAGATGCCCACCAGCGCCGAAGGCAGGCCGGCGATGATGATCAGCATGGCGTTGCGGAACACATGGCCGTAGAGCACATGGCGGTCGCTGGCGCCCTTGGCGCGGGCGGTGAGCACGTACTGCTTGTGGATCTCGTCGAGGAAGCTGTTCTTGGTCAGCATGGTCAGGGTGGCGAAGCTGCCGATCGCCGCGGCGATCACCGGCAGGGTGATGTGCCACAAGTAGTCGGTGACCTTGCCCCAGGCCGAGAGCTCGTCGAAGTCGGGGGAGGTCAGGCCGCGCAACGGGAAGAGGTCCCAGTAGCTGCCCCCGGCGAACAGCACGATCAGCAGGATGGCGAACAGGAAGCCGGGGATGGCGTAACCCACGATCACCAGCCCCGAGGTCCAGACATCGAAACGCGACCCATGGTGCAGCGCCTTGCGGATGCCCAGGGGGATCGACACCAGGTAGACCACCAGGGTGGTCCAGAGCCCCAGGGAAATCGACACCGGCAGGCGCTCGAGCATCAGCGTGGTGACTCGTTCGTCACGGAAGAAGCTCTCACCGAAGTCGAAGGTGGCGTAGTCGGCGAGCATGCCGAGGAAGCGCGCGTGGGGCGGCTCGTCGAAGCCGAACTGGGCCTCGAGCTTCTCGATCAGTTCCGGGGCCACGCCACGGGCTCCTCGCGACTCGCCGCTGGCGATATCGCCACCGCCGCCCTCCATGCGGGTGCTGGCCTGGCTGGAGAGCCCTTGGAAGCGCGCCAGCACCTGGTCGATGGGGCCGCCGGGGGCGGCCTGGACGATCACGAAGTTGAGCAGCATGATCCCCAGCAGGGTGGGGATCATCAGCAGCAGGCGGCGAAGCACATAGGCGGCCACGGGCATGTCCTTGTGGGTTGGTCGGCGTGGAGCGTCCCGGCAAGGCCTCGGCCTTGCCGGGACGCTCGGATCAGCGGCTGCGCTGGCGGGCCTCGATCATGGCGGCGCGGTCGGGGTCGATCCACCAGGCGTCGAGATCCAGATTGTAGATCGGGAAGGGCTCTTGCCAGCCGAACTTGTCCCACAGCGCGATGCGGGTCTGGCCCAGGTGCCACTGGGGAATCACGTAGAAGCCCCAGCGCAACACCCGGTCCAGGGCGCGGGCGGCGGTGTCCAGGGCCTCCCGGGAATCGGCGGCGATCAACGTGTCGACCAGTTCATCGATGACCGGGTCGGCCAGGCCGATCAGGTTGCGGCTCTGGGGTACGTCGGCGTACTCGCTGGTCCAGAAGTCGCGCTGCTCGTTGCCGGGGTTGGCCGACTGGGGGAAGCTGCCGACGATGATATCGAAGTCGAAGCGGCGCAGCCGGTTGAGGTACTGGTTGACGTCGACGATGCGGATGTCGCCCTGGATACCGAGCTTGGCCAGGTTGCGCAGCAGCGGCTGGACGACCCGCTCGAACTGGGTGTCGAAGAGCAGCACCTCGAGGCGCAGCGGCTCGCCGGTCTCGGCATCGACCATCACGCCGTCCCGAACCACGTAGCCGGCCTCACTGAGCAGCTCGAGGGCCTTGGCCAGACGAGGACGCATTGCGTCCGGCTGTTCCATGGGCAGCGGCTTTTCGAAGACCCGCTCGGGCAACTGGTCGCGGTAGGGCTCGAGCAGGGCCAGTTCGGCCTCGCTGGGCAGGCCCTTGGCGGCCATGGCCGAGTTCTCGAAATAGCTGCGAGTGCGCTGGTAGGCGCCGTAGAAGAGGTTGCGGTTGAGCCACTCGAAATCGAAGGCCAGGTTCAGCGCCTCGCGGACGCGTACGTCCTGGAAGGTTTCTCGGCGCAGGTTCATCACGTAGGCCTGCATCCCGGCGGGCTGGCCGTCGGGGACCATCAGCCGCTCGACGAAGCCGTTCTCGGCCGCCGGGAAATCGTAGGCGGTGGCCCAGTTGCGGGCGCTGGTCTCGATGCGCAGGTCCAGGTTGCCGGCCTTGAAGGCCTCCAGGGCCACGGTCTGGTCGCGGTAGTAGTCGTGGACCAGCCGCGCGATGTTGTGGCGTCCCCGATTCACCGGCAGGTCACGCCCCCAGTAGTCGTCGACACGAGCATAGACGATACGCCGCCCCGGCTCCACCTGGGCGATGCGGTAGGGGCCGGAACCGAGCAATGGATCGAGGATGGTGGCCTCGAAGTCGCGCCCTTCCCAGTAGTGGGCCGGGAGCACCGGCAACTGGCCGATGATCAGCGGCAGCTCACGGGACTCGCTCTCGGCCAGGTCGAAGTGCACGGTATCCGCGTCCACGGCCCTGACATCCACCACGTCGGCGTAGTAGGCGGCGTAGAAGGGCTGTCCCTGTTCGACGAGGGTCTCGAAGCTGAACACCACGTCGGCGGCATCCACCGGCTCGCCGTCGTGGAAACGCGCCTCGGGGTGCAGGTCGAACTCGATCCACTGGCGCTCGGGGTCGAGGCGAATCCCGCTGGCCAGCAGACCATACAGCGAGAAGGGCTCGTCGGGGTTGGCGGCGAGCAGGGTGTCGTAGATGACGGTCAGGTCGGTGGCCGGGGTGCCGCGGATGATGAAGGGGTTGGTGGAGTCGAAACTGCCGATGGCGGCCCGCGTCAGGGTGCCCCCCGCCGGGGCCTCGGGGTTGGCATGGGGAAAGTGGGGAAAGTCGGCCGGCAGGGCCGGCTCGTCATACAGGGCCAGGCCGTGCACGGTGGGCACGTCGGCCGGGTCGGCGGCCTGGACGGGCAGGCAGGCCATCAGGCCTGCCAGCAGAAGCGGGGCAGTCGCGGCATGTCGCATCGCAGAGTTCCTTCTCGGGGCGGGGCGTCAGGCGGCCCCTCTCGTTACCTACCGGAAAGTGTCAGCTGCTGGCCCGGTTGTAAAGTATCGAGGCGCTGGATGTCGTTCCAGCGCGCCAGGTCGACCATGGCGACGGCGTGGCGTGAGGCGATGGCGGAGAGGGTGTCACCGCGTTGGACCACGTGAATGGACGGATTGCCATCGCCGGCCGGGGACTGTCGGGTCTCCAGTGCCGCGAGCAGGCGTTCGGCACGCTCGGCCGGCACCAGCAGGCGGCGCACCTGACGCGGGGTGGCACGGCTGGCCAACAGGCCGGGGTTGAGCTCGGCCAGTTGGCCTTGGGGCACGCCGGCCAGGCGGGCCGCCTCGCTCAGGGTCAGGGCGCGAGTCACCGGGATCTGGGCGAAGGCGGGAGCCTCATCGATCTCGGGCAGGCTCACGCCATAGCGAATCGGGTCGGCGATGATGGCCGAGATCGCCAGCAGCTTCGGTACATAATCCATGGTCTCGGCGGGCAGGTCGAGGTCCCAGTAATGCCCCGGCCGGCCGCGGGAGAGGGCGATGCGCCGGGCCCGGTTGACGGTGCCGGCCCCGGCATTGTAGGCGGCCAGGGAGAGCTCGATATCGCCCTCATACCACTGGTCGGCCTGCAGTTCGATGTAGTCGAGGGCCGCCCGGGTTGAGCTGACCACGTCGAGGCGGCCATCCCAGGCGCCACTGCGCTGCAGGCCCAGCGCCTCGCCGGTGCGCGGCATGATCTGCCACAGGCCGGTCGCGCCCATGTGGCTGCGGGCGCGGGGATCGAAGGAGCTTTCGATGAAGGGCAGCAGGGCGATCTCGCCGGGCAGGTCGCGGGTCTCGATCTGCTCGGTGATCCAGGCCAGCCAGGGGCGCGCCCGCTCGGTGATCTCGACGATGTTGTGGGGGCTCGCCCGGTAGTGGTCGATCCAGGCCTGCACCCGCGGGTGACGATGGTCGGCCTGCCACTGGGCCTGCCACTGGAAGGCCTCGCGAAGACGCGACCAGGCGGTCTGCGGCTTCAGGGCCAGGGCGTCCCAGAAGTGTTGACCTGGCGCCACGCCAAGGCCGTCGGACGAGGGAGTCTCGATGCCGTCCTGCTGGGTTGTCGGGAGCGTTGAGGCCTGGCTAAGGGAGCCGGACGTCATCAGAGCACCCGTCAAGGCCAGCGAGCTGGCGAAACCGAGTAGTCGTCTACGGCTGGTGTGGTAGGTCATGGTGCTTTGCTCTCCTATGGTCGTTACCGGGCTTGCCATCCGGGCAAGCGATGGAACGTCCATCGGGTCGGGGTCAGAACGAGTCTTTCCATGCTCGTAGGGTGGTAAAGGTGGCGAGCCGTGAATCGGTATCGCCATGCTGGGCGGCGGCCTGGCGAACCCCGGCCGAGTCGCAGCGCAGGAAGGGGTTAATGCGGCGCTCGCGGCCCAAGGTGCTGGGCAGGGTGGGACGGTCGAGCTGTCGGGCGCGACGGCACTCCGCCTCGGCCGCCTCGATGTCGGTGTTGCCCGGGTCCGCCTCACGCGCGAAGCGCAGATTGGCCAGGGTATATTCATGGGCGGCGAAAATGAGGGTATCGTCGGGCAGCGCTGCAAGCCGCTCGAGGGAGGCATGCATCTGTGCCGGCGTGCCTTCGAACAGGCGGCCGCAGCCGGCGCTGAAGATCACGTCGCCACTGAACAGCAAAGGCGGAATGCCGGCGGTGAAATAGGCGATGTGATCCAGGGTGTGGCCCGGCACGCCGATCACCTCGAGGAGGCGTCCCATCACCCGTACTTCGTCGCCGTCGCCGACCCGCTCGTCGATCCCCTCGATCGAGGGGGTGTCGGGACCGATCACCCGAGGGGCGTAGCGCTGGATCAGTTCCGGCAGGCCGCCGACGTGATCCGCGTGGTGATGGGTGATCAGCACGGTGCCCAGGGTGAGTCCTTCCCGCTCGAGCAGCTCGATCACCGGGGCGGCATCGCCGGGATCGACCACGCAGACATCATGGCTCGTGTCCTGGCGCAGCAGCCAGATATAGTTGTCGCTAAAGGCGGGAATCGGTGTCACGCTCAACATGGGCTCGGCGTCCTGGTTGCGCCTGCGATGGGGCAGGTGCGACGTGAATCGGAATGGCTCACAAAATCGCTGACTGTGGAGAAATACGTGCATCATGTCAAATGCTCCGGAACCCGAGAACCTGGCGCGGCTGGTCCGCGACGGTCGACGCTACTGGGCAACGCCGGGTGGTCAGGCCGTCTGGTCGGCGGAACGGGCCTGTCTGGGCCCGGTCTGTGAACGACTCTTTGGCCATCATAGTCTGGAACTGGGCCTCGGGCCGCGCCTGGCAGACATGTGCCCGGTCCATCACGCCCTGCGCTGGTCCCCCACTCGGGAGCTTGCCGAGCAGCCCGAGACGCTGGTGTGTCTTCCCGATGTACTGCCGCTGCCCGATGACAGCCTGAGCCTGGTAGTGGTCCACCACCTGCTGGAGGTGGCTCCGGATCCGCATCATCTGTTGCAGGAGGCCGCCCGGGTCACCGCCGATGACGGCGCCCTGGTGATTTTTGGCTGGATGCCGTTTGGTGTCGGCGGACTGTCGCGGGCTTGGCACTGGCGCCGCCACCAGCTGCCGTGGCGAGGACACTGGCGCTCGCCGGGCCGGTTGGGCGACTGGCTGGCGTTTGTCGACTTCGAGATCGAGCGGGTAGACTACTGTGGCTTTCGTCTTCCCGGCCGCGGGGTGCGTAACGCCGCCCTGGAAACCCTGGGACGGCGGCACAACCTGCCGCTGGGCGATAGTTACATGCTCCATGCCCGGCGTCGTTCCCGACTGGCTCCGCCCCCGCGCACCCGGCTCGAGTTCGCCAGGTCGCTGGGACCGGCGACGCTCGGGGGGGCCACACGGGTCTCGCCGCAACCGAAAAGGAAGATCGAAGCGTGACCGAGGAGCGTGAGGTCGGCGACCTGCCCGAGGTGACCATCTACACCGATGGGGCTTGCCGGGGCAATCCGGGACCGGGTGGCTGGGGGGCGCTGCTGGTCAGCGGTCGCCATCAGAAGCCGCTCAAGGGCCATGAGGCCAGGACCACCAACAATCGCATGGAGCTGATGGCGGCCCTCATGTCCCTTCGTGAGCTCAAGCGGCCCTGTCGCGTGGCGCTATGGACCGACTCGGAATACCTGCGTCGGGGCATTACCGAATGGATCCATGGCTGGCTCCAGCGTGACTGGCGGACGGCCTCCCGCAAGTCGGTGAAGAACGCCGAGCTATGGCGGGAGCTTTATGAAGAGACCCATCGTCATCGCATCGTGTGGCACTGGGTCAAGGGGCATAGCGGCCACCCCGGGAACGAGCGGGCCGATAAGCTGGCCAATGAGGCCATCGATGAACTCCTGGCCGGTGCCTGAGGCGCCGGCCCCACTCGCCGAGCACGAGACCCTTTCATGCGCCAGATCATCCTGGATACCGAGACCACCGGCATCGACCCCCGCGAAGGCCATCGCCTGATCGAGATCGGGGCAGTGGAGGTGGTCAACCGGCGCCTGACCGGCAACACCTATCATCAGTACATCAACCCTGAGCGGGATATCGAGGCCGAGGCCGTGGCGGTCCACGGCATCACTCGCGAGAAGGTCGCCGATGAACCGGTGTTTGCCGAGATCGCCGATGCCTTCTGGGCCTTCATCGTGGGGGCAGAGCTGGTGATTCACAACGCCCCCTTCGACGTGGGCTTCATGGATCACGAGTTCCACCTGCTCAATGACGCTCGGGGCGAGCCGCGCCTGGGCCCGGTGGCCGAGCACTGTCGTATCCTCGATACCCTGCGGATGGCACGGGACAAGCACCCCGGCCAGCGCAACAGCCTTGACGCCCTGTGCAAACGCTACGAGATCGACAACGGCCATCGGGTCCTGCACGGTGCCCTGCTGGACGCCGAGATCCTCGCCGACGTCTATCTGGCCATGACCGGCGGCCAGACCGCCCTGTCTCTAGATGCCTCCGCCGAAGGGGCGGTCGAGTCGACTGTGTCGCAGGGGCTCGCTCGGCGGCGCCTAGCTGTCTCGCCCGGCCAGCTGCGAGTGCAGGCGCCCAGTGGGGAGGAGCTGGCCGCGCACTATGCCAAGCTGGCCCGTATCCGCGAGGTCGCCGGAGAGTGTCGCTGGGACGGGCTGGCCGGCTGGCCAGGCAACGAAAAGGCCTCGTCCTGATGCTGCGCCGCGAGCTGCCCCATGATCAGGCGGCAGGGCGGGTGATCCGGCTGAGCGAGGGACGGATCGCCGAGGGGATAGACGGCACTCCGCTGCAGGCGTCGCGCCCCTGGACGCCGGACCTGCAGCCACTGTGCTGGTGGAACGAGGAGCCGGTGGCGCTCGCCGTGGAGGAGGCCGGCGACGAGACCTGGCCGGAGGGACGCGAATGGCTGGCGCGGCTGCCGGAATCCTGGTATCCCCTGGTCGCCACGGCCCTGCAGGTCGGGGCCTGGTGGCGCAACCATCGCTTCTGCGGGCGCTGCGGAGCACAGGCCACGCGGCTCGGCGACGAGTTCGCGATGCACTGCACCCGATGTGGACATCGCAACTATCCCCGCATTTCGCCCTGCATCATCACCCTGGTGACGCATGGGGAGTCGCTGCTGCTGGCCCGTAGCCCGCGATTCCCGCCGGGACGCTACTCGACCCTGGCCGGCTTCATCGAGCCGGGCGAGTCCGTCGAGGAGGCGGTGCGCCGGGAAATCCACGAGGAGGTAGGGCTGACGGTGGGGCGGCTGCGCTATTTCGGCAGCCAGCCCTGGCCCTTCCCGCATTCCCTGATGCTGGGTTTCTTCGCCGAGGCGGCCGGCCGCGAGTTGCGCATCGACGGCGTGGAGATCAGCGACGCGGCCTGGTTCTCGCCGGGGCGGCTGCCCCAGCTGCCGCCGCTCTACTCCATCTCTCGGGCCCTGATCGAGACCCACCTGGCCGAGGTTCGGGCCCGGCCCTGACGGCGGTCGCGTCAGTCGCCGGGAAAGAGGCGGGTCAGCTGGGTAGCCAGCATGACGTTGCCGGTGGCCCTGAGCTTGCCGCTCATGAAGGCGCTCATGCCATTGAGTTCGCCACTCATCACCTTCTTCAGGGTCGCGGAATGCATGCTCAGGCTGACCGAGGGCTCGTCGTGCTCGCCCTCGCGGATGTCCAGGGTGCCGTTCCTGACCACCAGATGGTGATCGCCGGCATCGCTGAAGTGGAACTGAAAGACCGCGTCCATGCCCTGGGCAGCCTGGGCGTCGAAGCGGTCGTGAAGCTTGGCGATGATGGCGGCTGACATCGGGCGGATCCTGACGGTGGGCATGGTAGGGGAAGGCAGCCTATTGAATCTCGTCGTCTTGATCAAGCGCGGGTGCCGGGAGGATGCCTTGTGTCGGCCCGACCCGGCGGGCAGGATAGAACGATAGACAGACGCAGGAGAGCGCGGTGAGCGAGTGGCTGACGGATTTCGGCATGTTCGTGGCACAGTTGGTGACCCTGGTGGTGATCGGTGGCCTGGTGGTGCTGGTCATCACGCGGGCCAAAAGCGAGGTGGGCGACCGCACCCGGCTCAGGCTCGAGGAGTTCAACGCGCGTCGGCGCCACCGTCGTCGTCGGCTGACCCTGGCGGCCAGTGCCCCCGGAGCCCGCAAGCGGCTGCTAAAGGGCTTCCGGCGCGATGACAAGGCTCGCGACAAGCACCACGAGTCAGACGCCGCCGCGGGGCCGACCGTCTGGGTGCTCGACTTCCAGGGAGACCTCAAGGCCAGCGCTACCGGCAGGCTGGCCGAGGAGGTCTCGGCGGTGCTCGATGCCGCCAGGGAGGGTGACGAGGTCGTGGTACGCCTGGAATCGGCTGGTGGGCTGGTCCATGCCTATGGGCTGGCCGCAGCGGAGATGGACCGCCTGCGGCAGGCCGGATTGCGCACGACCGTCTGTGTCGACAAGGTCGCGGCCAGCGGTGGCTATCTGATGGCGTGCTGCGCCGACCAGTTGCGAGCTGCCCCCTTCGCGGTGCTGGGGTCCATCGGTGTGGTCGCCCAGCTGCCTAACGTGCATCGCCTGCTCAAGCGCCACGACATCGACGTGGAGGTGCTGACCGCCGGGCGCTACAAGCGCACCCTGACCGTGTTCGGGGAGAACACCCCGGAGGGACGCGACAAGTTCCTGGATGACCTCGAGACCGTCCATGGCCTGTTCAAGAACTATGTCGCCGAGCGTCGGTCGGACCTCGACATCGAGGCGGTGGCCACAGGGGAGGTGTGGTACGGGCGCGATGCCCTCGACCGCGGGCTGGTCGATGCGCTGGGCACCAGCGAGGCCTATCTGGTCGAACGCATGAAGGAGGCGAGGGTGATCGGCCTGCGCCTCGAACGCCACTTGAGTCTTGGCGAGCGTCTCGGCCTGATGGTCACGCGGGTGGTGGAGCGCGGAGTCGAGCATGGCCTGGAACTGCTCGACGCCAGTCGCTGGCAGAAGCGCTGATACTGTCGTGGAAGGGGAGCCCTCGGAGGCGGGGGAACGTCGTCACGGTGGGGAGGCGTCGTCGGGCAGGCCCATCCGGGCAAGGGCCTCGATGATGATCCGGGCCCGCTCGCCCTGCAGCGAATAGTAGATGGTCTGCGAGGAGCGGCGCGTGGTGACCAGATTCTCGCGCCGCAGGATGGCCAGATGTTGTGACAGGGCCGATTGGCTGAGGGCGAGTCGCTTGTTAAGTTCGGTTACCGACAACTCCGCGTCGTCCAGCAGGCACAGAATGCGCAGCCGGTTGTCATTGGCCATCGCCTTGAGTAGCGCGCTCGCCTGGTCGATCACCGCCTCGCCACCTGCCAGCAGGTGCGAGGCGCTGCGTTGCGGATTGCCCATGATGATGTCCCCTGTACTGTCGGGGCCGATCCTCTCGCCTCAGCGGAGGTCGGCCGGGCTGGCGTTGTCGGCGCCGCCAGAGGGGGCGGGCCGCCCTGGCTCTGCTGATTTTCTGATACAGGCAATTCTCAACTATAGTCCACGGCGTGTTTTTCCACCGGATCGACACCCTGTCAATGGCAGGGCGTGAGGCGTCGCCGGGATTTATTGTCGACAACAATGTCGGGAAGCATCGTCCTTTTGTCGAAGATTAGCCGATAGTATGAAGATTGTTCCGTTCGGCTGATCTAGAGTGTCAACAATCTCGATGCCACTCGCTTGCGACAGGATGCTCATGAGCCGCTATCACGACGAATTCCGCCGTTCCATCGACCAGCCCGAGGCCTTCTGGGCCGAGCAGGCTAAGCGTATCCCCTGGTTTACCCCTCCGAGCACCATCCTGACCCGGGACGAGGGCGATCATGCCCGCTGGTTTCAGGATGGTGAGCTCAACCTCTGCCATGCGGCCCTGGACCACCATGTGGCGCAGGGGCGTGGCGACCAGCCGGCGATCTACTGGGACTCCCCGGTCACCGGTGCCAAACGCACCCTCACCTACCGCGAGATGCGTGACGAGGTGGCGCACTTCGCCGGTGCCCTTCAGGCGTTGGGGGTGGAGAAAGGGGATCGGGTGGTGATCTATATGCCTATGGTGCCCGAGGCCCTGGTGGCGATGTACGCCTGCGCCCGGCTGGGTGCCGTACATTCGGTCGTCTTCGGTGGCTTCGCCCCTCACGAGCTGGCGGTACGCATCGAGGATGCCGAGCCCCGGGTGGTGGTGGCCGCCTCGTGCGGGGTCGAGGTCGACAGGGTCCTGCCCTACAAGCCCATCGTCGATCAGGCCATCGCCCAGAGCGCCCACAAGCCGGAGGCCTGTGTGATCCTGCAGCGCGAGCAGCTGCGTGCCGACCTGGGAGCGGCCATCGATCACGATTGGGCGACGCTGGTGGCGTCGGCCGAGCCCGCCGACTGCGTCGCGGTGAAGGGCACCGACCCGCTCTACATCCTCTATACCTCCGGTACCACCGGCAAGCCTAAGGGGGTAGTGCGCGACACCGGCGGCTACGGCGTGGCGCTGCACTATTCCATGGAGGTCATCTACGATATGGCGCCGGGGGAGGTGTTTTTCTCCGCTTCCGACGTGGGCTGGGTGGTCGGTCACTCCTACATCGTCTATGCGCCGCTGCTGCGGGGTTGTACCACCGTGGTCTACGAGGGCAAGCCGGTACGGACGCCGGATGCCGGGGCCTTCTGGCGACTGATCAGTGAGTATCGGGTCAAGAGCTTCTTTACCGCACCGACGGCCTTCCGCGCCATCAAGAAGGAGGACCCGGACGCCCGGTTGCTCGAGCAGTATGACATCTCCTGTCTGAAGGCGCTGTTCCTGGCCGGTGAACGGCTGGATCCGCCCACCTTCCACTGGCTCGATGACCTGCTCGACGTGCCGGTGATCGACCACTGGTGGCAGACCGAGACCGGCTGGCCCATCGCCGCCAACCTGCAGGGGCTCGCGCCGATGCCCACCAAGGCGGGCAGTGCCACCGTCCCGGTACCCGGCTTCGATGTGCAGATCCTCGATCGGGAAGGCCAGCCGGAGGGGCCCATGGAGCAGGGCAGCGTGGTGATCAAGCAGCCGCTTCCGCCGGGTTGTCTGGCCGGGATCTGGCGCGACCCCCAGCGCTTCCATGCCGCCTACATGGCTGCCTTCCCGGGCTACTACCTGACGGGGGACGGCGGCTATGTCGACGAGGAGGGTTACCTGTTCATCATGGGGCGGACCGACGATGTCATCAACGTGGCAGGACACCGTCTCTCCACCGGCGAGATGGAGGAGGTGGTCGGTGGCCACCCGGCGGTGGCCGAGTGTGCGGTGATCGGCATCCATGATCACCTCAAGGGGCAGGTGCCGGTTGGCCTGGTGATTCCCAAGGATGGCTTCGAGGGTGACGAGGTGACCCTCGAGAACGAACTGATCGCCTTAGTGCGGGAGCAGATCGGCCCCATCGCCTGTTTCAAGCAGGTGCTGGTGGTGGATCGCCTGCCCAAGACCCGCTCCGGCAAGATCCTGCGCAAGCTGTTGCGCAACATCGCCGACGGCCAGGCGTACGGGGTACCCTCGACCATCGATGATCCCGCGAGCCTGCAGGATGTGCACGAGGCGATGAAGGCGCGAGAGGTCGGGGCGGCCCACGACGCCCGTCAGCAGTAATATCTCTCGGCACCGCATGGACACCGCCGCCCTACGGGGCGGCGGTGTCGTGTCGGGTTGGCCAGGGCGTTGTCCGCCTGCGTATAATGCGCGCCTCCACCGGCGTGCCGACCTGCGCCCGGCCTCATCAGGGTTCCCTCACCCCTTTCTTGCCAAAAAGGATCTCGCCATGTTTCGCCTCTCCGCCGTGCAGTATCGCCGTTGCCTGGCTCTGATGGTCACCTTTCATATCCTGGTGATTGCCGCCAGCAACTACCTGGTGCAACTGCCGTTCACCCTGCTGGGGTTTCATACCACCTGGGGGGCGTTCAGCTTTCCCTTCATCTTCCTGGCTACCGACCTGACCGTGCGCCTGTTCGGCAAGGAACCAGCGAGGGCGATCATCCTGCGGGTCATGTTGCCGGCCCTGGTGATCTCTTACGTCGTCTCGGTGGTGTTTCCCCAGGGCGGCTTCGCGGGAGTCGCGGCGCTTGGTGAGTGGAACCTCTTCGTGGCGCGCATTGCCCTGGCCAGTTTCATGGCCTATGTGCTGGGCCAACTGCTCGACGTGACGGTCTTCGACCGGCTGCGCCGGCGGCGAGCCTGGTGGGTCGCCCCGGCACTCTCCACGGGAGTCGGCAATCTGGCGGATACGTTTGCCTTCTTCTCCATCGCCTTCCATCGCAGCCCGGACCCCTTCATGGCCACCCATTGGCCGGAGATTGCCTGGGTGGACTACGTGATCAAGCTCGGTATCAGTTTGCTGTTCTTCCTGCCGCTCTACGGCATCCTCCTCGCCTGGCTGAGCCGTCGGCTGGTAGCCGTTACCGGCCAGCCGGACCGGCCACCACGACAGGCCCAGGTCCATTACTGACATCACTGCAACAACAAGGAGACGTGCATGGCCATCGACCTTCATCATATCGATACCGGCGGCGAGGGCGTGCCCCTGGTGGTGATCCATGGTCTGCTCGGGAGTGCCGATAACTGGCGCTCCCTCCTTAAGGCATGGCAGGCGGATCGCCGGGTCATCGCCGTGGATCTGCGCAACCATGGCCGCTCCCCTCACGTGGCGGGCATGGGCTACGCCGAGATGGCGGCCGATGTGCTCGCTCTGCTCGACCGGCTCGGAATCGAGCAGGCTCATCTGCTCGGCCATTCCATGGGCGGTAAGGTGGTGATCAGCCTGGCCAGGCTTTCCCCCACGCGAGTGGCCTCGCTGATCGTGGCCGACATCGCGCCGGTGGCCTACGGTCATGGTCATGACAGCGTCTTCGCCGCACTGCGCCGCGTCGAGTCGGGCGAGCCGACCAATCGCCGCGAGGCCGATGCCCTGCTGGCCGAGCATGTCGAGGAGCGAGGGGTGCGACTGTTCCTGGCCACCAATCTGGTGCGGGATGACCAGGGAATCCTGCGACTGCGGATCGGATTGGACGAGATCATGGCGGACTACCCGGCGATCATGGGCGAGCCGGCGGGGGAGGGCGCCTTCTCGGGGCCGGTTCTGGTGTTGCGGGGTGGCCGGTCGGCCTATGTTACCGATGCGCAGCTGCCGGCGCTGCACGAGGTGCTGCCCGAGGCCGAAGTGCAGACGCTGGATGCCGGGCATTGGCTACATGCCGAACAGCCGGAAGCCTTTCAGGCGGCGGTCAACGCCTTCCTTGAGCGTCTCGCGGACTGAGACGGCGGGCCTGGCCCTGTGCCGGCCGCGTCGCGACGCCGGACCAGGCTTGCGGTCAGGGCAGGCCGGGATCCATGGCCAGGCGCTCCCAGGGCGTGCGGGTCTTGATGATGCCGGCTTCGAACAGGAAGGTCTCGAAGTTCGCGTAGCGGGCCTGGTCGACGGCCGCCGGACGCAGGCTGAGGCGTGCCCGGATCTCCGGCCAGGCAGCCCGGTTGGCGCGCGTGTCGAGGGTGGGCTGTGTCGTCACCAGCAGCGTCCAGGCCTCGTCGGGATGGTTGAGGATCCAGGCGGTGGCTTCCTCGACGGCCGCGACGAAACGCTGGATGCCGTCCCGGTGCTGGGCCAGCCGATCCCGGTTCGCCACCAGGATGAGACCATCATGCAGGGGGACGCCGTGCTCCTCGACCGGATAGGTGCGCACCGCCATGCCCTCGTCGGCGAGCTGGCGCGGAAGCAGGTGACGCATGGCACCGATCACGCCGTCCACCCGCTCCAGGGCCATCGCCTGCTCCAGGCCGAAGTGCACGTTCGGGCTGTCGACCTCCTCGCGGGTCACCTCATGCCGGGCGAGCAGGGCGGCCAGCAGGACCTGCTCGCCATCGCGGTCCGAGTGCCCGATGCGGCGGCCGGCCAGGCCGGTCAGCGCGTCGGGGGCTCGATGCTCCTTGAGTACCAGGGTGGCCAGGGGCAGACCGACCAGGGTCGCGACACGGATCAGCGGCATCCCTTGTTCGACCTGCAGGTGAAGGAGGGGCTGACGAGTGACCGCCAGCTCAACACGGGCGGCGGCCAGCAGCTTGGTGGGCACCTCGGGGTCAGCCGGGGTGGAGAGGGTCACCGACAGGCCACGCCGCGCGAACAGCTTCCTTTCCTGGGCAATGAGCAGGGCGGCGTGGTGCAGGCTCGGATACCAGTCGAGCATCACCTCTAGGTCTGTGACCGGCGGTGGCGCGATGGGGTCGGCGGGGCGAAGGGCCATCGCCGGGGCAAGGGGGCGCGAGGGGGTATCCACGGCCGGCCCACTGGGCAGGCCGGCAAATCGTTCCCAGGAGGTGTCGGACGGTCGGGACAGGTCCAACACCCTGACCTCGCTGTCGAGCGAAAGGAGAGGCGCGGTCGAGTCCTGCGCCGCTATCAGCCCGGCGAACGGCAAGCTACCCAGCAGCATCAACGAAATGGCGTCCCTGATCAGGCGACGTCGGGCGTGTGGGATCATGAATGAGGGCTCCGGAACAACGAACCCGGTATCTGCCGGGCGAGGCTAGTCTAGCGGCAGCCGGATTGCCATGACCAGTGCCGGCGGTGACGATGATCGCGGCCTTATCGGCGCCATGCGATAATGGTGCGACCTTCCCGAGGCAGGATGCCATGGATTCGATCAATACCCTCTTCCTGCTCAGCGGCTTCCTCATCGCGCTGAGCATTCTCGCCAGTCGACTCTCCACCCTGGTCGGGGTGCCCTTGCTGCTGATCTTTCTGGGTCTGGGCATGCTGGCCGGGGAGGAAGGGGTGCTCGGCATCCAGTTCGATGATTATTCTCTTGCCTTTTTGATCGGCCACCTGGCGCTGGCCATGATCCTCCTTGACGGGGGACTGCGCACCCGGCTCAAGACCTTTCGTGTGGGCTTCCGACCCGCGCTCTCGCTGGCCACCCTCGGCGTGTTCGTGACCAGTGGCATCGTGGGGGCCATCGCGATGTGGGTGTTCGACCTCACCTTGGTCCAGGGGCTGCTGGTCGGGGCCATCGTCGGCTCTACCGATGCCGCGGCAGTCTTCTCGATGCTGGGCGGACGCGGCATCAACCTCAACGAACGCGTGGGGGCCACCCTGGAGATCGAGTCGGGTACCAATGATCCCATGGCCATCTTCCTGACCCTGATGCTGGTAGAGGTGCTGGTCGGCGAGATCGGTGGCGTGGTCGACACGCTGCTCTTCCTGGTGCTGCAATTCGGCCTGGCCACCGTCATCGGCGTCGGGATCGGGTGGCTCGCTGGTCGCCTGCTTGGCTGGCTGGACCTCGCCCCCGGGCTCTACTCGCTGCTGGCCCTGTCGCTGGGGTTTCTGGTCTTCGGCATGACCAGTGTCCTGAACGGCAGCGGCTTTCTGGCGATCTACCTCGCCGGACTGATGATCGGCAATCATCCCGGCCGACATCTCAACTTCATCTTGCCGGTGCACGACGGTCTGGCCTGGCTCAGCCAGATCGGTCTGTTCCTGGTACTGGGGCTGCTGGTCACGCCCAGCGACCTGCTCGACTATGCGTTGCCGGCGTCTGTCGTGGCCCTGGCCCTGATCGTCGTCGCCCGTCCTCTGGCGGTACTGATAGCCGTCAAGCCGTTCTTCCGGTTCCGCTGGCGCGAGGTCGGCTTCATTTCCTGGGTCGGGTTGCGCGGTGCCGTGCCGATCGTGCTGTCGATCTTTCCGGTCATCGGTGGGGTCGAGAATGCCTCGCTCTACTTCAATGTCGCCTTTGCCGTGGTGCTGCTCTCGTTGCTGATCCAGGGCGGAACCCTGCCCTGGATGGCCCGGAAGATGCGGGTCGAGGTCCCGGCGAGCGTCTCCCCCAACCGTCGCGGGCCGCTGGGCATCCTGCACAGGAACGACTACGAGATGTTCGTCTATGTGGTCGAGAACTCGGATCTCGAGAATGTCCCCATCCGCCTGCTGCGCTTTCCCTCCGGGGCCCTGATCGCCGCGCTGTTCCGTGAGCAGACCATGCTGCACCCCAAGGGCAGCACCCGATTGTGTCTCGGTGATGTGATCTGCGTGATTGGGCGCAGTGATGACCTGCCGGCACTCAACCGGCTCTTCAACGGGGATGCCAAGCTCAAGCGCGAACAGGCCTTCTTCGGCACCTTCACCTTCGATGGCGATGCCCCGATGCGGGACATCGCCGATGCCTATGGCCTGACCCTGAGTCCGGGCGAACGCGAGATGACGTTGGCCGATTTCGTTTCCCTGAGAGTCGGAGGGCATCCCGTGGTGGGGGACGATGTCGACTGGCACGGCATTCACTGGGTGGTGAGTGACATGGAGGGCAATCGGATTACCCGGGTGGGCCTGCGACTCTACTGAAGGCTGGCTAACGTCTTGATCGTACGCAGCTCTTGACCCAGGCGAAAAAGCTGATAGTATACATCGCCGTGAGCCGGAGGGATGGCAGAGCGGTTGAATGCACCGGTCTTGAAAACCGGCGAAGGTGAGAGCCTTCCCAGGGTTCGAATCCCTGTCCCTCCGCCACTCCGACTTCTAGGGCATGTTTTCGAGGCTTTTCAAGAGCTTAGAGGACATGCCTTTTCGCTTATTTACCACATGTGTTTACCACATCCCCCTCCCGACCTTCGCGCCAAACCTCAGCACTGCCCACTGTATCTTGTAGGCTTAGCACATACGTCACCTACTAACCCTACGCATGGACGCTGATGAGCGATGGAGACTCTCTACTACCTTCTACACCAATGCCAAGGCCAGCCTCGCCGATTTAGGCATCACGCCGGGGCAATTTGGTCTCGCCTTGCTGGGTGCGATAGCGACTCTTGGTGGGGCTTGGATCGGTGCCGAGCGAGGCGCCAAAGGAGCCTACAGGGCCTCAGTCAAGTCGAATTATGACCTGATGCGCAGAAACAAGCAGGAAGAGGCGATTACGGAACTCCAGCGATTACGCCATGATGAGTTCATGAGAATGGTCAAAGTCCATGCGGAGCTAAGCCGAAATGGCCCCTTGTGCTTCTTGGGGACTCTCTTCTTGGTGTGAATGTGATTATGAGACCCATGCACCTACTATCTGGATGGCAAAACCTAGGAGCAGACACACAAGCCCAACCCCCATGAACCCTCGCCTCCTCTTCTCATATTTGGTGTACTCGGGGTTTACCTTTGGAGAGAAGCCGCCGCCTAGTGTCCCGGAGTCTCCTCCGTCTATGGTCGTGGGGCCTTTGAAGGTCTTGACGACCTCACTTGCTACAAGCACAGCGCCCACCATGTCTAGTGATAGCCCCATCGTTGTCAGCATGGCTCCTGTCATATCGCCCTCCTTCGTATTGAGAGACTTCCGTTAGCAACGTCGCAAAAATAGACTCTACCACAAAGGCAGAGCCTATAGAATCAAACTATTGAATCGTCATCTTTGATAGCTGTTTTTGAGAATCACTGGCACTTACCTTCGCTACCCGACAGGCCCGCTTCACGGATGCCGGTGAGATGTCGAAGTGTTCCGCCGTGGCCTTGATGCTGGCGCTGTTCTCCTGGCGCCACTGAGCCACGTCCTCATCAATGATGACCTTCTCCCTGCCGAGGGCCTTACCCTCCGCCTTGGCCCGCTTGATACCCGCCATCTGGCGTTCCTTGATGTTGGAGCGTTCCAGCTCAGCCATAGCGGACAGCATGGTGAGCATTGCCTTGCCCATCGGTGTGCTCATGTCGAAGCCCTCACGGATCGACAGCACCGCCACTCCCTTGGCGTTGAGCGCCTCGACCGTCTCCAGCACGTCGATGGTGTTCCTGCCCAGGCGGTCGATGGCGTAGACGATGACGGTGTCACCCTCACGGACATAGCTCAGTAGCTCACCGAGCCCTTTCCGGTCCTTCGCCTTGATGGCCCCAGAGGTCGCCTCATCGACAAACCAGCGGTCGACCTTGTGGCGTTCCTCGATGGTGGCTCGCTGTGTGTCGGTGGACTGGTCCTCGGTGCTGACTCGGACGTAAGCGATGGTGGCTGACATGTCGGCTGCTCCTTCACCGTGGCTCATTGAGTGTGGCTCACAATGTAGGGGATGGATCATTGAAAATCAACAGCTATGAGCCACTCTGAGCGCCAGCCCACAGCATGGGCCACAAGGTACACCCTTTGAGCCAAGCCAATGCAGCCTGTAGCGACCGTGCCTGTGGGGCGGAGTGGCCGTCGTCCATCCCCAGTGGGCACCTAGAAATCGACTTCCAGCCGCCACCATGCGCTCGCTCGAGGCGGGCACCGGGGAAGCTCATTCTTCTTTATACACTCCAATACCGGCTCACGTGTGCGCCGCAAAATGGCCGGGGTGGGCCGGTAGGAGTCCCATTCCTCCAGCTCAGCGATGGACAAACGGAGTCAGCCGAACACAGGTAGATCACGTTCCGGCGCGTCTGCTGCCCGCGCCACCGTGGCGATCCCTCGATGTGACCCTGAAAGCGCCGTCGTGTGAGCAAATCGGCAGGGCCAACGCCTTGATGGTCAGCCAGATTTCGCGAGAGCGGGCCATTCTGTCGAAGCTCTGCGTAGACCTACCGCCCCCGGTGCCTATGCCATGGCACACCCTCCATTGTGCCAAGTACACCAGCCAGGGAAGGCACAGCCTGACCGTCCATCTGCTGGTCCTTCGGCGGATGACTACCCATTCCACCGATGTGCCTGGATCATCCCTGATCCATCTCCCCCCAACCACTTCAGAAGTCGACCGTTTCCAGTTCCTCCGGCTCCTCCAGCTCCTCCGGTTCGTGGAGGATCGGTCCTAGCTCCTTGGCCAGTCGCTCGGAGTACAGTTCGAGCGCCCGCGCAGCGACTTCCGGCTGCTCCGCGAACTTGGTGCCGAACGCCTTGCCCAGGCGACGGCTCCACTCGGTTGCTTGCCGTTCCTGCCATGAATCGTCGTATTCCATTGCTTCGTCCTTGCCATACCGCTGTGCCTCGCGCCAGGACATCTCCAGGGCCAGCGACTTCCAGTCGTCCGGCTCGCCTTCCTGAATCGCCCATAGCTGGGAGCGCATCCTGGCGACTGTTCTGGAGCCGATCTTGCAGGTGTTCGCAACAGCTGACTTGGATAACTTGGGGTACAGGACCGTAAGCCGCCATGCGCGGTTCATCTTCTCGTCCTTGGTCATCGAGAGATGGTCCTTGGAGTTCGTCCGCGTGGCCTCAATGAGTGCCTGTTGCAGCGAGCCCCGGAAGCAACGGACGGGCACCATCCACCGGTCGGTCTTGCTGCCGTCCGGCTGGTGCTGCTTGAAGCCGGTCTTCCTGACGCGGCCATAGGCCAGCAATCGGTGGTGGCCGTTCAGAACGGTCCAGTGCTTACCGCTCCACCAGATCGTCACCGTATCGAGCCGGTTCGATGGCTCCGCCTTGATGGCCTCGCTCAATGCACGGACATGGTCTTCTGTCCTGGCCGTTTCTTGGAACTCTCGCGGCTGAAACACTGAGTGCCGCATCTTGATGTCGTCGAGGGGTAGCTCCATCGGCTCTTCCTGCGGGCAGGGTGTGCCATCCGCTAGCTCGGCCTGGACCCGCTGAAGCCCCTCCTCGAATGAAATCGTGTCGTTGTAAGACATGGATCGTGCTCCTATACCAGTTCTCTGACGGAGGATTCCCCCCAGAAGTGGGCTGCATTCCTCTTCAGGTGGGTGGTAACCGCGTGGGGCGACTCCTCCTCCCCAAGAGGGCCGTAATTGGTATGCGGCAGGAGCAGCGTGTATGACGGTGTGAGCGCCTTCTACAACAGCCCACTATGGTGCCCCATGGGCCTGGCTGGGAATGCGCCCACAGGAAGGCATGAGGGACTTCAGAAGGAAACGGCCAGGTATCAGCAAGGGTATCGGAGCAGCTCCACAGCCTCCCGCTTGCTCTTCAGCGAGTGGCCGCCGGAGTACAGCCCGTAGGTCACCCGTGGCTTCTCGTGGCCAACGATGTCTGCCGTGAGGTTCTCCGATACGCCCGCATCTTCGAGGAGAGTCACCACCGTTTTGCGGATGGAGTGGAAGACGTAGGAAGTGCCGAAGCCGTGGCGAGCCTTGAGCCGACCGAACCGCTTCCCGAGGGCGTTGGACCTGTCCCCGTACTTGTTGAAGGTAAGCCCGGAGAGCAGGTAGCCGTCCCTGGACTCAGCCAGGAGGCGCTCAACGGTGGGCTTCAACTCAGAGTGAACCGGAATCTCCCGAATCCCCGCATCCGTCTTGCTGTCGGTGATCCTGAGCCTGTCCGTGGAGCTATCGTCCGTGCGCAGCGAGCACAGCTCCTCGATCCGTGCCCCGGTGTACATACCGAGGTCTAACAGGTCTGCCAGGGCATCATCGCCATCATCCATGGCTTCACGGCGTAGCCTGACCACATCGACGGGCTCGAAGGCGATCCACCCTTTCGCCCCGTTGCGGGCCTTGCTGGCGCTGGCTGCCCGCTCCTGACGCTGGACGAAGGACGGCAGCTTGAAGGGCTCGCGATCTGCTGGCGCCTTACCCGTCTCTTGGAGGTGGTGCCAGACACTCCGGGCCGCTGAGAAGCAGCGTTTGACCGAGGACACGCCATAGCCGTAACCGTCTTGGTCCTTGGGCGCCATGAGCACCTTGGCCCACTCCCTCACGCTCTCCGGGCCGATGGCCTCGATAACCTCGAAGTAAGCCGCCATCCGCTTGGCGTCCTTCTCCATCTGCTCGGCCGTCTTGGGCTTGAGGTGGAGCCCGTCCCGCCATTCCCGAAGCTCTGGCTCAATGGGCGTCTGCTGGCCGAGCGCCACACCGGCAAGCCGTTGGGCATCTTCGGCTCGGCCTTGAGCATCGAGTTTCTCGGCCTTCTCAAGGATGGTGCTGGACAATGCCTCATGGTGGAGCCTCTGGCCGCTTCGCTGGAGGTCTTCAAGTTGGTGGCGATACTCCAGCACCCCGTCGAGGAACGATCCTTCCTCCTTCTCATTGCCCCGCGCCCTGGCGATCTGGTCTTTCCACTCAGCCACCAGCGCATAGGCCCTCGACTGGGCCACCCGCTTGTCAGCTGTCCCAGTGCTCTTCACGAATCGAATCTTGCCGCCCAGCTTGGGGCGTGCGTCCTTGGGGATGGTCAGCACCGCATACCAGCGGTTGGCGCGTCTCTCCAAGTGGCTCATGGCGTGGCGTCCTGATGGTGCATTTACCACACTAATTTACCACATGAAAACGACGTAACGCATTGACTGACTTGGGAATCAATGGGATATGAGCATCTGGCGGATTGTCCCTGTCCCTCCGCCACTCACTCCTTTCCCGAGCTGTTCCTTGCACGTCCCTGTCGTCCTCTTCGACACGCCTGCCTTCGTTGTCGGATCTGCCGATCGCCATGCCCAAGGTCCCGCGCTAGCGAGATATCACGAAGGCTGTCTGATCTCTTCATCGAGAGGTGGCCAGTCACCGGTCGCCCAGCGTCGCAGCTGTTCCACCAGATCCTCGGTCCTTTCGCGCTCACGTTGACGCCGGCGCTCTCTGGCCCGGTCGAGGTCGTTGGGCCGACGCGGGCGCTTGTCTGCTGGCTGGTCCATACGGTTCTCCCTGTGTGCCGACATCGCCTTACCGCAGAGGAACAAGCGATATCGGGTTATGGTGTGTTTGTTTACACCTTGTAACAAAAAGAATAGGAACCCGTCCGCGCGTCAGCAACGCGTCTTGGTCATGAACTTACTCATCCATTGCTAGTACGTCTTTAGTACCTGTCTGGCGTATTTATTTAGCGAAAGCTTATTGTCAAGCAAGAAGGGATCGATTTCATGATGGTCACGGCAGAGCCCTGACTTGCGTCGGGAACCGTCAGGGGGCATTCTGTGTCCAGTGCCTAGATCAACAATCAGGGAGCTCTGGTTCAATGGCTTACCAAGACATGCAGGCGACCCGTCAGCAGACGCAGCAGGCCGTCAGCACCAACAAGGTGCTTCGCAATACCTATGGCCTGCTGGCCATGACCCTGCTGTTCTCTGCCGTCACGGCCGGTGGGGCCATGGCGCTAGGAGTCGAGCGCATCAACATTCTGCTGTTCTTCATCGGGGCCTATGGCCTGATGTTCCTGGTTCATAAAACCGCCAACTCGGCCGCAGGTCTCCTGGCGACCTTCGCCTTCACCGGTTTCATGGGGTTTACCCTGGGGCCGATCCTTAGCGCGTATCTGACCTTGCCCAATGGGGCCCAGCTGATTGCTACCGCCCTGGGCATGACCGGCCTGACTTTCCTGGGCCTCTCGGCCGTGGCTCTGGTGACGCGCAAGGATTTCAGCTTCCTCGGCAACTTCCTGATGGCCGGCGCCATCGTGCTGATCCTGGCCATGGTCGCGGCGCTGATCTTCCAGATTCCCTCGCTGTCCCTGATGGTCTCGGCCGGCTTCGTACTGTTCTCGTCGGCGGCCATTCTCTACCAGACCAGCGAGATCGTGCACCGGGCTGGCGAGACCAACTATATTCTCGCCACCATCACCCTCTACGTGTCGATCTACAACCTCTTCATCAGCCTGCTCTCGCTGCTTGGCATCATGAGCCAGGACTGATCGACCACGCTGTACGATGCCTCTGGCCCCGCCATGACGGGGCCAGTCTTGTTTCATGAGGCCCTCGATGCGATATGCCCTCCTGTTGATGGGTGCGCCCTATAGCCATCAGGCGAGCCACTCGGCGCTGCGTTTCGCCCAGGCCGTGGTGGCACGCGGCCATCGGCTGGAAGCGGTATTCTTCTATCATGATGGGGTCCAGAATGCGGCTCGCCTGGCAGCACCGCCCCAGGATGAGCCGCACCTGGTGGACGCCTGGGTGTCGCTGCACCGGGAACACGACGTGGCCCTGCAGGTCTGCATCGCCGCGGCCCTTCGCCGTGGGCTCATGGACCGCCGAGAGGCCGAACGTCACGGCAAGTCGGGGCACAGCCTGGCGGCACCCTTCGAGCTGACCGGGCTGGGGCAGCTGGTGGACCTGGGCCTGCGCTGCGACCGGCTGGTTACCTTCGGCCCCTGATACACAAGACCAAGGCGGGAGTAACGATGAGTGAAACACCGACAGCCGACCTGCTGGTGATCCTGCGTCATGGCCCCCACGGCACCAGCTGGCTGCGCGAAGGCCTGGATGCCGCGCTGGTGGCCGCGGCCTTCGGGCGCGAGGTCTCGCTGCTCTTCATGGGCGAAGGCGTGACGGCGCTGCTACCGGGCCAGGGACCGGGGGCCTTAGGCCAGAAGGGATCGTCCGCGACACTCGAGATGCTGGAGATGTATGATATCCGCACACTGCTGGTCGAGGAGCAGGCCCTGGCCGATTTCGGCTTGCAGGTCGATGATATGAGGCTGACCGTCATCCCGCTGTCGACGACGGGGGTCGCCGATGCCCTGAAGGATCATCGCCTGATTCTTACCTTCTAAGTCTGTCTCGCCACAAGGGGGCCGTGGATGCTGCTACATATCGTCAATCGCTCACCTGCCACCAGCCAGGTCTACCGACAGGCCCTGGAGGGCATGGGGCAGGACGATCGTTTGCTGTTGATCGAGGATGGTGTCCAGGGCGCCTTGCCCCAGTTGGTCCGCTACTACGATGGCCTGCAGGGGCGACTCTTTGCGCTCAAGGAGGATCTGGCGTCTCGAGGCCTGCTGGGTCGCTGTGATGGTGAGGTCCAGGTCGTGGATGTGGACGGCTTCGTCGCCTTGACCGAGGAAGCGGAACGCACGGTGAGCTGGTACTGATGGCAACCACGGAAATATACCGTTATCTAGATTGTCAAAACAAAAAAATCGGCCTAGATCCCGAAGGATACCTGGTAGATCTCGATGACTGGTCTCCCGCTGTAGCTCAGGCACTGGCCGAAGAGGAAAGCATCATCCTGACCCGTGAACATTGGGAGGTCCTCGACGTGCTTCGGGATTTCTATGCCCGCTTCGAGATGGCACCGGCTATGCGTCCGCTCGTCAAGGCCATCGGTCAGGCCCTGGGGTCGGAGAAAGGGCGCTCCCTCCATCTGATGCGTCTCTTTCCCGGCAGCTCGGCCAAGGTGGCTGCGCGCCTGGCGGGATTGCCCAAGCCCACCCACTGCCTGTGAACTTCCTGGCCCATGCTTGGCTGGCCCGTGGTGGCAGCGATGACTTCCTCTATGGCAATCTCATCGCCGACGGCGTGAAGGGAGCGGACCTGTCGGCATGGCCGGCCGCCGTGGCGGCCGGTATCCGCCACCATCGTCGCGTCGATGCCTTCGTCGATGCGCACCCGGTGGTGGCCGATGCCCTGGCACGGGCGCCCCGAGAACAGCGTCGCTACGCAGGGATCGCCCTGGATCTCGTCTGGGACCACTTCGTGGCACGACGCCTCGAGCTTGACCGTGAGGAGTCGGCACTGGTCAAGCGCTGCTATTGCCTGCTGGCGGACCGCCCGGCACCGGACCGCCTGGCAGCCATGATGCCGGTGCTGGTGGAGCAGGACTGGTTGCATGGCTACGCCGATTTCGCTTTCACCTGCCGAGCCGTGGCGAGGATCGGGCGGCGACTGTCGGGGCCCAATCGCCTGGCCGAACTGGTGCCCTGGCTGGAGGCGGACTATGCCAACCTCGCGGCCGACTTCCGGTGTCTCTGGCCGGCGGTCAAGGCGGCACTGGAAGTGCCCGACCGCTGAGGTCTACTCCATGCGCAGCCAGAGGCAGTCGATCCGGTCGCCCGGCTCGACGCGGTGATCGGCGGGGATCACCGCTAGGGCATCGGCGCCGATGCAGGAGGAGAGCACCCCGGAATTCTGATCGCGGAAGGCCCGGGCCAGGATGCCGTCCTCGCCGAAGGCCAGCGTCACGCGCATGTAATGGCGACGCGGGCCGGTGCGCGTGGCGAAGTCGGCTCGGGCAGACAGCTGGGGCAGGGTGGCGAGCGCCGGGCACGCCTGCATGGCCCCCAGCAGGGGACGCAGGAACAACCAGGCCCCGACGAAGCACGAGACCGGATTACCGGGCAGCCCCACGAATCGTACCTCGCGACCTCCGTGGCCCGGCAGCCGGCCCAGCGCCAGCGGCTTGCCGGGGCGCACCGCCAGCCGCCAGAGATCGAGCCGGCCAAGCCGTGCCAGCGCCGCCTTGACGTGATCCTCTTCGCCGACGCTGACGCCCCCGGTGGTGACCACCAGGTCGGCGATGTCGGCCGCCTCCTGCAGCCTGTGTTGGGTCGCCTCGCCACGGTCGGGTACCGAGCTGGCCCCTACCACCTCGGCGCCGAAGCGCTCGAGCAGGCGTGTGAGCATCGGACGGTTGGAATTGTAGAGCTGGCCCGGGGCCAGGGGCTGGCCGGGATCGACGATCTCGTCGCCGGTGGAGAGCAGCGCGATCCTGGGGCGGCGACGCACCACTACCTCGGTGATGCCCTGGCCGGCGAGGTGGCCGAGCGCCGCGGCCTCCAGCCGCTCGCCGGCGGGCAGCAGCGAGGCACCGACCGAGACGTCACGGCCACGACGGCGAAGGTTGTCGCCGGCCGGAACCTCGGCCGGGAGCCAGGCCATCTCGCCGTCGCGCTCGACGCGTTCCTGCATCACCACGCAATCGGCGCCCGGCGGGATCTCGCCGCCGGTGAAGATCCGGGCACAGGTCCCCCGGGCCAGCGGTGTGGCTGGCTGGCCGGCGGCGATGCGCTGGCTCACCGGCAACCAGCCCCCGGCGTCGGCATGGTGCAGGGCATAGCCGTCCATGGCGCTGTTGTCGAAGGGCGGCACGTCCAGGCGTGCCGTGACGGGCTCGGCGAGGACCCGTCCCGCGGCCGCGTCGCAGGGCAGAGGCTCCGGTGGGGTCACCGGGACGTCCTGGAGCAGGGCCGCCAGGGCCGCCTCGACGCTCTGCAGCTCAGCCATGCTGGCCTCGTTCGGGAATCACGAGATTGGCGAAGTTGCAGGGCTTGTGGCGGCTGTCGAGCTGCTCGGCCAAGATGCCGTCCCAACCCGTGCGACAGGCCCCGGTGGAGCCGGGCAGGCAGAACACCACGGTGGCATTGGCCAGCCCACCGAGGCAGCGGCTCTGCACGGTGGAGCTGCCGATCTCCTGCCAGGAGAGCTGACGAAACAGTTCGCCGAAGCCTTCGATCGGCTTGTCGAGCAGTACCGAGACCGCCTCGGGGGTGGAGTCGCGACCGGTGAAGCCGGTACCCCCGGTGGTGAGGATCACCTGGACCTCAGGAGCGGCGATCCAGCCCGCCACCACGGCGCGGATCCGGTAGGCGTCATCGGGCACGATGCGCTTCTCGGCCAGGTGGTGACCGGCGGCGGTGAGCCGCTCGACCAGCGCCTGGCCGCTGCGGTCGGTGGCCTCGGTGCGGGTGTCGGAGACGGTGAGCACCGCGATGGACAGGGGAATCATCGGCTCACTCATCTAGGCTTGCCCCTCCGGGGAGGCCGGCTTGTGAGCCTGGCGAGCCTCCAGAGCGGCCAGCTGCTCGGGCGTGGCCTTCTGCTGGTAGTGCGCCTTCCACTCGTCGTAGGGCATGCCATAGACATATTCCCGGGCGGCCTCGTAGTCGAGAGTTTCGCCACGTTCCTCGGCCGCGGCCACCAGCCACTTGGAAAGGCAGTTGCGACAGAAGTCGGCCAGGATCATCAAGTCGATGTTCTGGACCTCCTTGTGCGCGTCCAGGTGACGCAGCAGGCGGCGGAAGGCGGCAGCTTCCAGCTCGGTACGGGTGGTATCGTCGAGGTGCTGCATGATGGGTCTCCCTGCAGGCAGGCGGATGGTGGGCGATGCGGCCAGCATAACAAAAGACACCGCCCGCGGGCGGTGTCGATCGGTGCTGGCCGGCGGGATCGCTATCCGGAGCGGGGAGCGGGATCGTCGCCTCCCGGGGAGGCCGCCTCGTCACGAGCCAGCTGCGTCTCGGGCACCGCCTGATCCTTGATCTCCTCGTACCAGAGGTTGTGATGCTCCTGGGCCCAGGTTTCGTCGACGTAGCCCGTGGTCATGCCCTCCAGCGAGCCCTCCGTGCCGAGAGTCCCGATGTAGATATGGCCCAAGGCCACCGCGGTGAGACCGAGTGCCCCCACGGCGTGGATGAGGTTGGCCCACTGCATGGTGTCACGTCCCTGGCCGTAGTTGGGGAAATCGAGCACCAAGCCGCTGGCGATCACGACCAAGCCGACGGTCGCCAGCAACCAGTACCAGACTTTCTCGCCGGCATTGGCGAATCCGGCGTCGGGATGTCCCTTGCCGACCAGGCCGCCCCCCTTCCGGAACCACGCCAGGTCGTACTTGCGCGGCCAGTTGTGGCGCAGCAGGCGGGCCAGCAGCACGATTAGCAGGATGCCGAACAGGGGGCCCGCGTAGTTGTGCAGCAGCTTGGTGGTGGACATCATCCCGGCCCAGGCGCCGTCGCCGAACAGCGGGTGAAATACCGCCTTGCCGTAGAGCAGGATGAGGCCGGTGAGGGCCAGCAGGATGAACAGCGTGGCCACGCTCCAGTGCAAGGCGCGGACCAGCAGCGGCCAGCGCCACAGCTTGCGCCCGGTGCGGGGCTCGTCCAGCGCCTTGCGCCCGAACACCAGGTAGAAGGCGGCGATCATCAGCAGCATCGCACCGATGACGATCAGCCCGAAGGGGGAGACCCAGCGGTTGCGCCACTGGCGCCAGGTCTCGCCGCTGGCGTTGATCAGGCTATAGGTGCTATCGGCCCGGCTGTCGCGGTAGTTGGGGCCGGTCTCGCCGCTGCGGATCTGCCGCCAGGTGTCGGCATCGACCGCCGGGACGGCGAAGGCGGCCTCCTGGCCCGGGTCGGCATCGGCCTGCTGGGCGTGGACCGGCTGTCCAACGGCCAGCGTCAGCAGCAGGGAAAGTACCAGCAGCATCAGCCACCGGGTCCCCCGGGAAGAGATCGTGATGCTCATGGTCGGTCTCCTTACCCCTGACGGGTGGCGTCATGGGCCAGGTCGGCGGCGGACAGGTCGTGACCGGCCCGTTCGCGATCCCGCTCGCGTCGGGGGTTGCCCGACCAGCCGCCATCCTCGTGGCCGCGGCGTACCACCCGCTGGCGAAAGATGTCGGCGACCTCCTGGGCATCGCCGGCCAGCAGGGCCTTGGTCGCGCACATCTCGGCACACAGCGGCAGCTTGCCCTCACGGATGCGGTTGGCACCGTACTTCTGATATTCCTCTTCCGGCGTGTCCGCCGGGCCACCGGCGCAGAAGGTGCACTTGTCCATCTTGCCGCGCTCGCCGAAGGCGTTGGTCTTCGGGAACTGCGGGGCGCCGAAGGGGCAGGCGTAGAGGCAGTAGCCGCAGCCGATGCATAGGTCCTTGTCGTGGAGCACGATGCCGTCGTCGCGCTGGTAGAGGGTCTCGGTGGGGCAGACGGCGATACAGGGGGCGTCGTCACAGTGCATGCAGGCCACCGAAATGGAGACCTCGGAAGGCTCACCGTCATCGAGGGTCACCACACGGCGACGCTGGATCCCCCATTCCACCTCGTTGGCATTCTTGCACGCAGTGACGCAGCTGTTGCACTCGATGCAGCGCTCGGCATCACACATGAACTTCATCGTGGCCATGGGGTTCTCCTCAGCTTGCCTTCTCGATGCGACACAGGGTGCACTTGGTCTCCTGCATCTGGGTCACCGAGTCGTAGCCATAGGTGGTGGCGGTATTGGCCGCCTCACCGAGCACATAGGGGGCGCTGCCCTCCGGGTAGCGGTCGTGCAGGCTCTTGCCCTGGAAGATGCCGCCAAAATGGAAGGGCATGAAGACCACCTCCGGCGCGACCCGCGGGGTGATCAGGGCCTTGACCTTCACGCGGCCCCCCTCGGCGCCCTCGACCCACACCAGGTCGCCCTCGGCGATGGCCAGATCGTTGGCGAGCGCCGGGTTGATCTCGACGAACATCTCCTGCTGCAACTCGGCCAGCCAGGACATGGAGCGGGTTTCCTCGCCTCCCCCCTCGTACTCCACCAGGCGTCCCGAGGTGAGGATGATCGGGTACTTCCCGGTCATGTCTTGCTGCTGGATGCTCCAGTAGAGGGTGGGCAGCCGGTAGTGCGAGGCCACGTCGTCCCAGGTGCGGTACTTGGGCACCAGGTCACGGCGACTGGTGTAGAGCGGCTCGCGGTGCTTGGGGATGGGGTCCGGGAAGGTCCAGACGTTGCAACGCGCCTTGGCGTTGCCGAAGGGCGCGCACTCATGGGCGATCGCCACCCGCTGAATGCCTCCGGACAGGTCGGTTTTCCAGTTCTTGTCCTCGGCCTCGGCCTGCTCCTCGGCCGTGAGGTCATCCCACCAGCCCAGGTCCTTGAGCATCTGGGCGGTGAATTCCGGATAGCCGTCCTCGAGCGCCGAGCCCTGGCTGTAGGAGCCCTCAGCCAGCAGATTGACGCCATCGCGCTCGACCCCGAAGCGGGCCCGGAAGGTGAGCCCGCCCTCGGAGACCTTCTTGCTGGTGTCGTAGAGAATGGGCGTACCGGGATGGTTCATGCCGGAGTTGCCCCAGCAGGGCCAAGGCAGACCGTAGTAGTCCCCGTCGGCGGGGCCACCCTCGGCCTGCAGGGTGTGGAAGCTGAAGGTGTGCCAGTTCTGCTGGTGGGTCTTGAGCCGCTCGGGGCTCTGGCCGGTGTAGCCTACCGTCCACATGCCACGGTTGAACTCGCGGGTGATGTCTTCGACCAGCGGTTCCGTGCCGTTGACCCGGATGTGCTTGCACAGCTGGTCGGCGAAGCCCAGCTTGCGGGCCAGCAGGTACATGATCTCGTGGTCGGGCTTGGACTCGAACAGCGGGTCGATCACCTTGTCGCGCCACTGCAGGCTGCGGTTGGTGGCGGTGACACTGCCCGTGGTCTCGAACTGGGTGGCGGCCGGCAGCAGGTAGACCCCGTCCTGACGATCGTGCATGACCGCGGCCACGGTCGGGTAGGGATCGACGATGACCATCATCTCCAGTTGCTGCATGGCTTTCTGCATTTCGGGCCCGCGGGTCTGGGAGTTGACCGCATGTCCCCAGTAGAACATCGCCTTGAGGCGAGTCCGCTGGGAGATGTCCTCCTCGGTCTCGAGCACGCCATCGACCCAGCGCGATACCGTGATGCCGCTTGAGTACATCGGCTGGCCATCGACGTACTCGGTCGGGTCGAAGCGGCCCTTGAGCCACTCGTAGTCCAGGTCCCAGACCCGCGCCCAATGTTGCCAGGCCCCCTCGGAAAGGCCGTAGTAACCGGGCAGGGAATGAGACATCAGCCCTAGGTCGGTGGCGCCCTGGACATTGTCGTGGCCCCGGAAGATGTTGGCCCCGCCACCGGACTTGCCGATGTTGCCGAGGGCAAGCTCCAAGATGCAGTAGGCGCGGGTGTTGTTGTTGCCGGTGGTGTGCTGGGTGCCGCCCATGCACCAGACGATGCAGCCGGGGCGGTTCTCGGCCAGACGCCGGGCGGTATCGCGCATGGTCGCCTCGGGCACGCCGGTGATGTTTTCCACGACATGCGGCGGGAAGGTCGCCACCTCGGCCCGGACCTCGTCCATGGCGTAGACGCGCTGGTCGAGGTACTCGCGATCCTCCCAACCGTTTTCGAAGATGTGCCACAGCAGGCCCCAGATGAAGGCCACGTCGGACCCCGGCCGCAGGCGTACATAGTGGCTGGCCTTGGCCGCGGTGCGGGTGAAGCGCGGGTCGACCACGATGATCTCGGCCTGACTGCGTTCCTTGGCCAGCAGGATATGCTGCATCGCCACCGGGTGGGCCTCGCAGGGATTGGAGCCGACGAACATGATCGACCGGCTGTTCTGAAGGTCGTTGAGGGAGTTGGTCATCGCCCCGTAGCCCCAGGTGTTGGCGACACCGGCGACGGTGGTGGAGTGGCAGATGCGGGCCTGGTGGTCGGTGTTGTTGGTCCCGGCCAGGGCGGCGAACTTGCGCAGCAGGTAGGCCTGTTCGTTGCTGAACTTGGCCGAGCCCAGCCAGTAGATGCTGTCCGGCCCATGCTGCTCGGTGAGCGCGAGCACCTTGTTACCGATCTCCTCGATAGCGTCATCCCAGCTCAGGCGTTGCCACTCGCCGCCCACCAGCTTCATGGGGTACTTGAGGCGCCGGCTGGAGTGGCCGTGCTGGCGCAGCGAGGCGCCTTTGGCGCAGTGGGCCCCGCGATTGATCGGATGGTCGAAGGCCGGCTCCTGGCGGGTCCAGACCCCCTCCTGGACCTCGGCATAGACACCGCAGCCCACCGAGCAGTGGGAGCAGATGGTGCGCCGGGTCTCTGCCGGGGCGTCGGACCAGGCGGTCTTCTCGGCCGCCTGGGTGCGCTGCATCATCGGGGCGCCCAGGAAGCTCGCCGCCGCGAGCCCGCCCGTGGTGGCACCACTGCGCTTGAGGAACTGGCGGCGGGAAATGCCCAGCCCGTCTGACCGTGGGGTGTCGGATGTACGTATCAGCCGCATGGCATCGCTCTCCTGGCTGGGGCCGTCAGTCACGCAGGGTGGCGTAATAGGCACGGATATGGTCGGTCTCGTGGTACTGGCGGGTAGCGTCCGGTCGAGGTGACGCCTCGGACTGGCTATCGGCCTGGGACAGGGTCACGTGGCCCAGGGCGGCGCCGGCCCCGACGGCGGCCGTGCCGGCGCCCAGGGCCCTCAGGAACTGGCGACGCTGCGGGTTGCGGGGAGTAGTGCGCATGGAGGCCTCCTCGATCGGTCAGTGGCCGTGAAAGGGAGCAGGGGTGACAGCCGGTGCCGTGGCGGCTGTATCGGGATCGATGAGCCTGACCGGGTCGCGCTCGACCGGGTCGCGCTCGACCTTCGCGGCGAGTCGCTCATGCTCCATGTCGATGAAGGCCCGACCGAGGTGGCCGAGCCCGGCATAGAAGGGGGTATCGACAACGCCGAGGTCGGCGAAACAACGTGAGGCCCAGGGAGCCAGATGGCGCATGAAGAAGCGCGCCTCATCCGGCGCGCGCTCGTCGATCAGCAGGGCCATGACCTCGAGCAGGGCCGCCATGTGGTCCTCTGGATCCCGGGTGTGCGCCGAGCGTTCGAGGCCCAGGACACGTAGGTCACGACGTAGCGTGAGCAGGGCCTCGTCCATCAGGGCCCCGTTGCGATACCAGGAGGCATAGGGGATCACCTCACCTTCGATGACGCCCACCAGATGACGGAAGTACGCCCGCCCCAAGGCGTCCGGCGTGGCTGTCCCGGCGGCCGCCGCCAGGGTGGCCCAGTGCCGGGCGAGATCGCCGTCTGCCGGGTCGGCTTCCAGGGAGGCCAGCCAGTCAAGCATGTCCGCAGCCGGCGCCTCGCGAAGGAGCCCGGCCAGCAGCCGATAGATATCCGCTCGCAGGGCGTTTGTCTCATCAGGCGAGGGAGGAAATTCGGGGCGCTGTTTCATCGGACTCACACCTTGAGCTGGGATTCGGGGTGGCGTGCCATGTCCCGCCAGACGTCGCGGACGCGGCAGTCCTCGCACATTTCCAGGCGGGCGAGGGCCTCACCGGCGAAATAGGGATGGTCGGCGAGTTTCGCCTTGATCGTGGCGATGGTGCTGGCGCTGGCGAACGGCTTGCCGCAGCGGATGCACGCGAAGGCCGGCTCCTCATGGCAGACCCGTCGAGCGGTGCGGGCGGCATCGGCGAGGAAGCCGGGGATTAGAGTGATGGCCTGTTCCGGGCAGGCTTCGGCGCAGAGCCCGCACTGCACGCAGTCGGCCTCACGGAAGGTCAGTCGGGGGCTGTCGTTTCCCGCGCCGAGGGCCGGGGTAGGACAGGTGGCGACACAGGCCATGCACAAGGTGCAGGCCGTCGAGGCGACCTGAAGGCCGCCGTGAGCGGCGCCGGCGGTGAGCGCATGGCGCCGTCCATCCGGTTGCCCCTGCTCACCGAGCCGGGTGATCACCTGGTTGAGACGCTCGCGCTTGTCGGTGCCGTGCAGAGACAGGAGCGGGTCTCCCAGGGGCGGATGCGAGGGTGGGGCATCTCGGGTCTCGAGGCCGCCGGGCGCGACCAGTCGGATACGCTCGGGAGCATGCCCGAGCGCGCTCAGCAGCGCCCGGGCCTGGGCGAGTTGCTCTTCGAGGAAGCTGGTCAGGCGCTCGGGCATATCGTGGTGACGCTGGATGCGCACCTCGGTGGCACCGCCGGCCAGGGCGGTCAGCCACTGGTCGTGTCCCGCGGCCCCAAGCTCCTCGAGCGGTACGTCGAGCAGGTGTCCGGGGGTGTCTTCTCGTGATGAGGCGCCCTCGGCCTGGTGGAAGCGTACCACCGGTGTCTCGCCCCCGGCCTGCCGATAGGCCGCGAGCCAGGCCAGCACGGTGTCCTGCTGGCGATGCGTGTCTGGCAGCCGGAACTCGATGGCCCCGGTCGGACAGGCACTGGTGCAGCTGCCGACCCCGTGGCAGCGGAAGGGGTCGATCTCGATGTGGGCGTCGATCCGTCCCGGATGGCTGTGGATCGCATCGGCAGGGCAGACGTCCAGGCAGCGGGTGCAGCCGAGGCGGCCGTTGGCCGCGTGGGCACAGCGCTGTGGGCCGATCTGGAAGTAGCGAGGCTTGTCGAACTCCCCGACCAGATCGGCGAAGGCCTCGATCAGCGTCGCCCGGTCGTGTCCCGGCGACGCCAGGGCGACATAGCCCGGGGGCGGCAGCTCCAGCGTCAGCAGGGGGACCTCGCCGAGGTCGAGGATCTGGTCGAAGTGGTTACGGTTGGCCAGGGCCTTGGCCAGGTTCACCGGGCCCTCGGCTCGCGCCAGGGTCACCGTGAAGAGGCCGAGATAGCCGTCGACCCGCAGGGCCTGACGCTCGCTGCGTGTCAGGGCATGGTGGGGCAGGGATCGGGTGGCCGCCAGCAGGCCCTCGTCGTTTGCAGGGGCCGCGGCGGGGACTGCCGGGATAGGGTCGGTCAACAGCAGGCTCACGGAGGCCAGCCCCCGTCCGCTCAGTGCCCGAGCGGCTCGGCGGGCCTCGCGTTCGTTGCCCACGATCAGGGCATGGCCGTCGCTGTGGTAGCCGACGCTGGCGGGGGTCAGGTTGACCGGCCAGGACACCTGTTGGTAGGCGGCTTCCCGGGCTTGCCGGTTGTGGGGGTCGTTGACCGGCATCACATCGATTCGCTGATTCATACGCTCTCACCCTCCCCACGAGTCGTGGTGTCCGTTACCGGCAGATGGTTGTCCGAGGCGTCCCTGGGCGCGCTCTCGGGTGTCGGGGGTTGCGTCGGGGAGGTGTCCCGAGGGGAACGCTTCCCGGTGGGATCGTCGGCTGATGCCGACTGTGTATCGTCGTCGGTCACCGATTCTTGGGTGGACTCGGCCCAGCGCCTCAACCGCTGAGCGACTTCGCTGGCCAGGGGCTTGAGGCATTGTCGATAGTCGTCATCGTAGTCGTCGAGGCCATCGCGCACGTTGTAATGCTTCGCCGCGAACAACCGGCGCAGTGCCCGCTGCCGCAGGCCGGCGCTGACGCCCGGCGCCAGGAAGGCCTTGATGTCGCTGCCGGGAGGCAGGGTGTCCGGGTCGGGCAGGCTGGCATCGAGGCTGCCGGGAGACAGGTCGGCGGAGTCGGTCGGGGCGTCTCGGGTGTCGCACGGCGCGCCGGAAGGAGAGGCATGCGCCATGGGGTCATCAGGCCCCTTGTCCTCGGTCGGCAGGTCGACCACCTCACCACGCTTGAGACGGGACCACCGGGCGAGGCGGTTCATGCGTCTAACTCCCGGGCAAGTCCCGGATGGGCAAGTCCCACGCCCTGGCGTCGCTTCTTGTGAGGCTCCGGCGGGGCCTCGCCATGCTGGGTGAGGTAGGCCTCGAGCCAGGCCTGGATTGCCAGCGGCATGTCCACTTCCAGGACCTGCTGTTCGCCATCGAGCCAGCTGGCGGCAACCTCCTGGCTGGCGGTGATGGCCTTGGGAACGGGGTCACCGCTCGCCTCGCCGCCGAGCACAAACAAACGCGGTGCTTGCCCCGTCAGGTTGAAGCGATAGGCGGCGCGTTCGGTCAGGTAGAGCTGCAGCACCAGCGACCAGGCCCCTTCATGGCCCAGCCGCAGGCCGGTGATGCGCCAGCGGGTCGTGGGGAAGCCCTTGACGGTAAGCCGCTCGCCGGTCACGTCGAAGCTCAGGGGACGATGACTGCTGATGGAGGCCATGGATGCCGTGCTCAAGCCGTGTCATGGTGAGTACAGACAGTCGCGAAGGACAATGCCATTATCGTCAATCAACGCTGCACGATGAGGAACCCTGGATGTCCGAGATCCACCTGAGTCGGGCGCGCCTGCCGGCCACCCTGGAGATTGACGTGCTCGACGAGTTCGGACGGATCCGACGTCAGCCTATCGCCGCCGAGCGTGCCCTGACGGTCTACCTCAACCGACGCGAGATCGTCACCTTGATGACCCTGGGTGCCGATCCCGAGGCCTTGGTGGTGGGGTATCTGCGCAACCAGGGGCTGCTCAGCCGCCGAGAGGACCTGCAGGCGGTACATGTGGACTGGGAAGTCGAGGCGGCAGCGGTGGTGATCCGCCATCTGCCCGAAGATCTCGAGGAGCGGTTGGGGCAGCGGACCGTAACCACCGGCTGTGGTCAGGGCACCGTCTTCGGCCGCCTGCTGGATGCCACCTCGCTGCATCCACTGCCGGCCACGCGGCTGCGCCAGTCGGTGCTCTATCGCCTGCTGAACAACCTCGGGGCCCATAACGAGACCTACCGCAGCGCCGGGGCCGTCCATGGCTGTGCGCTCTGCCGACAAGATGAGGTGCTGGACTTCGTCGAGGATGTGGGGCGCCACAATGCCGTGGATACCCTGGCGGGACGCCAGTGGCTGGTAGGAGACGAGACGACGAGGGCCGGCGACATCTTCTACACCACGGGTCGCCTGACCTCCGAGATGGTGCTCAAGGTCGCCCAGATGGGCATCGCCGTGCTGGTGTCCCGCTCCGGGGTAACCCAGAAGGGGGTCGAGCTGGCCGCGCGCTTCGGCGTGCTGCTACTCGCCCGGGCCAAGGGCAAGCACTTCCAGGCGATCCATGCCGGTGAGCGGCTCGTGCTGGATGCCATGCCGCCCGCCCGGCCCGGCGACCAGCGCGTTCGCGAGTGAGAGTGGGGGTCACAGGCCATCCCGGGGCGTGCAGACCGAAAGCACCACGGCGTCCTCGATGCTGGTCGAGACCAGGGCGTGCCCCATGTCGCTGTCGAAGTAGATGCTGTCGCCGGCGGCCAGATGAAGCGGTTCGTAGAACTCGGTGTAGAGCCGGATCTCGCCGTTCAGCACCATCAGGAATTCCTCGCCGTCGTGGCGTATCCATTCGCTGAACTCGTCGAAGCGTCGAGCGCGCACGATGGTCTTGAAGGGAATCATCCGTTTCTGGGCCATCTCACAGCTGAGCAGCTCGTGTTCATAGGTCGGTGTGGGATGGCGCTGCCCCTCGCCACGCCGAGTGAGATCGCGCCGCCCCATGGTGTGGGGCTGGACCCGGGGCGGGGAGAGCAGTTGGGGCAGGTCGATGCCCAGGCCGTTGATCAGCTTCTGGACCGCCGTGAAGGTCGGTGAGATCTGATCATTCTCGATCTTGGAGAGGGTGGAGCGGGCCAGGCCGGTACGCTGGCTCACGTCCTCCAGGGTCCACTGATTGGCCAGGCGGATCTCGCGCAGGCGCTCACCCAGGCGCAGGGGTTCAACGAAGGGCTTGCGGCCGGAGGCGATGCGCAGGGCGGCATCCTGAGCGGTCTTGGCGGGCATGGGGCGTTCACTATCGGAAACGAAGTTTCCCGCAGACTATCATAAATGCCGCGTCTCGCCTGCCTCCCGACGACCGTGATCACGCCCGTTGCGACCGGACGGCAGCGTCAGGAACCCCGCCGTCCTCGATCACTCTCCGAAGGGCAATCCGAGCAGGGCCTTGACGTGGGCCTCGGCCCCGCGCCCCAGGCTGTCCAGGTCGTAACCGCCCTCGAGCACCGAGACCAGGCGCTTGTCGGCATAGAGCGCCGCGATCTCGAGGGCCAGGCGGGTCACCCAGTGGAAGTCCTCGTCCTCCAGGCAGAGCTCGGCCAGGGGATCTTCCCGATGGGCATCGAAGCCGGCGGAGACCAGCACCAGGTCCGGCTTGAAGGCATGCAGGGCCGGTAGCCAGTCATCCTCGATGGCGCGCCGGAAGCCGGCACTGTCGGTGCCGGCGGGCAGCGGCGTGTTGACCACGTTCTGCCATTCGCTTCTCAGGTAGCGCCAGGGATAGAAGGGATATTGGAAGCTGGTGCAGACCAGCACGTCGGGGTCGTCCTTGAAGATGTCGATGGTACCGTTGCACTGGTGGACATCGAAGTCGAGGATGGCGATGCGCCGGGCGCCATATGCCGTTCGGGCATGGGCGGCACCCACCGCGATGTTATTGTAGAAGCAGAACCCCATGGCATCGGCGGCCTCGGCATGGTGGCCGGGAGGACGCACGGCGCAGAAGACGTTGTCGGCCTGATGGCGGAAGACCTGGTCGACCCCCCGGATCACGGCGCCCGCCGCCACCCGGGCGGCCTTGAGGGTATCGGGGTTCAGCATGGTGTCACTGTCGAGGGTGACGATGCCCTGTGTCGGGACGCACTTGTCCAGGGCATGGAGGTGACGCCGGGGATGGACCCGGGCCAGTTGCTCCTCGGTTGCCGCCTTCGCTTCCGACTGCATGGTCTGCTGCAGCACGCCGCTGCGCATCAGCCGAGCCCGGATAGCGTCGAGGCGTAGTGGACTCTCGGGGTGTTCTGGGCCCATGTGGTGAAGATGACAGTCGGGGTGCGTGATATAGGCGGTGATCATGAAGGCGCTCCGGGGAGATTGCCTTTACCTTAAGATCGGTGAGCCATGCCGGAACAGTGTCAAAAGGTCGAACGCTCGGTGGTGGCCGTCGGGACCTTCAGGTCGAAGGCGCCGGCACTATATGATGAAGGTCTTTGATCCCAACCGGAGGAGCCGACCTTGAGTACCCGCTTCCTGCGCCATTTCTTCGAGCCGCGCACCATTGCGGTGATCGGGGCGTCCGAGAGAGCCTACTCCATAGGGGGAATGGTGATCCGTAACCTGCGTGAGGGCGGTTTCACGGGCAGTCTCTGGGCGGTCAACCCCAAGGGCTATGACGACGTCTTCGATGAGCCCTGCATCACCGACGTCGACCGGCTGCCCGAGGTGCCCGACCTGGCGGTGATCTGCACACCGGTCGAGGCGGTGCCGGCGCTGATCGAACGCTTGGGCCGATTCGGCGTCAAGGCGGCTCTGGTCCTCTCCGGTGGGGCCCACCTCGATGATGCACACGACGAGTCGGGGTCGATCCGCAGCCGCATGCTGCGGGCGGCTCGGGAATCGGGCATCCGCGTGCTGGGACCGGAGTGCATGGGGGTGATCCTGCCGGGGCGCAAGCTCAATATCTCCTATGCCAGCCGACCGGTGAAGGCCGGGCGCGTGGCCTATCTGGGCCAGTCGGGCATGCTCGGTAACGCCATGATCGACTGGGCGGCCGGTCGGGGTATCGGTTTCTCCCATCTGGTCACGGTGGGGGACAGCGTGGACGTGCTGCTGCCCGACCTGATGGACTACATCAACCAGTATGCGCCGACCCAGGCCATCCTGCTGCACCTGGAGCGCATCCTGGATGCCCAGCACTTCATGACCGCGCTGCGGGATGCCTCCCGCAACCGGCTGGTGCTGGCCATCAAGAGCGGCCGCACGTCCGAGTCGGACATCTCGGGGCTGCCGCCGACCCCGGGCATCGCCAACCGCGACCGGCTCTTCGATGCCGCCTTCTCCCGGGCGGGGGTGGTACGGGTCGATGATTCCGACGAGCTCTTCGATGCCCTGGAAACGCTGTCGCGCATGAAGCCCCTGCGCGGCGACCGTCTGGCCATCGTCGCCAATGGCCTGGGACCTGCCATGTTGGCGATCGATAAGCTGATCAGCGCCGGTGGCCGGCTGGCCCGCTTCACGGACGCGACCCGGGACACCCTGCGCGACGATCTGGACATGAGCAAGCCCGGCGAGAACCCGGTCGACCTGGGCGGCAACGCCACGCCGGAGCGCTTCGTGGAGGCCCTGGAGCTGGTGGCCGCCGATCCCGGGGTGGATGCGGTACTGGTGGTGCATGCCCCGACCCGGCTGGCGCCCTCGAAGTCCACCGCCCAGGCGATCATCGCGGCGCGCAAGCGCTTCCGTCGCAACCTGCTGACCAGCTGGATGGGCCTCGAGGAGGCCCTGTCGGCTCGCTATGAGTGCAACCTGGCGGGCATTCCCACCTACCTCTCGCCGGAGAAGGCGGTGAAGGCCTTCATGCACATGGTCGACTACCAGCGCGTCCAGGCGCTACTCCAGGAGACACCCCCCAGCCTGCCGTTTGCCACCACGGCCGACATCCGGGCCCGTTGTCGCCAGCTGATCGACGGTGTCCGCTCGGCCGGGCGCGAGACCCTGTGTCACTCCGAGACCGCCCAGGTGCTCGAGGCCTATGGCATCCGCGTGGCGCCGCGGCATTACCTGCAAGCCCCCGAGGAGGCCTGGGCCGCTGCGGCCGACTTCGCGGGCCCCAAGGCGTTGAAGGTGGTGCATGAGGGCAATTGCCGGCCGTTTCGCTATCGTCAGCATCCCCACAAGCTCTCCGCCGGGCTGCTCCAGGACCTGGCCACTCCCGAGCAGGTGGCGGAGGGCGTGCAGCGACTGGGCGACAAGGTTCGCGAGAGGTTTCCGGCCTTCAAGATCCACGAGTACTGCCTGCAGCCCATGCAGCGCGGCAAGCACTCCATGCAGCTCTGTGCCGGGATCACCCGGGACCCGGTGTTCGGGCCGGTGATCGTGTTCGGGATCGGAGGCTACAAGGTCAATATTCTGGCGGATCGACAGGTGGCCTTGCCGCCGCTCAACATGACCCTGGCGGATGACATGGTGGGACGTACTCATGCTGCCCGGCTGATCCGTGAGCACTCGAGCGACCCGGCGCGTGACCTCGAGCGGCTCTGCAAGCTGCTCGTCACGCTCTCGCAGATGGCCAGTGATCTGGTGGAACTGCGCGGTCTCGAACTCAATCCGCTGCTGCTCAACCGTGATGGTCTGATCGCGGTGGATTTCGCCATGGACCTCGGTACCCCGGCGCGCTTCGCGATCATGCCCTACCCGGAGGAACTGCGGGAGTGGGTCACCCTCAAGAACGGCTGGGAGGTAGAAGTGCGACCAATCCGCGCCGAGGACGCGCCATTGCTTACCCGCTTCCACGAACAGCTGTCCGAGGAGAGCATCCGTTTCCGCTACTTCCACAACAAGGCCGACCTGACCCAGCGCGATCTGTCGATCCTTTCCCACATCAATTACGACCGGCAGATGGCCTTCATTGCCGAGCACCCCCGAGAGGACGGCAGCAAGGAAATGCTCGGGGTGGTGCGGGTCTGGAACGACCCGGATAACATCCGCACCGAGTTCTCGATCATCATCCGTGACGATCTGCAGGGGCTGGGCATCGGCAGCCTGCTGATGAACAAGATGATCCGCTACTGTCGGCACGTGGGCACCCTGGAGATGATCGGCAAGGTCATGGTCGACAACCATCCCATGCGCGCGTTGATGAAGCGTCTCGGCTTCAAGCTGAGCTATAACATGGAAGAACAGGTGGTGGATGCGGTACTGCGGCTCAACGAGCCGGAGAGCGACTGGCAGCGACACCGTCTCGAGAGCCGGCCGGACTGAACCGGGGCCGTCCGCCAGGGACGGCCAGCGGGTCGGTCAGGGGGCCAGGCGAAAATGCTGCCAGCTGCTGTAACGGCGCTCATAGCGGATGCGGTCGTGAAGTCGGCTCGGCTGGCCCTGCCAGAACTCGATCATTTCGGGGATGACACGATAGCCGCCCCAGTGGATGGGCCGGGTGATCTCCTGACCCTCATAGGCCCGCTCGAAGCGTTGCTCGCGCTCCTCGAGCCAGGTGCGGTCGGGAATGACCACGCTCTGGGTGGCCACCCAGGCACCGAGCTGGCTGGCGCGGGGGCGACTGGCGAAGTAACGGTCGGACTCCTCGGTGCTGACCGGCTCCACCGTGCCTTCGATGCGCACCTGGCGGGACAGCGAGGGCCACCAGAACACCAGGGCCGCATGAGGCATGTTGGCCAGCTCGCTGCCCTTGTGGCTGTGGTAGTTGGAGTAGAAGGTCAGGCCGCGCTCATCGACGCCCTTGAGCAGCACGACACGAGCGTGGGGGTAACCGCCACTGTCGACGGTGGCAAGGGTCATGACGTTGCCGTCATCGCCCTCGGCGTCCAGGGCCAGGGTCAGCCACTCGTCGAACAGTGGCCAGGGGTCCTCGGGCATCCGGGACTCGTCGAGGTATCCGCCTTCATAGTCGCGCCGGATGTCGGCAATATTGCGTGTCATGGCGTTCTCCTTGGATTTCATGCCATGTTCGCCGGTTGATGGCTCGAGCTCAACACCCGAGTCGACACGCGACTTCGGCTCATCCTGCGTGCACCTGCCGGCTACGGAAGCGGGCATAGCCCATGCAGCCGATGAACAGCGCCAGGGCGACCAGGGCTTCGAGGACGCCACGCAGTCCCTGGCCGGGCAGGGTGGTGACCATGACCCCCTGGGCGAAGTAGAGCAGGCTGACGAAGGCCAGCCAGGCATGTCCACGAGGGCGGCGGGTCAGGATGGAAGGCAAAAACAGCACCAGCGGCAGCACGAAGGCGACCAGGGGCAACAACCGGTTACCGGTGGTCTCGACGATCAGACCGCGGTAGACCATCAGCGCGAGCAGCAGAGCAAAGCTGCCGAGCACCAGTTGGCGTGAGCGTCGCGCCAGACGGTCCAGCCCCTTGCGCGCCTCGAGTCCCTCAAGCCATTGCCTCATGCCAAAGTCTCCTGCGAGCGGTGGAGGGCCAGGGCGAGATGGGCCAGTCGCCTGCCCTGGGCGTAGGTGAGGTCGCGCTCATGGTCGTCCAGCGGGCGGTCGCTGCGTTTGCCCGCCAGGTGGCTGGCACCATAGGGCGTCCCGCCCCCGGTTGTCTCCATGAGTGCGACCTCGCTGTAGGGGAGTCCCGCGTAGACCATGCCGTGATGCAGCAGGGGCAGTAGCATCGAGATCAGGGTGGTCTCCTGGCCGCCATGCAGGCTGGACGTGGAGGTGAAGGCGGTGGCGGGCTTGTCGACCAAGGCCCCCCCGATCCACAACTCGATGGTGGAGTCGATGAAGTGTTTGAGCGGTGCGGCCATGTTGCCGAACCGGGTCGGACTACCCAAGGCCAGTCCCGAACAGTGACGCAGGTCGTCGAGGCTGGCGTAGACGGCGCCCTCGGCCGGAATCTCGGGATCGACCGCCTGACAGGTCGGCGAGACCGGCGGTACGGTGCGCAGCCGGGCCTCGATGCCACGACAGGACTCGACGCCGGCCGTCAGGCGCTCGGCCATGGCGCGGGTTGCCCCATAGCGTGAATAGTAAAGGACCAGTACATAGGGCAAGGGGTCGGACATGGGGGTTCCTGATGCAGGGACGAGGGGATCAGTCGAGCAAGCCAAGGACATCTTCCGGGGGGCGTCCGATCACCGCGCGGGTGCCGTCGTCGGCGATGGGACGCTGCATGATCACGGGATGCGCCACGATGGCCCGGATCACCTGGTCGGGGTCATCGATATCGGCGTCAAGTGCCTTCCAGTCGGCTTCATTGGTGCGGACCAGCGCCTTGCCATCGGTATCCAGGCGCAACAGCAATGAGCGCAGCTCCTTCTCGTCGAGCGGGTCATCGAGGTAGCGACGCACCTGGAGGTCGGCACCGCGCTCTTCCAGCAAGGCGAGGGCCTGGCGGGACTTGGAGCAACGCGGATTATGCAAGAGGGTGATCATGTTACGGGATCCTTGTCATCGATCGGCACGAACGCGGCTCATTGTAGGCCGTGGCCGATCAGGCCCACAACCAGCATTCCGGGGGGCGGGGTTCACTCGCTGCGTTTGTGATGAGGAAGAAAGCGTTCGATGGCCCCGAGAACGGTCATGATCACCAAGGCCAGTCCCGTGACCATGGCGGCCAGGGCGAAGTTGTGAACGCCAGCGGCAATGCCGATGGCGCCGGCGAGCCAGATGGACGCGCCGGTGGTGATGCCGTGGACGCTGGCGCCACTGCGGATGATGCTCCCGGCGCCGAGAAAGCCGATACCGCCGATCACGCCCTCGACGATGCGCGTGGGATCGATGCGCGCCGAGGGGTCACCCTCGGCGGTGGCAAAGAGGATCTCCAAGCCAACGATCAGGAAGGCCGCTGCCCCCAGCGCCACCAGCATGTGCGAGCGCAGTCCGGCAGGCTTGCCGCGCAGTTCGCGTTCGAGGCCCAGCACCAAGGCGAGCCCGGCGGCCACGCTGAGTCGCGTCAGCATATCCAGTAGGGAGATCTCGGCTTCCATGACCTGTCCGCTCGCCATCGGTTCTTGGCCATAGTGCCGCAGCGGAGCCTTGCAGGGAAAGGGGATAGCCAGATATTTATACCGTTATCTTCTGTTCAAAAACAATAATCAGTCTTCTAATCGTTGATAGGACCAGACCTCACAACCATCCACCAGGGTCACCCGGATACGCTCATAGCGATAGCCAAGCCGCTCGTAACGATCCAGTCGTGACAGTTCTTCGGCATCCAGGCGCAACAAGAGGCCTTCTACGCGGGAACCGTGGTCCACGACCAGGTCCAGCCCCTCGCGACGATAGCCAGGCAATACGACCCGCTCCGGATCACCGGTACGCCCATAGACCAACCAGCGTACCGGCGCATACCGCAAGGTGCCGTAGACGAACAGGCGATGCGGGCCCTCCTGAACCGGGGACAGATGGTCGGGGCGGTCATAGGTCCAGGGGCTGAGCAGCATCAGCCACAGCCAGCCGACCGCGCCCAGTGGCGCGATGACCAGGGGCAAGGCGAGCAGGCGTCGGGGTGAGGGCATGAGCGGCTCCACGGGCAAGACGCCCCTTATCCTGACAGGATATCGAGCGAGACTTAAGCCCTTGCTGGCGCTTTGCTAGGATGGTGTCATCCCACCAATACCGGAGGTGCCCCATGAGCCAGTCCCGTCATAACGAGATGGATTTCCGGGCACTCGTCGGCGAGGTCCAACCGCTGCGTCGCGGCCATGATCGTGCCGATGCCGGTCGCTCCCACCGGGCTCCTAGCGAGGCCCAGCTCGCCCGGCGCGAGAGTGCGGCCCGAGGTGCCGACGAGCGCGACATGCTCTCCGATGACTTCGTGGATCTGGTGCCGCCCTTCGACCCCCTGGAGTTTCGCCGCGATGGCATCCAGCAGGGCGTGGTGGAGCGCCTGCGCCACGGCGGCTATGCCGCGCAGGCCAGCCTGCACCTGCTGCGCCGTCCCTTGGAGGAGTGCCGGCGGGTCCTGCCCGCCTTTCTGCGGGAGGCACGGGAGCATGACTTGCGTTCCGTGCTGATCATCCATGGGCGAGGGCGAGAGATCGACAGCCCGCCCAATGTACTGCGCTCCTATCTGGCCAAGTGGCTGGTGGCCTTCGACGAGGTCCAGGCCTTTGCCTCGGCGAGTCAGGGCGAGGGTGGCCTGGGGGCGACTTGGGTGATGCTGCGCAAGAGCGAGCGGGCCCGGGCCGCCAATCGGGAGCGGCAGCAGAAGCGCCGCGGCTGAGGCCTTCGATGGGGGCGTGACAACCACGAAGCCGGCCCGTGGCCGGCTTCGTGGTCTTCGTCCTAGCGTCAGCGGATCAGGCCACGGCCCGATCCGCCTGGGTCTTTCCCGGCTTACGCAGACGACGCCGGAACAACGGTTCCGGATCGTCGGTACCCGGCTGGTAGCTGAGGCTGAAGGTGTCCAGCGCCTTAAGGGCATCCTCGACGACCTGGTCCTCGCGCAGCAGGAAGGCATCGAAGCCACAGCGGGACATGTAGAACAACTGATCGATCAGCACATCGCCCACGGCGCGGATCTGGCCCGTGTAGCCATAGCGCTCACGCAGCAGTCGCGCGATGCTGTAGCCGCGGCCGTCGGTGAACTTTGGGAAGTCGATGGCGACCAGCGGCGCGTCGCGCAGTTCCTCGGCCAACTCGGCGGTCATCTCGGTGTCGCTGGGCAGCCAGGGGGCGAGAGCCTCGCCCTTGGCCGAGACCTGCCAGGCCTCTAGTGGAATGATCGCTGGCTGGCTCTCGGGACGCTGCTCGGCGTCCTCGCAGAGCACCCAGGCATCATCAACGACGACACGGCGCTCGGCGATCAGGGGACGGTGGCTGGTCTGTTCAGGCATAGACACGCTCCTTGAAGGGTTTCAGGCCGATGCGGCGATAGGTGTCGAGGAAGGTCTCGTCCGGAGCACGCTCACCGACATAGACCTGCAGCACCTTGTCGATCACCTCCGGCACGTCCTCGCGGTAGAAGGAAGGCCCCAGGATCTTGCCCAGCGAGGCATTGTTGCCCTGGCTGCCGCCCAGCGAGATCTGGTAGTACTCCTCGCCCTTCTTGTCGACACCGAGAATGCCGATATGGCCTACGTGGTGGTGGCCGCAGGCGTTCATGCAGCCGGAGATATTGAGATCCAGCGGTCCCAGGTCATAGAGGAAGTCCAGGTCCTCGAAGCGCTCCTGGATGGCATGGGCGACCGGGATCGACTTGGCATTGGCCAGCGCACAGTAGTCCCCGCCGGGGCAGCAGATCAGGTCGGCCAGGGTGCCCACGGTGGGATTGGCCATGCCTAGGCTCTCCAGGCGCTGCCAGAGTTCCTCCAGCCGGTCCACCGGGACATCGGTCAGCACCAGGTTCTGCTCATGGGTGACCCGCAGCTCACCATAGCCGAATTCGTCGGCCAGGTCGGCGATGGCGCCCATCTGTTCCGAGGTGACATCGCCGGGCGAGTGCTCGCGGCGCTTCAGCGACAGGGTGACGGCCTTGTAGCCGGCCACCTTGTGGTCGGTGACGTTGTTGGTCACGAAGCGGGCGAAGGCGCGGTTGTCCGCCCGCAGCCGCTCGTGGGCCTCGATGGCCTCCGGCGCCACCTCGCGACGCTCGGGGTCGACGAAGTGGTCGGCCACGGCGGCCACGGCATCCTCGGTGAGGGTCTGGGGGCCGTCCTTGAGGTGCGCCCACTCTGCCTCGACGCGGCGACGGAACTCCTCGATGCCCAGGGCCTTGACCAGGATCTTGATGCGCGCCTTGAACTTGTTGTCGCGCCGCCCGAACTGGTTGTAGACGCGCAGGATGGCCTCCAGGTAGGTCAGCAGGTGCTGCCAGGGCAGATCCTCACGGACCGTCTCGCCAATCATCGGCGTACGCCCGAGCCCGCCACCGGCCAGCACCTTGACCCGCACTTCGCCGTCGCGGTCACGCCACAGGCGCAGGCCCACGTCGTGGACCTGGATGGCCGCCCGATCCTGTTCGGCCCCGGTCACGGCGATCTTGAACTTGCGCGGCAGATAGGCGAATTCCGGGTGGAAGGTCGACCACTGGCGGACCAGCTCGCACCAGGCCCGCGGATCGACGTCCTCGTCGGCGGCGATCCCCGAGAACTGGTCGGTGGTGGTGTTGCGGATGTCGTTGCCGCTGGTCTGGATGGCATGCATCTGCACGCTGGCGAGATCGGCCAGGATGTCCGGCACGTCCTCGAGCTTGGGCCAGTTCAGCTGAAGGTTGGTGCGCGTGGTGAAGTGGCCGTAGCCGCGGTCATAGCGCGCCGCGATCTCTCCCAGCTTGCGCAGCTGGTAGGAGGCCAGCATGCCGTACGGGATGGCAATGCGCAGCATCGGCGCATAGCGCTGGATATAGAGACCGTTCTGCACGCGCAGTGGCAGAAACTCCTCGTCGCTGATCTTGCCCTCGAGGTAGCGACGCATCTGGTCGCGGAACTGGGCGACGCGCTCGTCGACCAGGGTCTGATCATGGGTGTCGTAACGGTACATTCAGCGCTTACCTGCAACTGGGAAGTGGGGAAGCTTGGCGACCACCTTACCGGGTCGCGTATATTCTATAAAAGAATAAATATTCATATTTTATATTCAAAATGGAATTACGCCTAATGGGTAGCCTCGGCCTCTGGCGGCTAAACAGGCAGGCATTGCCAGCGACAGCGTTGCCAGATCATGACGAACCAGGCCGAGTTGAGGCATCGATACCCTAACTGCACCCACCAGATGCCGGCTAGCCCCTGGTCGAGATGGACCCCCACCCACCAGGCGAGCGGCAGGAACACCAGCCACTGCAGCGTCAGGGTGGTGGTCATCACCGTCCGATTCGCCCCGGCGCCCAGCAGGGCCTGGGCGAATACCAGTGCGGCGGCGTCCAGCACGATCATCACGGCCGTCAGGCGCAGCGGCAGAATACCCAGGGCGACGAGTTCGGCATCATGCAGGAACAGCCCCAGTACCGGACCGGGGAACAGCATCATGGGCAGCGCCAGCGCGGCCAGGAAGAGCCAGGCCAGGTGCACCACGTCCCAGCCCCAGCGATGCGCCTCTCGGTGGGCCTGACGCCCCAGCGCCTGGCCCACCAGGCTCATGGCGGCCATGCCGAGCCCGACGCCTGGCAGGATCAGCAGTAGCGAGAGGTTCACCAGCACGTGGCCCACCGCCACGCTGGCGGTGCCGATCTGGCCGAGGATGGCGAACAGCACCGCATAGCCGGCGGCAAACCAGATCTGCTGGAAGGAGTGGGGAGCGGCCAGGCGCAGGGTGGTGCCAAGGGGCCCGCGGCCCGGCAGGCCGGCCAGAAAGCCGCTGGCCGTGGCATGGCGAAGGCTCAGCCCGGCCCAGATCGAAAGTCCCACGTAGAGTGACAGTGTCGTGCCGGCCCCGGCCCCGGCGGCGCCCATGGCCGGCAGCCCAGCGAGCCCGAAGATCAGCCCCACGCTGGCCACCACGTTCACGAGGTGCATCACCAGGATGATGCGCAGGTAGAGGCCGGTCTCCTGGATACCGTTCCAGTAGCCCCGGAAGCAGAAGATCATCGCCACCGGCAGCAGCGACACCACGCGCCAGCGGAAGTAGGCCACGGCCTCGGTGTTGACCGCCGGGTCCTGGTTGATCAGCGCCAGCAAGGCCGGCGCCTGCCACAGGCAGAGCAGGGCCAGTGGCAGGGCTATGGCCAGTGCAATCAGCAGGCCGGCATTGAGGGCCACCGCACGGTGATCCCAGGCCTCCTCGCCGTGGCGGCGCGCGGTCTGGGCCTGGACGCCGGAGGACAGGCCGAACACCACGGCGGTGACCAGGAACATCGCATAGCCACCGATGCCCACCCCGGCCAGCGGCACCTCGCCCAGCGAGCCGACCAGGGCGGCATCGATCAGGTTGAGCAGGCTCTGGGTCAGCATGCCGGCGATGATCGGTAGTGCCAGATGCAGGATGGTCCGGCGCCGGCATGCGTCAGGCAGCATGCCGGCGCCCGCGAAACGCACCGACTCGGTCATCAGCTGGGATCGTAGGAAAGCACCGGCGCCAGCCAGCGCTCCATCTCCGCGAGGGGCATCCGCTTGCGGCTGGCCAGCACCTCCACCTGGTCACGGGTGATCTTGCCGGTGGAGAAGTACTTCGACTGGGGATGGGAGAAGTACCAGCCGGACACCGCCGCGGCCGGCCACATGGCGAAGCTTTCGGTGAGTTCGAGCCCGGCGTGGGTCTCGGCCTCGAGCAGCCGGAACAGGGTCGCCTTCTCGGTATGGTCGGGGCAGGCCGGATAGCCGGGCGCGGGCCGGATGCCCTGGTACTTCTCGGCGATCAGGGCCTCGTTGTCCAGCGCCTCGTCCGGGACATAGCCCCAGAACTCCCTGCGCACCCGCTCGTGCATGTGCTCCGCGAAGGCCTCGGCCAGGCGGTCGGTCAGGGCCTGGACCATGATGGCGTTGTAGTCGTCGCCGGCCGCCTTGTAGCGGTTGGCGAGTTCCTCGACGCCGTGCCCGGTGGTGACGGCAAATCCGCCGATCCAGTCCGGCTTACCGCTCGCCTTGGGGGCGATGAAGTCGGCCAGGCTGTAGCAGACCCCTTCGCGATTCTTGGTGGTCTGCTGGCGGATGTGATGCAGATGCTCGATCACCTCGCGGCGCGACTCATCGGCATACACCTCGATGACGTCGTCATCGACGGTGTTGGCTGGCCATAGGCCGATCACGCCCCGCGCTCGGATGCGCCGTTCGTCGATCAGCTTGCGCAGCATCGCCTGGGCATCGCCGAAGAGGTTGCGGGCCGCCTCGCCGACCACCGCGTCATCGAGGATCTTCGGGTACTTGCCGGCCAGTTGCCAGCTCATGAAGAAGGGGGTCCAGTCGATGCGCTCGAGCAGTGTCTCGAGGTCATAGTCGTCGAAGACCCGAAGGCCGGTCATAGCGGGACGCGGCGGGGTGTAGGTCGCCCAGTCCAGGGCCGGCTTGTGACGGCGGGCCTCCGCGTAGCTGATCTCCGCCGCCTTGGGACGCCGCCGGGCGTTGCGCTCGCGAACCTTGTCGTACTCGGCGCGAATCTCGGCCACGTAGTCCGGCTTCTGGCTGGGAGACAGCAACTTGCCTGCCACGCCGACGGCCCGCGAGGCATCGGTGACATAGATCACCGGGTGCGCGTAGCCGGGCTCGATCTTGACCGCGGTATGCGCCTTGGAGGTGGTCGCGCCGCCGATCAGCAGGGGAACCTCGAACCCCTGACGCTGCATCTCCTTGGCCACCTGGACCATCTCGTCCAGTGACGGGGTGATCAGACCGGACAGGCCGATGATGTCGGCGTTCTCCTCGCGGGCGGTCTTGAGGATCTTCTCGGCCGGCACCATCACGCCGAGGTCGATGACCTCGTAGTTGTTGCACTGCAGGACCACGCCGACGATGTTCTTGCCGATGTCGTGGACGTCCCCCTTGACCGTGGCCATGACGATCTTGCCCTTGGCCTGGGTGTCCTCGGCCTTCTCGGCCTCGATGTAGGGGATCAGGTAGGCCACCGCCTGCTTCATGACCCGCGCCGACTTGACCACCTGGGGCAGGAACATCTTGCCGGCGCCGAACAGGTCGCCGACCACGTTCATGCCGTCCATCAAGGGACCCTCGATGACCTCGATGGGGCGCTCGGCGCGCTGACGCGCCAGCTCGGTGTCGTCCAAGATATAGGCGGTGATGCCTTTGACCAGGGCGTGCTCGATGCGCTTCTCGACCTCCCAGCTGCGCCACTCGAGGTCTTCCTTGCGGGCGCCGCCGGAGCCATCCCCCTTGTACTTGTCGGCCAGCTCGAGCAGGCGCTCGGTGGAGTCGCTGCGGCGGTTCAGGACCACGTCCTCGACCGCCTCGCGGAGTTCCTCGGGCAGGTCGTCGTAGACCGCCAGCTGACCGGCGTTGACGATGCCCATGGTCAGGCCGGCACGGATGGCGTGGTAGAGGAACACCGAGTGGATGGCCTCGCGTACCGGGTTGTTGCCGCGAAACGAGAACGACACATTGGACACGCCGCCGGAGACCATGGCGTGAGGGAGGTGCTCGCGGATCCAGCGGGTGGCCTCGATGAAGTCCACCGCGTAGTTGTCGTGCTCCTCGATGCCGGTGGCGATGGCGAAGATATTGGGGTCGAAGATGATGTCTTCCGGCGGGAAGTCGATCTCGTCCACCAGCAGCCGATAGGCGCGCTGGCAGATCTCGGTCTTGCGCGCGAAGGTGTCGGCCTGGCCCTGCTCGTCGAAGGCCATGACCACCACCGCGGCGCCGTAGCGCCGGCACTTGGTGGCCTGCTCGCGGAAGGCGGCCTCGCCCTCCTTGAGGGAAATGGAATTGACCACCGCCTTGCCCTGGATGCACTTGAGGCCGGCCTCGATGATCTCCCACTTGGAGGAGTCGACCATGATCGGCACTCGGGCGATGTCCGGCTCGCCGGCGATCAGGTTGAGGAAGCGCACCATGGCCTCCTCGGACTCGAGCATGCCCTCGTCCATGTTGATGTCGATGACCTGGGCGCCGTTCTCCACCTGCTCGAGGGCCACCTCCAGGGCGGTGGTGTAGTCCTCCTCCTTGATCAGCCGCTTGAAGCGCGCCGAGCCGGTGACGTTGGTGCGCTCGCCGACATTGACGAACAGCGCATCGGGGGCGATGTTGAAGGGCTCGAGGCCGGAGAGCCGGCAGGCCTGCGGGCGGCGGGGAATCTCCCGGGGCGGCAGGCCATGGATCGCCTGATGGATGGCGGCGATATGCTTGGGGGTCGAGCCGCAGCAGCCGCCGATGATGTTGACCAGGCCACTTTGGGCGAATTCGGCGACGATGGCCGCCATCTCCTCGGGGGTCTGGTCGTACTCGCCGAACTCGTTGGGCAGGCCGGCATTGGGATGCGCCGAGATGAAGGTATCGGTCTTGTCGGCCAGCTCCTTGAGGTAAGGGCGCAGCTCCTCAGCCCCCAGGGCACAGTTCAGGCCCACCGACAGCGGCCGGGCATGGCGCACCGAGTTCCAGAAGGCCTCGGTGGTCTGGCCCGAGAGGGTCCGGCCGGAGGCGTCGGTGATGGTGCCGGAGATCATCACCGGCCACCGCTCGCCGCGATCCTCGAACAGCGCCTCTAGGGCGTAGATTGCCGCCTTGGCGTTGAGGGTATCGAAGATCGTCTCGATCAGGATCAGGTCGCTGCCGCCCTCGATCAGCGCCTCGGCGGCCTCGCGGTAGTTGTCGCGCAGTTCATCGAAGGTGACGTTGCGCTTGGCGGGGTCGTTGACGTCCGGGGACAGCGAGGCGGTACGCGAGGTCGGCCCCAGTACCCCGGCAACAAAGCGGGGCACCCCGGTCTCCTCGGCCACCGCGTCGCAGACCTGCCGCGCCAGGCGGGCGGCCTCACGGTTGAGGTCGGGGACCAACTCCTGCATGCCGTAGTCGGCCTGGGAGAGGCGGGTGCTATTGAAGGTATTGGTCTCGACGATGTCGGCGCCGGCCACCAGATAGTCACGGTGGATCCGCGTGACCAGGTCGGGGCAGGTCAGCGCCAGCAGGTCGTTGTTGCCCTTGAGATCGCTCGGCCAGTCCGCGAACCGCTCGCCGCGGAACTCCGCCTCGGAGAGTGCGGCATTCTGCAGCATGGTGCCCATGCCCCCATCCAGCATCAGGATCTGCTGGCGGAGGCGTTCGGTAAGCGTGGCGGTCAGGGGAGTGGGAGCAGCGGCCATGGGTCGGATCGATCTCCAGCGTAAAGGCGTCGGTCGCGTTCGGCAGCGTGGCGCCTGGGGCGTCTTGTCATCGGGGCTGGCCTGCCGAACTGGGCCCCATATGGTAGCAAAAGCCGGCCCCTGGCGGCAGGGGCCCGGCGTATAACCGAGTAAAACCGTCGGGATTGTCTCCCGGCAGCGGGTCGCTTACCATAGGGGCATGCCATTCCTCGGCCGAGCCCTGCAAACACCCCGACCCGGCTTGGCGCGACCAGTGAGAGTCTCATGAGCGACAGCATCCAGATTACCGACAGTGCCCAGGATTACCTTGCCGAGCTGCTGGCCAAGCAGAACGTCGAGGGCATCGCCGTGCGCATCTTCATCACCCAGCCCGGCACGCCCTATGCCGAGACCTGCCTGGCCTACTGCCGTCCCGGTGAGGAGGAGCCCAGCGACGAGCGGCTCGAGCTCGACAAGATCGCCGTCTACCTGGACAAGAACAGCCTGCCGTTTCTCGAGGAGGCGGTGGTTGACTTCAATGCCGATCGCATGGGCGGTCAGCTGACCATCAAGGCGCCCAATGCCAAGATGCCCAAGGTCAATGCCGACAGCCCGCTGTCCGACCGCGTCAACTACGTGCTCTACAGCGAGATCAACCCGGGGCTGGCGGCCCACGGTGGCGAGATCAAGCTGGTCCAGCTCACCGAGGACCAGGTGGCCGTGCTGGCCTTCGGCGGCGGCTGCCAGGGCTGTGCCGCCGTGGACCTGACCCTCAAGGAGGGCGTCGAGAGGACCTTGATGGAGCGCATCCCGGAGCTCGCCGGTATCCGCGACGTCACCGACCACACCGACACCACCAACGCCTACTACCGCTGAGGCGTCGGCACTGCCTCGCGTTCCTCCCCGGGCCCCGCATCGTCGGGGCCCGCCTCGTTTCCGACCGCTTCGATTAGCCGGGACTGGGTCTCGCGAATCCTTTCCAGCGACGACCAGAGGCGATCCTCCAGCCGGCGCTCCAGGGCTTCCATGCGCTCCTGGCGTGATGCCAGGGCCTGCTGGCTGTCCTCCAGCCGCGCCGTCAGGCGGGTGTTTTCCTCCTCCAGCGCCGCCCGGGCCGCCTCGACGTCGCGCCCCGCCTGCTGCTCCTCGCTGAGCGCCACGCGCAGCGCCTTGTGCTCTTCCTGCAGCGTCTCCAGGCGTTTCTCCAGCTTGTCGTGGCGGCTGACATGAGCCTTCTCGGCGGCCTGGCGCTCCTGGCGAGCTTCATCGAGCAGGCTCATCAGGCGGGCCTCCGCACTCTCGTGACGCTGCTCTTCCTGCGTGAGTCGCGCCTGAAGCGTCCTCTCCTGCTCAGCCAGTGCCTGGCGGTGGGCCTGGGCCTGGCCCTCGAGTTCCGCCTGCAACGCCTCGAGCCGGGTTTCCAGCCGCCCTCGGCTCTCTTGCTGCCGCGCTTCTCGGTGCATCAGGGCCTCATGATCGGCCTGCAGCCGCGCCAGCTCCATGGCTTGGGCCTCGAGGCGTTCCTCGGTACGGGTCAGGTGGCCGGAGAGGGCCGACTCACGCTGTTCGGCGTCTTCGGCATGGCGTGCCGCCTCGGCGGCCTGGTCCCGTGATTCGGCCACCTTGTCGTCGGCCTCGCGGCGATAGTGGGCGAGGGCCTCGTTGGCGGCTTCCTGGGCCTGCTGCCACAGGGTTTCGGCCAGTTCCTGTAATGCGACCGGCATGCCGCGGGGCGGCGGGACATCGCGGTTTTCCTGGCGACGGGTCCGCCATTCCCGCAGATGCTCGCTGATGGTGGTGAAGCTGCCGGTGCCCAACACCTCGCGGATCTTCTGCACGCTGGGGGTATCGCCCTGGGACAGCAGGGCATCAATGGCCCGCTGAACATCCTCGTATTGCACACCGCTGCGTGCCATCTCGTCTCCTTGTCTGTCGGACCTGACCGGGCTTGGGCAGGGTCTGGCGAAGCTTACCCGGCGGCGGAGTAGAGATAAAGGTTATTACATAAAACGTAATACGTAATTTACATTATCTTTCTTGGACTAAAATCAAGATTACGCGGCTTATCTTGCTTTTATTGCCAGGAAACCCGGATACTGACGAGCAAGGAGCAAGGAGCAAGGAGCAAGGAGCAAGGAGCAAGGAGCAAGGAGCAAGGAGCAAGGGAGAAGAGATGGATAGTGAAGCGAGGCAGGCGACGCCCGGTGAGACGGTGAGTGTGATATCGGCCGTACGCGAGCGACGTGCGCAGCCGCCGGAAGAGCCGGCAGGCCTTCACATCACCGCCGGCAGCGATGCCGAGGCGGTGGCGCAGTGGCTCGCCGAGTATCGTGCCAGCCCGCATACCCAGCGGGCCTATCGCCGCGAGGCGGAGCGATTGTTGCTGTGGCTGGCGGATCAGAAGATGACACTGACTGCGCTGCGCCGGGACCACCTCGATGCTTTCGAGGCCTTTCTCGGCGACCCGCGCCCGCGGGAGCGCTGGGTCGGCCCGACGCGCCCTCGTCATGACCCGCGCTGGCGGCCCTTCCGCGGCCCGCTGTCGCCGGCCAGCCGCCGGCAGAGCCTGGTGATCTTGCAGGGACTCTGCGCCTGGCTGGTCGAGGCGGGCTGGCTTGGCCACAACCCCTTTCGGCTGATGCGCGACAAGCGCCGCCGCCTGGACAACCGGCAGGGCAGGGTGGAGCGCTATCTGGAAAAACCGCTGTGGGACTGGCTATGGCGCTGGCTGACACGCGCGCCTGCCGCCGAGGCCACGTCCCGAGAGCGCTTCGAAGCCAGGCGACGGTGTCTGGCGTTCGGCTTCGCCTATCTGCTGGCTCCCCGGATCGGCGAGATGGCCGCGGCCCGCATGAACGACTTCCATCGGCGCGAGGGTCGCTGGTGGTGGGCGGTGGTAGGGAAGGGCGGCAAGGCGGCGAGCATTCCGGTACCGCCGGACATGCTGCGCCTGCTTGGCGAGTGGCGAGGCCATCTCGGCCTCGCTCCCGAGCCCGGCCCGGACGAGACCACGCCGCTGCTGCGGGGGCTGGACGGTCGCCGCGGCCTGGGCGAGAACCGCCTGTACCGGCTGATCCGCGCGACCTTCGACGCGGCCGCCACGGACCTGGAGGCGACACCGGGTGCCAAGGCAGTCCGGGAGGTCAGCCTGCTGCGCCGGGCCACACCGCACTGGCTGCGCCATACGGCGCTCACCCACCAGGCCCAGGCGGGGGTCGAGCTGCGTTACCTGGCCGAGACCGCGCGCCATTCACGGCTCGATACCACCAGCCGCTACCTGCATGCCGAGGAGGCGGAATGGCATCGCCAGCAGTCATGGCATGGCTTGGACACCGACGCCAGGCAAGGGGCGGACGACGGTCGGGGTCAACCGGTATAATGGCGTTAACACATCGAGGAGTGCCTATGACCACCGAGACCACCGCCGAGCAGGCCCAGCAGGAACTCCTGGAGGAGTTCGAGCTGTTCGACAACTGGATGGACCGCTACCAGTACATCATCGACCTGGGCAAGCAACTGCCGACCTTCCCCGAGGACTGGAAGACCGATGAGCGCAAGATCCAGGGCTGCCAGTCCAATGTCTGGATGCACCATCGCCGCGAGGGCGAGCGCCTGCACTTCCAGGCAATCTCCGACGCTGCCATCGTCTCGGGGCTGATCGCCGTGCTGATGCGCATCTACAACGATCGCCGGCCTGAGGACATCCGCGCCACCAGCCCGCACTTCCTCAAGGACCTGGGGCTCGACAAGCACCTGTCGCCGACCCGCAGCAACGGCCTGAATGCCATGCTGGAGCGGATCTACCGGGTGGCCGAGCAGGAGGCGGCCTCGGCCTGACGGGCGGCCGTCGCCGTTCCGGCCGGGCGATAGTGGCGCTCCCGCGCGAGGATGGCATCGGCATCCAGGGCGGCGAGGGAGGCCTCCTGCCGGGTCGGCACCTCTCCCGCCAGCTGCAGAGCGAGATAGCGGCCACAGCAGACACGCAGGAAGGACGCGAAGTTGTCGACATCGCGTCCCGACTCGTCCCACTCACGAGAGAGCTGGGCGATGAGTTGGCTCACGCTCAGCCGGTCGCGGCGGCCAATTTCCTCGAGCACGCTCCAGAAGAATCTCTCCAGGCGTACACTGGTGCAGACGCCGTCCAGGCGCATAGAGCGGGTCTGCGACTCCCACAAGGCAGGGTCGGCGCCGCTGAAAAGCTTGCACATGGTCCCGGTCTCCTTGACGGCATGGCGGTACCGCCGCATGAAGTGCCAGACGACAGCATGCCGCCTGGCGAGGGGATCGGCAAGTCGCCGCCTCAGGCGTGGCTGATACGCGTCCCGAGCAGGTCGAGATACTGGGCCAGCCACGCCGGGTGCGCCGGCCAGGCCGGGGCGGTGACCAGGTTCCCGTCGGTCACCGCATCTTCCACGGCGATATCGGCATAATGGCCACCGGCGAGCTCCACCTCGGGACGACAGGCCGGATAGGCCGAACAGCGCCGACCCTCGAGCACCTTGGCGGCGGCGAGCAGTTGGGCACCGTGGCAGACGGCCGCCACGGGCTTGTCCGCCTCGAAAAAGTGCCGAACGATCTCGATTACCCGGGCGTCGAGACGCAGGTATTCCGGTGCCCGCCCCCCGGGAATCACCAGCCCGTCATAGGCCGCCGGATCGACCTCCTCGAAGCTGGCATTGAGCGTGAAACGGTGTCCCGGTTTTTCGGTGTAAGTCTGGTCCCCCTCGAAGTCATGGATCGCCGTGGCCACGCTGTCGCCGGCGCGCTTGTCGGGACAGACCACGTCGACGCGATGGCCGACGGCCTTGAGGGCCTGAAAGGGGACCATGGTCTCGTAGTCCTCGACGTAGTCGCCGCACAGCATCAGGATTCGCTTACCGGACATGGCGTTACTCCTCATCGTTAGCGTTGGGGTGGGATGTCCGGCAGCAGTGTGGCATAGGCAGGCCAGGAACAGGTGGTAGCCCGCTACTACAGGGGATCGCGTCGGGAGTCAGCGTCGCGGTCGTGAGCGGGGCAGTAGCGAAACCGCTCGTCGAGGTCCGGGTCCTCCCGACACAGGGTCTCGCTGGGACCGCCCGGTACCGGGTCGATCCCACCCTCGCGGCCGGGGTGACAGCGCGTGATGCGTCGCACGGCCAACCAGGTTCCACGGACGGGGCCGTGGACGCGGAGCGCTTCCAGGGTATAACTCGAGCAGCTCGGCCAGAAGCGACAGCGCGGGCCGAGCAGGGGGCTCAGGGTCAGCTGGTAGAGCCTGATCAGGCTGATCATCGCCAGGACCAGGGCGTGTCGCAGGAGAGCAGGGCCGCGCATGGTTCAGCGCGGGCCGTAGAGGGTGGCAGGGTCGATCAGCGGGGCGCTGGTCACCCGCGCCTGATCGCCTTCCAGGGCCACGTAGAAGCAGCTACGCCGGCCACTGTGGCAAGCGGGCCCCGTCTGGTCGACCTGCAGCAGCAGGGTATCGCCGTCACAGTCCAGGGCCGCGCCCTGGAGGCGCTGCTGCTGGCCGGAGCGTTCGCCTTTGCGCCATAGCGTGCCACGCGAACGCGACCAGTAGCAGACCCGGCCGGTGCGCAGGGTCTCCTCCAGGGCCTCGCGGTTCATCCAGGCCATCATTAGCACCTCGCCGCTGTCGTGCTGCTGGGCGATGGCCGGAATCAGGCCATCGGCATTGAAGCGGATGGCGTCGAGGATCTCGGGCAGGGGTCGACGGGTCTCGACGGCGGCGGTTTCCAGCGTCTTGAAGGTGTCGTGCATGGCAGTTCCTGGCAAAAGGTCAGGACCCGGTCGCCTCATGGCCCCGGCAGCTGTCGCAGCGCCCCAGCAGTTCGATGGTCTGACGCTGCACGGCGAAGCCGAGCTCACGGGCGCGGCGGGCGAGCTGTGCATTGATGTCGTCCAGATGCAGCTCCTCGACGCGTCCACAGTCGCGACAGATCAGCAACTGGAAGCCGTGGGTGTGCTCTGGGCAGGGGCAGGCCACATAGGCGTTCAGTGACTCGATGCGATGCACGAGCCCCTGTTCGATCAAAAAGTCGAGTGCGCGATAGACGGTCGGCGGACGGGCCGCGGCATGCTCGGCCGCCAGGCGGTCCAGCAGGTCATAGGCCTTCAACCCGCCGCTCGCCTCGGCGATCATTTCCAGCACCCGCTGCCGAATGGGCGTGAAGCGCACGCCGCGTCGCTGGCACTGTCGCTCGGCCTGGTGGAGCAGGAGGCGGGAATCGGTCATGGGCATGAGGGGCTCGGGGTGAGGCCTGTATTCTACGCGCCGGCCTGCTCTGGAGCCAGCGCGAGGCCGGTCTCGAGCTCGCTGTGACGCGCGAAGTGGTGTTGCGCGAAGGCCACGCGCTGGGCGGCATCCCGCGCCTCGGTCTGGCGCTCGACCAGGTCCAGGCGCGGCCGGAGTCCCTCGCCATTGGCCATCTGGATCGCCAGCCCCGGACGGGCATTGAGCTCGAGCAGCATGGGCCCATGGTCGCGGTCCAGCACCATGTCGGTGCCGAGATAGCCAAGCCCGGTCATCTCGTAGCAATCCGCGGCCAGCAGCAGCAGCGTCTCCCAGCCGGCGATCTTCAAGCTGGCAAGCTCGTGGCCGGTATCCGGGTGGTCATGGCGAGTACGGTCGAACTGCACCCCACGGATGGCCGCCCCCGTGGCGATGTCGATGCCCACGCCGACCGCACCCTGGTGGAGGTTGGCCTTGCCATCCGAGGCGGCGGTGGAGAGACGCATCATGGCCATCACCGGGTAACCCTGAAAGACGATGACCCGGATATCCGGCACGCCCTCGTAAGTGTACTCGGCGAAGGTCGTATCGAAGTTGATCAGTCCCTCGATCAGCGCCACGTCCGGCGACCCTCCCAGGGAATAAAGGCCGGAGAGGATGTTGGAGACATGGCGCTCGACATCGCTCAGGGTCAGATGGAGCCCGCTGGGCTTGACGTACTGCCCCCCCTCGACGCGCTCGATGACCAGGATGCCCTTGCCGCCACTGCCCTTGGCCGGCTTGATCACGAAGCCCGCGTGGCCGTCGAGCATCTGACGGATGTGCTTGACCCCGAACTGGGTGGCCACCGTGCCGATCAAGGCCGGCGAGGTGATGCCATGCGCCTGGGCGAGCAGCTTGGTCTTCAGCTTGTCGTCCACCAGCGGATAGAGACGCCGGTTGTTGTAGCGGCCGATATAGCGGATGTTGCGGCGGTTCATGCCGATGATGCCCTTGGCACGCAGCTTGCCGGGGGAACTCCACATGGCGTCAGTCCTCTGTGACCGGTTTGAAGCGGCGCAGCTCGAGCAGGCGATAGCCGGTATAGTTGCCCAGCATCAGGATCACGGCCATCAGGATCAGCTGGATGCCCAGGAAGTTGAAGGTGAGATGACGGATCCAGGGATTGTTCATGGCCAGGTAGGCCAATACCGCGGTGAGCAGGCTACCGCCCCCTTGGATCAGCACCTCCTTGGGGCCTTCTTCCTCCCAGAGGATCGACATCCGCTCGATGGTCCACGACAGGATGATCATCGGGAAAAAGGTGATGGTCAGCCCGGCATTGAGGCCGAAGCGATAGGAAAGCACCGAGAACACCGAAATGATCGCGATGACCGTGATGATCACCGCCGTCACCCGGGCCACCAGCAACAGGTTCAGGTAGGAGAGGTAGTTACGGATCACCAGGCCCACGGCCACCACCAGCAAGAAGCCGATCAGCCCGGTGACCAGCGTGGTCTGGATGAAGGCCAGGGCGATCAGCACCGGCATGAAGGTGCCGGAGGTCTTGATGCCCACCAGCACCCGCAGCAGGACCACCACCAGGGCACCGATGGGGATCAGCAGGATGGTCTGGAAGAGGGCCTGTTCCTCTAGGGGCAGACTGTGGATCGAGAAATTGAGCAGGGTGCCGGTGTCCTCGGCCAACTGGCGGCGCACGGCGGAGGCGGCCGGCTGGTTGCGACTGAGCATCGAGAAGGAGACCTGCGAGTTGCTGCCGCCCTGGACCTCCAGCACGGCCTGGCCGCCGGCCTCCCAGAGCAACAGGTTGTCGGGGCGACCCTGTTCGCCGGTAGCCGGGTTGAACAGCACCGACTCGCCGCTCTCGTCGAAGACCTGGATCCAGGAGGTCAGGCTCTGGCGCCGCCGTCCGTGCTCGAGCATCAGGCCGCTGACCTCGCGGGCCTGGATACCGGCCTGGTTGAGCAACCGCACGAGCAGGGGGACGCGATCGAATTGGGTCAGCAGCAGGCGGGCATTCTCGCCTTGACGTTCGTCACTGAAATCGCTGATCAGCCCCCGGGCGAAGGTGTAGGCGTCGGCGCTGCGTGACCAGGCCCGGTCGATCACCTGGGCGGCGGCCGTGTCATAAGGGCGCTCCCAGACGACATCCACAGGACTCGGTGGCGGTGGGGCCATGGCTGGACTGGCCTGGGGCGCGACCAGTACCTGAACGCTGTAGTAGAGTTGCTGGCTGCCGGAGGCATCGCGGATGGACCACTCGGCGCGGCGGCTGCCATTCTCGTTCAGGTAGGTCAGGCCGTAACCGGGCGAGGCGGTATGTTCGGTCAATACCCGGAAACCCTCCTGGCTCGATGGCAGGGCCATGTTGACCTTGGCCGGACCGCCATCGGCGCGAAAGTTCACCTGGGCTTCGATCTCCCAGACCTGACGCTGCTCTCCCGGAGTCCAGGGCACCTCGAACTGGAGATGGCGATGGAGGGTCAAGGCGATGCCGGCGACCAGCAGGAGCGCGACGACCAGGTAGAAGGGCAGTCGTGACATGGGAAGATCCTTGGCGAATCGGGAGGAGAAAGCGGCCAGGGTCAGGCGTTGGGCGCATCGCGTTCGGCCGCCTCGTCGGCGGCGGCTTCATCGGCCGGACTTCCTCCGGGGAACTCCGGACGCGCATGCAGGTACTGTCCGGCGACGTCGACGACGGCGATGTCCATCAAAAAGCGTCGGCCCAGCAGGACCGGGTAGTCGAGGGGAGGGCGATCGTCGAGGGTGAACTCCACCGTCTCGCGCAGCGGGCCGAGGGTCATCAGCAGGCGGATTACCGGCCGGGAGTCCTCGTCACCCGCCTGGGTGGTGCGCACCCGACGTTCCACGGCGGCCTCGATCCATTGGTCTCGGACATCCTCGACCACGACGTCATCCTCGTCGAGGCTCAGCTTGAAGCGCACCCAGTTCTCGCCATCCCGTTCGAAGGCGGTGATATCCGTGGCGGCCAGCGATGAGGTCCGCGCCCCGGTGTCGACCCGAGCCTGAAGATAGGTCCCGACATCCGGTAGCCCGACCCATTCGTTGCGGCCCAGTACTTCCTTGTTGGCCAGTTGGCCAGTCTCCAGGGAACAGCTGGTGGTAGAGGACGGCTCGGGCGTGACCCGGTCGAGCGTGGCTACCTCGTCCTGAAGGTGGCGCAGGAGGGTACCGACCTCGCGGATATCGGCCCCCATTCGATCGAGGCGCTGAACCTGTTCGGAGCGGTACTGCTGATCGGCGCACTGGCTGACGATCACCCCTTCCAGCCTGCTGGCATAGGCATCCAGCTGGGCCGTGGTGGCCAGCTGATCGTGGGGGTCTTCCTGATCCGTGGGTAGCCAGGTACAGCCGCCCATCAATGCCAGTCCGACCAATGCCATCAGGTATGAAGAACGATTCAGCATGTGACTCCTGCTCGTGTATTGAGCCGTCGAAATCCGACCCTGACCACCGTCGGCATGTTCAAGGTGAAGTGATGATAAGGAGCAAAGCCGGTGCTGTCCATGTGAGGGCCCCGAGGTGAAGCGGTGCTCGTCGTCCTTACGCCTTGGCTGACCTCTCGACACCGGCATCCCTGGCGGCATTGTGATCCCGTGCCAGCAGCAGATAGAACGCCGGAAGCACGAACAGCGTGAACAGAGTGCCGATCCCGAGGCCCGACGCGATGGTCAAGCCGATGTCGAAGCGGCTCACTGCCCCGGCGCCGGTCGCGACCAGCAGCGGCACCATGGCCATGATCAGCGCCACCGAGGTCATCAGGATCGGACGTAGCCGTATGGCCGATGCCTCGATCACGGCCTCGCGCTTGCCGAGGCCCTTTGCATGCTGCAGCTGGTTGGCGAACTCGACGATCAGGATCCCGTTCTTCGCGACGACCCCGATCAGGGTGATCAAGCCCACCTGAGTATAGATGTTGAGGCTGGAGATCCCGAGGGTAATGAAGGCCATGGCACCGGCGACCGACATGGGCACCGAGACCAGGATGATCAGCGGGTCACGCCAGCTTTCGAACTGAGCAGCCAGTACCAGATAAATGACGATCAAGGATAGGAAGAAGGTCAGTACCAGAGCACTACCCTGGGTCATCAGCTGGCGAGATTGCCCCTTGTAATCGACCGAGTAGGCGGGGGGTAGGCCGTCGGCCGCGGCCTGATTGAGCCAGTCGAGGGCATCCCCGAGCGCGATGCCGGGGCGAGGCACCCCCTCGAGAACCACCGAATTCAGCTGCTGGAATTGGGTGCGCTTGGATGGTTCGACGGTATCCGCAAAGCTCACCAGATTGCCGAGCGGCACCCGATCCCCGGCGTCGGTCTCGATGTAGTAATCGTCGATCATCGACGCATCGAGTCGGAAGGCCTGCTCGACCTGAGGAATGACCTTGTAGCTGCGTCCTTCCATGCTGAAGCGGTTGACGAAGCCTTCGCCCAGCATGGCCGAGAGGGCTCGACCGATATCGGCCATGGTCAGGCCGAGATCCGCCACCCGGTCACGATCCACCTGGATACGGGTCGACGGCCGATCGAGATCGATGGACTTGCGCAGGAAGGTAAAATTGCCGCTGGCCATGGCCTGGCCGAGAAGATCGTCGGCCATGGCGTTGAGCTCCGCGTAGCTGTTGCCGGTGGTCAGCACGAACTGGACCGGCAGGCCACCCCCGGAACCGGGAAGTGACGGTCGCGGGAAGGCTGCGGTCTGCAGGCCGGTGACCCGGGACAGCGCTGCCTGGAGGTTGGGCATGACCTCCATCTGGGAGACCTCACGCTGGCTCCAGGGCTCCATCTTGAAGCCGCCGAAGATGGTGTCGGCGCTGGTGCCGCCCAGGATCATGAAGGACTCGTGGTAGCCCTCGATCTGCTCCATGCGTGATTGGATATCACTGGCATAGCGCTCGAGATATTCGAGGGTTGCCGTCTGCGGTGCGGTGCCCTGGAAGAAGATGATGCCCTGGTCCTCGGTCGGAGCCAGTTCGTTCTGGCTGGTAATGAACATGAAGTAGATCGACGCCAATACCACGGTGGCGAAGACCACCGGCACCGAGACGGTGTCCAGCGTGCGCGAGAGCAGGGTGCGGTACCCATTGGCCATGCCGTTGAAGGTGGCTTCGACACCCCGCTCGAAGCGCGACGGGTTGCCGTGGGGCTTCAATACCTTGCCCGAAATCATCGGCGATAGGGTGAGGGCGACGATGCCCGAGATCACCACCGCGCCGGCCAGGGTGAAGGCGAACTCGGTAAACAGCGAGCCGACCAATCCCCCCATGAAGCCGATAGGGGCATAGACCGCGACCAGCGTCGTGGTCATGGCGATGATCGGCACCGCCATTTCCCGGGCACCGTTGATGGCGGCCTGGAAGCGCGGTTCGCCATTCTCGATATGGCGATGCACGTTCTCCACCACGATGATGGCATCATCCACCACCAGGCCGATGGCCAGGACCATCGACAACAGCGTCAGCAGGTTGAGCGAAAACCCCAAGTTCAGCATCACGAAGGCGGCACCGATCAGCGACAATGGCACCGCCACGGCCGGCACCAGCGCCGCCCGAAAGGACCCCAGCGACAGGAAGATCACCACCAGCACGATGCCGATGGCCTCGAGCAGGGTCTTGATCACCTCGCGGATCGAGTCCTCGATAAACTCCGAGGCGTCATAGGGCAGCACGACATTGAGCCCCGCCGGCAATTGCCGGCGGATCTCTGGCAGCGCATCGCGCACGGCGCGCGCCACCTCGAGAGGGTTGGCCCCCGGTGCCTGTTCGATGGCCATGAAGGTCGACGGCGTGCCGCTATACCAGGCCGTGCTGTCATAGCTTTCGGCGCCCAGTTCCGTGCGCGCCACATCGCGCAGGCGCACCAGGTTACCGCCGTCGTTACGCACCACCAGCGATTCAAACTGGGCCGGGTCGGTGATGTCGGTATCGGTGGTCAGATTGATGGCCACGAACTCGCTGCGCGTCTTGCCGACGCCCGCCTGGTAGTTGTTGTCTTGCAGGACGTCGATAATCTCGCCGGGCGTGACATTGAGGGCTGCCATGCGCTGCGGATCGAGCCAGATTCGCATGGCCAGGCGCTGGCCAAAGTTCCTGGCCTTGGCCACGCCGGGGAGTGCCTGCAGCTTGGGCTGTACCACACGGATCAGGTAGTCGGTGATCCTGGGCACCGCCATGCGATCGGAGTAGAAGGCCAGATACATGAGGGCCGTGGAGTCACCGGTCGACGACTCGATCACCGGGCTTTCGGCCGCCTCGGGCAGCACGCTGCGCTGACTCGCCACCTTGGCCTGCACCTCGGCCAGTGCAGCATTGGCATCGTAGTTGAGCTCCATGTTTACCTCGATGGTCGAGGCGCCCTGGATGCTGGTGGACTCGATGAAGTCGATGCCGTTGGTCTCGGCGATGGCCTGTTGCAGGGGGGTCGTGACGAAGCCCTGTACCAGGGCGGAACTCGCGCCGGGGTAGGCGGTGGTGACCGTGATCACCGTACTCTCGAGTTCGGGGTACTGGCGAACTTCCATCTCCATGGCGGCTCGCAATCCCATCAGCAGGATCAGCAGACTGATCACGGTGGCAAGCACCGGCCGCTGGATGAAGGTATCGGTGAATCTCATCAGCCTTCTACCTTCTCGTCACGGACGGTCCTTGTCTTATCGGCGCTATCACGGCCCTGGGCCTGCTCGGTCACCGAGACCGGCTGGCCATCCCGCAGCCTCAAGAGCCCGGTGGCCACGACCCGATCGCCGGCCTCGAGCCCGTCGAGGATCTCGATCTCATCGCCACGCACGCTGCCGGTGGTGACCTGCTGGCGGGAGGCGATGGTCTGCCCCTGGTCGTCTTCCACCACCTGGAAGACGAAGTCGCCGTAGGTATTGAAGGACAGGGCGGTGCGGGGCAGGGTGAGGACCTCACGCGTCTCGGGCGCCAGGGTGCTGACATCGGCAAACATGCCGGGACGCAGCGCATGGTCCGCGTTGTCGAGCCTGGCCCGCACATCTAGGGTGCGGCTCGATGCATTGACAGATGGCGCGACGGCGAGGGTCTCACCGGTGAACAGGCGGTCGGGATACGCCGCCACCCGTACCTCGACGGCGCGGCCCGGGGCGACGCGCTCGAGCTGTCTTTCCGGCACGCTGTAATCGACATGGATCGGGTCGAGCATATTGAGGTCGACGATCGACGTGCCGACACTGAGGTACTCGCCCAGGTCCACCTGTCGCAGGCCTACGACCCCCTCGAAGGGGGCACGAATGGTCTTCTTGGCCAGTTGGGCTCGCTGCTGCTCGACATCCGCCTGTGCGGCTTGGTAGTTGGCGCGTGCCTCGTCGTACTGGGACTGGGAGATGGCGTTGCGGGGTAACAAGTCCGCATAGCGCTGGAAGGTCTCGTTGGCGAGACGGGCCCGGGCTTCCAGGGCGGCCAGCGCTGCCCGGTCGACGCTGTCTTCCAGGCGGATCAGTACGTCCCCCTGACTAACGCGCTGGCCGGACTCGAAGGCCACCTGGCTGACCACGCCGGGGACCTCGTTGGCCACTTCGACGCCATTGATCGCCCTTAGCGACCCCACCGACGTGAGCGCCGCGCGCCAGGACTGCGGCTGGATGCGTACCGTTTCCACCGGCGTCGAGGGCGGCGCCTGTGCCCGCTGGGCCTCGCTCTGTTGCTGCTGAACGTATTTCCAGCCGAAGATGCCCCCCAACACGACGGCCAGCACGAGGATGACGATGATGAGACGCACGAAGGTTTTCATGGGTCAGTGTCCGCTAGGGTGTCGACCGAGCCGTATCGCTGCCAGGGGCCTGAAGGGAGAAGAATCCGTTGCCCATCATGAGTTCCCGGCCCGTCTATGGCTAGTCATGAAGGGCCAACGCTCAGGATGGGGTGCGCCTCATCGAAAGGCGATCATCAATATTTAACATAATATACATTATGCGAACCCAGGCGTTGTGCCTCACATGCGATGTCTCGCGTGTCTGGCATACCGACAGGATGCTCGCTATATTGCTATTCACAGACTATACAAGGATTCTTTTAATGTACAATATTGCTCGGCGACGATCTCCCGAAAGTGACCCGATGCCCAGCAGGCCATCCGGATGGCGGATCGCGGCCCTGATGGCGGCGCTCTGGCTGCTGTCCGGCTGCGCCGGTGTCGATATCGCGCGCTACGCAGGCACCACGCCGCGGCTCGACATCGGGGAATACTTCGACGGCCAGACCCGGGCCTGGGGCATGGTCCAGGACTATTCCGGCGAGGTGCTGCGCCGCTTTACCGTGGAAATCGATGGCCACCTGGAGGGTGATACCCTGCGGCTGGACGAGCATTTCACCTATGCCGATGGCGAGACCGACCGACGGGTCTGGACCTTACAGCGTCGTGAGGGAGGTCGCTGGCTCGGCCAGACGGACGATGTGGAGGGCGTGGTCGAGGCGCGTCAGGTCGGCCATGTCTTCCATATGCGCTACCCATTGGCGGTACCCCTCGACGGGCGGGACATCACCTTCACGATGGACGACTGGATGTACCTGCAGCCCGACGGTCGGCTGATCAACCGCACCGCCATGCAGAAGTTCGGGGTGACTCTGGCCGAGATCACCATCGTCTTCACCCGCGCGTCGCCCTGAGGGCCGGCCGGAGACGACAAGGCCCCGGGCCTGGGAGCCCGGGGCCTTGTCCGCAGACGGCAAGGACCGATCAGATCGGGGTCTTGTCGTCCGGCTCGTTGGCCGGTGCGTAGGAGCCATCCTCGCGATGGACTTCCTTGCCGGTCAGGCCCGGCGTGAACACGCAGGCCAGGTGCATGGTCTTGCTGGCACGCAGCAGATGCTCATCATGCTGGTCGAGGATGTAGATGTCCCCCTGCTTGATCGGCCAGATCTTGCCGTCGGCCAGGGTCTCCACCTCGCCTTCCCCTTCCATGCAGTAGACGGCCTCGAAGTGGTGCTTGTAGTGGATGTGGGTCTCGGTCCCTTCGAAGATCCGCGTGATGTGGAAGGAACAGTTGCCGCCATCGTCGGCCAGCGATAGGCGCGTACTGTCCCAGTTGCCGTTCTCGGCCGCCACAAGGCGTTCGCCGTGTTGGCGTTCTTTCTCGACATTGCGAACGATCATGGATGAACTCCCTTTGTTCCGGTCCAGTGACTGGCCGGCGCGAGACCGGCCGATGACCCCTTGCCCCACCGGCCAAGCACGGCGAGGCGCAGGATAGCTACAAGCCTATCAGCTGAGTGCCTGCTTGGCGCTGTTTTCCAGGATGTCGAGCCCCTCGAGCAGGTCCTCGTCGGTGATGGTCAGCGGGCACAGGCACTTAACCACCTCGCCATCCTGGCCGCTGGTCTCGATGATCAGGCCGTTCTCGAACGCCTGGGCGGTGATCTTGTCCGCGATGTCACCGCTGCCCACGTCGATGCCGCGCATCAGGCCGCGGCCCCGCTCAGAGGCCTCGATGCCCTTCTCCTCGCTGAGCCAGGCGGCGATCTGCTGGAAACGGTCGGCGACCACCCTGCCCTTGCGCTGCACATCGCGCTCGAAGGTGTCGTCGCTCCAGTACTTGTGCATGGCGGCGGCCGCCGTGGTGAAGGCCAGGTTGAAGCCACGGAAGGTGCCGTTGTACTGGCCGGGTTTCCACTTGTCGAGCTCGGGGCGCATCAGCACATGGGCGAAGGGCAACCCGTAGCCGGACAGCGACTTGGAGTTGGTCACGATGTCCGGGATCACACCGGCATGCTCGAAGCTGAAGAACTTGCCGGTGCGTCCGCAGCCGGCCTGGATGTCGTCGACGATCAGCAGGATATCGTGCTCGCGGCAGATGCCCTCCAGGCGCTTGAGCCACTCGAGGCCGGAGACATTGATGCCGCCCTCGCCCTGCACCGTCTCGACGATGACCGCGGCCGGCACGTCCAGGCCGCCGGACTTGTCGCCGAGCAGCTTCTCGAAGTAGTCCAGGGTGTCGGTACCCTCCCCCAGGTAACCGTCATAGGGCAGGAAGGCGGCGCCCTGGGTCGGCATGCCACCGGTGGCCTCACGGAACTTGCGGTTGCCGGTCGTGGCCAGGGCGCCCATGGTCACGCCGTGGAAACCGTTGGTAAAGGTCACGATGTTGTGACGCCCCTTGGCCACACGGGCCAGGCGAATGGCGGCCTCGACGGCATTGGTGCCGGTCGGCCCCGGGAAGTGGACCTTGTAGTCCAGGCCGCGCGGCTTGAGGATCACCGTTTCCAGGGTCTCCAGGTAGTCACGCTTGGCGGCGGTCCAGAAGTCCAGGCCATGGACGATGCCGTCGCTGGCCAGGTAGTCGACCAGCGCTTGCTTGATGTGCGGGTTGTTGTGGCCGTAGTTCAGGGTGCCGGCACCGGCCAGGAAGTCGATGTACTCACGGCCGCTTTCATCGGTCAGGCGGGCATTCTGCGCCTTGGTGAAGACAACCGGAAAGGAACGGGAATAGGTCCGGACATCGGACTCCATGCGTTCGAGGATCTGGGTCTGCATTACGACCTCCTGTTGTGCCCTCCAGGGCATTGAAAGGGTGAAGGGTAAAATGAAAGGACAAGACATCGCCGACCGCCCCGGCTGCTCGGCAGCCAGGGAGGCAGCAAGGATGCGCGCTTCAGATGCGATCGGTCTGGAAAGGCCCGATGCGGACCAGGTTCTCGGGATCGTGCTCGCCACCGAGCTGATCGGTAGAGAAGTATTCCCGGCTGTTCAGAGGGGCCTGCCAGCGATCCGCCAGGCGACGAAACAGCCCCCAGGACGCCTGGTTGTCCGGGGTGATGGTGGTCTCGAGATGGTGTACTTCGGCCATCTCGGGACGCGACATGACGGCTTCTACCAGGCGGCGGGCCAGGCCGGTGCCGCGCGCCTTCTCGCCCACGGCGACCTGCCAGAGGAAATAGGTGTCGGGGGCATTGCTCTTCACATAGCCGGAGACGAAGCCGACGATCTCGCCTTCGGTGTTGGTGGCCACGGCACAGCTGTCGCGAAACTGGGTGGCCAGCAGCAGGTAGGCATAGGCCGAGTTCACGTCCAGCGGCGGACAAGACTTGACCAGTTCGTAGACCCCCCAGCCATCGTCGGGGTTAGGCTTGCGGATGAACAGCGGTGCCGAATCATGGCCGACCACGGCATCGGCCACGGAGGGGCGTGCCAGGGCGGCGGAGGGAGTGAAGGGCTCGGAGGTTGCGTTCATGTTTATGCTTCGCTGTAGCGAATTTGGTGAAGGATTATAACAGTGGCTTATTAGCTTTTCAAAACGCTGATTATCCTGCTGACGGAGATCCATAATGAAAAATTATGCTATGCGGGGGCATCACCGCGGGAAAGCCGCCCCTGCCCTTCCAGAGTCTAGTCCACTTCCCTGCCCTCGCCCGACCAGACGCGCCCGGGGCCATCCTGGGCTGGCCTCTGGCCTGCCGGGTGAGCCGAGGGATCAGGTCCGGGTCGGGCTGCGCATGGTGACGAACTCCTCCGCTCCGGTGGGATGGATACCCACGGTGGCGTCGAAGTCGGCCTTGGTCAGTCCGGCCCGCACGGCGATGGCGATGCCCTGGATCACCTCACCGGCCTCCTCGCCCACCATATGGGCACCGACCACCACGTCACTGGCCGCGTCGACGATCAACTTCATCAGACAACGCTCGTTGCTGCCGGAGAGGGTATGCTTCATGGGCCGGAAGTCGGCCGTATAAACGCGAATCTCGCTATGCTGGTTGCGGGCCGCCTCCTCGGAGAGGCCCACGGTGCCAATATTGGGGTGGCAGAACACGGCGGTGGGGATGTGGGCATAGTCCAGGGGGGCCGGCTCGCCGTCCTCGAAGTGGTGTCGGACTAGCTGCATGGCCTCGGCCAGCGCCACCGGGGTGAGTTCCGGCTCTCCGGTGACGTCGCCCAGCGCCAGGATCGACGGCACCGAGGTCTCGAAGCGCTCGTTGACCTCGAGATGGCCACTGTCGGTCAGCGCGACTCCCAACGCGTCCAGCCCCAGACCGGCCAGGTGCGGATGTCGCCCGGTGGCGGCCAGCACCGCGTCCACCTCAAGCTGCTCGCCGCTGGTCATGCTCACCAGCAGACCGCCCGCGACCGGTTCGATCGAGGCGATGTGGGTCTCGAAGTGCAGGTGGACGCCCTTCTTGGCCATCTCGTCGCGGGTGAACTCGCGGACCTCGTGGTCGAAGCCACGCAGGAACAGCTCGCCTCGGTAGATCAGGTGGGTCTCACTGCCCAGGCCGTTGAAGATGCTCGCGAACTCCACCGCAATGTACCCTCCGCCCAGGACCAGGAAGCGCTCCGGAAAGGTCGCCAGGTCGAAGACCTGATTGGAATTCACGGTCAGGTGACTGCCGGGGAAGTCCGGTACCCAAGGCCAGCCACCCACCGCCACTAGGATCTTCCCGGCGCTGAAGCACTCCCCGTTGACCTCCACGTGATGCGCGTCGCGCACCCGGGCACGGCCATTGATCAGCCGCACCCCGGCACTGTCCAGCAGCCGCCCATAGATGTCATTGAGCCGCTTGATCTCACCGATCTTGTTATCGCGCAGGGTCGCCCAGTCGAAGCGCGGTGCCTCGGTCAGGTGCCAGCCGAAACCGCCGGCATCCTCGAAGGCATCATGGAAGTGGGCGGCATAGGAGTAGAGCTTCTTGGGCACGCACCCGACATTGACACAGGTACCGCCCAGGTAGCGATCCTCGGCCACGGCGACCCGGGCGCCGGTGGCGGCGGCGGTCCGGGCGGCACGCACGCCACCGGAGCCGGCGCCGATGACGAAAAGGTCGTAGTCGAAGTCTGACACGGGAGTCTCCTGTCGGTGAGGCGGGCCTGGTCAGGCCCGGTGTGAACACTGCCCGGGATCATACCAGTCCACCCGCGTGCCCGGGAGACGGTTGACCCCTTTGGCCGAGAGCGTTAAAAGATGACACATCCCGCTTTAACCTCCTCCCTGCACCAGCCGGGATGGCCGTTTCCGGAGTCTTTGCCCTCATGAAGCACGACATCGAAACCCTGCTGGAGAACAACCGCGCCTGGGCGGCGCAGATGTGTCACGACGATCCGGACTTCTTCGCCCGCCTGGCCCGCCAGCAGACGCCCGACTACCTGTGGATCGGCTGCTCCGACAGCCGTGTCCCGGCCAACCAGATCATCGATCTGCCCCCCGGCGAGGTCTTCGTGCATCGCAACGTGGCCAACCTGCTCCACCACAACGACATGAATGCGCTGTCGGTGGTGCAATTCGCCGTCGACGTGCTCAAGGTGCGCCATATCATGATCGTCGGCCACTATGGCTGTGGTGGCGTACGAGCCGCGGTCACCGGCGGCGAATGCGGCATCGTCGACTACTGGCTGCACTCGGTACGGGAGCTCTATAGCCACCATCGTGAGGCCCTGGAGCCCCTGCCCCTGGACCAGCAGGTCGATCGCATGTGCGAGCTCAATGTCGAGGCCCAGGTCAATAACCTCTGTCGCACCAAGATCATCCAACGCGCCTGGCAGCGCGGTCAGTCGCTCTCGGTCCACGGCTGGGTCTATGGCCTGAGCGATGGTCGGATCACCGACCTCGACTGCAGTGTCCATGGCCTCGACCAGGTCGCCACCCTGTATCGTATCGACCGCGTCACGCCCGCCGACAACGACTGAACCTGCCTGGCCCGACGCCATCCTTCGTCGGGCGCCTGGCGTCTCGGCCGACTTCGCGAGGCGCCGATCGACACGCACACGATGCACATCGCCGACTTCCGTCCTCCACCGGGACTCGCCAACCGGCATATCCAGACCCTGCTGCCGCGCTGCCTGCCACGGCCCGCCTTCTTGGGGAGGACGGAGATCCTGACCTTGCCCGATGGCGACTTCGTCGAGCTGGCCTGGGCCAGCGAGCCACCGGATGACACCGCGCCTGTGTTCGTGCTCTTCCACGGCCTCGAAGGCTCGGTGCACTCGCCCTACGCGCGTCATCTGCTACATGCGGCCGCACGCCGCGGCTGGCGCGCGGTACTCATGCACTTCCGCGGCTGTGGCGCCTTGCCCAATCGCCTGCCCCGGGCCTACCACAGCGGCGATACCGCCGATGCCCATTGGCTGCTGACGCGACTGGCTCGCCGCTATCCTCGCGCCCTGCGCGTGGCGGTTGGTGTCTCCCTGGGCGCCAACATGCTGATCAAGCTGGTAGCGGAAGAGGGCGGGGACGGTCTCGACCTGACCGGGGTCATCGCCATCGGCGCGCCCCTGGACCTCGCCGCCTCTGCCGACGCCCTGCGACATGGCGTCGCCCGGCTCTATGAGCGCCACCTCCTGGCCTCGCTGAAGCGCAAGGTGGCAAGGCGCCTGGCGCGCGGCGAGCTGCCGCTGGCACTGACGCCTGGGGCGCTGGGAAAGCTCGACAGCCTGCGGGCCTATGACGATGCGATCACGGCCCCGCTGCACGGTTTCGCCGACGCCGAGGACTACTACCGGCGGGCATCCGCGGGGCCGCTACTGGGGGATCTCGAGCTGCCGACGCTGCTGATCCACGCCGACGACGATCCCTTCATGCCGCCGGCGCTCTTCGCGCGGCTGCCGGCTCCTGCGTTTCCGGTCCACGTGGAGGTCGCCCACCACGGGGGCCATGTGGGGTTCGTGGAATGGCGCCAGGGACGTCTGGCCAGCTGGCTGGCGCGTCGGGTCGGCCAGCAGCTGGATGACTGGCAGTCGACGACGGCCGCCATCCGCGCCGCCCTGGACCCCGATGAGGCGTCCTGGTGAGGGTAAAAAAAAAGTAATTAACTCATGTTAGCAGACGCCGACGGCGTTATTTCCTAACCTGACCCCAACCCCTGGCACGCGACGGTCTACGCGACCGCGGTGCTAGCCCGGATAGCACAACCTACAAAGAGGTGGGGCAAATCGTGAGCACGCCACGTGTTACCAGCCGAGACGATCACCCGCTCATCAAGACAGGACAGCCACCCTGCGTTATCACCTTGACCGAGGAGCTTCTGGCGCTGGCCAATGACCATGAACGCCACGAGTACCATCGTTATCGCTGGCTGTCCCTGCGCTTCTTGACCTATCACCGCGGCATCAGCAAGCTCATGCAGGCCCTGGCCGGCGAGAGTCAGCAGCGGGTCAAGGCCCTGATCGAAGCGGCGGCGTCGCTGCCGATCCGTGAGCCCGTGCTTCGGGACCCGGCCACCCAGGCCTGGCAGCCCCCCGCCATACAGTCTCCCTTCTTCATCCACGATGATGATGTGGCGGCCCATGAGCTCAGCCGGGCATTGCTCGAGGAGTGGCGGTCACGACGCTTCTATGAGCATCTGCAGGCGTGCAATGGTACCCCCGACCTGCATGGCTGGTTGAATGCCTGCATTGGCCAGGCCCGGTCACAGTTTCAGATCCTCCAGGAAGCCGAGGGTCAGCTGCCGGCTCTGCCCTGCCCGCCTCGTGAGATCATGCGGCCCGCGGTCAGGCATGCTTCCCGACGCGGGGGCCTCGGCGGACGGCGTCCCCGGCCAGGACATCCCGGGGCCGCTACCCCCTAGACATCGATGGATTGATCTGCCCTCGCCTTCTCGCCGGTCCTGTTCCCGGCCCGATATCGCATGGAGGGTTCCGGCGACCGCAACTAGACTGAAGGGATGCGAACTGCCATCCCGGCAGCGTCCGACGACCTCAAGGAGTCGATACATCCATACATATCGCCCATCCCCTAGCCGAGGGCGCCTGGCATGAGCCTCCTCCAGACCACCATGGGACGCCATGTCGAGCTGAGCGAATCGGAGATACGGCTGCTGGCCGGGTTCGAGCAGCATCCCCAATCCGCCGCGAAGAATGAGCGGTTCTGGCGCCCCCGCACCAAGGTCGGTGAGCTGTTCATCCTGCAGAGTGGTTGGGCCTGCACCGTCCGTTGCACCGTAGACGGCGACCAGCAGGTGATCGAGTTGCTGCTGCCCGGTGATATCATCGGGCTCAGGGAATTCACCTTCATGCGCCACGTGACCGAGGCCAGCATGATTACCCGGGGCATGGTCCAGTCTTTCCCTCACGAGAATATCGTCGATATCATCGAGGCCTCCACGCCCCTGGCGATCGCCCTGTTTGCCAACATCAGCCGTCAGGAAGCCCTGCTCACCGAGCGGATGCTGATCACCCTCCATCGCAGTGCGCGCTCACGGGTCCTGCATTTCATGATCGAGACCTTCTTCCGCCTCGACAAGGTGCAGCACGTCGAGCTGGCGTCATTCGAGTTTCCCGTTTCCCAGCGTCTGCTGGGCAACATACTGGGCCTGTCGCCGGTGCACATCAATCGCATCCTCAAGACGCTGGAGGAGGATGGCGTGCTGAAGAAGCATCGTGATCATGTCGAGGTCCATGATCCGCAACGGTTGATCGCGGAAGCCGAGTTCGACGCCGATTACCTGAGCGATGAAATGAACGGCCTTAAGGTGCGGCTGGCGCGGCTTCGGCACTAGCCTCGCCGAGTCGCCTTCATGACGCCGATATCCCGCCGGCGAGGCGCTCGGGGATCAACCGATCGGGCAGCCGACGCCGGTGCCCCTCAGGCCACAGTAGCCGCCCGGGTGCTTCGCCAGGTACTGCTGGTGAGCTTCCTCGGCATAGTAGAAGGTCGTAAGCGGTTCGATCCCGGTGGTAATGGTGCCCTTGCCGGCCCGCGACAGGGCCCGCTGGTAGGCCTCGCGGCTACGTTCGGCCGCCGCTTGCTGGGCCGGCGTGGTGGTGAGGATGAGCGAGCGGTACTGGGGACCGATATCGTTGCCCTGGCGATCGCCCTGGGTCGGGTCATGGGCCTCCCAGAACAGACGCAGCAGGGTCTCCCGATCGACCACCGTCGGGTCGAAGACCACCCGCACCACCTCGGCATGGCCGGTCAGGCCGGTGCAGGTCTCCCGATAGGTGGGGTTGGGCGTCGCCCCGCCGGCGTAGCCTACCGCCGTGACGTGGACACCGGGCTGTTGCCAGAACAGCCGTTCGGCACCCCAGAAGCAGCCCAGGCCCAGCACGATCTCCTCCATGCCATCCGGCCAGGGAGGCTGCATGGCGTGGCCGTTGACCCGATGAATGCCGCTGATCGGCATCGGGGTGTTGCGCCCTTCGGGCGCATGGACGGGATGCAGGGGCATCGAGATCTCCTTGTCGCTAATATCAGGGATCGGGCGGATTGCCCGGCAGGCTGAAGCGATAGACCAGGTCGACCGCCTGCGACACTCCGGACACCGCCTCCACATAAAGGTTTCGCCACAGCTGATAGCGCAGCGTCAGCTCGGCGATCGGCGAGAAGACCCCCACCCCGTAGCCGACGCTCAGCCGGTCGGTGAGGTTGCCGGTCACCACCACCTGGCTCTCCTCCCCGCTGCCGGCGGTCTCGAGGCTCAGGTCCTGAATGCCGAAGGCCTCGCCGAGCGCCCCTACCGCGCCCCCGGTCTGGCCGATGGTCAGCCCGATCAGCGCCGAGGTCAATGCCCCGTCTGCCCCACCGCTGTCGTCCGGGGCCCGGCCGCGTAGCAGGTAGGAGAGCGCGCGGGCCTCATCCATGGCCGGCTCGGAGAAGATCTCCAGCCGCGGTGAGGCGGCCGGACCGGTCACGCGCAGGCCGGCGATCACCTCGTCCTGGGTCGCGGCCGGATTGCGGATGGCCTCGAAATCGAGCAGTGGCTGGCCCGGGGGGCCGCTGAACAGGATCAGTCCCTCGCGGATGAACAGATCCTGGCCAAAGGCACGAAAGCGGCCATCTACCAGACTGACATCGCCGAACAGTTGCACCGGCCCGCTGCTCTGTTGCACCTCGAGGTTGCCTTCTAGCGAGGATTCCAGTCCATAGGCCGACAGCTGCATGTCCGGTCCCAGCACCAGGGTGATCCGCACGTCCACGGCCATGCCGGCCTCGGCCAGTCGCTCGGCGGTGTCGGCCCCCGGGGCGTCCTGCGGGGTCGCCTGGGCTTGCTGCTGGTCCTCTTCCCGGGTGATGATCACCTCGTCGGGACTCGGTGCCATGGCCGTGGCCGGTACGTCACCGACCTCCAGGCGCGCCCAGGGGATCTGCACCTCGCCGCGCACCTGCAGGCGCTCGGGATTGGCACGGATACGCAGGTCGGGGGCCAGACGCAGCCGACCGAAGCCCGGCAGCGCCGCCTGCAACGGGGCCTCCCGGGCCTGCAGATCGAGGTTGGCCTGCCAGGTCTGCAGGGAGGGCCAGCGGGCGCCACCGCTGATGTTCAGCCGACCGCGTTCGGCGGCCAGAAAGCCGTCGATATCGGCTCGGTCGCCGTCGAGCTCGACCGTCAGCTCGCCGTCACGGACTTCGATGGGCAGACCTAGGCCCGCCGCCTGCAGGCCGCTCAGGGTCAGCCGGCCGTCGAGACGCGGTGTCTCGCGGCTGCCCAAAAGGCGGATGTCGCCGTCGAGGCCACCGGCCAGGGAGTCGAGCCCCGCCGCCAGCGGGCGGTAGGGGGCCAGACGCAGGTCCTGGACGCGCAGCCGACCGTCGAGACGGCCGGCCCCCAGCGGATCCTGTATCGCCAGGTCCAGGTCGAGCTCGCCACGGTCGGCCAGGCCCAATGCCACGGCCAGGTCGGCGCGGGTCTCGCTGGCGGCGAGGGTCAGGTCCAGGCTCGTGCCCGGCACCGACCAGGGTTGCCCGTAGGCATCCTCACCGCGGATATCGGCCTGGCTGGCCAGATCGGCCTCGGCCTGCCAGCTCGCGCCTCCCTGCGACCAGGCCAGGCGGACATTGCCTTCGCTACGCCCCTCGATGGACCAGCCGGGCGGCATGACCGTCGTCAACGGGTCCATCGGCAGCTCGCGCAGGGCGAGCACCACGCCGCCCTGCTCGGCCGAGGCCTCCAGGGGCTCGACCAGGCAGAGTGCACCACCCTGCTGGCGGCGCAGGCAGAACGGCGCCACGCTGACCGCGGCCGCGGGAAGATTCGCCTCGAAGGCCAGGCCCTCGGCCAGGCGCAGATTCCCGACCTCGCTGTCCACGTCCAGCGACATGAGCTCGCCTCGATAGCGCTCGCGCTGGCTGTCGAGGCCTCCCGCCAGGGCCAGAGCCAACCGCGAGACCGGCATGCCCGCTGCGGCATCGGCAGCGAGCCGCAGCCGGTGATCGGAAAGCCGGCCGTCCAGCGCCAAGTCCAGGGACGTCAGGCGCTGCCCGGCCACGGCCAGGTCACCCGCCGTCAGCGTCACCGTCAGCTGGGGGTCCTCGAGGCCGGCGACCTCGCCGTCGATATCGAGGCGAGCCACCCGATGCTCGGCGAAGGCCAACTCACGGCCTGTCAGGGTCAGGTCGAGCTCAGGGGCATCGAGGCGGCCAGCGGTCGTGAAGCGCCCGGTCAGGCGACCGTCCAGCGCCGGGTAGAGGCTGTCGAGTGAGGGCAGGTCAATATCGCCGGCCAGGTCGAGGATGGTGTCGCTGACGGTCCCCGAGGCGCTGACCCGGTTGTCGCCCTGGCGGAAGTCGAGGGTGTCGACCCGCCACTGCAGGTCGCTGTTGCCGGCCAGGCTCGCCTTGAGCGAGAGGTCGCGCTCGGCCAGCGTGCCAGTCACGTCCAGGGTGGGCACCTGAACCCGCCAACCGTCCTCCTGCTGACGGAAGGCCAGCGCCACGTCACCGTCGAGTCGCCCGTCGAAGCCGTCCACGAAGCGGCCGGGGTCGAGGTTGTCCAGCCGCATCAGGGCGTCCATGTCGAGGCCATCGGACCAGTCGGCGCGCCCCCGGCTCACCAGCGAGGCATCGCCCGGGATCAGGGTCAGGGCCAGCGGGGTCCAGGCGAAATGCTCAAGGTCGCCGTCGCCGGTCAGGGCCAGACGCATCCGCGGCAGCTCGGGGCCTTCGGCCTGGAGCGACACGGCGGCATGATAGCCGGTCAGGCTCCCCTCCACTCGGGCCGAGAGCGCCTCGACCCGCCATGGCGGCGGCGTGACACCTGCTTCGTCATCGGTGCTGGCAGCAGCCTTCTCGGCCGGCGCGGCGTCTTCCGGCGGCACCTGCTCGGCGCCGGGCAGTGGCCACTGCAGGGCGTCGCTGGTAAGCGCGACATTGAAGGGTAGCGTCGGGTCCAGGACATCCAGGCGACCCGCGAGGTGGGCCTCAACCGGGCCGGTGGCCGTAAGGTCGACCTGCAGGTCGGCCAGGCTGCCGGCCAGGTCTAGTTCGATGCGCTCCCCGGCCAGGGCGGGCAGGCGTTCTGGCAGGGTGAGGTCGGTGGCCAGCCGGGCCCGGAGCGGGTAGTCGTCACGCAGCTCGATGCTGGCTTCCAATTCGGCATCGGCATCGGGCGTGGCCACGGCCAGAGGCTCGAGGGTGACCCGGTGCTCGCGCGCAAAGAGCCGCAGCAGCAAGCGCTCCACCCGATACGCCACGGCGCCGTCGATCACGGTGTCCTCTACCACCAGCTCCGGGACCTCCACCGCCAGAGGCAGCGTGATGTCGGGCAGGTCGCGTCGCGGTTGTTCGGCCAGTGGCGTGGCACTCATGCCCTGCTGCTCGGCGGCGATGGCCGCGGGCAACGGCGAGCGCGCGGCGATGGCGGCATCGATGGCGGTGGCGGAGAGGCGTGTCTCCTCCTGTTCGGCCTCGCTCAACGAGAGCCTGGTCCCGGGCGAGAGCGGTAGCGTCAGGCGGGTGCCGACGAGCCGGGTCGGCAGCAGCGTCAGGGTGTCCTGTTCGGCCACGGCGCCGCTGGTGAAGCGCTCCCAGGTCAGGTGGGTACCATCGGCCAGGCGCAGTGACACGTCGGTGAGCGCAAGCGAGCGCAGCGCCACGGGGAACGGCAGCGCGACCGCCCCCGGCGACTCACTCGTCTCGGCGGACGGCGCCTCCGGCGAAGGCTCTGCCTGGCCGAGCCGGAGACGGGCCCCGTCCAGGGCGAGGGTATCGATACACAGCCGCCCATCGAGCAGGCAGTCCTCCGCCCAGGCCAGCTCGAAGCGGGACACGGCGATGCGCGTCATCCCGGCCTCGAGGCGCAGGCCTTCCACGACCAGGGTGTCCAGCGGGGCGCCGTGGATGGTCTCCAGTTCATAGAGCCCCAGCCGCTCCCCCTGGGTCGCGAGGACACCGAATCCCCAGGGCGACAGGGCCAGGCCGAGCAGCAGCAGCAGCAGGCCGAGCAGCCACAGCGGCAAGAGGATGAAAAGGCGGGCCAAGGCCCAGATCAGGGGACGTGCTCTCAAAGGGGCGCTCTCAGAATTCGGGACCGATGGCAAAGTGAATGCGAAAGGCATCCTCATGATCGAAGGGATGGGCGATATCGAGTCGAATCGGGCCGACCGGTGAGATCCAGCGCACGCCGAGGCCGGCGCCGGTCTTGAGCGCCTCGGGCCCCCAGTCGGTGAAGGCGTCACCGGTATCCACGAAGGCGGCGCCCCACCAGGGGCCGGTGATGCGCCGCTGGGCCTCGAGGCTGGCGGTCAGTAGCTGCTCGCCGCCGATCAGCTCCCCGTCGTCGTCCTCGGGGGCCAGGCTCTCGTAGGCATAGCCCCTGACGCTGCGGTCACCGCCGGTGAAGAAGCGCAGCGAGGGAGGCACATCGCGGAAGTCGTCGGTGACGATGCTGCCAAGGCCGACGCGGCCGACGAAGCGGTTATGCTCACCGAGCATACGGATCCACTCGGTGTTGCCGGTAAGGCGCAGGAACTCGGCATCCGACCCCCAGGCGTCGCTGGAGTACTCGACGGAGAGGCGCTGCCGGTCGCCCCAGGTAGGAAAGGTCGGGTTGCGAGTGCGGGTCCGCGACCAGCGGATCCCGGGATAAAGCAGCAGCACCTGGTTGGAGACGCCCGCCTGGGTGAAGTCCTCGTAGGTGCCACGCAAATAGACCAGCTGTTCCCAGTCGTTGTCGAACTTCCACAGACGGCCTACCTCCACCGTGCTCTCGAGGGTGCGCGTGTCCTCGTTGTCCTTGCTGCGCACGCCATACTGCAGGCGGTAGAGATCGCGCAGTGGGTCATCCAGCGGCATCTCGTAGGTACCGCTGAACTGCTGCTCGGGGCCGGACAGGTAGAGGTCATGCGACAGGCTATGCCCATAGCGGTTGATCCAGGGCTGGTCCCAGGTGAGGCGGACCCGCGGTCCTACGTCGGTGGCATAGCCCAGACCGAGTTCGAACTGATGACGGTCGGCCGGCGTGACCACCACGTCGATGGGCACACGCGGCTTAGCCGGGGTATTGAGGGTAGCCGACGCTACCAGGGCCTCCGCGGCGATCCGTGGCGACGAAGGCGGGGCGATGCCCGCGCCTTCCACATCCAGGGCCTGCCACCATCCAAGAGGCGCCTGCTCCTCCAGGGCGAGACGCCCTCGTTCGCTGTCGAGTCGGGGCCGCACGCTGACGGTGGCGAACCACTCGGTCTGTCCCAGTTGCTGGTTGAAGAGGGCCAAGTCGGTGGCCAGATAGGGAGCGCCTGCATCGAAGGGCGCTAGGCGCTTCAACCGCTCTTCCTCGATGTGGTGACCCTGGAAATGGATGTCACCGAAACGATGACGAGGCCCGCTGTCCAGGGACAGATAGAGCCGGGCACTGCCGGCCCAGGGCCGCACCTCCATGCGCCGTTCGGTGAATCGCCAGCCGAAGAAGCCACGTTCCAGAGCCAGGCCGGCGAGGCGGCTGCGCAGGCTGTCGAAGGGCGCATGACGCAAGGGGTCGCCCACCTCCAGGGGAAAGGCCGCCAGGGCCTCCTGGAAGGGGTCGTCATCGCGCGCGTCACCGGTCACCGTCAGCTCGAGCACCTCGATGGTCACCGGCTCACCGGGCTCGATGGTCAGGGTGACGCGCTCGGGGTCCTGCGGGTCGTCCAGGGAGAGCGACAGCTCGGGTTCGTAGTAACCGAACACCCGCATGGCTTCCCGGACCCGACGCAGGACCTCGCTGCGTAGGCGCGAGGGGCGGTACTGGGCCGCCTCCAGATCCTCGAGATAGGCCTGGATGTTGTCGGCCACCTCCCCGTCGACCCCCTTGATCCGGGCATCGAGCCCCAAGGTGGAGGGAGACATGCCCAGGCACAGGGCCGCGACCCCCAGACGGGTGAACATACGCTTGTTCATAATTCGAGGGGTTCCTGTCGGGCGTCGCGTCACTGACGCAGGACTTCCAGTTGGGCACTCAGGGCGAGCTGCGCCTGGCGCAGCTGGCGCAGCTCGCTCTCCATGGCCGCAAGACGCTCGACCAGTGCCTCGCGTCGGCTGGCCTCATCTTGGCGTGAACTGGTCAGGGCTTCAACGTCACTGGCCAGCTCGGCCAGGCGTGCGTCGAACGCGTCCAACCGGTCGGCCTGCTGACGCTCGACCGCCGTCAGGCGCGACCGTGTGTCGGACAGTGTTTCCTCGAGACCGTTCAGGCTCGACTGCAGAGTGCCTCGGCCCTCTTCCCCGGCACGCTCCAGGGCGTCCAGCGAGTCACGCACCGCGACCAGGGTGGCGTCACGGCTCTCGGCCTGTTCCGCCAGGCGGGAGAGACGCGCCTCGACCTCGGCAAGCGCCTGACGCACCTCGGCCAGGGCGGAAGCCCGCTGCTCGTTCGCGCTCAGTGCCTCGGTGAGACGGGTGTCACGCGCCTGCTGCGCCTCCTCCAGCGAGGTGAGGCGCTCCCGAAGGTCGACCAGGGCCTCGCCACGCCCCTCCTCGGCATCGAAACGGGCATGGACGTTGGACATCTCGCCGGAGAGGCGAGCGATCTCGCGCTGGAAACGTTGGCGCTCCTCCCAACCCAGCCATGCCAACGCCGCGAGGGCCACGACCAGCCCCGCCAGCAGCCAGGAAGGCCAGACGCTCGGGGCCCGTGACACAGGCTGACGAGGTACGGTCAGACTGGCTTCCGGGTCCGGAACGATCGGCCGTGAATACCGGTGGTCCTCCGGGCGCTCTGCCATGGACGAACTCCTTCTCGGGCGGTGACGACCTGGCACATACGGCCGGCCGGACGAAACGGGTCCCCAAGACCGAGCCTGCCAATCGGAATTGGCGGACCCTGACCCGGGTGATATGATGCCGTGGCTTCACTTACACAGCTTCCTGATAGTGTAAGGTTTTTTCCCTGGGAAGCGCACGGACGATGGCCAACGAAGGAGCGTCGGCCTTGAACTTCCGGGAATGACACCAGAAGCCTGGGTCCCTGACCCGCTACCGTTGACGACGAGGAGATACCATAGATGGCATTCGAACTGCCTGCACTGCCGTACGAGAAGAATGCACTGGAACCGCATATCTCTGCCGAGACCCTCGAGTATCACTACGGCAAGCACCACCAGACCTACGTCAATAAGCTCAACGAGCTGACCGACGGCACCGACGACGCCAACAAGTCCCTCGAGGAGATCATCAAGTCCTCCTCCGGCGGCCTCTTCAATCAGGCCGCTCAGGTCTGGAACCATACCTTCTACTGGCATTGCCTGTCGCCCAACGGTGGCGGTGAGCCGAGCGGCGCCCTGGCCGACGCCATCACCGCCAAGTTCGGCTCCTTCGACAAGTTCAAGGAGACCTTCAACACCCAGGCCGCGGGCAACTTCGGCTCCGGTTGGACCTGGCTGATCAAGACCGATGATGGCGGCGTGGACATCGTCAATACCAGCAACGCCGACACCCCCATCGCCCATGGCCAGACCCCGCTGCTGACCATCGATGTGTGGGAGCATGCCTACTACATCGATTACCGCAACGCACGTCCCAAGTACCTCGAGAACGTCTGGAACGTCCTCAACTGGGACTTTGTCGCCCAGAACTTCAGCTGATCGGCCGGCGCCCCTGGCGCCGCGCCGTTGACCGCAAGCGGCCCCGCCAACTGGCGGGGCCGCTTGCGACCGGCGGTCTGCCTTCGCATCGCGAGGCAGGCTCTGGCTCAAGGGTCGGCGCGCCGTCCGATACCCCGGTAGTGAAGGCCGCAGGCGGCCACATGCCGCGGGTCGTAGATATTGCGTCCATCGAGCAGCAGTCGTTCGCCCAGCCGATCGGCCAACCGCGACCAGTCAGGGTTCCAGTAGGTCTTCCACTCGGTCACCAGCATCAGGGCATCGGCCCCCTCGCAGGGCTCCAGCGGATCGCCCTCGAATACCTCGAGCAGCGGGTGCTCGCCGACCTCGGCCAGCACCGCGGGAATCGCCGCCGGATCATGCAGGCGGACCCGCACCCCCTGGGCCCAGAGGCTGCGCAGCAGCGTCAGCACCGGAGCATGGTCGATGCGCGCCGTGCCGGGCTTGAAGGCGGCCCCCCAGATGGCCACCGTCCGGCCGTCGAGCCGCCCGTGGAAATGCGCCCACAGCTTGCGGAACAGCGTCTCCTTCTTGTGTTCGTTGATATCGAGCACCTGGTCGAGCAGCGCCGAGTGGCGACCGCTGGCCGATTGCACGTCGGCCAGCCGCATCAGGTCCCGGGAAAAGTTGGGCCCGCCGAAACCGCAGCCCGGGTAGAGATACTCATAGCCGATCCGGCTGTCGGCCCCCATGCCCTGCCGAACATGCTCGACGTCCACCCCGAGGCTGTCCGCCAGACCGGCGATCTCGTTCATGTAGCTGATGCGGGTCGCCAGCATGCCGTTGATCGCCAGCTTGGTCAGCTCGGCGGCGCGCCGGGGCATGCGCTGGAACACCTCGCGGCGGCGGTTGAAGGCGCGCAGCAGTTCCCGCACCCGGTGTTCAGCGCCATCGTCGTCGCACCCTAGAAGCCAGCGGCTGGGGCGGGTGAAGGTCTCCCAGGCGCGCCCCTCTTCCAGCATGTCGGCCAGGGCCACGGCCCGGCACCCTGCCCCGAGGCGTGCTTCCAGCAGCTCGGTTTCGCCCACCGGGAAGGTGGAATTGTTGACCAGCACCGCCTCCTCGGCGAGCCAGCCGGCGGCCTGCTCGGCGAAGGCGGCCGCGTCAACACGCTGCTCCGGCGACAGGGAAAGCCACAGGCATTCCACGGGGTCCTCGAAGATCCCCTCGGATGAGGGAGTGAGCAGCCTCAGGCTGCCTTCCTCAAGCCCTTCCTCCAGATGGGCCAGCAGTTGCGGCTCGCTGGCCAGCCAGCCACTGGCGGACAGGGTCGACCAGTCGGCGGCGGCGTGGGGCATCCAGGCGACCCGGTGCCCCACCCAGGAAAGCGCTGCCGCGGCGGTGGCCGCGGCCATCTCACTGCCATGGATCAGGATACGCATGGTCTCAGGCCTCGCCGGCGTAACGGGTCAATAGCTCACGGAACCCCTGGCCATAGCGGCGATGGCGGCGGCCATAGGCCAGAATTGCCTCGAGATAACCGAGCTGGTGGCCGCAGTCATAGGTCTTGCCACGCATGCGCCAGGCATCCACACCCTCGGCCTGGCGGAGGCGCTCGAGGGCGTCGGTTAGTTGGATCTCGTTGCCGGCCCCCGGCGGCGTGTCGGCGAGCAGCGCGAAGATGCGCCCCGGCAGGACGTAACGCCCGATCACCGCCAGGTCGGAGGGAGCCTCGTCGATGGGGGGCTTTTCCACCAGACCGGTCAGGGGACAGGAAGCCCCTGGCGCCGGCGGCTGGCCTTCGGGGGCCACGATGCCATACTTGTGAACCATCGCGTGAGGGACCTCTTCGACCATCAGTTGCGTACGCTGGGTCCGTTCATAGGCCTCGATCATGCCCGCCAGGTCATTGGACGCGAGGCCCGCGTCATCCACCAGCACGTCCGGCAACAGCACGGCGAACGGTTCGTCATCCCCGACGATGGGACGCGCACAGAGCACGGCATGGCCCAGGCCCAGCGGTTCCGGCTGGCGGATGCTGATGATATTGACATCGGCCGGCACGATGGAGCGCAGTTCCTCGAGCAGCTCGTGCTTGCCCTTGGCTTCGAGGCTCGTCTCGAGCTCGAAGTGCTTGTCGAAATGGTTCTCGATGGCGGTCTTGGTGCCATGGGTGACCAGCACGATATCCCGGATGCCGGCCTCGATGGCCTCCTGGACCACATACTGGATCACCGGACGATCGACGATGGTGATCATCTCCTTGGGAATCGCTTTGGAGGCCGGTAGGCAGCGGGTACCGAAACCGGCCACAGGGAGAACGGCCTTGTTGATCATGATGCGGTCCTTGTCATGTCGGATGGCCCGGAGGCCGTCGTTCTGGGAGGGCATGGGAATGCGGCTCCGGGAGCGGGTAGAATGGGGCATGATACCGAAAGCGGCCCGGCCTGACACGCTGGCGGGATGGTACCACCCATGGAGACCTCAGATGACTGCAAGCGCCCCGGAAACGGGCAATGTCGACCCGGCGGAAATCGCCAAGTTCGCGTCCCTGGCCGATCGTTGGTGGGATCCGCACGGGGAATTCAAGCCACTGCATGACATCAATCCACTGCGCCTGGACTTCATCGATGCCCGCGTGGGCCTGGCGGGGCGCCGGGTGCTGGACGTGGGCTGCGGTGGAGGCATCCTGGCCGAGGCCATGGCCCATCGCGGGGCCGAGGTCACCGGCATCGACCTGGGCGAGGCCCCGCTGGCCGTGGCCCGGCAGCATGCCGAGCAGGCCGGGGTCAGCGTCGACTATCGTTGCCTCAGTGTAGAGGAACTGGCCCGCACACACCCCGGGGAATTCGAGGTGGTGACCTGCCTGGAAATGCTCGAGCACGTGCCCGACCCCGCCTCGGTGGTGCGCGCCTGTGCGACCCTCGTCAAGCCGGGGGGGCAGGTCATCTTCTCGACGCTCAATCGACACCCCAAGGCCTATGCCCTGGCCATTCTCGGGGCCGAGTATCTGCTGCGGATGCTGCCCCGGGGCACCCATGACTATGCCCGGTTCATCCGCCCCTCGGAGCTGGCCGGCTGGTGCCGCGAGGCGGGCCTCTCGGTCCGAGAGCAGAACGGTATCATCTACCAGCCGCTGACCCAGCGCTACCGGCTGTCCGAACGTGACGTATCGGTCAACTACCTGATGCACTGCCGACGGGAGATGCCATGACGGTTGCCGACTCGCTCCCCGAAGTCTTGCTCTTCGATCTGGACGGCACCCTGGTCGATACCGCCCCCGACCTCGCGCGGGCCACCAATGCCCTGCGGGCCTACCACGGGCTGGCGGCGCTTCCCTACCCGGTGATCCGGGCCCAGGTCTCCAACGGAGGCAGTGCCCTGGTGACCCTGGCCCTAGGCCTTGAGCGGGAGCATGCCGGACACGCCGAGGCGCGCACCTACCTGCTGGCCGCCTACGGGGAGGCGGTGGCCGTCGACAGCCGCGTCTTCCCGCCGCTCGATCGCCTGCTGGTCGAGTGGGAGCGGCGAGACGGGACTTGGGGCATCGTCACCAACAAGCCTCGCGCCTATGCCGAGCCGCTGGTGAGCGCCCTCGGGCTCACTCCCGGCGCCTTGCTCTGCGCCGACGACCTGGCCGAGAAGAAGCCTTCTCCCCTGCCGCTTCTGACGGCCGCCGGGCAACTGGGAACGCCACCGGCGCGTTGCTGGTATATCGGCGACCATCTGCGGGACATGCAGGCCGCGCGTGCTGCCGGCATGGTGGCGGTGGCCGTCGGCTACGGGTATCTGGAGGAAGAGGACGACCACCGACAGTGGCCCGCCGATCTCTGGTTCGATACGGCCGAGGCGCTCAGCGATGCCCTGCTGGAGGCCTGAACGACGATGGGCTGCGGGCTGCGAGCTGCAGGTAGTAGGCTCCATCGCTGCCAGCTAACCGTCAACGGCCCGAAGCGCTTGGCCCGAGACCCGTAGCCCGAGGCTCGGGTTCAGGCCTTGGGCGGCTGGGCATCGAACATCTCGCCGTTGTGGGCCCGGCTGTCCGGCCCCATCAGCCACAGATAGGTCGGCAGAATCGCCTCGGGGGGCCTCAGGCTCATCGGGTCCTCGCCGGGATAGGCGCTCTTGCGCATGGCGGTCCGTGTCGCCCCCGGGTTGAGGCTGTTGATGCGCAGTGTGCCCAGGTGCTCCACCTCGTCGGCCAGCACCTGGACGAATCCCTCGGTAGCGAACTTCGAGACCGCGTAGGCGCCCCAGTAGGCCCGCCCCTTGCGCCCCACGCTGGAGGAGGTGAACACCACCGAGGCATCCGCGGAGGCCTTGAGCAGCGGCAGCAGCGCCTGGGTCATCCAGATCGGGCCGTTGATGTTGACCTGCATCACCTGGTCCCAGAGCTCGGGATTGTACTGCTCGAAGGGCGTGAGGCGCCCGAGCAGCCCGGCGTTGTGCAGCAGGCCATCGAGTCGGCCGAACTCCTTGTCCAGGGTCTCGGCCATGTCGTGATAGTCCTTCAGGACGGCCCCTTCGAGGTTGAGGGGGAAGATGGCCGGCTGAGGCCCCCCGGCCGCCTCGATCTCGTCATACACCGCCTCGAGCTTGGAGATGGTGCGGCCCAGTAGCACCACGGTCGCCCCATGCTGGGCGAAGGTCCTGGCCGCTGCCCGGCCGATGCCGTCGCCGGCGCCGGTGACCAGGATCACGCGCTCCTTCAGCAGGTCGGCGGGCGGCTGGTAATCGATCTTGCAGATCATCGCTGCTCCTTGGGCGAATCAGGTGCCGGACTGGCGCAGGTAATCGCCGGCCAGGTTGGCGGCACTGCTTTCCGGGTAGTCGTTGATGACCCGCTCGAGCAGTGCCCGTCCTGCGTCAGGCGCTCCCTGGCGAATCTTCAGCAGGCCCAGCTTGTAGAGGGTATCGGGTACCTTGCCGCTGTCGGGGAAGTCCTCCAGCACGCGCTGGAAGGCGCGCTCGGCGGCCTCGAGCTCGGATTCCGCCGAGTGGAGTTCTCCCAGCCAGTAGTAGGCATTGGCGGTGAGGGCGCTGTCGGGGTGCTGGGCCACGAAGGCCTCGAAGTCGGTCGTGGCGGCCGCGAATTCACGCGCCTGCACCTTGGCGAAGGCCGCCTGGTAGGCCTGCCGTGCCGCGCCGTCGCCCGCACCGGCCGATGCCTCGCCACGCGTGGGCTCGGGCGTCGAGGTATCCGGCGTCTCCGCCGGGGGTGGTGATGATGCCGACTGCGCGTCGGCACGGCTCAACCGTTCATCCAGGTCCAGGTACTGCTGGCGAGTCTGGCGCCGGAGCTGTTCGAGCTGGTAGCGCAACTCCTCGACCTGGCCGCGCAGTTGTTGGATCTCCTCCTGGTGCTGCTGGACCTGATTGAACAGCACCAGGCTGCCGCCCGACTCGGTACGGGTCGCGGCCTGGTCATAGAAGCTGCCGGGCCGATCGGTGAGATCCTCGACCACCGGTTGCTGGGCGATGGCCACGGCCAGTGGCAGGGCCATCAGCCCGACGCCGCACAGCCCCTTGAGTCCATGTCTCATCGCGCTCTTCCTCGTCGCGGTTCGTGATCAGTAGGCAAAGACGACACGGCGGTTCTGGGCATAGGCGTCCTCGTTTAACCCGCGGGCCGCGGGCCGCTCTTCACCGTAGCTGACGACCTCTACCTGGGACGGTGACACGCCCTGCAGGTCGAGGAAGCGTTCCACGGCATTGGCGCGACGCTCCCCCAGGGCCAGGTTGTACTCCCGGGTGCCTCGCTCGTCGGTATGGCCGTGGAGGATAACGTCGGCCGACGGGTTGCTGCGCAAGAAACGCGCATGAGCCGTCAGCACCGGCTCGAACTCGGGGCGGATCGTGTCGCTGTCGTAGGCAAAGTAGATGGTGCGCGCTTCCGGGATGCGCGACCCGGCCATCTGGCCGGCGCCATCGCCGAGACCGGTCCCGCTCACCTGGCCGGTGCCCGCCGTGCCGGTACCGGCGGTACCGGTCTCTCCCCTGCCTCCTGCCGTGCCATCCAAGGAGCCGTCCTGGGTACCGCCAGTGTTGGCACAGCCGGCCACGAAAGCCAGGGAAAGCGCGACGGCCAGGGTTCTGGCGTAGGGCTTGAGCTGCATCTTGTGACTCCTTCTGGGGTGAATCAGTCGAGCTGGAATGAATTCAGTCGAGTCGGGGGTAAGTTAATCGAGAAAGGGGGACCAGGCGGGCTCGCGGACCTCTCCCTGTGCCGCCGGCAGGCGGAAGGAGGCGCGGCCGTCGGCGGTGACCGCCCCCAGCACACCGGAGCCGCCCTGCTGTGTGGCGAAGATTACCATGGTGCCATTGGGCGCGACACTGGGCGACTCGTCCTGATGGGACTCGCTGAGCGTGATCAAACGGTCGCTTTCGAGGTCCAGCCGTGCCACCTGATAGCCCCGCTCGCCGCCGTGGATCAAGAAGACCGCATCACCGTCCGGTGCATAGCGCCCCCGGGCATTGTAGCCGCCGGTGAAGGTGAGACGCTCCGGCTCGCCTCCCAGCGGATGGCGATAGAGCTGCGGCCCGCCACTGCGATCCGAGGTATAGAGCAGGCTGTCTCCCGAAGGATGCCAGGAGGGCTCGGTCTCGATGCTCGAGCTGTGGGTGATACGCGTGAGGTTGCGCGTGGCGATGTCCATGACATAGATCTCGGGCTGGCCATCCTTGGAGAGGGACATGGCCAGCCGACGGCCGTCCGGCGACCAGCTCGGTGCGCTGTTCAGCCCCTCGAAGGAGGTGGCCCGCACACGACGCCCGGAGGCGATCTCCTGGATATAGATGGCCGGTCGGCCGGTCTCGAAGGAGACATAGGCCAGCTTCTTGCCATCCGGCGACCAGGCGGGCGACATGATCGGCTCGTCGGAGGTCAGAACCTGCTGGCTGTTGCGCCCATCGGCATCGGCCACATAGAGCCCGAAGCGCATGTCATCGGCCACCCCACTGGCGGTCACGTAGGCGATGCGGGTCGAGAAGGCACCGCGGATTCCGGTGATCGCCTCGAAGATCTTGTCGCTGATGCGGTGAGCCGCGCCGCGCAGCTGGCTTTCGCTGGCCGTGATCACTTCCCCGAGCATCCGCGACTCGCCGTGGACATCCATCAGCTCATAACGGATCTCCACGCGACCGGCCTCTCGACGGGTTTGCCCCACCACCAGATAGCGACTATCCAGGGCCCGCCAGTCACCGAACTTGACCGCCTCGCCGCTCGACGGCGTGGCGAACATCTCCTCGCGCGCGAGCGGGTCGAAGTAGCCGCTGCGCTCGAGGTCATCGGAAACGATCTGCGCCACGTCCTGGGGCAGGCGCTCGCCCTCGGGGCTTTCGAAGGGCACCACGGCGATCGGCGTCGCGCGCTCGCTGCCGCGGGTGATCTCGATGGTCAGGTCGGCCTGGGCCAGGCTGGCGAACGTCACCAGCATCGCCACCAGCCAGGTGGTCATCAGGGCTTTCATCAGCGGATCTCCCCCGGTCTGAATCGCAGATTGAACTGTCGGTAATCGCGTTGCACCCCCGCCGGCAGCTCCCGCAGCTCCCGGAAGGGCGCGGCGGCTTCCACGGCCTGGATCGCCGAGCGGTCGAAGGCGCTGTCACCACTACTCCGACCGATGGAAGCCGCGAAAAGCTCACCGGATGGGCCGAGCCTGACCGAGACCTCCGCGGTCGCACCGTCCGCCACGTTGGGCGGAATCACCCAGGCTTGCTCCACGGCCTGACGCACCAGGTTGATGAAGCCGTTGGCGGCCTGCTGGGCCTGGCGCGCGTTGGCGGCGGCGGCTTCGGCTTCGATGGCCCGCTGGCGAGCCAGTTCCGCCGCTTCGGCCGCCTGGCGTTGGGCCTCGGCTTCCCGGCGACGCTGTTCCTCCGCCTCGCGCTGGCGACGTGCCTCCGCTTCGGCCTGACGTTGGCGTTCGGCCTCGGCTTCCCGGCGACGCTGCGCCTCCGCCTCGCGCTGGCGACGCGCCTCCGCTTCGGCCTGACGTTGGCGTTCGGCCTCGGCTTCCCGGCGACGCTGCGCCTCCGCCTCGCGCTGGCGACGCGCCTCCGCTTCGGCCTGGCGTTGGCGTTCGGCCTCGGCTTCCCGGCGACGCTGCTCCTCCGCTTCGCGCTGGCGACGGGCCTCTTCTTCGGCCTCGCGTTGGCGTTCACGCCGCTCGGCTTGACGCTCGGCCTCCTCGGCACGACGCCGAGCCTCCTGCGCCGCCTCCTCGGCCGCCTTTCGCGCGTCTGCCTCGACGGCCTCCCGGGCTTGGCGTTCCTGCTCGGCCTCTTCCTGCGCCTGCTGCCGGGCGGCTTCTGCCTCGGTTTGCCTGGCCTGCTCCTCTTCAGCCTGCTTCGCGGCCTCGGCTGCCGCACGGGCCTGGTCGGCCCTCTGGGCGCGATCGGTGGCGGTTTCGGTGCTCACCAGGGTCGCCTGGACGATGGCGCGATTCGGTGGCTCAGGCTCGGCCGCGGGGAAGCGGATCACGCTGATCACGAGAATGCCCAGGTGCAGGCCGATGGCAAGCAGCAGCGGCAGGCCATAGCCCACGCGTTGTCGATGTCTGGCCATGCGCGCTCCTCAGGCCTCCCCCGGCGGCGGTTCCGAGATCAGGCCGACATTTTCCACGCCGGCGGCCTGCAGGGTGCTCATCAGGGTGATCACCTGGCCATAGGCAACGTTGCGGTCACCGCGGACCAGTACCGGCGTGCCAGGCTGGCGCTCCAGCAGGATGATTACCCGCTGGCTCAACTCGTCGAGGCTTACCGTGGACTCATCCTCACCCAGGGTAATGAACAGCTGCCCTTCGCGGTCCATCGAGACGATGATCGGGTCACGGTTTTCGGTCTCCTCGATGGGTTCGGAACTCACCTGGGGCAGGTCGACCTGAACTCCCTGAGTCAGCATGGGCGCGGTGATCATGAAGATCACCAGCAGCACCAGCATCACGTCGATGAACGGCACCACATTGATCTCGTTCATCGGCTTGCGCCGCCCCATGCGGTTGAAGGGTCCGTGCATGGTGTCGCCCTCCTCAGCCGGCGGCGGCGTCGCCGCGACCCTGCAGGTTACGATGCAGGATGGAATGGAACTCCTCGGCGAAGTCTTCGTACTTGCCCAGCAGCCGCGAGGATTCGGCAGACAGCCGGTTGTAGAAGATCACCGCGGGAATGGCCGCGAACAGGCCCATGGCGGTGGCGATCAGTGCCTCGGCGATCCAGGGAGCGACGGTCGCCAGGGTCGCCTGCTGGGCCATGGACAGCGACTGGAAGGAGCCCATGATCCCCCAGACGGTGCCGAACAGCCCGATGTAGGGGCTCGAGGAGGCCACGGTCGCCAGGAACACCAGGTGCAGGTTGAGCCGATCCTCTTCCCGGGACCAGGCCACCCGCATGCTGCGCTGGACGCCCTCCAGGATCGCCTGGGGGCTGCGGGTCTTGGGCAGCAGGCGATTGAACTCGCGGAACCCCGACCGGAAGATATGTTCGGCCCCGAGCGTCTCCTGCTCGGGGGGCGTGTCGTGGTACAGGTCATTGAGGTCAACGCCGGACCAGAAGCGCTCCTCGAAGCGTCGGTGGGCCTTTCGGGCGCGGCGCATCACGAAGGTGCGCTGGAAGATCACCACCCAGGACAGTACGGACCCCAGCAGCAGCAGCAGCATCACCGCCTGGACCACGCCGCTGGCGTTCATGATCAGGTGGGGAATGGACATGGCATCGTTCACGGGCATCCTCATCGTTCCGGGTCGGTCGGGGCAGGGGAAGCGGCCTGGTCGTCGGCGACCAGGCCGAAATGGAGCCAGGCCTGGCGCGTCACCACCCGCCCCCGGGCGGTGCGCATCATCAGGCCCTGCTGGATCAGGTAGGGCTCGATCACGTCCTCGATAGTATCGCGCTCCTCACCGATCGCGGCGGCCAGGGAGTCCACCCCCACCGGGCCACCCTCGAACTTCTCGATCATCGCCAGCAGCAGGCGACGGTCCATGTGGTCGAGGCCATGGTGATCGACGTGCAGCATGTTCAGCGCCTGGTCGGCGACCCCGGCATCGACCCGCCCGGTTCCCCGCACCTCGGCGAAGTCGCGCACCCGGCGTAGCAGGCGGTTGGCGATGCGCGGCGTGCCGCGTGAGCGTCTGGCCACCTCGGTGGCGCCGGCGTGATCCGACTCGACGCCGAGCAGCCGGGCCGAGCGGGCGACGATCTCGGTGAGTTCATCGACGCTGTAGAACTCCAGGCGCTGGACGATGCCGAAGCGGTCGCGCAGCGGCGAGGTCAGAAGTCCCGCTCGGGTCGTGGCCCCGACCAGGGTGAAAGGCGGCAGGTCGAGCTTGATCGAGCGCGCCGCCGGGCCCTCGCCGATCACGATGTCGAGCTGGAAGTCCTCCATGGCGGGATAGAGGATCTCCTCTACCACCGCCGACAGGCGATGGATCTCGTCGATGAACAGCACGTCGCCGGGCTGCAGGTTGGTGAGCATGGCGGCGAGATCCCCGGCCCGCTCCAGCACCGGTCCGGAGGTGGACTTGAGTCCGACGCCCATCTCGGTGGCGATGATGTTCGCCAGTGTCGTCTTGCCAAGCCCCGGGGGACCGAACACCAGCGTATGGTCGAGGCTTTCCTGGCGGCCCCGGGCGGCGCTGATGAAGATCTCCAGCTGCTCGCGGACTCGGGGCTGACCGATGTAGTCGTGCAGGTGTTTCGGCCGGATGGCATGGTCGAGGCTGCCCTCACCCTCGCGGGACTCACCGGCGATCAGGCGGTCAGTTTCCAGCATGCCTCACCCCGCCAGGCGCCGGGTCAGCGCCGCCTTGATGATGGCCTCGGTGGAGCCCTCCTCCTCCAGACCCGACAGCATGCGGGCGGCCTCGGTCGGCTTGTAGCCGAGGCTGACCAGGGCCGCCTCGGCATCGGCCAGGGGATCCTGGGTGGGCAACGGGGCCGTTGCCGGCAGGCCGGCGGCACTCGCCTCCAGGCCGGGCGAGCCTTCCCAGTGGGGGAAGCGGTCGCGCATCTCGATGATCAGGCGCTCCGCGGTCTTCTTGCCGACCCCGGGCAGCCGGGTCAGGGCCTTGATGTCATCCTCCAGGACGCAGCGGATGAAGGCGTCCTCGTCCATGCCGGAGAGGATCGCCAGGGCGAGGCGTGGCCCGATGCCGTTGACCTTGATCAGGGCCCGGAACAGATCACGCTCCTGGGCCCGAGCGAACCCGTAGAGCAGATGGGCGTCGTCGCGGACAACGAGGTGAGTGTACAGGAATACCGGTTCCCCGCTGCCGGGCAGCGCGACCAGGGTGGTCATCGAGGCCTCCAGCTCGTAGCCGACTCCGGCCACCTCGACCACCAGCCAGGGTGGCTGTTTCTCGAGCAGGGTGCCACGCAGGCGTCCGATCATGGAGTTGCTGTCCTTGGTCCTATGAGTCCGGTGCGGCGCCGGTCGCCGCGATGGAGCCACTATACTGGTCGCCCGGCCGGCTGACCAGTCTGCTCAAACGGCGTTCGACAACCGGCTTGGCATCGCCGGCCGGCGACGTCACGAAGGGCGAAATGCCCGCCAGGATGTGCCCTTTTGTCGACGGCGGTGTCCGCCGTAGCTGCCCTGGCTGACCAGCCCCAGGCGCGCGTGGGCATGGGTCAGGGCGATGGCCAGGGCATCGGCCGCATCGGCCTGGGGGGTACCGGACAGGCCGAGGATGGCGGTCACCATGTGCTGGACCTGGGCCTTGTCGGCCCCGCCGCTGCCGGTGACCGCCTGCTTGATCTGACGAGGTCCGTATTCGCTGACCGGCAGCCCATGGTTGGCGGCGCAGACGATGGCCGTCCCGCGGGCCTGACCGAGCTTCAGGGCGGAGTCGGCATTCTTCGCCATGAACACCTGCTCGATGGCGAACTCGCCGGGGCCGTGCCGGCCGACCAGTTCGCTGATGCCGGCATAGATCTGCGCCAATCGCTGGGCCAGGTCGTCGGCTCGGGTGCGGATGCAGCCGCTGGCCACGTAGCGCGGTGTGGCGTGGGTCACATCCAGCACGCCATACCCGGTGAGCCGCGAACCGGGGTCGATGCCCAGAATCAGCATGGCGGTAAACACTCAGTCGAGTTGATCGAGGATGGCATCCGCAAAATCCGCATTGGTATAGACATTCTGCACATCATCCAGGTCCTCGAGCATGTCGACCAGCTTGATGATCCGCCGGCCCAGCTCGATGTTCTGGATGGGGACATAGTTGTCCGGATACAGGCCGATGTCACTGGCCTCCGGCTCGATGCCGGCGGCCACCAGGGCGTCCTTGACCGACCCAAAGGAGGCCGGGGTGGTGACCACCTCCAGGCGACCGTCCTCGAGGGTTTCGATGTCCTCGGGCTCGGCTTCGAGCGTCGCCTCCATGGCGGCTTCCTCGCTGATCCCTTGGGGCAGCGTCAGGCGCCCCTGCTGGTGGAACATGAAGGCCACCGAGCCACTGGTCCCCAGGTTGCCGCCCTGCTTGTTGAAGGCATGTCGCACCTCGGAGACCGTCCGGTTGCGGTTATCGGTCATCGCCTCCACCAGCACGGCCACACCCTCGGGCCCGTAGCCCTCGTAGACAACCTCCTCCATGTCATCGCCGTCGGTGTGGCCGGCGCCCCGGTCCACCGCCCGCTGAATGGTGTCCTTGGTCATGTTGCTGGCCAGCGCCTTGTCGATGGCGGCGCGCAGGCGCGGGTTGTCGGCGGGGTCGCCCCCGCCCTGCCGGGCGGCCACGGTCAGCTCCCGGATCAGCTTGCTGAAGATCTTGCCACGCTTAGCATCCTGGGCCGCTTTGCGGTGCTTGATATTGGCCCACTTGCTATGTCCTGCCATGGCCACCTCCTGTGCTTCTTCCTACTCGAGGCTGTCCCGGCGACTAGACTGCGAGGATAGGACTTCCTCTTCGCCCTGTCCCCGGACCTCTCATAGTGGGTAAAATGGTGGGGTTTCTCGCGAGGAGTTGAGACGCCACCGGCGCCCTGAAGGCGCCGGTGATTTCGCGAGGCAGCGGCGCGGCTTACTCGCTGGGGCTTTCTGCCTTGGCCTTCTGACGCAGGCGGATGTTGAGCTCCTTGAGTTGCTCGGCACTCACCTCGCTCGGCGCCTCGGTCATCAGGCAGGCAGCACTCTGGGTCTTGGGGAAGGCGATCACCTCGCGGATGGTCTTCGCGCCGCTCATCAGCATCACCAGGCGGTCGAGCCCGAAGGCCAGGCCGCCATGGGGAGGCGCGCCGTACTGCAGGGCATCGAGCAAAAAGCCGAACTTCTCGTGCGCCTCCGCCTCGCCGATGCCGAGCACCTCGAGCACCGCGCTCTGCATGGCGCGATCGTGGATACGGATCGAGCCACCACCCAGCTCGGTGCCGTTGAGCACCATGTCGTAGGCCCGAGACAGCGCCACCACAGGGTTGGCCTTGAGGGTCTCCACGTCGCAGGCGGGGGCGGTGAAGGGATGGTGAAGGGCCTGCATCCGGGCGCTGCCGTCATCCTCGAACATCGGGAAGTCCACCACCCACAGCGGGGCCCAGTCCCGGGTGTAGAGGTTGAGATCCTCGCCAAGTTTCACGCGCAGGGCGCCGAGCGACTCGTTGACGACGCGGGCCTTGTCGGCACCGAAGAAGATGAGATCACCATCCTCAGCCCCGATGCGATCGAGGAGCGGCTCGATCACGTTTTCCATGAACTTGACGATCGGTGACTGCAGCCCTTCGAGGCCCTTGGCACGCTCGTTGACCTTGATCCAGGCCAGCCCCTTGGCGCCGTAGATACCGACGAATCGGGTGTAGTCGTCGATCGCCTTGCGCGACAGACCGGCGCCGCCCGGCACCTTGAGGGCCGCCACGCGGCCATCGTCGGCCGTGGCGGGTCCGGAGAACACCTTGAAGTCCACCTGAGCCATCAGGTCGTCGACATCGGTGAGTATCAGCGGAATGCGCAGGTCCGGCTTGTCGGAGCCGTAGCGGCTCATCGCCTCCTCCCAGCTCATGCGCGGGAAGACCGGCAGCTCGACATCGAGCACCTCCTGGAACAGCTGACGCACCATCGCCTCGGTGATGCCCATGATGTCATCCTCGGTGACGAAGGACGCCTCGAGGTCGATCTGGGTAAACTCCGGCTGGCGATCGGCACGCAGGTCCTCGTCCCGGAAGCACTTGGCGATCTGATAGTAGCGGTCGAAGCCAGACACCATCAGCAGCTGCTTGAACAGCTGCGGCGACTGCGGCAGGGCGAAGAAGCTGCCTGGATGGGTGCGGCTCGGCACCAGGTAGTCACGCGCGCCTTCGGGAGTGGCCCGGGTGAGGACGGGAGTCTCGATGTCGAGAAAGCCTTGCCCCTCGAGGAAGGCCCGCACGCTGTGGGAGATGCGCGAGCGCAGGCGCAGCTTCTCGATCATCTCCGGGCGGCGCAGGTCGATATAACGGTGCTTGAGGCGCACTTCCTCACCGACCTTCCCATGCTCATCGAGTTGGAAGGGGGGGGTGGCGGCAGTATTGAGCACCTCGACATCGCTGGCCAGCACCTCGATCAGGCCGGTGGGCATCTTGGGATTCTGGGTGCCTTCCGGGCGCAGCCTGACGCGGCCGACGATGCGTAGCACATACTCGCTGCGGGAGCTGTCCGCGTTCGCGAAGGCCTCGGCGGTATCGGGATCTACCACGACCTGGGCGATACCGTCGCGGTCGCGCATGTCGAGAAAGATCACCCCCCCATGGTCACGGCGGCGATGTACCCAGCCGCACAGGGTGACCGTCTGGTCCACCAGGGTCTCGTTCAGCTGGCCGCAATAATGGCTGCGCATGTCGTGTCCTGTTCTGTTGCGTGAAATGGTAAAAGGCAGCGTGGGCGGCTCAGGCCGCCGTCCCGTTCTTGCTCGACGGCGTGGCGGACTTGCCTCCCGCATCATCACTGCCGCCGACCAGATTCTTCTTGCTGCCGGTCTTGAAATCGGTCTCGTACCAGCCACCGCCAGACAGACGGAAGCCGGCGGCGGATACCAGGCGGCCGAGTTCGGAGCGCTCACAGGCGGGACAATCGGTCAGCGGTGCCGCGCTGAGCCGCTGCAGCTTCTCCAGACGGTGGCCACAGGCCTTGCACTCGTATTCATAGATGGGCATGGTCTTCTCTCCCCGAAACGACAAACCCCAAGGCATGCGACGATCGGCAGGGCCGACCGTCGCGCCACGTGTTCTGCGATGGCGTTATATAAGGCCGGCCCACACGCTTTCCAAGCCTGCCGTGAAAGCCCGCTATTATAGCCTGTCGAGCCGGGCCAGGCCCAGCCCTGCTACCCTGTCCTCAGTCCCGTATCGCTTCAACAAGGAATTACGCATGAAAGCCGTCCTCCTGGATGCTGCCAGCCTCGGTCCCGGTATTGACCTTGCCCCGATCCGCCAGCGGGTGGATACCCTGGAGGTTCATGACGTCACCACTCGCGAGCAGGCGACTGGGCGCCTGGCGGGCGCCGAGGTGGCCATCGTCAACAAGGTGGTGCTCGATGCGCCGACCCTGGAAGCCTTGCCCGACCTGAAGCAGATCTGCGTGCTGGCCACCGGCACCAACAACATCGACATGACCACCGCCGACCGCCTGGGGATCCGGATCGACAACGTCACCGGCTATGGGACGGCAAGCGTCGCCCAGCACACTTTGATGCTGATGCTGGCCCTGGCCACCCGATTGCCCTGCTACCAGCGTGATGTGGCGCAAGGACGCTGGAGAGAGAGTCGTTTCTTTTGCCTGATGGATCACCCCATCCTGCAGCTCGAGGGCAAGCATCTGGTGATCGTCGGCCAGGGGGAGCTCGGGACTCGAGTCGGACAACTGGCCGAGGCTTTCGGGATGCGTGTCAGTTTCACCGCACGTCCCGGCAACGAGGCGCAGGATACCCGCCCCGGGCTACGCGAGCTGGCCCCGCAGGCCGATGTGATCAGCCTGCACTGTCCACTCACCGAGGCCACCCATCACTTGGTCGACAATGAGCTTTTGACCTCGTTTCGCTCCGATACTCTACTGATCAACTGCGCCCGCGGAGGGGTCATCGACGAAGTGGCCGCCCTGGACGCGCTACGCGCCGGCCACCTGGGTGGTTTTGGTGTCGATGTCCTGCCAGTGGAACCTCCCCGTGACGGCCACCCCCTGCTCGAGGCCTTGTCGGAGGCCTTGAACCTGATTGTCACGCCGCATAGTGCCTGGATCACTCCTGAGGCACGGCAAAAAATCATCAGCTTAACGGCTGATAATCTCGATGCTTTTCTTATGCGCTGAGTTCTTGGAAGAATTTAATTGGTTGTGAGTTGATAAAATAGATAACGGTATAAAAATCCTCTATCCAGCCCCAGCCTTGCGCCCGGCCGGGAGGGTCGCTACTTTCGAGCGTAGCGTCCTGCCACCCGAGAGCCCGTGGTCCCATGCTCTACAACTTCGGATCCATCAACCTTGACCACGTCTACCGGGTACCCCACCTGGTACGCCCCGGTGAGACGCTGGCCAGCCATGACTACCGGGTGGGCCTCGGCGGCAAGGGAGCCAACCAGTCGCTGGCCATGGCGAGAGCCGGCGGTCACCTCGCTCACTGGGGACGCCTGGGCCGGCAAGATGCCTGGGTCCGTGACATGCTGGCTCACGCCGGCGTGGACACTGCCCCGATCGAGCTGGTCGACGAGCCGAGCGGTCACGCCATCATCCAGGTGGATGACCAGGGTGAGAACGCCATCCTCCTCTTCCCCGGGGCCAATCATGGCGTCCGGGAGCCCACCCTCGAGCAGTGGCTCACCAGCGCCCAGCCCGGCGACTGGTTGCTGGCCCAGAACGAGTGTAATGCCCTGCCATGCCTGCTCGAACGGGCGCGCGACCAGGGGCTTCGCATCGCCCTCAATCCGGCCCCGATGACACCGGCTGTCGCTACCTTGCCCCTGGCGGCCTGCGAACTGCTGTTCGTCAATCGCGGCGAGGCGGCACAGCTCGTCGGCCTCGCCGAGCACGGCCCCGCCGAAGCCCTGCTGGATGCCCTGGCGCGGCGACTGCCCGATACCGGGACCCTGCTGACCCTGGGCCGCGAAGGGGCATGGTTCCAGGGCCCAGAAGATCGTCTCTTCCAGCCCCCGCTCCCTGTGGCGGCCGTGGACACGACGGCCGCCGGTGACACCTTCATCGGCTACTACCTGGCCGCCCTTCAGGCCGGGTTAGCGGTCCGCGACTGCCTGGTCCGCGCATCCACCGCCGCGGCCCTCGCGGTCACCCGCTCCGGGGCCGCCGACAGTATTCCCACGCTCGCCGAGGTGGAGCGCGCCTTGCACGACGCCCCGGCCACCCTTTGACCAAAACCGACGAGGAGTCCCGCGTGTCCCACCCGATCATCTTCGACACCGACCCCGGCGTGGACGATGCCCAGGCCATCGCCATCGCCTTGCGTCACCCCGACATCGAGCTGCTGGGCCTGACCACCACCTATGGCAATGTGGATGTCGAGACGGCCACCCACAACGCCCTGCTGCTCGCCCAGCTGGCCGGCCGGGAGATTCCTGTGGCCCAGGGTGCCGCCGCGCCGCTGGTCAAGGCGCGTCACCCGCCTCCTGCCCACATCCACGGGACCAACGGCCTGGGCGATATCGCGCTGCCCGAGGTCAAGGGTAAGGCCGAGGCCAGGAGTGCGCCGCAGTTTATCGTCGACACTGTGAACGCCCGCCCCGGGGAGGTGACCCTGGTCGCCGTGGGCCCGGTGGGCAACCTGGCGGCGGCCCTCCAGCTCGACCCGGGCATCACCACCAGGGTGAAACGAGTGGTGATCATGGGCGGTTCCATCCGTGAAGGGGGGAACGTCACGCCGGTGGCCGAGGCCAACATGTTCAACGACCCGGATGCCGCCGCCCGGGTGCTCACGGCGGGCTGGCCACTGACCCTCGTGGGGCTGGACGTGACCCATCGCTGCGTGCTCACCGAGAGCCACATGGTGCGCATCCAGGCGGGTCAGGGGGCACTTGGCGAAGTGCTCGCCGGCAGCTACGCCTTCTATCGCGACTTCTACCGCGAGTTCCTGGGCATCGATGGCTGCTGCCCCCATGACAGCTGCGCCCTGGCCTGGCTGCTGGTGCCCGAGCTCTTCACCACCGCCCGTGGGCATCTCACCGTGGCGACCTCCGGCGATGCCGAAGGCCAGACCCTCTTCGCCCCGGAGGGACGCGGCTTCATCGAGGCGCGCTGGTCTCGCACGCCCCTCGTGGAGGTGTGCCTGGGGGTAGATGGCGAGGCGGTGAGCGACTGGATCGCCGCCACCCTAAGCTAGCCAATGTGGAAGTCGTCCGGCTCATGCATCTCGACGACCTCGAGTTCCACATGGGTGACCTGGGCCCCCGGGGGGCCCTTCCAGAGCCATTCACCGAGGTCGCGCACCGCATCACGCCGCCCGCACATCAGTACCTCGACACGCCCGTCAGGCAGATTGATGGCATGGCCGGTGATGCCGGCCTTCAGGGCCTGTTCCTGGGTCGCCCCGCGATACCACACCCCCTGTACCTTGCCGGTCACTAGCGCCTTCACGCAGCACTTGTCCTTCATCAGACCGTCTCCTCCATGGCGGATCGGCGAATCTCCTTTCTACCAGTTCGACGACCGGCGACCAAGTGTACGCCGGGGGTTCCCGCCACCCTCGGGATGTTCTAGTCTCAAGGGGCACGACAGTCGATGTTTCGGCCACAAGCCGTCCCATCCTCACTATCCGACCTACCCGGTCGCTCACAAGCACAATAACCATCCTCACGAGGGAGAGATACCATGCCGGTCTTCGACCATCCCGAGTACGACCACCACCAGCAAATCGTCTTCGGCGGCGACCCGTCGAGCGGCCTCAGGGCCATCATCGCCATCCACGACACCAGCCGCGGCCCGGCCCTCGGGGGCCTGCGCATCTATCCCTATGCCAGCGAGGCCGAGGCACTCACCGATGTACTGCGACTGTCTCGCGGCATGACCTACAAATCGGCCCTGGCGGACCTGCCGCTGGGGGGCGGCAAGGCGGTCATCATCGCCGACCCGCGCCGTGACAAGACTCCTGAGCTGCTGCGCGCCATGGGGCGACTGGTCGATGGCCTCGGCGGCGCCTATATCACTGCCGAGGATTCCGGCTCCAGCGAGGCTGACATGCAGGTGATCCGCGAGGTCACCGAACACGTGGGGGGGCTAGGCCATGACGGCCGCTCCGGTGATCCTTCCCCCTTCACCGCCCTCGGGGTCTTCAGCGCTCTGAAGAGTGCCGTGCGCCACGGCCTGGATCGGACGGACCTCGATGGGGTGCGCGTGGCCATTCAGGGCGTCGGCCATGTCGGCGCTCACTTGGCGCGCCACCTCCATGACGCCGGGGCCCGCCTGGTGCTCACCGATGTCGACGGCGTGGCCCTCGGCCGGCTGGCCGAGGAACTCGGCGCCGAGACCACCGCCCCCGAGGCCATCACCGAGGCCGACGTGGACGTCTTCGCCCCCTGTGCCATGGGCGCGGCCCTGACCCCAATGGTGTCCGACCGGCTCAAGGCCAGGGTGGTGTGCGGGGCCGCCAACAACCAGCTCGCCGCCCCCGGGGTAGCCGACCAGCTGAGGGCACGCGGCATTCTCTATACACCGGACTATGTGGCCAATGCCGGCGGCGTGATCGAGATCGCCTGGCAACGGCGCGCCGACTATCGCCGGGAAGATGTCATGGCCCATATCGAGGGCATCGGTGCCACCGTCGACGAAATCTTCCGACGCGCCGATCGCGACGACCTGAGCCCGGCACTGGTAGCCGACGAGTTGGCCCGGGAGCGCTTCGGCTCCGCCCGGTGAGCCATCCCCCTCATGGAGGAGGGCGCGGCGGGCCTTAGCGCCCGTCTCGCCCTCCTCTCGGAACCGACTTCCCTGTCGCCTCGCCTTCTTCCCCACCTATCGCCTGACGGCCCCGCCGACGCCCCAGCAAGCGCCGGCGCGGTGCGGACGCCGCCGCGGGGTCATCGAGCAGCTCATGCCTGACCAGCACCGCCGTATTGCGCGGGATCACCTCTCGCCCCCTGGCCAGCAGGTGGCACTTGGTGAAGGCCGCCCCGAATAGGAGAATGAGGGAGCTATAGTAGACCCACAGCAGGACGACGACCACCGAGCCGGCGGCTCCATAGGTGGACGCCGTGGCGGTATGGGCCAGATACAGGGCGATGGCCGACCGCCCCAGGGAAAAGAGCACCGCCGTGACCACGGCACCGACCAGCACATCGCGCCAGCCGAGCACCACGTCCGGCAATACCTTGAAGATGGTGGCGAAGAGCGCGGCGACCAGGGCCAGGGAGACCAGGAACTCGAGGACGGTGCTCAAAAGCCCCACGAACGGCAGCAGGCTGTCGGCAGCCTGCAAGATAGCCTGCAGGATGACACCGAGCACCAGGGAGACCACCAGGAGGCAACCGATGGCCAGTACCACAGTCAACGAGAGCACACGATTCTTGACGAAGATCCACGCGCTGTTGCTGCTGGGCCGTGCCGCCACGCCCCAGAGGGTATTCAGCGAGAACTGCATCTGGGCGAAGACGGTGGTGGCCCCCACCAGCAGCGCCCCGATCCCTAGCAGGGTCGGCAGCAGCCCCGACTCCTCGATACGCGACTGATTGACGGCATTCTCCACTGCCCGAGCGGCCCCTTCGCCCATGGTGCCCTGGAGCTGGGCGACGATCTGCCCATGAGCGGCGTCCTCCCCGAGCACCACCCCGATCACCGTCACGGCGATGATCACCGTAGGGGCCAGCGAGAAAAGCGTATAGAAAGCCAGTGAGCCGGCATAGCTGAAGGCATTACGCTCGAGCCAGAGGGTCACGGCCCGGTGCGTCACGCCCCACCAGAACCTCAGGGTCTGCGTGATCACGTATGTGTTCTCCCCTACGTCCTAGTCATGGTGCCAGCATACTGACCCCCGGCCTGCCCTGCACGGCCGGGGAAATTGCGACTGTCGCGGGAGGTCACCATAATGGGCGCTTTTCTGCCCGGAGCCCTGCCATGTCCCCGATACCGGACGACGCACACCCGGCCTATGACTTCGACTGCCTGGTCTTCATCGGCCGTTTCCAGCCCCCGCACCTCGGGCACCTGGCGGTGATCCACGAGGCCCTCAAGCGTGCCCGCCAGGTCATCGTGCTGGTGGGCTCCGCCTGGCAGGCGCGATCGCTGCGCAATCCCTGGCGTTTCGAGGAGCGCCGGACGATGCTGCGCAGCGCCTTCGACGCCGGCGAGAACGAACGGCTGGCCATCGTGCCGCTGCTCGATGCCCTTTACAACAACGATGTCTGGGTGCGTGACGTGCAGCGCAAGGTCCGCAACATCGCCGAGCCGAGCCATGCCCGTCTGCCACGTATCGGCCTTATCGGCGCCAGCCGTGGCCAGTCAAGCTACTACCTGGCCCTGTTTCCCCAGTGGGAGTCGGTCAGCGTGCCGCTGGTGGACGGTATCTCCGCCAGCCAGATCCGCGAGCGGCTGTTCCGCTCCCCCGCTGCCGCCGGCGACTACCTGAGCACCGGGGCTGCCCACGACCTGCCACCGGGCGTGGTGGAGGCCATCAGACAGTTCTTCAGCGAGGAGCCCTACCAGCAGTTGGTCGAGGAACAGCGACTGCTGGACCAGTACCGGGACGCCTGGGCACAGGCCCCCTACCCGCCCATCTTCGTCACGGTGAGTGCCGTGGTGGTGCAGTCGGGGCATATTCTGCTGGTACGCCGGACCGCGGCGCCGGGCAAGGGGCTCTATGCGCTACCCGGCGGCTTCATCAATACCCACGAACGGCTGCTGGATGCCTGCCTGCGTGAGCTTCGCGAGCGGGTACGCCTCAAGGTGCCGGAGCCCGTGCTCAAGGGCTCCCTGCGGGGTCAGCGGCTGTTCGACGAGCCCCACCGCAGCTGGCGCGGCCGAACCCTCGCCGAGGCCTTCTACTTCGCCCTGCGCCCGGAGCAGCAGCTGCCGCCGCTCAAGCCGGTGAGGGGCGGTGACCATGCCCGCTGGGTTCCGCTGGCCGACTTGGAACCCGACGGCCTGTTCGAGGACCATTTCTTCATCATCCAGAACTTCCTCGGCCTGCCAGCGGACTTCGGCGAGTCGTAAAAAGGCAGGGGTTGCCGTAGCGGCTGGCAAGCGCCGCAGGACATCACACGGGTTCAGGCCTGCAGGAAGTCCCGCGGCAACTTCATCATCTGCCGCCAGAGCTTCTCTACGCCGGGCTTGTGCACCAGCGAACAGCGGTAGAGGCGGATCTCCAGCGGCACGTCCCACTGCTCGCCGCCAGCACGCACCAACCGGCCCTCGTTGAGCTCCTGGCGGATGCAGAAATCGGGAATCCAGGCCAAGCCGACGCCCTGCATCATCATGCCCTTGAGTCCCTCGGCCATGGCGGTCTCGTAGACGACCCGCAACCGCATGCGCAGGGGGTCGTTCTTCAGCAGCATGCGCACGCTACGCCCCAGGAAGGCCCCCTGGGTATAGGAGAGGTAGGGAATCGACGCCTGCCCCTCCAGCGGGAAGCGGGGACACCCCTGCGCATCCGGCACACAGACCGGCAGCATCGTCACCTGGCCAATAGAAAAGGAAGGAAAGACCTCGGCATCGAGCTGCATGCTAGCATAGGGATCATAGTAGGCGAGCATCAGGTCGCAATTGCCCTCGCGCAGTACATGGATGGCATCCCCCACGTTCATGGCCACCAGCCGAGTGGGCAGTTCCCCTATTCCTTTCTGAAGACGCGAGATCCATGGCGGGAAGAAGCTCAGTGCCAAGGAGTGCGCCGCCACGATGTCCAGCGCCTCGTTGGCCATGGAGAGTCCACGCAAATGGCCGAGACTCTCGTTGAGCTGCTCGACCATGTTGCGTGCCGTGACCAGGAAGAGCTGGCCCTGCGGGGTCAGGTCCACCGGGGTGGTGGAGCGATCTACCAGGGTGACGCCCACGGCCTGTTCCAGCGCCCGGATACGGCGGCTGAAGGCCGGCTGGGTGACATGGCGCTGACGCGCCGACGCGGAAAAACTGCGCGTGTTGGCCAGCGCCACGAAGTCTTCCAGCCACTTGGTCTCGAGGTTCACCACGACTCCCGGTCACCGATACATCTCGGGCTCCGTCAGGAGCCGCGCAAGAGCGCTAATGTACCCCAGCCGCGATGCTCACCCAAGCCGTTCACTGGATCGGCGAGAAGAGATAGGCGGCACGGGACACCAGCTTGCGCCACAGTGGCCGCGACGTCAGTTCCTCCAGACTGACTTGGCGGCAGGCCGCGAAGTCCCGCTCGAGCATCGCGTGCACCTGCGCGGCGAAGGCGCGATCCGGCACGACCGCGGTGATCTCGAAGTTAAGGCGAAAAGAGCGGTTGTCGAGATTGACGGTGCCGACACTGGCCGCGTCATCATCGATCAGGATAACCTTCTGATGCAGAAAGCCCGGCTGATAGCGGTAGACCTTGACACCGGCCCGCAGCATGTCCGGCAGGAACGAGAAGGCGGAGAGAAACACCAGCAGGTGGTCGGGACGCTCCGGCATCATGATGCGCACGTCGACGCCCCGCATGGCGGCCAGGCGCAAGGCATCCTGAACACTGCGGTCAGGCACGAAGTAGGGGCTGGTCACCCAGAGTCGCTCTCGAGCACTGTGGATGGCATGTTGGACCAGCAGACTGGCCGTTTCCAGGCGATCGGCAGGCCCGGAGGGCACGATCACCACGTTCTGGTTTTTCGCAGGGCTTGCCTGAGGCGTCCAGGTCAGGGTGATCATCTCGCCGGTAGCCCAGTGCCAGTCCTCCCAGAAGGCTTCCTGCAAGCCCAGCACACTGGGGCCGATCAGCTTCATGTGGGTATCGCGCCAGTGGCCATGGCGGGGGTGTTGGCCCAGGTACTCGGTGCCGACATTGAAGCCCCCCAGCCAGCCTTCCCGCCCGTCGACCACCAGCACCTTGCGATGGTTGCGGAAGTTGAGCTGGAAACGGTGCTTGAAACCCCGGGAAGAGCGGAAGGCACTGACCTCGATGCCGGCCTCGGCGAGGTCACGCAGGAAGCGATCCCCGAGGCCGCGACTGCCGATCTCGTCATAGAGGAAGTAGATGGACACGTCACGCTCCGCGGCCTGCTGCAGCCGATGCTTGAGCTCGATGCCCAGGGCATCATCGCGCACGATGAAGAACTGGATGAGGATGTACTCCTCGGCCGCCTCGATCCCCGCGAAGAGGCTGTCGAACGTCGCCTCGCCATCGATCAGTAGCTCTGCCTGATTGCCGCTGGTGAGCGGCATCATGGCCAGCTTCTCCACTGCCCGGATATCCGCGTCACTGCTGGCCGGCAGATAGGGATCGAAGCGGTCACGATAACGGGCCAACAGGCGACGCAGTACGGTGTCCCGCTCGCCGCGGGCCGATACATAGCCATAGAAGCGCGGTCGGCCGAACACCCAGTAGGCCGGTACCGCCAGATACGGCATGGTGAGTAGCGAAATGATCCAGGCGATGGCCCCTTGGGAGGTGCGACTGGACATCAAGGCGAGCACCGCCGAGAGGACGCCCAGTACGTGAATCAGCAGGATGGCCAGGCCCAGCAGCCAGGAGGTCATGGTCGTATCCCCGATCCGTGGGAGGCGGCAGACACCGCACGAGAGAAGCGAAGACTACAGGATACCTGCAACGACGACGGCCCCGCCAGGCGGCGGGGCCGTCGTCGTTAGAGAGGCCGTCGCGGCTCAGGCGCGCTCGGCGATGATCTCCTTCCATTTCGCCGGACCGGTCTGGTGGACCGAGGTGCCCGTGCTGTCCACGGCCACGGTCACCGGCATGTCCTCCACCTCGAACTCGTAGATGGCTTCCATGCCTAGGTCCTCGAAGCCCACCACCCGGGCCTTCTTGATCGCTTGGGAGACCAGATAGGCCGACCCGCCGACGGCCATCAGGTAGACGGCCTGGTTATCGCGGATCGCCTCGATGGCGGCCGGGCCCCGCTCGGCCTTGCCCACCATGCCCAGCAACCCCGTCTCCTCGAGCATGGTCCGGGTGAACTTGTCCATGCGGGTTGCGGTGGTGGGACCGGCCGGTCCCACCACCTCATTGCGCACCGGATCCACCGGGCCCACGTAGTAGATAAAGCGCCCCTTCATGTCCACCGGCAGGGGCTCGCCCTTGCCGATCATGTCTACCATGCGCTTGTGGGCGGCATCGCGACCGGTGAGCAGCTTACCGTTGAGCAGCAGGGTGTCGCCGGGTTGCCAGGTCTGCACCTCTTGCGGAGTGATGGTATCGAGGTCGACGCGCTTGACGTTGTCGCCCACCTCGCGGGTGATCTCCGGCCAGTCCTCGAGTTTGGCCGCGGCCAGGGCCGTGGGGCCGGAGCCATCCAGGGTGAAATGAGCGTGACGGGTCGCCGCGCAGTTGGGAATGATCGCCACCGGCTTGTTGGCGGCATGCGTCGGGTAGTCCTTGACCTTGATGTCCAGCACCGTGGTCAATCCCCCCAGCCCCTGGGCGCCGATGCCGCTCCGGTTGACCCTGTCGAAGAGTTCCAGACGCAACGCCTCGGCACGATTGGACGCCCCGCGAGCCTGCAGTTCCTGGATGTCGATGGGATCAAGCAGCGCTTCCTTGGCGATTTCCATGGCCTTCTCGGCGGTGCCACCGATACCGATGCCGAGCATGCCGGGGGGACACCAGCCGGCGCCCATCTTGGGCAGCTGTTCCATGACCCAGTCGACCACGCTGTCGGAAGGGTTGAGCATCGCGAACTTGGACTTGGCCTCGCTGCCACCGCCCTTGGCCGCTACGTGCACCTCGACGGTGTCCCCGGGTACCAGCTTGTGATGGATCACCGCCGGGGTGTTGTCACCGGTGTTCTTGCGGGCCCCATCGGGGTCGGCGAGTACCGAGGCCCGCAGCACGTTGTCGGGCAGCTGGTAGGCCCGGCGTACGCCCTCGTTGATCATGTCATCCAGGCTCATGTCCGCTTCCCAGCGTACGTTCATGCCCACATGGACGAAGACGGTGACGATACCGGTGTCCTGGCAGATCGGGCGATGGCCGGTAGCGCACATCCGTGAATTGATCAGGATCTGGGCGATGGCGTCCTTGGCGGCCGGATTCTCCTCCCGCTCATAGGCCTGAGCCATGGCATCGATGAAGTCCTTGGGATGGTAATAGGAAATGTACTGCAATGCGTCGGCGACGCTCTGGATCAGATCATCCTGGCGGATCACGGTCATGGGGTCAGGAACTCCTTGCGAGTGACATGCAACTCACCGCGGGAGGTCGGGTTGCCGGCGGCGAGTCTCCGGGGCACGGAGTATACCTGAACCCTGACGCGTACGGCAGTTTCCCTGCTAATCGGTTTCGGGTGCTTGGAGCATTACTGTGATGTGTTGTAAGGCAGATAACGGTATAAAAAGCATGGTGGGAAAGAATGCTTTGCAACTCGACGCGGCGCTTCCCAGACTGGGGAAAGGTGTTCCACCGGGATGGGTCATGGTGCGCCTCGCGGTGCCCAGGCCACGACCTCAGCGAGCTATCCATGTACCGTCGCCACTTCCTCTCGATTCTGTTCGCCGTACTCGCCGTGATCGCGGTCTGGATTCCCTTCTGGGCACCCGCCAGCTACCTGCTCATCGTCTGGCTGGCCTTCGCCCTTCTCGGGGTCTACGACCTGCGCTCGCGACACAATGTGCTCAACAACTATCCGATCATCGGCCATCTGCGTTACATGCTGGAGTTCATCCGCCCCGAGCTGCGCCAGTACTTCTTCGAATCCGAGCAGAGCGGTCGTCCGTTCAACCGTGCCCAACGTACGCTGATCAATGCCCGTGCCGACGGCCAGGCGGACGCCTCACCGTTCGGTACCCTGCTCGATTTCGAGGCCGCCGGGTTCGACTATGCCGAGCATTCGCTGGTCCCCAAGAACGTGCCGGAGGACGTCACCCGCCTCACCGTCGGTGGGCCGCAGTGCCAGCATCCCTATCAGGCTTCGCGGCTCAACATCTCGGCGATGAGCTTCGGCTCGCTCTCCTCCACCGCCATCCTGGCCATGAACCTGGGCGCCAAGCGCGGTGGCTTCGCCCACAATACCGGTGAGGGCGCGATCAGTCCCTACCACCAGCGCCATGGTGGCGACCTGATCTGGGAGTTGGGTACCGCCTACTTCGGTTGCCGGACTCGCGAGGGACGCTTCGATGCCAGGGCGTTTCGCGACAAGGCCCGTGATGACCAGGTCAAGATGATCGAGCTCAAGCTCTCACAAGGCGCCAAGCCCTCTCACGGGGGGCTGCTGCCGGCGGCCAAGGTCAACCGTGAGATCGCCGAGACCCGCCAGATCGAGGCGGGCAAGGATTGTCGGTCCCCCGCTTCCCATCCTGAATTCGACACCCCGATCGGGCTGCTGGAGTTCATCGCCCGCTTGCGTGAGCTCTCGGGTGGCAAGCCGGTCGGCATGAAGATGTGCCTGGGCAAGCGCAGCGAATTCCTGAGCATCTGCAAGGCGATGCTGGAGACCGGCATCCGCCCGGACTTCATCACCATCGATGGCGCCGAGGGCGGCACCGGCGCCGCCCCGCAGGAATTCTCGGACCGCCTGGGCAATTACATCAACGAGGCACTGCCCTTCGTCCACCAGTGCCTGATCGGCACCGGGTTGCGCGACGACCTGCGCCTGATCGCCAGCGGCAAGGTCGCGTTGGGCTTCGACATGGTGGTGAAGATGGCGCTGGGCGCCAACATGTGCAACGCCGCGCGACCTTTCATGTTCTCGGTGGGCTGCATCCAGGCGCGGCGCTGCCACACCAACCACTGCCCCACCGGGGTCACCACCCAGGACCCCAAGCGCAGTCGCGCCGTCAATGTCGAGGAGAAATCCTGGCGGGTCGCCCGGTATCACCAGGGCACCCTCAAGGCCTTTCGCGACCTGACCGGGGCACTGGGTGTCGAGCATCCGGACCAGCTCACCCCGGACATGATCTACCACCGTAGCCAGTACGCCCCGGCGATTTCCTATCAGCAACGCATCGAGCCGCTGGCGCCGGGCCAACTACTCGGCGACGACCTCCCCGAGGCCTACGCGCCGCACTGGCGGGCGGCCCGCGCCGAACGTTTCTGAGCCGGGTGGCCCGGCCGGCGCGACTCCCATCGCTCAGACCGCACCCAGAGTCAGCTGGCGCTCCTTCAGTTCATGCAGCCGGTCGCGCAGCCGCGCGGCCTCCTCGAACTCGAGGTTCTGGGCGGCCTCGAACATGGCATCCTCGGCCCGCGATACCTCCTTCGCCAGCTCTGATGGCGAGAGATCGGCGGGGTCGTAGATCGCCGAGGCTTCGGCCACCTTGCTGCGCTCGGTCCGGCGTCCCTTGCCCTTCTTCCCGGGCGCCTCGCCGGCCTCCATGATATCGGCCACCGAGCGGCTCACGGTGGTCGGCGTGATGCCATGGGCCGCGTTGTGGGCGATCTGCTTGGTACGGCGGCGTTCGGTCTCGTCCATGGCGCGGCGCATCGAGTCGGTGACCCGGTCCCCATAAAGGATCGCCCGGCCGTGGGCGTTGCGTGCGGCGCGGCCGATGGTCTGGATCAGCGAACGTTCGTTGCGCAGGAAGCCCTCCTTGTCGGCATCGAGGATCGCCACCAGGGAGACCTCGGGGATATCCAGGCCCTCCCGCAGCAGGTTGATCCCCACCAGCACATCGAACTTGCCGAGGCGCAGGTCACGGATGATCTCCACTCGCTCCACGGTGTCGATGTCCGAATGCAGGTAGCGCACCCGGACATCATGCTCATCCAGGTATTCGGTGAGGTCCTCGGCCATGCGCTTGGTCAGGGTGGTGACCAGCACGCGCTCCCCCACCTCGCTGCGCAGGCGGATCTCCGAGAGCAGGTCGTCGACCTGGGTGGAGGCCGGGCGCACCTCGAGCTCGGGGTCCAGCAGGCCGGTGGGCCGCACCACCTGTTCCACCACCTGGCCGGCATGCTCGGCCTCGTAGGGCCCGGGGGTGGCCGAGACGAAGATCGTCTGTGGGCAGATCGCCTCCCACTCCTGGAAGGTCATCGGTCGGTTATCCAGGGCCGAGGGCAGGCGGAAGCCATACTCCACCAGGGTCTCCTTGCGGGAGCGGTCGCCCTTGTACATGCCCCCCACCTGGGGGACGCTGACGTGAGATTCGTCGATGAACAGCAGCGCGTCACTGGGCAGGTAGTCGAAGAAGGTGGGCGGCGGCTCGCCCGGGTTGCGCCCGGAGAGATAGCGCGAGTAGTTCTCGATACCGTTGCAGTAGCCCAGCTCCAGCATCATCTCGATGTCGTAGAGCGAGCGCTGCTCCAGGCGCTGCGCCTCCACCAGCCGGTCTTCCTTGCGCAGGACGGCCAGCCGCTCGACCAGCTCCGCCTTGATGGCATCGATGGCGCCCAGGATGGTCTCCCGGGGGGTCACGTAGTGCGACTTGGGGTAGATGGTCATGCGCGGCACCTTGCCTCGCACCTCGCCGGTCAGCGGGTCGAAGAGGCTGATGGTGTCGATCTCGTCGTCGAAGAGCTCCACCCGCACCGCCTCGTCTTCGGCATCGGCCGGGAAGATGTCGATGACGTCGCCGCGCACCCGGTAGGTGCCGCGCTTGAAGTCCATGTCGTTGCGGGTGTACTGCAGTTCCGCCAGGCGACGCAGGAAGGCGCGCTGGTCGATCAGCTCGCCCCGAGTGAAATGCAGGCGCATCTTCAGGTACTGGTCGGGATCGCCTAGGCCATAGATCGCCGACACCGAGACCACGATCAGCGCATCGCGTCGCTCGAGCAGCGCCTTGGTCGCCGAGAGGCGCATCTGCTCGATATGGTCGTTGATGGAGGCATCCTTCTCGATGAAGGTGTCCGACGAGGGCACATAGGCCTCGGGCTGATAATAATCGTAGTAGGAGACGAAGTACTCCACGGCGTTGTCCGGGAAGAACGCCTTGAACTCGCCATACAGCTGGGCCGCCAGGGTCTTGTTCGGGGCCATGACGATGGTCGGACGCTGCAGGCGCTGGACCACATTGGCCATGGTGAAGGTCTTGCCGGAGCCGGTCACGCCCAGCAACGTCTGGTGGGCCAGGCCCGCCTCGAGGCCAGCCACGAGCCCCTCGATGGCCGAGGGCTGATCGCCGGCGGGCTGGAACCTGGACTGCAGGCGGAACGCTTTGCTCATCGACTCTCCCGGGGATGCCCGCGGCATCCGTATGCAGGGTAAGACGGCTCGTGTCAGGCCGTCGTGCGGGTGGTAATCGCCACGCTGGAGGTGGTGATCAGACGTTGGATCGGGCACTTGTCGCTGATCTCCTCGAGTCGCGCGCGCTGCTCGGGGCGCTCGATGCCGTGAAAGGACATCGTGACATCGAGCCGGTAGCGGCCATGGCGCTCCTGGCTGTCATCGCGATGGACCGTGACGCTGACCCCTTCCAGAGGCCAGGCCTTGCGCCGGGCGTACATCATGGCGGTGATCGCCTTGCAGGCCCCCAGCGACAGGTCGAAGTAGTCATGGGGATCCGGTGCCGTGTCTTCGCCACCATAGGCCTCGGGAACATCGACATAGAGGTCCTCGAAGCCATCGAGTTCGACCCGCTGGCGATAGAGATGGTTGCGTACGCTGGTCACTTCAATGGTCTTCTGCATGTCAGGCCGCTCCTTGTCGTGTCACTTGACCTCGATGGGAAGATTCAAGGCCTCGATGGCCTGGATCAGCGCGTCACGCCGGGCCCGGCCCTCCACCTCGGCACCATGGCGACCGACCTCGACACTCTCGACGCCGTCAAGCATCATCAAGGTCGTGGTGATGCGATTGATTTGGTCGGCGTTCTCGACACCGGTGAAGCTCAGCGACTGGTGTGCCATGCATGACTCCCTGCACGTCCGGGTGGCCTAGAGGTTGGCATGAAGGCCCGAGTCTAGCATGGCGAAGAAAGCTCGGCAGTGGGTTGCAAAGGCCGTTTCCTGCCCTCATCCATGATGACACTACCCTTTTTTCCTTCTTCACAGGAGCCCCGGACATGACAGCATGGATCTCCGCCACCGGCGGCCGGCAGGAGGCCGAGGACCGGGTCACCTTCGACACCCCCGAGCCGGCGCGCCTGGCCCTGGAGGCCACCGTGATGACGCCGCTGGTCCACCTCGGCGTACTCGACGTGACGGGACCGGAGGCCGAGACCTTCCTGCAGGGCCAGACCAGTGCCCAGGTGTCGCTGGCCAACGGTGACTTCGCTCCCCTCACCTGTTTCTGTACCCCCAAGGGACGCGTGCTGGCCAACGCCCAGCTATGGCGTGTGGCCCCCGAGCACTACCGGCTACTGATGCATCGCAGCCTGGTGCCATCCCTGGCCACCCACCTGAAGAAGTTCGCCGCCTTCTACCAGGCCGAGCTGAGCATCCGCGATGACCTGGCGCTGATCGGGCTGCTGGGGCGGGAAGCGGCGGCCCTGGCCGAGGTACGCCTGGACATCACCCCACCCGCGGTCTGGCACCAGTCAGGCAACGAGGCTATCCAACTCCTGGCGCATCCGGGGCCCCGCCCTCGCCTGCTGATCTGCCTGCCGGCCGACCGGGCAGGCGACGCCTGGGAGCGCCTGTCCGCCCAGGCCACGCCGGTCGGCAACGACGTCTGGCGCCTCCATGACATCCAGGCCGGTCTGGCTTGGCTCGACGAGCGCCAGCACGACACCTACCTGCCCCAGATGATCAACTGGGAGGCCCTCGGCGGCATCAGCTTCAAGAAGGGCTGCTACACGGGCCAGGAGGTGGTCGCCCGGGCCCACTTCCGCGGCCAGGTGAAGAAGCGCCTGGTACGGGCTCAACTCGACGGTGGCCTGCTGCCGGAGCCCGGCAGCGCTATCGAGGACGCCCAGGACAAGCGGCTGGGCGAGGTGCTCTGCACCGCGCTGGACGCCTACGGCGAGGCCGAGGTGCTGGCGGTGATCAGTACCAAGGACCCCGATCTGCCGCTGCGCTGCGCCGGCCAGAAACTCAAGTTGCTCAAGTTGCCCTATCCGATCGAACGGCTGGACCCCGAGACCCTGGCGGTCCAAGGGAATGGGACCCCAGCGACCTGATGCCCTGTTCGGCAGCCAGGTCGGGGGCGGATCACGGTAACTCGGCCGCCCTCACCTTCCCTCCAGCCTGAACAGCCGCCTGGCCGTGGCGGTGCTGTTCGCTGCTACCTCGTCGAGGGACTGCCCGCGCAGTTCGGCCACCACGTGACACACCTCGGCCACCCGGGCCGGCTCGTTGCGCTCGCCCTGGTGGCCGGCGAGTGGCATGTCGGGACTGTCGGTCTCCAGCGCGTAGCCGTCGTCGGGCAATGACGCCACGGCGCGACGCAGGCGTTTTGCCCGCTCGAAGGTCACCGCCCCGCCCAACCCTAGGGTGAAACCAAGGTCGAGGAACCTGCGGGCCTGCTCGGGGGAGCCGGCGAAGGCGTGGAGCAACCCGCCGGCGGGCAGGTCCAGCTGGCGCAGCCGTTTGGCAACCTTATCGTTGGCCTGAACGCAGTGGATCACGACGGGAAGGCGACGCGCCTTGGCCAGGCGCAGTTGGGCATCGAAGAGGCGCCACTGGTCATCCAGGGTCGCCTCGAAGCGGGCATCGATGCCGCACTCGCCGACTGCCACGAGTTCGGGGTGGTCATCGAGCCGCTGGGCCAACGCCTCGAGGTCCGCCTCCCGGTGCGCGTCCATGAAGTAGGGATGCAGCCCCAGGCAGACCTCGACGTCGTCGCGACGCCCCAGCGCCAGCACGTCCGCAAAGCGCGCCCGTGTCGTGCCCGGCACCACGAAACGCTGAACCCCCGCGTCCCGGGCCCGCTCGAACACCGCCTTGCGGTCGGCGGCGAAGTCGGGGAAGTCCAGATGGCAGTGGGCGTCGATCAGCATGTGTTTTGGGCTGCGGGCTGCGGGCTGCGGGCTGCGGGCGACATTATAGTAGTTCGTCGCCCGTGGCTCGTCGCTCGTGGCTCTCGGCGAAGCCGGGTTAGTGCTCCCGCGTCGGCTGGAAGCGGATCTCCGGCCAGCGCTCCTGGGTCATCTGCAGGTTGACCCGCGTGGGGGCAATGTAGGTCAGGTAGCCGCCGCCGTCGATGGCTAGGTTGGTGCTGGCCTTGCGCTTGAACTCCTCGAGCTTCTTGCCATCGTCGCAGTAGACCCAGCGCGCGGTGTTGACGTTCACGCCCTCGTAGACACAGTCGACCTTGTACTCCTCCTTGAGGCGATGGGCGACCACGTCGAACTGCAGGGTGCCCACGGCGCCGAGGATCAGGTCGTTGTTGTCCAGCGGCATGAACACCTGGGTGGCCCCCTCCTCGGAGAGCTGTTGCAGGCCCTTCTGCAGCGCCTTCATCTTCAGCGGGTCTTTCAGGCGCACACGCTTGAACAGCTCCGGGGCGAAGTGGGGGATGCCGGTGAAGCGCATATCCTCGCCCTGGGTGAAGGTGTCACCGATCTGGATGGTACCGTGGTTGTGCAGGCCGATGATGTCGCCGGGCCAGGCTTCTTCCACCTGGGAGCGGTCCGAGGCCATGAAGGTCAGGGCGTCGGCGATCTTGACGTCCTTCTTGATGCGCACGTGGCGCATCTTCATGTTCTTCTCGTACTTGCCCGAGCAGACCCGCAGGAAGGCGATACGGTCCCGGTGGTTGGGGTCCATGTTGGCCTGGATCTTGAAGACGAAGCCGGTGAAGCGCTCGTCGTCCGCCTCCACCGTGCGGGTGTCGGTCTCGCGAGGCTGGGGCGGCGGCGCATACTCGACGAAGCCGTCGAGCATCTCGCGTACCCCGAAGTTGCCCATGGCGGTCCCGAAGTAGACCGGGGTCAGCTCGCCACGCCGATAGGCCTCGAGATCGAACGCATGCGAGGCACCGCGCACCAGTTCGACCTCCATGCGCAGCTCTTCGGCCTGGTCCTCGCCGAGTACCGCGTCCACCTCCGGGTTATCGAGGCCTTCGATGCGCCGGTCATCCGGGATGCGACTGCCCTGTCCCTGGGTGTAGAGGTGAAGGGTGTCGTGGTAGAGGTGGTAGACCCCCTTGAAGTGGCGTCCCATGCCGATCGGCCAGGTCATCGGTGCACACTGGATATTCAAGACCTCTTCTACCTCATCCATGACCTCGATCGGATCGCGGATATCCCGGTCCATCTTGTTGACGAAGGTCAAAATCGGCGTGGTGCGCAGGCGACACACCTCCATCAGCTTGATGGTGCGCGCCTCGACGCCCTTGGCCCCATCGATCACCATCAGCGCCGAGTCCACCGCGGTCAGGGTGCGGTAGGTGTCCTCGGAGAAGTCCTCGTGGCCCGGGGTATCGAGCAGGTTGACGATGCGCCCACCGTAGGGGAACTGCATCACCGAGGTGGTCACCGAGATGCCCCGCTCCTGCTCCATCTTCATCCAGTCGGAGGTGGCATGGCGGTCATCGCGCTTGCTCTTCACCGAACCGGCCAGCTGGATGGCGTTGCCAAACAGCAGCATCTTCTCGGTGATGGTGGTCTTGCCGGCGTCGGGGTGACTGATGATCGCGAAAGTGCGTCGAAGCCCGACTTCGCGGGCCAGGGTAGGGTTTGACATCGATTCCGGGTTCGTCGTCTTGGCACCGGTGAACCGGTGCGGTGCGTGAGGGGTACTGGCGGTATTCTACGGCTTTGGTCACGGCAGTTGTAGGGCGCCTGTTCGCTATCGGCACGCGTGATGGGCGATCTCCCCCTCGAATCGGCGCCCTCAGCCTGGCTGGCGTTGCCGTCGACGCCGCCGTCCGGTCCCCCGGCGCGACGCAGCATGGTCGGACACCGGCAGCGACACCCGTTCGCGCAGCCTCGGGAACGGATCGGACCGGTGGGGAATCGCCATGGCCTCGACGAAGTGCGCCTGGAAGTGCGGCTCGGTGGCGGTCTCCACCTTTTCCACCCGGCGCACCACGTCCTCGATGTCCCGGCGGGCCTTGCGGCTGAGCAGGGCAATGCGCGCCCCGGTGCCGGCAGCATTGCCCGCCGAGGTCACATGGTCGAGGTCGCAGTCGGGGATCAGCCCCAGGATCATCGCGTACTGGACGTCGATATGGGCCCCGAAGGCCCCGGCCAGGCGGATACGCTCCACATGGTCGGTACCGTACCGTTCCATCAGCAGACGGATGCCGGCATAGAGCGCCGCCTTGGCCAGCTGGATGGCCCGGATATCGTTCTGGGTGATGGCCAGGGTACGGGCCGCCTCCCGATACAGCACATACGAAAAGGTACGTCCGTCGGCCACCACCCGCGGCGTCTGCTCGGCCAGGGCACCGCTGACGACCCCGTCCGGGGTGATGACGCCGGCCAGGAACAGCTCGGCGATCGCCTCGATGATCCCCGAGCCACAGACGCCGGTGACACCACACGGGCCGATGGCCGTGTCGAAGCCCGGCTCATCGGACCACAGATCGCAGCCGATCACCTTGAAACGCGGCTCAAGGGTCAGCGGGTCGATGCGTACTCGCTCGATGGCACCCGGCGCCGCGCGCTGGCCGCAGCTGATCTGCGCCCCCTCGAAGGCGGGCCCCGTGGGGCTCGAGGCGGCCAGCAGGCGATGGCGGTTGCCGAGCACGATCTCGGCGTTGGTGCCGACATCGACCAGCAGCATCAACTCCTCGCCCAAGTAGGGGGTCTCGGAGAGGATGGCCCCGGCGGTGTCGGCCCCCACATGACCGGCGATGCACGGCAGACCGTAGACCCGGGCATTGGGGTGGATCACCAGGTCCATCTCGGTGGCCCAGAGCCCGTCGATGGCCTCATCGGTGGCCAGCGCGAAGGGCGCTCCGCCCAGTTCCACCGGATTGATGCCGAACATCAGGCTGTGCATGATCGGGTTGCCGACAAAGGTCGCTTCGAGGATCGCCTCGACAGGCACCCCCGCCTCGCTGGCCAGCTCTACGGTCAGCTCGTTGAGAGCCTCACGCACCGAGCGGGTCATCGCCTGCTCGCCACCGGGGTTCATCATGATGAAGGAAATGCGGCTCATCAGGTCCTCGCCGTAGCGAATCTGCGGGTTCATGCGCCCCGCCGTGGCCACCACCTCACCGGTCTGCAGGTTGCAGAGGTGGGCCGCGAGGGTGGTGGAACCTACGTCCACCGCCATGCCGTAGACCTGTGCCTGGAAGCCGGGCCACACGGCGATGATCCGCGTGTTGTCGTAGATGGCCACGGTGACGCCCCAGTGGCCCCGGCGCAGCGCCTCCTGGAGCTGCTGGACCACGCGGATGTCGTGCTCCAGCGAACCGAAGTGCCATTCGCAGGCCAGGGCCTCCTTGAGGCGGCGCAGGTCGGACGCCGGCACCTGCAGGTCCGGCTCCCGCACCTGGACGAAATACAGTCGCACGCTGGGATCGAGCTCGATATCCCGCACTTCGGCCCGCTTGCGCACGACCTGGCGATGGACCTGACTGGCGGGCGGCACGTCGATCAGGGCATCGCCCAGCACCCGGGCGGAGCAGCTCAGCCGGCGCCCCTCGCACAGCGCTCCGCGACGCCTCTCCCAGGTTCGCTCGGTGTCACACTTGGCGGAAAGGTGGGCGGCACGCGACTCGACACCATGCTTGGGGAAGCTGCCCTCGCAGAGATCCACCTGGCAGCGGCCGCACAGTCCCCGTCCCCCGCATACCGAGTCGATGTCCACCCCCAGGGCCCGGGCGGCTTCCAGTACCGGCGTACCCAATGGGACGCGCCCGCGCCGGCCCGAGGGGGTAAAGACCACGAGTGCATCATCAGCGTCGGACATGGTGATCTCCATCGGGCGGATCGTTCGTCAGACCCAAGCGCCTCGACCGAGGCGCGTCGCCACCTCAGGTCGTGACACGCCGGCGGCGAGTCTGGCGACGACCGCGCCCCTCCCTGCCGTCGGCGCCCGCCGCCGGTGGCTCGCGGAACGTCCGGATCCAGCGCATGCAGTCCGGGTCATGGCCCATCATCACGTCGGCGCCGAGAATGGCGGTCATGATCTCGCGGTGCAGCGGGTTGGTGATCGCCGAGGTCAGCCCGGAGGCGATCGCCATGCTCATGAAGGCGGCATTGATGCCGTTGCGGTTGGGCAGGCCGAAGCTGACGTTGGACGCCCCGCAGGTGGTGTTGACCTTGAGCTCCTTCTGCAGACGGTGGCAGAGCGCGAAGACCTGGCGCCCGGCGCTGCCCACCGCGCCGATCGGCATCACCAGCGGATCGACCACCACGTCACAGGCAGGAATGCCATGATCGGCGGCCCGCTCGACGATCTTTTTGGCGATGGCGAAGCGCACGTCCGGATCCTGGGAGATGCCGGTCTCGTCGTTGCTGATCGCCACCACCGCCGCGCCGTGCTTCTTGACCAGTGGCAGTACCGCCTCGAGGCTCTCGTCCTCGCCGGTCACGGAGTTGACCAGCGCCTTGCCCTGGTACACCGCCAGCCCCGCCTCCAGCGCCTTGATCACCGAGGAGTCGATGCATAGCGGCACATCGGTCAGCGACTGCACCAGCTTGATGGTCTCGGCCAGGATGGCCGGCTCGTCCGCCAGCGGAATGCCGGCGTTGATATCGAGCATATGCGCGCCATTGGCGAGTTGGGCCTCCACGTCCTGCACCACCCGAGAGAAGTCGCCGGCGGCCATTTCCGCGGCGAGTTGCTTGCGCCCAGTGGGGTTGATGCGCTCGCCGATGACCACGAAGGGGCGCTCGAAGCCGATCACGACTTCCTTGCGGTGCGAACTGATGACGGTATCGGTCATGACACTTCCTCGGTGGTGACGTATCGGATTGATGGCAGAATGGGCAGCGAGTCGCTCGGTATCGGCTCATCATCGAACTTCATTGACGGCTCCATCAGATCGAGAGGGCCTGCTGGCGGGGGCGGCGTCATGGGTCAGCTCGCGCACCGCACGCAGCCAGGAGGAACTGTCCTTGAGCCGGAAATCCACTGGCGCCTGGACCACATGGATCCGCTCGCCCTGCTGCATTCTGCGGCTGCCCTCCCAGGCCTCGACCCAGACGCATTTCATCTCCGGCCTGACCTCACAATGGCCGTTGGCGCGCACCCCTCCACAGGGACCATTGCGCAGGTTCTTCGGGCAGTTCATAGGACAGGCCATGCCGGTTGAGCTGAGCACACACTGGCCGCACATCTGGCAGTCGAAGAGCAAGCCCTTGACGGCCTTCTCCACCTGGCGGACCGGCGTTTCGATACGCTCGTAGCCCAGACGCTTCCATAGCGGATGCAGCTTGATCAGCAGCGGCTCGAAGCCCTGGTAGATCACCTCGAGGAGTCGGGAATGGCGCACTACCCAGCGACGAACCCTATACATGGCATGCTCTCCTCGCTTGCCGATGGTGCGGACAGCGCCTAATCATTGCCAGACACCGCCAGCCCTTTTTGCCGCACCAGTTGCCTGAGTTCCTCGTCGCCGTAGCACTGCTCGAGTCGCGCGGCCTCGGCTTGGGCTTCGTGCTTCAGGTCATCACTGCAGTCGCGGGACTCACTGCGTTTCCAGTCGGCCAGATAGGCGTCGGAGCCGCCCTTGCCGGCGCGCATGGCGGCCCGATCGATGGCGCACTGGAAGCGACCCGAGAGCGGGACCTTCGCAGTCCTGCGCCCCTGCTTGACGATCACCTGGGCGGGAATGTCACGCCATGAGACAACGCTGAGTCTGGCCATGGATCTCTCCTCAACCTCCGGAACCGGTAGTGGCAGGTGATGAGGCGCCGACGAAGCGCACCAGCGAGGTCTCGAGGTCACCATAGCCGGTGTGGCGATACTCGAAGGCCAATCCCAGGCGCTTGGCGGCATGCTCGGCAGCGGCGTGCAGCGCCGGCTCATCGCGTTGAGCGAGATACACCACACGCCGATAGTGGCCAAAGTAGAGCCCGGCCAGCTCGGGATGACGCTCGATACCCAGCTCGCGCAGGATCAAGCGATCGAAATGGTGTACCAGAAAGTCAGTGAGATAGAAGGTACCCGGCTCCTGCTCCGCCAGTGCCGCCATGACCCGCTCGCCGGCGAAAACGTCGTAGCAATGCGCTCCCGGCAGCCGTTCGGCTCCGTACTCGGCCAGCACCCGGTCCAACTCACCGCCGGTGCCACAGTCGGCATACGCCACAAACACCCGCTGCCCGGCCTGCCCCGCCGCTTCAAGCCTGGCGCGCACGGCAGCGGGAATTCGCTCGGGTCGGTTGTGCAGGTCTGCCGGCAGGCAACTGACGCGTACCGCCTTCCAATCATTGGCCTCAAGCAGCGCCTGGATCTCCCGCGCCAGGGCACCGCAGGCGATGATCAGGGTGGGCGACATGACGGCGTATCCCAGGCTCAGGCGGCGCGCCGTTGGGCAATCAATGCCTTGGCCATGTCCACGGCCACCCCGGCATCACGGCAGTAGGCATCGGCCCCGATGGCCTTGCCGAATTCCTCGTTCAGCGGTGCTCCACCGACCATGACGATGACATCGTCGCGTATGCCCTTCTCGACCAGGGTGTCGATCACCACCTTCATGTAGGGCATGGTGGTGGTCAGCAGGGCGGACATGCCGAGGATGTCCGGCTTGTGTTCTTCCAAGGCCGCGAGGTAGGACTCGACCGGAATATTGATACCGATATCGATCACCTCGAACCCCGCCCCCTCCATCATCATCGCTACCAGGTTCTTACCGATATCATGAATATCACCCTTGACGGTACCGATCACAATCTTGCCGATCGTCTCGGAATCGGACTGCGCCAGTAGAGGGCGCAATACCTCCATCCCGCCCTTCATGGCATTGGCGGCCATCAACACTTCCGGTACGAACAGGATGCCATCACGGAAGTCGATACCCACGATCGCCATGCCCCCTACCAGGGCATCGTCGAGCACCCGGTTGGCGCTCCAACCGCGTCCGAGCAGGATTTCGGTTCCTTCTACCACCTCGTCGCGCAATCCATTGTAGAGATCATCGTACATCTGCTCGACCAGCTCATCGTCGGGCAGCTCATTGAGCTCGAAATCATCGTCATCATGGTACTGTTCGATCATGGCGGCTGGCTCCTGACGCCTGCACCACTGGATCCGCCAGTGGTGACGTTTCGACTGCAGCGTAGGAGGAACCGGTGATCGATACATCCGCACAAGCGACGTCGACATGCCGATGCACGACCCCTTCCTCAAGGCTACCAGCGCCACCCAAACCCACCTTCAACTTATTGATTTACTGAATATTATTGAACCATAAAGTGCCGATGGCCCGGGTCGCCCCTGCAACGCCGGACGTCGTCGTCGGATAAGCGTGACGCTCCGGCGGGCGTACATTGCAAGGCATACACGCGAATCGACGCCCGACATGGATAGCCGCCAGACAGACCGGACCATCACAACGTTACGATGATCAGAGGGTTAGCATGCCCGTCATGACTGAAGGCAAGAATATCTATGTGCTGAAGGCAAGCTGTCAGGGTGCCATCGGCACCGTCTCCCGCCTGACGACCTTCCTGGCCGAGCGCCACTGCTACCTCATGGAAATGTCACAGTTCGACGAAGTCGATAGTGGCAACTTCTATGTGCGCTGTGTCTTCTCGACGATGCCCGGCCTCACGCCCAGTCTCGACGAGCTTAAGTCCACTTTCGATGCCGACGTGGCCACCCGTGATGCCATGCACTGGGAAATGCACGATACCCTGACCCCATCCAAGGTGCTGATCATGGTGTCGAAGTTCGACCACTGCCTCGATGACCTTCTCTATCGCCAGCGAACCGGCGAGATCAAGATGGAGATACCGGCCATCGTCTCCAATCACCCGGACCTCCAGCCGCTCGCCGACTGGCACCAGATCCCCTTCCATTACCTGCCCGTCACGCCGGAAACCAGGGCGGCACAGGAGCAGCAGATACTCGAGCTGATCGAGGAAACCGGCGCCGAGTTGGTGGTACTGGCGCGGTACATGCAGATTCTCTCGCCGGCGATGTGCGAGCACCTGGCGGGGCGGGCCATCAATATCCACCATTCCTTCCTGCCGGGCTTCAAGGGAGCCAAGCCCTATCACCAAGCCTTCGAGCGTGGTGTCAAGCTGATCGGCGCCACCGCCCATTATGTCACCACCGACCTCGATGAAGGGCCGATCATCGAGCAGACCGTCGAGCGCGTCGACCACACCTACAGCCCCTGTCAGCTGGCCGCCGTGGGTCGCGATGCGGAAAACATGGCGCTCTCCCGCGCCGTGCGCTTTCACCTCGAATACCGGGTCTTCGCCAATGGTAACAAGACCATCGTGTTCCGTTAGCGCCTTCCACTATGCACCACAACGCCTGGAGTGCCTTGCCATGACATCCTCCCCTACTCGCCGTCGTACTCGGACCTCCGGCGCGCGCCGTGCCGGACAAGGTGGTGCCCAGGTCCCCGTGCCGCCCTACGCCACGCGTCAGATTCCCTGCTATGAAGTGCTGAATGAAGAGGGGCTATCGCTCATCGAGCACAATGCCGACACCATTCTTGAGGACATCGGCATCGACTTTCGCGATGATCCCGAGGCGCTGCGGCTCTGGCGCGATGCCGGCGCCGACGTCGAGGGCGAACGCGTGCGCATGCCGCGAGGCCTGTGCCGCCAGCTGATCCAGGCCAGCGCGCCGCGACAATTTACCCAGCACGCCCGCAACCCGGCGCGCAGCATCGAGATCGGCGGCCCGCATACCGCCTTCGTGCCTGCCTATGGCTGCCCCTTCGTGTATGACCTCGACCGGGGGCGGCGCTACGGCACCCTCGACGACTTCCACAATTTCGTCAAGCTGGCCTACCAGTCGCCCAGCCTGCACCATTCCGGCGGCACCATCTGCGAACCGGTCGACCTGCCGGTCAACAAGCGTCACTTCGACATGCTCTATGCCCACATGACGTACTCCGACAAGTGCTTCATGGGCTCGGTGACCCATCCAGAACGGGCCCAGGACACCGTGGACATGGCCCGGATCCTGTTCGGCGACCGCTGGCTCGACCCGGACACGGGCCAACCGCGGACCTGCGTGATCAGCCTGATCAATGCCAATTCGCCGATGACCTTCGATGCCACCATGCTGGGGGCCGCCAAGGTCTATGCGCGCCATCACCAGGCCTGCATCATCACCCCCTTCATCCTCGCCGGGGCCATGTCCCCGGTGACCGTGGCCGGCACTGCCGCCCAGACCCTGGCCGAGGCCATGGCCGGCCTGGCCTTCGTGCAGTTGGTCAACCCAGGCGCACCGGTGGTACTGGGCAGCTTTGCCAGTTCCATGTCGATGCAATCCGGCGCCCCCACCTTCGGGACCCCCGAGCCGGCACTGGTGCTCTACGTGATGGCCCAGCTGGCACGGCGACTGGGCGTGCCCTTCCGTTCCGGCGGCTCGCTGACGGCGGCCAAGCTGCCCGATGCCCAGGCCGCCAGCGAGAGCGCCAACACGCTGTTGCCCACCACCCTCGGCGGCGTCAACTTTGCCCTGCACGCGGCAGGTTGGCTGGAGGGGGGGCTGGCCATGGGCTACGAGAAGTTCGTCATGGATACCGATCAGGCCGCCATGATGCAGACGCTGCTCAAGGGCGTCGACCTGTCGGAGAACGGCCAGGCCCTGGACGCCATTCGCGAGGTCGGGCCCGGCAAGCATTTCCTGGGCTGCGCCCATACTCAGGCCAACTTCAGGACGGCCTTCTACCTTTCGCCCCTCACCGACAACAACAGTTTCGAGCAGTGGGACGCCGATGGCCGGCTCGACATGGCCCAGCGTGCCAATGCCCGCTGGAAGACACTGCTGGCCGAGTACCAGGCACCTGTCCTCGATCCGGCCATCGACGAGGCCTTGGTGACCTACATGGAAACGCGCAAGGCATCCTTCCCGGATTCCAACCTCTGAGCGTTCGACGCTAACCGGGTGCCTGGCAGACGGTATCCTTGGCCGGGGCAGTTTTCACCGCGGTCGACCCTCAGGCGGTGATCACCAAGGCAGCGGTTCGCCGTTGCTGTGCCAGAAGCCTCCGCTGGTCTCGAGCGTCAGCGCCTCGATGCGCGCGGCGATGCCGGTGGCGGCCGCCTCGGGCGTGATCAGGCCGCCGAAGTTGACCATGCGCGTCTTCACATAGCCCGGATGCAACTGGGCCACGGCGATGCCGCGGGGCGCCAGGTCCACCGCCAGCGACTTGCCGAAGGCGTTCAGCGCTGCCTTGGAGGCCCGATAACCATAGCGGCCGCCGGAGTCGTTGTCGGCGATCGAGCCCATGCGGCTGGTGATGTTGGCGATCTTTGCCCCCTCGCCCAGCCACGGCAGCAACGCCTCGACGATCCGCAGCGGGGCATAGGCATTGATCTCCATTTGCGCCCGTATGGCGTCGAAGTCCAGCGCACCCAGGGACTCGTCATGCAGCATGCCGGCATTGTTGATCAGCAGGTCCAGCGACTGGCCCTCGAGGGCCTCGGCCAACCGGGCGGCATCCGCCTCGCGGGTCACGTCGATGCCATCGATGACCCGCTCTGCTACCTCGGCAAGCTCATAGGAGGCAGTGCGGCAGACGCCGAACACCCGCCAGCCGGCCTGGTGGTAATGGCGCGCCAGCGCCAGGCCGATGCCCCGATTGGCGCCGGTGATCAGTACGGTGCGTGCGTTGGCTGCCATGCTCGGCTCCTCTCGATTGAACAAAGCGGTCGGCCGGAACCCGTCCCGTGCCGGGCGAAATCCGGGTCGGCGACGTGCACCGGGGAACAGGGTGACAGGTGCGGGGAAGTGTGACCGATTTCAAGGGTCGCTACACTGAAGACCATCACACGGCATCCGGCCGCGCCGTCACGCGGGGGAGCACGCCGGCCAGACTATGGGACGAGAAATCGCATGGAACCCAATCGCCGCTTCAACGTGATCTATGTGTTGATCGCCGTGATGGTCTTCCTGACCTTCCAGAGTGTCTACCGCAACTGGCAGACCACCGAGCCCATCCCTTACTCCGACTTCACCCGGCTGCTGGAGGAGGGGCGGATCGCCGAGGTACAGGTCGGCGACGACCGCCTCACCGGCACCTTCAAGACCCCGCAGCCCGATGGACGTACCGCCTTCACTACCAACCGGGTCGACCCCGACCTGGCCGACCGACTGGCGCAATATGATGTCACCTTCAATGGCCGCGTCGAGAGCCCCTTCCTGACCATCCTGATGTCCTGGTTCGTGCCGCTGGTGTTCCTGTTCGTGATCTGGTACTGGCTGATCCGCCGCATCACTGGAGGGGGCGGCGTCGGCGGCATGATGTCGATCGGCAAGTCCAAGGCGAAGGTCTATATGGAGACCTCCATCAAGGTCTCCTTCGAGGACGTCGCTGGGGTCGACGAGGCCAAGAACGAACTTCAGGAAGTCGTGGCCTTCCTGCGCGACCCCGAGCGCTACGGCCGGCTCGGTGCCCATGTTCCCAAGGGTATTTTGCTGGTCGGCCCGCCCGGCACCGGCAAGACACTGCTGGCTCGGGCCGTGGCAGGAGAGGCTGGCGTCCCCTTCTTCTCCATCTCCGGCTCTGAGTTCGTCGAGATGTTCGTCGGGGTCGGCGCCGCGCGGGTCCGCGACCTCTTCGAGCAGGCGGCCAAGGCCAAGCCATGCATCATCTTCATCGACGAGCTGGACGCCCTGGGCCGCGCCCGCGGCCCGGGCGGCATGAGCGGCCAGGACGAGAAGGAGCAGACGCTGAATCAGCTGCTCTCCGAGCTCGACGGCTTCGACCCGTCCACGGGTATCGTGCTGCTGGCCGCCACCAATCGACCAGAGATCCTCGACCCTGCCCTGCTGCGCGCCGGTCGCTTCGACCGCCAGGTGCTGGTCGACCGTCCCGAGCGCAAGGGTCGATTGCAGATACTTCGGGTGCATATCGACAAGATCCGCTCGCTGGCCCCTGACGTGGACCTGGACCATGTCGCCTCGCTGACGCCGGGCTTCACCGGAGCCGACCTGGCCAACCTGGTCAATGAGGCGGCGCTGCTGGCCACCCGCCGCGACAGCGAGATGGTTGCCATGGAGGACTTCATCAACGCCATCGAGCGCATCGTCGCGGGCCTGGAGAAGAAGAGCCGTCTGCTCAACGACCACGAGCGGGCCGTGGTGGCCCACCACGAGATGGGCCATGCCCTGGTGGCCGCCTCCCTGCCGGGTCTGGACCCGGTGCACAAGGTCTCGATCATCCCTCGTGGTGTGGGGGCGCTGGGCTATACCATCCAGCGGCCCACCGAGGACCGCTTCCTGCAGACGGCCAGCGACCTGAAATACCGCATGGCCGTGCTGATGGGCGGCCGCGCCGCCGAGCAGCTGATCTTCGAGGAGGTCTCCACCGGTGCTGCCGACGACCTGGCCAAGGTCACCGAGATCGCCCGCGACATGGCGACCCGCTTCGGCATGGCCACCGAGGCCGGCCAGGTAGTCTACGAGAAGGATCGCCAGGCCTTCCTGGGCGATATCTACGGTACCCACCAGCCCCATGACTACTCCGAGGCTACCGCCCGCGAGATCGACCTCTCGGTTCGCCAGTTGGTCGACGAGGCGTATGCCCTGGCCCGAGAGACTCTCGCCGCCCGGCGCCAGGACCTGCTCGAGGGCGCCGCCCTGCTGCTTGAGCGCGAGACCCTGACCGCCGAGGAGTTTCCGGCGATGCGGCCGGCACACCAGGCGCCTCAGGCGACCATCACGCCTTGACAGCCTTTCAACCCTATCTCTGCAAGGTCGTGCTCGGCCGCGAGCTGTGACGCCGAACACACCTCAGACGCCGAAGGGATAGGTATCGGGAATGGCCTCGCGCCGCCAGCTCGGCCCCGGGTCCAGCGGCTCGACGGCCGTGGTCTCGTCCAGGTGATAGACCGCATCGAACTGCTCGGCCAGGCAGGCGCGGAAGTAATGGCTGGCTCGCTCCGTCTCTGGCCGATAGATCACCCCGATGGCACGTTCCAGCAGGCTGGCCCTCAGGGGGTCGGCACGTGCCGACATCAAGGGCAGGTAGAAGCGGTCGAGCCCGCTGTGGTGGAAGAGCCGCTCGACGCTGCCCCCAAGCGCAGGGCGTACCCAGCGGTGCTCGGCAGGGCCATCCCAGTCGCTTGCCGCCGTGACATGGCCGGTGTGGGTGGTGAAGCCCACCAGCAGCACCCGCTCGGCCCCGAAGCGTCGGCGCGCCAGTTGGCCGACGTTGTGCTGCGCCTGGCGCCACCCCATCTCGGTGGCACGGGCGTCGCCAAGGTGAGAGTTGTGAGCCCACACCACTACGCGGCCGAGGCCACCCTGGCGGCGCAGGTAGTCGTGCAGCTCGGACAGGGTCTCGGTCATGTGGTCATCGCGCAGGTTCCAAGTATCCACCCGTGAGCCAAACATGGCCCGGTAGTAGGCCTCGGCGTTCACCACCACCCGGGCATTCTGCTCGGCGAAGAACTGTGCGTCCTCGGCACGGTGCCCGTCGGCGCGCAGGTAGGCATCGGCCTTCTGCCTCAGCGCCACCAGCAGCCGGATGGCCGCCTGCTCGCAGGACGGGCTCAGTCCGAAGGCGGCGCGGCGCCCATAGTGGAACGGATCGCCGCGGTGGTCGAGGCAGGCATAGCCCTGACGCGCTAGCTCAGCCTGGTCCGGATCGACCCTCTCCAGGTAGTCGATCACCGCCTCGGCGGAGCGATGCAGGCTGTAGAGGTCCAGGCCGAAGAAACCGACCTGTTGCGCCAGCGGCCGGGAGGCATTGTGTTCGGCAAGCCAAGCGATGAAGTCGCGCACCTCGTGGTTGCGCCACATCCAGCCGGGGAAACGCTGGAAATCATCGAAGGCCTCGCTCAGGGTGTCATCGCTCCCGCCGCGCACGAAGCCGTCGAGGCGTAGAGCATCCGGCCAGTCGGCCTCCACCAGCACCGCCTCGAAGCCCTTTTCCTCGATCAGCCGCCGAGTGATCGCCGCGCGCATCCGGTAGAACTCGGCCGTGCCGTGAGAGGCCTCGCCGAGCAGCACGAAGGGCCGGTCGCCGACCTGTTCCAGCAGCGTATCGTGGTCCCTGTCGCGCTCTTCCAGTGGTGTAGCAAGCTCGCGGACACAAGCAAGGGGTGTGGTCATGGGATGATCCTCCCGGACGCCAGCGACAGACACCCCCAAGTCTAGCCCTGGTTCTGGGCGAAGACAGCTCCGGGCGAAGACAGGGAGGTCGGCGTGACGAATACCCCCGCTCCGGTAGAGGAAGCCGCCGACGGCTCGGAAGACCTCACGCCTGTGGCTCGGTCTCCGGCGCGTCGTGGCCACGACCGAGGCGCACGCGCAGGTGCTCCAGATAGCTGAGCAACACCGGGATCACCGCCAGTACCAACAGGGTCGAGAGACCCAGGCCGAAGGCGATGGACACGGCCATGGGAATCAGAAACTGCGCCTGCAGCGAGGTCTCGAAGAGCAGTGGCGTGAGCCCGCCGATGGTTGTCAGCGAGGTCAGCAGCACGGCGCGCACCCGCTGTACCACGGCCTCCTGGAGGGCCGCGTCGATACCCAGCCCCTTCTGGCGCTGATGGCGATAGAAGGCCACCAGGATGATGGCATTGTTGACTACGATACCGGAGAGCCCGAACAGGCCGAACAGCGAGAGCATGGTGAGATCGAGCCCCAGCAGCCAGTGCCCCAGCAGCGCCCCGACCAGGGCAAGCGGGATGATCGCCATGACGATCAGCGGCAGGCTCCAGGAGGCGAAGACCCAGGCCAGCACCACGTACATCAGGCCCAGCCCGACCAGCAGGCCCATGCGCATGTCGGCGAAGGTCTCGCGCTGGTCGGCGGAGCGCCCCTCGAAGCTGTAACGCAGACCATGTTCCTGCATCAGCGCCGGCAATACCGACCGCTCCAGGCTCTCGAGGACCCGCTCCACGCTGTTGACCTCGGTGTTCACCTCGGCGGTGACCTCCACCGCCAGGCGTCCGTCGGCATGGCGTAGCGCCTCGAAGCCCTGGCGATGGTCGAGTGACATGACCTGCTCCAGCGGCACGAAGCGGCCCTCAGGCGTGCGCACCGTCAGCTGGGCGAGGGCTTCGAGCTGCTCGCGCTGCTCACGTGGCAACAGCACCCGCACCTCCATCTCGTCCGGCCCATCCTGGTAGACCTGTACCAGGCGCCCGTCGAAGGCGGCGCGAAGCTGACGGCCGAGGTCCAGGGTCGTCAGCCCCAGGGCCTCGCCGTAGGGGCTGACCCGATAGAGGAGCTGCTCGCGCCCCCAGGGCATGTCATCTTCGGTGTTGTAGACGCCCGGCAGCTCCTGCAGAGAGTGAGACAGCGACTCCGCCGCCCGCTTGAGCGCGAAGGCGCTCTCGCCGGTCAGGCGGATATTGACGTCCGCGCCTGGCGGGCCGGCACTGCGCTCGCTGATGGTCAGGTTCTCGAGCCCCGCCGGCAGGGCAATTCGTGAACGCCAAGCCGCGATGAACGCGGCGTTGCGCACGTCGCGATCGTCCGAGGCGGTGAGCTCGACCATGATCGATCCCAGGTTATCGCCGCTATGGGCCACCTCGCCGTTGACCAGGGTCGCCCCATGCCGGGTCACCGCATGCTGAACCAGATCACCACCGAGCGCCGCCTCGGCCTCGGCGAGCGCTGTCTCCATCTTTGCCAGCAGCCGGTCGACACGACCGCGATCGGTGCCGGCCACGAAGTTGGCGTTGGCGTAGAGCACGTTGGGCTCAGGCGTGGGGAAGAAGTTGAAGGCCAGCCGCCCGCCGGCCAGCAGACCGACGGTGAACAGCACCACCGCCATCGCCGACGCCAGGGTGGCCGCCCGGTGACGCAGGGTCAGCCCGGAAAAGCGTCGGAAGGGCCCCGCGCGGAAGGTATCGAAGGCCTGCTCGAAACCATCCCGCCAGCGGGATAATCGACGGCGACGAGCGCCGGTCCGGGCGGGCACGAAGGCATTGCGCAGGTGCGCCGGCAGCACCACGAAGCATTCCAGCAAGGAGGCCACCAGCACGCAGATCATTACCACCGGGATGTCACCGAGGATATTGCCGATCACCCCGCCCACCAGCAGCAGCGGCATGAAGGCCGCCACCGTGGTCAGCGACGAGGCCAGCACCGGCCAGAGCATGCGTCGGGCGGCACCCTCCGAGGCATGGCGTGGATGCTCCCCCAGACGAAAGTGGGCATCGGCATCCTCACCGACCACGATGGCATCGTCGACGATCACCCCCAATGCCATGATCAGCGCGAACAACGAGATCATGTTGATCGAGCCCCCGACCACCCAGAACACCGCCATGGCGGCCAGGAAGGCGGTAGGAATACCGATCGCGACCCACAGCGCCACCCGTGCCGGGAGGAAGCCATAGAGCAGCAGCAGCACCAGTGCGAGGCCGCCCAGGCCATTGCTGACCAGCAGCCAGATCCGCTCGGCGATTAGCCGCCAGGTCTGGTCATGGACCTCGAGCGTCACCGAGGCAGGCAAGGCGGGGCGCGTCTCGGCGAGCCAGCCCTCCAGTACCTCGGCCGCCGCCAGGGAGTTGCCGTTCTCGGCGCGCTGCAGTAACAGTTCCACCGCCGGGCGACCGCCGCGGCTCAGGGTTACCTGCCCCTCCCGGGGCTCCTGGCGCAGGGTGGCGATGTCCCCCAGGCGCAGCTTCACCCGATCGCCACCCAGCACGGGGATCTCGCCGAAGGCATGGAGCGTGCGCGCCTGCTCGACGGCGCGTAGCTCGCGGGTACTGTCCTGCTGCCCCAGCAGGCCGGCTGGCAGGTCCCGGGACATGGCATCCACCCGGTCGGCGATCTCGTCGAGGCTCAGCTGCAGGCCATACAGGCGCTCGACGGGCACCTCGATGCTGATCTGCTGCTCGGGCAATCCCTGTGTCTCCACCCGGTCGATCCCGGCCTGGAGCAGGCTCTCCTCGAGGCGGGTCGCCAGGTGGCGCAGCGCCTCCTCCGCCACCGGGCCATGCAGCAGCAGCCGGGCCACCGGCTCGTAGCGCGCGACCCGGCTCACCCGGGGCTCCTCGGCATCCGCGGGCAGGTGAGTGAAGGTGTCGACCTGCTGGCGCACGTCATCCAGCGCCAGCACCGGGTCACGGCCCTCAAGGAATTCTAGGGTGATGCTGGAGACCCCTTGGGCGGAGGTGGAAGTCATGCGCTTCAGCCCCTCGAGGCTGCGCAGACGCTGTTCCAGCGGGAGGGTGATGCCCTGCTCCACGTCCTCCGCCGGAGCCCCGCTCCAGACGGTGCGCACGCTGATCACGTCCAGGGCGAAGCTCGGGAAGAACTGGATGTTCATCTGCGCCAGCCCCAGCACCCCACCCAGCAGCATGACCAGCATGACCAGGTTGGCCGCCACCCGGTGATGGACGAAGAAGCCGATGGGCCCCCGGCGTCGGCTCATGGGGCCTCCGGCGCCTCGACCGGCTCGACCAGAAGTCCCTGGATGGCATTGGGCAGATGGGTGATGATCACCCGCTGGCTCTCCTCGAGTGCGCTGCCTGCCACCAGCGCCCACTGCTGCCCCTCGGGCCCGTCGACCAGGCCGCGGCGGGTCACGGCGAGATGCCGCATGCGGCTCTCCTCATCCACCACATAGAGGGCATCGTCGCCATACAGGGCACTCTGCGGCACGGCCAGCGTGGCGGGGGCCGGCGTACGCTGGAGCCGCACCGGCAACAGGCTGCCGGGCCGCAATCCGACACGCTCACCGAGCTGCCGGAAGATCGCCTCGGTGCCGGCCGGATCGCTCTCGCCGGCCAGTCCTTCGAGAATCCAGCGGCTGCCGTCCTCGCCGGTGGCGAACAGTCGCTCTTCCGCCTCCAGGGCGGCCAGGAGCTCCGGCTGGTAGCGCTGGGGCAGGCGGGCACGCAGCTCCAGGCCGTCGCTCGGATAGATGTCGAGCAGCTCGGCGCGAGCAGCTACCTGATCGCCTTTGGCCACCCGGACCCCGCTGACCACACCGTCGAAGGGCGCGACCACTCGGCTGCGCTCGGCATCGCGCCGGGCGGCCGAGAGCGCTGCCCGGGCCCGGGCAAGGCGGGCCTCAAGGCTCTTCAACCGGGCAGGATGGCCGGCGATTTGGCCCTCGCGAGTGGCCACGGTGACCCGGGCCCGGGCCAGCTCGTTGCGCGCCGCATCCAGGTCTGCCCGAGAGACCAGGTTGCGCTCCACCAGAGAGCGGGTGCGCTCCCACTGGCGGCGGGCATTGTCGAGCAGCTCCTGCTCCCGGCCCAGCGCCTCGAGATCGCTGCGATGCTCGACGTTCTCGGCCTCGACCTGGGCTTCGAGATCGGCCACCTCGGCCCGGGCCTGTGCCAGCGGTGGTTGCACGTCGGCCTCGTCCAGGGCCACCAGCAGCTCGCCTGCCTCGACCCGCTGGCCATCACGCACCGGCCGCGCCGCGACCCGGGCGGCGAGCGGTGCGGTCACGGTGATCCTCCCAGGGGCGGTGACCTCGCCATAGAGCGGCAGCAGCGGGACATGGTCGGCAAGCGACACCGGCAGGGTCTCGACTCGCCAGCGGCGCTCCTGCGGGACCACGGTGGCCGGCTCCGGTGCCGTAACGCGCAGCACCAGGAAGGCCGCCACGCCCAGCACCAGGATCGCCAGAGGGATCAGACGTTTGTGCATCGACAGGTCCGCTCGCAACACATTCGAGGTGACCAATATACAGGCTGTCACAAGGGGAGAAACCCCGTCTCGCCGTGGCAGGGTCGGCAAGCCGCCGTGGTCCCGGATGGCGTATCATGGGGTCATCCTGGACCCTGGAGACCGCATGCCTGCCGCCTTACCCCTGCCGCTCTCGACCCCCAATCGCAATCTGGTACGCCTGACCATCGTGCGCGGCATCACCTGGACCGGCTTTCTGGCCGCCATCATCATCGGCATCGAACTGCTCGGCTTTACTCTGGCGGTCCCGGCGGTGATCGGCGTCATCGTGGCGATGGGCTTGATCAACGTCGCCACCTGGTGGCGGCTGGGCCGGCCCCGGGACGTGACCCATGGGGAGTACCTGACCCATCTGCTGCTGGATGTGGGAGGCCTGACGTTGCTGTTCTACTTCACCGGGGGCTCCAGCAACCCCTTCATCAACTATTACCTAGTGCCGGTGACCATCGCCGCCGCCACCCTGCCCTGGCGGCACGCCTGGGCCATCGCCGTAGCGACCATGGGGGCCTATACCTTCCTGATGGTGGTCTACCAGCCGGTGCCGCAACTGGGCCAGCCCCACGCCAACGGCCCGGTCAACCTGCATGTGTTGGGGATGTGGCTCAATTTCGGACTCTCCGCGGGCTTGGTGACCTTCTTCATCTACAAGATGGCCCGTGCCCTGCGCAGCCGGGACCAGGCGCTGTCGCGTACCCGTGAGGCGGCCCTGCGCAACGAGCAGGTGCTGGCCGTGGCGACTCAGGCCGCTGGCACGGCCCATGAGCTGGGCACCCCGCTGTCGACCATGGCGGTACTGCTCAACGAGATGCGCGAGGACGCCGGTGACCGCCCCCAGCTGCGTCAGGACATCGAGCTGCTGCGCCAGCAGGTCGACACCTGCAAGTCGCGGCTGCGCCACCTGGTGGAGAGCGCCGATCGCCGACGCATGGCCGAGCCCGAGATCCGCGACGCCCAGGCCTGGCTGGCCGGTGTGGTGCAGCGCTGGCTGGTGCTGCGCCCGGATGTCAGTCATCGGCTCGAAGTCGCCGAGCATCGCGGCCGCCCCCTGCTCGCCGTGGATGCCACCCTAGACCAGGCCCTGACCAACCTGCTCAACAATGCCGCCGATGCCAACTCCGACGACATCGCGATCCGGCTCGACTGGAACAGCGAGGAGGCCATCATCGACATCCGCGACCATGGCCCCGGGGTATCGCTCTCCATCGCCGATCAGCTCGGCGAGACCTTCGTCTCCACCAAGAGCAAAGGGCTCGGCATCGGTCTTTTCTTGACCCATGCCACCATCAACCGCTTCGGCGGCGGCGTGAGCCTGTACAATCATCCCGAGGGGGGCACCCTGACCGAGGTGACCCTGCCCCGCAGCGACAGCGCCGTCTGACGGGGGTCACCGTGACGGCATCACCGTGACGGGGCCACCGCGCAAGCTTCACGAGGACACCATGCCAGAGACCGCCCAACGCCTGCTGATCATCGACGACGACGAGATGTTCTGCCACGTGCTTCACCGTGCCCTGTCGAGGCGAGGCTACGAGGTGCTGCTGGCCCATGATGGCTCCCAGGCCCTGGCACTGGCCCGTCAGTACCAGCCGCCCCTGGCCACCCTCGACCTCAAGCTGGAGCACGAATCGGGCCTCAAGCTGCTGCCCGAGCTACTCGAGCTGGTGCCGGAATGCCGGATCGTGGTCCTGACGGGGTATTCGAGCATCGCCACGGCCGTGGAGGCGATCAAGCTCGGCGCGGTGAACTACCTCTGCAAGCCGGCGGATGCCGACGAGGTGCTCACCGCTTTCTTCCGCCAGGAGGGAGATCCGGAGACCGAAGTGGCGGACAACCCGCCCTCGATCAACCGCATCACCTGGGAGCATATCCAGAAGGTACTGCAGGAACACGACGGCAACATCTCCGCCACGGCCCGGGCGCTGGGTATGCACCGGCGCACCCTGCAGCGCAAGCTGCAGAAGCGGCCAGTGAGGCGCTGACGCTACGAGCTACGAGCTACGAGCTACGAGCTACGAGCTACGAGCTACGAGCTACGACATGAGTGTAGCCCGTTGCTCGCCGCCCGCGGCCCGAAGGCGGCGTTACTGCGCCGTCCAGCCGAGATCCATGTTCCAGCTCGCGCCGGTGACCGCTCCCGCGGCATCGGAGGCCAGGTAGGCTACCAGCTCGGCCACCTCGGACGGCTCGATAAGGCGTTTGACCGCCGCGTTCTTGAGCATGATCTTCTCGATCACCTCCTGCTCTTCCATGCCGTGCATCCTCGCCTGGTCGGCGATCTGGTTGTCGACCAGCGGCGTCTTCACGTAGGCCGGGCAGATGGCATTGGCGGTGATGCCTTGGTCACCGCCCTCCAGGGCGGCGGTCTTGGTCAAGCCGATCATGCCGTGCTTGGCACTGATGTAGGCAGCCTTGCCCGGCGAGGCGACCTGGGCATGTACCGAGGCGATGTTGATGATCCGCCCCCAGCCATTCTCGCGCATGGACGGCCAGGCGGCCTGGGTGAGCAGGAAAGGCGCGGTCAGCATCAGGTCGATGATGCGGCGCCACTGCGACTCGGGGAACTCCTCGATCGGCGCCACGTGCTGGATGCCGGCATTATTGACCAGAATATCGATACGCCCGAAGCGCTTGAGGGCCTCGGCCACCGCCGCCTTGCAGGCCTCGCCGTCAGTGAGGTCCGCCTGGAAGAACACGGCCCCGGCCCGCTCGGCGACCTCCTGGCCGGCGGGATTGAAGTCCACGGCCAGGACCTGGTGACCCTGCTCGCAGAAATGGCGCACCACGGCCTCGCCGATGCCGCTGCTGGTGCCGGTGACCAGGGCGACGCGGGGAGTGGAAGCGTTGTCGGTCATGCATGACTCCTTGTGATGGGCCCGAAGGGCGTTATCGACGCCTTCCAGCATAAGGGTGCAGCGACCCTCGCACCAGAGATCAGGTCACGGACGCGCCGGTGTCATGACCCGCTCCATCAGCCGCTGGGCCAGGCGACTGGCCTCCTGGAGGCTGTCCACGTCGGACAAATCGTCCAGCAGCTCGCAACGCCACAGCCTGACGGCATCGGACAACACTTCATGACGGAAGGGATAGGTTCCGGAGGGCAACGAGACCGTCATTACCAGCCGGCTATCGGGCAGGTCAGTATCGGGCTCCGAGGGCACCAGCGCCAGCGATAGCGAAACCGGGGTCACCAGCGTCCCCAGCAGGCTGTCATCCGGCGACGCCAGGCTGAAGGGCTGGAAGCACAGGGCATCCACCCCGAGGCGGGGATTGAAGCACGGTGCCTGCTTGGCCGCCTTCAGGTGGCAGGCACGCCAGGCCTCGCCGAGGCGACGCAGGCGGTCATACTGATCGGCATGCAATGCCTTCATGGTGGGCCTCCACGCTGACAAGCGGCCAGTATACCGCCTCCAGCGACGCCAGACAGGGGCGCAGGGAAGCTGCTAGCATGGGACATCGATCCCGCAGGGAGGAGCCGCCATGACGCCCGAACAACGACTGGAGATTGCCGTCGATATCGCCCAGGAAGCGGGCCAGTTGATCCGCAAGGCCCGCGAACAACAGGCCTTCGGCCACCGCTTCAAGGACGGACAGGAACTGGTCACCGACACCGACGTCGAGGTCGACACCCTGATCGGCCAGCGCCTAGAGAACGCCTTCCCCGGCGAGGCACGGTTGAGCGAGGAGCTGGCACCGGACCAGAGCGAGCTGGCCGAGACTGCCTCGCTGTGGGTGGTGGATCCCATCGACGGTACCGTCAACTTCGCCCATGGCCTGCGCCATGTAGCCGTCTCCATCGGCTGGATCGAGGGAGGAACCGCCCGAGCCGGCGTGGTGCACGCTCCCTTCCTGGACGAGACCTACACCGGACTGGCCGGGAAGGGCGCCTGGTGCAACGGCGAGCGCCTGCAGACCAGTCAGACTCGGCAGCTGACACACTGCCTGGTCGGCACCGGCTTTCCCCAACGCCGCGACAGCCGACTACCGCTGATGCGTCGGCTGCAGGCGGTGCTCACCCACTGCCAGGATGTGCGCCGCAACGGCTCGGCTGCCCTGGACCTGTGCGACGTGGCACGTGGCCGGCTCGATGCCTACTACGAGAGCGTCTCGCCCTGGGACTTCGCGGCCGGCTGGCTGATCGCCCGGGAGGCCGGCGCCCGCACCGGCCATCTCTATCCCTGCCCCGGGGGCCTTCCGGCCGACCTCTACGGCGAGAATTTGCTGGTATCGAACCCTCAGGTCCACGAGATGCTGGGCGATCTGCTGCGCCGAGCGGATGCCGGTGAGCTCGACCGTTGAGGCTCGCAGCGGCCGGCTGGCGTCACGCGACCCTCGTTGAAGATAGTCCGTGACAATCCCTGAGCAAGCTGGCCGCTATTGGCGAAACGCCGCGGGCTCGTTCACAATGGCGCCGTTTTCCACAAATCGTCGCACCGTTTATGCCCCCACGTGCAAGGAGTTGTCTTGTGTTTGTCGTGATCTTCGGCCGTCCCGCCTGCCCCTTCTGTGTCCGTGCCCAGCAGCTCGCCGAGCGCCTGGAATCCGTCGATGCCATCGAAGGTTACCGCTACGTGGATATTCATCAGGAAGGCATCACCAAGGCCGACCTGGAGAAGACCATCGGCAAACCCGTGCACACCGTGCCGCAGATCTTCATCGACCAGGACCATGTGGGTGGCTTCACCGAGTTCGATCGCTACGTCCGCGATCACGATCTGATGGCCGCCGCCGGGGCCTGACCGCTGCGAACAGCGTCCTTCCCTCGTTGAATGCCCATGACGCCTCGACGCCTATACTTCGGCATGCCGCGATGCACAAGGCACAACACAGAGGGAATGGGCAACGATGCAACGGGAAGAGTTCGTCCAGCAGCTATGGCTGGACTATGTTCATCAGCACCCGGATATCGGGTGTCTGCGGCTGTGGCCGATCGAGGCTCCGGCCGAGTATCTGACGCTTCTCACCCTGAACCATGGCCCTTGGTCCATGGAATCCATGCTGCCGACCCTTGGCCGTTTTGGCTATCGCCCCCAGCAGCGCTATGCCATGGCCGATCGCGGCCTGCTGGTGACCAGCTTGGCACCGCCGGGCCACGAGGCCTGGTTGGTGCTGGCCGAACTTCAACTGGGCACCCTGTCCCGCCAGCCGCGGGAACGTCTCCAGGCCCTCGTAGACGATCCGGCCACCGACACTCCCGGCCAAGAGCCGCTGTGTCGCCGACGCCCCTGGCCAATGCCGAGCTGGGACGCCTATCAGTCGCTCTCCCTCGCCCACCCACTGGCCGGCTGGCTGGCGGTGATGGGGCCTCGCCTGCATCATGTGGGCTTCGACTGCCAGCGGCTGGGCAGCGACATCGAGACACTCGATGAACAGTTGCGCCAGAGCGGACTGGTCGGTAATGCCGACCGGCACCACGGTATCTTTCCCGTCTCTCCCCTTCTCGACTATCGCTTCTATGCCACGATGTCCCGGCGACAGCCTTTCGCCGAGGGCGACGAGCACCGCATCGCGCTGGGCGGCCTGGCGCTAGTCCAGAAACAAGTCAGCGCCAACCAGGAACGCGCCGCCGAACTGCTGCTTCCCCACCATACCCGCTGCGAGATCCTGTGACGGCTCCCCACCCGAGTGGAAAGGGTTCTCGCGGATGGGGCTGATCTCGATACCGGTGAGGTCTCATCCACAGATTCTGTGGATAACGCTGTGCATGGCACGAAGGGAAGGGGATGCGAAGGCCGTGAGATGGCGCACGTCATGAAGTGGTCAGATTTTCGTCATGCCGGACCGCGGTCAGGCGCCCGCAACGTCAAGCGGCCCGGACATTGGGTCCGGGCCGCGTCGTTAGTTTCACCTGAGCAGGATCAGACCTCGAAGGTCATCTCCGGGACATGGTCGGGGACGACCAGTGTACCGGCAGTCAGCGCCTTGATCTCGTCGACGGTGACGCCGGGGGCACGCTCCTTGAGATGGAAGGCGCCATTCTCGATCTCCAGGTAGGCCAAATCGGTCAGCACCCGGTTGATGCAGCCCGCGCCGGTCAACGGCAGGGTGCAGTTCTCGAGCAGCTTGGATTCGCCGTGCTTGGAGGCGTGGGTCA
>NZ_JACHXP010000002.1 GCF_014192215.1 Halomonas cerina
TCTTCGCTTGGGCAGTGACTTCCGTTGATAGTCAGTGCGTTGCAGAAACGGCGACTGATCAACTGCGCATAATCCCGAGCTGGGCATAATTGCGGCCCACCACGAAAGAGCGAATGGTGTTCTCGGCCGGGTTGTTGTCCAGCGGAATCAGCCCGTCATCGAGGAAGCGTGTCAGGCGTGCCCATTGGCCATCCAGGTAGTGCAGCGCCTTGCCCAGTGCGCTTTTCGGCAGCACCTGCGTCAGCGACTTGTCGAGCCAGGTGCGTAGCTGCGTGATCAGCAGACGGCTCTTCTGCTCGCGCAGCGTCTGGCGCGCCTCGGGCTCCAGGGCCTTGGCCTGTCGCTCAACGGCATAGAGCTTGCGGATCTGGTTGAGGGCCCAGTCGGCCTTGCCGGTCTTGCCCTTGGGCTGCACCTTCTGGGCCTCGACGAACTTGCGGCGTGCATGCGCCCAGCAGCCCGCATGGGTGATGCCGTTCTGTCGTACGACCTCGGCATAGCCCTCGTAGCCATCGGTGACCAGGCGGCCGGCATAGTCGCTCAGCAGGCGCACGGGCACTCGACCGGCGCGGCTGGCGTCATAGTCGAACAGCACCACCTGTTGGCCCGGTGGTCCCCCGCGTTGCAGCCACATGTAGGACGTGGAACTCGCCGGCCGGTCGGCCTCGGCGTTGACCTGCAGCGTGGTCTCGTCCATGTGAATCAGCGGGGCCTGCAGCAGGTGCTGTCGCAGGGCCTCGACCAGCGGGCTCAGCCGCTCACCGACCTGCACCATCCAGCGGGCCAGGGTGTTGCGCGGGATCTCGGCGCCGTGGCGGGCAAAGATCTGGCTCTGCCGGTAGAGCGGCAAGGCATCCTGGTACTTGGCGGTGGCCACGTAGGCGAGCAGTGTGGCGCTGGCATTGCTCCTGGGCAGCAGCTTGGCCGGTGCGGGGGCGACCTGGACGCCTTCTTCGCAGGCCGGGCAGGCATACTTGCGCCGTACATGACGAATCACCTCGACCCGTGCCGGCACCACATGCAGCTCTTCGCTGACCTCCTCGCCGATGACCTTGAGCGCGGTACCGTCCTCGGCGCAGTGACGGACCTCCTCGGGTAGTTCATGCACGACCTCGACGCGGGGCAGTTCGGGCGGCAAGGCGACGCGGCCGCCGCGAGTGCGGCGTTTGGCCGGCTGGCGAGACTCGGCAGCGGCTTCTTCAGCGGTCGATTCATCGGCAGCCGCGGCGTCTTCCTCATCCACGGCCACTTCGGCCTCGTTGATGAGGAGATCCCCCTGTTCGACGCGGTACTTCTCGGTGGAGGGGCCGAACTGACGTTCGATGGCCAGCCGGAACTGCTCGAACAGCGCCGCCTTGGCGGCTTCCCACTGCGCCTCCTTCTTGGCCATCAGGGCCAACAGGTGGTCATCCAGCTGGCGTTGCAGCTGGTCGACCGTCTCGGCGGTGTGGGACGTGGTGGAGGTCATGTCGACATGTTACCGAACTCCACCTCACAAGGGGAGGGGGAAGACTACCCAACCGACTGAAAATCCAAGGTCTTGTGCGGCTGCATGGCGCTGAGATCGTAACCATCGAGGAGCCAGTTCAGTTCCTGGCCCGAGAGCGTGACCGTATCGCCCTCCAGCCGGTCCGGCCACTTGAATCGCTCGCGCTCCAGACGCTTGTACCAGACCACGAAGCCGTTGCGCTCCCAGAACAGCAGCTTCACCTTGTCGCGCTGGCGGTTGCCGAACACGAAGACGGCCTTCTCGAAGGGGTTGAGTTCCATGGCCTCCTGGACCAGCAGGGCGAGCCCGTCGATCTGCTTGCGCATGTCGACCGGCTCGCGGCACAGGTAGACCCGCAGTCCGGTGTCTGGCCGGATCATCGGGCCACCTCCACGGCGACGGCGACGAAGCGCTTCGGTCGATGACGCGGCGGCACCGACACGCCCTGCACCACCAGGCGTTGCTCCCAGGCCAGCAGCGCCGCTAGCTCCAGCCCCTGCTCCTCGGCGTATTCACTCAGCGGCAGCTGCCGAGACGAGGCATGGAAAAGATGGCCCAGCCAGTAGGCCTGTGTCGAGGTCAGCTCAGTCATGGTGCCCTCCTGCATGATGGGAGGCACCAGTCTGGCCGACGCCGATCAGCTCAAGAAGATGGGGTTGCTGGAGCGCTTACCAGAAATCGATCCATCGGCAATGTGAAATTTCCGCTACGTTTACCTTGATAGCCGGAGATCTTGTGGTGAAGCGTAATCAACACACTGAAGAGCAGGTCATCACCATCCTCAAGGCCCATGAGCGCGGCGCGACAGTCCCGAACTGGCTCGGCTGAATGCCTTGGCGACCTGCTATCCCCTCTACGGCTACTTGCTACTGCGTGCCCTGTTGTGTTCGGAGGGCCTAGTTTTGAATCGCAAGCGAACTTACCGGCTGTATCGTGAGGCTGGGCTTCAGGTCCGCTCCCAAAGACGCATACGACTGGTGCGACCAAGAACGCCGATGCCACTACTGCACAGGCCCAACCAGCGCTGGTCGATGGGTTTCGTTTCGGATCAGCTAGCCTCGGGACGCCGAGTCCACGTGCTGAACATCGTGGATGACTTCAGTCGGGAGTGCGTCGGCCAATTGGTTGACACGTCCATTTCCGGGCGGCACCTGACCGGGCTCCTGGACGAAATCGCGCAGCAGCGCTCCCTGTCCGCCTCGATTTTCTACGATAACGGCCTTAAGCTGAACAGTAAGTCGATATTCTTTTGGGCGCGAGAGCGACAAGTTACGCTGGCCTTCATTCAGCCGGGCAAGCCAACGCAGAATATCTTCATCGAAAGTTTCAACGGCAAGTTTCGAGATGGTTGTCTCAATCAGCACTGGTTTATGACTCTTGACGATGCAGGGCATGAAATCGACTACTGCAGAGCCCACTACAACAATGTCACACCGATCAGCTCGCTAGGCTATATGACACCCGTCGCCTATGCTAAGCGGTGTGCCTAAAAAAGCGGTTTCTTACATTAATGGCGGTCCTAGAACAGGGGGAAGGTTACATTGTTTAAGTCGATTTTCATCTCTTCTTCTGGTGACCTAAAGTCTCTGCGCGAGGGCTTGCATGACGACCTCCAGCGCTGGCTCGATCATCATGGCTTTGGTCACTTACTGAAGCCCTTTCTCTGGGACAAGGACAAGGAGGACGGTCGACTATTGTCGGATCGCCTGCAGATCCAGTCCCAGCTGCCGGATCCCGCCGCTCAGGATGTGCCGCTGACGATCTGCCTCTTTGGTGAACGCTGTGGCTCACCACTGGAGGACAATCTTGCTCCGCATGTGGTGCAACGTTTCGACCGTTGGCGCGCTCAAGGTGAGGATCCGGGGTTGCTGCACCCCTGGCCGCGTGATGCCGAAAAGCAGCGTCGTGCGCTCGCCTGCGGCCAATATCCGCTGACGGGCACGGTCTTCGAACTGCTCTCCGCCCATGCGCAACCGGAAGAGGCGGACAATCTGATTGTCGCCTGCGTTGTCGACCGACCCATCATGCCGGAGACCTCAGTCAAGAGCGTCGTATTAAACGGTCGGAATCTTCATGCCCGGCTGGTCGCGGGTAAATCGGAGTCGGAAGCAAATTGCATCGAAGCCGAGATCTACAATCCTCAGGCCACCGCGCTGTTGAACTTTCTGAAGGACTATTCCCGCAAGGTGCGCTTCGTCAAGACCTATCCCAGCGAAGACGACATGCGATGCGAGGTGTTCGCAGTTGCGCAGAAGAAGCTGCGCCAGAAACTCGGCATCGCCTCGTTGAGAAACCCGTTCAAGCAGACCCTTGATCATTGGACGGTGGACGATAGCAAGCCGCTGCCGGGCCGCTCGGGCGCCATTGAAGACATCATGAAGGTCATGGACAATCGCGACGCTCTCATTCTGCTGAAGGGGCGTAGCGGCTGCGGAAAGTCGTCACTGATGCAGAGCGGCGTGATGCGCAGTCTCCGCGAGATCGACGGCTCCGTCCCTGTTCCCTTCCGGCCCACCGAACTGATGGCCGGTGCGGGTGAGGGCGATGCGCTCGACCGGCTGGCCCGCCTGATCGCGGAAACTGCAGCAGTGCCGTTCCCCGCCGGGGGACCGAAGGCGATGCGTCCTGACAATTACGCAAAACGGCTCCGCACCGCATTGGACGACAACCATATCAACCTCGTCGTCGGCCTCGACCAGTTCGAGGAGATCATCGACGAGTTGAAACTCGAAAGAGAGCGAAGCACCGGCATGCCGCAAAGCGGCTGGTGGCTGGTCATCCGCTTTCTGAAGGCACTCTGCGGCTCGCCGCGGGTCCGCCTCATCGCCACGCTGGAAAGCGCACGGGAGACAAGTTTCTGGGATCTGCGCATCGGTGAAGAAATCGGCCTTCTAGCGACGACGATCAACGTTGACGCCACCGAGGATACGGTCGCCGAAATCGCGCGGAGCGGTTTCGCTCGTGGTGGCCTGCCGCTCGCCCCCCCGGTCATCGCGGCGATCAAGCGCCAGTGGACGGTATTCGAGCAGGGGACGCCGAACGAAAACGCTTCGCCCCTGCCGCTTGCCTGTCTTTTCTTCCATCGGCTCTACGAACGCTTCGCCGACCGCGCCGGGGCGACCGCGGATGAGCGGCTGGAGGATGAGCGGCTGGAGAGCGCGTTCCAGCAAGCCGACTCCCGGAAAGACGATCGGGTGCTGACTCTAGAGGAAATTGGTGGTGAGGGCTCGATCGCCTTTGCGGACATCATTCAGAAGCTCGCCGACGAGGCTTGGCGCGCCGGCGACGGCAACCCGGCCTTTGCCGACCCGATCGAGACAGACGCCGATTTTAATGGGCTCAACAATTTTCTCAAGCCACTGGTGACGGTCGATCATGACACCCAGATACAGTTGCGCGCCGCGGTCGAAATCGATGCCGACTTAAACACGCGCAAGCAACGCCGGGCATTCCGTGAAAGCCGGCTTCTAGTACCGGTTCCGGGGGAGGGGCCGCGGCGACTGCGGCCGGTACATCAGGCGCTTATCGACCGCTGGTACCCCGCCCGCCGTTGGCTCGCTTATCGCAAGCACCAACTGCGGAAAGTTCAGAGCTTTCGCGACCACGTCGCCTACTACCACCGGCGCGGCGAGCCCGTGCCGATGGAAGAGGATGGTTCGACTCTGCGTGATGCGGCAATGACCTTATCCGAACATGCTTTGGACTGGCGACTGTGTCGGGGTAGGACGTTGGGGTCCGAAGATGCCGCTCTGCTGGACCAGGCTCTGGCCGTCTTCGATACAGTGGAGGATCCGTTCACGGTCCTCGAGGGCTCGCCGTTCGGCAAAACCTACGGCCATCTCGCCGCTGAATATCACCGCGTCGATCTGCTCTGCCGGTTCATTGCAGTCCAACCCGCCTGCTTGCAGATCGAGGACCAGCGAGGCTTTAACCTTCTTCACAGTGCCGCTTTTTCCAACGGGCCAGCGGTGCCTTTTCTCATCGCCCACGGCGTGCCACTGAAGACGGAAAAAAACCAATGGAACGCGATCAGCATTCCGATCTTCGAGAAACAGAACGCCAACTTCAATGTGATGATCGGCCATCTCGGTATCGACGATTTGATCGAGATCTCTACGGAGCTAAGGTTGATCCATCTTGCCGCCACGAGTGGCAACATGTACGTGATCGAGCATCTGATCGAACACGGCGCCACCCTCGATGTGCAAAACAAGTACAAGCGAACGGCACTGCATCACGCAGCCATCGCTGACCAGGTCGATGCCTTCCGTTATTTGCTACCGCACATCGACATTCAGAAGCAGGATAACTGGAAAGGCACAGCGGTCTCCTCGGCGGCTCTATTCGGAGGCGCCAAAGTCTTGTCGGCCTACCTGAGCGAAGAAGGCGATGCTGACCGCTTGTCGTCCATGCTGTATCACCGGAACGATACGGGCTACACACCGCTCATGATCTCCGTCCGTCATCGGCAGCCGGAGGCGCTGTTGGTTCTCCTGCAGCGCGATCTCGGCGATTTAGGCGATCCCGCCGCGGCAGCGCATCGGGGCAAAAATGGCGATACGCTGTTCCACTGCCTCTTCCGTGGTCTTCCTAACGAAAAGCTGACTGAAACGGATCGTTTTCGCGCCCGAACGGTGGTCGAGATACTCCTGCAGGATAGCCGCCTCCACCCGAACCTTCAGAACGACAACGGCGAGACGCCGTTCGACCTCGGCGGGGCGTTCCCCGAAGCCCGGCGCGTGCTGCGGCAGGACGAGCGTGTGCCGAGGGACTATGCCACGATGACGCCCGCCATGCGGATCGAGGATCTGTCGAGCCGCCGGCCGGCCACTGTGCTGCGCCTGCTCAGGGAGGCGCAGCAGGCGTTGACGGACGTGCATGAACCCGCGCCAGGGGACCGCGCCGATGTCTCTGCAAAGTCGAAGCGCAAACCACGCGCTGCTGCAGGAGTATCCCGGGCGGAGACCGGCCTTGATATCCTTGTCCGGCTGAAGAACCACGTCGTGCTGGCCACCCTTGCCGACGATCCGGTCCATTGGCCGACACTGCGGGCAGAATTTCAGAAGCTGCTCACCGTGGCGGCGGTCCCCTCCGCAGGCCCGCTACGTGAAGCGCTCCTACGGAGGTTTGCAGAGGGCGAGCTTGAGCCGAACGAAGCTGGCCAGTTGCTGGGCGCCAGCGTGGATGCGGCGGATGCACAAATCGCCCGCGTCCTTGTTGACCAGGACGCTCCCCTAACGCTGCGTCGGGATGGCCAGGGGTACACGGTTCTTCATCGCGCCGCGATCACCGGCGACGTAGAACTATTCCGGTCCGTCCTCGCCATTGGTCCATTCGCCCTTCCGCTCGATCGCTGGGGACGCCGACCCTCCGATATGGCCCCCGAGACGCTGGCCGAAACCGTTCGCGCGCTGGAAGCAGACATGGGCGAACCGGCCCATGACAAGGCGTCGTCTGCAGTTTCGTCGACGATCACGGGAAAACCACCTTTCCTCAGCCTCGAAAGAGACTCAGAGGCGCGCTGGGCCGATGACAAGGAAATGACGGTCCTGAAACGAGGGTGGAACGAGGAATGGGGCGACATCGGCACCCTTGATATTCGTGTCTTCGACCTGCCCTTTCATCCCGACGTACCACTGATCGAGTTGCGGCCGCATTCGAATTCGGCTGGGACCGGCCGGCTCTGTTTCCTTCTTCAGGGTGATACACTCCATCGGCTGAATGGGACCTCTCCACCTATCCACGAGGTGAATGGTAAGGAGAAGCCATTTATCCACGAAGCGACGGTCCTTCACTACCTCACTTTCTTCTGTTTCTTTGTCCGGGGCGAAGACGGGCCGTTCCTAATTGTGGACAGGCCGGAAAATAGCTTCCTGGCGGATCTGGGCGAGCGAAGCAGCGTTATCGGGAATATTTTTCGGCCGCCGCGGGTATGGGGAAAGGACAATAGGGGCAACTGGCGCGTCTCCAGCCTTGTCTACTACGCCGATGCTGTATTCCTCGCCAATTTCCGCGTGCAGCCCGTAGGCAAGGTCGAAATGATCGACGACACGCCTATCCTCACCGATTTGCCCGACGGCATCGACGCGCCTCTGGAGATTCGGCCACTGCATTGACGCTTCAGGGCGAGCAATTCAGTTCGCGTTTCCCGACCTCGATCATTTCGCAAACATCGTCATTGAGGTTTCATGATCCGTGTTTCCGGAGGTAGTCTGAAATTATGCACAAGACGAGCAGACGATTACTTGCTGGGTGCTTTGTAAGACGGCAAGCTTTCCCTCTGTCGAAAGCGGAGGCGGGGCGGGCTGCGCTGTGCGATGCACCGGAAGCGCGGTACAGCTTTTTCTGGGATGGCCGGCTGGCCAATCATGACTGTGGCGGCGAACGGCGTGACGAACTCGCTACGCTGCGGGCCGAATTTCGTCGCGATCCACCGGCTGGAGGTGGGGCATCATGATGGGCGGCCGCGACACGCTCACCATCGGCTTTTCAGGCCATCTTACTTTGCGCGATACGCCCGAACAAAAACTACGGGCGGCGCTGGAACACGCCTTCGCTCTGACCACAGAAGCGGTGGGGACCGCTCTCCAACCGCCCCCGAAGAGTACCGAGAAAGCTGATGGCGAAGGGGCCGCCCTGCGCCTTCTAACCGGTTTTGGACCGGGTGCCGACCGGTTTGCCGTCAATGTCTGGTGGCAGGGTGGCCAGGGACCGGTCCACGTCTTATTCCCCTATCTCGACCCTGACGAAGAGACGGTGGCCTGGACAGATGATCCCGCTACCGCCGCTACGCAGGCGCGTGTCTCTGACATTGACACATCCTTCGATGCCTTTACGGCGCTGGACGGCGCAGCGGGGCAGGCGGAAGCCCCGCCACGCCATGCCCATCTGGAGGTTACGCGCTGGTTGACCGGCTGGTCACAAGTACTCATTGCCTTCTGGGATGGAAAGGCCGGAGGCGTCGGCGGTACGGGTGACAGCGTGTTGCTCGCGCTTCAACGCGGCATTCCGGTGCTCTGGATCCGCGCTGATGCGGCGGTCGAACTCAACATTATCGATCCTTCGCAACTCGGAAAGGATTCGAATACTCGTGGGTTGGCAGCGATGCTCGCAAAACCGAATCACGGCGGTCTGACACGCCCGCCTGAGCCGGAAGGGCTTGCCGAGCTTCTTGGCCGACATCTTGCGCTACCGCCTTTAAAAGACTGGCATCGCGGTCACCCGATACCCGATCCGGTTGAGGCGTTCGAAAAACATAGTAGATCCATCATGTTCGATGCTGACGGCATGGTCATCCCGGAAGCATGGTGGCAGCGTATTCGGTTCGGCGTTTATAGCACCTTCGTCAACACGCTTTCATCTGGCGCCGTGCCGAAAAAGAAGTTGCCGAGATCTAGGCGCTCTCAGCTTCGTTGTTTCTTTTGGCGTAACAGGCCCGCTGCTGATGCAGCTGAACGCCTGGAACCCATTCCTAGCCTGTTTCTGCGGGCTGACGCCGTTGCCGACCGCTTGAGCAACCGACATCGGTCGACCCAGATCGTGATCTCCGGGCTTGCTATTCTGGCGGTCGCGGTCGCGATAACACCGGCTCTCGTTCCTGACTGGAAGGCGGCATGCGTAGCGATCGAATTCACAATCCTCGTTATCGGCGGTCTGACATATAGGCATGGCAAGAAAGCTGGAAATGAATTGGTCTGGAGCGATGCTCGCCGTCTGGGAGAGAGGCTACGCGGCCTTCTCGTGCTGTGGCCGCTCGGCCAGGATGCCAACGGCATTCGTCCCGGACCTCCCGCTTCATGGAGCGAGTGGCGTGTCCAAGCACTTCGCCGACAGATCGGCCCCCCTACGGGGCGGCTATATCACGAGGAGATGTTGAAGCGCTTTGAAGCTGCACGCATTTCGCTCGTCGAAGGACAGGCTACCTATCACAGGAATGTGGCAGAGCGGCACAAATGCGTTCACAAAAGAATGGAGAAAATCGAAAACTTTTTTTTCTTCGGACTTTTGGTTCTGCTGCTGATCTACCTCGGGGCCTATGGGGGCTACATTGTGGGCTACTGTCACAAACCGGTAGCGCTCTTCGGGAATATCGTTTTGTTCGCCTCGGCTGTTGTGCCAGCAATTGGGGCCTCGTTCATTGCAATGGAATCTCGGTTCGATTTTCGCCCTTCGGCGTACCGGAGCGCGGAGATGGCAAAGCGCTTTGAAAACCTAAATCGGGACTTGCGGAAGGAGATCGAGAAAAGGGATGGGGCGAGTCTGACAAAGCTTCATGACATGCTAGGAAAGGCTTCAGCTCTTGCACTTACAGAAGTCGACAGCTGGCGCGACGATCTCGACCGAAGAAGTTTGATCATGCAAGGATGAGGCTCGGTCTACGGTCCACCAGATGATTACCGGCCGGCTGCCGTAATTCCTGAAAACATCATCGCGCATCCGCAACTTTTCGATTGCGGACCAGCGGCGTTCTTACTTGCAGCTCAAGATTCATTGAAACACTTTGGAAAGGAGATACCTGAGTCAGGTCTTGAATCTTTCATCAACGGCAACCGGCTGACTCACACCCCAAAAAAAGATAGCTGAATATGCCGGTGCTACCCCTGAGGGCAGCACCGGGTTGTATGCCGTGAATCTGGATAACGCCTATATGTACCCGAGCTCCGCAAAGGACGTGCATCCCTCGCTCCCGACCACGATGTGATCGATGACGCGGATCTCCATCAGGCCCAGCGCTTCTTTCAGTCGCTCCGTTATGCGCCGGTCGGCGTCGCTGGGCTCAGGATCACCCGAGGGGTGGTTGTGAACAAAGATCACCGCGGCGGCGTTGTGCGCCAGGGCATGCTTGACCACTTCGCGAGGATAGACGCTGGCCGAGTCGATGGTGCCGCGAAACAGCTCCTCGAAGCGGATCACGCGGTGTTGGCTGTCGAGGAACACCGCACTGAACACTTCATGCTCATACTCCTGCATCAGCATCTGCAGGTACTCGAAGGCCAGTGCCGGCTGGGTGAGCTTGCGTCCCCTGGCCAGTCGGCGCCTGGCAAGCCGCTGGGCGATCTGCAGCAGTTCGCTTTCGGTCACCGCATCAATGACGTGGTAGGTGCCGGCGACTTCGCCGGCTACCAGCTTGCGATGGGTCATGATTGTTCTCCTCAGGCCGCCATCACCAGGGCCATGCGGCGCTCCAGTTCTTCGTAGAAGGCCTCGACCCGCTCGGCGATAGTGCGGATCAGGAGGTCATTCCGGTAGGTCCGCTTGGTGAATAGGGGCAGGCCTGGCCAGTAGCTGACAAAGTCGATCCACTCCCGCTCGCTGACCCATAGGCCGCCCTGGCACTGCGCGACGTGCTCCTGGGGCAGCTCGTCGGCCAGCAGCAGCTCGATCTGGTACTTGGGCAGCTTGGTCTTGATCTCCACCAGGCCGTTGCTGTCCACCAAACAGTCGGGGGAATAGCCGACGCCGTGGTTGAGGATGATGCCGACCTGTTCCAGGCGGGGCAGGCCGGTGGCCTCCTGGTAGAGCTCGCGGGCCATCGGTTCCAATTCATGCCCCCGCTGAGTGTGAGCATTGCCCGGGAAGGTATCGGAGGGCTCACCGGTGATGCGCTCGCCGATCAGCTGGTGCATGTAGCTCAGCGCACCGGTGCCGAAGCCGCCTACCCCCTTGCCCTTGACCAGCAGGGCCTTCAGCTCGGACATGGTGACGATGCCGAGGCGGGCGGCATGCCACTCGGGCGTGCCCTGTTCCAGTGTCAGGATCTGCATGACGATCTCCTTTTCGATGACACGGCATACACGGCGAGGGGTTGCCCCCTCGCTGGCTGCTCAGTGACGTTGACGGATGGGTTGCGCCCGCTTGTGCAGGGAGGCACGCAACTTGTCGAAGTCGCTGCGCGGTACTTGTTCGGCGTCGCCGTACTTGCCGACGAACCACTCCTGGGTCGCGGGAGGACAGGCGTCGATCAGCTGCCTGAGCTGCCCCGCCTGGAAGGGGGTGACCAGCTTGACCGAGGCGGCGGCGTGCCCGTTGTCGTCCTGGCCGCGGGTGGTGATGTTGAGCAGGGCGCACAGCACGTAGCGCTTGCCGTAGCTGGTCGAGGAGCCGAAGGCCTGCACGGCGTTCTTGTTGCCACTGACATCGGCCGGCAGCAGCATGCTGGTCTCCTCGCGGTGGCCGTCCTTGTGCATCAGCACACCGGTCACCTGGATGGCGCGCTCCTGCGTCTGAATGCGAAAGCTCACCGCGAATCCGTGCTTCTTCATGATCGGGCGCACGGTATCCACGATGTCCTCCAGGGTGGCGTAGGCGCCGTTGTTGCCCTGGCCGCGCTCGGCAATGCTCGGCAGCTCGGTCTGCATGGCCGCCATGGCGGTGCTGTAGGCCATCAGCGCCTGGCGGTCGAGCACACGCTCCTGCATCTGCAGCAGGCGCTCCATCTTGTCGATATCGACTTCGGGATTGAGGGCGGCGCGCTCGATCACCTGGATGATCGCGGTGCTCTCCTGAAGGGGTTGGGTGACGGCTATCTTGCCGTTGGTATCCGGATGGATGGGAGTGGCCATGGTGATCTCCTTACTGGTAGCGGTTGATGACATCCCGGAGATGGTCGACAGGGACCGGCTCCAGCGACACGGCCACGCGATAGACGCAGCCCTCGGCCAGCACGTGGGTCTGGGCTTCACGTTCACCGGCGCCAAGCAGCTGACGAATCAGCTGCGTCAGGGTGCGGCAGATCTCGAATGACATTCGCGATGACATAGGGTCCTCCAGAAACAGAAACGCCCGGTCGTGGTGTGGACCGGGCGCTATGCCGTGTTGGGAGTGGGATGGATGAGGTGGAATGGATGACCGCTGCTGTCGCAGCCCATGCTGCCGATCAGACGACCAGCGCCATGGCCGACGCCAGGGCCTTGTCCTTGAGACTCGCCCCCTGGCCGAACCAGGCGGAGTCCATGCGGTAGTCGTTGCTCCGGGCGCGTTTTTCATGGTCCACGTACTCGGTGACGGCGTTGAGCAGGCCCCAGGCGGTGCCTTGCGCCGTACACAGCCGAGAACCACGCCCTTCGCCCTGATAGAGCTTCTGGACGCGGTTGAGGGCGCGCACATTGGGCAGCTTGGAAGGATCGTCCAGCGGTGCCTCGGCGTTGCAGATCACTGACTGGAAGTAGGTCCTCGCTTCCGCCTGGCTGACCTTGCGCTCGGCCAGGGTCTTCAGGCGATACATGAAGTCGTCCCACTGCGATACCGAGATCCCCAACTGCTGCTTGACCAGCTGCGGGCGAAACTCGGTGCTGTGCGGCACTTTTACCCCTTGCGACATGCCGTCTACGGCGATAGTCAGAGTGTTGTTGCAGACCACGCGCACGGAGGTCGGGGACGCCACCGTGGCCAGGGACCCGTCGCAGGAGGTCGCCAGCAGCAGGTAGTCGTTGACCTGGTCCTGGCCCTTCAGAGCGCCACCCAGGCCGCTACGTGCCAGCGCCCAGAACTTGCGACCGCCTTTGAGCACTCCCGCGGTTTCCAATTCGTACCCCGCGTATTCCGTGAGGTCCCGGTAGAACTCCAGCACTTCCTCCGGCTGGACCACCTTGTAACGCTGGGAGACCACCGACAGCGGGGCCATGGTGTCAGAGCGATAGAGCACCTTCTGCTCCGGGAAGGAATGAATGCTACCTAGGTGGCCTGCGCCATCGGTGATGAAGCGTACCGGCGATTCATCGATGTGCCAGTCCATACCGGCCTGTTGCCGCCAGACCTCCAGCGGTTGATGACGCGACAGCTGCTGCCCCAGGCCATGCCAGGGGGTATCACCAACGTAGGCCATGTTCTCGATTTGATGTGCCATGAGTTTATCTCCTTGATTAGTAGAAAACGGCATAGCGGCCCGCCACCCCATGGCAGCGGGCCGATGTATGTCAGGAAGGTTGGAAATCCAACAGTGATGTGGAGGGGGATCAGTCCCCCAAGGGACGGAAGGCGTGGCCGCAATCGTGGCATTGATGATTGTCGAGAATCTTGTCGTCGAGCTGTGCGCCAAGGCGCGCGCCGGTGACCCCGCCTGCGGCGCAGCCAATCATGCCACCCATAACGGCGCCGGTGAGGCTACCGAGGCTGATACCGACCGGGCCAGCAAACGCGCCTACGATGGCACCGGCCCTTGCACCACTCAGTGCCCTTGCCAACCCCGAGGCGGTGCCGACAGCAGCCCCTGCGACGCCGAAGACTTTGCGGCCATGGTGCCGAATGATGATGTTGGTAGAGCCACAGCTTGGGCAGCTTGTAGGCATGGCATGACCTCCATGATGACAGTTAAGAATGATCAGTCGTTTGGGACTTCATGGAGGTAGTAAGGGGCTGAGATTTTTTTGAATCGATTGGGCGGGGGATGTTCACCAGAGGGGACGCGTGTAATTTTTGACGTCACCGGGTCATGGGATGCAGCGGTCGGTGCCAGGCTCATCGGCGCACCGTCTTGTTTCATCTCGATCCCGGAACATTTTGATAATGCTCAGGGTAACGCCACCCCCGTTGATCACCGGGCAATTATTCTTTCAGGGGAGTCTTTCACTGTCGCCTTGCTGCCTCCTTCAGACGGGTAAGTAGTATGGTGCTCAATAACCCCAGAGTAGAACACGACAGTAGAGACAACAGGACGATGGAATACGACGATTTAGACGTCGTAGGAAGCACACTATGGGGAGAGTGAAGACGACGCCAAAACGTCGTTACTCACAGTCGCCCAACACAGAGCAGGCGACTTGTGGAGCCTGCTTAAAGTGCGCTGTCATTCTCTTTTCAAAGAGAGAACCCTTCCTGAGAGAGAACCCTGATCACGCCACCAGGGGGTGACAACGTTAACGCCCCTGCGGATAACGAGACAAGGCGAACACCACCGCTGCTGATGATCCCAATATCCATCAGCGAGGTACTCCTCATGTTCGCAACACCTACCTTACGGCATCCTGAAAACGATAAGCTCTGCCTGTACTTCAATGAGTTTTTCCAAGGCTATTCCGTCATGCAAGTTGACGATGGCCCCTTGATTGAAAACTATCTGGCATCCGCCCTGAGCACCTTGCAGTATTGCGTCGAGCAACAGCACCTGACTTTCGTTGTACGCTTTGATCTTCGCTTTCCCGCTGCCATGCCCCGTTTATCGATGCACGACAACAACGAAGTGCTGACCCGCTTCTTTCGCCATCTCCGGTATGAACTTGACAGGGCCGGAACGAAGTACACGACCAAGCTCCGCTATATCTGGGCAAGAGAGCAGGAGACGAGCGACAAGCCGCACTACCACGTCATGCTGCTACTGAACAAGAACGCGGTCGACCGCATCGGAAACAAGCAGCCCGACGAATTTGGTTGCTATACGCGAGAGAACCTGTATCACCGGGCGTCTCGCTCCTGGTTAAAGGCGATGGGCTTTGACGGCGATGATCCACGCTTTGGGCAGCTGGTGAACGTTAGCCGTCATCCTGATACCGGCAATTATTGGTCGGCCGTCATTCATCGTGACGATTACTTTACCATGGATGATGCCATGTACATGGCCAGCTATCTCTGCAAGGCCTACACAAAACCGTTCGGCCAAGGAGTGCGCGTGTTTGATACCAGTCGAAACTGACCGCTGCTTGCCTATGGTATGAATCGTTACGGCGTCCCCGTAAAAAAATGGGGAATTGCGCCCGCCGACGCCCATTGCCGGGCTTAGATCTTTCCCACGACACACGACATAACGGCCTGCCCTTCAAGGACCAGGCCTTTTTCATTGAGCGATCAGGAGTACGCCATGTTCCCGTTCCAGCAAAACATCTCACCAGAATCATCAGATGCGTCCCCAGAGTCGTCCTCGTCAACACCCGGCCAGTTGCCCTGGCAGACAGTTAGCGAAGCGCAGGAGGACGCACAGCGCCGTCTCGATGCCATGGAGCAGGCCGAGCCCAAGCGACGGCTGATCCGTGATGCCAAGGCCCTGGCGAAGCTCCGCCAGATCACCCAGGTCCAGATGGCCGAGGAGGTGGGGATGCCGCACCGCACACTCGAGGAGTGGCTGCAGTTCAGGCGTATGCCCAAGGCCCCCGGAACGACGCTGATTAGGCGGTGGGTGGAGACGTGTCACAGCGAGGGCTTATAAAAATACCCACCTCGATTCCCCTCCCAGGAGGGCATCACCACGGCGATCATCGTAGTGCCGGTAGCGCAGTGAGCTCACTCTGCTGCTGGTTCACAAATCACAGGAGATGATCACTATGGCAAAAGGTAAGACACCCATGACCCAGGCAGCTGCCTCACGTATCCAGAGCAGCATTGCGAAATCGAGCGGCGGTAAGGTGTCAAAGGATAGCTTTGCTGCTCGAGCTACCAGAGCGGCCGCTCACAATACTGGTGGAAATCGCGGTAAGAAGTAGCCTTCCAGTGCTATGGCCCAGGCTCACCGCTGGTGGCCTGGGCTTTGACATGTGTCCAGTACTCCGGGTATCGCGAGAACTTGTGCAAGAAACTCACCGGCTAGCGCAACGGCGACGACACCTCATGGCTCAAGGACGCGCCGGTCCATCCGCTTCAGCAGCCACTAAAAGATCTAGAACGCGCCTACCCTAAGTAAATGGTTTACATATCCAGTTTTACCATGGAATGTCAATGTGTACTGGCTCTTCCTGCTGACTATCATCTTCCTGATCATCAAACATAAAGGTTATCCGATACTGGGCTTCCTTAAAGCCATTCTGGGGTACAAGCATTACTCCAGTTCCGTCACGGCTCCGAAGAACAGCAAAGTTTTGGTTGACTGATAAGTACTCGCTCGGTTGCCGGAACTGTCGCATATGCTGTGGCTCCCCGGATGCCATCCGGACTCGAAGATGTACTTGTTCGGGCGGCAGGTCGCCCGGCATCGTGCCACGACGCTGTCGGCGCAGGTGCCGTGGGTCGGCTTGTGAACCGGCGGATTGAGTCGCCTCCACGATGTCGATGCGCGTTCCCGCCGGCAGCGCGTTCTCGTCGCCGAAGGTGTGATAGGGAACCCAGCCATCGGCCGGCGCCACTACCCATAGCTTGTAGAACCGGGCGTCCCGGTTGGCGCGGCAATACAGCCCCACGGCACCGGCGTCGATGCGAGTGTCCTTGAGGTCAAAGATCCGCTCACCATCCACGTAGCCGGTCAGACCATCGTCCACACAGTCCATGGTCAGCTGATACTCACGCCCCACGGTGAAACCGGTGTCGTCCTGCCACAGCAGTCGTACCTGGCCGTCAACCTTGCGGATGAGCCGGCGATAAGTGCCGCGGCTATCCATGGAAAATCGATAGAAGTTATTGTCGTCCTGGTAACGGAACATAACGCCGATGGCGCCGTCGCTACCCGACGACAGATGCACCATCAGACGATAATCCCGCCAGGCCCTGTCGCCGGTGACCGCGTAGGTACCCGGTTGATCGTAGGGACCATCGCCGGTGCCGTGGATCTCTCTAGTCTGTTTGAGAAGCTGCTCTGTCTCGTCATGTTGCCAGTCGGACCGGGAACCGGACGATGGCTCATCCACAAACTGCCATTGATCCGGATGGAATTCCCGGAACGGATTGACGGCAAGGAGACTATGGTGTGCGTCGGCATGAACGGCCAGGGAGGTGAACATCACCTCCCTGCCCCAGGCGGACAGCCCTATCCTGCCTTTCTTCCCGGCATCCGGATCGTTCACCGTGAAGAGCGGGACGGTGTCCAGATAACCCCGTAAGGTGTCCTGTCCGACCTCAATGCGTAAGCCATGAGTCTGCCCCGGAACCAGGTTGGCATCGTCCCGCCACATGATCTGTGCGCCGCCCCGGCCGGTGAGCCTGATCAGTTGCCTGCCGTCGCCGGTGCCCAGCACCAGGCGATAATGATTGTCGGGATCACCGTAGCGGAATACCAGCGCGGCTTTGGAGTCGGATGCCAGTCGTAGGCGGGTGGAAAACACGGCTTCCCCCACCTCCCGGTCATCCTCAATCACCGTGCTCCACCGCTGCCCCAGGTCACGGGCGGTCAGCCCAGTAGCCTCAACCTGCCATGCACCCGTGTCCTGGGTATCGACAATCGTCAGCGACTCCAATGTAGCCTCCCGGGTCAGGTCGTGATGGAACCGCCCGCCGACCAAGGACGGTGCAAAACCCGAAGTGTCGGATCGTCGGTATTCGATGACCGTACCGGAGATATCGGCGGTTTCCCGAAGGAGCACAATGACGCGGGGGTCCTGGTCGAAACCGACATCGATCAGCTTGAGAATCCCAGGCGGGTTCGGGGAAACGTCGTATTTCGGCGCCCGGGAAACCGTCAGTGCCGTCGTCTTCCAGTCTATGGGCTCCGGACTACGAATCAGCAAGGCTTTCGGTGTACCGCCATGGTCGAGGCGACTGACTTCCAGACGTCCGGGCAGTTGCAGGGCGCCCTGGATGGCACTGGCCACTGTCTGATAGCCACGATGTTCCTCGGGGTCGGGGGGATCACCGAGGAAGGGCAGTGCGCCGATGGCATTGATGGCATCCGAGGGATAGGTAGCCTGCCAGGTTTCATCGTTGTAGCTGTGAATCTGATGGCGGGCATCGGTGTATTGCGATGTCGTAAACCGGAACCGATAGGCCACCGGGGCTTTTTCGCGGAAGTCGTCCACGCGGATGTCCTTGAACAGCGCCTTGTCGGTGGCCCGGGTGTAGAGGCCGATGGTGCCTTGCCTGGGGCCGTCGGGGTCGCTGACGCTGACCACGGGCTCGTCATTGACCAGCACCTGAATCTCGGGACCGATGGCCTCCACCGTGACCTCATAGTCGGCACCGGCGTGATAGCCGTCCCGGGTCTCCCATACCTGGGCTACCGCCGCGTCCTGGAACCGGACCAGCCGGCGGTAGCCGTCGATATTGCTCAGGGTAAAGCGGTAATGGTTGTTGTCGTCCCGGTATCGAAATACGCAGCCGATGATGCCCGATGCGACGGTGAGGGTTCCTAGTGTGAAGCTGGCGCGGAAATCGCTCCAATGCGCCGGCTGATCGGGATCCGAATCCTCAAGATCATGGTTCTTGTTCAATAGCCATAGGGTTCCTGCGGAAGCCTGTAACGCGTCACCTATCGCTATGGATTGTGCGGGATCCCCCACCGCAGCGCTTTGCCGGACATGGTGCCGGGAGGGAATGCGCCAGTCTGCCCGACTGTAACGTTCCTGCGGTTCGCGATCCAGGATGATGTTGTTGTTTTGCGTATCGACGCCGGTGATGGCGAAGGATTCCCTGCTGTCTCGACCGGTGATCTCGATGGAATCTCTACCAGGTACCACATGGTTGATGGCATCGGCCGGACTCAGACTGAGTTTCCTGCCGCTCAACCAGGTGGCATTGGAACCCTGGAACCCGTCATGGCCCTGAATGCGCCAGTCCGGCTCGGGACCACCGCCATCGGCACGCTGGTCCACCGTCCGCCATTCGTCGATGCCGCCGGCGAAGCCGATATTCAACAGCAACGGGACCAGTCGGGCTTCATGGACCCGATCCGGCTTGAGTATCTGGCGGGTTTGCAGGCGCTTGGTCATCTCGATGTCGAGACCATCCAGGTCTAAACAGGCACTGGCCGCCGCCTGTGCAAACCAGCGGCGGCCGGCCCGGTCCAGCAGTAGGTCCGGCGTCTCTCCCAGGGGGTTCTCCGCCACCACCAGCCGTCCCCGGGCGTCCCGGACCGGATGATTGTTGTCGTCGAACAGATAGATGCGCAGATCCCGCCGGGCCAGGGCGTAGAGTAGATGAACGTAATCCTCGTTGAAATCCACCGCCACCGGATCGGCTCGGTATACCGGGCGCGGCAGCGGGGGCTGCTCGCCTTCCGCCGGCACCGTTTTCGGCATGGTCTGGTGGATGTAGCGGGCCAGGGTCGCCAGTCCGGTGGATTGTTTCGGGTTTCCGCCGGCGGCGTTTGCCGGTGAGGCGGGCTTGTCGGGTGTGGACAGGCCCGGCGGACCGGCGGTCTGGAACTCGGCGTATCGAGCCTGATAGGTCTGGTGCTCCCAGTCGAATCCCTGGCGTCCCCGGCCGTGAACCCGGGTGACGACCTCCAGACAGTAGGACGAATAGGGTGCCAGTACCTTGCCGGTGTCGGCCCAGTGCGCCAGTTGCTCGCGCTTGTGCCTGATCTGTGCCTGGATTTTCTCCCGAACGGACGGGACATTGGCATCGTCGGGGTCGTGCTCCCACTGCCCCAGGCTGCCGTTCCATTTGAGTGTCAGATCCATCTCGCAGGCGCAGACCTCCAAGATGTGCAGGTAACCCACGAACCGTAGTTCGAGCAGGGAAATGGCCGCTTCGCCGCCGCTGGTAAAGACGAAGCGACGTTCCTCCTCCTGCCGGTGATCGTCGAACCCGTCGGGGATGAACCAGGACGCCTCCTGTTGCCGTCCCTCCCGATCATGGGCCGTTACCGTGCCCTGGGAGGCGTATTTGCCGGAGCCGATACGAAGCCCTACAGAGCGCAGCGTTTCGGGAATCCATAGCTCGATATGGTGGGTATAGCTGGGGTCATCGGTGGGACTGGTGGCCCGGAGTTGCTTTCCCTGAAACCGCAAGGCATCCTGTCCGAAGGCCACGGAGGGTCCGATATTTAGGGGTACATCGGCGGCGGAATGCCATCCCGCTTCCTGTTTGACGGATATCGTCAGCCACGGCGAGCGCTGGTGATGGGTTCGCTCGAAGATATAGAACGATGAATCGATGACGGAATAGGTTCTGAAATCGTCTGGTAGCTTCAGCCCCTGGAAGTCGTAACACACCAGTTCCGGCGGACAGGGATACTGCGGGAACAGGTCGGAGATGGCGTCTTCCCAGGCGCCATCGGCGTGGCGGCCATAGGCGAAGGGGGTACGCGCCCACAGTAGCAGTTTGGTCTGGGTCAGGCTCGGGTCCTTGCCGGTGTGGGTGTCCCGTTCGCCCTGCTTGGGCTGGCGCGGCAGGGGTGCCCAGGTGGCGTAGAGGTCCGGAACATCGGTCCAGTCCTGGGCCGTCTCGTCCCATCGCCGCAGGCGCACGTCCATCAGTTCGTAGCGGGCCTGTGCCGGCCCCTGGTTCTTTGCCGGATCGCCGATGGGCTCCCAGGGCGGGCTGGGGGGATTGGCGTTGTCGGCCACGGCGCTGTCGTTGTGTAGCGGCCGCTGGAAGGTGATTTCCGGGCGGACATCCAGGGGTACCGTGGGCGCGCCGCGGTCCGGCTGCGAGGGGGGGGTCCAGGGCATTGCGGTTGGCCTGCTCCTTGAGCCGGTCCGGTTTCGGCTGCCAGGTGGAGGCCAGTTTCTTATGGCCGATGCCGATCTGGCCGATGACATCGGGCAGTTGCGGGGGATCGGGTTGCGGGCCCCACTCCAGGGTGACCTTGGCGGAGGGATCGGGCAGTGGCCAGGGGGTGGACAGGGAGACGGAGAGCTTTGCCAAGAGGTGAAATGGGTCGAAGACATCGGCGGCGATCTTGGTGTCGGCAGTCAGGCCCATGCCCACGCCAAAGGCCTTGAGGGCCACCTTGCCGTGCAGCCGAATCTCGCCGTGGAAGTGGGCCGGCTCGAAGTTGACCAGCACATCACTGGCGATCCAGGCTTCCAGTATTACTTTCAGGGGGCCGTACTTCCATTCCTTGTCGTATCCCCGCCAGATGCCCATGGCCAGGCGGTTGGGATCCAGCATGAAGTAGGCTTCGGTGACGAACACCGACAGGGCTTCGGCCCGGATGCGCTGGTCACGGGGTTTCTTCTTGCCGATGTTCAGATACCAGCTATCGGGATCGTTCAGGCTGTAGAAGGCCTCGGCGCTGGCGCTGATGTCCATCACGCGTCCCTTCTCGCCCTCTTTGTAACGTGCGTCCATGCCCAGAGTGAACGAGCCGGCACGCCCATCCAGTACCGCCAGGGTCTGGAAGGCGGCGTCCTCGCCCACCTGTGTGCCTTTCTTCAGCAGGTCGGAACGTCCCTGGAGCATGAGGATGGGGCCGGGGAAGACGATGACCAGCAACAGGTCATTGGCCAGGGACAGGCCGTTGTCCGCCGCAGTGGCCACCGTGACGCCGGCGCCGAAGCCCAGGGCGCCGGCTCGGGGCCGCCATTTGTCGAAGTCGGTGACCCCTTTGTCCTTCCAGTGATACCAGCTCTGGGTACCACCGGTGATGGCGTACCATTTTTGTTCGCCGCTCTTGTCGGGTTCGTACTGGCTGGCGAACAGGCCGGAAAAGCCGTACAGGGACAGGCCGGTGGCCCACAGGGGGATGCCGGCCGGCAGATCGGCGTCCAGATAGATGGCCATGTACTGAAAAGCGTTGCCATTACGATTGTGGGTGCCGAAAACCAGTTCGGCATCCACGCTCAAGCCCAGGGCCATCAGTTCCAGATCGATATCACCCCGGAATTCCTTGCCTTTCAGCGCTACCTCACCCTTGAAGGCGAGGGTTTCCGGAACCGTGAATTCCACGCCGATGCCGTTCAGCGTCACCGCCGGCTCATTGCCGTCCGGGAAGATACGCAGGCCCTCCACCGAGGCGCCGGCGGGCAGGCCCTCGGGCAGTTCGATCCCGCCGTTGAGACCGATCCATTTGCGGCCAGCTGCGGTATAGCCCATACCGAACTTGGTAATCTCGAAGCCCAGCCCGGCGATCTCGGCCCGGTACTGGTCCGGCAGATCGATCCAGCCGCCTTGGATATCTACATTGCCTTCGGCATCGATGCGCAACTCGTCGATGCGCACGCCGGGGGCGTCGGACAGTAGTTCCAGCGTCGGTGTCAGGGTGCCGCCCAGGGACACGGCAGGCACCCCCTCCTCGACGGAAAAGCCCAGGCTGTCGATTTCGAACTTGAACAGGTTATCCTTGCTGACCGTGGCCAGGCCGTCCTCGCCGGTGAGTTCAGCGGTGAGGTTGCCGTCCAGGTCGATACCCAGTTCCACTTCCACGTCCTGATCGAAAAACGGAAGACGAAGCTTGCCGGTGATGTCAGCTTTACTAAAAGTATTTTGAACAAACTGGACATCCAACTCGGTCAGCAGAAACGGTATGCCGAACAGCGTTTGACTGGACGTGGTGACCGATTGATCCGTATCGTAATTTTCAGTATTGAGACCTATGGTTCCGGAAATTCCGCCGGTTCCAATATGAAAATTGTGAAATTCCAGTTCATCGATAGGTAGCCCTTTGAGTGAATCGGGAAAGTGAAGACTCAACTCCTTGAAAACAATGCCCTGCCAGCCTGGAGATATACTTCGGACGTCCGGCAGTTCCAAGTTATCGGAGGCCGGAATCGTTTGATGTTCCGACAGGTCCAACGCAACTTTGGCCTCGACGACAAATCCAGTATCAGCAATCATAGCCGGTTGGAGGACGAACTCATTAGGTCCACCGAAGCTGACGTTCCAATCTTGGTTGATGGTGATTTTGGCACCGACTTCAATTTCGCTGAACTGCCGACTGCCATCCTCAGTCCATTTCCCCTTTTTCTTGATGACAGGTTTCAGCCATTCCTCAGGAAAGCGGATACGAAACTTGCCTGTTAGAGTCACGTCCAATTTTCTTTGGGGAAAAGCAGCTTTTAATTTAACCCCGAGGACAGAAGAGTGTTTCCCGCCGACTACCAATTGAACACCACCGAGACCCGCTAACTCAAATATTTCCTCAGACGAAAAATCCAATTCCATCTTGAATCCTTCCTGAGGATCCATGTAATCTGAGCCGGAATAATCCGTGATCCTTAACTTTTGTAAAAATTGTTGCAAATTGCCTGCCGGTGCCAACCTGTCTACCGGGAAGAGATCGGCGGGAATTGCGGAAATTAGTGCAGGCATTGCCTTTTCCTCAACGTTCTCTTATGTAAGGCGCATCGGCTTTCGAAGGTCCGTGAAACGGATCTACAATGAAACCTTCCCATAAATCGTGAAAGTACCACGTATCCGGAGGTTCTTTATCAGGATACCTACGAACCCGCCATATTTCTTCCGAATTGATCGCAAACTTGAAATGCCTGATATCCTCTTCAAGCGAATAGTTACTATGGTAGTTATGATCCTGATCGTGTTCTTTCCATAAACTTTTTCGAAAGTCTTTAGCGAACTCGCCTCTTTTATCTAAAATCCCAAGGTGAATCTCACCGTCTGTGGTCATTGACCTTTGGTTGACATTGCCGGTACCGACCAATACGAATTCATCATCGAAAATTGCAAGTTTTGAGTGAACGTAAATCGTAACTTCACTGCCGTTTACCACATCTCCGTTATGTAAGTATGCTATTGAGAAATCTCCTCGGCTTTGGCTTTCTTTCGCAACTTTTCGTAGGTATGCTATCCCTTTATTACGTTCGTCCAATATTGCTTGAAGATCCGGATTCCTCGCGACCACAACGATTACTTCCACGCCTCTTCTTATAGCCTGCGCAAGTTGATAATATGGATTATACTCGCGCAAACGATTTAGCCATACATTCTCACCTGAGGATACTCCAGTAGTTGAAAACTGAGTGAAAAACTGACCTTCAATATAAATATATTTTGTGGAATTTTTAATGGCGTTAAGAAAAGAAGCCCAAAAAGTAAATTCTCCCGTATGTTCCCAAGAATCTCCGTTTTCCATATTGGCCCATGAGTAACTCCCCCATTCTCCTTCAGCAATCCCAAAGGTTCGCAATACCTGTATCTGTTGGGGTCCATCTCCTTCGGCCGCCGATGGCGGCGTTTCGCTAATTTGGGGGGGGGATGAGCGGGGATTAGCAAGGTCGGGGAATCGTAGACCAGGATCAGGTGAAAGACCTACACCTCTATCAGCGGGGGCCGTGCGTGTCTCATCATTCCAGCGCGAAATATAATCCCATTTAAGGTCATTGATGACATTGCCTTTAAGGAGCACACCAACCTCATGTGTGGGATAGCCTGGCCGCTCCGAATCCTCTGTTTTATGCTGCTTCCTTCCCCAACGCTTCGTATCAATATCTATTGAACCCAGTAGTGCCATTGAGTCCATATTTTTGAAATCAAAAATCGTATACTTTTGATGATTGCTTCCGGTGCCGGGGAATCTATAGTCGATTCCAATCGTTTTCAACCCGGTGTTTTTCAGTTCCATAAGGCTGGTGATATTGGTAGGGTGATTTGTTGCGTGTCCGCTAAGAGAAATATAGACATTGACCCCTCTATTGAACGCGGCTTTTATAACGGATAATACTTTGGTATTGGGCTTCGATTTGCCCAGAAGAGGAACATCTTCCAAGCGCCAGCCGGCGTGGTAAACCGTTGTGTTTTGGTCGGCGTCTTGCATAAAGCGGTACCATTTTTCCATATACTCCTTTCCCTCTATTACAGGAACCACATGCCCACTCGTCCAATCCGAAATCTTACAGCCCGAGTGTCTCGATTGAAGCGGTTTCCATTCATTGCCTGAGAAATCAAGAAACCACTTTTTTCGTAGTTGTTGCATGTTTGGCATTTTATTTTCCTAATTCATTGGTTGAAGTATTTTGGTTTCGTACTCACTGTTTGTCTTGCCGATGTTGTTGCGAACTTTAAGCCGGTATTCCAGCACAAAGTCTATGTTGTCCGTGAAGTGTATGAATTTATATAATCCGCTTTCCAACCAACCGGAAGCATTTTGAAATCGCCCCCCCGATCCCACTCTGACTTGAACCAAGCTGCGAAGATTTGCATTCGAGGATGACCACGAGACTTGCACCGCAGATCGCCAGGTCTTGTTGTCAGGGACGGAAGCATCATGTGGATGAAGATTTCCGTCTGAATCGACAAGAACCCATTTCAGCACATCGATCGTTGGCGGTTCAGGCGGCTTGAGATCGAAAGCCTGAGCCGCCATGCTGCGGGAAGCCCGGGAGTGTTTGTCGGATTGGTCCACAGCGACCAGCCGATAATACTGTCTGGCACCGGCGGGCCGGCTTTCATCGGCCCATTCTAGCTGCCGCGTATGGGCCGGCTGGGGAACAGTCGCCACCGGCTTGCCCATCAAGCGCACATCCCGGGTCAAAGCCTTGTCCTGAGTCCGGTAGACTAGATACATTGCGATATCCGGCTCCGGATTAGCCGTCCAGCGGAGGGTAATTGCCCCGTCGTCCGGTTGGTCATTATCGTAGTGACCCGCCACAGCCTTGGTCACCACCGGCGCCTTCGGCGCCACCGTATCGATAGCCTGCACCGGCGGCGTGGGATAGCTCAGCGTCCCGCTGCGGTTGTGGGCCTTGTCCACGTTGCCCGTGCGATAGAAATAGCGCCGACGGGAGCGACCGTCGAAGGCATGTATCCAGGCGCACCACTGGCTGCCGGTGGGATCGCCTTCCTGATAATCCGGCCCCTTTTGATTGGGATGCTCCTCCGGATCGAGAGGGTCTATGGTGATTTGTGAGTAAACACCCTGATTGTGCGGCAGGGCCGCAATCACCTGAAGGGTATCCGGCTCCAGCCCCTGATAGTGTTCGAAGGCCACTTCAAAGGTGGCCGCCTGCTTCACTTCACCATGCAGGATATTGAGAACGGATACGATCTCTTCGCGCTGGGGTTCGGTGTCACTTCCTTGCCGGTCGGCCGGGAATTTATCCGTGTCTTCGGCGCTCACATCCTGAGTCATTCCATTTTGCCGCTGCTGCCAATCGCGCCGAAACAGGGTCTTGTCCATCACCCGGTAGACGTGGGTCTTGAGGTGCTCGCCCGGACGCCGCCAGCGCACGGTGTAGTGGGCCTTGCCGTGATAATCCGGCGGCGTGGCCCAATCGATGGCGCTGCTGAAGGTCGGCGCCTCGGGGGCGGGAGGCGCGGTTTGCTTAGCCCGAGCCACCCGTACCGGTGCGCTGACCGCCCCCTGATTGTCGTTGTGGTCCAGGGCGCTCACCCCGAAGTGGGCATAGACCACCGGCCGGGCCGCATCGGGGGCGAAGGGATCGGACTGTGGATCGCCCGTACCGGGCACCGGCAGGGTCACTTCATAGCGCCGGTACTGGACCTCGTTGTTTTCGGATACCGTCTCGTAGTGGTTCGTATCGTCACAGCCGACGGTGGCATGATCGGTGGACCAGTCGGCGGGGGAGGTCGGCGTCGGCCAGGCCGCCGGTCGGCTGTAGTCGATGCGAATCGGATGGGCGATGGTGTAGGCGTAACCAAAGCGGGTGGGGCGGCGCGCCGGGTCGGGGATCTGGTAAGGCCGGTCCAGTCGCAGGAGGCCATCGTCCACTACCTGGTCCACGGTGTAATCACCACCATCCGGGGTGGTGAAGGCTTGCCCCTCAAGATGCTCCGTCCAATGGGTGTCCCGGCCGTTCACCTCCCGCCGGCCATGGGTGAGGTTCACTCGGCCACGCTTGTAGACCGGTGGGATGGCCACGGTGCAGGCGACGCCGGGCTCCGGCCCGCCGGCGATGGCCACCGGCCTGGCCGCCACATTCGGCCGGGAATCCGTGGCCGTGATTCTCACCTCATTGCCGTCAGCCCTTTGTAGCGTGTTCTTCTCGGGTGGTCGATGATCGACGATTTCCAGTTGGAGCCGGCCGCCGTCGTCCCGGCTGGCAATGATCCGGTAGGGAGTGTCGCCGGCATAGAAAGTGGCTCCGGCGTAGCCGTCCGCCGGACTGGCGGGGGCGATGTCGGTGTCGATCGTATAGCGGCCATGGCCCTGGTCCGTGACGTTGTCGATGACACCCAACTGGTGGTTGAGAGGCCCGGGCCGGAAATGAATCCGGAATTCCCGGACATCCGGCGCCTGCTCCATAAAGCGTTGGGGCCAGATCCAACTTACCCGGGCCTGACCGTCGCCCACCAGGGTGGCCTCCACCCCACGGGGCGAAGGCGGTGGCCGTCGGTCCTTAAGGTAAACGGCCGCCGAATGCTGACGGCGGGCCGGTGTCTCCCAATAATCCTCCGCTGGCGTATCCGCTTGGCGCCAGTAACCGGCCCCGGGCTCGCTGCGCTCGCTGACACGCCCGAACAGATCCACGCCGCTGACCCGATAGCTGTACCAGCCGTCCAGCAGACCGGCATCGAAGCCATAAAGCGCCCTGTCCGGCCAGCCCGGCGGCGCTTCGTCGCTTCCGGCCACCGGGTCCACCACGAGAACCGGTCCGTCACCTCCGTCCTCCAGCCAGGGGGGGACGGTGAGCAGGCGGTCATATCCTTCGGGTGGAGGCGGCGACTGCTCCGAGGGTTCGCTTTCCACCGGGCCATGACGCCAGAGGTGGTACAGCAGGGGTTCGCGGGGCAACAAACGGCCGCCGGGGGAGGTGTTCCGCCGCCAACGAACCCCCGCTGCGTTCTGCCCGTAGCGGGTCTCACCATTGGGCAGCGTGTGGCGGGTGTAGCGGGTGCCCGGCAACTCGTAGACTTGAATATCCTGCGGCGGCCCCAGGGGTTCGGGAGCACGATTCCCTTTGACATCGAAGACGATATAGCCGTCCACATCCCGATCCGTCTCTTCGTGGGGCGAAAACAGCTCACCGGGGGCAAAGTTGTCCAGGCCACCGAAGTATTCGATGCTGCCATCGTGGTCGGCAACGATCAGATAATCGTAGGTCTGGTCCGGGCGGGCCTCCCGATCGATGGCGTAGAGTCCCAGTAACTGAGCCACGGCCGGCTCCAGGCTGGCCAGCAGCACCATGTCCAGGGCATAGTGCAGGGATTGCCGGGGCGGTATGTCATCCGAGTTGGTGGGACTGGCAAACTCGCCGGTGATCAGATAGGGCCGGGTGCCCAACACCGAAATGCTGCCCTCCGTCCAGCGATAGGGGTCGGCCAGGGTCAGTTCGTCATTGTCTGAATCGACCCGTTCTATCCGGTAGCTTCTTCCCTCATACACGGTAAAGCCGGCCTGGGGGATGTCGGGACCCGCATAAGGCCGGTCCAGCCATAGCCGGGTGGTGTCCTGCGGATCGATAGCGGCGATGGTGTAGAGGGCATGCTGATCCTCGAAGCGGATCGGCAGGCCGACCAGCGTTTCATTCCAGGTCTCGGAGGTGCTTCGCCGCACGGTGAACTCACCGTCCCTGATGTCCACCGTACCCCCCGAAACCCTGCCTACACGGAAATGCAACCCCACTAGATCCACCGACCAGGCGACATTCACACCGGAAACCGATGGCTGACCGTCCGTTACCCGAACAGAGCCGTCGGAAACCACGGGGCGTGGCACGACCCGCCCGGCCATGCCGCCGGCCTGCTGGTCGTCATCCACCAGTTGAGCCAGATAATCGTGTAGCTGGGCAAAATGATCGTCCCGGATGCTATAGGACCGGCCGGAACCGCCTTGACCTTCATAGGGCCGGCTGAGCAGGATTCGGTCCGGACCCTGCTCGTCCAGGAGCGCCTCCACGATGAGATAAGCGGTGTCATCGCCGTCCATCTGAATGAGCTGACCGGCCAGATCCCGCGTCCAGCGGGTACCCGTGCCGACGACAATGGGCCAATTACGTGTCACCGACGCCTGGCCGTCGCTCACACTCCCGCCGGATTCCTGGGTGAAATAGGCCGAGTCGCCATATGCGATCCGATCAGCGGCGGTGTGGCGGGCCTGCTGGAGAGAGTTCAGTCCTACCGGATAGCTTGCCCCCCGGGGCGGGAAGACCGGCAGGCCGATGGGTTGCCTCAGTCCGGGTACGGGTTGCCAGTTCTCGCTGAACTTGTCGGCAACCGGGTAAAGCAGGATATCCACCAGTGTGGCACCATCGCCTTGAATCGTGATGCCGTCGATGGCATTGAAGCTCAGCGTGGCATGACCAGGCTCTCCAATGGTTGTGGTGTCGACCTCCACCTCATCCGTGGTCAAGAAGCCGAACAACGGACGGCGCGCGCTGGTCGTCTGCCATGCCGTTGCCGTGGCCTCTGCACGACCCGGGGCCATCAGAAGCACGACCTTGAACATGGGCTCCGGAAAGCGGATACGCAGGGGCTGATCGGTTAACTGGATTTCCAGCCGGTTATCCGTACCGGTGTCAAATGACCGCTCGCCCTGGAGGCGATAGTCATCGCTGAGTCTGACGGCGTCGGGACCGGAGAGTTCGATGGGATGCACCCGGTCTTCCGGTGCCGTGATCGTCAGCGGCAGAGCTTTCCGGCCGGCAAGTCCATCAATGGCCTCACTTAACCGAAACGGCGATATTTTTTCAGCGATGTGGAGTCGTCGGAACAGAGAGTAGCCATGACGGGGAAAGCCCCGGTGGGGGCTGAAAGCCCATCGAAGATGGTTGCCGTCCTCTAGTTTTGGGAACTGGTCATCGGGCTGAGAAAGGTTCTCGACGCCCATGCCAATCATAGTTAGATTCTGTGACTGCAAAGGCATGTTAATTTAACCATAAAAAATTGAATTTTTCCTTTATTAACTTTAAGTTAGATTGGCCGAATGATAAAACGCCTTCTTTGTCTGCTGCATTGTTTTTAGCTTATGCTTGATAAAGCACCTTGGCAGCTCTTACCATCGTCTCGTGTGCCGCAATGATCTCTTATAATAACGTAGCTACCATTCACTGCCTTGGCTAGTGTGGTGTTTTCTAAGTTATTAACCCGGCAGCCAAATAGCTATGCTCCGGCGTAGTTGATTGACTTGGCTTCGAAGTATTTTGCAATCCGGCTTGGGAGCTTCTGCAGCTTGCGAAGGTGGGACATTGCCTTTCGCTTCAGCTGCTCCGTGTTGCGTGCCGGCGTCCCGCTATGCACGCCGGCCTTCAGGTCGCAGTTCAGATACTCATCCGGATTCAACTCGGGTGAATAGGGCGGCAGATAGAACACCTCTATCTGGTCCTGATGATCCTCCAGCCAGGCCTTGACCACCTTGGCGTGGTGAACCTTGAGGTTATCCAGAATTAGGAAGACTTTCCGCTGAGTATCACGAACTAGGCGCTTCATAAAGTCGATCAGAATTTGCGCATTCATGGTGCCCTCGAAAAACCGGAACCGAGCCTTTCCCTGGTTGGTGACAGCGGAAATAAGGTTGACCGCCGCTCGCTTGGCATTGAGACAGAGCACTGGCGTGACGCCTTGAGGTGAGTAGCCTCTGACGTGCTGGCTATCACTTCTGAGACCTGTCTCGTCACCCCAGTAAATCTCGGCATTCTCGGCCTTGGCCCTGGCATGGATCACAGGATACTCATGCTCCAGCCAGCGCTTCACCTCTGCCGGACGTTGCTCATAAGCCCGCCTCTTGGGCTTTTGAACGGTGAAGCCCCAGCGCTTGAGGTATTCCGCCCACGGTACGAATCAGTACTGGCTTGCCCGTTTCCTGCTTGATCAACTGCTGGACAGCCTGGCGAGTCCAGAGGGCGTACGGGAGCTTCAGCTGATCGGGGGTCTTGTCGACCAATAGCATCTGTAGGCGGTCTTCCTCGTCGGGAGTCAACTGGCGGCCGGCGCCCTCCCTCCGACCACGGGTCTGGGCCAGCAGCGCCTTCATGCCGCCTTCCCGGTACTTGGCCAGCCAGCGTCCCACGGTCAAGGGATGGACATCGAGCTCTTCGGCGATCTGCTTCTGTGTCATCCGACGCTTGACGATCCTTTTCAAGGTGAACCTGTTGGCTCGACTTTCTGCTCTCTTGCTGGAAATGTGAGAAAACACAGCCAAAATGACCGCCATTAATGCAGGAGTTGCTATCCCTATGTAATCAACGGGTAGGGAGATGACTTTTATAACGAGAGGCTCCATTTCCTTGAATCTCTTATGAAGTTGTAGAATGCTGTTGCGTCAATGCTGCATATTGTGTTTGTTTTATTCAAGCAAGTGCTGTGGGAATTTCTCCCCACTGCGTGGTATAGCGTGGCGTGCGGTGGGCACAACGCAGGTGCCAGACGGCATTCTTCCGTGGCATGCCGAGCCGCACCGTGCCGCGCCCCATCTTGTGGTTGAGCTCGTCCAGGGTGGCCATCAGCTGGTGATCCCGTTCGCGCTGGGCGGCGTGCTCGGGCGTGTCGAGCAATGAGAGCTGCTGGCGGTTAGTGTCCAGCAGGTCGAGCAGCATCACGCCTCCCTTCATGAACCGGTACCCGGGCCGGTACATCTCGATCAGGCCGCGCTGGGCGGCGGCGAGGATCGGCCGGCTGTCGTCGGTGGGCTCGGGCAGTTCGACGATGATGCCGGGGGAGTACTGGGCCAGGTCCGGCCGGTGGGGATTGGTCTTGAGAAAGACGTAGACGGCTCGGGCCTGGCTGTCTTGGCGACGCAGCTTCTCGGCGCCGCGCTGGGCATGCTGGCGAATGGCAGCCTGCAGTTCGCCCAGGTCGCCGGTGAGGCGGCCGAAGGAGCGCGAGGTCATGATGCGCTGGCGAGGCTCGTCGATATCATTCATCTCGATGCAGGGCGTGCCTTGGAGCTCTCGCACGGTTCGCTCGAGGGTGACGGAGTAGCGCCGGCGGATGGCCTTGGGATCGGCGTTGCGCAGTTCCCAGGCCGTCTCGATGCCCTGGATAGCCAGCCGCTCGACCAGGCGTCGGCCTACTCCCCAGACATCGCCCAGGGCGGTGCGCTCGAGCAGGTGGCGTGTCTCGTCGCCCTCGGCGGGGATCACGCAGACGCCGTGATAGCCGGGCAGCTTCTTGGCGGCCCTGTTCGCGAGCTTGGCCAGGGTGCGGGTATGAGCCACGCCCACGCAGACGGGAATGCCGGTGAACTGACGCACGTTGCGATACAGGGTACGGGCCAGTGCTTGGGTGGTGGCCGCGTCGAAGCCGTCGAAGCGCACGAACATCTCGTCGATGGAGTAGGGCTCGACGCCGGCGGAAAACTCCTCGAGGACCTCACGCACCCGGGCGGACATGTCGCCGTAGAGCTCGTAGTTGGAGGAGAGCAGGCGGATGCGGCCTTGGTTGACCCACTGCTGCAGCTCGAAGGCCGGCATGCCCATTTCCACGCCCAGGGCCTTGAGCTCGTTGGAGCGTGCGATCACGCAGCCATCGTTGTTGGACATCACGCCCACGGGCACGCCCTCGAGGTGTGGTTGGAAGACCCGCTCGCAGCTGACGTAGAAGTTGTTGCAGTCCACCAGGCCGATCATACCGGGTACTCGTGGATGACCGAGCGCACCACGCCCCATACCTGGCAGTCGAGATCGGCGATCGGGATCGGCGCGTATCGGTCATTGCCGGAGCACAGGTAGGGCCGCCGGCCAATCAGCTCGTAGCGTTTGACGATCACCTCGCCGTCAACCAGGGCGACGACGATATGGCCGGGGCGGGCGTCGATGGAGCGGTCTACCACCAGGGTGTCGCCATCGTGGATGCCGAAGCCTTCCATGCTGTCGCCGGCGACGCTCATGAAGAAGGTTGCCGAGGGACGCTTCACCAGCCGCTCGTTGAGGTCCAGCGTGCGCCCGACGTAGTCCTCGGCGGGTGAGGGGAAGCCGGAGATCCCCGCACGGATGGTGGCCAGTGGGTAGGGCAGGGCGCGGTATGGCGGTGCCGGGTGCGGATGGAAGATCTCGGGAGCGCGCATGGCGTGGCCTCTTGTCAAAAGCTGGTTGTTTATACAGTATTCGACAGCAGCGCACGCTTAGGCAAATGCTAATGTTTTGACACGGCAGTGCGTGGGCGGCCGAAGCCCGATGTGGTGCGGCTGGTGGAGGAATACGATCTGGCAGGGACGACATGCGAGTGAACTACCTGGGCCCAGTGTGCATGGGCATCGACCATCCGGCGCTGAGGGGCTACGACCTGACGGCCTTCAAGGCGAGCTGCTATGTGGTGGAAGTCAGCGAGGACGCCGGCGTGGGCGGCCCGCTGATCGAGGGCGACCTGCTGGTGGTGGACGAGCAGAAGCCCGCCCAGCACGCTGACCTGGTGGTGGTGGAAGTGGAAGGCGAACAGCGGCTGTTCAACAGCCATCGGATCGGCGGGCGCGTCAGGCTGATGCCCACCGCCGGGCCGAGGGAGTCGATCTGGGCCCGGCAGTCGGACCTGCGGGGCGTGGTGGTGAGCCAGGCGCGGGTGGTGGTAGCGTAAGGCAAGGGGACAGATAGAGAGGCGAGATGACGATTCAACTGGATGAACGGGTGACAGGGGCCGCCTTGATGCGCTTCTTGCGTGAGCGTGGCGTGGCGGATTCCTGCCCGATGTGCGGCACCCATATGAGCACATCGGTGCATGACCCGGCGGGTGTGCTGGAAGATGAGGCCCCCGCGGTGCGCGTGATCCATGTGATGGACGACGGCTCGCGCCGCGGCTACGGCGAGTTCCTTCGGGTGTGCCCGAGCTGCGGTTTCATCCACTACATTCGCGACATCGAGGTGTTGGCGTACCTGGACGAAGAGGGTGACAATGGCTGACAAGAACGTTCGCCACTTGAGGCCGCTGGATGGCGGCGGGGAGCCACCGGATATGGAACAGCGCTTGAGAAGCCTGGAGCAGGAGGTCCATGTGATTCGCGAGACCATGGCGACCCGTGAAGATCTCCACAAGGAGCTCAACGCTCAGACCTGGAAGATGGTCACGGCGCTGATCGCCTCGATGGCGGTGATGACTGCACTGTTCACCGCGATCGTAAAGTGGGTGTAGGTGTCTGCCATGGGTCAGCCGCATGACGCCCTCGGCCGCAAGCTTCGCCGTCTGGCCATCCTGAACGGCGTGCTTCCGCCCGCCCTGACGGGGCTTCTGACCTTCTTGCTTGTGCGCTTCGCCGGCGGCTGACCGCCTGTCCTGTTCGGTACCACGCGCCCCGGTCTTGTGCCGGGGCGCTTGCGTTGGGGCGGTATGAACCGGCCTAGCTCCCCCGTATCTCAAGCGTGACGGCGCTGGTATAGGCGCTGTCACTGAGCTCGTGGGTGACCTCGGTGACGAGCCAGGCCACGGCGTCGATGGTGGCCTTGAAGCCGACCAGGCGCACCGGGGTCTCGGGGTAGAGGTCGGGGCGGCCTTCGGCCAGGGTCAGCGAGGCTTCGGCGCCGCCGCGCTGGATGCGCTGCCATTCGCTCCTGGCGGCGCTGACGGCATCGTCGCGGGTGGCGAAGGTGTGGCGCAGGCGCTTCACGTTCTCGTCGCTGCCGGCGATGACCTCGGCGCGCTCGGCGGCGTCCGGGTCGTGCCAGTAGGCGAGCACGCCGGTGAAGGCGTCGCGGTCGGCTTCCACGTAGCGGTGGCTGTCGCCGTGGTGGCGGCGCAGGGTGACCGGGGCGATGGCCTGGCCGCTGGCGGTGCTGGCCTGGCCGGCGGCCATGAACAGCAGCCGCCCGGCCTTGATGGTGGCGATGGCGTCGTATTGCTCGGCCAGGCGAGTGAGGAAGTGCAGGTCCGACTCGTCGGTCTGGTCGATGTGTTCCAGGGCGATGCCCTGCAGGGTGGCGCCGATCGCCGGGGTGAGGTCGTGGCGGGCGGCGATGGTGGTGACGATGTCGCCGAGGGTGACCTCGTGCCAGCCCTGGGAGCGCTTGCCGGGCAGCTGGCGACGCATGTCGGCGCTGCGCGCGCGGATGACCACCACGTCGGGGGCGCCGGAGTGCTCGACCTCGTCGACGATGAAGGTGCCGCGCTCGACCAGGCCGGCGTCCTGCCAGCCGAGTGCCAGGGTCAGCTCGGCGCCGTGGGGCGGCAGCGCAAGGCGGCCGTCGTGGTCGGAGAGGGTGATGTCGAGCTGGTCGGCCTCGAGGCCGCGGCGATCGGTGAGGCGCAGGCGCATCAGGCGGGCGTCGAGCTCGGGGCTGATCACCTGGCCGGCGAGCGTCAGGCGGTAGCCGGGGGCACGGGGTGGGCGTGCCTGCTGTTGTGAAGGGCTCATGCCAGGATTCCGGTGGCGGCGCGGGCCAGGGCCCCGGTGAGGCTGCCCAGCAGGTCGGCGCGGTCGTCGTCGACGCGCTGCAGGGTGAGCGAGAAGCCGATGCGCTGGGCGCTGCCGTCGCGCATCTGGTGGCTCTTGCTCTCGCTAAGCGATTCGATGACGTAGAGCCCGTAGAAGGTGCCGTTGCCTTCGATCAGCGGCCAGGCGGCGCCCTCGGCAGCCATCTGGCGCAGCTGGTCGAGGTTCTGCTGGCCGCCGGTGAAGTGGGGCAGCAGGGTGCCGGTGAGGGTGATGGTGTCATCCCCCGGACCGAGGAACTGGCGGGCCGGGCGCTTGCCGACGCGGCCCTGGCCGGCGTGGCGCCAGGCGCTCTGGCGCTGCAGCTCCTGGTAGGGCGCGGAGTTGAGGGCGAAGACGAACATGCCGTAGGCCATCATCATGGGCTATACCCCGATTTCGAAGCGCATGAAGCCGAGCAGCAGCAGGGCCCAGACAGGCGTGGCGCTGCCCGTCCACCACACGGAATGATCTTGCCCAGCAGCAGTGGACACCATTGGCCACGCGGCTTCGCCGCCAGGCCAACCTTGGGCCCGCACGGCTGACGCCATGCTGAAGTCGTGCCGTCCTTCTCCGCTCGCGCCTCCGTGCCTTCGCCACGCCAACCCCGCCTGGCTTGATCCGGCCGTCACGTCACTGGTGTGGTGCATGCTGCGACCTGGGCCCCGTGGCCCGCTCGCGGCCTGGCCTGCGCTTGCTCGCCAGACCCCCGGCCAGCAAGGCGCAGCCCGGCCACGTCGCTGCTTTAGTGGAAACGGCCGCGCTACGCGCCACCCTCGCCGCGTGACCGTGCTTTCCGGCGTTGGTTAGCCATTCCGCACCCGGCTCCGACGGCGGCTGCCTCCATGCTGCCAAGCGCGTAGAGAATCCGCGAATCCGGCGTGGTAGTGTCGAGAAACCTGCGATACTGCACGGGCCGCGAAGTGGAGACTGACAGGGAAGAAGCGAGGGAAGCATGATTCTCAAGGATAAGGACGCCTTCACCGGCAATGACAGGCGAGGCTACTACGGGCACAAGCAGGAGCAGGACGTCGCGTTCTACCTGCGGCGAGAGTTTGCCAATGACCAACAGGTTTCCATTTTCAACGACCTGACGCTCTCCCATGGCGGAGAGAACGCGCAGATCGACCATCTGGTGATTCATCCGTTCGGCTTCATCGTGATCGAGTCGAAAAGCATTCATGGCACAGTCAGCGTCAACGCCCAGGGCGAGTGGTCCCGCAGCTACCGCGGCGAGTGGGCGGGGATGCCTTCACCGATCCGCCAGGCAGAGCTGCAGCAATCGCTGCTCAAGAGCCTGCTTAGCAACAATGTCGAGCGGTTCATCGGCAAGTTGCTGGGGATTCAAGGCCAGGTCGGGGGGCGGACATGGGATGTCCTTTGCGCCGTCTCCAGCAGTGCCATCCTGACCCGGGAGACGATGCCGAGGCCGGTCGGCAAGGTGGTCGTGAAATCGGAGTTCATCGCCGATCACGTGCGAAAGATCATCGGTCCCACAGGCGCGCTCTCCGTGCTCAGCACAAAGCCCCGGTTTTCGGCGGCTGAAATGAGTGCCATGGGGCGCTTCCTGCTGGATCATGATGCCGCGAACCGGAGGGCACCGACAGCCGCTGATGCCCCGGCTGCAACGGCGACACAGGCAGCGGATCCAGGCTTGGCAAGAGAGTCGGCGCGGCCGAAGCGGCAGCCCGCCACCGACGTTCAGCAGGCAGGCAACGCGAATGAGTCGAGGTTGCGCTGCAAAGGCTGCAACGAATCAGCGACCCTGGAAGGAAGATACGGAAAGTTCGGCTATTACGTGAAATGTGGTGCCTGCGGGACCAACACGTCCATGAAATCCGCTTGTTCGGCTTGCGGCAGCAGAGATGTCAGGGTCAGCAAGCGCGGCGGCACCTATACGGCGACCTGCGGCGACTGTCGCCACCAGTCGATCGTGTTCCAGGCATCATGATTCGGCACGCGTCATGCTTCGCCATTGCCGACTGCCGTGGCTGATGTACCCTGACGCCATCCCTCCCACCACCACGAGCCGCGCATGCCCCAGGCCACCTATCGCCACTATCCCAGCTTCACCCGCCGCTATGTCCGCTCGGTCATGAAGATGATGGACCTGCCCAAGAAGCCCAAAGTCGAGGCCGAGGTCTTCGGCCAAATGATCCACGATGAAGGGGTGGTGCACTCCATCAACGGCGAGCTCCTGATGCTGGAGTGGCACCACGGACGCGAGGGCAGGGTGGTGGTGCCGGAGCCGTCGCTGTCGCAGTGGCTGCAGACGGTGAAGCTGAGCCAGGTGCAGGGCGATGCCTGGTCATGGCCCTGGGAATTCAGCACCTTGTCGTTCCCCACGGGCCAGGCCTTCCATGGCCATCCGGTCGATGGCGCCTTGGTGGCCTGGGTGGACTCCACCACGTTGCCCGGCCGCTACGAGGCCTTCCTCAGCGCCGACGGCAACTCTCACGGCGTGGACATGGAAGGGCTGGGCGAGCCCTGGCTGATCGTCGCCATCCACGACCCGCTGGACGCCCGGCCCGGCCCGGCCTCGACCCGACCATGCTGCGCGGCGCCTTCAAGCCATCGCAGATCAGCGACTTCATCAACCGCGAGGCCATCGCGCACGCCGGAGGGCGTGCCCAGCCGCTGGCCGACGAGGAGGGCATGATCCTGCGCGCCGTGGTGCGCTACGTGCTGGTGAGCGGCTACGAGGTGGGGGCTGACAGGACAGTGGGCGTGGCGTCGGTCGAGTCTTGAGCGATGGAATCCAGACGTGGTGTTCACCTCTCGGACCCTGGAGAACGCACCACCATGAAAGCGATCAGCAACATCGAGCTGGATCTGTGCCGGGGACGTAAGGGAGGCATAAGCCTGAGCCCCCTGTACGCTGAGCTCGGCCGGAGGGAGTATCAGCGAGGATGAACAGGAATCCCCAACCATGACTCATGAGCAGTTGTTTCCCGCCTCGGCCATGCCAGATAGGGACTGGTGGCATACTCTTTGGCCGGACCCTGACCGAGTCGTCAGCGCTTTGCGCATCGAGCAGGGGATGACGGTCGTCGATCTAGGCTGTGGAGATGGTTATTTCACTGCAGCCATCGCCCGGCAAGTTGGCGCGGGGCGTGTCATCGGTTTCGATCTCGACCCAGTCATGCTTGAACAGGCGCAAGATGCGTGCAAGGGGATGTCGAATTGCAGCTGGCTGCTTGGGGATGCCATGACGCTTAGCCGTTTGCTGGCTGTGCCGGCAGACTATGTGCTGATCGCCAACACCTTCCACGGCGTACCGGACAAGACGGCCTTGGCAAGCGAAGTCGCTGCGATCCTGAAGCCCAATGGCCGCTTGGCCATCGTCAATTGGTACCCCCTGCAACGGGAACAGACGACCGTCCTCGGACGGCCACGAGGCCCCAAGACGGAAATGCGCATGTCACCGGAACAAACCCGCACGATGGTCGAGCCGGCGGGCTTCAAGCTGGAGACACGGGTCGAGCTGCCTCCCTACCACTACGGGGCAATTTTCATGCGCATCACTAATTCATAAGTCAGACATGGTCGGCCTATCAGTCGAATAGCTCATCAGGAGATGCAACATGGCGCCCGAAGCTCAAGACGCCAATACAGGGGTGTTTCTGATAGTGACCAGCCCTCGCCGCCATCATCGAGAGCCCGCCTTCGTGCGGCTGTTTGCACCACATGAGATGACCTGTCGAGCAACGACATTCAATGGCCAAGTGATGGGGCAGGGGCAAGTGAGATCACAGGCGTAGAGTACAGTTCTCCCGGGTGCGGCGCAGCAACTCCTCCTCGCTGACACCGGGGCCGCGCTCGAGGTGCCGTTGACGATGTGGCTGTAGACGGCCATGCGCGGTGCGGTGGTGGTGAAGATCTCGCCGGCCTGCCGGGGGTTGGTGTGGTGGGCGTAGACCTGGGGCAGGGCGGTGGTGTTGGAGGTGGCTGGACTTTTCCCGCCACCTATTACGGTATTGCCCCCAACTCCCCATGACCTCTGGCTTGTTTCGGCGATTTCCTACAAGCCCTTGTGGCTCCCTATGTCAGACTGGCTCGATACATAGATAGCAGGCTATTGTTCGGGGGAAAGTATGTCTGAGGGGTCCATCGCTCTGCTGGTGTTGGCGGGGCTGATTCTGTCCGGGTGGATGACGGCAGTGGTATTCATGCGGAAGGCCAGGCGCCACCAGCAGGAAGTGGAGCGGATCCGCAGGTCGGTGGAGCACCTATGGCAGTATGAATCCGTCCATGACGCATCGGAGCACGCCAAGGCCCTGGTTCATCGGGCTGAGGAAGCAGCGGTTCAGGCCTCACGTGACTCAGAGCGTACCCTCGCGCTGGCCAAACAGGCTGCCGATGACATGGTGGCTGAGGCGGAAAAGGAGAAGCAGCGGATCCGCAGCGAGGGGCGTGCCCAGGGCAGGGAAGCTCGGGAGAAGGCTGAGGCGGTGATCGCCCGCGCGGATGAGCAGGCACGCCAAATCATCGATGATGCCCACCGGCAGGCGGAGGAGACTGCCGGCAATGCCCTCAAGGCCGTAGAGGATGCCAAGCTCTACGAGCAGACCGCCAAGGCCATGCAGAACATCATCGAGGGCTACCACGACGACTACATCGTACCGAACGCCAGCCTGCTCGATGACCTGGCGGAGGACTTCTCCCACAAGGATGCCGGCGAGAAGCTCAAGCAGGCACGCAAGCACAGCCGCGACATGGCCAAGAATGGTCGGGCCGGCGACTGTGACTATGTCGAGAGGGTGCGGCGCGAACACGCCATTCATTTCGCCGTCGATGCCTTCAACGGCAAGGTCGACTCCATGCTCTCCAAGGTCAAGCACGACAACTACGGCAAGCTGCGCCAGGCGATCCACGATGCCTTCGCCGTGGTGAACCATAACGGCAAGCCATTCAAGAACGCCCGCATCACGGATCTCTACCTGCAGGCCCGGCTGGACGAGCTGAAGTGGGCCGTGGCGGCCATGGAGTTGCGCAAGCAGGAGCAGGACGAGCAGCGAGAGATCCGCGAGCAGATGCGAGAGGAGGAGAAGGCGCGCCGCGAGATGGAGCGGGCCATCAAGCAGGCGGAGAAGGAGGAGAGGATGCTTGCCCAGGCCATGGAGCAGGCCCGCAAGCAGCTCGACACCGCCAACGAGGAGGAGCGTGCCCAGTACCAGGCTCGGTTCGCCGAGCTTGAGCGGCAACTGGACGAAGCGGAGTCGCGTGGCGAGCGAGCGCTATCCATGGCACAGCAGACCAAGCGCGGGCATGTCTACATCATCTCCAACGTCGGGTCGTTCGGTGAGAATGTCTTCAAGATTGGCATGACCCGCCGTCTTGAGCCGCTGGATCGCGTCAAAGAGCTGGGGGATGCCAGCGTGCCCTTCGCGTTCGACGTCCATGCGATGATCTACTCGGAGGACGCGCCGGCTCTCGAGCGTGAGCTGCATCGCCAGTTTGCCGAGCACCAGGTGAACCGCATCAATCCCCGGAAAGAGTTTTTCAAGGTGCCTCTGGCCGAAGTCCGTGAAGCGGTCCAGGAGGAATATCTCGAGGTCCACTGGACCATGGCGGCCGAGGCATGGGAGTACCGCGAATCCAAGTCGATAGCCGAACGTAAACTACAGGCTGTGTCCTGATCGGTGCCACGTGTCGAGGTGATCTGATCGAGAGCCCGCGGAGCGAGGCCGAGCGGCAGGGCATGCGGCGACTCATGGCCACGGTGGACAGGCTGAATCGGGAGCTGGGGAGGGGCACCGTGCGCTTTGGTCTACCGTGCAAGGGCAACGCCTGGGCGCTACGCTGTGAGAGAAGGACACCACCATACACGACGTGATGGGATGAGCCGGTCAGGGGGATTTCGTGAGGGACGATGACGGCAACCTGGCCAGTGAAGAAGCCCATGTGACATCCAGCCAAAGGAGTGCAAGGGGGCGATCAATGAATGCATCAGGCACGCTCATCGGTGTTATATAGCAGGCAAGATGATCGGGTAGGTTTGCTCGGATCAAACAGGAGTCCAGTTCTTCGGATTCAACTCTATGGCAAACCCAGAGCATCTAGCCATTCTTGCGCAGGGAGTCGAGGCCTGGAATGAGTGGCGAAAAGCCAATCCTGGCATCAAGCCTGACCTAAGCGGTGCGGAACTCTGTGGAATTGATTTCACCAGCGATTCGCATGCACAAATAGGCCGAGACTTTGAAGTGGACTTTCACTCGGCGAGCCTTCGCAAGACAGACTTTACCGGGGCAACCCTCTTAGGTTCGGATCTCAGTGAGGCGGATCTCAGTGGGGCGATTCTTATGCAGGCGAACGTAAGCTTTGCGAACGTCAGGAAGTCGTGCCTTATCGGGGCTAACCTTTATAAAGCAGATCTCCATTGTTCAAATCTCACATTGGCGAATCTCAGCCGGGCCCATCTCTATGGCTCATATCTAGAGCATGCAGACTTCAGGGGGGCAAATCTCAGGGAGGCAGACCTAAGAGCGGCGATCCTGATTGAAACGTCGTTTACAGATAATGCGAACCTGAAAGGTTGCTGGGTCCACGGAATTTCGGTATGGCAAATAGAGGTAGACGAGACAACAGCACAGTCTGATTTGATTATTACTAACATACACGAACCCAAGGTCACGGTGGATGATCTGGAGGTCGCCCAGTTCATCTACCTGCTGCTCAACCGAAAAAAGGTCAGAAACGTCCTCGATACTGTAACCTCCAAGGCCGTCTTGCTTCTGGGGCGATTTACTCCTGAGCGCAAAGCTATCCTCGATGCTCTAGCCGACGAGCTGCGTAAGCACAACCTACTGCCGATCATCTTCGATTTCGAGCGTTCCACGAACCGGGACTTCACCGAAACGATTAAGATACTGGCCGGCGCCGGGGCAGGCTACCCACACAAATCACGAAGGTGCCTGGACTTAGGCAGAGACTGCCTCATTCAAGGGTCAGTGCTGAAGCAAGGAAACGGCGAACTGGACGAAAGGCGGATTGCGGTCAACACTGAAAACGTTATGAGAGGCGGTGATCCCCATGAAACGTATAGCGATCTGCTTCGACGGCACCTGGAACCGCCCGGAAGAAACCATCGGTGAGGATTTTCCCACCAACGTGCTGCAGTTCGCCCGCGGCATCCGCCCAATCGACGGTCAAGGCGTCGAGCAGGTTGTATTCTACGATTGGGGTATTGGCTCTTACCACGACATGGTGCGTGCTGGCGCTACCGGCCATGGCTTAGAGAAGAACGTGATGGACGGCTATCGTTTTCTCGTCCACAACTACGAAGCTGGTGACGAGATTTTCCTCTTCGGCTTCAGCCGTGGCGCCTACACCGTCCGCAGCCTCTGCGGCATGATCAACAACTGTAGCATCCTGCGAAAAGAACACGCCAACCAGGTCGAAAATGGCTTCAGGCTTTACAAAACGAAAAAACACAAAGCCAACGGTGAGCATTCCATGGCCTGGAAGCGTCAGTACGCCGTGGCTGAACGCGTGCCCATCCGGTTCGTCGGCGTCTGGGACACTGTCGGCGCTCTTGGTCTGCCGTTCACCTTCTTTGGCTTGGTCAAGGACCGCGACCTGTTCTACGATCGAAAGATCGGCAGCAACATACAGGTTGCCCGTCACGCCCTCTCCTTGGATGAACAGCGCGAGGACTTTGAGCCTACCCTTTGGGAGCCTCGCCGGGATGTGGATCTCGAACAGGTCTGGTTCGCCGGCGTTCACTCCGACGTGGGCGGCGGCTACAAACCGGACAAGGAGGGTTACACCCTCGCGGATATTCCCCTGCGATGGCTAGCCAAAGAAGCGGATAAGCAGGGCCTGGTCTTCAACGATATCATCAGGAACAAACAGACCAGTCCGGCGACCCGGCAGCACAATGAATACAAGGGAAAGTACAAACTGCTTGGCAAACGCATCCGTAAAATTCCCGAGCCTGAGTCACACCGGACCTGGGTCCACGAGAGCGTTATCGCAAGGTACGAAACCGGTTACCGTAGTGAGCCGATTGAGCGTTTCGTGAAGGATCAAGGGAAATGGCCACCCACCTGGCGTGATGATTGAGTGAGATGCGCCCAACCCCCGTCCCGGCCGGCGCGGCCCGGCCGGCACTTCGCTGGTTCCGCGCTTGTCGCGACTTGGGCCATGTCGCCCGCTTGCGGCCTGGCCCGCGCCTGCTCCCCATGCCCCCGGCCAGCCTCGCGCCACGGCGCTGCGTCGATGTGCGGGGCGCGCTGCGCGCCACACTCGCCGCGCGACAGTGCTGTCCGCCGCCGCTCCCCAACCCGCCCCCGGCTTCGCCGGCGGCTGCTGAGGTGCCCACCACCACCGCGGCTGGTGTATCCTGACGCCATCGCTTCCGCCACGCCAAGTCGCCCATAACCCAGAACGCCTACCGCCACTACCCCAGCTTCACCCGCCGCTACGTGCGCTCGGTCATGAAGATGATGGGGCTGCCCAAGAAGCCCAAGGTCGAGGCCGAGGTGTTCGATCAGATGATGCACGACGAGCGTCAGAGCGATCAGCAACAGGGCATTGCGTGACCACCTGATGATCTTGATCGACCGACGCAGCCATGCCGGTCTCGCGGTATCGTCTTCTGTCACTTGACGAGCAGTGCCGTCGTTTGCTGCCGGCACCAATCGCCCGGCCGCGAGACTGGCCTTGAGCCATGTGGCGAGTCTGGCGCCGCTGTCGACGAGGGAGGACAGGTGACTGAGGGTGGCGGCCACGGCCGTTAGCAACAAGGCCGAATAGAAGAGGGCGCTGATGCCGAGCAGAGTGGCGTTGTTTGGCTCCCAGCCGCTGTCACCGAAGCCCAGGATCCCAAGGCGGATCGTCATAAAAACCGCGCCACTCGCCAGCCAGAAGTCCTTGAGGCTGGATAGCATGCCAAAGGCTAGCAGCACGCTGCCGAACAGGGCCAGCCAGCCGCGCGAGGCTGCCGCCTCCAGGTAGATGCCGGCGCGGTGCAATAGGCTGCGGACAAGCATCCCAACCAGGATGAGCGTGGCCACGCCGGCGGCGAGGACCGCCAGGTCGGTCGCTGCCGTTAATCTTAATTCCAGTAGTGGCGGCAGCCCGACCACCCCAAACAGGGCTAGCGTGATCCAGCGCCAGGGGGTCCATCGGGTGGGCTGGCCCGCCGCCCGGTCGCCCAGGTGCACCCCTAGCGCGGCGAAGGCGAAGGCCACCAGGGGTGTGCCGAGATTTGCGCCGTCGAGGCGAAGCAGCGGCCCCAGGACCTCGACCGCGGTGGCGATCAGTGTCACGGCGGCGACCCCGCGGAAGCGGTACCGCACCCCGGCGAACAGTGCGGCGATGGGCAACGCATGGTAGCTCCCTACCGGCGCCAGTTGCAGCACGAGGCGTCGATACTGGCCGGAGGCGTCGAGTGCGATAGCCACGAACAGATATCCGCCCCACAACAACAGCAGGCCCGTCAGGGTCGTCAGCGGCCAGCGCTGATAGCCACCGGTCGACTCCCGACCGTCGAACAGGTCGTGAACGTAGCCCCCGAGAGTGAAGCTGGCCAGACCGGTCAGGAAGTCCGCCGGCGTGTCGAGTGTGTAGCCAATGCGTCGAAGCTCGATGGTGAAATCCCAGGCGATACCGGCGATGGTTGCCACAACCAGCGCACCGATCACCAGCGGCTTATAGGCCCGGGCCCAGCCGGCGAGGAACAGCAGGAAATACAGCAGGGGCAGCAGCGATACTCTGACGTATGTCTCGACCTCGTTGTCAAGCCGTTCCCGCGCCACGACGACGTAGAGTGGCAGCAGCACGAAGGCGGCGACGAGGCCGACAGTGGGACGCCTGAGTGCGGTCAGTAACGGGACCGGCCAGCGGGACGCCAGCAGCGCGGCGAGGGAAAGAGAGAGCAGATAGATCCCCGACTCGGCGGGAAAGCCACCCACAGGTGTCAGGACCCCGAAGGGCAGCAGCAGGCCGCCGACCGCGACCATGCCGACACCGCGCCAGCCGAAGCGGTCGCCGGCCAGGGCGGCCAGCGGCACGCAGGCGAGGGCGGCCTCGACGCTCAGGAACCCGGCGCGCAGGCTGAAGGACAAGGCGAGGAACGCCGGCAGCAGCAGATAGGGGCTGGACATGGTGGCTCCCTGGTGCCATTGCGACACTCGCCATACGGTGATCCGGCCGCGATCCTTCGTTCAGTCTAGTCTGACGGTTATCTGAAGGCTGCCTGGGCGCATGGAGGGGAGGCGGCTCCGCCTGCCCAAGGTACCTTGCTCGTGGAACGGTGGGGAGCGGCACGGTCCAGTGATCCCAATCGATGGTACCTGAAGTGGACCCCGAAATTCGGACCAGGCGCTAAGCTCTGATCAGACCGACCAGGAGAGCTTGATCATGAGCAGGAAACGCAGGCAATACAGCGCCGACTTCAAGGCCAAGGTGGCACTCGCCGCCCTGAACCCATCTATTTCATCACGGCGGCCGTCGGGCGGGTTGCCGGCCTTCTCGGCGCTACTCAGCCGATAAGCGCCGACATCAGCCACTGAGTCGTGCGGCACTTATATCTTGAAATTTAATCTGAACGAGGTCTCCATCTAACCGGACTGACGGCTTAAACTGTCGCAATGGACTACCCTCGCCCCTGGCAAGCACTCCCCAAGATTGGTCGGCGAGTTTCAGGCCTGGTTTCGGACCGACGCCGACTGCCTGGAATGGCTGCGATGGCCGGCAGGTTTCGTGGGCCCAGCCTGCGGCAAGCATAAGGGCTGGCGACTGGCTGCTGGGCACCCACCAAGGCTCGGTCGATGATGCGCATCTGCTCAGCTATCTGAATGAGTTCGTGTTCCGCTTCCACCGACGCCACTCGAAGAGTCGTGGGATGGTGTTTTACCGGGTGCTCGAACTCGCGGTCGGCCACGCCCCGGTGCGCTACGGAGACATCATTTCTGGCCGACGGCCCCGGGCAGTGCCGCCTACGCCGCCGCTCACGCGCGGAAAGCCACCGAGCCTCGAGTGCCCTTCAGCCAACCGCCCATGGCGAAGTTGAGTTCGGTTAGATGGATACCCCATAGCCGGGCTAAACGTTCCATCATCGTGTGATGCTCAATCCGTGTTGCTTGAGCTTCCTCACGACGCTGGGCTGGCTGATGCCGAGCCGTTCGGCGATGGCATAGGTCGAGGAGAGCGTCATGCAGAGCTCTGCCAGGATGCCGTGCTCAGTGTGGTATAGGGCGTCCTTCAGGCCATCCCCCTCGCGCAAGGGAGATGACATAGCCGGTGCCGCGTGATCTTCAACGGGCTTGGCATCCTGCGGCTTTCCTGCAACGAGTCCGGGCGAGGCTGATTCCTTGGCATCGATGACATCATCGCTGGCCAGCCAGGCCCGCTCCAGCCAGTTCTCGAGTTCCCGCACGTTGCCGGGCCAGTCTTGGCTCATTAACGACTGCCAGCTGCTCCGAGCGAGAAGCTTCTCCTTGCCATAGCGGCGATTGAGCCGCTGCAGTTGGCGCTCCACCAGGCCGGGAATATCCTCGCGGCGCTCTCGCAGTGGCGGCAGGGTGATGGGAATCACGTTAATCCGGTAGTAGAGGTCGAGCCGGAAGGCACCCTCCTCAACGCGACGACTGAGGTCCTGATTGGTGGCGACTACCAGGCGGAAATCGACGCGGCGGGACTGGTTGTCACCCAGGCGAGAGATGCGTCCATCCTGAATGGCCTTCAACAGCTTCGTTTGAACTCCCAGGGGCAGCTCGCCGATCTCGTCGAGAAAGAGCGTGCCGCCCGCGGCCTGCTCGATGAGCCCGACGCGTCCACCAGGCGCGGCACCGCTGAAGGCCCCGGATCGATAGCCGAACATCTCTGCTTCGAACAGGCTTTCGGGTATGGCGGCGCAGTTGACGTCGACGAAGGGGCCATCGCGGCGCGAGCTCCAGCGGTGCAGCTGGCGGGCAAAGGCCGTCTTGCCGACGCCGGACTCGCCAAGCATCATCACGGTCGCGTCCGTGGGGGCCACCCGGCGTAGCAGAAGTGCCACCTCCCGCATTAGCGAGCTTTTCACCTCCAGCTCGTCGAGCTCTTCCTCCAGTGTTTTTTCTTCACTCTCCAGTGATTGGCTGCGCTTCAGGTGATCGCTGAAGCGCTTTTGGAGCAGGGCGTATTCCTGCTGCAGCAGCTGAAGGTCGGTCAGGTCCATGGAGCGGCTGACCACGGCCACCAGCTTCCCATCGTCGAAGACCGGATGGGCCTGGGCGATCACCCGGCGTCCGGTACCGGTGCGCTGAGCGAGTTGAGCGGGCAGGCCGGTGCGCATCACTTCCATGCTGATGGACGGGTTCAGCACCCCGTCGGCTTCGAGGCGCTGCACGGTGCTGGCTCGGAGCTCCTCGCAGGAGAGGCCGTAGACCGCGGCGGCACTGGGGCTCACATAGCGAACCTTCCCGTCGGCATCGACCACGAAGAAGTGGTCATGGGCGGTATCGACGATGGTCCTGAGGATGAGGCTATCGATGGTGTTCATGTGACCGGTCTTCGATTCATAAATGCATCAATGATTCATTATTGCATCATTGTCGTCCCGGTAGTGATCCACTTTTGAATCAATAACCCTCGCTAGGCCCTGAAACCGGGTTGGCATGGCTCCTGCAAGTGCTTTGACAGAACAGCAGGCAAAGCGCCTGGTGCGTTCATCACTGACCAGGAAACCAGAGGACGTTCACATGAGAGAGTTCAACCAGCCCTTGGGTGGCAACGACATGCCGCGATTCGGTGGGCCTGCTACCATGATGCGGCTGCCGACTCAGGAGAGCGCCGAGGGCCTGGATGTCGCCTTCATCGGCATTCCCATGGATATCGGTACCTCCAACCGTCCGGGGACCCGCCTGGGCCCTCGCCAGATTCGTGATGAGTCGCGGATGCTGCGTCCCTACAACATGGCGACTCGGGCGGCACCCTTCGATAGCCTTCAGGTGGCGGACATCGGCGATGTGCCGATCAACACCTTCAACCTGCCCAAGAATCTGGACATCATCTCCGGTTTCTATGACCGGGTGCTGGCCCACGACTGTGACCCTCTCACGCTGGGCGGCGATCACACCCTGACCTGGCCGGTGCTGCGCGCCATTGCCAAGAAGCACGGCCCGGTCGGCCTGATCCATGTCGATGCCCATGCCGACATCAACGAGCAGATGTTCGGCGAGGAAGTGGCCCATGGCTGCCCGTTCCGCCGTGCCCAGGAGGAGGGCCTGCTGGATAGCCAGCGTGTGATCCAGATTGGCCTGCGAGGTACCGGCTATGCCGCGGAAGACTTCGACTGGTGCCGTGAGCAGGGCTTTCGTGTCGTGCAGGCAGAGGAGTGCTGGTACAGGTCGCTCGCGCCGCTGATGGCCGAAGTGCGAGAGCAGATGGGCGACGGGCCGGTCTACATTTCCTTCGATATCGATGCCCTCGATCCCTCCGTCGCACCGGGTACCGGCACCGTCGAGATGGGCGGCCTGACCGCTCAGCAGGGGCTGGAGATCGTGCGTGGCGCGGCGGGGCTCAACGTGGTGGGTGGCGACCTGGTCGAGGTGGCACCGCCCTATGATCCGAGCGGCAACACCGCCCTGATGGGCGCCACCCTGCTCTACGAGATGCTCTGCGTGCTGCCGGGCGTCAAGCGCCGCGATTGAGACGCCCGGTCCCGACCGATACGACAACGACAACGTAGCGAGAGATTTCCCATGTCATCCTCCCTGGATTCCGCCGACAACATCGCACAAGAGGGCGGCCCGCTGTCGCAGAGTGGCCTGATCAAGTTCATCGTGCCATCGCTGATCGGCGTGCTGCTGTTCCTGGTGCCCTTCTCGGTGGGCGATACCATCAACATCGGCATGGGCCTGGCCGCCGATGGCCTCAAGGCCCTGCTGGGCGATGCCCTGCCCGCCATCGCCACGGGGGTGCTCTGCCTGTCGGTGGCGCTGACCCTGCTGGTCAAGTTCGCCCATCCCGACTGGGCGCGCCAGGGCATGCTCGCGGAGCTGTTCGACGTGGCACCGCTGTGGGTGGTCATGCGGGCCCTCGGGGCGCTCTTCGCCCTGATGACCTACTTCCAGGTCGGCCCCGACTTCGTCACCGCCTCCTTCACCGGCGGCGTGATGCTCAACGACCTGGCGCCGGTGCTGCTGACCTTCTTCTTCTTCGCCGCCATCCTGCTGCCGTTCCTGGTCGACTTCGGCTTCATGGAGTTCATCGGTAGCCTCTTGCGTACCCCCTTCCGCCTGATCTTCGGCCTGCCGGGCCGCAGCGCCATCGATGCCACGGCCTCCTGGATGGGGTCGGGCACCGTGGGCGTACTGATCACCACCCAGCAGTACGAGAAGGGCTTCTACAACTGCCGCGAGGCGGCGGCCATCGCCACCAACTTCTCCATCGTCTCCATCGCCTTCGCGATCCTGGTGACCAGCTTCATCGGCATCAACCACCTCTTCGTGCCCTTCTACCTGACGGTGGTGGTGGCCGGCCTGGTGGCCGCGGTGGTCGTACCGCGCCTGCCGCCGCTGTCGCGCAAGCCGAACACCTACTACGAGCCGGTGGGTTGCCGTATCCAGGAGGAGCGTACCGGCGATCAGAGCCTGCTGCGCTACAGCCTCGGCATGGCCGTGGCCCGGGCGGAGAAGGCCCCCGGCCCGCGGCAGTTGGTGCGCATCGCCCTATTCAACGTCGCCGATATCTTCTTCGGCCTGCTGCCGCTGGTCATCGCCATCGGCACTGTGGCGCTGATCCTGGTCGAGTTCACGCCGCTGTTCACCTGGCTGTCGATGCCCATGGTGCCGGTACTGGAGTGGATGGGCCTGCCCGAAGCCGAGGCCGCCGCCCCCGCCACCCTGGTGGGCTTCGCCGACATGTTCCTGCCGGCGGTATTGGGCAGCAACATCGAGAGCGAGCTGACGCGCTTCGTGATCGCCTGCCTGTCGCTGACCCAGCTGGTCTATATGTCGGAGATCGGCGCTCTTTTGCTGAAGTCCAAGATCCCGCTGAAGCTGTGGGAGCTGGTGGCGATCTTCCTGATTCGCACCGCCATCACCCTGCCGATCATCGTCGTCATGGCTCACTGGCTGGTGGGATGAGGGGCTTCCAGATGACCTGTGCAGAACTGCTGATTCGTCTGCTGCGCGACACCTATGGCGTGGATACCGTCTTCGGTATCCCCGGTGTCCATACCGTCGAGCTCTATCGCGGGCTGGATGGCGGCGCAGAAGCCAGCGGCATCCGTCACATCACCCCGCGCCACGAGCAGGGCGCCGGCTTCATGGCCGACGGCTATGCCCGGGCCACCGGCCAGCCGGGGGTGTGCTTCATCATCACCGGCCCCGGCATGACCAACATCGCCACGGCCATGGGTCAGGCGCTGGCCGACTCCGTCCCGATGCTGGTGATCTCCAGCGTCAGCCGCCGCGATACGCTGGGGCGCGGTCAGGGGCGCCTGCACGAGCTACCCAGTCAGCAGCAGATGGTGGCGGGCCTGTCCCGCTTCAGTCATACCCTGCTCGACCCCGACGGGTTGCCCGAGGCCCTGGCCAGGGCGTTTGCGGTGTTCGAGGGGGGACGGCCGGGGCCAGTGCATATCGAGATCCCCATCGACCTGTTCGATGCGCCGGTGGACGAGCCAGCACGCTGGCGACGCCCGTCACTGGCCAGTGCGGCGCCGGATCCCGATGCCCTGAAAAGGGCCGGTGACTGGCTGGCAGTGGCGAGGCGCCCGCTGGTGCTCTTGGGTGGCGGCTGTGTCCAGGAGCCGGAGGCGGCAAGGGCGCTGGTCGAGGTCCTGGACGCCCCGACGGTCACCACGATCAATGCCAAGGGGCTGCTCGGCATCGACCATCCCCTGGATCTGGGTGCCAATGCTTCCCTGCCGGCGGTGCGCGAGCTGGCCCGCGACGCCGACGTGGTGCTCGCGATCGGCACCGAACTGGGCGAGACCGATTACGATGTCGTCTTCGATGACGGGTTCTCCCTTTCCGGGCGGTTGATCCGCGTGGATATCGACCCCGAGCAGTTGGCCAGGAACCAGTCGGCCGACTTGGCCATGGTGGCGGATGCCGGGGCCACCCTTAAGGCCTTGGCCAGGCGTTTCGGCGAGACGCCCTGCCAGAGAGATGGCGTGGAACGGGCTCGGGCGGTTCGGGAGATGCTGGGGTTGGTGCAGGACCCAGCCTTCACGCCCTATGTGCCACTGTTCGACACCCTGCGTGACACCCTGCCGGAAGCCATTTTGGTCGGCGACTCCTGTGCCACCACCTACGCCGCCAACCACCTCGTCTCGCAGCCGGCGCCGCGGCGCTTCTTCAACGCCTCGACCGGCTACGGCACCCTGGGCTATGGCCTGCCCGCCGCCATGGGTGCCAGTCTCGGGCAGCCCGAGTTGCCGGTGGTGGCGCTGGTGGGTGACGGCGGCATCATGTTCACCCTGACCGAGCTCGCCTGTGCGGTGGAAGAGGGGCTGCCGGTGGTGGTGGTGCTGTGGCACAACCAGGGCTATGAAGAGATACGCCGCTACATGGACAGCGCGGATGTCCCGCGATTGGGGGTGGATATCCAGGCGCCGGATTTCCAGATGCTGGCCGCCGGATTCGGCTGCGCCGCTCGTCGCGTTGGCGATCCAGAGGCCCTGGCTGCGGCGATCCGCGGTCGACCCCCGCAAGGGCCGCTGCTGATCGAGATCGATGCGGGCGCCTGGAATGCGTCGGTGCAGGAATAGCGTCCCACCGACCTGGAACCCCACTGCGAGAGAGTCCCCCGTGCAACAGCTGACACGACAGTTTATCGACAATCACTGGGTCGAGAGTGCCGGCCAGCGCCGTCTGCCCGTCACAGACCCTTACCGCCAGGAGAAAATCGCCGAGGTCACCGCCGGTGATCCCGCCGATGTGGACGCCGCAGTGGCCGCTGCCCGCCGCGCCTTGCCGGCTTGGCAAGCACTGGGCGGTGAGCGGCGAGGCGCCTATCTGTCGGCCTTCGCCTACACCTTGGCGGCGCGTCGGGATGAACTGATGCGCCGTTCTTCCCGCAACAACGGCAAGGCGCTGGCCGAGGCCGCGATCGACCTGGACGATGCCATCGCCTGTTACCGCTACTATGCCGGTCAGGCTGCCGAACTGAAGGCACGGCAAGGGCGCATCGTCGAGCATGGTCTTGACGGCATCCGGGCGCAGACCTACGAAGACCCCATTGGCGTGGTGGGGCTGATCACCCCCTGGAACTTTCCGCTGGTGACCAGCGCCTGGAAGATCGCCCCGGCCCTGGCGGCGGGCTGCACGATCGTCTTCAAGCCCTCCGAGGTCACACCGCTGCCCGAGCAGGCGCTGGCCGAGATCGCCGAGGCCGTTGACCTGCCCGCCGGTGTTCTCAACCTGGTGCACGGCGATGGCGAAGGCATCGGGGCGCCTTTGACCACCCACCCCGGTGTCGACAAGTTCTCCTTCACCGGCAGCAATGCGGTGGGGGAGAAGGTGATGCGTGCGGCGGCCAAGGGCGTTCGCAACGTCTCGTTGGAGCTGGGGGGGAAGTCCCCCATCCTGGTGCTGGATGATGCCGAGATCGAGCAGGCCGCCGACTGGGTGGTGGCGGGTATCTACTTCAATTCCGGTCAGATCTGCTCCGCTACCTCGCGGCTGATCGTCCATGACGCCCTCACCGAGCCACTCTATGTGGCGCTGGGTAAGCGCATCGACGCCATTCGTCTGGGGGATCCCCTGGCCGACGATACCGACATGGGCCCCATGTCCAGCGCCCGCCAGCGGGAAGCCGTCGAGCGCTACCTGGCGATGGCGCGAGAGGAGGGACTGGTGGCGGTGCGTGATGGTCGGCATCGTCAGCTGCCGGCGCGTGGCGAGTTCGTCGCGCCGACGCTCTATCGTGATGTTCCGGTCGAGAGCCGCCTGTGGCAGGAGGAGATCTTCGGGCCGGTGCTCTGCGGTCGCAGCGTCGCCAGCGATGAAGAGGCCATCGAACTGGCCAACGCCAGCCCCTTCGGCCTGGCCGCCACGGTGATCGCCGGTGATGTCGAGCGAGCCAGGCAGGTTGGCCAGCGGCTGCGGGCGGGTAGCATCTGGTATAACAGCGAGCAGGTGGTGCTGCCAGAAACCAGCTGGGGCGGTTTTGGGATCAGCGGCATCGGACGCGAGCTGGGCTCCTGGGGGCTGGCGGAGTACCTCCAGGTCAAGCACCTGATCGGGCCCGAGGCAGGCAGGTCCGCCTGACCATGCCCTTCTGCTGACCACCGAGGGGCGCGCAGCGGCGCCCCCGGCGCCCCCACTGTCAAGGTAGTTGGAAGACGCGGTCATGCCCGACTACGAACAACGTAAGCAGTAGTGGCTCGCCCGACACGGCATCGAGGCGGAGGGAGTGTAGGGCGACTGCGAGTGACTTCATGCCATGTTAGGGTAGGGAAGCAGAGGACTATTGTGCAGACAGTGTCTGCACAATTGAGCTGGACACACCTCAAGACGCTGATGTTTATCGACGAACCGCTTAAGCCCTGGATTCATAGAATGAATCCAAGGCCCTGAATCCCCCAAGGGCTGCACGTGTTGCTTGAATCCAGGCTCACGATTTAAATATCATTAGTCCCAGAGGCTGTCGTATTTATCATAGTCGAATGACGGTAGGCTCGAGAGCTCTTCTCTTGAATAAGGGAGCTCATAGTGCATGGCACCCGGCTGCCAGACATCGGGGTGACCGTAGATGGGATACGCATAGGGACCCTCGCCGAACTCGGTGCCCGATGGCTCGACCACGATAGCTTGTAGCACCCCCTCCCGGGTCAAGAGCGCATCCGTAATATAGCCCACGCCCGTGTCCTTCCCTAGGCTGGCAAAATCATCGAGGATGTCGGTGATTTTCCAGATACGGGGCCCCGTCATGACATCGCTTTCCACTTGCGTGGTGTGCTGCAGACCGCCCTTGAAGATATAGGCATCATCGACATATTCATCGTCGAAAAGGTTGTAATCTTCGATGTTATCTTCGTGCACCGGCACTCGAACGCCTTCCTGACTCAGTTCAGCCTCTTCCCACGGGATGGAGACGTGCCGGTCACCACTGTCCCACATGCCTCCGACCTCGGCGATGAGGGTCACTACCTGATTCTCCTCATCGAGGATGGCATTCTTTATCGTGCCGATTGCGTCGCCTGCGCTGCCTATCGCCTTGGCATTCAACAACGACTCGGCCCGGATGCCGCCGTCCTGATAGAGTGCCTCGTAATCCCAGTCATTGATTTCTGCTTGAGCCTGAACCGAGAGCATGGCGAGGGAGACGACGCAGAACGGAAAGGCTAAGACAGCATTGCCATGCGGCTTCATGTGTAACTCCTTGTCATGTCTATTTTTTTCAAGGTAGTTGACGTCTATGAACAGCGTCAATCCGCGTTATTTGGGAATTCCCTGCATCATGAACATCATGCGCGTCACCGGCATGTCACGGCTATCCATAGGGCAGCGCATGGATAGGACGGCACGCGCCACGCTTTCTGCGAAGCGTTAACCCATAGGACTGACATGCCTGCTAGCATAAGGATCATAAAAACAGTTCAGGCAGGGGGTAAGCCGTCATGCAGGCACGGATCGAGGCGGAGGAGGCCTTCCGCCAGTTGGCCGAGGGCCTGGGACAGAGCGGTACCCCAGCTTTCTTCGAGACCCTCGTCCAGCAGCTGGCCGCCACGCTGGCGGTCGACCATGTGTTGATCGCCAGGGTCGGAGACGAGGGGCAGGCCCAGACCCTGGCCGTGTGGTCGAACGGTCGCCTCAGGGAGAACCTGCGCTACGCCCTGGCGGGGACGCCCTGCGAGACGGTGGTGGGGCAGGCGGCCTGTCACTACCCCCGTGACGTGCAGGCGCTCTTTCCTGACGACGCGCTCTTGAGCCAACTCGACGCCCAGAGCTATCTGGGGCTGCCGCTCTTCGCGGTGGACGGCTCGCCGATAGGCCTGCTGGCCGTGCTCAAGAACCGACCCATGACGATACCGCGGCTGGCCAACGAGGTCCTGGGAATCGCGGCGGCCCAGGCCGGTGCCGAGCTCGGCCGGCGGGAAGCGGAAGCGGCGCTGCAAGCCAGCGAGGCGCATGCGCGGGAAAGCGAGCGTCGCCTGAACACCCTGCTCAACCACCTGCCCGGCATGGCCTATCGCCGCCTGCACGACCCGACCTGGACCATGACACTCGTGAGTCGCGGCGCCAAGGCCTTGACCGGCCATGATGTCGCTGACCTGCTCGACAACCGGGTCATCAGCTACGGTGAACTCGTCCACCCCGCGGATCGGGCCCATGCTCTCGAGGAGGTGCAGGCGGCGATCGATAAGGGCGCTCCCTTTCGGGTGATCTACCGCCTGTTGCCTGCCGGCGGCGGTATCCGCTGGATGTGGGAGCAGGGCCAGGCGGTGCTCGATGAGAGGGGGCGCGTGGTCTGCCTGGAGGGGTTCATCAGCGACATCACCGAGCAGCATGAGGCCCAGCGCGTTCAGGAGGCGGTCATGCAGGTCGCCTCCACGGTCACCACCCGCCTCGGCGACGACTACTTCCACCAGCTGGTCGGCAACCTGGTGCAGATCCTCGAGGCGGATGCCGGCTTCATCGCCCTGCTCGAGGCCTCCCCGCCGGACCCCGAGACACCGGCATGCCATGGGACCGAGGCCATGAGCATGGTCAGTGCGGTCTGCGGGGAACAGCCGCTCGCGTCCTATGACTTTCCCGTGGCCGGCACGCCCTGCGAGCAGCTCCTCGAGGAGCATGAAGCCATGGTCCGCGACGGCGATATCGCGCTGCTGCCCGGCTCCTCCGACAGGGCCCGGGCCTGGATCGGTCGTCGCCTGGACAATGCCCGGGGCGAACCCATCGGCGCCATCATGGTGCTGTATCGCCGTGCCCTGGAGGCCAGCGCCTTCGCCACCTCGGTGCTGCGCATCCTCTCCACCGGCGCCGCGGCAGAGCTCGAGCGGCGTCGCGACCATCGTCGCATGCATCAGCTGGCCTTCACCGACGGCACGACCGGCCTGCCCAACCGGGTCCGTTTCATGGAGGAACTGTCGCGCCTGCGCCGTGAGGCGGAGCAGGCCCAGCACCCCCTGGCGCTGCTGATGCTCGACATCCGGCGCTTCAAGGAGGTCAACGACCTTCACGGCCACCAGGTCGGGGATCAGCTGCTGGCCCGGGTGGCCGACCGCCTGCGGCGATCCGTGACGCGAGACGAGATCCTGGCACGGCTCTCCGGGGACGAGTTCGCCGTGCTGGCCCCTCTCGTGGGCGGACACAGGCTGCAGGACTGCCTCGAGCGCCTGCGTGAGGCCTTCGGGCGCCCTTTCCGGCTCGGGCATCGCACCTTCCTGCTCGATGCCAGCATCGGGACGGCCCAGTACCCGCGGGATGCCTTGGTGGCCGGTGAACTCTTCAAGTTCGCCAGCATCGCGCTCTATCACGCCAAGCAGCAGGATAACGGCGTCTGTCCGTTCACCGAGTCGATGACCCGGACCCTGCAGCGCCGTCGACAGCTGACCGAGCGCCTCAACGCTGCCCTGCTTCACGGTCGTCTCGAGCTCCATTATCAGCCCCAGGTCGACCTTCGCCATGGTGAGCTGGTGGGGGCCGAGGCGCTGTGCCGGTGGTATGACGACGAGTGGGGCTGGGTCAGTCCAGGGGAGTTCATTCCCCTGGCGGAGGCGCGTGGTCTGATCCGTCCGCTGGGCGACTGGGTGCTTCGAGAAGCCGCGCGCCAGCTGGCCGTCTGGCGACAGGACGGGCTGATCCTGCCGGGTCGGCTGTCGATCAATGTCTCGGCACAGCAGTTCGCGGACCCGTGGCTGGCCCAGCATGTCGCCACGCTGATGCAGGGGGTGTCGGCCTCGACCATCGCCCTGGAGCTCACCGAAAGCGACTTCATGCGTGACCCCGAGCAGGCGGTCGGGATCACCCGAGCGCTGCGCGAGGCCGGCTATGCCCTGGCCATCGATGACTTCGGTACCGGCTACTCCTCGCTTGCCTACCTGAGGCGCTTCGCCGCCGATGCCCTCAAGATCGATATCTCCTTCGTACGGGAGATGCTCGACAGTCGCCATGACCAGGCCATCGTCCAGACCATCATCGCCATGGCCAGGGCGCTGGAAATGAAGACGGTGGCCGAAGGCGTCGAGACCCGGGAGCAAGCCGAGGTCCTGGCTCGCCTGGGTTGCGACCAGGCCCAGGGCTTCTATTTCGGGCGCCCCCTGCCGGCCGCTGCCTTCTGCGAGGCCTGGGGGAACGCCATGCAGGACACCGGGCCGGTCACGCCCTGACAGGATCTCCCATTCCGCCCGGTGGCAAGATCAGGTCCTGGGCGGCGGGTAGCCTGTCCGGCAGCGCTTCCAGCTCCGCAAGGCAGACAGGCCGCGAGAAGAAAAAACCCTGCAGCAGGTCGCAGTGGCGGCGCATCAACTCCTCCTGGAGCTCTCGGGTCTCGACGCCTTCCGCGACCACCACCAGGTTAAGATGGTGGGCCATGGTGATGATGCCCTGGACGATGGCGGCGTTGTCGCGGTTGGTGGTGAGGTCATGGATGAAGCTACGGTCGAGCTTGATCTTGTTGATGGGGAGCTGGCGCAGGTAGGCGAGGCTGGAGAACCCCGTGCCGAAGTCATCGATGGCCACCTGGACGCCGAGGGCGCGAAGCGCCGTGAGCCGCTCGATGGCCTGTCGGGTACCGGTCATCAGCATGCCCTCGGTGACTTCCAACTCGAGCCTGGCGGGGGGCAGACCGGTGTCCTCGAGCACCGCCTTGACATTATCGAGGAAGCCGGCACGCCGGAACTGTAGCGGCGAGATGTTCACCGCCACGGGCAGGGCACTACCGCCGGCCGCCTGCAAGGCGGCCATGTCCCGGCAGGCCCGACGCAGCACCCATTGCCCGATGGCGACGATCTGGCCGGTCTTCTCGGCCAGCGGAATGAACCGGCCGGGCGATACCAGGCCGTGGGTCGGATGATGCCAGCGGATCAGCGCCTCGATACTGCGCAGGCGTCCGGTCACGCTGTCGACGATGGGCTGGTAGTAGACCTCGAACTGGTCGCTGTGGATGGCTTCCTGCAGCTCGCGACGCAGCGCCACATGCTCTCCTACCTCGGGGATGTCGTCGCCGCCATGCCATTGCCAGGTGTTGCCTCCCTGCGCCTTGGCCTCCTGCATGGCCAGGTCGGCCTGCTGGATCAACTCCAAGGCACCGCCGGCATGCTCCCGGCTCGAGGCCAGGCCGATGCTGGCGCTAATGTGCAATACCTGCTCCCCGATCTCGAAAGAGACCGCCAGGCGCCTGAGCACCCGCTCGGCCACCCCGGTGGCATCACACGGCTCGTCGAGGTGATACAGGGCGATAGCAAACTCATCGCCGCCGAGCCGGACCAAGGCGTCATCGGCTCTCAGCAGGGCCTTGAGTCGCTTCGCGACGGCCACCAGCAGTTGGTCGCCCACCTGGTGGCCCAGACCGTCGTTGATCGGCTTGAAGCCGTCCAGGTCGATGTACAGTACCACCAGTTCTCGCGGCTGCCGCTGGCGCATCAGGTATGCATGCTCGAGGCGAGTCTCGAAATACTGGCGGTTGGGCAGGCCGGTGAGCAGGTCATGGGTCTCCTGGTACGACAGCCGGGCCTCGTACTCGCGGTGCTGGGTGATGTCCTGCTGGATACCGATCAGGTGGGTGCACCGGCCCGAGGCATCCAGCACCGGCCCGATGAACAGCTGGTTCCAGAAGGGCGTGCCGTCCTGGCGGTAGTTGCGCAGGATGACCTGCACGTCGGTCCGGTCGGCGAAGGCGGCGCGGATCGTCGCCAGTGCCTCCGGGTCGGTATCGGGCCCTTGCAGGAACCGGCAGTTGCGGCCCAGCGCCTCTTCCTTAGCATAGCCGGTCAGGGTACAGAAGGTCTCGTTGACATAGACGAGCGGCAGGTCGGCCTGCAGGGCATCGGCGATGATGATGCCGTTGGGGCTCGCCTCGATCGCCCGCTTGAGCAGGCGCAGCTGCTCTTCATGGGCCTTGCGTCGGGTGACATCCCGGCAGATGCCATAGACCCCGACCACCCGTTCATCGACGATGATGGGCAGGTTGGTGACCTCGAGCATGTAAGGCCGGCCCGAGGCATGGATCCCGCGTGTTTCATAATGCTGACCCTGGCCGGCGGCCGCGGCATCGAAGCTTGCCTGCGTGGTGGCGCGAGACTCTTCCTCGATGAACGCGTTGAAATGCCGACCGATGAGGGACGGCAGGGGATGGCCGGTGATGCGGGTCAGGGCCTCGTTGCCATTCACGAAGAGGCCCGCCAGGTCGAACTCGTAGACCGCGTCGGGATGATGGGTGAACAGCGAGCGAAAGCGCTCTTGGGTGGCGGCGAGCTGCCTCTCGCGGGCCTGGCCCAGCGCGATGAGAGCGAGGCTCAACGCCAGCAGGAAAGAGAGCGCCAGCACCGCCATGCCGACGCTGAGCGGAGGCAGCACCGATAGCGTCAGATGCGTCGGGGTGACATGAAGGATGAGCTCGAGGGTATGGCCGCCCGGCAGCGGGACCTGGCGTTGGCCAAGGGGGATCATCGCGCCGCGGCCCTCCCCATGCCGGTGGTCATCGTGGGCCAGTTCGTGGAGCCGTCGCGCCTCGTGCTCGATGTGGATGGCGTAGGCCGGGGGCAGAAGGGTGAGGGACCCCGCCAGCATCATCGAGAGGTCATGCACGGAGAGTAGCCACTGGCCGGAGGTGCCGGCCAGTGGCATCGAGAAGAGGGCCATGGCCGGTTGGGCGGCATCGGGAAAACGCCAGACGGCACGCCGGGTTGCCGGCGTGGCGTTGGTGGCCAGCTGGGCCTCGAGCCAGCGGCGCATCTGGGGGCGACGCAGGGCGGCCCAGGCGAGTCGCGGCTCATCGCCTTCCAGCAGGGCGATGCCCTGGAGGTCGGGGATATCACGCAGGTAGCTTTCCGCTTCCCGCTCGCGCATGACCGGAGCCGGCCACCCATCCTGAACGCTCCAGCGTTCGGCCATGCGCCACATCAGCTGCTGGTGGTCTTCCTGGGCCTGAACCATGCTGGCCTTCAGGGTGTCGAGCAGCTGCTCGCCATGTTGAAGGGTGGTGGTGTATCGCTGCCATCCCAGGGCATAGCCGATCAGGCAGGCGGCTACCACGCCCAGGATGGCCACCGATCTGGCATGCCTTCCCAAGGAGGGCATCACGGGAGGCCACCGACTCAGGCCGGCCATGACCAGGCCGAGCAGCAGGGCATAGACGCCGGTGATGATCGAGGAGAACGGCGCCCACCCCGGCCAGGCGGGAAGCTTCGCCTCCAGGGTGTAGGTCACCAGCGACTGCGCTCCGCACAGGAACAGCAGCAGCCCGGTGACCGGCCAGAGCAGACGGCCAGGGCCCCGCTGGCCGACCAGCAGGCACAGGCCTGTCAGGCCGACCAGCCAGGACGACGAGAAGGGCAGGGCCAGCCACTGGACCAGAATCGACGGCAGGGAAGCGGCCATAGGCGACACCAGGCCCGATGTCAGGCCGGCCAATGCGGCGCCGATCACCCCGGCACCCAGCCCGCGCCGCCAGGCAGGGGCCTCATACAGCGTGGCGAGCAGGCCCAGGCCGATCAGGATTCCCGACACGCTGGCGGGACGCAGGGACAGGGCGGCCGGCAAGGTATCCAGGGCGAATACCGTCAGCAGGCCGGCCCCGGCCATGGTCAGCATGCCACAGAGCAGCATCAGCACGGCCACCTTCAGGGCCAGGTGTCGATGAATGCGTTCCACGTCTGCGGCTCCTTTCCCTGGATCATGGCCTTCTGTGTCGGCCCCTTCGCCCTACCGGCACCCAGGCAGGTAGCCGCCAGTTCCTCATTATCCTGCGGTTTTTCGAGGCAAAGGAAAAGGACAGACGTGAGCAGTAGAACGAAAGGGGGATGAAGCCACGGGAGACGCAGCAAGGGCCTGGTCGCCGCTGCACGCAGGCCGCGATGGTGGCCGCCGCCGGCATGGTCGTCGGCGCGGCTCGCCAAACGACCGCCGTTGCTGGGCATGAAGATTATCTATGCTGCGCTAGGGATACACGCATCTTGCCGGAGGATACATGGCAACTATCGGATTCATCGCGGGGCTGGTTTTGCTGATCGGCGGGGCGGAGCTCCTCGTGCGGGGCGCCTCGCGCCTGGCGTCGCGGCTGGGCATCACGCCGTTGATCATCGGTTTGACGGTGGTCGCCTTCGGCACCAGTTCCCCGGAGCTGGCCGTGAGCCTCAAGGCGGCCCTGGACGATCAGGCGGGTATCGCCATCGGCAACGTGGTGGGCAGCAACATCTTCAACGTGCTGTTCATCCTCGGCCTCTCGGCGCTGATCACCCCGCTGGTGGTCGACCAGCAGCTGGTGCGCTTCGATATTCCCCTGATGGTGCTGTTGTCGGGGGGCGTGCTGATGTTGTCTCTGGATGGACAGCTGACTCGGTTGAATGGGCTGCTGCTGGTGGCGGGCCTGGCGGCCTATCTCGGTTTCCTGTTCTACCAGAATACGCGGCGCCAACCGCTGGAGGCCCGGTCGATGGAGGGCCGACCCCTGGTGGAAGAGAAAAAACCGGACGCGGCCCACGGCGGGGCCGCCTGGGCACTCGATCCGGTGCTGGTGATTGTAGGTCTTGGCTTGTTGGTGCTTGGCTCTCGCTGGTTCGTCGAGGGGGCCGTGGCCTTCGCCGGCTACCTGGGCGTCAGCGAGCAGGTCATCGGCCTGACCATCATCGCCGCCGGTACCTCCTTGCCCGAGGTGGTCACCTCGCTCCTTGCCGCGCTGCGTGGTGAGCGTGATATCGCTATCGGTAACGTGGTCGGCAGCAACGTGTTCAACATCCTGGGGGTGCTGGGGGTGACCAGCCTGGTGGCCCCCTCGGGGATCGCGGTCGGCTCCGCCATGCTCAGCTTCGATATCCCGGTGATGCTTGCGGTGGCGCTGGCCTGCCTGCCGATCTGTTTCACCGGCGGCGAGATCAGTCGCTGGGAAGGGGCCGTGCTGCTGGGCTACTACGGCGCCTACACCCTCTACCTGATCCTGGCCGTCACACAACACGACGCGCTGGCGGGTCTGAGCGGGACCATGCTCTATTTCGTGTTACCCATCACCTTACTGACGCTGATCGTGCTAAGCCTCCAGGAGCGCCGCCGCCGGTCGCGTTGAGCGGTAGAAGGGGACGATAGCACCGCAGGTGCCAGGGGACTGCTCGCGACCTCAGGGCGTCTGTCGCGTCTCGGATGCTGCCGGTGACGGACCATGGGGAAGCTCGGCGACCCAGGCGATCGCTTCCACCTTGTGGCGGGGGGAGAACACGCGGACCTCCATGGGCTTGAAGAGGTGGTTCTCGAGCTTGGCGATGGGGGTCATCCAGTGCTGCTCGGTCAGTATCGCAATCCGATGATAGTGGGAACGCTCGCCGATCTGGGTCAGGCCATAGCCGAGATCGCGCAGCAGGGCGGTGAAAGTCATCCAGCGCATGTCGTCGATCTCGACATACAGGCTGACGCGGGGATGAATCTTCTTGGCGTGCTCGATGGCATCGATGGCCCGCTGCAGGTCATCGGCGGTGACCCGGCCGCTGGCGCGCATCGCCACGACATGATCGGCATCCATGGGCAGCAGTTCCAGCATCGTCGTCTCCTCGGGGCATGAATCTTGCTCTTACTATCTTGCTCTTACTATATAGGCGCCACCCTCAGCATAGTCGTCAGGGGAGCATAGCCGCCCTAGTGGCGATCCCGCATGGCCGTTCGTGCCCGGACGCGGGAGCCTCTATCCTGCCAGGTAGGATGCCCAGTGCCGCCACCCTGTCTGCCGGAGATACGCCATGAAGCCCAGAATCAGCATGATCACCCTCGGGGTCACGGACCTGCCCCGCGCCATCAACTTCTACGAACAGGGGCTGGGCCTGCCCAGGATGGACTCCTCGCCGGAAGTGGCCTTCTTCACCCTGCACGGCAGCTGGCTGGGCCTCTTCGGCCGCGAGGCGCTGGCCCGGGATGCCGGCGTGCCGGCCGAGGGGAGCGGTTTCTCCGGCGTGACCCTGGCCCACAACGTGGCCAGCGAGGCCGAGGTCGAGGCGGTGCTGGCCCAGGCCATCGCCGCCGGGGCACGCCTGGTGAGGCCCGGCCAGCCAACGGCCTGGGGCGGCTATGCGGGATACTTCGCCGACCCGGACGGCCACCTCTGGGAGGTGGCCTGGAACCCCCATGTGTGGGTCGGCCCCGGGGAGGAATGACGCCGGTGCCAAGGCGTGGCTTACCCAGGGCTATCGTAGTTAGCGTTATCGCTCGGGGCTGATCCGTCGACAGGTCTACGAGGGGGCGCTGTGAACCCCTCCCTGGGCGCTACCGACGCCATCCATGGCGTAGGACCCCCTCTTCGACCTGTCCCCGGCGCCCCATACCAGCCCCAACTGCGATTGCCCTGGTGGCTGCCCCTCAGTGGTTGACGGGGCCATCGCCCATCTCGGCTTCCAGGCGACGGGCGACCGCGCCGGGGGAGCCGGTGCGCCGGGCCAGCAGGTCGTAGGCCACCGGCACCACGAACAGGGTGAACAGGGTGGCGGCGGCCACGCCACACAGGATCACCGTGCCGATCACCAGCCGGGTCTCGGCCCCGGCGCCGCTGGAGAGCACCAGCGGCACGGCGCCGGCCATGGTGGTCACCGCGGTCATCAGGATCGGGCGCAGGCGGGTCACCGCGGCGTCCACCAGGGCATCGTGGAAGGCCACCCCCTGGTCGCGCAGCTGATTGGCGAACTCCACGATCAGGATGCCGTTCTTGGCGGCCAGGCCCACCAGCATCACCAGCCCCACCTGGCTGTAGAGGTTGAGCGACTGGCCGGTCAGGTAGAGCCCCAGCAGGGCACCGCAGAGGGCCAGCGGTACGCTGAGCATGATCACGAAGGGGTGCACGAAGCTCTCGAACTGACCGGCCAGCACCAGAAACACTACCAGCACCCCCAGGGCCAGCAGGAAGGTGCTGGCGCCGCTGGCCTCCAGGTAGTCCCGCGAGGCGCCCTTGACGTCGGTCTGGGCCTCCGGCGGCAGCACCTCGTCCACCGCCTGCTCGAGGTAGTCGAGGGCCTCGCCCAGCGAGTAGCCGTCGGCGAGGTCGGCCTGGAGGGTGATCGCCCGCACCCGATTGAAGCGGTTCAGGGTGCTGGGGCCGGCGAAGTCGGTGAGGCTCACCAGGCTGGCCAGCGGGATCAGCTCGCCGCTGCGCGCCGAGCGCACATAGAGGCTCTCCAGCGAGCGGGGACTGGGCCGTGCCTCGGGCTCGCCCTCGAGGATGACGTCGTACTCCTGGCCGTCGTCCACGTAGCGGGTCACGGTACGCCCGCCGAGCAACGTCTCCAGGGTGCGGCCGATCTCGGTCACGGTCACCCCCAGGGCCGCGGCCCGCTCGTAGTCGATATCCACCCGTAGCTGGGGCTGGTTCTCCTCGTAGTCGCTATCCAGGCCAGTCAGGCGTGGGTTGTCTTCGCGGATATGCGCGAGCAGGGTGTCGCGCCACTCGGCCAGCCGCTCATAAGTGCCGCCGCCCAGCACGAACTGCACCGGCTTCTCGACGCGCTGGCCAAAGCCCTGGGGCATCACCGGGAAGGCGCGGATGCCGGGCAGGTCGGCCAGGCTTTCGCGGATCTCGTCCATGATCGCCCAGGCGTCGCGCCGCTCGCCCCAGTCGACCAGGTTGACGATCACGAAGCCGTTGTTGAAGTTCTCGATGTTGCCCCAGCCGCGCGGCGCCCGCACCAGGATGCGCTCGATCTCGCCACGCTCGACCATGGGCAGCAGGCGCGCCTCGATCTCGTCCATGTAGTCGAGCATGTACTCGTAGGTGGCGCCCGGGGGGCCGTTGACCAGCACGAAGAAGTTGCCGCGATCCTCCTGGGGGGTGTACTCCTGGGGCAGCTGGGCGTTGAGCCACACCATGCCGCCGAGCACACCCAGGAACAGCGCCAGCACCAGCAGGCGCAGCCTGAGCACCCGCTCGAGCAGGGCCCGATAGACCCGGCGCGAGTGGCCCAGCAGCCAGTGCACGGCGGCGGCGATACGCCCCTCGTGCATCTCGGTCTTGAGGATCTTGGAGGCCATCATCGGCGTCAGGGTCAGCGCCAGTAGGCTGGAGAGGATCACCGCCGCGGCCAGGGTCAGGGCGAACTCGGTGAACAGCCGGCCGATATCCCCCTGCAAGAAGCTCAACGGCACGAACACCGCCACCAGCACCAGGGTGGTGGCGATCACCGCGAAGGCGATCTGGCGGGTGCCGCGAAAGGCCGCCACCAAGGGCGTCTCGCCGTGCTCCTGCATGCGCCGGTGGATGTTCTCCAGCACCACGATGGCGTCGTCGACGATCAGCCCGATGGCCAGCACCAGGGCCAGCAGGGTCAGCAGGTTGATGGTGAAGCCCAGCGCGGCCAGGGCGGCGAAGGTGCCGATCAGCGAGATGGGCACGGTCACCGCCGGGATCAGCGTGGTACGCACATTGCCTAGGAACAAAAAGATCGCCACCACCACCAGGCCCATGGCGATGAACAGCGTCTGCACCACCTGGGAGATGGCCCCCGAGACGAACACGGCGGTGTCGAAGTTCAGCGTCAGCGCCATGCCCTCGGGCAGGGTGCCCTCCAGGCGCGCCATCTCGGCCCGCACACCCTCCGAGATCGCCAGCACGTTGGCGGTGGACTGCTTCATCATTCCCAGGCCCACCATGGGCACGCCGTTGCCGCGGAAGATGGTGCGCTCCTCCACGGCGCCGATCTCCACCCGGGCCACGTCGGCGAGGCGCACCAGATAGCCGTCCCGGCCCTCGTCGAGCACCAGGGAGCGGAAGTCCGCCGGCGTGGCGAAGTTGCGCGGCAGTCGGACCACGAACTGGCGGGCCTCGGAGACGAGGGCACCCCCCGGCAGCTCGACGTTCTCCTCGCGCAGGGTGTCTTCCACGTCGCCCACGGTGAGGCCGCGGGCCGCCAGGGCGTCGGCATCCAGCCACACCCGCATGGCGTATTCGCGCCCGCCGCCGACCCGCACCTGGGCCACGCCGGGCAGCACCGAGAAGCGGTCGGCCAGGTAGCGGTCGGCGTAGTCGGTGAGCTCGGAGACGTCATAGCCCTGGCCGGTGAGCGACAGCCACAGCACCACCTCGGAGCCGGAGTCGGCCTTCTGTACCTCCGGTGGGTCGGCCTCGTCGGGCAGGTTGTCCAGCGAGCCGGAGATGCGGTCGCGGATGTCATTGGCGGCGGCATCGATGTCCTTGTCCAGGCCGAACTCGACGTTGATGCTGGAGCGGCCGTCCTCGCTGGAGGAGGAGATCACCTCGATGCCGGCGACCCCGGAAATGCGGTCCTCCAGCACCTGGGTGATGCGACTCTCCACCACGCTGGCCGAGGCGCCCGGGTAGCGGGTATCGATGGACACCACCGGCGGGTCGATGGCGGGGTACTCCTGCAGCGGCAGGCGTTCGAGCGCCAGCAGGCCGAAGGCGACGATCAAGGCGGCCAGCACCGTGGCCAGCACCGGGCGCTGGACGGAGATATCGGAAAGACGCATCAGCCGCTGGCCTCCGCGTCGTCACGCCCGCGGCGCAGCAGCTCGGCGATGCTGGTGTCATCATCCAGGATGCCCAGCAGCCGGGCCGACTGGCCGTCGCGGACCCGCTCGGTGCCGTGGGCCACCACCAGCTCGCCCGCGCTCAGCCCATCGAGCACCTCCACCTCGCCCTCGCGGCGCTCGCCGATGCGCACCTCGCGCCGCGTGACGCGGTAGTCGTCGGCCTCGTCGAGCACCAGCACGTACTGGCGCTGGCCCACGGCGACCAGCGCCGCCTCCGGGATCACCAGCGCCTCGCGGGGCGTGGCCTCAAGGGTCACGCGCATCAGCATGCCGGGGCGCAGGCGCTCCCCGGGGTTGTCGAGCTCGGCACGAACCGTCAGGCTGCGGGTGACCGGGTCGATCCGCGAGCCGAGGCTTGTGACCTCGCCCTCGAACACCTCGCCGGGGAAGGCCGCGCTGGTGGCGGTCAGCGAAAGGCCCCGGGCCAGCTTCCCCAGCGCCACCTCGGGCACGCCGAAGTCGAGCTTCATGGTATCCAGCTTGTCCAGGGTGACAAGCTCGGTGCCCGGGGTGACCAGCGCCCCCTCGCTGATCTGGCGCAGGCCCACCCGGCCCGCGAAGGGCGCCTTTATCCGGTAGCTGGCCAGCCGCGCCTCCAGGGCCTGGATCTCGGCCTCGACCTGACGCAACTGGGCGCGGCTGTCCTCTACCTCGGCCCGTGGCGCCAGGTTGCGTGATTGTAGCTGGGCCAGACGGTTGACCGCATTGCGGCGCTCGTCGCGCAACGCCTGGGCGGCCCGCAGATCCGCCCGGGCCTCGTCATCGGCCAGGCCCACCAGCAGCTGGCCTTTCTCCACGCTGTCGCCATCCTCGAAGTTCAGCTCGCGCACCACCTCGGTGACGGTGGCCGAGAGCGTCACGCTCTCGTCGGCGCGCAGCGTGCCCAGCGCCTCGAGGGGATCGGACCAGGGCTCCAGGCTTGCCCGAGCGCCGATCACCGCGGTGGCCGGCTGGGCGAAGGCCGACGGGGCCGCGCCCGAAAACACCAAAACCAGCAGGACAAGGCCCGGCAGCGTGATCCGCCAGCGCGCCGACATCGTAAGGCATGCTGGGGAAGGACTGGCAAGGTCGAGGACAGAGGCGGGTATCGAGTTCATGGCACGGCTCTTGGTCGTGGGCTCCCGGCAGGGGAGGGCATGACGGGGTTGGTCGTTTTCCAGCCTACCGCCTCACCCTGGGTAACAATGCGACAACAATCGACAATTTTCTGGACAGCTTTCTATAAGTATACAGATCTTATGCAGAAAAATAGGTTTACGTGGAAAATCCCCGCTATATTGCGCGAAAAATTGTACAAAACCTAGTTGTGTTCCGCCTGCCCTCGAGGTTGACTCCCTTCCCAGCCCTCCTTGCCACACCCCCTGCAAGATTCTCCTAGTGCATTGCAACAGAATCCAAGCGTAACTGCTTTGTAACTGCGAAGCTCAGTCACGTGAGCAGTCGGAAAGGCCGACGCTCCAGAAGGAAGCCACCCAGGTGGCAGGTCGCAATCCGAGGAGAACTGTCATGAACAAGCTGATGCAAGGAATCGAGCGTTTCTGGAAGGAAGAGGAAGGCACCGAGACGGTGGAGTGGGCCTTGGTTGCCGGTCTGATTGTGGCAGGTGCTGCCGCAGTCTTTACACTTATAGGTACTAACGTTGAAAGGGTTATGACTCTCATTAATGGTGAGCTGGATACTGTTCAATAACAAAAAGTGAAGAAGAGCGCCGATAGGAATATCGGCGCTTCCTTCTCCCTGAAAGTTAATCGAGCATGAAGGCAAATCAAATCTATGCGTCCTGAATATTTACTGCTTTCTGGATTTGTACAACTGCTGATCTGGAGTGCGGCGTCCTGGGATCTTCATCAGCGCCGCATCCCCAATCTTCTTGTTATGGCCGGGGCCGCGACGGGAATCCTGCTGCAAGGAGTGCTGGCAGGCCCGAGCGGTGTCCTGGCCGCCCTTTACGGCCTGGCAGCGGGGCTGGCGGTGCTGCTGCCGGGCTACTTGATGGGCTTTACCGGGGCCGGTGATGCCAAGCTGATGGCGGCGATCGGTACCTTTTTAGGCCCACAGAACGTATTGATAGCCGCGTTGGCCAGCATCCTGGTGGGTGGTGTCATTGCCCTGGGCTTTGTCGCCAGTGCGCTGTTTCAACCCAGTGCTGTTTCGCCCTGGAGTCGCTACTCCTTGATGTTTCGGACCCTGGTCACCACCGGAAAGCCGCTCTATCTGGCCCCAAAAGAGGGCGAGGTGATGGGCCGCAAGTTTCCCTTCGCCGTATCGATTGCCATCGGGACCACGGGGTTATTAGTCTGGCAGTGGGTGGGGTGAGGGAAGAGATAAGAGGGAAGAAGGAAGGACCGAGGAGCAAGGGCCAGGGAGCAAGGGGAAAGGGCCAAGGAGCAAGGGCCGAGGAGTAAGGAAGCAAAGGAGTAGGGCCCAAGGAGAAGGGGCCAACGAGCAAGGAAGCAGGGAGCAGGAAAGCAGGGAGGCCAAGGGAGTGATAACGCATCAAGGATGATGCATCAGGCGAAAGGCAAAGGCACTCAGGGGTAAGGCACCCGCCAGGCGGGCCGGAGGGGGAGGAGTCATCTTATGACATTCGAGGGAAGACAGCAGGGCGCGGCCCTGGCACGGGGGGACGAGGCAGACGCGGCCGGCGACGAGTACGCCGCCCGGGCGCCGCGTCCCGGCCAGCTGGCCGACACCGGGCTGAGCGCCCCTTACCTGGCCGACCTGGTGGCCAAGCACCTCCACCAGAACGGGGTGCTGGCGCTGACCGAGCTCTCTCGGCGCTGTGCCCTGGCCGGCGGAATCATGGAGGAGGTGCTCGCCCTGCTGCGTGACGAGGCGCGTATCGAGGTACGTGGCGGCGGCGAGCGCGGCAACCTGTGCTTCGGGCTCACCGATCGCGGTCGCGCCTCGGCCCTGGAGGCCCTGGCTCGGGACGGCTATATCGGGCCCGCACCGGTGACGCTGGACAACTACACCCGCCAGGCCGAACTCCAGGGGCTGAGCCGCACAGGCGTCGACCGCGACAGCGTGCATGCGATCTTCGCCGATACGGTGATCGCCCCGGAGGTGCTCGATCGCCTGGGCCCAGCGCTGCACTCGGGCCGGGCCACCTTCATCTACGGGGCCGCCGGCACCGGCAAGAGCTTTATCGCCCGGCGTCTGGCGCGGCTGCTGCGGGGCCAGGTGCTGGTGCCTCACGCCATCCTGGTGGCGGGCAAGGCGGTCAAGGTCTTCGATGCCGGGGTGCATCGGCCCGTGGCAGACCCGGCTTCCGGTCCGGAGCGTGGGGTGCTGCTGGCCCAGGGTCATGATCCGCGCTATGTGCGCTGCGAACGGCCGCTGGTCAGCGTGGGTGGCGAGCTGACCGCCGAGATGCTCGAGGTGCAGTACGACGACGCCACCCGGGTCCACCAGGCGCCGCTGCAGCTGCGCGCCAACAACGGCCTGCTGGTAATCGATGACCTGGGGCGCCAGCGCATCGAGCCCATGGCGCTGTTCAATCGCTGGATCGTGCCGCTGGAGGAGCGTCACGACTACCTGGGCCTGCGCGACGGCCAGCCGTTCCGCGTGCCCTTCGATGTCTCGCTGGTGTTCTCCACCAATCTTCATCCGCTGGACCTGGCCGATCCCGCCTTCATGCGTCGCATCGGCTACAAGATCCGCTTCGATGCGCTGAGCCGCGAGGACTACCTGGCCATCTGGGCACAGGAGTGTCGCAGCCGGGGCCTCGAGGCATCGCCGGCACAGGCGGCCTACGTGATCGACGAGCTGCACGCTCGCTTCGCGGTGCCGCTGCTGCCCTGCCACCCGCGCGACCTGCTCGGCCTGGCCCTGGACTACCTGGCCTACCGGGGCGAGGTGCAACTGACCGTCGAGGCCCTGCGCTGGGCCTGGCAGAACTACTTCATGGAACTCGGCGATACCGAGGGGGAGGCAACATGAACAAGAAGGGCATCGTATCCATGCTGGGGGTCTCGCTGACCATGGCGGTGGGCGCCGCCATGCTGGCGAGCAACTGGGTCGAGACAAAGAGCGGCGAGAGCGACGGCGACGCCGCTTCGGTGGTGGTGGCGGCGCTGAAGATCCCCTTCGGCGAGACCGTCCAGGCCTCCGACCTGCGCCTGGTGGACATGCCGCGGGAGGTCATTCCCGAGGGCAGCTTCACCGACATCGAGGGGTTGGTGGGCAAGGTCATCAACCAGGACATCTACCCCGGCGAGGTAGTACTCACGCATCGCCTCGCCGACCACATGGGAGGCAGCGCCCTGGCGGCGGTGCTCGAGAAGGGCAAGCGGGCGATGAGCGTACGCGTCGACGATGTGGTGGGGGTGGCGGGCTTCCTGCTGCCCGGCAACCGGGTCGACGTGGTCTCCGCCCAGCGCGGTGAGGGCAATCGCCGCCAGGTGACGTCGGAGACCATCCTGCACAACATCAAGGTGCTGGCGGTGGACCAGATCGCCTCCCAGGAGCGTGACGGGCCGGTGATCGTGCGGGCCGTGACCCTGGAAGTCGACCCACGCCAGGCCGAGACGCTGGTCGAGGCCACCCAGGAAGGCAAGGTGCAGCTGACCCTGCGTAACCCCCTGGACAAGGACGACGAGGCCGACGACTTCCTGGCCGCGCAGATTCCCCAGATCACCCGGCCCGAGCCGCGTGAGGAGAAGGCCGAGCCCCGGCCGGTGAAGTTCCGGCCGGCACCGGTGCAACGCAGCGTCCAGGTGATCCGCGGGACCCAGTCCAGCTCGGTCCTGGTGCGTGACTGAGATAGGCAATCAAAAATCCAACGGCGATTCGGGAGCAAGGCAATGGACAAGGTCAGGCAAGGGGCAGTGACCAGGCGGTTGGCGGCGGCGGCCCTGCTGCTGGCGGCGGCACTCTGGACGAACATGGCCGAGGCCCAGCAGGCCGGGCGCACGGTGGCAATGCCCTGGTCGGGAGGCAGCATGGCGGTGAACGTGGCACGCAACAAGTCGCAGGTGCTGGAGTTCCCGCGTCCGGTGAAGGTCGTCTCGGTGGGCAACCCCGAGGTGGCCGATATCGTGGTGATGGGCTCGCGGCAGATCTACGTGCTGGGCAAGGCCCTGGGGTCGACCAACGTGGTGCTCTGGGACCGAGGCGAACGGGTCCAGGGCATGCTCGACGTGACCGTCACCCACGACCTGCAGGGGCTGAAGACCAGCCTGCATGACCTGCTGCCCGGCGAGAGCATCCAGGTGCGTTCCGCCGAGGAGGGCCTGGTGCTCAGCGGCGAGGTCTCCAGCGCCGAGCGCCTGGATACCGCCCTGCGCCTGGCCAACCGCTACGCCGCCGCCCAGGGCGGCGAGGACGGGGTGCTCAACCTGATGCAGGTGGGCGGCGCCCAGCAGGTGATGCTCGACGTCAAGGTGGCCGAGGTCTCCCGCTCGCTGATCAAGCGCCTGGAAGCCAACTTCAATGTCTTCAATGTGGGCTCCAACGCCCTGAGCCTGGGGGCGACCAAGGGTGGCGCCCGCTTCCCCGATGCCGTATTCGACGGGATCGCCGACGGTAGCCGGATACCGGTCCTGGGCGGTGGGTCGGTGATCGGCCCGGCGGTCGACGAGTTCGCCCCGGCCACGGCGACCATCGAGGATGCCGGCATCTTCGCCAGCTACCTGCGTAGCGACTACCTGCTTAACCTGGTGCTGGATGCGGCCAGCAGCGAAGGCGTGGCCAAGATCCTCGCCGAGCCCAACCTGACCACCCTCACCGGTGAGCAGGCCCAGTTCCTGGCCGGTGGCGAGTTCCCCATCCCGGTGCCCCAGGGCGACGGCCAGGTGGCCATCGAGCACAAGGAGTTCGGGGTCGGCCTGCGCTTTTTGCCCTATGTGCTCGACTCCGGCAGCGTCAACCTCAAGGTCGATGTCTCGGTCTCCGAGCTGGTATCGGCCAATAGCCTCAGCGTGGGGGTCGGCAGCGGGGTGGCGGCGCAGTTCTTCGTGCCGGCGCTGACCAAGCGCAGCGCCAGCTCCACGGTGGAGCTGAACAACGGCCAGACCATCGCCATCGCCGGGATGCTCAACGAGAGCCTGCGCGAGAACGTCAGCAAGTTCCCGGGGCTAGGCGACCTGCCGGTGCTGGGTACGCTGTTCCGCAGCCAGGAGTTCATCAAGGAGCAGACCGAGCTGGTGATCTTCGTCACCCCGCGCCTGGCGCGGCCGGTCGACCCCGCGCAGGTGCGCCTGCCCACCGGCTCCTTCGTGGCCCCCACCGACGTGGAGTTCTACCTGCTGGGCCGTTACCAGGGCCGCGACGGCGAAGGCCGCTCCCTGCCCCGTCGTGCCGCCTCCCTCGAACCGGACCTGGTATCGGGCCGCGGCGCGGGTGGCACCGAGGGACAGTTCGGCCATGACCTCTAAGACCATGACATCTGCAAACTTCAGCCTGGGAGATTCCACCATGCCTCGTACAACCTTTCTGCCCGGTCATGGCACCCCGCCTGCGGCGACATCCACGCGTCGGCTGGTGCGTGGCCTGACCCTGGCCCTAGGCGCCGCCTTCCTGGTCGGCTGCGCCGCCAATCCGGGGCAGGGGCTGCCCCCCTATGGCGACAGCGTGCGGCACATGAAGCAGGCCCAGACCTACCAGCCGGGCGACGAGGTGCCGGCCCTCAGTGGCGACAAGGCGGCGCGGGCCCTGGAGGCCTATCGCCGGCCCACCCAGCCGGGCCAAGGCATGGACCCGGGCACGACCATGATCCTGCCCTGAACCGGAAACGCCGGAAAGGGGCGAGGCAGGTGTCGGGCGGGACGATCGTGAATCGAGGACCGGGACAAGAGCTGGGCCCGGTCGCAACAGGTGGATGAAACGCTATGCGCTATCGAATGGAACTACTGCTGGCGGGGCGAGCGCGGGACGAGCTGGGCTGTCTCGAGGGCCTGTTGAGCACCCAGGGAGATATCCACGTCACGACCCGGCTGCTCGTCAACGGGGACAGCGATCCGCTTCAGGGTATCTCCGTGCTGCCCGATGCCCTGGTGCTGCTGGTCAGCGACAACTGGGCGGCGGAGCTGGCGGCCTTCGCTGAGCGTCCCGCCGCCGAGCGCCCGCCGCTGCTGGTGGTGGGGCCCAAGGGGAACGTCGAGTTGATCCGCGAGGCGATGCGGGCCGGGGCCCGTGATTTCTTCTCGCCACCCATCGACGACGGCGAGATCAGCCAGTTCATCCGCCAGCTGGCTCGCGACCGCCTGGTCAGCGATACCCGCCACACCGCGCGCCTGATGGCGGTGATCAACGCCAAGGGAGGCTCTGGGGCCAGCATGATCGCCGCCAATCTGGCTCATCGGCTGGTGGTCGAGGGGCGCCGTACCGCCCTGGTCGACATGGACGTGCAGTTCGGCTCCCTGCCGCTGTACTTCAACATGGCGCCCGGCAATGGGCTGGTAGGCGCCCTGGAAGCGGCGGACAGCCTGGATGTCCTGGCCCTGGAAGGCTATGTGCAGGGCCATGCCAGCGGGCTGGATGTGCTGGCATCGAGCCCCGAGTACGCCCTGCCGCTCAGCGAGGTCTCCGAGACCCGGGTGGAGCAGCTGCTGCAGGTGCTGGGCCAGGCCTATGACGACGTGGTCGTCGACCTGCCGCGCTGGATCGGCGGCTCCACCGCCGCGGTGCTGGAGCGCTCCGACCGCATCCTGATGGTGATGCAGCAGAGCGTGGCCCACCTGCGCGACGCCCAGCGCCTGCTGGGCATCCTGCGTCACGAGCTGACACTCGCCACCGCCATCACCGTGGTGGTCAATCGCCATGACAGGCGCGGCGCCGTGAGCCTGGCGGATATCCGTGAGGCCCTGCCGGGCGTGGACGTGGTGCCCCTGGCCAATGACTTCAAGCGTGTCAACCAGAGCATCAACGTGGGCAGCCCGTTGCGCGATGTGGCCCGCAAGGCGCCGGTGACCCGGGCGCTCAAGGCGCTGGCGCTGTCGTTCGACGAGGCCGACGCATCGCCCTCGCGGCCCCCGTCGCGGCACCGGAAAGGCCTGCTGGGCTGGACCCGACTGGGACGGGCATGAGGCAAGACAAGACGGAACAAGACTGGGTAAGACGGGACAAGACTGGAGAGTCGAGGAGACACCACCATGAACCTGCGTGAACGCGTGAACCCCCCGGAGAATCCCGAGGCGCTGCGGACGCCCTTGGGCAGTCGCGCACGGCCGGCCAGCCTGACCGGCGCCGAGCAGGAGTGCAAGCAGCGGCTCTTCCGCAAGCTGGTCAAGGTGCTCGACCTGTCACTGCTCGCCACCCTGGACGAGAAACAGGCCCGCCTGCAGATCCAGCAGGTCTGCGAGTCGCTGATGAGTCAGGAAGCCTTGCCCTTCAACGCCGGGGTGCGCCAGCGCATCGTCAGCGAATTGCAGGACGAGGTGCTCGGCCTGGGGCCGCTGGAGGGGCTGCTGGCCGATCGCACGGTGTCCGACATCCTGGTCAACGGCACCGGCAACATCTATGTCGAGCGTCACGGCCGCCTGGAACCCACCGAGCTGCGCTTCGACAGCGACCGCCACCTGATGACCATCATCGACCGCATCGTCTCCAGCGTGGGGCGGCGTATCGATGAGTCCTCGCCGATGGTCGACGCCCGCCTCAAGGACGGCTCGCGGGTCAACGCGGTGATCCCGCCGCTGGCCATCGACGGCCCCATGCTGTCGATCCGGCGCTTCTCGGTGGACCGCCTGACCGCCGACAACCTGGTGGAGATCGGCACCCTGACGCCGGTGGTCGCCCGGCTGCTGGAGGCCGTGGTGCGCTCGCGGCTCAACGTGCTGGTCTCCGGTGGCACCGGCGCCGGCAAGACCACCCTGCTCAACGTGCTGTCGGGGTTCATCCCCCATAACGAGCGCATCGTGACCATCGAGGATTCGGCGGAGCTGCAGCTCCAGCAGCCCCATGTGGTGCGCCTGGAGACGCGCCCCCCCAACATCGAGGGGCGTGGCGAGGTGACCCAGCGTGACCTGGTGCGCAACAGCCTGCGCATGCGCCCCGACCGCATCATCGTCGGCGAGGTGCGCGGCGGCGAGGCCCTGGACATGCTGCAGGCCATGAACACCGGCCACGATGGCTCGCTGACCACCGTCCACGCCAACACTCCTCGCGATGCCCTGACCCGCATCGAGAGCATGGTGGCGATGAGCGGCTTCAACCTGCCCCAGAAGCCGTTGCGCGCCCAGATCGCCTCGGCCATCGATGTGGTGCTGCAGGTGGCGCGCCACGAGGACGGCAAGCGTCGGCTGGTCAGCGTGCAGGAGATCAACGGCCAGGAAGGCGACATCATCACCATGTCGGAGATCTTTCGCTTCGAGCGTGAAGGGGTCGACCAGGAGGGCCGGGTCCTCGGCCAGTGCCGGGCCACCGGGGTGGTGCCGGGCTTCTACGACCACCTGCAGCGGCGCGGCATGGCGCCGGGGCTCGAGGTGTTCCAGTGCGAGGGAGGCGGGCCGTCATGGAGCTGAACCTGTCCGACGAGGCGATCTTCATCGGCATGGTGGCCATCGCCGCCTTCCTGCTGATGCAGAGCTTCATGGTGCCGACCTTCGGCGAGAACCGTCAGGCCAAGAAGCGCCTCAAGAAGCGCCTGAGCTCGATCCACGCCAACACGGCCTCGCCGGTGTCGCTGGTGCGACGTAAGTACCTGCGCGAGCTGTCGCCTCTCGAGCGACTGCTGGAGTCGCTGCCCGGCATGGCACGCATCGAGCACCTGGTGGAGCAGGCCGGCCGCGAGACCCCGGCCTACCGGATCGTACTGTTCGCTACCTGCCTGGGGGGGATCACCGGCTTGGTCGCGATGCAGCTGCTGCCGCATCCGCTGATAGGCGTGGCGATCGGCTTGCTGGTGGGGGCCTTCCCCTTCCTGCGGCTGTTGCGGGCCCGCGCTCTGCGTCTGGCGCGGTTCGAGGAGCAGCTGCCCGATGCCCTGATCATCATGGCTCGGGCGCTGCGGGCCGGTCATCCCTTCGCCGATGCCATGCACCTGGTGGCCGAGGAGATGCCCGAGCCGATCGCCGGGGAATTTCGCATCGTGTTCATGGAGATCAACTACGGCGGCGACGTGCGTACCGCCATGAGCGGTCTTCTCCATCGGGTACAGAGCGTGACGGTGATGGTGTTCGTCACCTCGGTGCTGATCCAAAAGGAGACCGGCGGCAACCTGGCCGAGCTGCTCGACGGCCTGGCCGCGGTGGTGCGCGATCGTTTCCGCTTCCAGCGCAAGGTCCGCACCCTGTCCGCCCAGGGGCGCATGGCGGCCTGGATACTCTCGCTGCTGCCCTTCGTGCTGGCCGCGGTGCTCACGGTGGTCAGCCCCAACTTCATTCCCATGCTTACCGGCGACCCCACCGGCCGCCAGCTGGTGATGGTGGCCTTCGTGATGATCGTCTGCGGCATTCTCTGGATGCGCCGGATCGTGCGCATCGACGCCTGAAGGAGGGCGCGTCATGGATATCCTGAACCAATTGATGAATAACCTGGTGAGTCTCGCCGCCGACCCTGAGGCCATCCAGCTCGGCTTCGCGGCACTGCTGGGCCTGACCGTCTTCGCCCTGATGATCGCCCTGCTGCTGCTGATCATGGGCTTTACCGACCCCCTGCGGCATCGCCTGCGTGGCCTGGAGCCATCGACCACCGAGGTAGCCGTCGGGGGAGCCTCTGCCCATTCTCCTTCAACCAGCACGCCTTCCGCCTGGCAGCAGGTGCTGGGGCCGGTAGGGGAGCGCCTGCTTCCCGACGAACAGGCAAAACGCCAGCGCGCCGCCGAGCGCCTGCGTCATGCGGGCATCCGGCGCAGCGGGGCGCTGAACACCTTCTATGGGGCACGCCTGGCCCTGACCGTGCTGCCGCCTCTGCTGATCCTGTCCCTGGTGGTGCCCTTCGTGCGTATTGCGCCCCAGCTGAGCCTGCTGATGGTGGTGGCCTCGGCCATGATCGGTTACTTGCTGCCGGGCCTGTGGCTGGATCGAAAGATTCGCCAGCGCACGCAGCAGCTGCGCCGCGCCCTGCCGGATGCCCTGGACCTTCTGGTGGTGTGCAGCGAGGCGGGCCTGGGCCTGACCATGGCCATCCAGCGCGTCGCCCGCGACCTGGAGGTCAGCCATCCCGAACTCGCCGACGAACTCAAGCTGTTCGGCATGCAGATCCGCGCCGGCATGGACCAGCGCGGCGCGCTGCGCGACCTGGAAGAGCGCACCGGCGTCGACGATATCCGCGGTCTTGTGACCACCCTGCTGCAGAGCATGCGCTTCGGCACCAGCATCGCCGCCACATTGCGCCTGTTCGCCGTGGAACTGCGCGACAAGCGCACCCAGGAGGCCGAGGAGAAGGCCGCCAAGGTGAGCACCAAGATGCTCTTCCCGCTGATCTTCTGCGTGTTCCCCAGCTTCTTCGTGGTGGCCCTGGGGCCGCCGCTGCTGGGGGCCATGGCCGCCCTGGCCGGAACCGGACGCTGAACGAGCGCATCACGAGATGACTCGCGACTTCGAGCTCGCGACGTCGAACAAGGAGTACAAGACATGATCAACAAGGTTCGCCTTTCCGCTATCGCTGCCGCCCTGGGGCTTGGCCTGTTCATGACCGGGTGTGCCTCGACTCCCCAAGGCGGGAACGAGGCCTACAGCGCCCTCTACGATGGTGGATCCACCACCGCCTACGGCACGGCCTTTCCCGTCGCCACGCCCGAGGAGGCCTATCGCAACGGCGATGCCGCGGCGTCGGCCGGCGACCTGGATCGGGCCCTGTTCGAGTACATCCGGGGGCTCAAGCTGGACGACAGGCCGCGGCCGGATGCCCTGTTCCGGATCGGTGCCATCCATCATGACCGCGGCAACTACCGCCTCGCCGACCTGGCCTATCGTTGGGCCCTGCGTGTCGACCCGAAGCATATCGCCGCCGGTACCCGGCTCGGCGAGGTGCTGCTGCATCGCCGCCAGTACGCCCAGGCCGAGGAGCAGCTGCGTCCGATCCTGGCGAGTGGCAAGGCGCCGTGGCGGACCTACAACGCCATGGGCATCCTCGCCGACCTGGAGGGAGACTATCCGCAGGCCCAGCAGTACTACCAGCAGGCGCTGGCAAAGAATCCCGGCTCGCCGCTGGTGCTCAACAACCTGGGCTATTCACGCTATCTGAACGGCGACCTGGCCAGTGCCCGCCAGGCCCTGCGCGAGGCGCTGAGCAGTAATCCCAACTACGAGCTGGCCTGGCGCAACCTGGGGCTGGTGCATGCCCGCCAGGGCGATTACGAGTACGCGGTCGAGGCGGTGGGACGTGACGGCGAGCGGGCCGAGGCCTACAACGACGTGGGCTATATCGCCATGCTCGACGGTCGCTACGACGAGGCGTTGAGCTTCTTCGAGCAGGCCATGCATCTCTCGCCGACCTATTACGCCACCGCCAGCGAGAACGCCCGCAACCTGCACAGCATGCGGCGCCGTTTCCCCAGCGCCGTGAATGACGAGTGACAAGGGAGGTCGACCATGAAGATCGGATCGCGTCGCCATCAGGAAGGCTCCGAGACGGTGGAGTTCGCCATCTCGGCGACCCTGCTGTTTTTGCTGCTGTTCGGCATCATCGAGTTCAGCGTCGCCCTGTTCGACAAGGCGACCCTGACCAACGCCAGCCGCGAGGGGGCAAGAACCGGGATCCTGTTCCGGCCAGCCCCTCGTGACACTACCGTAGGTGGGGCTGAGGACGCCGCCATCGAGCAGGCGGTCCGCGACTATGCGGAGCAGTATCTGATTTCCCTGGGAGGGGAGCCGCCGGACGGTATGGAGGTCAGCATATCGCGTTCCGATGCCAGCATGTCACCCGGCAGCAGTGTCACCGTGACGGTCGATTATGCTTATCAGTTCCTGTTGCTACCGGGCTTCGTCGCCGGTCTGGGCGATTTCATCGACCTCTCGGCCACTACCGTGATGAGGGCGGAATGATCATGAAGACACGGACTCGTTACTGGGCTTGTCATCCTCCTGTAGTGCCGCGACGCCAGCGCGGGGTGACCATGGTGCTGATGGCGGTGGCACTGTTCATGCTGCTGGCCTTTACCGCCCTGGCGGTGGATGGTGGCAACCTCTATGTGGCGCGCAACGAACTTCACAACGCCGCCGATGCCGGCGCCTTGGCCGGGGCTCGCTTCCTGTATGTGGAAGATGGGTCACAGGTCAATGACGGCACTCAGCCCTATGACGGTGTCAATTACAAGAGTGCCGATGCCTGGGCAACGGAAGCGGCCCAGTCCAACGACAGCCAGAATGAAACCGTCGAAGTGGTGCGCGTCCGGCGTGGCCACTGGAGCTTCACCGATCGCACCTTTACCTACAACCCCTCGGTGGACCCTGTGGATCTGGCCGGCAAGACCACCCAGGAACTGGACCTCGACCCCAACTTCATCAATGCGGTGGAGGTGGTGACCGCTCGGGATCAGACACCGGTGGAGGCCTTCTTCGGTCGGGTCCTGGGGTTCGACGGCTATGAGGCCTCGGCGCGTGCCGTCGCCTATATCGGCTTTGCGGGTAAATTACGCCCGGAGGATGTCGACCAGCCCATCGCCATGTGCCGGCAGGCCCTCTTGGATGGCGATGAGTATGCCTGCGATGTGGGGCGTTTTATCCCCGAAGGCGATCAGACCGGTGGCTGGACCAACTTCGAACATGACCAGAACGGTGCCAGTAATGCAGATGAATTGCGCGATCTTGTCAATGGTGATGGAAATCCCAATGAAATGCGCTTCGGCGAGGATATCTCCACCAACAACGGTCAGGTACAGTCGGCCTTCAAGGCATTCTATGATCGGTGGGAAGCGGAAACCGGCAAGCAAACCCTTTGGAACATGACACTACCGGTGGTGGACTGTACCGGTGGTATCGCGCCCAGTAACCCGCTGGTGGGAGCAGTGAATCTCAATGTTGTCTGGGTCGTCGACAAGGACAACAAGATCAACGATGACGCACCGCGGCAGATGGAGCTGCCACCCGATGACAGCGATGGTGTCTCCCCGGGAACATGGACCAATAATGATCCCGACGGTGTGACGCGCTGGGACGACTTCGTCAACACGATGAACATCAGTGGTCCGAACCTGGGTCTGGCTACCTACGCCAATGATGGTTGGCGGCAGAAGAGCATCTACTTCCTGCCCAGTTGTTCCTACCATGAGCCCAAGGGCAACACCGGCGGCGAGAACTTCGGCATCCTGGCACAGATTCCGGTGCTGGTGGATTGAAGGACCCTGCCCGGCAGATGTCCAGAACAGGCCGCCGCCCTCGATAGGGCGGCGGCTTGCCTCGTGCGGATGGCATGACGGATGGCGAAGTCGTCTCGGATTGACGTTGTGTCGGACAGTGAAAGGAACAAGTGAAAGGAGCGGTCAGCCGCTCAGCGTTCGGGACCCGCGGCCCACAGCGGCCGCATCAACGCTGCCGTATCAACCTTCGGCGTCGAAGGGGGCACGAAGTCGAAGGGCTCGTCATGCCGGAAGAGGGGCGTCTCCCGCGGCTTGTCGAGGCTCAGGCGGTAGCGGGAGGGGGGGAGCCCCACGTAGCGCTGGAAGATTCGGGTGAAATACGAGAGGTCGCGGAAGCCCACGGTGAAGCACACGTCGGTCACAGAGGCCTTGGGGTTGGCCAGCAGGCGCATGGCCTCGGCGATGCGGCGATGCTGGAGATACTCCTGGAAGGTCACGCCGGTCAGCTTCTTGAACAGCCGGCTGAACTGGAAGGTATTGAGTTCGCACAGTTCGGCGACCTCGGCCTGGGCGATCTTGCGGTGCAGGTTCTGGTCGATATACGCCAGGGCCCGGTCGAGAAGAGGTTGCTGGCCCCCGCTGCGCTGACAGCGCAGGCGCGCCTCGGGTGGCATGGCATTGTCGATCGCCGGCATCCGGCGGGGGGCCGGTGCGCCGGCCCCGGGAATCCGCACGCTGCGCAGGCTGGCGATGACCTCCAGCAGCCTCGAGGTGTCCACCGGCTGCACGAAGTAGTCCCACACGCGGGCGCGGAAGGCCCAGACGGCCAGGCGCTCCGAATGGGCCTGGGTGATCATCAGCAGCGGCACCGAGGTCACCTCCTGCTTGATGCGGCGCAGATCGGTCAGGCCCTGCCAGTCCGGGTAGTCGAAATGCAGGCAGCAGACCACCGGGGGCCGATGCTGCATCCTGGGAATCGGGTCCTCTCCCGGCTGCACGAATTCGACAGGATAGCCCTGTCGCTTCAGCACCTCGACATAGTCGCTATCGAGGCTCTCCTGAAGGTTCCTCAGCACGATCAGTACATAATCCTGTACCTGCATCACCATGTCCCCCTGGTGTCCCGGCCGGTATTACGATTCTAATATCAGTAAATTTTTATTTAGATATCTTTTGTTTATATCGCTCGATGGATGTCGCATTGTCTGTATGTGCAGGACGTCTGAGAGTGTGCCATCCAATATAGTATGAATTTCATGATAAATTTTTGGTTTTTTCTAATGCAGATATCATACCTTTGTACTGTTCTTGGCACTTTTCCTGTTACAATAACAGTGGTTTAGGCGCACAAAGATACATAAAGCACTGTTCTTTTATATATAGTTACATTACTTACATAAAATTACATATATGCTTCGACAAGCTTAGCCGCAATGCAGGCGTTTGCAAAGCACTGAGCATGAAAAGATGGCTGATACCTTCCCCTGAGCCGCCACGCTTTTCAAAGCAGACGCGAGCATGAGATGAAAGGCGACCCGAGGTCGTCGAATCGCCCATTGGTAGGTGCCCCGACAGGAACCACTGGCCAGGCCATCCCCCCGCTACTAGGGGTCTGCTAGAATGCGCGCCTTCGACGCCAAGACAACGACCGACGGCGAGGTGACATGCAGTCCAACCCTGACCTGGTAGTGATCGGCGCCGGTGCCGCGGGCCTGATGTGCGCGTTGACCGCCGGCTACGCCGGCAAGCGGGTGCTGGTGCTCGACCATGCCAGCAAGGCCGGCAAGAAGATCCTGATGTCGGGTGGAGGCCGTTGCAATTTCACCCACCTGGCGTCCACTCCGGCGCATTTCTTCTCCCGCAACCCCGCCTTCTGCATCTCGGCGCTCAAGCGCTATCGCCCCGAGCACTTCGTCGAGCTGGTCGAGCGTCACGGCGTCGAGTACGTGGAGAAGGCCCCGGGGCAGTTGTTCTGCGCCGACTCGTCGAAGGAGATCCTGCGGGTACTGCTGACCGAGTGTGACTGGGCCGGCGTGGAGCTGCACCTCAAGACCCGGGTCGAGGCCATCGAAAGGGTGGGGGAGGGCATGCGCTTGACCACTTCCCTGGGCATCCTCGATACCGGCGCCGTGGTGGTGGCCACCGGCGGGTTGTCCATTCCTACCCTGGGCGCGAGCGGCTTCGGTTACGATATCGCCCGCCAGTTCGGCCTCGAGGTCACCGCGACGCGGGCGGCGCTGGTGCCCTTCACGCTGACTTCGCAGTGGAAAGCCCGTGCCGAGGCGCTGGCGGGGGTCAGCACCGAAGTCGCCGTGCGCTGTCGCAACGGCCACTATCGCGAACCGATGCTGTTCACCCATCGCGGGCTCTCCGGGCCTGCCATGCTGCAGATCTCCAGCCACTGGCAGCCCGGCGACAGCCTGGCCATCGATCTGCTGCCGGCGACCGATAGTGTCGCGGCCTTGGCCGCCGCCCGTGGTGAGACCCCGAAGCGGCGTCTTTCCTCCTGGCTCGGCGAGCGGCTGCCTCGGCGCCTGGCGCAGGCGCTGGTCGAGTGGCACGGCGGTGACGGGGTGCTGGCCGAGCGCTCCAATGCCGATCTCGAGACCTGGGCCGCACGACTCCACGACTGGCGGATCAAGCCGGCCGGTACCGAGGGCTGGCGGACCGCCGAGGTGACCCTGGGCGGGATCGATACCCGGGCCCTGTCATCGAAGACCTTCGAGGTCCAGGGCCTGCCGCAGCTGCGCTTCATCGGCGAGGTGCTGGACGTGACCGGCGAGCTCGGTGGCCACAATTTCCAGTGGGCCTGGGCCTCCGGCGTGGCCTGCGGCCTGGCGCTCTAGCGTATTCTTTCGCCTCAACGCAGGCGCTGAGCCAGCTCCTGCCACAGGGCCGCATAGGCACGGGCGGCGGCGGTGCGAGGGGCGAAGCAGGGCAGGGGGGCTCGCTCGAGCCCCATCCGTTCGACGACGCTCGCCGAGGGGATCACGGTGGAAAGCATCAGTGGCCACTGCTCATGCATGTTCGCCATCACCTCTCGATGCAGTACCCGCCGCCGATCGGCGAGGGTGATGAATGGCCAGAGGAGGCAGGCGATGTCGTGGTCGTCGAGGAAGACCTGCAACTGCTGGAGGGTGCGCAGTGACAGCACCGTGGGGACCACCGGCACCAGCAGGGCATCGACGCTGGAGAAGATGCTCTCGGACAGGTGCGAAAGGCTCGGCGGGCAGTCGAGGATCACCAGATCGTAGTCATCGCGCACCGGCTTGAGGATCTTGCGCAGGTGGCTGTTGCCGCGCTTGGCCAGCAGCTGATCCATCTCCCTCGATGCCAGGGCGGCGGGCAGCAGGTCGAGGTGGTCGACGTCGGTGGCACGGATCACCTTGTCGAACGAGGACTTGCCCTTGACCAGCTTCTCCACGCCACCGCGGATGCGCGGCTTGGCCTTAAGATAGAAGCTGGTAGCCGCCTGCGGGTCCAGGTCCCAGAGCAGCACACGCTGACCGGCCCCTGCCGCCTCCGCCGCCAGGTTGACGGCCGAGGCGGTCTTGCCGACGCCCCCCTTGATGCTGTAGAGCGCCAGCATGCGCATCGAGCCCCCTTTCGTGACGATGTCATCGAGTCGTTGATGCCGGTTGCCGTTCAGCCTTCCCGGGAGGGGGTAGGAATGGCGGGAAAACGCGGCGGGTGCGCTTCCATGAAGGCATGGCAGGCGCGCAGGATGCGCACGTCATCATGCTTGCCTCCGGCGAGTTGGAAGCCGACCGGCAGTCCCGTGTCGGTGAAACCACAGGGTACCGAGGCCGCGGGTTGCTGGCTCAGGTTGAAGGGGTAGGAGAAGGGCGCCCATTCCTCCCAGTCCCGCATGCCGCTGCCCGGTGGCACCTGATGGTTGATCTCGAAGGGAGAGATCGCCACCGAGGGGGTCATCAACAGGTGATAGCGCTGGTTGAAGTGCTCCAGCTGTTCGGTGAGGCGAGCGCGGCTGGCCAAGGCACGGAAATACTCCACGGCGGAGAATGCCTCGGCACGCTTGGCGTTGTCGACGAGTCCCGGGTCGAGCTGCTGGCGCTGGGTCTCGTTGCACTGTAACCAGAGCTCCAGCGAGACGGTGAACCATAGCGTGAGGAAGGTATCGATGGGCGATTCGAAGCCGGGATGGATCTCGGTCACCTCGGCCCCCAGGGCCTCGAGCTTCTCGGCGGCCTCACGCACCCGCAGGGCGACCTGCGGGTCGACCTCGGCATAGCCGAGATCCGGCGAGTAGGCGATCTTCAGTCCTTTCAGGCCACCGTCCAACTCGACGCCCCAGTCGTCGGGCTGGCCGCGAATGGCGTAGGGGTCGCGATAGTCGTAGCGGCCGATGGCGTTGAGCATGCGCACGGCATCTTTCACATGGCGCGTGAGCGGGCCGATGTGTGACAGGGTCGGCTCCTTGGCCGGTGGCCATTGGGGTGTCCAGCCGAAGGTGGGCTTGAAGCCGAAGGTGCCGGTGAAGGCGGCCGGAATACGGATGGAGCCGCCCGAGTCCCCGCCTTGATGCAGCACGCCCATGTTGAGCGCCGCGGCCACCGCCGCCCCTCCGGAGGAGCCCCCGGGGGTGAGGCGGGTGTTCCAGGGATTGCAGGTGGCACCATGGAGTCGGTTGTCGGTGACGGCTTTCCAGCCGAATTCGGAGGTGTTGGTCTTGCCCAGCAGGACCGCGCCGGCCTCGCGCAGACGCGCCGCCGGCGGCGCATCCTGCTCGCAGGGGGCGTCGGAGGTGGTCAGCGATCCTTGCCGGGCCGGCATGCCGGCCACCTCGGTCAGGTCCTTGAGGGTCACGGGCACGCCATCGAGCTCGCTCAGTGGCTGGCCCTGTCCCCAGCGTCGCGCCGAGGCCTTGGCGGCCTGCTCGGCGCCTTCGGCATCCACATAGGTGAAGGCATTGACCGCGCCATCGAAGCGCTCGATGCGTGCCAGGGCGGCCCGGGTGGCTTCCAGGGGGGAGGCCTTGCCAGAACGGTAGAGTTCGGCCAGCTGGCCGGCATCCATGAGACCGAGATCCGTATCGCTCATCATGCCTCCATGGGCACTCCTTCGAGGCGGCTGGTGGGGGCTCGTCAGTCAAGCAGGCGCTTGACCGCCTTGTAGGCCACGGCCACCGTGCTCAGGTGCTGTACCAGCTGGCGAATATTGCGCGGGCGCCTCACGCCGCGGTAGAGCAGCACCCCACCGGCGGTCAGCAAGGGGACCTTGTAACGCATCAGCTTGTGCCAGCCCGCGTCGATGGCCCCCCCGGCCATCTGCCACTGGTCGGCCGCCACTAGCAGGTCCACGCGCTGTTGCTCGATGAGGTGCTCGAGTTCGGCCTTGTGGCGCTGACGGTCACGGCGAGTCACGGCGGGTCTCCACCAGTTCGCGGTCGGTGGCCAAGTGCTTCAGGGTGCTGACCAGCAGGGTGCGTCGCCGAGCCAGGTGCATCACCCGCAGGGCGAGCAGCAGGCCGCTGCCCAACAGCACCAGGGCGCTTGCGCCGATGGCGGTGAGGCGGTGGGTCTCCCAGAAGGCGACGATCACCAGCGTGGTGAGCGTGCCGATCCCCAGCAACAGCAGCACCAGGCTCAGGCCTGCCAGCAGTAGCAGCCCCACCAACCGCGCACGCTCCTCCTCGAGCTCCAGCACGGCGAGACGCAATCGCGTCTCGCCGGTGGCCAGCAGGCTGTGGAGAAGCCGCTTGCCGGCACTGAACAGCCGCTGAGCCGGTCCCTGGCTCGCCGACATCAGCGACGCCCGATCAGCATGCCGATCACTACCCCGACGCCGGCGCCGATGCCGATGCTGGTCCAGGGGTGATCATGGACATAGCGATCGCAGGCATCGGCCTGTTGGGTCACGGTCTCGCGGGCATCACCGTAGAAGCGTTCACCGCGGGCCTCGAGCCGGGCGCGGGTGTCGCGCAGGCGCTGTTCGGCGCGTTGGCGCAGCTCCTTGATGTTGCTGCGCGAGTCATCGGCGGTGGCACTGACCAGCTCCTCGATGGTCTGGGTCAGATTATGCAGGTCCTCCCTGAGCTGCTGCGTGGACTCACTGGTGCGGGAACGCGGGCCGGATTCATTGCCCGGGATGGGGTGCATGGCCATCGGGTCTTCCTCTGACGGTGAATGACAGGATCAGCATAGCAGCCGCCCGAGTGACTTCAATCCATCCCCCTACCGATACGTCATGGTCCTGGGTACCGTCGTCAATGTTCGAGGGTGCCCGGGGAAAACAGGGGGTTGAGGCTGAAGCCCAGGCTCAGGCGTTGGCTGTTCTGGTCGTAGTCGATCAGGCTCTCGCCATAGCCGTGATAATACTGCACATGGCCGCGGACGGTGCCGAAGATGGGCCAGGAGTAGTCGAGCTGAGCGCCGAGGTGGCCTTCTTCGGGGTTGCCGCGCATCAGCAGGCTCAGCTCGTTGTCGCCGTTGATCTGTCGGGCCACGGTGATATCGCCGTAGCCCAGGTAGTTGTGGATATCGGGATTGTCGTCCTCGTCCTCGGACTCCGGGATACGCCAGTGGGGAGCCAGGACAACGGCCCAGTCGTCCTTGACGAAGATGGACTCCAGGATCAGGCGATTCCAGCTGCGTGACAGGGGATCGGAGCGGCCATTGGACTGGTGGTTGAAGCCCAGACGATTGTTGATGTTGGTCCAGCCGAACAGCGACCAATCGGTGTCGAAGTCGAGGAAGGCCTCCGGTTCGTAGTTGGTCTCGCGGAAGGGGGAAGAGGCATCGGCATTGTAGGCCTGCCACCAGCTGCGCTGGGTGTAGGCGAAATAGAGGTCGCCGCCGAAGTCGCCCAGCAGGTCCTCGACCAGGTTGAACTTGGCACTGAACTGGAACTTCATCTCGGCCCGGTCCAGCGAGCCGTCGCTGATGTCGCGGAACGCCTGGTTGTTGGGGCTGGCGTTGTAGCTGATCGGAAGCCAGTAGTTGCGGCGATGGGTGGTGATGGCGAAAGGATTGCGCTGGGATTCGCGTTCCAGCTGGCGACGTTCCGCCACGCCATCCTCCAGCTCCTGGCCGTCGTCATCCATGGAGAGCCCCGTGGCCTGGCGCTCGCTATCTTCGTCGGCGGCCAGTTGGCGCTTGAGCTCGCCCAGTTCCGCCTGCAGGACCTGGATGCGTGACTCGATGGCCTCGCGCTCTGTCTCGCTCAGTGCGTCTGCCGCCAGTGGAGCCGCCATCAGCAGGCAGCCGGCCAACAGAGGAAGTGGGAAGGGCTTCATGATCGCGCACCGTGTGGAGGGAAAGGGGTAGGGGTGAAAAGGCCGTTTCTAGCATGCCGCGGTGACAAGTCAACCGTGGCACCGTGGAGATAAGGGGCATTGCCTTGGCCCCGAGGCGGACCGACAATCGCCGCTGACCATCATAACCGAGACCATCATGTGAGTGTTCTCCATCGCCCAGGCCGCCCTCGAGTTCCTCGTTATTTGCTGAGTTACCTCCCGGTGCTGGGCCTGATCGGTTGGCTTCTCATCGTCGGGGTGGCCTCGGCTCAGGTGCCCGCATTGCGCGAGGAGGCGATCTCGGCGCTGTCCACCCGGGAATCCATCGAAACCCGGCTGGAGGAGCGCCGCGCGGCAGCGGGCGAGACACCCGGTACCGCCGCGCAGCAGGACATCGAGGCTCTCCAGGCCACCCTGGATGGACTCGATAGGCTGCAGGCGGTGGAGGAGCAGCTGGACGCGCTGGAGGCCCGTGTCGCGCAGGTACCCGAGGAGGTCGAGCGGCTGGAGCGTAACCTGGATAAGGAACAGCAGCAGGGTACCGGAATCGATGTCGAGACGCTGGAAGGGCTCTCCCTGGAGGAACTCGAACATCGACAGCGAGAGGCCAGTGACGAGCTGTCGCGGCTGCAGGACAGGCTGGCCCGGGTCGAGACCCGGCTGCTCGGGGCCCAGACCCTGCCCGAGCGCGCCCAGCAGGCCATCGGCGAGGCGATGCAGGCCGCCGAGGCGCATCGTCGTCGCCTGGAGGAGCTGGAGAGTCAAGGACTGGCGGAAGACGCGCCGCAACGCCTTCGGCTCGAGGTCGAGAAGCGGCTGGCCGAGGCGAAGATCCGCCTGCACCGACGCGAGCTCGCCACCAATACGCGATTGCGTGAGCTGGATCAGCAGCATCACGACCTGCTCGAGCGCCGGATCGCCCGTCAGGAGGCACGGCTCAGCCTGCTCCAGAGGGTGATCGATCATAAGCGTCGGACCCAGTCGGAACAGGCCGTCGCCGAGGTCACAAGAGAAACGCCTCAGCAGGACAGCGGGCATCCGGTGGTCAGTCAGGCCCGCCAGATCAACCGCGAGATGAGCCTCGAGCTGCTGCGGGCCACCAATCGTGCCACCGATCTGGAGCGGGAAGGACGCGACGTGCGTCGCCAGCTCGACCGGGTCCACCAGTTGCAGCGCAGCCTCAACGAGCAGATCGAGGCGGTACGCGGCAGCACCCTGCTCTCTCGGATCCTGCGTGAGCAGCGCCAGTCGTTGCCCCAGGTGGAGGCCAGGCGCGACCTCCAGGACGAGATTGCCGACCTGCGCCTCAAGCAGTTCGAGCTGTGGCGCCGCCGCGAGGCGCTGCGCGACGGCGAGGCCCTGGCGCGGCAGCGCCTAGAGGAAGCCGATGCCGTGACGACACCCGCGGTGATCGAGACGCTGCAGGAGATCTACCAGGCTCGTCGCGGGCTGGTCGAGCGACTGGAGGAGACCTACGGCGAGCTGCTCAGCGCCGGCATCGAGCTGCAGCTCAACCAGCAGCAGTTGCTGGACCTGGCCCGTGAGCTGCGTTCCACCATCGACGAGCAGCTATTCTGGGTCGCCAACGCGCGGCCGCTGGACCTGGCGTGGCTTCGGCATCTGCCGGAAAACCTGGTCGTGGAGTGGCAGGAAGGGGAGTGGCGTCAGGCACTGCCCGTGCATTGGCGCCTGCCGGATGCCGGAGCACTGCTGGGGGGACCGGTACTGTTGATGGCCCTGGGGCTGCTGGGGTGTCGACGGCGCCTCAAGCGCTACCTGACGCGACTGCATGACGAGATCGGCCGCCTGCGACAGGATACCCAGGGCCACACCCCCCTGGCCGTGGCGATCAACGCCCTGCTGGGGCTTCCTGGACCGCTCGCCTTGCTGGCCGTCGGGATCGCGCTGCGGGCAGGCGGCACTGGCCTGGCCATCGATGTGGGCCAGGCGCTGCTCCATCTGGCCCTGACCTGGGGCGTCATCGCCTGGGCGCGACGCCTGCTGGTGCCCGATGGCGTCGCTACCCGTCACTTCTACTGGCCCTCGGCCTATGTCGCACGGCTGCGCTGGTGGCTGCTGTGGCTCGGTGTGGCGCTGATTCCGGTGCTGTTGATCGCGCCGCTGGCCCGCGGGACGGCCATCACGCTCAGCCAGCGGCCACTGGCCCTGGCCATCCTGCTGGCCGGGTTGTTGTCGCTGAGCCTGGTCCTCGTCCGGCTCATCCTGGCGCACACTCCCTTCTTCGGGATCAGACTGTTCCGGCTGATGCTGGGGCTGGTCCTGGCGATGGTGCCGCTGGTGCTGGCAGGCTTGATCGTCTATGGCTTCGAGTACACGGCGCTGAGCCTGGTGGGCCGCTTCGTGATCACCCTCTACCTGCTGGGGCTGTGGATCCTGGTGGAGGCGACGGTGGTGCGTGGCCTGGCCGTGGCGGCACGTCGCCTGGCCTATCGTCGCGCCCTGGCGCGCCGACGTGCCCAGCAGCAGGAGGAAGCGGAGGCGGGGCCCGAGGTGATCGAGGAGCCGCCGCTGGACATGGAGCAGGTCAATCAGCAGTCGCTGCGGCTCTCCAAGCTGGTGCTGATGGGGGGCCTTTTCCTGCTGCTCTACCTGGTGTGGTCGGACCTGCTCGCGGTGCTGGGCTATCTCGAGCGGGTGGCCCTGGTCGATTCGCCTTCCGGCCAGGAGAACGCGCTGGTCGGCAGCATGGTCTCGGTGGCTGATCTGTTCACCGCCCTGCTGATCGTCGTCCTGACCCTATTCATGGCCCGCAACCTGCCGGGCCTGCTGGAGGTGATGGTGCTTTCGCGCCTGGAGCTGAAACAGGGCAGTGCCTACGCCATCACCTCGCTGCTCTCCTATGTCATCGTCGGGTCCGGCGTGGTGGCGGCCCTGGCCACCCTGGGGGTGTCATGGAACAAGCTGCAGTGGCTGGTCGCCGCCCTGGGGGTGGGGCTCGGCTTCGGGCTGCAGGAGATCTTCGCCAACTTCGTCTCGGGTCTGATCATCCTCTTCGAGCGGCCGGTGCGCATCGGTGACACCATCACCCTGGGCAACCTGACCGGCACGGTGAACCGTATCCGCATTCGGGCCACCACCGTGACCGACTTCGATCGCAAGGAGATCATCATCCCCAACAAGACCTTCGTCACCGACCAGCTGATCAACTGGTCGTTGTCGGATACCGTGACCCGGGTGGTGCTCACCTACGGTGTGGCCTACGGCTCGGACCACCACCTGGTGCATCGTCTGCTGCACCAGGCGGCCGAGGAGAATCCGCGAGTGCTGGCCGACCCCGAGCCCCAGGTGTTCTTCATGGCCTACGGCAGCAGTACGCTGGACTTCGAGCTGCGTATCTTCGTCAATGGCCTCGTAGACCGGCTCTTCGCCACCGACGAGATCAACGGGCGGGTCGGGGAGCTGTTCGCCGCCCACGGCGTCGAAATCGCCTTCAATCAGCTCGATGTGCGACTGCATCGCGCCGATGGTGCCCGCGCCCATGTCTCGACTCCGGCACGTGCGGGGGCGGAGCCACCCCTCCACTCGCCACCGGGAGACCCCGGCGATCTCGATACGGGCGATGGGGGAGAGCCTGGACGCTGAGGCGCGTTCGACCGGGTTCGGCACGACTGGGTTCAGCGGCGCCGGGCGTGGAGCAGGAACTCCCGGTTGCCGTCGCCGCCGAGCAGGGGGCTGGTCTGCCAGTGCAGTACCTCGAACCCACAGCACTCACAGCAGGCGCGGATATGCGCTTCTACCTCGGCGTAGCGGGCGGGGTCGCTGACCAGGCCGCGGGCATTGACGCCTTGCGGGCCGACCTCGAACTGGGGCTTGACCAGGCTGAGCAATTCGCCTTCCGGCGGCAGTAGCGCCGCCAGCTCGGGCAGGATCAGGGTCTGGGAAATGAACGAGACGTCCATCACCGCCACGTCAGGCCCGGGGGCACCTTGGGCAGCCAGGGCCTCCCGCAGGCGCGGGGCCTTGGCCATGGCGCGGGCATTGAGGCCTTCCAGGCAGGTGACCCTGGGGTCATCACGCAGCAGAGGATCGAGCTGGTCGTGCCCCACCTCCACCCCTATCACGTGGCGGGCACCAAAGCGCAGCGCGCAGTCGGTGAAGCCACCGGTGGACTGACCGACATCCAGTAGCACCCGGCCGTCGAGCGACAGGTCCCGGGTCTCGAGCAGGGCCTCGAGCTTGAGACCGGCCCGGGAGACGTAGCGCTCTTCCGGGTCTTCCTCCACCGCCAGCGGAGTATCCTCGGCGAGCTTTTCCCCGGGGCGGGTCAGCGCCCGGCCATCGTCGCTGCGTCGTACCCGGCCGTGATGGATTAGCCGCTGGGCCCGGGTGCGCGAGCGGGCGAGTCCTTGGGTGACGAGCAGTTGGTCGAGGCGCGGCATGGACTCAGGGACCCTCGTCGGCCTGCAGGCCGGTCGGTGGGATGCGGTCGGCTCCCCAGCTGCGATGGATATAGCCGATCACCCGGTCGAGTTCCTCCTGGGTGATCTCGGCAAGTTCCCCGCGCTCCAGCGGATCGTAGTGGAAGATATATAGCCGCGAGGCGAGCTGTTCGAAGGGCAGCGAAGATTCGCCGAAACGCTCACCGTGATCGGCCGTGCTGACCTTGATGCCGTCCCCCCAGTCCTGGCCGCTGTCGTTGTTGGGGTTGAAGAAGTAGACCCGCATCACGTCATTGGGGTCGAGGTTGACCCGCAACAACGTGATCGCATGCCAGCCGATGAAGCGGGCCGCGCTGTCGGTGACGGCGATACCGGCGGGTTGGGGATGGATCAGCGGCTGATTGCCGTTGTAGAAGGGGTGGTAGCTGGCATAGAAGTGACGCAGGAAGTCGTCCACGTCATGGAGGTGGCCGGTGGTCACGTCGACGTTGATGCGAAAGCCGCGTCCGGCCCACCAGCCATGGAATTCCGGGTTGACCCAGCGATGAGGGTCACCCTCGCGACCGGCGCAGCGTCGCCCCATCTCGGCATAGATGCGGTCCAGATGCGGCACCACGATCAGCGAGACCGGATCGAGGTCCATGGGCAGGGTCTGGGCCACGCCGGAGAGGCTCGCCATGGAGGACAGGGGCATGCCCTCGAAGTGCATGATGATCTCGTCATCCCGCGCGGCCCACGTCACCATCTGCAGCAGATAGTCCGGATCGTTGTAGGCCCACATGGAGAGCGCCCGGGCCGACTGGCAGGTGGGGTTGTTGCCCTGTCCCACGCCCAGTGGCAGGCCAAGCATGCACAGTACCCCTTCCAGCAAGCGTGCCCGGGGCGAGATGCTCTCGCCGAAGGCCAGGTTGAGGCGTGCCTGGGACCACTGGGAGAGGGTCAGGCTCAGCTGGCGCCAGAGCGCCGGTGCCACCGGGGGCTGGTAGAGGATGCCGCGCTCGAGCGTCAGCGCCAGTCCGTAGGCCGCCTGAGCCGTGGCGGGGTAAACCCCGCCACGGATCAGGGCGTGGACCAGCTCGCGATAGCACATCAGGCAGTCGCGCCCGGTCGAGGAGAGACCCAGGGCCTCGGCCAGCAGGTGGTCGCTGTGGTCCAGCAGGTGGCGCAGCAGCACCGGGTGGTAGGCCGAGACCAGCCCCGTATCGTGCATGGCCCGGGCGAAACCCGTGGCCTCACCCTGCAGGGCGGCGGTATCCATGCTCGACAGTCGGTCCCGGTAGACCTCGAGCCCCGGGTCCTCGCGGCAGGCCCGGGTGGTGCCGAACAGCGAGCTGACCAGCCGATCGGCCCCCTGGCCGCTGATCCCCAGGTCGATCTCGGGGTTGGTCTGGCAGATAGCGATCTGGGTGATCATCTGTTTGACCGGATCCGTCTGGATCGGGCGCTGCTCGAGGATGCGCCAGATCTCCTCGATCAGCTTGTCGATGATATGTTCATAGCCGATACGCTCGGCGAGGTGTCGAAACAGGTTCCTCGGCAGCTGCGCCAAGCGGCCCTGGGTCTCGCGTTCGGCCTCGGTGGGTGCCCCGAAGAGCAGCCACAGGTTGATGGCCATCACCTGGGTCAGATAGTGATGAGCCTGCTCCTGCGAGACCTGAGGATGCAGGTAGTCTCCCTTGGCCACGGCCAACAGCCGCAGCTCGCTGAGGGCCTCGATCACGACCGAGTTGGGGTCGGCGCTCTTCAGGGCATGGGTCGTCAACGAGGGGACCAGGTACTGGGGCGTCGCCCAGTCGGAGCCCTGGAAGACCCCGGCTTGCTCCATTGCCTGGGCACGGGCTTCCAGAGCGGCAGCGCCGTCAGGCTGAAGCAGTACCTGGCGTGCGGTTTCCAGCACCTTGGGTAACGCGCCGGGCTTGAAAAAGGTCGGCGCCTGCGAAAGCAGGCGCACGTCATCATCGAGCTTGGCCAGCAGGCCGTCGAGCTTGTCATCCCCGGGGGGGAATGCGCGATTGTCAGTCGTCACGAGGACTCCCTTCACCTGGAGGTATGCTCAGAGATTATACATGGAAGTCGAGCTCTTCCTGGTGCTTCAGCAGATCACGGAGACCTTGATTAGGGCATCGCGGCGATATCTGACGCGTACCGAGCTCACTTGCTTGGCTTCAAATGAGAATCAGTCCCTATGTGCGATTGCCCTGCTTGTCGCCGACCCCGGCGGCTGTTATAGTGCGTGTCACTCGACAAGTGCCTGATGCAGCATCGAGTTTTGATGTGATGCCGAACAATGGCAGGCATCTTTTATGGTGGCCCCGTCGGTCCTCCCGCAACGCTAAACCGCAAACCCCGCCAGGCCCGGAAGGGAGCAACGGTAGTGGTGGATGCGTGTGCCGGGATGTGGCTGTCGGGGCCGCCTCCATTCGTACTGTTCCATTCGTACTGTTCCATGGTCTGTCGGCGCGAGATTGACATGTTTCGGGATAGGATGGAAAGTGAATGAATGAGCATATACGATCCCGACCCCCATGATGACAGCGCGCCAGGCGAGTTGGTAGAACGGCTCGACGCCGCCATCGAAGGGCTTGCCGCTGCCAATGCGAATGGGGGGGTCTCGCCCGTTTTCGAGGTTCTCGATCCGGCTCGGGACTTGATGTTCGATGCCAAGGGGCTAGACGTGCTCTACGCACGCGTTCCGGCACTCGAAGCTGCCGGTTTCTTCCGTGGCAGCGACTGGGATCATCCCCAGACGCTGGTGCCTTCCTTGGCCTTCCGTACAGTGCGCTATGGCGACCCGGTAGCCACCGTGGTTGAGAGCCTGAGCCAGATTCGCCTGCTGGCTGTCGCCAGGGGCGATTATCTGCATCCCTCGGTCTCTGCGGAGCACGCTCATCACTTCCTTGCTCAGGTGATGGCCATGAATCTCGATCTCGTGGTCAGCGACCTGCAGGAGGGCGACCGTCTGCGACCGGACGGGCTGGGATACGCCGTACAGAATCTTTATCACTACCTGCTTGAGCACCTGGGCTACGAAAATCTTCTCGAGCATCTGGTGGCCGAGGTGTGGCGAGTTCTGGCGCAACGCCCGGTGCAGGTCGATGGCGTCAAGCACATGGTGACCCAGATCGCCGCCTGTCTGCACAAGCCAGATGCGGTGGTAGGCGAGGTCGGGGAGGATGCGTCGCAACTCATCGATGCCGTGTTCAGCCCCACGCAGGGCTGCCGTGAAGACCCCGGGTTGGATGTCTACGCCGAGCGGATTGCGGCCATGGACGACGCGACGCTGCTGCAGGAAGCCATCGCCTTCGCACAGGCCATGCACAACACCGGTCTGGTATCGCCTTATATGCCAGGCTTCATACGTTACCTGCGCACCCGCTGGAACGCCTTGATCCCGACCGCCCTGGGTCTCAGCTACACAGGCGCAGACGCCTTTCACTGTTACCCGGCATTGATTCACAAGCTGATCGATGAAGCCCTGTTTGCCGAAACCAGCCAGGCTACCTATGGTCTCGCCATGATGCTCGAGCGGGGCATCCTTTACTCACCGCCAGTCGCGCCGTCACTATGGCGCCAGGTGAGATTGACCCTGTGCGACGCCGCCGCACAGAAGATCGTTGAGGTCTTCGGCACCCGACACTCTCCGGAATGTTTTTTGCTTGCCGACGTCCTCAACGTGCTCGGCCGTCCGCTGGGTGTGGGACAGGGCAATTATCCCACCTGTCAATCGACACGTGCCTTGTCAATGTGGGCCTACAATGCGCCAGATGTACTGCTTCGTAACGTGGCCTGGGCGGCACGCGACGACGAGGTCATCATGCGTTTCGAAGGCGATAACATTTCCTCACGGGAGCTCGGGGCCGGTCTGGCAAGCGAGCCGCCCGTGGATGTGGACGCCGTCTCGCTGCTGACCGTCCCCCATCTCGATCGCATCTACTTCGAGATGGGGCGCCGCAGCGCCGGGCGCGGAGAAGATCCGCACAAGTGGGTCAATGCTGAGTTCCATGGGGATCAGGTCGGTCATGGGTTTCGTATCGCCGTCGATGTTTTCACGGGCGGGCTGAAGGATTTCGAGGGCTTCATCCGTGACTTCTATGCGGCCTACCATCCTTTCTACAATGGCAACCTCCCGGTCATCAATCCGCAACCTGCAGGTATCGCCGTGACCGACAGCGCCACACGCTTCCTCGGCTGGCATGCGATCACGATCCAACGCCTTGCCCTTGATCCGAGCCGGGACATGCGCGTGTATTTCTTCAATCCCAATAACGACAGTGGGCAAGACTGGGGACAAGGAATCGTCACCTCGACCCAAGGCCATGGCGAGCTTTACGGGGAGGCTTCACTGCCCGTTGCCGAGTTCGCCGCGCGGCTTTACGTCTTCCACTATGATCCTCTCGAGAAGGGCGACCCGGCCGAGGTCCCTGCCGATGAGGTATACAGAGCCATGCGCCTGGCTCAAGAGAGCTGGGCGATGGGGCGATAGCCAAGATCTTCTCGGTTGTTTGGAAGCCAGCGGCTCCGGGGCTGTCGTTTTCCATTCTTTGGTAGGTAAGCTATATTGGTTTGAGTGGCTGGGTCATGTCGGTTGAGCGTATCGGCCCTTCGTGAGCTTTCACGTGGCGTTGTGTATTGCTTGCGCTGGGCCATGGGAGCCATCTGAAACGACGATGTCTGGCGGTTCAGTCCATCGAATACGCCCCGACCTGAGTGCCAATTTTCCGCACAGACCGTAAGGAGCACATCGAATGTCGATAACATCAGAAACTCCCTTGTCTTCGGAGCTTGCAGCCTGGGTCGATCAGACACTGGACTCGGTTCGCGGAACGGAAGCTCCCAAGGATCCAAAAAAAGGCTATATCGCCCTGCTTGGCTGGAGCCTCAATGCCGTCAAGGCGGCGCAGAAGTTTGACCGTCGCTACGTGGTCGTTGCGCCCGAATGGGCGACGGATTTCTGCAAGGCAAACAAGATTCCCTTCATTGCCTGGGATTTCATACGTCTGAACGATCGATCCATGGAGATCGCCGAAAGACTTAAAGAAGAGGGCGTCGATGTCGCCATCCCCCTGTTCGAGGAAACCGTCGAATGGTCAGGCGCGATCAACTCCGTGCTGATGGACAGCCCTCGCATGTACGGGCAATCCATCCTGTTTCGCGACAAGGCGCTGATGAAGCGCCGCGCCCAGCTGGGTGGCATTCGCGTGGGGATCTTCGAGGAGGCACACGAGAAGGAAGACGTCGTTCGCTTCATGAAGCGCGTCAACCAGACGCTGCTCAAGCTTGACGGCGACCCCGATGACCCGATTCACGTCAAGGCATTCGACAAGGCCGGCTGCCTCGGTCATCGCATGATCCGCAAGATGGAAGAGATCGAAAATATACCGGATGAAGAGTATCCATTGTTGATGGAAAGTCACCTGGACGGCTGGGAGTTTGCCGTCGAGGCCTGGATCCACAATGGCAAGATAAAGTTCTTGAATATTTCCGAATACGTGACATTGGGCTATTCGGTATTCGTTCCCGCCACCAAGGAACTCGAGAGCTGGCGCGATGCCATTACCAAGCAGATCGAGAAGTTGATCAAGACGTTCGATATCCAGTTCGGCCTGATTCATCCCGAGTACTTCGTGACGGCAGACGGCGAGATGTATTTCGGCGAGGTCGCCTATCGTCCACCCGGGTTCAAGGCCTTTGAGCTCATCGAGCGCGCCTACGGATTCAGTGCCTATCAGGCATCGATGCTGGTTTTCGATCCCAAGAGCACCAAGAAGGAAGTCGATGAGTTCTTCCCCCGTGAAGTGGTCGATGCGAAGGGCTATGCCGGTTGCTTTGGCGTATACCCGAGACGCCGTGTCGTCAGCAAACTGGAGATGCCCAAGGAAACCATTGAGCACCCGTATTTCGACTATCACGAGCTGGTCGCGCCAGTCGAGGAGACGGTTCCGGATCGTTCGGCCTTCGGTACGCACTGGGGCCTTGTGTTCTTCTTTGGTGACGATCCAATCAGGATGCGGGATCTGCTCAAGGCCCAGGAGGAGCTGGACTTCTATGTCTAGTGATTCGGTTCATACCGTCTCTATCCTAGGTTGCATCCAGGTTAAATGTTGACTGCTGGCAGGGCTTGAGCCCTGCCTATGTATGAAGTATGAACTGCCGTCCTGGACAGCAACCCCCGCCAGGCCCGGAGGGGGAGCAACGGTAGCGGCAAAGACGTGTGCTAGATGCGGCTGTCGGAGCCGCTTCCCTTCCGGATCCATCCCCCTGGTTTTCCTTGACCTACCTCGGCGATTTCCAAGGGAATTGCTGCCGTGGATTCACGGCGTTTTTTCTCTTGTCCAAGCACTTGGATAGGATCGTTGGGTCAGCGTTGACGGAGTGCCGCCCTGCGTTGCTCCAGGCAAAGGTGGCAGCAGATCTTCCGATCTGCCAGTACAGGCTCCTCGCCTAAGAACTTCTTTCACAACCCATTGGGCATAAGGCTTTTCCGTCGACAAGACCCGAAGTGTCGGACCATCACGAGGGCGCTGTAAACCCCTCCCTGGGCGCTACCTTTGCCATCCATGGCAAAGGACCCTCGCTTCGTCTTGCCCCCGGTGCCCACCATTGCTGGGGGTTTGGAAATGAGCTCTAAACGATTGGGCAACACAGCTGGGCCGTCGGTGATCATTGCGGACTGGGAGCGCCAGGCATGCCCTGACGGAGCCGCTTGCGCTGTTCATCGGTCAGCAACTCCTGCATGGCGTTATGCAGGCGAACCCTGTCGGCCATCATCGTACCTTGAAGTTCGGCCAGTCGCGTGTGGATACGCTGCACTTCCTTGGGGTCGGGACGTTCTTGCTGCATAAGCTGTGTCAGCTCCTCGCGCAGCTTATGCACTTCCTCCATGCGGCCTTGCTGGACGGCATGGTATTGCTGACGCAGTTCCTGCATGGTACTGCGCTGCTCGTCATCCAGCAGTTGCCAGAGTCCACTACCGGCACCACCTCCCATTGCACCGGGGCCCATCTGGCCGTAGCCCGGCCCCATCATGCCGGGGCCCATCTGGCCGTAACCCGGCCCCATCATGCCGGGGCCCATCTGGCCGTAACCCGGTCCCATCATGCCGGGGCCCATCTGGCCGTAACCCGGTCCCATCATGCCGGGGCCCATCTGGCCGTAACCCGGCCCCATCATGCCGGGGCCCATCTGGCCGTAGCCCGGCCCCATCATGCCGGGGCCCATCTGGCCGTAGCCCGGCCCCATCATGCCGGGGCCCATCTGGCCGTAACCCGGTCCCATCATGCCAGGCCCCATCATGCCGGGGCCCATCTGGCCATGGCCCGGCCCCATCATGCCGTGGGCATGGGCGATCCCGGTGCCGGCGATCCCGAGGGTGAGCGCTAGGCCCAGGGCAAGCGTCTGTCGGCGAGTGCTCATGATCCAACTCCTCTCTGGCATAGGGAAGCGTGTGGCGGTGATGGTCGTCAGGTGATGACAGGGCTGCCGGTGCAGGGGATGCGCGGGCAGCGATCCTCAGCATAGTTCAGCCTGGTGGGATACGGTTTGATGAGCGTCAAGGGCTGGCTACTGTCGCAACATCATGCAGGTCGCCGATGCCATATGCAGGTATGCTCCCTATCAGAAGCCCTTGGCGACAAGGCCGGGGCTGGGCCCGGGATAGAGGACGCGTCACGAGGAGGGCGACATGAACGCCAGGAGCATTTTCGAGCAGTTGATGAAACAAGCCGCGGGCGGCGGCCGCCAGGGCGGAGGGCTGGATGTCCAGAAGTTGATGGGCAGTGTCTCCTCGAGCCTGGGCGGTGGTTCGACCTCTTCCGGCCGCAAGGGCCAGGAGAGCGGTGTCGACATGAAGAGCTTGTTGGGTGGCGGTGCCCTGGGAATGCTGGTCGGCTCCAAGCGGGGCCGCAAGCTCGGTGGCAAGGCCCTCAAGTACGGCGCCATCGCCGGCGTCGGCATGCTGGCCTGGAAGGCCTGGCAGAATGCGCGCGACGGCCAGTCCGCCGATGAGGCCCGGGAAGGCCGGCCCATGGAGCGGCTTGCGGGCCAGTCCCAGGAGGAGCGGAGCCTGGAGCTGTTGCAGGCGGTCATCATGGCGGCGCGGGCCGACGGTCACATCGACGATCAGGAACGCGCCCTGATCACCGAGCAGATCGATGCCCTGGGGGCCGATGCCGAACTCCACGACTGGGTGGAGCGCCAGCTGCAGGCGCCGCTGGACGCCGAGGCCCTGGCCCGCCAGGCCGACTCGCCCCAGGCGGCTCGGGAGATGTATCTGGTCAGCGTGGCGGTGATCGATGACCAGAACCCCATGGAGCGCGCCTGGCTCGACCAGTTGGCCGATGCCCTGGGGCTCGAGGCTGCGCTCAAGGCGGAGTTGGAACGCCAGGCCGTGGAAGCCGAGGGATAAAGGAGACCGTCATGGCACGTATCTATGAAGACAATTCACGTTCGATCGGCCGCACTCCCCTGGTGCGGCTCAACCGAGTCAACGAGGGGGCGACGATCTGGGCCAAGATCGAGGGTCGCAACCCCGCCTATTCGGTGAAGTGTCGCATCGGGGCGGCGATGATCTGGGACGCCGAGGAGCGCGGCACCCTCAAGCCAGGCATGACCATCATCGAGCCCACCAGCGGCAACACCGGCATCGCGCTGGCCTTCGTGGCCGCGGCCCGGGGCTACCCACTGGTGCTGACCATGCCCGCCTCGATGAGCCTGGAGCGGCGCAAGGTGCTTAAGGCTCTGGGGGCGGCGCTGGTCCTCACCGAGCCGGCCAAGGGCATGGCCGGGGCCATCGCCCGCGCCAAGGAGATCGTGGCGGAAGCGCCGGACCAGTACTTCCTGCCCCAGCAGTTCGAAAACCCGTCCAATCCGGCCATCCATGAGACCACGACCGGCCCGGAGATCTGGGAGGACACCGATGGCGAGGTCGATCTCTTCGTGGCCGGCGTGGGGACCGGCGGGACCCTGACCGGCGTCTGCCGGTATATCAAGCAGACCCAGGGCAAGGCGATCACCAGCGTGGCGGTAGAACCCACCGACTCACCGGTGATCACCCAGACGCGCGATGGCCAGGCGCCGACGCCGGCGCCCCACAAGATCCAGGGCATCGGGGCCGGGTTCGTGCCGGCCAACCTGGACATGTCGCTGGTGGACCGGGTCGAGACCGTGTCCAACGAGGATGCCATGGCCATGGCCCACCGCCTGATGCTTGAGGAAGGCATCCTCTGCGGCATCTCCTGCGGCGCGGCCGTGGTGGCCGCGGTGCGTATCGCCCGGTTGCCGGAGTACCAGGGCAAGAATATCGTGGTGGTGCTGCCTGACAGCGCCGAGCGCTATCTCAGCTCGACGCTCTTCGAGGGCCGCTTCGGAGAGCAGGAAACCGTGCCGTGATGGTCTCGGTCCTCGCCTCAGGCGGGGGCCGGCGGCAGGTTGGGCACCCAGTCGATGACCCCGAAGGTCTCCACGCCGATCCAGACCAGGAAGACCAGGTAGAGCGCAAGCAGGGCCACGCTCTCGACGCGCGAAAGGATCATCCGGGTGCGCATCATCAAAAACAGCACCACCGTGGCCGCGGTGAGGGCGGCCATCATCGGGGCGGCAACGGAGAAGTTCACCACCGCAGTGCCGGCGATCAGCACCCCGGCGGGGATGCACACCAGCAGGTCGAAGGTGTTGCTGCCCAGCACGTTGGCGATGCTGGTCACCCCGCGGCCCTGACGCGCGGCACGGATCGACACGAAGGCGTCGGGGATCGAGGTGCCGGCGGCCACCACGGTGATCCCCCACAGGAAGCTGGGGGTCTCGAAGATCTCGCCGAAGTGGAGGGCGGCCTGCACCAGTCCCTCGACGCCGATCACGATCACCACCAGCGATAGCGCCAGCCGGCCCCATTCGCGGCCGGGGCGGATATCGCCCTTGTCGACCTCCGTCTCGTGCTCCAGGGTGTCCTGGTACTGCACGAACAGGTAGAGCCCGTAGAGGGCCACTGGCATCAGGGCCAGGGCGCGTGTCATCTCGCCCTGGATCGTCCGGCTCTCGGATGCCAGGGGCTCGGGGGCCACAGGATGGTAGATGGCGGCGAAGGCAAAGGTCAGGGTCAGCACCGCCACCGCGATCATGTAGAACTGGGCTTCCTTGTAGACCAGGTCGCGATTGGCTTGCAGGGGAGTGGGGCTGGCCAGTCCCGAGAGGGCCGGGATCACCAGGATGTTGAACAGCGCCGAACCGACGATGGCGGCCACCCCGAGCTCGAACTCGCCGTGCAACAGGGTCGAGATCACCGTGGTGGAGAGCTCGGGAAAGCTCGACCCGATTGCCACCACGATGGCCCCTTGCACGATGTCCGGTAGCTCGTAGTAGGCCGAGAGCCGCTCGCTGGCGCGTTCTAGCAACCCGCTGCCCCGCCAGATGATCGCCGTGGCCACCACGGCCACCAGGGTCCAGGTCAGGATATCGACCATGGTGCCTCCTTGCACGTGGGAAACCCTGGCCGACGGTAACAGAAACAGGGCACCGCTTCCCGGCGGCGTCGCTTTCCGCGACCCGCCCCAGTCGCTAGAATGGTGGGTCCAGTCCTCGAGCCTCACCCGGCCCAAGACGCCGCGACTCCCCCGAGGCCGCCGTTTCCAACCGCAAGGATCCCGCGCTGCATGAGCTATCAGGTTCTGGCCCGCAAGTGGCGACCGCGTACCTTCCATGAACTGGTCGGTCAGGAACACGTCCAGCGGGCGCTGGTCAACGCCCTGGACCAAGGGCGGCTGCACCACGCCTACCTGTTCACCGGCACCCGCGGCGTGGGCAAGACGACGCTGGCGCGGATCCTGGCCAAGTGCCTGAACTGCACCGCCAAGGGTCGCGGCGACGAGGGCGTGACCTCGACCCCTTGCGGTGCCTGCGACAGCTGCCAGGCCATCGACGAGGGACGCTTCGTCGACCTGATCGAGGTGGACGCGGCCTCGCGTACCAAGGTGGAGGATACCCGCGAGCTGCTCGACAATGTGCAGTACGCGCCGACCCAGGGGCGCTACAAGGTGTACCTGATCGACGAGGTGCACATGCTCTCCACCAGCAGCTTCAACGCGCTGCTCAAGACCCTGGAAGAGCCGCCGCCCCACGTGAAGTTCCTGCTGGCGACCACCGACCCGCAGAAGCTGCCGCCCACGGTGCTGTCGCGTTGTCTGCAGTTCACCCTCAAGCACATGCCGCCGGAGCGTATCGTCGGCCACCTCGCCACGGTGCTCGAGGCCGAGGCGGTGCCCTTCGAAGAGAGCGCCCTGTGGCTGCTGGGCAAGGCCGCCGAGGGCTCCATGCGTGACGCCATGAGCCTCACCGACCAGGCCATCGCCTTCGGCCAGGGGGTGGTGCACCATGCCGATGTGGCGGCCATGCTGGGCACCCTCGACCATCGCCACGTGCTGGCGCTGCTCGAGGCCCTGGCCGAGGTGGACGCCGCCCGGGTGCTCGCCGAAGTGGCCGCCCTGGCCGAACAGGGACCGGACTTCGCCGCCGTGCTCGATGACGTGACCGGTGTACTGCATCGCCTGGCCATCGCCCAGATGGTGCCCGAGGCCCTGGACAACGGCCACGGCGACCGCGACGAACTGCTGGCCCTGGCCGGCCGCTTCACCGCCGAGGACATCCAGCTCTACTACCAGATCGGCATCCAGGGGCGGGGTGACATGACCCATGCCCCGGACCTGCGCACGGCCCTGGAGATGACCCTGCTGCGCATGCTGGCCTTCCGGCCCCAGGGCGTGCCCAAGCCGCCGCAGACCCCGCTGCCGATGCGTGGCCAGACGGCCCCCGGACAGGGCGAAAGCGGTGCCATGCCCGAGACGCGTCCGGCCCCCCAGGCCGCGCCCGATACCCCCCAAGACGCGGCACCACCGCCCTGGGTCGACCCGCTGCCAGAGACCGTACCCGAGCCCGAGGCGACACCGACAGCCTCGGCCACCGCCCGCACGGCGCCTGTGACGCCGGCCATGCCCGAGCCGGTCCCGGAGAGCCGCCAGCAGGACGGGACACCGGGGACGTCCAGCCCGCCGGTTTCTGCAGCGGTGTCGGCGCCTGTGGCCGAGGCGGCCATGGCGGCCGAACCGGCCGGCGAGGGGTCTGCCCCGGGGGCGCTGACCCACGCCGCCTGGCTCGAGCGCTTCGAAACCCTGGGCCTGGGCGGCCTAACCCGCAACCTGGCGGCCCATTGCGTGGTCGACAGTGATGACGGCGAGCGGTTGACCCTGCGCCTGGATCCTTCCCAGGCGGTGATGAATGCCGAGGTCCACGAGACCCGTATCCGCGAGGCGCTGGCGGCATCCGGCATCGAGCGTCGGCTGACGCTCGAGCCCGGTGACCTGCCCGAGGGGGTCGAGACACCCAGGCAACGCGCCGATCGGCTGACGGCGGAGCGTCACGCCCTGGCGGTTGAAGCCTTGCATCGCGACCCGCATGTACAGAAACTTCAGCAGGCCTTCGGCGCGCGGCTGATCGAAGCCACGGTCAAGCCCGCCGAACCCGAGGCGCGCGGCTGCTGAGCGCCGCCTGCGAACCACGACACCAGTCAACGACCACACCAATCGCGAGAGGTAATTCCCATGATGAAGGGTGGAATGGGCAACATCATGAAGCAGGCCCAGGAGATGCAGGAGAAGATGCAGCGCGCCCAGGAGGAGGTCGCCCGTGCCGAGGTGACCGGCGAGGCCGGGGCCGGCATGATCAAGGTGACCATGAACGGTCGCCATGACGTCAGCAAGGTCGATATCGACCCCAGCGTCATGGAGGAGGACAAGGAGTTGCTCGAGGACCTGCTGGCCGCCGCGGTCAACGATGCCGTGCGCAAGGTGGAGACCAACACCAAGGCCAAGATGGAGGAAGCCACCGCGGGCCTGAATCTGCCGCCCGGTTTCAAGATGCCGTTCTGAGCGACGCCGAGACGGATTGCCGATGAGCTTCTCTCCGCTGGTCGAGCGGCTGATGGAGACGCTGCGCGTGCTGCCGGGGGTGGGCCCCAAGACCGCTCAGCGCATGGCCATGCACCTGCTCGAGCGTGATCGCGATGGTGGCCGGCGGCTGGCCGAAGTGCTGGGCGTGGCGCTGGAGCGGGTCGGCTACTGTCGGCGCTGTCGTACCCTCACCGAGGAGGAGATCTGCACGCTGTGCCAGAGCGCGCGGCGTGACGATGCGGTGCTCTGCGTGGTGGAGTCCCCGGCGGATCAGCTGGCCATCGAGGAGGCCGGCGGCTACCGGGGCCGCTACTTCGTGCTGCATGGGCACCTCTCGCCGCTGGACGGTATCGGCCCCGAGGACATCGGCCTCGACCAGCTCGAGGGACGCCTCGCCGAGGGCGGTGTCGAGGAGGTGATCCTGGCCACTAACCCGACGGTGGAAGGCGAGGCCACCGCCCACTACATCGCCACCCAGCTCGCCCCGCTGGGTATCAAGCTCTCGCGGCTGGCCTATGGTGTGCCCATGGGCGGCGAACTCGAGTATGTCGATGGCGGCACCCTGAGCCGCGCCTTCAACGGCCGCCTGCCCTTCCGGGGCGAGTGAGCCCCGATACCCCTTTGCTTGCCGGACCCCCGCATGCCCCTGACCCCCGAAATACGCTGGATCGACACGCCCGACGCCCTGGATGCCGCCTGCGCCGAGGTGGCCAAGGCCGACGTGATTGCCCTGGATACCGAATTCTTCCGCGAGAAGACCTTCCATCCCGTGCCGGCGCTGATCCAGTTCACCGCCGGCGGTCCCGCCTACCTGGTGGACCCCCTCGAGGTCGCCTGTACCGAGGCCTTCCGTCGCCTGCTCGCCCAAGGGCCGCTCAAGCTGCTGCATGCTTCCAGTGAAGATCTGGAGGTCTTCGCCCACTGGGCCGGGGTAGCGGTGGCGCCGCTGGTGGATACTCAAATCGCCCAGTCGCTGCTCGGCGAGGTGCCCGCCATGGGCTACCAGAAGCTGGTCGAGTTCTGGGTCGGCGAGACCCTGCCCAAGGACGAGACCCGTTCCGACTGGCTCAAGCGCCCGCTCAGCGAGACCCAGCAGCGCTACGCCGCCCTCGACGTGGTCTACCTGCTGAAGGTGTGGCAGCACCAGCGTGAGGCATTGGAGCGTCGTGGCCGCCTGGCCTGGGTCGAGGCGGACTGTGCCGACCTGGTGGCCCAGGCCGCGCGCAGCCATGAGGCCGATGGCCAGTGGTACCGGCGCCATCGTCAGCTGTGGCGGCTCGCGCCCCGCCAGGTGGAAACCTACCGGCGCCTGACCCGCTGGCGTGAGGGGGAAGCCCGGCGCCGCGACCTGCCGCGGGGCTGGCTGGCGAAGGATGGCGTCCTCTATGCCATCGCCGAGGCGCTGCCGGAGAATCGCCACGAGCTAGCCCGTGTGGAGGGGGTCACCCCGCCCATGATCAAGCGCGAGGGTGATGCCCTGCTGCAGCGGGTGCGTGAGGTCCGCCATCTCGACGAGGCCGAACTGCCTCCGGCGCCGCTCTCGCCCATGGAGCCGGCGTTCAAGCAGCGTCTCAAGGCACTGAAGCGAGTGGTGAACGACGAGGCCGAGGAACTGGGTATCGCCCCGGAGGTGCTGCTGCGACGCCGCAGCCTGGAGGCCCTGGTGAGTGCCCACCTGCTGGATGAGCCGCTGCCGCTGCCCGATGGCTGGCGTGGCGAACGATTGAATGCGGGCCTCGAGGCGGCCCTGGACGAGGTGGCCAACTCATGAGTGACGACCGGATGCGCGGCGACAAGCTGCTCTGCGAGGTGTTCAAGAGCCCCCGCAAGGAGGAGATGTATCTCTACGTGGACAAACGCCAGGGGCTTGCCGAGGTCCCCGAGGCGCTGCTCGAGCGCTTCGGCCGGCCGCTGCCGGCGATGACCCTGATCCTCTCCCCGGAGCGGCGCCTCGGCCGGGCGACGGCCGCGGACGTGATGGCGGCCATCCGCGACAAGGGCTACTATCTGCAGTTGCCGCCCGCCAAGGAGGAGTACCTGCTGGATCTGTACAAGACCCCCAGCGAGGCGAAATACTAGGCTACGGGCTACGGGCTACGGGCTACGGGCTACGGGCTACGGGCGAGACAACTTTGCGATGAATCGCTCGCTGCCCGGGGCCCGCTGCTCGTGGCTTGTTTGCCACTGAACGACCGGCGACGGTGATGATGAGAGAACGATTCTGGGAGCGCTTCGATCTCGAGGAGCTCACCACCGAGGAGTGGGAGGCGCTGTGCGATGGCTGTGGCCAGTGCTGCCTGCTCAAGTTCCAGGACGAGGACACCGGCGACCTGGCGGTGCTCAACGTGGCCTGCGAGTTGCTGGACATCGGCTCCTGTCGCTGCGGCGATTATGCGAACCGCTTCGCGCGGGTGCCGGACTGCACGCAGCTAACCCCCGAGCGCATCGACGACTTTCGCTGGTTGCCCAAGTCCTGTGCCTACCGGCGGGTGGCGGAGGGGCGCAAGCTCGCCGCCTGGCACCCGCTGATCGCCGGCGGGCCCGAACGCATGCATCGCAAGGGCATCAGCGTGCGCAGCTTCGCGGTGTCGCAACGCGAGGTCCCCGAGGAAGAACTCGAGGACCATATCATCGCCATCCTGCCCATCGACGGGTGAGCGGCGGGGCCGGGCGGGCCTCAACTCTCGCGATTCTCCATGCCCAGCGCCCAGAGCAGGAAGGCGTCCTGGCGGGCGTTGTCGTGCCAGGCCTTGAAGCGGCCCGAGGCGCCACCATGGCCGGCGTCCATGTCGGTTCTGAGCAGCACCGGGCCACGCGCTGTGCCCAGTTCGGTAAGCCGGGCGTAGAGTTTGGCCGGCTCCCAGTAGGGCACCCGGGTGTCGTGCCAGCTGCCCTGCAGGAAGACCGCCGGCCAGGGCTGAGCGGTGAGGTTGTCTAGCGGCGAGTAGTCGCGAATGCGGCGACGGGTCTCGGGCTCGCGGGGGTCGCCCCATTCGGTGTACTCGGCGGTGGTCAGCGGCAGGTCGGGGTTTTCCATGGTGCGCAGCACGTCGACGAAGGGCACGTCGAGCACGGCGGCGCAGAAGGCCTCCGGGGCCAGGTTGAGGCTGGCGCTGACCAGCAGACCGCCGGCGCTGGCGCCATAAGCGGCGATCCGTTCGCCGTCGCTAAAGCCCTTGGCCACCAGGGCATCCCGGACAGCGAGGAAGTCGCGGAAGCTGTTCTGCTTGTGTTCCAGCTTGCCGGCCAGGTACCAAGGCTCACCGCGATCGCCGCCGCCGCGCACATGGGCCACGGCGAAGGCCACGCCACGGGCCAGGAGCTCCAGGCGCGCCACCGAGAACCAGGGATCGAGGACCTCGCCGTAGGCCCCGTAGCCATACAGCAGGGTGGGTAGGGGGTGACCGACCAGGTCGGCCCGCATGACCACCGAGACAGGAATGCGCTCGCCATCGTGGGCGCGGGCCCAGAGTCGCTCGCAGGCGAGCTGGTCGGGCCTCAGGTCGCCGTGGACGGGCTGCTGCTTGAGCCGACGGCGTTCGCCGCTATCGAGGTCGTGCTCGATCCAGGTCACCGGCAGCGTGAAGGACTCCTCACGCAACCGCAGGTGTCGTTCATCGAAATGGGGCGTATCGCCAAGCGCCACACTGCAGGGTGTTTCCGGCAATGGCAGGCGCTCGTCGCGAGTCAGGGCGTGGCCGGTATCGAGCTCGATGACCCGCAGGCGGACCTGCGCCTGGTGGTGGTCGCGCTCGGTGACCACCAGCCCCCAGGCAAAGGCATCGGCCCCTTCCAGGGTGGTGTCGTCCCGATGGGGAATCAGCGGCTGCCAGGTCTCGGCGTCGCCAGCCTGATCCAGTCGGGCCTCATCGGCCATGTCGAGCCGGAAGTGGGTGGCCTGGCGATTGTGCAGCACATAGAAATGGCCGGGACGATGATCGAGGGCGTACTCCACGCCGCTCTCGCGTCGCCGGAAACAGCGCGGGGGAGCCGCCGGGGTGCGCGCCGGGATCAGGTGACACTCGCTGGTGTCCTTGGAGGCGCTCTCCAGCACCAGCCACTCCCGGGAGCGGGTCTTGCCCAGTCCCACCCAGAACTCGGGGTCCTCCTCGCGAATCACCTGGACCGGTGTCCCGGCGGTCGGGGCCTCGCCCGACAGCTCTAGCGGCAGGCACCAGACGCTGTCGGGGCGCTGGGTCGCGTCGAAGCGGGTGAACAGCAGCGTGCGGTTGTCCTCGGCCCAGGTCAGCTCGGGACCGATCTCCTCCAGCAGCCGGACCGGGGTGCCGTCGGGCAGGCGCTTGAGCAGCAGCGCATAGGTCTCGCCGCCGCGGGTATCCTCGGTCCAAGCCAGCCACGCCTCGTCGGGAGAGAGGGCCATGTCGCCGATCTCGAGAAAGGGCGACTCGCTGGCTCGGGCCTGCAGGTCGAGGAAGCACTCGGCGGCCTCGGCATCGTCATTGGGGTGGCGCCACCAGACCGGGTAGTCGGCGTCGGCGGCCGTCTCGCTCCACACCGTGTAGTGGTCCAGGGGAGTCTTGAGCCCGTGGACGGCCAGCTCGCGACGCGCCAGGTGGCCATGGTAGAGCCGCTCGACGAGATCCTCGAAGGGGGCGAACCAGCGGCGCGACGCCGCGTTGGCGGCCTCGAGGAAGGCCGTCACCTCGGGGTCGTCACGCTGCTCTAGCCAGTGCCATTCGGGGTCGTCGGGACGCCGGAATCGGCTCACGGGGCTCGGTGCCGGAGTAGCGGTGGACTGGCTGGGGTCACGTGGTGGCTGTGCTTTCATGTGGCGGGATGTACCATACTCGATGTGATTTCAACAACGTGCGGCGTGGACGCACAGACGACGAGGTATTGATGCTGATCTCGGATTCGATGTCCCTACTATGGCTGGTCTATGCGGTATTGTCGCTGGTGGTCCTGCTGACCGGCTACCTGGGGCTGGCCTTCCTGCCCCGTCTGCCGCGCCTGGTGGTGACTTGGGCGGTAGCCGGGGTGATGTGGGTACCGGCAAGCTTCCGACTCCCCCTGTTGGAAGAGGGCGAGTTCTATACGGGGCTGGCGCCAGCCGTGGTGGTGGCCGCGATCACGTTCCTGGAGAACGATGCCGCGGCCATGCTGCCCGCCACGCTGTTGGTCGCGGCGGGGGCCCTGGTCGGTGCCTTGCTGGGTGGTCTGCTGGGCTGGCAAAGGCAACGCCGGGCCGAGGGGAAGACGCCTCATCGTCCGCGTGGCGCGACACCCAGCCAAAAGGACGAGGCCAGGCGTCGTGAGCCGGTGATCGGCTGAAGCACGGCGCGGGCCAAAGCGAGGGCGAGATGATAACGACGCGTGACATCTTCAGGCTGGTCGTTGGAGCCCTGACGCTGTGGGTCGGGCTCTGGGGAGGCGCTCTGGCGCCGGCCTGGGGGCAGGCCCTCGACGAGCAACCCGATGTCCGGGTGATGGTGGATGTCTCGGGAAGCATGAAGGAGCACGACCCGGAGCGGCTGGCCGTGAGTGCCATCGAACTGCTGGTGGCGCTGCTGCCCAGTGGCGTGAGCGCCGGTGTCTGGACCTTCGGCGAGGAGGTCGCCAACCCCTTGCCGCTGGGCGAGGTGGGGGAGGAGTGGCGTGACCAGGCCCTGGCCCTGCCCCCGGCCCTGCAGGCCTATCAGCAGTACACCGACATCGAGACGGCCCTGCGCCGGGCCGCCGCCCCCGAGGCCAGCGGCTGGCGACACCTGATCCTGCTGACCGATGGGGTCATCGACCTGCCGCCGGGGCGTGGCGACAAGCCGGCCATCGATGTTGCCTCCCGTCGCCGTCTGGTCGAGGAGCTGGCCCCCGAGCTGGCCCGTCAGGGCGTGGCGGTGCACGCCATCGCCTTCTCCGACGAGGCGGACCTGGCGCTCGTCGAGCGCCTGGCCCAGGTCAGCGGCGGCCTGGCCGCCGTGGTGGCGTCTCCCGAGGCGTTGCTGGGCGCCTTCCTGGATATCATCGAACGGATCTTTCCCGCCGACCAGGTGCCCCTGGAGAATGGTCGCTTCGTCATCGACGATGAGGTGGGCAGTTTCTCGGCCCTGGTGTTCCACGCGCCCGGTGACGCGCCGCTCTCCCTGGTGGCCCCGGACGGGACGCGCTATCGCGCCGAGGATGCCTCCGAGGCGCTGCGTTGGCAGGTGGAGCCGCGCTTCGATCTGATCCGCCGGACCGACCCGGCCGCCGGCGAGTGGCGTCTGGAGGGGCCGGTGGGCGATAAGAGCCGCATCAATGTCTCCTCGCCGGTGCATTTGCGGACATCGCCCCTGCCCGCCACCCTCTACCGCGGCTTCGAGGTGCCGGTGGAGGCCTGGGTGGAGAAGGACGACGGCCCCACCAGTGCCTTGCCGGAGGCGCTGTCGCTGTCGGTCTCCCTGCGCGATCAGGACGGCGAGGTGCAGTCCTCGATGGAGCTCACCGCGACGCAAGACGGGCGCTTCCGTGGCCGCCTGCCGGCCCCGGCGCTGACCGGCAATGCCAGTCTGGTGATCCGGGCCCGGGGGGAAGGGTTCGATCGGCAGCGGGTCCAGGCGGTGAACGTACTGCCGGCGATCGAGGTGGCCCACGATGCCCGCCTCGGCCGGGTCGAGCTGGTCGCCGAGCATCCCGGGCTCGATGCCGACAACACCGAGATCCGCGCCGAGCTACTGGGCGAGCCCCTGACGGCCGAGGTGGCCGGCCGGGCACGCTGGCATATCGTCCTGCCCGAACTCGACCCCGACGTTCGCCAGCCGTTGCGGCTGACCGCCAGGGTGACCCTGGGAGGCGAGACCCGTGAGCTGAGCTTCCCCCCGCTAATGCTGAACCCCGAGGGCCGCATCGGTATCGCCCAGACGGACCTTGCTGACCCCACCCTGACCGCCGAATCTCTGGCGGGAGACGCCGAGGACAGCCACCGTCGACCGGCCGTGCCCAATGCGGCGGACCGCTTCGTCGAGCTGGTCAATGCGGCGCCGCGTCAGGTGCTGGCCTGGTGGGAAGCGGGGCTGCCCGGGCTGACGCGCCTGTTGCGCGATCCTCGCCTGTGGGCGGTGGTGGCCCTGTGCCTGTTGCCGTTGCTGGTCCTGCCATGGGTGCGCCGTCGTCGCTCTTCCCCCACGCACAAGCGGGAGGAGCCCCATGTGTGAGCTGCTCGGGATGAGCGCCAACGTGCCGACCGACATCTGTTTCAGCTTCACCGGCTTCCTGCATCGGGGCGGTGGCACAGGACCGCACCGTGATGGCTGGGGCATCGCCTTCTATGAGCAGGGGGGCTATCGCGACTTCCGTGATCCTCATCCTTCGCTCCATTCGCCGATCGCCCGGCTGATCGGCGAGTATCCGATCAAGTCCCGTATCGTGATCAGCCATATCCGCCAGGCCAATGTGGGCCAGATCTGCCTGGCCAATACCCATCCCTTCACCCGCGAGATGTGGGGGCAACCCTGGTGCTATGCCCACAATGGCCAGTTGAGCAACTGGTCCGCCTTGCCCTTGACCTTCTATCGGCCGGTGGGCGGCACCGACAGTGAGCATGCCTTCTGCTGGCTGATGGGGGAGCTGCGTCGGGAGTTCCCCGAGCCTCCGGTTGACTGCCAGGCCCTCTGGCAGCGGCTCCATCGGCTATGCGAGCGGCTGCGCGGCCTGGGGGTCTTCAACCTGCTGCTGGCCGACGGCGACTACCTCTATACCTATTGCTCGACCAAGCTTGCCCATATCACCCGCCGGGCGCCCTTCGGACGGGCGAGCCTCTCGGACGCCGAGCTTACGGTGAACTTCGCCGAGCACACCACCCCCGACGATGTGGTATCGGTGATCGCTACCGAACCCCTTACCGACAATGAGGATTGGGTGCGTATGCGGCCGGGGGAGCTGCTGGTGTGGCGCGATGGCGTGATCGAGGCGCGCCTTGACGCCGCGCCTTGAAACACCGGTTGCAATCATTCGCTTTACGCCGGGCCAGCCAGCCGGATCCGCCAGGCCCGGACAGCAACGGACAACAAGGTCGACCCCGGATTCGACCGCACGTGGAGAGAGCCTTGATGAGCGAACATGCCACCCCTGCCATCCTGACCGGCCCGGCCCTGGAAGGCCTCGAGCAGTACGCCTCGGTAATGGATATCTTTCACGCCTCCGTCGAACGCTTCGCCGACAAGCCGGCCTTCAGTTGCATGGGGCGCATCCTGACCTATGCCGAACTCGATCGCCTCTCGGCCCATTTCGCGGCCTGGCTGCAGCACGCGACCGACCTTGAGCCGGGGGACCGCATCGCCATCCAGCTGCCCAACGTGCTGCAGTTCCCGGTGGCGGTGTTCGGCGCGCTGCGCGCCGGCCTGGTGGTGGTGAACACCAATCCGCTCTACACGGAGCGGGAGATGACCCACCAGTTCAAGGACTCGGGGGCCAAGGCCATCGTGATCCTGGCCAACATGGCCGACAAGCTCGAGAGGATCCTCGAGCGTACCGACATCCGCCACACGGTGGTGACCGAACTCGCCGACCTGCACGCCTTCCCCAGGCGACAACTGATCAATGCGGCGGTGAAATATGTCAAGAAGATGGTCCCCGCCTTCCGGTTGCCGGAGGCGGTGGCCTTCCGGGCGGCCCTGAAGCAGGGGGCGGGGCACGCGCATCGTGAAACCCGTCGCCAGGCCGACGATCTTGCCGCCCTGCAGTACACCGGCGGCACCACAGGGCTGCCCAAAGGGACCATGCTGACCCATCGCAACCTGGTGGCCAACATGCTTCAGGCGCGCCAGGCGATCGGCCCGGAACTCTCCGAGGGTGCCGAGACCATCATCGCACCGCTGCCGGTCTACCATATCTACACCTTCACGGTGAACTGCCTGTTCATGATGGAGACCGGCAACCATTCGGTGCTGATCCCCAATCCCCGAGACCTCGCCGGGTTCGTCAAGACACTGAAGGGGGTGTCCTTCACCGGCTTTATCGGCCTCAACACCCTGTTCAATGCCCTGTGCAACCGCGAGGACTTCCGCCGGCTCGACTTCTCGCGGCTGCACCTGACCATCTCCGGCGGCATGGCGCTGACCCGGGCCGTGGCCCAGCGCTGGGAGGAGGTCACCGGTTGTCCGGTCGCCGAGGGCTACGGGCTCACCGAGACCTCGCCCATCGTCAGTTTCAACCCCACCGATGCCATTCAGCTCGGCACCATCGGCAAGCCGGTGGCCGATACCTCGGTAAAGGTCGTGGACATGGACGGGCATGACCTGCCGGTCGACGAGGCCGGCGAGCTCTGCGTGAAGGGCCCCCAGGTGATGAAGGGCTACTGGCAGCGCGATAAGGAAACGGCAGAGACCCTCGATGCCGAGGGCTGGTTGCGCACCGGCGACATCGCCGTGTTGCAGGCGGATGGCTACATCCGCATCGTCGACCGCAAGAAGGACATGATTCTCGTTTCCGGCTTCAACGTCTATCCCAACGAGATCGAGGACGTCGTGACCATGCATCCTGACGTGGTGGAGGCGGCGGCGGTGGGCGTGCCGGACGAGGCCAGCGGCGAGGCGATCACGCTCTTCGTCGTGAGCCGGAATCCCGACCTCGACGCCAAGACACTGCGCACCTGGTGCAAAAAGGAACTCAGCGCCTACAAGGTGCCGAAGACCGTGGAGTTTCGCGAGGAGCTACCCAAGACCAATGTGGGCAAGGTCCTGCGCCGCCAGCTTCGCGAGGAACAGATGGAAAAGTCCGGATAACGGTGGCGACAGCGCGTGCGGCCCAGGACGCTGTCGTGTGTGGGAAAGGAGCCCATAGTCCCGATGTCGCCATGCCATAGTCAGTCTCAATGGTGGCGAGTAGGCGTGGCCGGCGTTGCGGCGTTACAATGCTCTGCCCGTTTCGCTACCGAAGCGGCCTATCGTTGTGACCTGGCCCTTCACCGCCTTCTCTGGAGTTCTCGAGCCCGACGTGACCACCGCCTCCCTCGATACCGCGACCCTTTCCGATGCCGACCGGCTCCGTGCCCTGCGCCGTGAGCTCGATGACGCCATGCGGCGTGACGTGCCGATCCTGGAGAAGCGCCTGAATGGCCTCGCCCGGCGCCTCAAGGAAGGTAAGCCCGTGGATCGTGGACTGGGTCAGGTCGAGGAAGCGCTGGCGCGCTCCCGGGGGCTGGTCGAGCGGCGCCGGGAGCGGCCGGTCACCCTGGATTACCCGCCCGAGCTGCCGGTGGCCGAGCGCCGCGCCGAGATCCTCGAGACCCTGCGCGACCACCAGGTGGTGGTGGTGGCGGGGGAGACCGGATCGGGCAAGACCACTCAGCTGCCCAAGCTCTGCCTGGAGCTCGGCCTGGGGCGACGCGGCCTGATCGGCCATACCCAGCCGCGGCGGCTGGCGGCCCGCTCGGTGGCCGCTCGCCTGGCCGAGGAGTTGGCCGTGCCCCTGGGCGAGCAGGTGGGCTACCAGGTGCGCTTCACCGACCAGAGCCGTGACGACACCCTGGTCAAGCTGATGACCGATGGCATCCTGTTGGCCGAGACCCGCCACGACCCGGACCTGCGCCGCTATGACGCCATCATCATCGATGAGGCCCACGAGCGCAGCCTCAACATCGACTTCCTGCTTGGCTACCTCAAGCGGCTGACCGTGCGACGCCCCGACCTCAAGGTGATCATCACCTCGGCGACCATCGACGTCGAGCGCTTCGCCGCGCACTTCGGCACTACCGATGCCACAGGCCACCATCGGCCGGCACCGGTGGTGGAGGTCACGGGCCGTACCTACCCGGTGGAGGTCCGCTACCGGCCCCTGGTACGCGAGGCCGAGGACGAGGAGGACCGCACCCTGCAGGAGGGCATCCTGCATGCGGTGGAGGAGATCGAGGCGATCGAGCGCGAGAAGCGCTGGTTCCAAGGCCCGCGGGACATTCTGGTGTTCCTCCCCGGCGAGCGCGAGATCCGCGAGACGGCCGACACCCTGCGCCGGGCCGACTTCAAGGGCACCGAGATCCTACCGCTCTACGCACGGCTCTCCAATGCCGAGCAGAATCGGGTCTTCGCATCCCATGCGGGGCGGCGTATCGTGCTCGCCACCAACGTGGCCGAGACCTCGCTGACCGTGCCGGGTATCCGCTATGTCATCGACCCGGGCCTGGTGCGCCTCAGCCGTTACAGCTACAAGGCCAAGATCCAGCGCCTGCCGGTGGAGCCGGTCAGCCAGGCCAGCGCCGACCAGCGCAAGGGGCGCTGCGGCCGGGTGGCCGAGGGGGTGTGCATCCGTCTCTATGACGAGGTGGACTATCTCGCCCGGCCGGCCTTCACCGACCCCGAGATCCGGCGCACCAACCTGGCCTCGGTGATCCTGTCGATGCTGTCACTGAAGCTTGGTGAGATCGAGGCCTTCCCCTTCGTCGACCCGCCCGATTCACGTTTCGTCACCGACGGTTTCCGGCTGCTCTTCGAGCTGGGCGCGGTGGACGCGGGCAACCGTTTGACGCCGCTGGGGCGCAAGCTGGCGTGGCTGCCCATCGATCCACGTCTGGCGCGCATGCTGCTGGCCGGGGCCGAGCAGGGCGGCTTGCGTGAGGTGTTGATCGTGGTCTCGGCGCTGGCGGTGCAAGACCCCCGCGATCGGCCGGCCGACAAACGCCAGGCCGCCGACCAGGCCCATCGCCGCTGGCAGGATCCCGACTCCGACTTCGTGGCGTTGCTCAACCTCTGGCACGGCTTCGAGGCCGCCCGCGAGGAGCTGTCGGGCAATCGCCTGCGGCGCTGGTGCAAGGATCACTACCTCAACTATCTGCGCCTGCGCGAGTGGCACGATACCTTTCGTCAGCTGCGTCAGTTGCTGCGTGACATGGAGATCGAGGTGCCGCCACCGTCGCCTCGCCCCGAGACCGGCGAGGAGAGTGAGCAGGCGTCGGCCGAGACCCGTCGCCGGAATGCCCAGCCACTGCACCAGGCGCTGCTGACGGGGCTGCTGTCCCACCTGGGCCTCGCCACCGAGAATCGCGAGTATCTGGGGGCGCGCAACCGCAAGTTCGTCATCCACCCGGGGTCGGGGCTGGCCAAGAAGTCCCCCAAGTGGGTGATGGCCTTCGAACTGGTGGAGACGTCGCGGCTCTTCGCCCGTACGGTGGCCAGGATCGAACCCCAGTGGATCGAGCCGCTGGCCGGCCACCTGGTCAAGCGCAGCTACGCGGAGCCGCATTGGGAAATGAAGCGCGCCCAGGTGGTGGCCTTCGAGCAGGTCACGCTGTTCGGGCTGCCGATCGTCAGCCGGCGCCGCGTCCACTATGGGCCCATCGCGCCTCGGGAATCCCGGGAGCTGTTTATCCGCCGCGCCCTGGTGGAGGGGGAGTTCAGGACCCGCGGTGCGTTCTTCGCCCACAACCGGGCGCTGATCGAGGAGGTCGAGGATCTCGAGGACCGGGCCCGTAAGCGTGATATTCTGGTCGATGAGGAGACCCTGTTCGCCTTCTATGACGAGCGCCTTCCCGAGGACATCCATACCGGCAAGGGCTTCGAGGCGTGGCGCAAGAAGGCCGAGGCCGAGAACCCCGATATCCTCAAGTTCGACCGTTCGGCCCTGCTGGCGCGGCACGCCGAGGAGGTCACCCGGGACGACTATCCGGATGAGCTCGTGCTGGGAGGCGTGCGCTACCCCCTCAGCTACCGTTTCGAGCCGGGCGCGGTCGACGACGGCGTGACCCTGACGGTGCCGGCGGCCATGCTGCCCCAGCTGCCGGTGGCGCGACTGGAGTGGCTGGTGCCGGGCCTGCGGCGCGAGAAGTGCATCGCGCTGATGAAGTCGCTGCCCAAGGCGATCCGCCGCCAGGTGGTGCCGATTCCCGACTGGGTGGATGCGGCGCTCGACGCCATGACACCGGACGATGTCCCGCTTACCGAGGCCCTGGGCGAGTTCCTGCGCCGCAAGACCGGGGTGCGCGTGCACCCGGATGACTGGCGCCTCGACCAGCTCGACCCCCACCTGGTGATGAACCTGCGGGTGGTGGATCATGAAGGCCGGGTGCTGGGACAGGGGCGCGATGCCCGCGAGTTGGAGCGCCGGTTCGAGGACGCCGCAGGGGAGGGGGCAAGGGCCCTGGCCATGCAGGCCAGTGGCGAAGGCGAGCTCACGGCGCTGCCCGAGACGCCACTGCCCGAATCGCGGGTCACCACCCAGGCCGGCATCCGGGTGGAGGCCTTCCCGGCCCTGGTGCCCGAGGATGGCGCCTTCCGGGTCGAGCTCTTCGACCATCCCGACAAGGCGCGTGAGGCACACCGGCAGGGCGTGGTGCGTGCGGCCATGGACCGCGTGCCGGACCAGGTGCGGGCCATCGAGCGGCTCAAGGGGCTCGAGACCTGCGCGCTGCTGTTTGCCAAGGTGGGCAGCAAGCGGCAGCTGATCGACGACGTGGTCTCCGCCGTCTTCCGGCAGGTGGTGGCCACGGACCCCCTCCCGCGCTCGAGAAGCGAGCTGGAGGCGCGTCTCGAGTCGACGCGGGCCGATCTGCTGCCCCGGGCCGAGGCGCTGGTCGACACGCTCAGGCAGGCGCTGGAAGGGCATCTGGGGGTGACCAAGGCGTTGAAGGGGAACCTCAACCTGTCATTGGCGCTGGTATACAGTGATTTGAAGGCCCAGATGCAGCGTCTGGTACATCCCGGCTTCGTCAGTGAGGCGGGGGCGTGGCTGGCGGAATATCCCCGCTACATGGAGGCCGCGATGATCCGCCTGGAGAAGGCGCCCCGGGAGCGCATGCGTGACCAAATGCACATGCAGCAGGTGCAGGAGTTCGAGGCCCGCCTGGCGGCTCGCCGCGAGAGCGAGCGTCGGGGGGGCGTAGAGGATCCGGCACTGCGCGAGTTTGGCTGGTGGATCGAGGAGTTGCGTGTCTCGCTCTTCGCCCAGCAGCTGGGGACCTGCATGCCGGTATCGGTGAAACGCCTGGAGCGTCGCTGGACCGAGCTCACGGGGGGACGGTCATGAAGTGGCCCGCCATCATTCCCGACCCTGGTCCTCGTCCCCGGGCAGCAGGGTCGCTCATCGCTGTCTGTCTCGATCGCGACGATCCGGTTGCCGGTCGTGTCATGGTGTGTCGCCGATGACAACAGGGACAATGAACATGCGCAAGGAGGCCCTCGAGCCCATGAAACGATGCTCTTTCGCCGGCTGCCGTGGCCTGCTGGCCACCCTGGCGCTGGTCGCCCTGACCGGCTGTGCGACGACCGGAGGCGCTGAACCGCGCAATCCCGACGACCCCTGGGAAGGCTTCAATCGCCGGGTCTTCGCCTTCAACGAGGTCGTCGATCGCTATGCGCTCAAGCCCGCGGCTCAAGGGTACCGCTTCGTGACGCCCGATCCGGTCGAGACCAGCGTGGGCAACTTCTTCACCAACCTCGGTGAGTTGCGCACCGCGCTCAACAGCCTGCTGCAGGGCAAGGGAAGCAATGCCAGCATCGCGACCGGCCGTTTTTTGATCAATTCCACCGTCGGGGTGGCGGGGGTCTTCGACGTGGCCTCTCGCCTGGACATCACCGGCCGGGAAGAGGACTTCGGCCAGACCCTGGCGGTGTGGGGGCTGGACCGGGGGCCCTATCTGGTGCTTCCCTTTCTGGGGCCGAGCACGGTGCGCGATACGGCCGGCCTGCCAGTGGACGCCTATACCTATCCCCTCACCTATGTGGAGGAGGACAAGGTGCGCATCGGGCTGACGGCACTGCGGGTCATCGATACCCGGGCCGGGCTGCTCGACCAGGAGAAGCTGATCCGCGGGGATCGCTACAGCTTCATTCGCGACAGCTGGCTCCAGCAGCGTCGCTTCGAGGTCAAGGACGGCGAACTCGGCGAGGATCCCTTCGCCAGCGATGATTTCGACTTCAACGAGTCGGATTTCGCCGACTGAGGCAGAGACACATGCAGGGTGCCAAGCTACTGATCGGTGTGATCGACGAACCCGGCGAGGCGCGTGATGCGCTCACCGAGACCATCGCTCGGGATGGCCTGGCGGTATACGCCGCGGAGAGTGCCGAAGCCTTGCCGCCGGAGACCGTGATGATCGTGGCCCATTCGCGGGCGGTACCCCCCAACGAATGGCCGCGGCTCGCCGAACGCTTGCCCACCCTGGTGGTCAGCGAGGACCGTCAGGATGCGGATCTGTTTCAGGCCGTGGATGCCGGTATGGTCGACTATGTGGTCGAACCGCTACGACACGGTCACCTGCTGCGCCGGATGATCCGTCGTGTCATCGAGGTGCGTCGACTGGCGGCAGAGCGTGAGCGGGATCGCGCGCGCCTGACCGAGCTTAATGAGAGCCTGGAGACGCATCTCGCCATGTTGCGCCTGGATCAGCAGGCGGGGGGACAGATCCAGCGCAAGCTGCTGCCGGCACATCCCCAGACGGTCAATGGCGTGACCTGTGATTACTGGCTGGCGCCGTCGCTCTACCTATCCGGGGATTTCCTGGACTTCCAGCGCTTCGATGACCGCTATACGTTATTTTATTTCGCCGATGTTTCCGGGCACGGCGCCTCATCGGCCTTCGTGACCGTGCTGCTCAAGTATCTCTTCAATCGCTGGCAGACCGAGTGGGACGGCAACGACCCGGAGGCCCTGCCGGGACGCTGGCTGGCGGCCCTGAATCGCGAGTTGCTGGATACGGGGATCGGCAAGCATGCGACCCTGTTCCTCGGGGTGATTGACCGCCGGCACCGCTACCTCCACTATTCACTCGGCGCGCCGCTGCCCAAGCCCCTCCTGGATGTCGAAGGCAAGGTTTACTCGCTGACCGGTGAAGGGATGCCGGTGGGCCTGTTTCCGGGAGTGGAATACCCTCAGCTGGGCTGCGAGCTGCCGACGAACTTCCGGCTATGGCTGTGTTCGGATGGGATACTGGAGTGCCTGCCGGGTGAGACACTCGACAGGCGGCTCAGGGAACTCGAGCGACGGGTACAGGTCAGCAACACCCTGGCCGATTTCAAGAACAGTCTTGAACTGGGGCGAGTGGCAGATGATGATGAGGTAGATAGCGTCGAGGACGCCTCCGGTCATGAAGAACTGCCCGATGACCTGACGATCATGATGTTGAGCGGATTTAGTAATGATCAACCCTGAAGGCGGCCGCATCAAGGCGGCATTCGATTCCGGAGTTTTCGTGCTCAAGCTGTGTGGTGACGTGCGCCTGACGCTCTGTGCCACCCTGGACACCCAGGCCCAGCGGCTGGCGAATACCCCCGGTCTCGAGACGGTAATGATCGACCTGCGTGAGGCCACCAATGTGGACTCCACGGCCCTGGGCTTTTTGGCCAAGGTGGCGATGGCCCTCAAGGGACGCCTCGAGCAGCCTCCGACCATCATTGCCGACAATCCGGATGTGCGACGCATGCTCGATGTCATGGGCTTTTCCAGTTTCTTCACCTTGGTCGATGCCCCGGTCACCGAGGTCAGCGAGCTGCACGACCTGCCCGCCGTGCCGGCCGACGAGCACGAGATGCACCAGCGCATCCTCGAGGCACACCGTATCCTGATGCACATGAACGAGCATAATCGCGAGGAGTTCCAGCCTCTGGTGGAGATGCTCGAGGCCCAGAAAGCCGCCTCCTCGAACCACCATTGACGCCATGCCGAGGGGGACCCTCGGCAACCACCAACCTTCCGCTGGACCAGCCCATCTCATCTCAGCCCTGGCGTAGCTCGCCCAGCAGTGCCTCCAGCTTGCGCTGATCCGCCATGAACTTGCGGATGCCCTCGGCCAGCTTCTCGGTGGCCATGGCATCCTCGTTGAGCGCCCAGCGGAACTCCGCTTCGTCCTGGGGCTCGGGGGCTCGCGTCTCGGCGTCGAGCGGGGTCAGCCGTCGTGCCAGCGTGCCCCGGCTCTCGGCCAACTCCCCGAGCAGAGCCGGAGAGATGGTCAGGCGATCGCAGCCGGCCAGCGCCTTGATCTCGCCGCTGTTGCGGAAACTGGCCCCCATGACGATGGTGTGATAGCCGTGTCCCTTGAGGTGCTCGTAGATACGCTTCACCGACTGCACGCCGGGGTCGTTGTCACCGCTGAAGTCGGCTTCGGGGTCATGGGCCCGATGCCAGTCCAGAATCCGGCCGACGAAGGGCGAGACCAGCGTCGCCCCGGCATCGGCGCAGGCCCGGGCCTGGGTGAAGCTGAACAGCAGCGTCAGGTTGGTATGGATGCCTTCGCGCTCCAGGACACGGGCCGCGCGGATGCCTTCCCAGGTCGAGGCCACCTTGATCAGGATACGTTCCGGGCTGACGCCGTGGCGGCCATAGCGCTCGACGAGCGAACGCGCCCGCGCCAGGGTGCCGTCGGTATCGAAGGAGAGCCGGGCGCTGACCTCGGTGGACACGTAGCCGGGCACCAGCTCGCAGATCTCGCTGCCGATCTCCACCGCCACCGCGTCCAGGGCGTCGTCGATATCGGTGGCATGGCGGGCGAGCTCGGTCAGGCGCTGATGCCGTCCTGCCTGCTGGGCCGCCTGAAGAATCAGCGAGGGGTTAGTCGTGGCATCGGTGGGCTGGAAACGGCGGATCGTCTCCAGGTCGCCGGTATCGGCTACCACCGTGGTCATGGATTTCAGCTGGGAAAGCAGGTCGTCTGCCATGGGCGAAGGTCCTTCGTTAGGATCTGGCTGTCACTCTAGCAAGGCCAAATGAGCGAATATAGGCAGGGCCGGCATCGGCGCTCGATTCGGGTTACCATTAGCCGCCTATCTGCTGTCCCGTCAGGAGGCCCCTTGACCCTCGATGCACGCCGCGTGGCCCTGCTGGTCGCCGCCAACACGGCCCTCGCCCCCTTCGCCATCGATGCCTACCTGCCGGCCATGGCGGCCTTGGCCGAGGCGGTCGAGGCGAGCATCCATCATACCGAGCTGTCGCTCTCCACCTTCCTGGCCGGCTTCGCTCTGGGGCAGCTGCTGTTCGGGCCGCTCTCCGATCGCCTGGGGCGCAAGCCGGTGCTGCTCGGGGGGCTGGTGGCCTTCCTGCTGGCCAGCCTGGTGATCACCACGGTGGACACCCTGCCCGAGCTGCTGGGCTGGCGCTTCCTGCAGGCCCTGGGAGGCGGGGCCAGTGTGGTCAATTCCGCCGCCATCGTGCGCGACTGCTTCAGCGGGCGCGAGGCGGCCCGGGTGATGTCGACCATGGCGATGATCATGATGCTGGCGCCACTGGCGGCGCCGGCGGTGGGCAGCGGGCTGCTCTACCTGGCCGACTGGTGGCTGATCTTCGTCTTCCTGGCGGTCTATGCGGCCTTCCTGCTGTGGCTGATGGGCACCCGGCTGCCCGAGACCCGGGCGCCGAACCAGCAGGTAGCGTCGCCGCGCCAGGTGCTCGCCAACTATGCCAGTGTGCTGCGCCACCGGGAGGCGATGGGCTATATCTGTGCGGCCTCGATGTCGTTTGCCGGCCTGTTTGCCTTCATCACCGCCTCGCCCTTTCTCTATCTGGAGCACTTCAGCCTCACGCCGGCGTACTACCCGCTGGTCTTCGGGGCCAACGTGGTGACCATGGCCGCGTCCAACCGGCTCAACATCCGCTTGCTGGGGCGGCGCTCCCCCCAGCAGAACCTGCGCCTGGGGCTCGGCATCCAGCTCGCCGCCGCTGGCGGGCTGGTGGTCATGGTGGCCACCGGCCTGGAGTCGCTGTGGACGGTGGTACCGCTGATCATGCTGTTCGCCGGGACCATCGGCCTGGTGGCGCCCAATGCGATCTCGTCGCTGCTGGACCACTTCCATCACATGAGCGCCACCGCCGCGGCCCTCCAGGGCACCATCCAGTTCTCCTGCGGGGCGCTGGCCGGGGTACTGGTGGGGGCCTTCGAGGTGGACAGCGCCTGGCCCATGGTGCTGACCATGCTGGGGGCGGCGCTGGTGGGCAACCTCGGGCTGCGTGTCCTGGCGGGCCGTGCCGGGCATGAGTGACCTCGGTGCAGGCCAGGGCGTACAGGCGTCAGCGATCTCCCGGTTGTCATGAGGCTGTCACTTTCGTGGGGCATCGTGAGTCTCGCGAAGGACGAACACTTCTCTCAACAGGAGCTCTCTCCATGAACCGCATCCTCAAGCACCGTGCTTTCAAGACCACGGTCATCGCTGCCACCGTCATGGGGGTGGTCGGTGTCGCGCAGGCCCGTGATCAGATCCGTATCGTCGGCTCCAGTACCGTCTATCCGTTCGCCAGCTATGTCACCGAGGAGTTCGGTGCGGTGACCGACTACCCGACCCCGGTCATCGAGTCCACCGGGTCGGGCGGCGGCATCCGCCTGTTCTGCAACGGTGTGGGGGAAGGGACGCCGGACATCTCCAACGCCTCACGGCGCATCAAGCTCACCGAGCTGGAGCGCTGCCAGGAGAACGGCGTGACCGATGTCACCGAGGTCAAGATCGGCTCCGACGGGATCGTCTTCGCCCAGTCCAGCCAGAACGAGGCCCTGGACCTGACCCTCGAGCAGCTGTTCCTGGCCGTGGCCGCCCAGGTGCCGGTGGACGGCGAACTGGTCGACAACCCCTACGAGGAGTGGAGCGATATCGATTCCGCCCTGCCGGATCGCGAGATCTCCATCTACGGCCCGCCCAGCACCTCGGGTACCCGTGACGCCTTCGAGGAGCTGGTGATGGAGTCAGTCTCCGAGGAGATGGAGGCTTACGGCGGTGAAGGCTACACCGAGATCCGTGCCGATGGCGCCTACATCGATGCCGGCGAGAACGACAACCTGATCGTCCAGCGCCTCACCGAGGACACCGATGCCTTCGGCATCTTCGGCTACTCTTTCCTGGTCGAGAACCCCAATGCGCTGGTCGCCTCCAGCATCGATGGCGTCGAGCCCGAAGCCGAGGCCATCAGCGCCGGCGACTACCCGATCGCCCGTTCGCTGTTCTTCTACGTCAAGAACCAGCATGCCGAGGACGTGCCGCCGCTCTATGACTATGTCGACATGTTCGTGTCCGAGACCATGATCGGCGAGGGGGGTTACCTGACCGACCTCGGCCTGATTCCGCTGCCGGAGGCCGAGCGCGAGCAGACCCGCGAGAAGGTCGCCGAGCGCGCCCAGCTGCAGGTGTCCGACCTGTAAGCTAGCTTTCGGGCAGGGATGCCTGACCCGGCCGGCAGCCCTTGGCTGCCGGCCGTCTCACGTTCCGAGAGGCGCGGCCGGCGAGGCGCAGCCGGCGAGGCACGGCCGGCCAGGCGCGACCTGTGGATGAATTCCTTCGAGAGACACCTATGCAGACCGACCAACTTCTTGCCCTGTTCTGCGGCACCTTGCTGGTGCTGGGTCTGATCGCCTTCTTCCTGGGGCGGGCCAAGGCCATGAAGGTACGTAACAGCGGCACGCCCATGACGGCTCAGCCCGACCAGTACGCCTGGTTCAGCGTGCTCTCCACCGCCGGTCCGGCGATCCTGGTCGGCGCCGTAGGGGGCTTCGTGATGCTGCTGCTGGGGGCCGAGATCCCCACCTTCTACCTGCTGGCCGGCAGCCTGGTGGTGGCTGCCGTCGGGCTGATGATCGGTATCGCACAGGTGAGGCCCGACTTCCATGCCCGCAAGGCCATCGAACGGGTGATCCGCTGGATCCTGGTTACCGCGGCGCTGATCTCGATCTTCACCACCTTCGGGATCCTGTTCTCGATCGTCTTCGAGGCGCTGCGCTTCTTCCAGATGCACAGCTTCTGGGAGTTCATCACCGGCACCGTCTGGAACCCGGGCGCCAGCTTCCTGGCCGCCGCCGGTCGCGCCGAGGAGGGCGCCAGCGCCGCCCAGTTCGGCTCGGTGCCACTGTTCGCCGGCACCTTCATGATCACCGCCATCGCCATGCTGGTGGCCATCCCCGTGGGCCTGCTGTCGGCCATCTACATGGCGGAGTTCGCCCCCAAGCGGGTGCGCACCCTGGCCAAGCCGACCCTCGAGGTGCTGGCCGGCATTCCGACCGTGGTCTATGGCTTCTTCGCCGCCATCACGGTGGCGCCGATCATCGTCGATGTGGCGGGCTTCTTCGGCCTGGATGCCTCCTTCAATAACGCCGTGGCCCCCGGCATCGTCATGGGCATCATGATCATCCCCTTCATCTCCTCGCTGTCCGACGATGTCATCAACTCCGTACCGGACAGCATGCGTCAGGGCTCGCTGGCGCTGGGCATGACCCAGGGCGAGACCATCCGCGACGTGGTGATCCCGGCGGCACTCCCGGGCATCATCTCGGCCTCGCTGCTGGCGGTGTCCCGCGCGCTCGGCGAGACCATGATCGTGGTGATGGCGGCGGGCATGCGCCCCAATCTCACCGCCAATCCACTGGAAGACATGACCACGGTGACCGTGCGTATCGTCGCGGCCCTGACCGGTGACCTGGAGTTCGAGAGCGCCGAGACCCTCTCGGCCTTCGCTCTGGGGCTGGTGCTGTTCGCCGTCACCCTGAGCCTCAATTTGGTGTCGGTGCTCATGATCCGCCGCTTCCGCGAGAAATATCGCGTCACCAACCTGTAACGCCGAGGAACCGCCGAGATGAGTCAATCCTTCGACGACATCAGTGCCCAGTTGAAGCGCCGACACCGCAAGTCGGCGCGGCTGAAGTGGATTTCCATGGGCGCCCTGGGGCTGGCTGGCCTGTTCCTGGTGCTGTTCTTTGCCGACATGCTGGTCAAGGGCCTGCCCGCCTTCCAGCAGGCGCAGATCCAGGTGGAGATCGACTACAACGAGGACGCAAGCCGCATGGGACGTGCCGCCCTGGACCCCGAGGTGTCGCGCCTGGTGAGCCGCACCTTCGAGCGGATGATCCCCGTACAACTGCGTAATAACCCGGACCTGCTGGGCACCACCGAGACCCGCTGGGTACTCGCCGACAGCGAGGTGGACCAGTATCTCAAGGGGAATCGGCATAAGCTCTCCGAGTCCCAGCAGGCCACCGTCGACAGGCTGGTGGCGCAGGGCGACCTGGCGCTGAAGTTCAATACCACCTTCTTCACCAGCGGCGACTCCAAGATGCCGGAAGCCTCGGGGATCCTGGCCGCCGCGGTGGGCACGGTGATGACCCTGCTGGTGACGCTGGCCATCGCCTTCCCCATCGGCGTGATGACGGCGGTCTACCTGGAGGAGTTCGCCCCCGACAACCGCCTGACCCAGATCATCGAGATCAACATCAACAACCTGGCGGCGATTCCTTCGATCCTGTTCGGCCTGCTGGGCCTGGCGATCTTCATCAACTTCTTCGGCGTTCCCCGCTCCACACCGCTGATAGGCGGCATGACCCTGGCCCTGATGACCCTGCCGGTGATCATCATCGCCACCCGCACGGCCCTGCGCAGCGTGCCGGACTCGATCCGCCACGCCGCCTTCGGGGTGGGCTGCTCGCGCTGGCAGGTGGTGCGCGACCATGTGCTGCCGCTGGCCATGCCCGGCATCATGACCGGTTCGATCATCGGCCTGGCCCAGGCCATGGGCGAGACGGCACCCTTGATCATCGTCGGCATGGTGGCCTTCATTCCCGACGTCTCGCCCTCGTTCACCGAGGCGGCCACCGTGCTGCCGGCCCAGATCTTCACCTGGGCGGGGGAGCCGGAGAAGGCCTTCGTCGAGAAGACCGCGGGTGGCATCCTGGTGCTGCTGGCGATCCTGATCTTCCTCAACGCCACCGCCGTCATGCTGCGCAAGAAGTTCGAGCGTCGCTGGTAGGCCACGCTACGTTACAGGGTATCCAGATATGAACATTCACGTTGCCGAGCGGAGTACCGCGCCGATGTCACGTCACGAAAGCTCCCGTCCCGAACCCGGCCAGCCGGTGACCCGCAACGCAGACGCCCACCATGAGCTGAGCATCCGCGTGCGTGATCTCAGCCTCTGGTACGGCGACTCCCAAGCCTTGAAGAACATCAACATCGATATCTACCAGAAGAACATCACCGCCCTGATCGGTCCTTCGGGCTGTGGCAAGTCGACCTTCCTGCGCTGTCTCAACCGCATGAACGACCTGATCCCCAACGTGCATCTCGAGGGGCTGGTGGAGATGGACGGCTTCGATGTGAACGCGGTCAAGATGGACGAGGTAGCCCTGCGCCGCCGGGTGGGCATGGTGTTCCAGAAGCCCAACCCCTTCCCCAAGTCGATCTATGACAACGTGGCCTATGCGCCGCGCATGCATGACCTGGTGAGTCGCAAGGCCGACCAGGATGAACTGGTGGAGAAGGCGCTGCGCGATGCCGGCCTCTGGGAGGAGGTCAAGGACAAGCTGCATCAGCCAGGCACCTCACTTTCCGGCGGCCAGCAGCAGCGTCTGTGCATCGCCCGGGCCATCGCCGTGCAGCCCGACGTGATCCTGATGGATGAGCCCACCTCGGCCCTGGACCCGATCTCCACGGCGACCATCGAGGATTTGATGGACAAGCTCAAGCGGCAGTTCACCATCATCACCGTGACCCACAACATGCAGCAGGCGGCGCGGGTGGCGGACTACACGGCCTTCTTCCACCTGGGCGAGATCATCGAGTACAACAACACCAAGACCATGTTCGCCAACCCGGCGACCAAGAAGGCCGAGGACTACATCACCGGCCGCTACGGCTAAGGCCGAATACCAGAGCGACCAACGACCGGGAGGCCATGGCCTCCCGTCGTCGTCTTTGCTTGTCATATGATTGACATCTGGTGCCTTTATATATGGAATTCCATATATCATGGATATCCATCACGACGAGGGCTGCAGCATGACACTATGTATCGGCATTAATGGCTTCGGGCGCATCGGCCGCCTGGTGCTGCGCAGCCTCTGGCCGCGCGTCGAGGCCGGCGAGGTCGAGCTTTCGCGCATCAACGACCCGGGCGGCGATGCTGCCACCTTTGCCCACCTGCTGGAGTTCGACTCGGTCCACGGCCAGTGGTCGCCGGGGCAGGGCATCCAGGCCGAGGATGACGCCTTGGTGGTGGACAGCCGCCGTATCGCCTTCAGCACCCACAAGGCGCTGGACAAGGGCGACTGGTCGGGCTGCCAGGTGGCCATCGAGTGCTCCGGCAAGATCAAGACCCGTGACAAACTGCAGGCCTATCTCGACCAGGGCGTCGAGCGGGTGGTGGTCAGCGCGCCGGTGAAGGAGGAGGGCGTACTCAACGTGGTGGTGGGCGTCAACGACGATCTATATGACCCTGACATCCATCGCATCGTCACCGCAGCTAGCTGCACCACCAACTGCCTGGCGCCGGTGGTCAAGGTGATCCACGAGACCTACGGCATCCGCCACGGCTCCATGACCACGGTGCACGATATCACCAACACCCAGGTCATCCTCGACGCCCCGAGCTCTCCCAGCAAACCCGACCTGCGCCGTTCGCGGGCCTGCGGCATGAGCCTGATTCCCACCACCACCGGCTCGGCCAAGGCGATCACCGCCATCTTCCCCGAGCTTGAGGGCAAGCTCAACGGCCATGCCGTGCGCGTGCCGCTGGCCAATGCCTCGCTCACCGACATGGTCTTCGAGCTCGAGCGCGAGGTGACCGTGGAGGAGGTCAACTCGGCGCTCGAGGCCGCCGCCGAAGGCGAGCTTGCCGGCATCCTGGGCTTTGAAGAACGCCCGCTGGTGTCCATCGACTACCGGACCGACCCGCGAAGCTCGATCATTGATGCGCCCTCGACCATGGTAATCAACGGCACCCAGCTCAAGCTCTACGCCTGGTACGACAACGAGTGGGGCTACGCCAACCGCACCGCCGAGCTGGCCCTGAAGGTGGGGCGGGGGCCGGAAGAGAGAGTGCAGGTGGGCCATGCCTGAGGCCGGAGGGCTCGCGAGCCGCGTGAAGGCGCTGCCCTTCGAGGTGCGTCAGTACCTGCTGATCACCGGCAACTACTGGGCCTTCACCCTCACCGACGGCGCCCTGCGCATGCTGGTGGTGCTCTACTTCCACCAGTTGGGCTACTCGCCGCTGGAGGTGGCGCTGCTGTTCCTCTTCTACGAGGCCTTCGGCGTGGTCACCAACCTGGTGGGGGGGTGGCTGGGGGCGCGACTGGGGCTCAACCGGACCATGAACGTCGGGCTTGGCCTGCAGATCGTGGCGCTAGCCATGCTGATGGTGCCCGCGGCGGCGCTGACCGTGCCCTGGGTGATGGCGGCCCAGGCGCTGTCGGGGATCGCCAAGGACCTCAACAAGATGAGTGCCAAGAGCGCGGTCAAGGTGCTGGTGCCCAGGGACAGCGCCAGTGCCCAGAGTGCCCTCTACCGCTGGGTGGCGATCCTCACCGGCTCCAAGAACGCGCTCAAGGGGGCCGGCTTCTTCCTGGGCGGACTGTTGCTGACGCTGATCGGCTTCCGCGGCGCCGTGCTCGCCATGGCCCTGATGCTTATCGTTGTGCTGGGGTTGTCGCTTTCTCGCCTCAAGGCCGACCTGGGCCGCCAGAAGGTCAAGCCCAAGTTTTCCGAAGTGTTCTCCAAGTCCCGGGCCATCAACGTGCTCTCGGCGGCTCGGCTGTGCCTGTTCGCCTCCCGGGACGTGTGGTTCGTGGTCGCGCTGCCAGTGTTCCTCTACGACCAGCACGGCTGGAGCCACTGGACGGTGGGCGGCCTGCTGGCGGTGTGGGTGATCGGCTACGGCGGCGTGCAGACCCAGGCGCCGCGTCTCACCGGACTGGTCAAGGGCGGCGCGCGGGGCGTCACGGCGTTCTGGGCCCTGGCGCTTGCCGGCCTGCCGGCACTGCTCGCGCTGCTGCCACTGGCCGAGGTAGGTTGGCTGGTGGCGGGCCTACTGGCCTTTGGTGTGCTGTTCGCCATCAATTCCAGCTGGCACAGCTACCTGATCGTCCATTACGCCCGGGCCGACGGGGCCTCCATGGACGTGGGCTTCTACTACATGGCCAACGCCATGGGGCGCCTTCTCGGCACGCTGCTCTCCGGCGGTGTCTACCAGGTGTATGGGCTCGCCGCCTGCCTGTGGATCTCGGCGGCCTTGGTGGTGGCCAGCGCGCTGATGGCCCTGGCGCTGCCGCGGGAGGCTCAGGTCTGAACTTCGCCAGCGCGGGGCAGTTGCGTAGAATGATGACGAGACCCATTTAAGGAAGCCCCCGATGTCGCTGGACCCGCTGCGCCTGTTCAAGTGCCTGAGTGACGAGACGCGCCTGATGCTGACCCTGCTCATCCTGCGCGAGGGCGAGCTGTGCGTCTGCGAGATGACCCACGCCCTGGAGGCCTCACAGCCCAAGGTGTCGCGGCATCTGGCGCAACTGCGCCAGTGCGGTCTGCTCAACGACCGCCGCGAGGGGCAGTGGGTCTATTACGGCCTCGAGCCGAGCCTGCCCACTTGGATGATGACCACCCTGGAGGCCGCCGCGAAAGGGGCCAGCCCTCGGCTCGCGCGGCTGCGCGAGCGACTCTCGGGCATGGGCAACCGCCCGGAGCGTCGCGCCGCGCTCTGTTGAGAGGTCCCGCGGACCGCCACTCGAGGGCTCGGGACGTGATCTCGAGGATCATGGCTCCGCCGGGAAGTGGTGGCGAGTGCCGTTGGCGATGTGCACCAGAGCCAGCATCAGCGGCACCTCCACCAGCACGCCCACTACCGTGGCCAGCGCCGCGCCGGATTGCAGACCGAACAGCGCGATGGCGGCGGCCACCGCCAGTTCGAAGAAGTTGCTGGCGCCGATCATCGCCCCGGGAGCGGCGACGTTGTGGGGCACCTTCCATGCCTTCGCCCAGCCGTAGGCGAGAAAGAAGATCAGGAAGGTCTGAATGATCAGCGGGATGGCGATCAGCACGATATGCAGCGGCGCGGCGAGGATCACCTCGCCCTGGAAGGCGAACAGCAGCACCAGGGTGATGATCAGCCCGATGGGAGTGATCGGGCCCACCTTCTTCATGAAGACGTTGTCGTACCACGCGCTGCCGTGGCGGGCGATCAGGGTGCGACGGGTCACGACGCCGGCGGTGAGCGGAATCACGATGTAGAGCACCACCGAGAGGGCCACGGTGTCCCAGGGTATCGGGATGTCGGACACCCCGAGCAGGAAGACCACGATGGGCGCGAAGGCGAACAGCATGATCAGGTCGTTGAGGGCGACCTGAACCAAGGTGTAGGCGGCGTCGCCCCGGGTCAGGGTGCTCCATACGAAGACCATGGCGGTACAGGGCGCCGCGCCGAGCAGGATGGCGCCGGCCAGGTACTGGCTGGCCAGGTGCTCGGGGATCAGCGGGGCGAATACCACCGTCAGGAAGAACCAGGCGATGGCGAACATGGTGAAGGGCTTGATCAACCAGTTCACCGTGGTGGTGATGAGCAGTCCTCGGGGTTGACGGCGCACCCCGAGCACCGCGGTGAAGTCGATCTGCGCCATCATGGGAAAGATCATCGCCCAGATCAGGATCGCCACCGGGATCGACACCTGGGCGACCTCGAAGCGCGACAGGGTCTCGGGGATCGCCGGGGCGAGCTGGCCAAGCAGCACGCCGGCCACGATAGCCAGCGCCACCCAAAGGGAGAGGAAGCGCTCGAAGAGCCCCATGCCCTCCGCGACGCTGGGCGCTCGTGACGACTGCTGTGCTGTCATGTGATGACTCCTGGCAATGTCGCCGGGCTGCGGTTAAGGCGACAGGGTGATGAGGGCTAAAATATATGTTAATCCATATATCTTCAATCCTGCCTGTCATGAAGATGGGCGACCGGCGCTGCTATGCTCGGCGCCATGTCATTCCCTGCCAATGGAGATCGTCTTGCTCGCCAACGATTCGCTACGTCTCGAAGGGCTCGTCATCGGTGAGCTCTCCGGCGTCGACCTGACGATCGCGCCCGGCGAGATCCTCTGCCTTGCCGGAGCCAGCGGCTCCGGCAAGAGTCGGCTGTTGCGTGCCGTGGCCGACCTGGAGCCCCACGACGGTGAGGTATGGCTGGGTGAGACGGCCCAGTCGTCGGTCTCCGGACACACGTGGCGGGCCCGAGTGATGCTGGTGCCGGCGGAGAGCCAGTGGTGGGCGGACACGGTGGGCGAGCATTTCCTCGAGGATCAGGCCGATGCCGGGGACCTCGAGGCGCTGGGCTTCGCGCCCGAGGTGCTCGGCTGGGAGGTGAATCGGCTCTCATCGGGGGAGAAGCAGCGCCTGGCGCTGCTGCGGGCGGTGAGTCGGGAGCCCGCGGCACTGCTACTCGACGAGCCCACCGCCAACCTGGATGAGGCCACCACCCGGCGGGTGGAAGCCTGGCTCACGACACGGATCCGCGAACGGGGTTGGCCGGTCCTCTGGGTCGCGCACGATCCCGGACAGATCGCCCGGGTGGCGACTCGCCATCGACGTCTTTTCGATGGCCGGCTGCAGGTGGTAGAGGAGGGCGCATGGACGTGATCGCGCTGGCTTGGTGGCAACTGTCCCTGGCGGCCCTGATGGTGGTGGCTCTGGCCGGCTGCACGGCCGTCGCCCGGCTGGGCATGGGCAAGACCCTGCTCATCGCGGCAGCGCGCACTGTCATCCAACTCGCCCTGGTTGGCCTGGTGCTGGAGGCGCTGTTCGCCGCGGCACGCCTGCACTGGGTGGCGTTGATGGCGCTCGCCATGCTGCTGATCGCCGGACGCGAGGTGATGGCGCGCCAGAAGCGCCGGCTGCTGGGGGGCTGGGCCTTCGGCATCGGCACCCTGTCGATGTTCTTGTCATCGTTCACCGTCGCCGTGCTCACCCTGACCCTGATCATCGGCCCCGAGCCCTGGTATCGCCCCCAGTACGCCATCCCGCTGCTGGGCATGATGCTCGGCAACACCATGACCGGGGTGGCACTGGCGCTGGACCGACTCACCGACACCGCCTGGCGTCAGCGGGCGGTGATAGAGAACCGGCTGATGCTCGGTGAACGCTGGCAGGAGGCGATCGGCGATATCCGCCGCGAGGCCATGCGCAGCGGCCTAATGCCGATGATCAATGCCATGGCCGCCGCGGGGGTGGTCAGCCTGCCGGGCATGATGACCGGCCAGATACTCGCCGGCACATCTCCGGGGCTGGCGGTGAAGTACCAGATACTCATCATGTTCACCATCACCCTAGGCACCGGCTTCGGCACCCTGGCTGCGGTGGCGGCGGGCAGTCGCCGGCTGTTCGACGGCCGCGAGCGGCTGCGCCTGGATCGCCTCTCGGCGCCCAGGGGGTGAGAGCCTAGCGTTTTGGCAGGTCGGCTAGGAAGCCCTCGACGGCGGCGATCAGCCGCTCAGGACATTCGCGATGGGGCACATGGCCGCAGGGCAGGATCCGTGCCCCGCTGGGCCCTGCACTCCGCTCGGCAATGTAACGGGCTTGATCCGGTGAGCCGAACTCGTCCTGCTCGCCATGGATCGCCAGGGTAGGACAGTGGACCCGTGCCAGCGTCGGCGCCAGGTTCCAATTTGCGAAGGCCTCGGTCTGCCAGGTATCGACCCAGGCGCGCAGTACCCACTCGGCCTTGTCGCCGTGGTAGCGGGCAAGCCGCGCCAGCTGGTCCGGGTCGGTGAAGCTCTGTTCTGCCTCGCGGATACCGGCCAGGATGCGTGGCTCCATATAGGCCTGGGCCGCCACGGTGATCAGCCCTTCGCATGACTCAGGGTGCTGTGCGGCGGCCTCGATGGCCATGCCCCCGCCTACGCTGTGGCCGAAGAGGACGAAACGCTCGCGCTTAAGGTGGTCCCGTACGGCGGCGAAGGCGCCTCGGGCCTCATCATCAATGAAGCTGAGCGGAAGCCGACCCGGGTACGGATCGGAGCGCCCGAAGCCCAGGCGGTCATAGGCGAACACCTCCCGGCCGCTGGCGTCGGCTAGCCGGGCAGGAAAGTCGCGCCAGAGCGCCACGCAGCCCAGCGAGTCATGCAGTAGAACGATGGGACTTCGTCCCGCATCGGCCGTGTCCGGACGCCAGCGGGCGACATGGATGTCGCCCGCCGGGGAGTCGAGAGTGACGGCCTCCATCAGTCGACCAGTTCCACGGCCACCGCGGTGGCCTCGCCGCCACCGATGCACAGGCTGGCGATGCCGCGCTTGCCGCCCTTGGTGCGCAGGGCATGGATCAGGGTGGCGATGATCCGCGAACCGGTGGAACCGATGGGGTGGCCCTGGGCGCAGGCGCCGCCGAAGACGTTGACCTTGTCGTGGGGCAGCCCCAGGTCATCCATGGCCATCAGCGTGACCACGGCGAAGGCCTCGTTGATCTCGAAGAGATCGACGTCGTCGACACCCCAGTCGAGCTTTTTCATCAGCTTCTGGATGGCGCCCACCGGCGCGATGGTGAACTCGCTGGGATGCTTCGAGTTGGTGCTATGACCGAGCATCCGGGCGATGGGCTTGGCGCCATGCTTCTCCGCCGCGGCCCGGCTGGCCAGGATCAGCGCCGAGGCGCCGTCGGAGATCGAACTGGAGTTGGCCGCCGTGATGGTGCCGTCCTTGGTGAAGGCCGGGCGCAGGCTACGAACCTTGTCCAGCTTGGCCTGGAAGGGCTGCTCATCGTGCTCGACGACGGTCTCGCCCTGGCGGCTGGTGACGGTCACCGGGGCCATCTCGGCCTTGAGGTGGCCGGCGTTGGTGGCCTCCATGGCGCGCTCGAGCGAGGCGATGGCGAAGTCGTCCAGGCGCTCGCGGGAATAGCCACGCTCGCTGGCGATCTCCTGGGCGAAGCCGCCCATCAGCTTGCCGGTCTCGGCGTCCTCCAGGCCATCGAGGAACATGTGGTCCTTGAGCTCGCCGTGGCCCAGCCGATAGCCGGTACGCGCCTTGGTCAGCACATGGGGCGCATTGGACATGGATTCCATGCCGCCGGCCAGGATGAGCTCGCCGCTGCCGGCGCGGATCAGGTCATGGGCCAGCATGGTGGCCTTCATGCCCGAGCCGCACAGCTTGTTGATGGTGGTGGCGCCGATGGTATCCGGGATGCCGGCCTGGCGCATGGCCTGGCGGGCCGGCCCCTGCTTGACGCCGGCGGGCAGCACGCAGCCCATGATGCCCTCGTCGATAGCCGAGGTCTCGATCCCGGCCCGTTCGATGGCGACACGGATCGCGGTGGCGCAAAGCGTCGGCGCGGTCAGGCTGGCGAGGCTGCCCAGCATGCCGCCCATGGGGGTACGGGCGGCGGAGAGGAAAACGATGTCGGTGGACTGGCTCATGATGATGACTCCTATGGCCCCGGTACGGGCCGATGGCGGGTGATGTTGTCATTGTGGACGCCCCGGCACGCGTTGACCCGGCGTCGGGGCTATGGTTTTCTCAGGGTCAACCAAGCAAGCGCTAGTGTGAACGTCGATGACTGTAATAAATGACTCCCCGCGCCGCAAGGAGCTGACCCGACAGGCCGCCCAGCTGTTCGTCCAGGAGGGGTTCGACCGGACCACGGTGCGCATGCTCGCCCAGGAGATGGGCATTAAGTCCGGCAGCCTCTTCCATCACTTCCGCGACAAGCAGGAGATCCTCGCGGCGGTGATCGAGGAGGGTACCCAGAACGCCCTGGCCATTGCGCGGGCCGCCCTTGCTGAGTGTGACAACACACCCGAGGCACGGTTGCAGGCCATGGCCCGTGCGCACCTAGAGACGCTGCTCACCGACCGCAATGCGCATGTCGTGGCCCTCTACGAGTGGCGCCGTCTCGACCCGGAGTCGCGTGACCACCTGAGCCACCTGCGCGATGCCTATGAAGCGCTCTGGGAGCAGGTCATCGATGCGGCCCTGGCCGCCAACCTGATCCATGGCGACCGCTTTCTGGTGGCGCGCTTCGTGATGGGCGCGCTCAACTGGACCTCGCGCTGGTACGATCCCGCCGGCTCGCGCTCGCCGGATGACCTGGCCCATGAGCTGGTCGCGATGATCACCCACGACGCCTCGTGATCCGGCGCATGCCTGGCGCGTCCACGCGCTCGACCATCGTCTAGTCCTTTTCGTCGCTTCAGGGCTTGCCCCGCTGCGCGGGAGTCTCTAGCTTGTCCCTAGCACTTGCTAGGTTGACGTTTACGTCAACTGAATATCTGCATCGGCTGACGCTGCAACGCAGGTGGCCGCGCACGCCCGCTTCCCGTTCGCGACCTGCCCTGCCGACAACAAGCACAAACCGCGAGAGGCATGACATGAGCACCCAAGCGACCCTTCCCGAGTACCAGGCCTACCTCGAGACCTTCTCCATCGATGACGTCATCGCGCGCCTCGACGACCATCGCGACGGCCAGGCCAACGCCTTCGAGTCCTGCTGCGGGCGCCATCTGCGGGCCGGGCGTGGCGACGTCCTGGCGCTGGTGCACGAGGACACCCAGGGCAAGGTCAACACGCTGAGCTATGCCGAGCTGGAGGCCGAGAGTGCCAAGCTGGCCGGCTGGTTCGCCGAGCGCGGTCTGGGCGTGGGCGACCGTATCGCCTGCATGCTGCCGCGCTCGCCACAGCTGCTGGTGGCGGTGCTGGCTACCTGGCGCATCGGCGCGGTCTACCAGCCGCTGTTCACTGCCTTCGGTCCCGACGCCGTGGACTATCGTCTGGGCCGTGCCGACACCCGGCTGGTGATTACCGATCACGCCAACCGCTTCAAATTCGACGGCCTGACCCAGTGCCCGCCGGTGCTGGCCGTGGGTGGTCCGACGCCCGAGCATAGCGATGACCTGGACTGGGTGGAGGCCCTGGCTCATGCACCCATCCAGGCCACCCCGCCGCGCCTGTCCCGTGACGAGCCTTTCCTGCAGATGTTCACCTCCGGCACCGTGGGCAAGCCCAAGGGCGTGGCGGTGCCGCTTTCCGCCATGCCGGCCTTCGCGCTCTACATGGAACTGGCGGTGGGCCTACGCGAGACCGACCGCTTCTGGAACATGGCCGACCCGGGTTGGGCCTACGGGCTGTACTATGCGATCACGGGGCCGCTGCTACTGGGCGTGACCACCCACTTCTGCGAGGCGGGCTTTACCGCCGAGGGGGCGCTGGCCTTCATGCAGCGTCACGGCATCACCAACTTCGCCGCCGCGCCCACCGCCTACCGCCTGATGAAGGCCTCGGGTCTGTTCGACGACGCCCACGAGACGCTGACGCTGCATCGCGCCAGCTCCGCCGGCGAGCCGCTCAACACCGAGGTGGTCGGCTGGGTTGAGCGCTCCCTGGGCTGCCCGGTCATGGACCACTACGGCCAGACCGAGACCGGCATGACCTGCAACAACCACCACGCGCTGGATCACCCCAAGCACGTGGGGGCCATGGGCGTGCCGATGCCCGGCTACCGGCTGGCGATCCTCGACGCCGAGTACCAGGAACTGCCTCCGGGCGAGCCGGGCGTGCTGGCCGTGGACATCGCCAACTCCCCGGCGCACTTCTTCCAAGGCTATACGTGGCAGGAGAAGCATCCCTTCGCGGAAGGGTATTATCTGACCGGCGACGTGGTGATCCGTAACGAGGACGGCACCTTCCAGTTCGCCGGACGCGATGACGACATCATCACCACCGCCGGCTACCGGGTGGGCCCCACCGATGTCGAGAACACCGTGATGACCCATCCGGCGGTGGCCGAATCCGCCGCCGTGGGCCAGCCTGATGAGATCCGCGGTGAGATCATCAAGTCCTATATCGTGCTGCGCGAGGGCTTCGAGGCAAGTGAGCAACTGGCCGACGAGATCCGCCAGCGGGTGCGCGAGCGCCTCTCGACCCACGCCTTCCCGCGGGTGATCGAGTTTGTCGACGTGCTGCCCAAGACCCCCAGCGGCAAGATCCAGCGCTTCAAGCTGCGCGCCGACGCCGCCGAGAAATCTGCAACCAGTGCTGCACAATGACAACCGCAAGCGTCTGAAGCGAGAGGCGCCAGGGACAGGGCGCAGAGGGGTCCTATGCCAGGGATGGCATCGGTAGCGCCCAGGGAGGGGTTCACAGCGCCCCTCGCAGCCCTGTCGACGGAACAGCCTCGAGTACTTTCGGCCGCTGCTTTTCAACTCTAGGAAGCTGATATGCACGTCAAGGACAATACCTTTCTGATCACCGGTGCCGCCTCCGGGCTGGGGGCGGCCACCGCCGAGCGCCTGGTCGCCGGAGGCGGCCGGGTGGTGCTCTGCGACCTTAGCGATGCCGTCGAGACCCATGCCGGCAAGCTGGGCGAGGCCGCCCGCGCGGTGCGCGGCGATGTCACCTCGGGTGACGACATCCAGGCCGCCATCGATGCCGCCCTCGAACTCGCCGAAGGCCGTGGCCTCGCCGGGGTGGTGCACTGCGCCGGCGTGGTCAGCGTGGGCAAACTGGTCGACCGCGAGGGCAACCCGGCCGATCTCGATGCCTACTCACGCACCGTCCAGATCAACCTGGTAGGCACCTTCAACGTCATGCGCCTGGCCGCCGCCGCCATGGCGGGCAATGCTCCCGGCGAGGACGGCGAGCGCGGGGTGATCGTCAACACCGCCTCGGTGGCCGCCTTCGACGGCCAGGTGGGGCAGTGCGCCTACAGTGCCTCCAAGGCCGGGGTGGTGGGCATGAGCCTGCCGGCGGCTCGCGAGCTCTCCCGCCACGGCATCCGGGTGATGGCTATCGCCCCCGGGGTCTTCGAGACCCCGATGATGAGCGAGATCCCCGACGAGGCCGCCCAGGCCCTGGCCGCTTCCGTGCCCTTCCCCAAGCGCCTCGGCAAGCCTGCGGAGTTCGCCCTTCTGGCCGAGCAGATCGTCACCAACCCCATGCTCAACGGCGAGGTGATCCGCCTGGACGGCGGCATTCGTATGCAGTGAGGCTCTAAGCGCCCAGCGCCCAGCGCCCAGCGCCCAGCGCCCAGCGCCCAGCGCCCAGCGCCACTCCCTCCAGCCCGCCATCGGTATTTCCGGTGGCGGGCTGTTGCATGCTGACTGTGGCATCCACGCGCAGGCCATCGATGTGGGCGCCGCGCCGCAGGCGGTGGAGCGTCTGGCTGGTAGCAGCCATGCTCAAGGGTATATTCCCGGCAGGAGGGCGAAACGATGAAGACCGAAGCGTTACGGGCGCGTCAGGCACCCTTAAAGCAGAAGTACCGGGACGATCCGGACAGCGCCCTGATCACCCTGCGGGCGCAGGGGCAACTGGGCGAGAATGTCACCTGCCGCATCGAGACCGGCAGGGCACTGGTCGAGGCGGGCCTGCACCGGGCCGCCGGAGGGGAGGGACTTCTGGCCTGTTCCGGTGACATGCTGCTCGAGGCCCTGGTGGCCTGTGCCGGTGTCACCCTGGGGGCCGTGGCCACGGCGCTGGGTATCGACATCCAGGACGGTGTGATCAGGGCCGAGGGGGACCTGGACTTCCGGGGAACCCTGGCCGTGGAGAAGGAGGCGCCGGCCGGCTTCCGGGCGATCCGCCTCTATGTCGACTTGAAAACGCAGGCCAGCGAGGAGGAGCTCGACACCCTGCTGCGCCTGACCGAGCGCTACTGCGTGGTCTACCAGACGCTGCGCAACGGGACGGAAATCGGCATTACCCATAGCGTCGCGTCGCCGTGATCACGCCGGGAGCGCCGTTCCCACCTGCCTGTGACGTCGGTCGGCTGGCGCTGGCTCCTGGTCGGAGGCATGATGTTGGCCACGCCTGGCCGTGCACGCCAGGCACACAAGGAGTCTGCCATGTCCCGAACGACCCGCCTGCATGACCTCTTCCGCGTGATGCGCCACCATCCAGGCCCCTTGAACGGGCCGCACCTCGCCGAGACGCTGGGCGTCTCACTACGCACGCTGTATCAGGATATCGGCGTGCTCAAGGCGGTGGGGGTGGAGATCGAACGCACGCCCGGCGAGGGGTATGTCCTCGCCCCCGGCGTGTGGCTGCCTTCGCTGGCGTTGACCGAGGCGCAGCTCGATGCCTTGGCGCTGGGATTGACCCGCGTGCGGAACGACGCCGCCAACCCCTTGGCGACGCCGGCCGATGAGGTGCTGGAGAAGGTGGCCGAGGCCTTACCCGAGGAACTCGACCGGGGGCTGGCCAGGCTCGACCCGACGGCCGAGCCGTCTGCCAGCGAGCCCGTAGCGGCGGCCGTTCCCGATCCCAATGAGCTCATCTTCTACACCCACCCCCTGTCACGCGGCGGAATCGTCCACTGGATGCTCGAGGAGCTCGGCGTCCCCTATCGCATGGTAGTCCTCGAATACGGCACCACCATGAAGTCGCCGGAATATCTGGCCCTCAACCCCATGGGCAAGGTGCCGGCGATTCGTCACGGGGACGTGGTGGTCACCGAGGCCGCCGCCATCTGCGCCTATCTCGCCGGTGCCTTCCCCGCCGCCGGCCTGGCGCCCCCTCCCAACGCCCGAGGCGACTACTATCGCTGGCTATTCTTCGCGGCCGGTCCGCTCGAGACCGCGGTCTCGCTCAACGGCCTGCTGGGTATCCAGCCGACCGTCGAGCAGCAGGGCCGACTGGGATGTGGCGACTACGCCACGCTGCTCGATACCCTGGCCGGCGCCGTCGACGGGCGCCGCTATATCGCCGGTGAGGCCTTCAGCGCGGCGGATGTCTATGTCGGCTCCCACCTCGGCTGGGGGCTGTATTTCGGCACCATCCCCTGGCGTGCCGAGTTCGAGACCTACTGGGCGGGGCTGAGGGAGCGGCCGGCACGGTTGCGCTGCGAGGCCTTCGTCGAGCAGGCCCTGGCCCAGCAGGCCTGATGGCGAGACGCCGTATGCTCCCCTGGCTCCAGCGCCACTGGCCGCTCGCCCTGGTGGTGGTGCTGCTGCTGCTGTGGTCGCTGGCCAGCCAGGCGCTGGCCGACGCGCTGTTCCTGCCGACCTGGGTGGTGGCCACCCAGCTGATCGTGGCCGGCAGCCTGGAGGCGGCCCGGCTGCAGCGCCGGGCCTGGCTCGACCAGTACCTGTACGACGATTCACCCTGGCACCGCTGGCTGCGTGGCGGCGTTATGATGGTGCTACGACATGAACTGGTGGGAGCCCTGCTGGTGCTGGTGTTGCTGGTCAAGCTGCGCCTGCTGCCGTTCGTCGTCTGGCCGCTGCTGCTGGTGGGGGCGGTCGGCCTGGTGCTGGCGCGCCGGTGGCTGCGCCGCCGCCTGGCGCGCCACGTGATCGACGAGCGGCTGCCGGCGGTGACCCGACGCCTGCTGGTGCCCCCCGTGGCCGGCCTGCTGGCCTTGGTGCTGGTGGCTGCAGCGTTCTGGCTGCCCCAGCCCTGGCTGGTCGGCCTGGGCTGGGAGGAGGCGATCGCTCAGCACTTGTCGGGTGGCGAGGGCGACTCGCTGCTGGCCTTCTTCGAGCGGTTGGCCGGCAGCGCCGAGATCACCCAGTACTGGGCCATGCAGAACGCCGTGGAGCGGCTCGGGCTCGATGCCCCCGTGGCGCTGCTGGGCTGGCTGCTGCTGTTGCTGACCCAAGGCGCCGTCGCCTGGGCCTATGTCCGCCTGCTGGTAGGGGTCGATGCCCTGCGCAAGGAGCGACCGGCGGTAACCCGCCACCGTCAACAGGAGTCTCGGGAGCAGTCGCCATGACCGCATCGAACGCGTCGATCCACGATGCCCGCAAGCGGCGCTGCCTGCCGGGTGGCTGGCATCGCTGGGGCCTGTCGCTGCTGGTGGTTATCGCCCTGCTGTTGCTTCTCGAGGGGGGCCATCGCTGGCTGGAGGCCCGCAGCCAGGCGCCGCTGTGGCGGGTGATCGTGGCGGGTGAGCCGCTGACCCTGGATGCCGAGACCCACGCCGCCTTCTCCCGTGACCTGACCGCACTCACCACCCAGGCAGAGCAGAAGCTGGCGGCGCGCATGGCCCCGTGGGTCGACGACCGCCTCGATACGGCTTTCGCGCCACTGGAAGCCGCGGTACCGGACTACCTGGACTGGTACTTCTCGGCACCGGGCAGCTACACGCGTCTGGGCGTGGCGCTCATGGGGGATCTGGACACTTGGCTGGACGCGCAGCGCCAGGCGCGCCTGATCGCGCCGAGCGGCATCGAGGAGGGCCTCGCCGAGCTTCAGGCGGAGTACCCGCAGCGCCTGGCCGAGGCGCAGCAGGGGCTGGCCGGCGAGCTGGCCGCGTCCCTGCACGCGCGCTATGCTCCTCGCCAGGTGACAGTGGAGGAGGGCGGCAATGAATTCCAGCGGCTCGATCTGGACAGCCTGCTCGACCACGCCCTGGTCGAGGGGCTGGACAGCGCCCGCTGGGGCGGCGCCGTCGTGGGCGGTAGCGGTCTCGGCCTGGTGGCCGGCCGAGCCCTGACCCGGCGTCTGGGCAGCCGGGCCGCGATGCAGGGCGGCCGGATGGCCCTGCGCAGCCTGGCCGCCCGTCTGGGCGCGGGCACCGCCCGCTCGCTGGCCACCGGCGGCGCCGCCGCGGCGGTCACCGCGCCCACCGGCCCGGGGGCAGTGGTGGCGGGCACGCTGACCACCGCCGTGACCCTGGCCGGCATCGTCGGCAGCGAAGTGGCCCTGCTCAAGCTGCAGGAGACGCGTCACCGGCCGGCCATGGAAGACCAGCTTCGTCAGGAATTCGAGCGCACCCGGGCCGAGCTGGCCGATACGCTCTCGGCCTCCACCGCCGCCGCGGCCCGGGCCATGCAGGCCTCCCTGGTTCGTCAGGCCAAGCATCACGAGACAGGCGAGTACCGGATCCTCGGCCGGCGGGGCGAGTAGGGCGCCTCACAGGTCGTGCAGGCGGCGGTGCAATGCGTGCACCTTCTCGGCCAACTCCGGCACCGGCCCCTCGACGACCGCCCCCGGCACCACCTCCTGGATCGGCAGCGGGCGCACCCGCGGCGGGCCGACGCCCATCTCCTCAAGCCACGCCACCAACTGCGCGGACGAACTGGCATAGACGATGCGCCCCAGCCCCACCCAGCCATGGGCCGCTGCACACATCGGGCAGTGCTCGCCGGAGGTATAGACCGTGGCCCGTGCTCGTTCCTCCGGCGTCAGGTGCTCCGCCGCCCAGCGGGCAAGGAAGAACTCCGGATGCTGGGTGGCATCGCCGCTGGCCACATGGTTGTGATCCTCCGCCAGCACCTCGCCCTTGCCGCTCACCAGCACCGAGCCGAACGGCTCGTCGCCGACCTCCAGCGCCTGCTCGGCCAGCGCCACGCAGCGCGTCAGGTGCTGCCTGTCGATCTCGTCGATCATCGTCTTTTCCTCCCGGGTCGGATGGCTGTACTGATCATGATCCGGCCGGGCGGCGCTCAGGGCAACGTTTGATGGGCATGATGCCTCTCACTGGCGATACTAAGAAAAATGAAATAGGGTGATGAGGTATCTACGAATCAAGGCGTCCTGGAGGCTCGGGCACAGGCAACAGGGGGCACAAGGATGGCGCCATCATGTGGCTGAACCAACAAATGTCTCAATCAGGTTGCGCAATAACCCTGTGCCTTGGTGCTTGTGTGGTCGGGGTCGGGAACGCAGATTTTTCTGCGAGATCAATATCCGATAACGACCGAGGCTGTGTGAAAACGCACCGGCCGCTATACTTTGCCAAGGTCCGCTGAGGAAATGGCGATGAAGCGATTCGTGGTAGGAGAGGCCCGAGATCAAAGCACGTTATTCCCCGCGCTTTTGGACGATTTCATCGCAGACGATAACCCGGTCCGTGCCATTGAGGCGTTTGTGGAGGGCCTCGATCTCAGAGAGCTTGGTTTCAAGGGTGTCGATCCGCATGCGACAGGTAGGCCCGCCTATCATCCCGCTGTACTCCTGAAGCTCTACATCTACGGCTACCTCAATCGCATCCAGTCGAGTCGCCGCCTGGAGCGCGAGACGCAGCGTAATGTCGAGCTGATGTGGCTGACGGAGCGCCTGACACCGGATTTCAAGACGATCGCGGACTTCCGAAAGGACAATGGCGAGGCCATCCGCCGTGTCTGTCGAGAGTTCATCGTGCTTTGCCAGCGATTGGAGCTGTTCTCCCAAGCCATCGTGGCCATCGATGGCAGCAAGTTCAAAGCGGTCAACAACCGCAACCGAAACTTCACCGCGACCAAGATGAAGCGTCGCCTTGAACAGATCGAAGAAAGCTTCAACCGATACCTTGGTCAGCTTGATGCTGCCGACCGAGATGAGCCTGCTCTGGCCGAGGCCAAAACAGCGCACCTGAAGGAAAAAATCACGAAGCTCCGGGAAGAAACTGCACGATTACAAGCAGTTGAGGAAGAGAGGCTGAAATCTCCCGATCAGCAAGTGTCCTTGACGGATCCGGATGCCAGGGCGATGGCCACCAGCGGCAGAGGTACCGGAAATGTGGGTTACAACGTACAGACTGCAGTGGATAGCCAGCACCATTTGATTGTGGCCCATGAGGTGACCAACGTCGGGCATGACCGAGGGCAGCTCTCTAATATGGCCAAGCAAGCGCGGGAGGCCACTGGCATCAAGGAGCTAAAGGTCGTGGCTGACAGAGGCTATTTCAAGGGCGAGGAGATTCTGGCCTGTCACAAGGAAGGGATCACTACCTATCTCCCCAAGCCGCTGACATCGCCAAGCCAGGCAAAGGGCTTTTTCCCAAGAGACGCATTTCGGTATCTCCCTGAAAGAAATGAATATTCCTGCCCCGCTGGACAGCAGCTGACATGGCGGTATGAAACGATAGATAAAGGAATGAAGCTGCATGCTTACTGGAGTTCGGCATGTGCAACCTGCGCCATGAAAGAAAAATGCACGACTGGTAAGCAACGACGGATCAAGCGCTGGGAGCATGAAGATGTGCTTGAAGCCGCACAGTCACGCCTCGATTGGAATCCAGAGATGATGCGCCTAAGACGACAAACGGTGGAGCATCCCTTTGGCACGCTGAAGGCTTGGATGGGGGCGACACACTTCGCGACAAAGCGGCTCACAAATGTGAGCACGGAAATGAGTCTTCATGTGTTGGCGTACAACATGAAGCGTGTCATAAAGATCTTGGGAGTCAATGGTTTGATGAGGGCTTCGAGGGCGTAACAGCCCTTTTTCCCATGTTGTCAAGGCCCATAAGGGTGAGATATGTGCTTTCTGATGGTTTCATGATTTCCAGATCTCACTACAGCATCAGTCGGCAATCATCCAAGCAATGGCTTGTGTGGGCTCAACAGGAAGCTGAGGGAGAAGATTCTTGAGTCAGACCAGATTTTTTCTGTTTTGACACGGCCAGGACCCTGAGCTGCCGTGCCGGCAAAGGCAGCATGTTCGTTCATCGGTGTTATGTGGCTGAAAGCCTGATGTAGGAGACCACCGTGGCAGTTGAATTCGGCAAAATTAAAGATGATTTTATAGAGTTGGAAGCGTTTGTATTGAACGATCTGGAGATCATCACGAATTCCACGAAGGGCGGAAACTACGCAGCTGCACTTCTTATTACAGCTGCTTGTGAGGCGCTAGGAACACTACGGTATGGGAGGAAAGACGGGGGTCAAGAGTTTTTCGAAAATTACTTGCTCCCCGAACCATGGCGAGCGGTTTCCAAATCAATTTATGATGCCTTGAGAAATGGTTTAGCCCATTCTTTCTCAACTAAAGCTGTAGTAAATGCGTCGGAGAAACCGATAGAGTTGGGTGTTTCATGGAGCAAGGAAAAACACCTCAGCTACGATTCGGGCTGCTCTGTGTTGTTTCTTAATATTCAACAGCTGGCAAATGACTTGCGTAGTGCATTTGATCGGTACCAATCTGAGCTACAACAGAGACCCGAATTGCGCGATACATTTTATAGGTGGAGAGAAAAACAGCGTATCTATCAAGTACAGAACAAAAACGAAAAAGGAAAGTGGAATGCACTGCTCAAGCAAACAGCCACATAACACGTCACTCAGCCTGACTCGCTACGTCGGCGCTTCTCGCCTCGTAGCTCGCAGTTTAGCTCTGCGTTATATCAACTCTCGCTGAAGGACTGCTCCTGGCCGATACCGGCCGATGTGATCAGCGCCTTACACGGGTCTTCGGCATCGATATCGAAACCTGCCTGGCCTGCAGCCGGGCCATACGGATCATCGCGTGTATCGAAGATCCAAGGTGATCGAGAAGACCCTCCTCGAAGCGAAAGCTTCCAAGTTGAAAGCTTCCCGGTTGCCGCCCCGTGCGGATTGTTCGACTGAGCGGGATAACGCAACGGCGATCACCCGGGGCTTCGACCCCAGCGCGCGGCCACGGTGGCAACTGGCTTGGTGGGCAGGGCACGCAGAAAAACCTGCTCGCGAAACTATGGCTACACTGACATAGGAAAGCGTCAGGGTTCATGGATAGAGGGCAGAGCGTGCGTGCGCTGCAGGGTAGCGAGGGACAAAATCCTGGTAACGGTCCCCGCAGCTCGAGCGCAGGGTCGTCTATCCGGTCTACCGCGGACCGAGAACCTTCGGGTTCGCCGGAACCGCCTAGGAGTCTTTTGCCTTCGCTATCGCTGCCGACGGGCGGCGGTGCCATCCGGGGCATCGGCGAGAAGTTTCAGGCCAACGTCGCCACAGGCACGGGCTCGCTGACGGTGCCCATCGCGACCTCGCCCGGGCGCGGCGGTTTCGATGTCGCGCTGTCTTTGGGCTACGACTCGGGTGCAGGCAATGGTCCGTTCGGCGTTGGCTGGTCGCTCTCGATGCCGCAGTTCACCCGCAAGACCGACAAGGGGCTGCCGCGCTACGACGATGGAACGGAGTCGGACGTCTTCATTCTGTCCGGCGCCGAGGACCTGGTGCCCAAGCGCGTTCTGAGTGGCTCAGGCACTCTGCTGGACTTCGATGACCGCACTGAGGGCACGACGCCCTATCGGGTACAACGCTACCATCCGCGAATCGAGGGGCTGTTTGCTCGCATCGAGCGCTGGACCGATCGCGACACCGGCGAGATGCACTGGCGGGCGACCACCAAGGACAACGTTACCAGCATCTACGGCAAGGACCCGCAGGCGCGCCTTGCCGATCCGGAAGACTCCCGACACGTATTCTCGTGGCTCTTGCAGGAGACGCGAGACGACCACGGCAACATCGCCCGCTACCACTACAAAGCCGAAGATGGTGCTGGCGTCGAGGTGAGCCGCACCAGTGAGCAGAACCGTTTCGAGGTTGCGCCAAGCGGCACGCGGACCTTTCGCTCCACAGCCCAGCGGTACCTGAAGCGCGTCGAGTATGGCAATCACAAGCCGGATGACGACACCGCATTCTTCTTCGAGGTCGTCTTCGACTACGGCGAGCACGACGTGCAGCGACCGACGCCGCAAGAAGCAAAGCCCTGGCCAGTGCGCCTCGATCCGTTCTCGTCCTATCGCGCCGGTTTCGAGGTCCGCTCCTATCGACTGTGCCAGCGCGTGCTGATGTTTCATCGCTTCCCGGAGCTCGGCCCGGCGCCGCAGCTCGTGCGCTCGACGGATTTCGGTTACCGCGATACGCCCATCCTTACGTACCTGGCGAAGGTCACCCACGCTGGCCACAAGCCGGATGGCCAAGGTGGGTACACGAGCAAGGAGCTTCCAACCCTCGAGTGTGGCTACATTCTGCCCGACATTCACGACAGGCTTGAGATCCTCGATCGAGACAGTCTCGAGGGCATTCCGGCGGGCATCGCCGGCCAGAGCCAGTGGGTCGATCTCGATGGTGAAGGACTTCCGGGCGTTCTCACCGCCACTGAAGGCGCCTGGTTCTACAAAGAGAACCTCGGTGGTGGCAGCCTCGGCCCACCCCGTCGGCAACAGACGCTGCCCGCCCCTGCCGAGCTCGCAGTGGGCACCCATCAGCTCACCGACCTGGCCGGCGACGGCAAGCTCGATCTGCTCCAATACAGCCCGCCGCTGGCCGGCTACTTCGAGCGCGTCTCACCGCGCAAGGGAGAACCAGGAGACTGGCGGCCGTTTGTGCCGCTGCGCGATCTGCCGAACATCGACTGGAGTGACCCCAACCTGCGCTTCGTGGATCTCGATGGCGACGGCCACCCCGACGTGCTCATCACCGAGCACGAGGTCTTCGTCTGGTACCGCTCGCGCGCCAAGGAGGGCTTCGAGCCTGCCACCCGCACCCGCAAGCCCATCGACGAGAACAGCGGCCCGGCGCTGGTCTTCGCCGACGGCACTGAGACCATTCATCTGGCCGACATGAGCGGCGATGGCCTCTCGGACCTCGTCAGGGTGAGAAGCGGCGAAATCTGCTACTGGCCCAACCTCGGCTACGGCCGCTTCGGGCGCAAGGTCTCCATGGGCCAGAGCCCTCGTTTCGATGCACCGGATCAGTTCGATCCGCGTCGCATTCGCTTCGCGGACATCGATGGCTCGGGCACGACTGACCTCGTCTACCTCGGTCGGCGCGAAGTGACCGCTCACCTGAACCAGTCAGGGAACAGCTTCGCCGAAGCGGTGCCGATTCGTTCGGTGCCGCCGACCGATACCATCGCCAATGTCACCGTGGTCGATCTGCTCGGCCAGGGCACCGCGTGCCTGGTGTGGTCCTCGGCCTTGCCCGCGGACCTAGACCGGCCCCTTGCCTACATCGACTTGATGGGCGGCAGAAAGCCCCACCTTCTCGAGCGCATCGACAACAACCTCGGCGGTGAGACGCGCATTCTCTACACGCCGTCGACCAAGTTCTACCTCGAAGACAAGAAGGCGGGCACGCCGTGGCCCACGCGCTTGCCGTTCCCGGTGCAGGTCATCGAGCGCATCGAGACCTATGACCACATCGCCAAATCCAGGCTGGTCACCAGCTACCGCTACCACCACGGTTTCTTCGACGGCCACGAGCGCGAGTTTCGCGGCTTTGCGTTTGTAGAGACTCTCGATGCCGAGTCGTTTTCCGGTGACAAGGGTAGTGGCCTGTTTCCGGCGGCGCTCGATGCCACACCGGATGAGCTCAGGTTGCCACCGGTCTTGACGAAGACCTGGTTTCACACGGGTGCCTGGCTTGACCGCGAACATCTCGAGCTGGAGCTTGCCAAGGAGTACTATGCGGGCGACCCGCAGGCGCCACCGATACTGCGCGACACGATTCTGCCGCAGGGGCTTTCAGTCCGCGAAGAACGAGAGGCAGTTGGGGCTCTTCGCGGCCAGACGTTGCGGCAAGAGGTGTACGCCCTCGACGACACACCCGAGAGTGTTCATCCCAACACCGTCAGCGAGCAGAACTACGAGACGCGCCTTCTCCAGCATGCCGAAGCTGAAGTCTATGCCGTCTTGTTCGTGCATCCGCGCGAGACGCTCACCCTGCACTACGAGCGCAATCCCGCCGACCCCCGCGTCCAGCAGGAACTCGTGCTCGAAGTCGATGACTTCGGCAACGTGACCCAGTCGGCGGCCATCGCCTATCCGCGCCGGCAGCCCCTGGAGCCCGAGCAGGCAAAGCTGTGGGCGTTGCTCTCTGACGCTACGTTTGCCAACGAGCCCAATGTGCAGGGCGTCTACAGGCTGGGGGTTCCGGTCGAAACGGCGGCCAGTGAGCTCACCGGGCTCCAGGTGCCAGCTTCAGGCCTACTATCGCTTGATGATGTGCGCACTGCGGTGGGGGCCGCGACGGACATTCCGTATGAGACTCTCGGCGTCGGCAACATCGTCGAGCGCCGAACCGTCGAGCGCCAGCGAATCTTCTACAACACCGACGACCTCTCGGCCGCGTTGCCGCTCGGCCAGATCGGCGAGCGGGCACTACCGCACGAGACCAAGACGGTTGCTTTTACGCCGGGTCTTCTCGCGCAAGCCTACGGCAATCGCATCGACGCTGGCATCATTCAAAACGAAGGACGCTACGTTAATGAGGATGGCCTCTGGTGAGTGCCATCGGGCCGGGTCGTCTATGACCCTCAGTGCTTCTTTCAGGCCACCCGGGCCGTCGATCCCTTCGGCAATCAGTCCATCCTTCGGTACGACGCGCATTGCCTGCTCGTTCTTGAGACCGAAGACGCCGTCGGCAATCGCGTGACTGCGGGCGAGCGTGACCTGACTGTCGCAGGCGAACCCATCAAAGCCGGAGACAACGACTATCGGGTGCTCGCGCCTGTGCTCGTGAGCGACGCAAACGCCAACCGGACGGCGGTGGAGTTCGACGAGCTCGGCATGGTTGTCAAGACCGCAGTCATGGGCAAGGAGGGCGCGGGCCAAGGCGATACGCTGGCAGATCCCACTGTCGAGATCACCTACGACCTACTCCGCTACCAGAACACCAAGGGCGGCCAGAGCCCGCTGCCGTCCTTCGTCGCGACCAAAGCCAAAGAAGAGCACGGCGCACAGAACATCAAGTTCCAGCGGTCATTCACCTACTCCGATGGGGCCGGCCGTGAGGTGATGACCAAGGTCCATGCCGAACCCGGGGACGCCCTCGTGCGCGACCCGAACACTGGAGCCTTCGTGCCAACGCCGGTCGATCCGCGCTGGGTTGGGACGGGGCGCACGGTGTTCGACAACAAGGGCAATCCCATCAAGCAATACGAGCCGTTCTTCTCGGCGACGTCCGAGTACGAAGACGAGGCCGAGCTGGTCGAATCCGGGGTGACGCCAATCCTGCGCTACGATCCGCTCGGGCGGCTCATCCGCACCGACAATCCCGATGGCACCCATGTCAAGGTCGAGTTCGATGCCTGGGAGCAGCGTTCGTTCGACGAGAACGATACCGTGTTCGGCACGCCCTGGTTGGCAGAGCGGCAAGCCGGAACAGCCGCCGAGCAGCGGGCGGCCACGCAGTCGCTTAAACACCAGAACACCCCCACCGTCGCGCACTCCGACGCTCTCGGGCGGCCATTTCTGACGGTTGCCGATGACGGCGCGCGCAGGCTCGAAACGCGCGCTGAGCTCGACATCGAGGGCAACACCTTGGCGATCACGGATGCCCGCGGCATCGAGACCTTACGCCAGACCTTCGATGTCTTGGGCCGCGCGATCTTCAGCACGAGTCCCGATGCGGGTGAGCTGCGCATGTTCCCCGATGTCGCCAACAAGCCTGCGCGTTCCTTCACCGCACGCGGACATGTGATTCGCCACGGCTATGATGCCCTTCAGCGGCCGACGCATATGTTTGTGCGCGAGCTGGGTGCTGGCGGTGGCGAAACGCTCGTGCAGCGTACCGCCTACGGGGAAGAGCACGCGCAGGCTCGCGACCTGAACCTGCGTGGCGAGGCGCATCTCATCTATGACGGTGCTGGGGTCGTTAAAAGCGTCGAGTTCGATTTCAAGGGGAACCTCATCGAGAGCGCGCGCAAGCTGGCTACCGAGTACAAACAGGCGCCGGACTGGTCAGCGCTTAATGCGCTCACCAACCCGGCCGCTGTGGAGGCGGCCGCGGGCGGCCGCCTGGAAGCCGAGACTTTCACAAGCACGGCAACGTTCGATGCCCTCGATCGCGTCACCTCGCAGACGACGCCCGACGGCAGCATCACCTTGCCAACCTACAATGAAGCGGGACTGCTCGAAACGCTGAGCGTGCGCGTCCGTGGTGCGCAAGGGGCGACGTCATTTCTCGACAACGTCGACTACAACGCACGCGGCCAACGCATCAAGGTCAAGCACGGGAATGGAACGGTCTGTACTTATCGCTACGACGAGCAGACCTTTCGCTTGTCGCACCAGAAGCTTCAACGCTCCAGCGACAATCAGGTCTTGCAGGACCTCGCTTACACCTACGAAGCAGCCGGCAACATCGTTCAGATCACCGATGGCGTATCGTTCACGAGCGTGCAGAACCTCGGCAATCCTGGATTGATACGCGGGGACGGCTTCTACGAGTACGACGGCATCTACCAGCTGACGAAAGCCGAAGGACGCGAGCATCCCGGCCAGCAGCCAACCCACGCCGACCCCATGCGCCTGCGTGTCGACCACCCCAATGACATGCAAGCGCTCCAGCATTATCGCGAAGAGTACCGTTTCGACGAGGTCGGCAACATCCTCGAAATGAAGCACCGGCCGCGGCAGGGTCCTGGCGGCTGGACTCGGCATTACGACTACGCCACCACCAGCAATCGCCTCCTCGGCACCAACATCCCGGGCGATGCGCCCGGACAGTTCTCCGGCAAGTACACCCACGACGCCGCCGGCAACATGGTGACCATGCCGCACTTGCCGCTCATGGTGTGGGACTATGCGAACCGGCTGCAAACCACTGCGCAGCAGGTGGTGAACAGCGGCATGCCCCAGACGACGTACTACACTTACGACGCAACCGGAGAGCGCGTGCGTAAGGTCACCGAACACTCTGCACCTGAAGGCCAGGCGCCGCGCAAGAAGCAAGAGCGAATCTACGTCGGCTCCGAGGTCTTTCGCAAATACGAAGCCAACGGCACCACCGTCGAGCTTGGTCGCGAAACGCTGCATGTGATGGACGACGAGCACCGAGTCGTACTCGTCGAAACCAAGACGGTTGATACGAGTGTTCCCGCCGCCACGTTCCAGGTGACGTCACGCCAACGCTACCAGGTGTCGAACCACCTGGGGTCCTCATCCATGGAGCTGGACGGGACAGCCCAAGTCATCAGCTACGAGGAGTACTTCCCATTCGGCGGGACCTCGCTGCACGCCGCGCACTCTGCAACCGAGGTCAGTGCCAAGCGGTATCGATATACGGGCAAGGAGCGCGACGACGAAACCTGCCTCTATTACCACGGCGCGCGGTACTACGCGGCGTGGCTCGGACGGTGGACGAGTGCCGATCCCGCGGGACTTGTCGATGGGACGAACTTGTTTCGGTACAGCCGGAACAATCCGGTTGGCTTGCTCGATCCGGCGGGAACTCAAGCTGTCAGAGGTAGGCTCGTGGATGCTGCGGAACTGGGTCTTCCACCGGTGGAAGGGCTGCAACTACCTACAGTGCGGGATCCTGAAGTAGGGGTTACTGACCTTGATGTCCGCAAATCGCGGCCGAGCACTCTATCGACAGTTCGGGGTTCGAACCGCTACGTGGATAACCGGCTCGTATACGTGGACCCTCGCGGCGATCAATGGACGCTTACCGTTGACTCTCTCGTATTCAGCTACGCCGACGGCTCAACGCTCGAGGTTCCATGGTCTGAAATCAACTTTGGGTCTAGCCCCCGTTCAACGTCGTTTGAGCAAGAGGGTGGGATTATCTTTCCAACCGACTCGTCCGGCAGGCGTACGTTCGACGCTGAAAACACGCCCAATATTGTGAATGCGGCGGTTCGAGTTCAGGACCAGGTCAGACTTCTCAAGGCCCAACGCCTCGAGTTGGCTTGGCTTACGTATACATTCGCCGGAGCGGTAGCGGGCCTCGGTGGCGTAGGAAGCACCGCGCGGGCTCCGGGTGTAGCCCCGCCGAGTCGGTGGAGTCGAAGTTCGCCCGCTCGCCAGAGCGGCGGAGGAGGACAGTCAGGCCCTGGTAGCCCGGATTTCAAAGCCCCCAGGGGAACCGGCAAGAACCCGATACCGGCGTGGGAACTTGTTCGATTCGAAACTCCCAACAACTCGCGGTACATACCTGCTCCGGTTCGCCGAAGCATCGACAACTTTATGAATTCTCCTTTGATAAGGCGGGAATTGGCCAAGTGGGGAATCACCAGTCCAATAAGGCGTGGAAGTGGGCCTGGTAGCTATCAGATCGGGCATGATCCCGGCCGACCGTATGCAGCGACGCCCAAGGGAACGCCGACCAAAGTCTTCGGGCAGCTTTGGGAGTCAAACAACGCCGGTGCGGCGGCAGCCAAGGCGACAAAGGCATCATGGAAAAAGCTAGGCATTCCAGTAAGGGAGCAGTGAGGTGCTTCGCGGTAGTCTGATGAGACATACGCTAGCGCTAGACCTGTGGGGCGCGCCTCCCGACAGCGGACAAATGAGAACAACGGTGGTCCTGCGATGAACGAAGTCACCTTCCCCCTCCGAATCCGCATGCGACGCGACACCGTCGCCGATCTCCACGCTGTGCTCATCAAGCTCGGCCACAATATCAAGCAAACCGAACGCGTCGCCCAGCATTTCGGCGCAAGCACGCGGGACGCTGTGCGCGAGTTCCAGAAGACGCACGGTCTTCAGACCTTGGGCGAAGTCGACGAGGCCACGGCGAAAAAGCTTAACGAGCTGATCGGTGCCACGCCCACCGACGAGCCCAAGATCTACCGCGTTTCTGGCCGAGTGCTCAGGGCCGACGGCGCGCCGGTGAAGGACGCGCAGCTCAAGTTCTTCCACCAGGGCATCATCAAGACAATGCCGCTTGACCGCCAGAGCTCCGCGAAAACCGACGCGAACGGCAACTTCGCTTTCGAGTACCCGCAGCCGAAAGACCCGATCGACCTCGGTATCGAACTCGTCGTTGACGCGCACCGAGGCATCGAGAAGACCCGGCCACGGATCATCGGCAACGCGGGGCCCGACGAACGCGTCACCTTTGTCGTCGGCGACGAGGTTTTCCGGGGAGCGTCCACCTTTGAGCGAATCGAGAAAACCGTCGAGACCGCTCTCGCCTCCGAGGGCGTCAAGACGCCTGAGATCGTCGGCTTCGATCAAGAAACCCTGGCGCGCCTGTCGCTCAGGAGCGGCATCACACCGCGCGAGCTGGTCCTGCTTCGGCAGGCGTACGCGGTTGCCAAGGATACGGGACTCGATGCCGCCATCATCCACGGCATCGGCAAGCACCACATCAGCATTGGGAGCACGGCCGCCCTTCTCGTCCAGGACCCGGCGAAACGCCGCGCCGCGGTGAAAGCCGCGCTGGCCGCCAACGACATCCCCGCGCGGCGGGAGAAGGACGCCGCCAAGGCGCTCGATAAGCTCGACGAGCTTTCTGTCGCCGAGGCCCTCACCAATCCGGCGGCTCCCGATATCACGTCGGTGGGCACGGTTCTCGAGGCCGCGCGCATCTCCAAGGCGAAGCGAGCAAAGCTCGCCGATCGCTACATCAAGCACACGGGTACACCGGAGGAGTTCTGGAAGGCGGTGCGCACCGGTGGCGATTTGACCAACGCGGAGATAAAACGCGTTCAGTTCGAGGTGCAGCTTGCGGTTGCCACCCAGAATCACGCGCTGCTGAACGCAGCACTCAAATCCAAGGGCGTAGCCAAGGTCGAGGACCTCGCGACGTTCGACAAACAGGGCTTGCTCGACCTCATCAAGGGAACCGGCGGCAATGCCGGTGCCGAACTCCCTGCGGATCTCAAAGCAGCGGGCACCACCGAAGAAGAATACGCGGAACTCATCTTCCGCGTCATAGAGGATGCTCTGCCCACCGAGATGGTCGCGCATCGCGTTGCCAACTTCCCTGACGGAGACCGCATCGGGGCATTCCTCGCAAGCAACCCGAGCTACAACCTTCGCGCCACGTCGGTCCACACGTACCTGGCCGCTAACCCCAACGCACTGAGCTTCACCGCCAACCCGGCCGAAGCCAAAGCCGTTGCCACGGTGATGAAGAAGCTCGAGCGCGCCTATCGCATCGCCCCGCCGGGCGAGCGCATCGCGACCATGGAGAAGTTGCTGGCCGATGGGCTCGACTCGGCCACCAAGGTACGAGCCCTGGGGCGAGCTGCGTTCATGCGCACCTACGAGCAGAAACTCGGCAGTCGCGCGGCCGCGGAACGGGTGTTCCGGCGAGCGAACAATGCTTCGGCGCTGGCCACGGTCGTCGCCACCCGCTACGCGCCGGCGTTCAACGCGACGCCCATGTACGCGTTGCCCAACGCGTCTTTGCCGGCGTTCGCCGACTTTTTCGGCAGCCCAGACTTCTGCTCCTGCGGGCACTGCCAATCGGTATACAGTCCCGCGGCGTACCTGGTCGACACGCTGAACTGGCTTGATGGTCGCCCGTCCACGGCGCCCAACAAGTCGGCGCTCAACATCCTATTCGACGACCGACGCGCCGATATCGGCGGCATAGAGCTATCCTGCACGAACACCAACACCCCCTTGCCGTACATCGATCTGGTCAACGAGACGCTGGAGCTTCAGATCGCACCGCCGCAGGGCACCGTCAATTATCAGACCACCGGGACTGCTGCAGACTTGCGGGCTCACCCCGAGCACCTGCGTCGGGAGGCGTACCAGCTCCTGGCTGGCGCGGAAGCAAACACCGCGGGCAGGGAGGCGGTCTACCCGTTCAACTTGCCGTTCGATCTGTGGCTCGAGGAGGCGCGCGTGTACCTGGGGCATCTCGGCATGCCGCGCTACCGCGTCATGGAGGCACTCCAGGGCGCCGAGGCTGCCCGGGGCGGCGAGGGTGTCGCCATCGAGACCCTCGGCATGTCGCCCCGCGAGTGGGATGTCATTGCTGGCCAGTCGCAGCCAGCGCCCACGCCAGCGGAATTCTGGGGGCTTGTTGGCGATGCCAACTTCGCCACGACGCTCTCGAATGTCTCGCGCTTCCTCGCCCAGGCCGCCCCGTCGTTTACCGAGCACGGCATGGCGTTTTCCGAGCTCGCTGACTTGCTCCGCACTGACTTCGTACAGAAGCAGGGGCCGCTCAAGGTCACGTTCAACAAGTCGACCTGTGATACCGAGGACGCGACGCTGGGCGGCGTGACGCAGACGCACTTGGGCGTCATGCACCGCTTCATCCGCCTGCAGCGGCGCCTGGGCTGGTCGGCGTTGGATCAGGATCGGGCCATCTCGGTCCTCGGTGGCGGAACGCTTGACGAAGCCTGTCTCAAGAAGGTCGTCCAAGCGGTGCGCCTCGCGACCGATCTGAAGCGTCCGGTCTCCGAGCTCCTGACCTGGTGGGGTCCTCTCGACACGCGCCGCTGGCGGATTCGTCTCACCGAGCAGCTCAAGGACGGTGGCTTCGAGCTGACGTTCGACAATCAGCTCACGCCACACCCCGAGCGCAACGAGGACGGCTCTCCCTACGACTGGCGTTTCTTGGATCCGTCGCTCGAGGTCAACCCTGCCAGCACCTTCGAAATCAATAGCAACGGTGACGAGCTCAAAGCCCCTATTGCGCAGGGGCTCGCGGGCCAGCTCACACCCATTGCCGCCGCGCTCGGGGCGACGGCCGAAGAGCTCACAGAACTCTTGCCGCTCCTCGGTGCGCAGCCAGCGGACCTGAATCTTGCGAACCTGTCCGCGCTCTCTCGCCACGTTTCCCTGGCCCGCGCGCTGAACCTGACCGCACGCGAGCTGGTCGCGGCGCTGGCGCTGACGGGCATCGATCCGTTCGATGCCACCAAGCCAGAGGGCGCGCTGGCGTTTGTCGACGGAGTTCATTTCATCCGCGAATCCGGCTTCTCCATCGACGAGCTCAACTACCTGTTGCGTCACGTCGACACCAAACCGGCAACGCTGGAACCCGACGACACCGACATTGGTCTCTTGCTGTTCGAGCTCGGGTCCGCGCTTCGCGCCGCCGAAGCCGGAATTCCTCTGCCCGAAGCGGCACCGATACCGGTACCTTCAGGTGAACCAGCCTTTGTCGGCTCCGACGACGAGATTCGCCAGGCGCTCGCAGATGCGCTCGGTGTCGTGCTCGAAGCGGAAGTTGCAGACGAGGCGCTCGACATCATCGATGTCGACTTGCAGCCAACCCCTGCCGTACCCAATCCGACTCCAGAGGCGGGTGCCGCGCAGTTCATCGATGCCAACTTGTCGCTGGTCCTGGTCGCCGCGGATGCCAAAGCCAAACTCGCGGGAGTCGACCCGGCGCTGCTTCGGGTCCGGCGGCAGCGGCTCGAATACACCCTCGTGGCTGTCGTCGATCATCTGCGTCAAGCAGCCAAGGCCGCGGCTGTCATCGAGCGCCTGTCGTCGGCCGTGGGTATTGAACAATCCGTGTGTGCACCGCTCTTGCGCGATCATCTGTCGGATCCCGGTGGGAGCGGAGCGTCGCTGCTAGAAGTGTTCTCCGACGTCGCTGTCCTGGAGTACGACGAGACCGAAGACGACACGGACGAGCCGATACTGCCCGCGCCTGCAGATCTTCAGGGTCAGTTTGCCGCGTACAAGCTGATTCACAAGACCGCCCTGATTCTCGGCCGGCTACGGATCAACAAGACCGAACTCGACTGGGTACTCGACCAGGGGCCGGCACAGGCTTTGCCATCTCTCAACCTGAATACGCTCCCCGTCGACGTGATCTCGCCATCGGCGTCGTACGGCGACTGGGTCCGCCTGCGGCGCGCGGTCACGTTGCGAGACCAGTTTTCCCCGCGACAACTCTTTGACCTTTTCCAAGAGGCTGCCGAGGCCGAATCCGACGGCACGCCGGCCGCGATCGCAGCTGCGCATCGGCGCTTGCTGGACGAGCTCGAACGCCGAAGTCGCTGGGCCCGCGGTGACCTGGAGGCCCTGGTGGGCGCCGCGCCAGATGGCGGCGTGCTCGGCTTCGTCTATCCGGGCGACTGGAAGGGGATCGCGCCTTTGATTCGAGTCGCTGAGGTCATGGATGTGGTGCGGCGCGTCGGCTTGTCTGCGGAGACCATTTGGGACTGGCGTGAGATTGCGCTGCCCGCGGACGGCACGTCGGGCGCACTCCAGACCGCCGTCGAGGAGCACGAGCGCCAAGCCACAGAGATCAAGCAGGCGGTTCGCGCACACCACAACGATCAGCAGTGGTACGAGATTGCCCCTACTCTGCGCGACCCGCTTCGTGAACGGCAGCGCGACGCGCTCGTGGCTTGGCTCATCGGCAACGACGATCGGTTCGCAGACACCGCGGCGTTGTTCGATCACCTGTTGCTCGACGTCGAGATGAGCGCCTGCCAGCTCACGTCGCGGATCAAGCAAGCAATCAGCTCGACGCAGCTCTTCGTGCAGCATCTTCTTCTTGGGCTCGAAGTCGACAGGAGTACGCCGCCCGTACCGCTAGTGGAGTTCTCTGAGGACGACGCGGACGAGTGGTCTTGGCGCAAGAACTACCGGGTGTGGGAAGCTAATCGAAAGGTTTTCCTGTACCCGGAGAACTACCTCGAGCCCGAGCTTCGCGACAACAAGACGCCGTTCTTCGTCGAGCTGGAAAACGAGCTCCTGCAAAACGAGGTCACCGCTGAATCCGCCGAGACCGCGGTTCGGCATTACCTCGAGAAACTCGACGAGGTCGCGCGGCTCGAGATCGTTGGCTTGTGCGAACAGAAGGGCGAGGGCCCTGACGTCCTCCACGTCTTCGGTCGCACGCGGGGTACCCCACCGAACTACTACTACCGAACGCGCGTGGACAAGCACCGCTGGACGCCCTGGGAGAAAGTCGAGGCGGGGATCGAAGGGGACCACTTGGTCCCGGTGGTCTTCAACCGACGGCTGTACCTCTTCTGGGCGATGATTTCCGAGGCGGCGTTGGAGGAGGAGAGCGAGATCCCCGCCCTGGACGGTCCACCTCAGACCAAAGGTGCTCCGCAGCGCTACTACCAGATTCGCCTGGCGTGGAGTCAGCACACGGACGACGGATGGGCAGCCAAGAAAATCGCGACGTCGTACATCGGTCAGGATCTGACCGGGTTCCTGTTTAATTTTGGGCTCTCGGCTGACATCCGCAAGGACCCGGAATCGACACAGCATGAGTTCTTCCTTACTTCACGCGCCGTGAAAACGCCGGCGGGGAGCCCGGCTGGCGAAGACTTGATCATCCAGCCGATTCGGTACCGACCTGGGAAGCGTGAGCAGAGACTCTCGATGGCCAGGAAACGAGGTGATGGTTCCAGAATCCAGGATGACTGCGGCTTTATCGAATTTCCTCCTGGCAGCGGTGGTGGTGTCGAATTCCCTCCTGGCGGTGGTGGAGTTCTTGATCCAGGCGATACGGACGACAGCGGCTACTACTGGCTGCCCCGTTTTCGAATGAGCGGTTGCGACGGCACAGTCAGCCTGGAATCGTCGGATGGAAAGGCGTCTATCGCTAAGCCCTCTGAAACGATCGTTCGTAACCAGACCTTTGCTCGTTTTGCTCCGCTGTCAAGTAGCGGATCGCTGGATTTTCCGGCAGCTCACGGCACCACGTCTGGTTTTGCGCCGGAACTCGCACTGACAAGTGCCAAGGTCCCATTCGAGGTCGTTCCCCTGCGGATGGACGACTTCCGCAGCTCTCACCCTTTTTTCTACCAGGACCAGCGACGGACTTTCTTCATCGAACCGCGAAGCTTCTTTCCCTGGATTCCACAGCCCCCGTCGTGGGTGGTCGCTGATAAGATGGCCCTCGAACCCGCGAAAATGCTGGGTGGTCGGGGCGACAGACCGTTGCCTCCAGAACTGGACCCCTGGGAGTTCGACGCCGAAGCCGCCGTTAATGCGCCAGCAGCGGTAATTGCCCGGCGAGAACGAGGAAGCCCGACTGGGCATGGCCTCGCAGCCCGTGCGGGTGACGCCTTGGCAGCCAGTCTGGGCTCTCGGGTCGCTTTCATATCTAACATCGCCACTGGGGGCAGGCCGACGCGAACTGCGCTTGGCATGGGCGCAAGCATCGTCAACGGAAACGGTGTGGTTATCGGAGATATATGCCCTGGTGCTCCCGCAGTGGCCGCTCGCGGGCTACCACGAACAATGATTAACGCCACTTACGTGATGCCCGATGTTGCCGTCGCCAACGTCGTCAGCGCGCCCATGCTCACGTTTTTTCAGGGCACTATCTATCGGTTTGATGCCTTCTACCACCCGTATGTATGCATGATGCGACGCGAGCTGAATCGCTTCGGCCTTGGCGGGCTTTTCGAGGCTTCACCAAATGGCCCCGCTCCGGGACTCGTTCGGCAAGAGCAAGAAGACCCGTTCTTCAACAACTACGGCCCCACCGACGCGGTCCGGCAGCCGCGACCCCTCGACAACTTCGACTTTTCGGCTGGCGGCGCGTACTCCATCTACAATTGGGAGGTCTTCTTCCACGTCCCGTTCCGCATCGCCTGCCAGCTCAACCAGAATCAGCGCTTCGCCGAGGCACAGAAGTGGTTCCACTACATCTTCGATCCCACCGAGTCTGTCGGGGCGGCGCCGCAACGATTCTGGCGAGTGAAGCCGCTCGCAGCGTTGTTCAACGGCGAGAACGACGAGAGCGGCCCGATCGCCGAGCTCCTGCTGCTTCTTCAATACGATGGTTCGGATCCCGACAAGCTCCGGATGCGCGATGAGCTGGTCGAGGAGGTCGCCACCATGCGGGCGAATCCTTTCAGCCCACACGCGCAAGCTCGACTCCGGCATGCCGTTTACGCGCGTGCGGTCGTCCTCAAGTACATCGACAACCTGATCGAGTGGGGTGACCAGCTCTTCCGCCGCGACACGATGGAGTCGATCAACGAAGCGACCCAGCTCTACATTCTCGCCGGGCAACTTCTCGGCCGGCGCCCGCGCCGGGTCGAGCGCGAGGAACGGAAACCGAGGATTCTCGATCAGAACGGGCAACCGGTGTCGATGACCTTCGACACGCTGCGCACGGCGGGAATCGACGAGTTCGGTAACGCGCTACTCGAAGATATCGAGGGCATGCTCCCGGAGACGACCGAGACCGAGGGCGATGTCTACGAGGACGACGTCGCGCTGCTCGGAACGCTGTTCTTCTGCGTCCCGCCCAACGAAAAACTCCTGGCCGACTACTGGGGCCGGGGTGCCGATCGGTTGTTCAAGATCCGCCACTGCATGAACATCGAAGGCGTCGTCCGCCAGCTTCCACTGTTCGAGCCCCCGATCGATCCGGCCTTGCTCGTGCGCGCCAAGGCCGCCGGCGTCGACCTGGCGAGCGTGCTGTCGGACGTGAGCGCGCCGCTTCCCTGCTACCGCTATCAAGTGCTCTCGCAAAAGGCCACCGAACTGTGCGCCGATGTCCGTGGTCTCGGGCAGGCGCTCCTTTCTGCGCTGGAGAAGAAGGACGCCGAGGAACTCGCCCTGTTGCGGGCCGGGCACCAGGTGAAGCTCGAAGATGCGCTGCTCGACGTGCGCAAGAAGCAGGTGGACGAAGCACGCGAGGCGCTCGAGGCTTTGCGGCGCAGCAAGGAGAGCGCGGAGATTCGGCGCGACTACTACCGGAGCCGGCCATACATGAACGCGGCCGAGGCTATTCAGTTCACGCTGTCCTCGGCGGCAGCTGTGCTTGATACGGCCGCAGTCGTCGCTAGCGCGCTGGGGACCAGTATCGGTGCAACTCCTGATATTACTTCTGGCGCCGCTGGATTTGGTGGTTCTCCCGTGGCGACGCTCACTGTCGGTGGAATACAAGGGTACCGGTCCACCGACTCCCTGGTCTCTCAATTGCAGACCGCAGCTGGCTTGTCGGATCGAGGTGCTCAGATTGCCGGACTCATCGGAGGCTACGAGCGTCGCGACGACGATTGGCAGCACCAAGGCGTCCTTGCCGACAAGGACGTCGAGGCGTTGGAGCGCCAGATCGTGGGGGCGGAGGTTGGTGTCGCCATTGCCGAGAAGGAACTGTCCAATCTCGAGCTACAGCTCGAACAGTCCAAGGAGACCGCGGCGTTCCTCCGAGACAAGTACACCAACGTTCAGCTCTACCAATGGATGGTCGGACAGCTCTCTTCGCTCCACTTTCAGGCCTACCAACTCGCCTACGACCTCGCGAAGCGAGCCGAGCGCGCTTGGCAGTTCGAACTTGCCACACCTGACAAGACCTTCATCCAATTCGGCTACTGGGACAGCCTCAAGAAAGGTCTTCTGGCTGGCGATCGGCTGCACCACGATCTCAAACGCATGGACGTTGCCTACCTCAACGAAAACAAGCGCGAGCGGGAGATCGTTCAGCATGTGTCGATTCGCGACCTGGACCCCGAAGCGCTCCTGCACCTCAAGCGCGATGGCGTCTGCCACATCGAGATCCCGGAGGACCAGTTCGACCTGGTGACCCCCGGTCACTACATGCGGCGCATCAAGACCGTCGCGCTCAGCCTGCCTTCTGTGACTGGTCCATACTCGTCGGTGCCGTGCACGGTCACGCTCGAGAGCGGCAGCATCCGGACGTCCCCTGACCCGAACAATCCAACGTTCCGCGACGATCTTGTCGACATCCAGTCGATCGTGACCAGTCAGGCGCAGGAGGACAGCGGCCTGTTCGAGACGAGCCTGCGCGACGATAGGTACCTTCCCTTCGAGGGCGCAGGGGCCATCGACAGCAAATGGCGCCTGGAGCTGCCAAAGAAGTTCCGGCAGTTCGACTACGACACCATTTCCGACGCGATTCTTCATATTCGCTATACTGCGCGCGATGGCGGAGTCCCGTTACGCGAGGCCGCCGAGCAACGGGTGGCGGCATCCGTTTCCAACACGCCCCGGTTGCATCTTGTGAGCGCCCGAACCGACTTCCCGGATGCTTGGGCCAAGTTCCTCGCTCCGCCAGATACCCAAAACGACCAAACACTCTCACTGGCCATAGAGAAACGGCTGTTCCTGTTCCCCTGGCAAGGCTCGCAGATCAAGATCGCGGGGTTCGAGCTGTTCCTCGTTATCGACAACATCGCCGGGTACGCTGGCGGCAGCGACGTCAAGCTCGATGTCGGCGCCCCAGACAACACATCTAAGACAACTACGCTTTCGAGCGATGCCGGCGAGTTCGGCGGTTTGCCCCACGACGGTGCCCCGTTTGGTGGAACGAAGAACCTCGGCGATTGGACGGTCACGTTCAAAGAAGCCGCCAACATCGGCGCTGCCGCGAGCGTGGTGTCCGTCACCAACGGACATCATCGGCTGAACCCCAACGATGTGCGCGATCTTCTGATCGTGTTTCGCTATACGGTGAGCTGAGAAGTGAGCTGTAGTATTGGACGTTTCCGCGGCTTCGCAGCCGCCTGGGCGGGAGGTGCGACGTCATAGATATGATCGACCCCGAATCGATCGTCATCGCCGCCGGAGTGGCTGCGCTTTCCGGTCACCAAGAGATGCTGCTTGCCACCTTCGGTGGCGGCGCCATACCGATACGTAGGTGTGCTCCCAAGGGAATGGCGATGAGCGCCATATGAGCTCCGAGAATCCACAATGCAGAGGTCATACACTTAGTAGGTATTGACGATGAAGCTCGTGCCTGTCGGCGATCCTAAACCGCGACGCGCATCGATGCCGTTTCCTCTATTCTAGATATTGCACCGAGCATAAAAAAAGTTCTTCGTCATTGCATGTGGATTCACCATAATCGAGCATGCGCCCCATTGGGCTCCCGGGGTGCAACTGTTGAAGTGTTCATGACAGAAACCTCCATGTATGGAGTGTTCAGAGTGGTTCGGTCCGCACTTGCCATATGCTGATCCCTGTAGTTGAATGCTAATGGAAGAAAATCTAATTGTGGACTATTTTTTTAAAAGTTTTGATGTCTGACGAGTCAAACTGGACCTGCCGGGGGAATGCTGCCAACATGATAAGCCAATAACAGAATGTGCAGTCTAATCACTGTTTAACTAAACTAAACCGAGCAAGGGAACAATTCGCATCAGAAATTGAGGCGCGCGATGTCCAATCACATTCCGGATCAATATAAGTTAGCTTATGAAGAGGTATGTAAGGCGCATGATTTGATAGCGGATTTTCGTGCAAAACTCCTCGCGCTTCTTCCCATCTCCTCTGGTGCAGGCATATTCTTGTTGCTAAGCAAAGGGCTCAGCCAAGAAAATATTCATCACCTATCAGTAGTAGGTATCTTTGGAGTCGTGGTTACATTGGATTATTTCTATATGAACTGCGTGGTATACAGAAGTGCGAATACCTTCGCAATTGTGGAGTGTGCCTAGAAAAATTATTTGTTTGAAGGGAGCGAGCAAGAGCAAAAGCAATTGGGGAGGTTTAACGGCGTAACGCCAGGAGTCGTGTATGATTACATTGGGGCTCGCGGAGCGGCGTTGACCATTTATCCAGCAGTCATTTTGGCATGGGTTATGTAAGCTGGGTTGGGTTTGCGGAAGGGGTGGTTAAAACATGTGCAAGCCCGATATTGCTTGCTATTTTTATATTGTTATTGATTTTGTGCCCTCTATTCTACTGGTTGATCCAGAAGTATTTGCAAAATACTAAAGAAATTAAGAAAGGAAATGGAGACCAGGCTTGAAAATAATCATGAACTGCCTAACGATGCCAATGCACTCGGATCGCTCCCTTCGATCGCGACCGGTGATCTGCAGTGTTATATCAGAATACGCTGAAAGTCTGCTTTGCCGAAAGCGGTCAAAAAGTCGCGCAACACATCTGCGCTCCTACGGCACGCCAGCACAAAGAGTCCGAACTCGCCAGTTGGTGTGGGTCTGAGCGGAATGCGGCCGGCCCTTCGAGGCCGGCCGCGTGATGTCAGGCCTTCTTGTGGTGCCTGCAGGTCACCGTCGGGTTGAATGGCTCGAGGTTGCCGTTGGGGTTGTCGCGAAACCATAGGTGCTGGTCGTAGTGCGCCTCGAAGTAGTGAGCCTCCTCGGTGGGCGTATTGGGATCATCGATCATGTAGTCCCAGCTGCGACCGGCGAGGTTGGGCGGCTCGCTATTGCCCGCCGCTTCCCAGGCCTTGCGGAACACCAGGTTCTCGACCCCGACCAGCTTCAGCGATCCGTCTTCCTGGGGCTCGTAGAGCAGGACGGCGGGGGTCGCGAAGTCGGTATGGGTGCCGGTGCCGTCGACCCGCGGCGCGGTGACCGTGAGGCCGAGCAGGTCGGGGCGCAGGTAGTGGATGCCCATGGCGCCCATCTCGGCGGGCATGCCATGGGCCTCGGCCGTCACGCATTGCCCGGAGGGATCCGGCAGGTAGCCTTCCGCCAGGGCCACATTCACATCCTCGAAGCGCAGCGTGGCGGCACGCACCGCTTCGATCAGTGCCGTTACCTCATCGTCCCGGACCTGGCCTGCTGACTGGTGTGCCATGGCCAGTGGCACCGCCGCCAGGGCCGCCACGATGACGCCACTCCACATGATGCCACGCATCCGATTCTCCTCCCGGCGTTGCCGGGCCGGCCGCGCCGGGCAGGGTGCCCGCCGGCGTCCTGACCCGGGCCCCTCGCGGCCGATGGGAGGGGGCCCGGAACGCTCCGACTATCCTTTTGAATATAGCGGAGTGGGCGCCGGTGCCAGGGCCTTGGCGAGCCGATTTTTTTGGGTGCCGCTGTCGCGCTCCTGTCAGGAAAGCCGCCGCCAGCCCTGGCGCAAGTGCTGTGCGGTGCTTCGCCACAGACGGGTGGGGCCGGCATCGGTCGGCGCATCGAGCGCGGCGATCGCCTGCTGCAGGGCGACGAGGATGGCGTCAAGATGACGATGGCAGAGGGTGCTATCGAGGCCCCCGGGACAATGAGAGAGCAGCATCGTGCATTCACCAGAGGCGTCCTCCAGGGCCTGATGAACTTCCGGACGAGACGCGACCCGGTCACGGCATTCATCGAGCTCGCGGGAGAGCATCAGCAGCAGCTGGCTGTCCAGCCAGCAGGGCAGGCCGTCGCTCGCCTTGCCGGCCATGGATCGCTGGATGGCCTGGAAGGAGACCCGCAGGAAGACGGCGGTGTAATACATCTGGGGACGTGGCGTGGACATGGCGGCCGACCCAGCAAAGATCAATAAATGAGAATAATTATTAATATTAGGCGAGGCCGGCGTCCCCTGTCAATTCACTCGCGCCACTTGATGTTGCAGCCCATGGAGGGCTTCTGGTGCTGGTCGGGCGCTTGGTCTTGCAGCACGGCGTCGGCGGCGGCGCGCAGGTCGGTCCCGGTGACCGGGGTCTCCTTGCTGGGGCGGCTGTCGTCGAACTGGCCGCGATAGGCGAGGCGATGGTCGCGGTCGAAGAGGAAGAAGTCCGGGGTGCAGGCGGCCTGGAAGGCGCGGGCCACTTCCTGGCTCTCGTCCACCAGGTAGGGGAAGGGGTAGCCGCGGGCGGCGATCTCCTCGCGCATCTTCTCGGGGCTGTCGGCCGGGTGGGCCTGGAAGTCGTTGCTGTTGATGCCGACCACGCCGAGTCCCTTGGCCTGGTACTCCCGGGCGAAGGTAGCCAGGGCGTCGGCGATGTGCTTGACGAAGGGGCAGTGATTGCAGATGAACACTACCAGCAGCGGCTGACCGGTGAAGTCGTCGCTTGCGACCTCGCGGCCGTCCGGGTCGGGCAGGCGGAAGGCGGGCAAGGGGCTGCCCAGCTCGATCATGGTGGAGGGTGTCAGAGACATGGTCGGGCTCCTCTGCGGCAGGGTGTGCTCTCTCAGCATAACAGGACCGCCACTGGACACGGCCACTCGCCCATGTCTCGAGGCGCTGGGCTGTCGGCGGTTCGGCTAGTCTTCGCAGAGCGCCCGGCGGGCCTCGCGGCGCTCGACCTCATGGCCGGAGGGCAAGGGGGCGGCGGGGTCGCTCAGCCAGGCGATGATATCCGCCTCGGTGCGCTCGCGCTTCGTGTAACGGGTGAGCATATGGTAGCCCTGCGGGTAGAGCACCAGGCGGATGGCGTCATCCTCGGGCAGTCGTGCCAGTAGGGCACAGATCGCCGCGGGTGGAATGATATCGTCCTCGTCGCCATAGAGGATCAGCGCCGGGGTGGGCAGCCGGCGGGCGGCCTGCAGGGCCGCGTCCATGGCGAGGCTCAAGCCGTGCAGGGTGTCGAGGCGCGAATGGCGCAGGATCAGCGGGTCCTGGGCCAGCTGTGCCTTGATCTCCGGGTCGTCGGTAGGCTCGATGCCCAGGCGCCGGGTAAGGCGGGCGGAGAAGCGCATGCCGGGAGCGAGACGCACGCCGAGCCACAGCCCTAGGCGCTGATACCAGGGCATGGTCTCGAAGCCCCAGACGGCTGGGGAGATCAGCACGCTGCCGTCGACCGGGGGCGGTGTGTCATCGGTCAGGGCGAGGATCGTCACGGCGGCGCCCATGCTCTTGCCGACTAGATAGAGCGGGGGCTCGGGATGGCGTTCGCGCAGCAACCGGGTGATCAGGGTGACATCGTCGGCCAACTGCTCGTGGCCGTGCCAGAGACCCCGCTGGGCGGTGGTGCCGAAGCCACGCTGATCGTGGGCGTAGACCTCGATACCGTGGGGGACGAGAGCCTCGGCGAGGATCCGGAAGCTGCCGCCGTGATCGTTGAAACCATGTACCCCCAGCACGATGGCATGGGGTTCGCCCTCGGCACGCCAGTGACGAAGCGGCAGCCGGTAGCCGTCCTCGGCAATCACCCGGTTCGCCTCCAGCCGAGCCTCGCCGTCGCCAGGCCCCGGCGCCTGGCGCACGACGCCCTGGCCACAGCCGCCGAGCCACACAAGGGTCAGCAGGAAAAGGCCCAGCAGGGCAAGTTTGCCGGCACATCGCCCTGGGTGGCCGACCGTCTTCATGGGGCGTCCTTGGCGTCGATCCGGCATCACAGGGTGACACGGTCGATATGCCGGCGGAAGTACATCTCCAGACGCAGGCTCAGCGTCCAGCGCGGGTCACGGTCGGCCTCGCGGGGGAAGTGCAGGGCGGGGGCCACGTCCAGGAAGGTGAAGCCCTTGTGGATGTCGCGGCGGAAGCGGACCTGCAGGACGCTGTCCTCGATGGCCGGGTGGGAGCCGCTCTCGCCCAGCACCACGCCGGAATAGCGCAGTACGCTGCGCCGATTGACGCGTCGGTTGAGCTCCACGGCCTGGCTGAACTCCAGGGTGTCCTCCGTCTCGCGCCACTGGACATTGGTGAGAAAACGCAGGTGGCGGATATCGTCCAGCGGTCGGCCCAGGTCCCAGCGGGTGCGGACCGAATAGCCGTCACCGTTGAACCAGGAGGCCCGATTGTCGCTGTGCAACTGCCAGGGGGTGTCATCGCGAGTCCAGAGCCGCTGGCTGGTCAGGCGCGCATAGGGTTCCAGCGGCAGGCGCAGCTTGATGCCCGCGCCGACGCGGGTGTTCCACGCCTGGGTCTTGTCCTTGTCACCCAGTCGGTTCAGGCCGACCAGCAGGTCGCTCAGGCTGTCGGCGCGATCATTGGTCAGCGAGGACTCCTGCTCGGTCAGGGTGCCGCGGGTTTCCTCAGGCTCGCTTTCGATGATCAGCCGCAGGCGTTCCTCGGTGGTCGGCAGGTCGAGGCGGAAGCGGGCGCCCAGGTCCTGCTCGAAGGGCTCGCCCTCGTGCCAGTCCCACTCCTGGCTGATGCGCAGGTAGGAGTCGGTATTGACGGTCAGCGAATCGGTGGTGCCGAAGAAACCGTCGATGCGCCGCGAGGTGGTCTCCACCCACTCGGAGACGCCGGCATGCAAGGGCGCGATGCGGTTGTCGGCCCATTCCGGCAGGTCGCTGTCGTCGACGGGTGGGGCGGCGGCCTGGACGCCGAGGCTGGCCAGGACAATGAGCGGCATGGCCACCAGCATCCCGCATCCCTTCATCGGTTTGTGCTCCTTGCCGCCGTTGTTCGAAGTCTACCGGCTTCCCCCGCGTTGTCACCATGCCAGCCGCGCCATTCGCCGATAGGGCTATCCGCCGGTCATACTGATCACGGTCACGGCAGGGTTGGCCGATAACGGCCATGCTGGAAGAAGACGGAAACCTGCAACGACCCGGCATCCCGCCGCCGGGGGAGAGGCTGGAGGGTAGCGTATGAGCTGGAACGTGTTTGTCATCGGCCAGGATGAATTCAGCGAGCGGATGTGGCCACTGCTTCGCCATGCCGAAGATTACGCCATCCATGAGCTGCTGTCGCTCGAGACGGTGGTGAATGCCGCCAAGTATCCCTTCGACCAGCTGGCGGCGGATGCCCTGGCGGAGCTGGAGCGGTTTCCGGATACGGTGGACGCGATCGTCGGCTACTGGGACTTTCCCACCTCGGGCCTGCTGCCGGTCGTGCGTCAGGCCCGGGAGCTGCCAGGCCCGACCCTGGAGGCCGTGCTCAAGTGCGAGCACAAGTACTGGAGTCGCCTGGAGCAGTCGCGCTGGGTACCGGAGTGCGTGCCCGCCTTCCAGGCCGTCAACCCCTTCGACGAGCAGGCGGTCGAGTCGATCGAGATCGACTATCCGTTCTGGATCAAGCCGGTGAAGGCCCACTCCTCCCAGCTCGGGTTCTTGATCGAGAACCCTGAGCAACTGCGCGAGGTACTGCCGACCATCCGCCAGGGGATCGGCCGTTTCGGCGAGCCTATGGATGAGGTCATGGCCCATGTCGAGCCGCCCGACGAGTTGGCGGGGATCACCGGCCACCATTGCGTGGCCGAGGCGATCATCTCGGCCGGTCGGCAGTGCACCCTGGAGGGGTATGTCCAGAACGGTGAGGTCCACCTGGTAGGGATCATCGACAGCCAGCGGGATACCAGGCATCGCTCCGTCCTGTTGCGGTACGCCTATCCCTCCACGCTGCCCGAGGCAGTCCAGCAACGGCTGGTCGACATCAGCCGGCGCGTCATGGTCGGGCTGGGCTACGACAATGCGCCGTTCAACATCGAGTACTACCATGATGAGCAGACCGACCGGATCTGGCTACTCGAGATCAACGCCCGGCTGTCACGCTCCCATGCGGGGATCTTCCATCTGGTCGACGGAGCCCCGCACTACCAGGTCCTGGTGGACGTGGCGCTGGGCATTGAACCGCGCATGCCGCACCGCGAAGGCCGCTATGCCGTCGCGGCCAAGCAGATGCTGCGGGTCTTCGAGGATGGCCGGGTCCGTCGGGTGCCGACGCCCGAGGAGATACGCCGGGTCGAGGAGACCTTTCCGGGCACCCTGGTGGAGCTCAATGTGCACGAGGGCATGCGGCTCTCGGAGCTGCAGCATCAGGACACTTTCTCCAGTGAGCTCGGCGTGCTGTTCATCGGGGCCCAGAGCCACGAAGAACTGGACGAGCGGGTCGAGGCGTGTCGCCGGATGCTGCCGTTCGACATCGACTCATCTCCTGCGAAGGCGAGTGATCGCTAAGCCTCGGGACCGCCGGAGTAGAGGCGTCCGGAACGCGGGCGTCGAGGCGCAGACATCGTGGAGGAGAACGCCATGCGTGTCGTCACCGACTTTCCCCATCGCGTCGAGTGTCATGATCCGGTATGGATTCCCATGGCCGATGGTATCGAACTCAATGCCCGGCTCTGGCTGCCGGAGGGGGCCGAGGCCTCGCCGGTGCCGGCCATCCTCGAGTACATTCCCTACCGGCTGCGCGACGGCTCCGCGACGCGTGACGTCATGCACCACCATTACTTCGCCGGCCACGGCTATGCGTCGATCCGCGTCGACATCCGCGGCAGCGGCGACTCCGGTGGCGTGCTGACCGACGAGTACCTAGAGGAGGAACTGGTGGACGGCGAGGCGATCCTGCGCTGGCTCGCCGACCAGCCCTGGTGCGACGGCAACGTCGGCATGATCGGCATTTCCTGGGGCGGCTTCAACGGTCTGCAGCTGGCGGCCCGGCGGCCTCCCGAGCTGAAGGCCGTGGTCAGCGTGTGTTCCACCGACGACCGCTATGCCGACGATGTGCACTACATGAGCGGCTGCCTGCTGGGCGACAACCTCTCCTGGGCCTCGACCATGTTCGCCTACAACTCGCTGCCCCCGGACCCGACGGTGGTCGGCGACCGCTGGCGCGAGATGTGGCGCGAGCGCCTCGAGGGCAGCGGCCTGTGGCTCGCCACCTGGCTGGCGCATCCGCACCGCGATGCCTACTGGCAGCACGGTTCCATCTGCGAGGACTTCTCTGCGGTCGAGGTGCCGGTGCTGGCCGTGAGCGGCTGGGCGGATGGCTATTCCAATTCGGTCAAGCGGCTGGTCGAGCACCTGCCCGAGCGCTGCAAGGGGCTGATCGGGCCCTGGAGCCACAAGTATCCCCACTTGGGGGAGCCCGGGCCGGCCATCGGCTTCCTGCAGGAGTGCCTGCGCTGGTGGGGGCAGTACCTCAAGGGAGAGGAACACGGCGTGGAAGAGGTCCCGGCGCTGCGCGAATGGATGCAGGAAAGCATGCCACCGACCACGCGTTACGGGTCTCGGCCCGGGCGCTGGGTGATGGAGCCCAGCTGGCCCTCGCCGAACATCCAGCCCTGGCAACTGCCGCTGGCGCCGGGACGCCTGTGCCTCGACGGTGTTCCTCCCGAGCAGGAGAGCACCCTGACCGTGCAGTCGCCGCTGACCTGCGGACTGTTCGCCGGCAAGTGGTGCTCCTATGCCGCGGGACCCGACCTGGCCCACGATCAGCGCGAGGAGGATGGCGGCGCCCTGATCTTCGAGACGCCGCGGCTGGAGGAGACCCTGGAGATCATGGGGGCACCGACGGTCACGCTATCGCTCGCCGCCGACCGACCCGTGGCCATGGTGGCGGCGCGTCTCTCGGACGTGGCCCCCAACGACAAGGCCACCCGGGTGACCTATGGCCTGCTCAACCTGACCCACCGGGACAGCCACGAGGCGCCCGCCCCGCTGGAGCCCGGCCGGCGCTATCGCGTGCAGGTTAAGCTCAACGATATCGCCCAGGTCTTTCCCCGGGGACACCGCTTGCGCCTGTCGCTCTCGACCTCCTACTGGCCCCTGGCCTGGCCCTCTCCCGAGCATGTGCGCCTGACGCTCTTCGACCGGGAGAGTGTTTTGGAACTGCCGGTGCGTCCCCCGCGGACCGAGGATGCGCACCTCGCCTTCAAGGATCCGGAGGCGGCGCCGACCCTCGATGCCACAACGCTCGAGACCGGCCATCACAACTGGTACGTGCACCGCGACCTGGCCGCGGATGCCTCGACGCTGGAGGTGGTCAACGACAATGGGCGGATTCGCCTGGAGGACAGCGGGCTGGAAGTGGGCGTGTGTGCCGTGGAGCGCTATCGGTCCCGCAACGACGACTTCGATTCCATCGAAGGGGAGACCCGCTGGGATCGCTCGCTGGTGCGGGGCGACTGGGCGGTCAGCACCGTGACCCGCACCGTGCTGACTTCCGATGCCAAGACCTTCCACCTTCATGCGACCCTGGATGCCTATGAGGGCGAGCGACGGGTCTACTCCCGCAACTGGGACCTGTCCCTCCCCCGAAAGCTGCTGTGACCGCCAGGGCGCTTCACATGCGTTTCAGGCAGCGTGTCATTCCAGGCGCTTCATCAGACCTTCATGGCTGCTCAGGACATCCCGGAGGTTGTTGCAAAGATCATCCAGGCGCCTGATGCTGTTCGCGAGATCCTGCAGCATAGGTTCCCGGGATGTCTCTCCCGGTGCTTCCGAGCGCTGCGCGTCTCGCCGCAGCTGCTCGGCCATTCGGCTGAGGCGCGCTATTTCCCTCCCGACCTCGCTGTCTATGGCCTTCTGTCGGGCGACATTGCCGCGAAGGTCCTCCAATATGCCGAAGATGCGATCCAGCGTCAGGTTGAGGTCATGCGCCAGCTCACCGAACTCGTCATCGGACTTGACCTCGATGCGCTCGCTCATGGGCAGGATTCCCTTGGCCCAGCGTGACACCATGGCACGCAATCGGAGCACGGGCTCCATGAGCGCGCGCATCACGCAGAAGATGATCACCGTGCTGATGATGATGTTGGCCATGCCGGCGATGGCCGATAGTGTGGCGTCCTCCCGCCACTTCTCCAGGTAGGAGGCGAAATAGTTACGGACCACGACGGTGCCGAGAGGATCGCCGATCCCGGCATCGACATGACATTGCAGGCAGAACGATTGCGCCGAGAGTGTCACCGAGGCTTCCTTGTATCTTCCCGCTTCCGGCCACTGGGAGGGGATGCCCTTCGGTGTGAAATCGAAGCGTTTCTCGATCGACTCGACGGTCGCATTCGAAGGCAGAATGGCAATGTCGTAGCCTAGCCGGTCGTAGTTACGCTCGAGGATCGGATAGACCGTCCGGGAGGCGACGGGACCTCCTTTGTTGATCATGATCGAGGTGACATCGCTGGCCAGGGCCTCGGCCGTTTGTCGGGTCTGGTCGGGGGCCTCGGTTTCGAACTGGTAACGAAAAAGGAGGTAGGTGAACCCGAGAAGGAGGACCAGCAGCAGCAGCGCGCTAAAGAGGTAGTTGCGCAGCACTCTGAGCACGAAGGAACGATCGAACTGGCCGAAGCGCGCTGGTTTCGAGGATTTTCCCTTCCGATGTCGGCTCGACATACCTGGCTCTCGGTGCTGGATTTCAGGCGCCGCGACCACCACCGGCGCCATAATGGCGCCGATGAAGCTCGCTCCCCTTCACGCGTCCTGTTCTGGCGACAGCATAGGCCTGCCATCGCGGGAATGCACCGCCAGGATGGCAGCGGCCTCAGGCCCGCCGGAACCAGCCCTTCATGGTATCGGTGATACGCCGCATGTCCGCTTCGGAGGTGATGTAGGCGGGCATGGTATAGAGCCAGCGGCCGATGGGACGCAGCCAGACGCCTTGCTCGCGGGCCCAGTCGCCCACGCCGGCCAGGGCTGCGCCGTCGCGGGCTTCGATCACCGCGGTGGCGCCGAGCACCCGCACGTCGGCAACGCTGGGCTGCGCGGCCAGCGCCGCGTCGTCGAGCAGGGTCTCGCGCAGCACCCGGTTAAGCGCGGCGATCTTGTCCAGATACCCCTCCTCCTCGAACACGGCGAGGCTCTCCAGCGCCACCCGGCAGGCCAGCGGGTTGCCCATGAAGGTAGGGCCGTGCATGAAGGCGTGTTCCGGCGAGTCGCCGACGAAGGTGTCATGCACCCGGTCGCTGGCCAGCGTGGCCGCATGGCCCAGATAGCCGCCGGTTAGCCCCTTGGAGAGCACCATGATGTCCGGGGTGACGTCGGCATGGTCGGCGGCAAACATCCGCCCGGTGCGCCCGAAACCGGTGGCCACCTCGTCGAACACCAGCAGTACGTCGAACTCGTCGCAGAGCTCGCGGGCCCCCTTGAGGTAGTGGGGCGAGGTCATATTGAGCCCACCGGCGGCCTGCAGCAGTGGCTCCATCAACAGGGCCGCGATTTCCTCGTGATGACGCTCGAGGACCGCGCGCAAGGCAGCCAGGTCGGCCTGGACCGCCTCCGGTTCGGCATCGAAGGGGGCGGTGGGCGCCGGGGCGAAGTGGTGGCGGGGCAGATAGCCGGCGAACAGCGAATGCATGCCCTCCTCGGGATCGCACACCGCCATGCAGCCGGCGGTATCGCCGTGATAGGCCTTCATCAGCGAGAGCAGGCGGTGCTTGCCGGGCCTGCCGCGCAGCTGGTGGTACTGCACGGCCATCTTCATGGCGACTTCCATGCCCACCGAGCCGCTGTCGGAGTAGAACACGTGGTTCAGCCCCTCGGGCGTGATGCGGGTCAGCTCACGGGCCAGGCGGTCGGCGGGCTCGTGAGTCAGCCCGCCGAGCATCACATGGCAGAGTTCGCCGGCCTGCTCGCGGATCGCCGCCACCAGCCGGGGATGGGCATAGCCGTGGATCATGCACCACCAGGAACAGGTGGCGTCGAGCAGCGTCTCGCCGCCTTCCAGGGTGAAACGTGGGCCTTCGCCGCCGATCACCTTCGGCGCCGGTCGCTGGGTCTTGAGGTGGGCATAGGGGTGCCAGACGGGGGACGTCATGGAAGCCTCCGGATGTTCAGCAAAAAATGGCGCAGGAAGACACGATGCGGCGTCCGCGAAGGCGGACGCGCGAGCACTCCTTCCCCGAGGGAAGACGTGAAGCGAGACCGGAAAAAAACAGGCTGAGATGGTGCGGATGGGGAGACTTGAACTCCCACGCCCGAAGGCACCAGGACCTAAACCTGGCGTGTCTACCAATTCCACCACATCCGCACGGGTAGGCAGGCGACCACATTCTACGGACGCGCCGGCGCAAGTCAATCGGCATCGAGAAGCACCAGATGATCCGCGGCGGTCTGGGCTCGACCTTCGGGCGTGGTAGCGTCGAGCCGGGGCACCACGCCGAGGCAAGGAGCGTCCAGGGTGCCCTCGAGGGTCGCCAGGTTGTCCCGGTAGAGGGCGTCGTCCTCGGCGAAGCCGGGATCCAGCAGGTTGCCCACCCAGCCGGCCAGCCGTAGGCCATCGGCGCGGATCGCCTCCGCGGTCAGCCGGGCATGGCTCAGGCAGCCCAGCTTGAGCCCCACCACCAGGATCACCGGCAGCTCGAGGCGCACGGCCAGGCCCGAGAGATCCTCGCGGTCATTGAGCGGTACCCGCCAGCCGCCGGCCCCCTCGATCAGGGTGAGGTCTCGGTGCTCGGCCAGGCGAGTGCGGGCCCAGTCGACCAGCGCGTCCAGGGTAGGCACCTCGCCGGCGCGCTGGGCGGCCAGATGAGGGGCGATGGCTGGCAGATAGGCAAAGGGGTTGATCGTTTCATAGGCCGTGGCCGGTGTGCTCTGGGCCTGCAGGGCCAGGGCATCGACGTTGCGCCGTCCGTGCGGCGTGGCCGCGCAGCCCGAGGCCACGGGCTTGAGGCCCAGGGTGGTCCGTCCGTGGCGGCGGGCCAGGGCGAGCAGGGCGGTGGTGATCAGGGTCTTGCCGGCATCGGTGTCGGTACCGGTGACGAAGCAGGCGGGCATCGGCGCTCCCGTGTATTCAGGCTCAGGCTATCAGGGAATCAGTTCCAGGGTCAGCAGGCGATAGGTGACGGGCAGGCCGGCCGGCTCGCGCAGGGCCTCGTAACGGCGTGCCGCGCGGGCCAGGTCGGCCCGAGCGAGCCGGTGGCCAGGACGGGCGACCTGGGCACCGACGCCCTTGATCGAGGCCATTACCGCGGCCAGGTCAGGATAGTGGAAGCGTCGGTGGGTCGCCGTAACCGCCACGCCCGAGAACCCCGCCAGGCGCGCGGCGGCCAGGTGGCGCTGGCGGCCGTGGAGCTCGAGCAGGGCGGTGGGCCGGGCCCAGACGTCGCCCACCTCGGCCAACGTGCCTGGGGCCAGGGTGTTGATCAGCGCTCGGCCGCCGGGACGCAGCACGCGCCGGCATTCGCGCAGCACTCCGTCGAGGTCCGGGCACCACTGAATCGCCAGGTTGGAGAACACCAGATCCTGGCTTGAGTCGGGCAAGGGCAGGGCGGCGGCATCGCCGCACAGCCAACGGACGCTGCCGCCATGGCCAGTCGTTCCATGGCGCTGGCGGGCCACCTCGAGCATCCCCGGGGCCAGGTCCAGGCCGGTCACCGTGGTGCCGGACCCGTAGTGCCCGGCCAGCCGGGCGCTCCAGTGGCCGGGCCCGCAGCCCAGGTCGAGCACCGCGCTGGCCACCTCGGGCAGGCGGGGCCAAAGCGTCTCGCCCATGGCCTGCTGGGCCGCGGCGAGCCGCTCGTAGCGAGGTGCCGCCCGGGAGAAGGCACGTGCCACACGGGCCTGCCAGTCGCTGACAGGCGGGGAACAGGGAGAAGCGCTCGAGACGGTCATGGCGTGGCCTCCAGAAGCGAGTGCTCGGGACGCTGGGCGATGTCGGCGAGCGTCGCCGCCACGGCCTCGGGACGGGAGAGCATCGGACAGTGGCCGGCCTCCGCCAGGCGGATGTCGGCCCGCGCGCGCTCCTCCGGGGCCAGCAGCGGGTCGTGCTCGCCGGCGAGCCGCCATACCGGGCAGGGCGGGTCGGCCAGCACCCGGCTGACGTCCAGACTGGCGAGCCAGTCGAGCCCCGTGGCCAAAGTGGCGGTCGCGGCCGGAGACTCACGGCCGAGCAGGTCCAGCAGCCGACGGTGGGCGGTGCGCGGCGCCGGCTCGCCGCCCAGTTGCCAGCGCAGGAAGTGGGCCCGGGTGGCGTCCGCATCGCGCCGGAAGGCGCCGCGGAAGGCCGCGAGCTCGGCTTCGGTGACCCCCTGCGGGTGGCAGAAGCGAGGTCCCATGCCGAGCATCACCAGGGCCCGCGGTGCCGGCAGGTGGTCGAGCAGGGCACCCGCCAGCAATCCGCCCAGCGACCACCCCACCCAGACGGCGTCTGTCGGCAGGGCCGCCGACATGGCCTCGGCCAGGGCCGCCAGATCGCCGGGTTCATCCAAGGGTGGACGGGCACCATAGCCGGGCCAGTCCGGGGCGCTTACCGCCACCCCGGTCGGCCAGTGGCCGTCCAGGGATTGCCAGATGCGCGCGTCGCAGCCCCAGCCGGAGAGTAGGACCAGATGGCTCATGGCGAGACCTCCCGGTGCTGGCAGTCGGCCAGGGCCTCGAGCAGGACGTTCAGATCGGTATCGGTGTGAGCGGCACTCAGGGTGACACGTAGCCGCGCCTCGCCTCTCGGCACTGTGGGCGCGCGGATGGCCCCTACCATCAGGCCCCGCTGCGCCAGATGCGCCGCCCAGCGCATCACCCGGTCGCTGTCGCCCAGCACGATGGGCTGGATGGGCGTGGTCGAGTCGGCCAGTGGCAGGCCGAGCGCGTCGGCTTCGCGGCGAAAGCGCGTGATGCCTGCCATGAGCCGGGTACGGCGCTCGGGTTCGGCCTCGAGCAGATCCAGGGCGGCCAGGGTCGCCGCGGCCACCCCGGGTGGCTGGGCGGTGGTGTAGACATAGGGCCGGGCGAACTGGGTCAGGTGCTCGATCAGGGCCTCGCTGCCGGCCACGAAGGCCCCAGCCGTGCCCAGCGCCTTGCCCAGGGTGCCGACCAGCACGGGGACCGCGTCCGGGCCGTGGGCGCGACCCACGCAGCCGTCGCCGTGCGCGCCAAGCACGCCCAGGCCGTGGGCGTCGTCGATCATCAGCCAGGCCCCGTGGTCCCGGCAGGTGGTGGTGAGGCCGGGGATGTCTGCCACGTCGCCGTCCATGCTGAACACGCCGTCGCTGACCACCAGGGACGGAGCGTCGTCCGGCGAGCGGGCCAGCAAGCACGCGAGATCCTCGAGGTCGCGGTGGTGGAAGCGTCGCGAGGAAGCGCCGGCGAGCCGGGCCCCGTCGAGCAGCGAGGCGTGGTTGAGCCGATCCTGGAAGACGCGGGTCTCCCGGTCACACAACGCCTGCAGGGTCCCCAGGTTGGCCATGTAGCCGGTGGAGAACAGCAGTGCACGGGGACGTCCGGTCAGCGCGGCGAGGCGCCGCTCCAGGGCTTCGTGGACCTCGAGATGGCCGCTGACCAAGTGCGAGGCCCCGGCGCCGGCGCCGAAGCGCCGGGCCCCGGTGGCCTGGGCCTCGGCCAGGCGTGGGTCCCGGGCCAGCCCCAGGTAGTCGTTGCCGGCGAAGTCGAGCCACACATCGTCGGGCGACAGGGTGAGACGGCGACGCCACAGCCCGGCGGCTCGACGGGTCTCGGCCGCATCGGCCAGGCGGCGCGCCCAGCGGTCGGCAGGAGCGGTCATGGATCAGGCCCGGGCGGCATCGTAGAACAGCGCGCTGTTCGGGTGGCGCTGGATGGCGTCCTCCAGGGCGGCCTCGGTCCGCGCGTCGTCGGCACAGGTCTCGTGCGCGCTTGTTTCCACCTGCTCCGGATGCAGGCCGAGCTTGTCGAACAGCGCCCGGTCGCGCTCCACCTGGGGATTGCCCGTGGTCAGCAGGGTGTCCCCGTAGAAGATGGAATTGGCGCCGGCCAAAAAGGCCAGGGCCTGAGTCGACTCGCTCATCTGTTCGCGGCCGGCGGAGAGGCGCACGTGGCTCTTGGGCATCAGGATACGCGCCACGGCGATGGCGCGGATAAACTCGATAGGGTCGAGGTCTTCCACATCCTCGAGAGGGGTGCCCGGCACCTTGACCAACATGTTGATGGGCACGGATTCCGGATGCGGGTCGAGCCGGGCCAGCTGCTGGAGCAGGGCGGCGCGGTCCCGGGGGGCCTCGCCCATGCCGAGGATGCCGCCGGAGCAGACCTTCATGCCCGCCTCGCGCACGTTGGCCAGGGTCTCCAGGCGGTCGGCATAGGTGCGGGTGGTGATGATCTCGCCGTAGTAGTCCGGCGAGGTATCGAGGTTGTGGTTGTAGTAATCGAGGCCGGCCTCGGCGAGCCGGCTCGCCTGGTCGGTGTCCACCATGCCCAGCGTCATGCAGGTCTCGAGCCCTAGCGCCTTGACCTGGCTGACCATCTCCATGACCACGCGCAGATCCTTCTCTCGCGGGCTGCGCCAGGCGGCGCCCATGCAGAAGCGGCTGGCGCCGGCTTGCTTGGCGGCACGCGCTTGCTCGACCACCTTCTCGATCTCGAGCAGCTTCTCCTTGTCGAGCCCGGTGTTGTAGTGGCCGGACTGGGGACAGTACTTGCAGTCCTCCGGACAGGCACCAGTCTTGATGGAGAGCAGGGTCGAGACCTGGACGGCATTGGGGTCGAAATGGCTCCGATGGACCTGCTGGGCGTGGAACAGCAGGTCGTTGAAGGGCAGGGCGAACAGCGATTCGATCTCGTCGACGGACCAGTCGTGGCGAAGCCCGTGGCGGGCGGCTAGGGTCAGATCATCCGTGACGGTCTCGTGGGGGCGCACAGGCATGGCAGGCTCGCTTATGGTCAACGGGTCGGTGATCAGGGGGTTGACGGACAGGTTACGGCGTGCGGGCCTTATGTCAACCTTTCGTGATGTCGAGGTTGACGACTGGCTGCGCCGCGGTCTCCCGGGGCGCTGTGCCTTCTGCCTGGCGCCGAGCGAGGCCGGCCGACCCTGGTGCCGGGACTGCTTCGCCTTGCTACCCTGGAACCTGGCGTCTTGTCCGCGCTGCGCCGAGCCTCAACCGGGATGGTTCAGAGGGCGGGTCTGCGGGCATTGCCTGAGACGACCCCCTGCCTTCCAGCGGACCCGTGTGCCGTTACGCTACGAAGGAGAGATTGTCCGGCTGATGCAGCGGTTCAAGTTTCATGCCTCGCCTCGGGCAGGGACCGTGCTGTTGGCGCTGCTGACGGCCGCGTGGAGCGAGCGGGATGTACCGATGCCCGAGGCGTTGCTGGCCGTGCCGCTGCATCCCGAGCGCGCCCGTCGGCGTGGCTTCGACCAGGCCGGCTGGCTGGCCAGGCGCCTGGCGCGACGGCTGGGAATACCGATACGGGTGGCGCGCCGCCGGCGCAACACGCCGAGCCAGCGCGGACTGGGGCGCCGTGAGCGACGGGCCAACCTGCGCTCGGCCTTCGAGGTGCCCACCCGGCTGCCGCCCCGGGTGGCGCTGCTGGATGACGTCATGACCACCGGCGCGACCCTGGAGGCCCTGGCCGAGGCCTGCCGACGGGCCGGGGCCGAGCACATCGAGGCCTGGGCCATCGCCCGGACCCCGCGCGGGCAGTGACTCTGGTAGCATGACGCCTCGTCGCCGCCACCGGAGTCTGCCATGTCACACCACCCGCATCCCTTCGCCCTGCTCGATCCTGCCCGGGTCGTGGCGGCGGTCGAGTCGCTGGGGTTCTGGCTGCCCGGCGAGCCCTTCGCCCTCAACAGCTACGAGAATCGGGTCTTCCTGGTGCATGACGAGGAGCGCCGGCGCTGGGTGGTGAAGTTCTATCGTCCGGCGCGCTGGACGGATGCGCAGATCCAGGAGGAGCATGACTTCCTGGCCGAGCTGGCGGCCGCGGGCGTGGCCGTGGCGGCCCCCTGGCGGGATGCCCGCGAGGTCAGCCTGCATCGCGCCGAGGGCTTTCGCTTCGCCGTCTTTCCCCAGCTTCCCGGGCAGGCCCCGGAGCTTGAAAACCCGGTGCACCTCTTCGCCCTGGGCGAGCTGATCGGTGCCGTGCATGCGGTGGGGGCGCAACGCGCCTTCGCCCAGCGCCGCGCGCTGGATCTGGACGTCATGGTGCGGGAGGCGACCGAGCAGGTGCTGGCGAGTGGCTGGCTGGACCGTCGCCAGCGCGAGGTCTACGCGCGCCTCACCGCGGCGCTGCATCGTCAGCTTGAGCCGCATGCCTGGACGTCCCGGCAGGCGATCCGTGTGCAGGGCGACTGCCATATCGGCAATATCCTCGGGCGGGACGAGCATTTTGCCCTGGTGGACTTCGATGATGCGGTGATGGCGCCGGCGGTCCAGGACGTGTGGATGCTGCTGACCGCCCAGGAGGCCGGCGAGCGCCAGATGCAGCTCTCCGAGGTCATCGAGGGCTATGAGCAGCATCGCGACTTCGACCGAAAAGAGCTGGTCCTGGTCGAGCCCCTGCGCACGCTGCGATTACTGCGCCACAGCGCATGGCTGGTGGCGCGCTGGGAGGATCCCGCCTTCCCGGTGGCCTTTCCCTGGCTGGCCGATGCCGGCTATTGGGACGGCCATCTCCGCGAACTGGAACAGCAGCGCCAGCTCCTCGAGCGCTCGCCCCGCTGGTTGGCCTGAGGGCCGCCACGCTCGGGGCGGCCCGGACACCGCCACGCCCCCAGCGGAGGCGCTCGCATCATGCCGGGGGAGACTGAAAGCGGGGTCAGTCGTCGCCGGCCTCTGCGGCCTCGTCGGCCCGGCGCCGCTCGGCGTTGATCTCGGCGGAGGGATTGACCTGCTCCTCGATACGGATCGGGCTGGCCAGCCGGAGCGTGAAGTGATGTTCGGGGCGCAGGGTACAACGCTCGGCCTGGCAGGCGTCGAGGCCGAAGTGACCATCGCGGTCATAGGCCCCGGCGGAGAACTCACCGCTGTAGATCTCACTTTCGCTGCCTTCGGTTTCGATGCAGGTCAGGGCCTTGGTGGTGAGGCGGATGCGCTCGCCGTCGCGTTGCGCATCGCCGATCACCACGCAGTAGTCCGGCAGGCGGTGGCGGGCGTCGCTGTTCGCGACCGGACGCAGCACGATGTCATCATGGCGTGGCGTCGCGTTGTCCAGGGTCAGGGTGTCGATAACCTGGACCGTGATCTCGGCATCGGCAGGCAGTTCCAGGGTGTCGCTCATGGCCAGGCTCGGCACGAGGGCGGTGGCCAGCAGCAGGGCAAGGGGCTTGATCATGTCGGGCTCTCGGGGGTGACTTGGGCACTGCATGAGAATGCCCATACCTTACCATACCTCGGTGTCCCGGGCAGCCGGCCGGCCGGCGCGACATTCTGTCACTGACCCTGAGCCGAGTGTCGGACCCTGGCCTGCAGGGGCGGACGGCTTGCGCTAGAATGGCTCGTCCGGCATGCTGGATGTTTTACTTTACAAAAAATATGTATAGTTATTGTATAAAAATGATGGCCCGGCCATCGCCGCTGCCTCAGGACTACGACTCTGCCATGGGGGCCTGATCATGTCGTCCGAAGAACTTGCCAACCACTATCGCCGCATCATCGTCGAACTGGGAGAGGACCCGGACCGGGAGGGGTTGCGCGACACCCCCAGGCGGGCCGCCAAGGCGATGCAATTCCTCAACCACGGCTATACCCAGTCGCTGGAGGAGATCGTCAACGGCGCCGTCTTCGCTTCCGATACCGACGAGATGGTGTTGGTCAAGGACATCGAACTCTACTCGATGTGCGAGCATCATCTGCTGCCCTTCATCGGCAAGTGTCATATCGCCTATCTGCCCAGTGGCAAGGTGCTGGGGCTGTCCAAGTTCGCGCGTATTGTCGACATGTATGCCCGCCGCATGCAGATTCAGGAGAATCTCACCCGCCAGATCGCCGAGGCCGTGCTGAGAGTCACCGAGGCACGCGGTGTGGCGGTGGTGATCGAGGCGAGCCACCTGTGCATGATGATGCGCGGGGTCGAGAAGCAGAACTCCAGCATGACGTCGTCGGTGATGCTTGGCGCCTTCCGCGAGAATCAGAGTACCCGCCAGGAGTTCCTTACCCTGGTCAGCGGACGCTGAAGGAGGCACCGTACATGCCGATACATGCCTTGGACGACCAGCACTTCGATCACGAGCTGGCCACCATTCGCATCAAGAACCTGCGGTTGCGGACCCACATCGGCATTAAGGACGACGAAATCCGCAACCGGCAGGACGTGGTAATCAATGCAGTGATCCGTTACCGGGCCCACAAGGCGGTCGAGTTCAACCGTATCGAGCAGGCGCTGAACTATCGCACTATCACCAAGGAGATGATCGCGCTGGTCGAGGATCGCCGCTTCCTGCTGCTCGAGCGCATGACTCGGGAGGTGCTTGACCTGATCATGAGCCACTCGCCGGTACTCACCGCCCAGGTTGAGATCGACAAGCCCCACGCGCTGCGCTTCGCCGACTCCGTCTCCGTTACCCTCTCCGACTCCCGGGAGCCACGCCACTCCCTCTGAACACGCTGGCTGACAGCATTTTCGTAGGCGGTATTGGTTGGCGCATAGGCCCGCTTGCGCTTAGCATTAATTCATTACCCCCGAGATGCACGTTCCGCAGCCAGGAGTCGACAATGGAAGACCTCAAGGAAACCCAGCTCTATTGCCCCTTCGCCTATATCGACGGCAGCTGGGTGGCCGCCGACAGCGGCGAGCAGATCGATGTGATCAATCCCGCCACCGGGCAGAGCATGGGTGATGTACCGCGCCTGGGGCGGGCGGAGACCGAACGGGCCATCGAGGCCGCCGATGCCGCCTGGCCGGCGTGGCGGGCGTTGACCGCCCTGGAGCGCGCGGACGTCCTGATGAAGTGGCATGACCTGATGATGGAGCATCAGGACGACCTGGCCATGATCATGACCCATGAGCAGGGCAAGCCGCTCAAGGAGGCCGCCGGCGAGATCGCCTATGCGGCGAGCTTCTTGCGCTGGTACGCCGAGGAGGCCCGGCGAGTCTATGGCGAGACCGTTCCCGCCGCCAAGGCCAACCAGCGCATCGTGGTCACCAAACAGCCCATCGGGGTAGTGGGCGCCATCACGCCCTGGAACTTCCCTGCCGCGATGATCACTCGCAAGGCCGGGGCGGCCTTGGCCGCCGGCTGCACCTTCGTGGTCAAGCCGGCCAGCCAGACGCCCTTCTCGGCGACCGCTCTGGCGTTGCTGGCCGAGCGAGCCGGGGTGCCTCGCGGAGTGTTCAACGTGGTACCGGGCCGCGCCTCGGAGATCGCCGCGGCGATGACCGAGTCGCCGCTGGTGCGCAAGATCACCTTCACCGGCTCCACCGAGGTGGGGCGACAGCTGATGGCCCAGGCCTCCCAGCATATCCAGAAGATCTCCCTGGAACTCGGCGGTAACGCCCCCTTCATCGTCTTCGAGGACGCCGACCTCGATGCCGCCGTGGAAGGCGCCATGGCCGCCAAGTTCCGCAATGCCGGCCAGACCTGTGTGTGTACCAACCGCTTCCTGGTACAGTCCAGCGTGGTCAATGCCTTCTGCGAGAAGCTGGCCGTGGCCATGAACAGCGAGCTCAAGGTGGGAGACGGCACCCAGGCGGGCGTCAACATCGGTCCGCTGATCGACAATCAGGCCGTGGACAAGGTCAGCGAGCATGTCCAGGACGCCGTCGACCATGGCGCCGAGCTGCTGCTCGGTGGCCATCCGCATCCGCTGGGGGGCAACTTCTTCACCCCGACCCTGATCAGCTTCGCCAATGGCCGCATGAAGGTGGCCCAGGAGGAGACCTTCGGGCCGCTGGCGGCGGTCTTCCCCTTCGACGATGAGGAGGAGGCGGTACGCATGGCCAACGATACCCAGTACGGGCTGGCCTCCTACTTCTACTCCCGCGACCTGGGCCGCGTGTGGCGGGTGGCCGATGCCCTGGAGTACGGCATGGTGGGTGTCAACACCGGACTGATCTCTAACGCCGCTGCTCCCTTCGGCGGGGTCAAGGCCTCGGGTCTCGGCCGCGAGGGTGGCCACCAGGGCCTCGACGAGTTCTTGGAGACCAAGTACCTGTGTATCGATCTGGGTTGACAGCGCCAAGCGCCGAGCTGCAAGCGCCAAGCTGGTCGGTGACGGGCGGCCGGTAGCGAGGCAAAGAACGTGAAACCCCACCGGGTGTTGAGCCCGGTGGGGTTTTCTTGTTGACGCCAGAAATGGCTGTGACACCATCCTGCGGCGCTCGGCGCTCGGCGCTCGGCGCTCGGCGCTCGGCGCTCGGCGCTCGGCGCTCGGCGCTCGGCGCTCGGCGCTCAGTGCCGAAAGTGCCGCATCCCGGTAAATACCATGGCGATGCCGGCCTCGTTGGCGGCGTCGATCACCTCCTGATCGCGCATGGAGCCGCCGGGCTGGATCACCGCGGCGATGCCGGCGGCGGCCGCGGCATCGATGCCGTCACGGAAGGGGAAGAAGGCGTCGCTCGCCATCACCGAGCCGGGCACCGAAAGCCCCTCGTCGGCGGCCTTGATGCCGGCGATCTTCGCCGAGTAGACCCGGCTCATCTGGCCGGCCCCCACGCCGATGGTCTGGCCGTTCTTGGCATAGACGATGGCGTTGGACTTGACGTACTTGCCGACCTTCCAGGCGAAGGCTAGGTCGCGCATCTCCTGCTCGGTGGGCACCCGTTCAGTGACCACGCTGAGCTCGTCGCGGCCTACCATGCCCAGGTCGCGGTCCTGGACCAGCAGCCCGCCGGTGACGCGTTTGAAGTCGTGAGCGTGCTCGCGCTCGCCGGGCCAGTGGGCGCTAACGTCCAGCAGCCGCACGTTCTTCTTCTCAGCAACGATGGCTTCCGCCTCGTCTTCCACCCCGGGGGCGATGATCACCTCGACGAACTGGCGGTCGATGATGACGCGGGCCGTCTCGGCGTCCAGCGGTACGTTGAAGGCGATGATACCGCCGAAGGCGCTAGTGGGGTCGGTGGCGAAGGCTTTCTCGTAAGCTTCCCTCGGGCTTGCGCCCACCGCCACACCGCAGGGATTGGCGTGCTTGACGATCACGCAGGCGGTCTCGGTGAACGCCTTGACGCACTCGAAGGCGGCATCGGTGTCGGCGACGTTGTTGAAGGAGAGCGCCTTGCCCTGGCGCTGGGTGGCGGTGGCCACGCTGGCTTCGCTGGCGTCGGCCTCGACGTAGAAGGCCGCGTTCTGGTGCGGGTTCTCGCCGTAGCGCATGGCCTGCTTCTTGATGAACTGCAGGTTGTAGGTGCGCGGGAAGCCATCCTCCCCGCCGGGCACTCGCTGGCCCAGGTAGTCGGCGATGGCCGCATCGTAACCGGCGGTATGCTCGAAGGCTTTCACGGCCAGGTCGAAGCGGGTGGCCTCAGAAACCGCGCCGTCATGCTCGGCCATCTCCGCCAGCACCCGGCCATAGTCGTCGGCCGCCACCACGATGGTGGTATCGGCGTGGTTCTTGGCACAGGCGCGCACCATGGTCGGGCCGCCGATGTCGATGTTCTCGATGGCCTCTTCGAGCGTGCAGTCGGGCCGGGCCACGGTCTGGGCGAAGGGGTAGAGGTTGACCACCACCATGTCGATGGGGGCGATGCCATGCTCGGCCATGATCGTGTCGTCCTGGCCGCGACGCCCCAGGATGCCGCCATGGATCTTTGGATGCAGTGTCTTGACCCGGCCATCCATCATCTCGGGGAAGCCGGTGTGTTCGGCGACCTCGGTGACGGCGATGCCGTTCTCGGCCAGCAGGCGGAAGGTGCCACCCGTGGAGAGCAGCTCGACGCCTTGCTCGGTGAGGCGGCGGGCGAAGTCGACGATGCCGGTCTTGTCGGAGACGCTGAGCAGGGCGCGGCGGACCGGGAGGGGGGTGGCATGGGCCATGGAAGTCACTCTCTAGCGGAAAAAATCGAAAAGACGGTACTGCCGAGGGCAGCGCGGGTATGCCTGCGCCCTCGGGGATTAGATCAGGCCATGGTGCTTGAGCTTCTTGCGCAGGGTGCCGCGGTTGAGGCCGAGGATCTCGGCGGCGCGGGTCTGGTTGCCGCGGGTGTGCTCCAGCACCGAGGCAAGCAGCGGCGCCTCCACCTCGGCCATCACCATGGCATAGAGGTCGGTGGCACTGCTGCCGTCGAGGTGATCGAAGTAGCGGTGCATGGCCGCGTCGACGGCCTCGCGAAGGGGCCTGTCATCCTGCGGCTCGGGACGGTTGCCATCGCTCATGCCGGCAAGATCGAGGCCGGCGCCGGTGCCGAGACCGGGTTGCGACGGGGAGGGGTCAAAGGCGTGGCTGCTGTTCATGCGGCACAGGTTCCATCCGGCGTCACGGCCCGGGCCACACGGCGAGGCGCCGTGGCGGGATCGTGACGAAATAGTTCGTCGATGAAGCGGCACTGGGCAGCGGCGTCGTCCAGGCCATTGAAGGTACGTCTCAGGGCGCGCCGGCCGGTATCGTCGAAGCGGGCATCGCCGGCCAGGTACCAGCCGAGATGCTTACGGGCGATGCGCACGCCCATGTGCTCACCATAGAAGTCGTGGAGCGCCAGGAGGTGGTCGCGCAGCACCTCGGCCCGCTCTCGGGTGCCGGGAGGCGGCAGGTGCTCTCCATGGCGCAGGTAGTGGTCGATCTCGCGGAAGATCCAGGGGTTGCCCTGGGCGCCGCGACCGACCATCACCGCATCCGCTCCAGTATAGTCGAGGACATGCGCCGCTTTCTCGGGCGAGGCGACATCCCCGTTGGCGAACACGGGGATCGAGACGGCGGCCTTGATCGCGGCAATGGTGTCGTACTCCGCTTCGCCGCCGTAGCACTGCTGGCGATGGCGACCATGCACCGCGAGCGCCTGAATGCCGGCGGCCTCGGCCATTCGCGCCACGCGCACCCCATTGTTGCTCTCGGCGCACCAGCCGGTGCGGATCTTCAGGGTGACCGGTACGTCGACGGCCGCCACCACCGCCTCGAGGATCTCGGCCACCAGCCGCTCGTCGCGCAGCAGGGCGGAGCCGGCGGCCTTGTTGCAGACCTTCTTGGCGGGGCAGCCCATGTTGATGTCGATGATTTCGGCGCCCATGCCGACGTTGAGCCGAGCGGCCTCGGCGAGCATGGCCGCGTCGCCGCCGGCGATCTGCACGCTGCGCGGTCCGGGTTCCCCCCGGTGATCCATGCGCAGCCGCGACTTGCGGGTGTGCCACAGGCTAGGGTCCGAGGTCACCATCTCGCCCACCACCAGGCCCGCGCCCAGCCGGCGGCAGAGCGCGCGGAAAGGGCGGTCGGTGACGCCGGCCATGGGGGCCAGCACCACCCGGTTGGGCAGGATGTGGCGACCGATGCGGGGCAGGGGATGAGAGTCGGGCATGGGTTCGACCGATGGTGCGAAGGGGGGACATACTATACGCCCCCCACGGTGGATGGTGAAGGCAGCCGGGGGACGGCCAAGGACTATCGCAGATAGCTTCCATCGCGCGGGGCTGATCTGGAGACAAGCCTGCGAGGAGGCGCTGTAAACCCCTCCCTGGGCGCTACCGACGCCATCCCTGGCATAGGACCTCCTCTTCGGCTTTGCCCCCAGCGCCCCTCGCTTTGCGTAACTGCGATAGCCCTTGGGGACGGTCTCAGCCTGGGCGCCGCCCGACGGATCGCCGCCCGACGGAGCGCCGTCCGGACAGCCGTATCCAGCCCTCGCGCACCTCGGGTTCGTCCATGACCAGGCCGCGGTCGCGATAGGCGTCGAGCACCTCCTCGGCCTGGGGCTCGAGGATGCCGGACAGCGCCAGGCGGCCGCCCGGCGCGACATGGTCGGCGATCATCGGGGCCAGCTCCACCAGCGGGCCGGCCAGAATGTTGGCCACCACGATGGGGAAGCGGCTGGCGGCCTCGAGCTGCTCGGGATAGCAGAGCCGGAAGTCGCCTTCGGCCACGTCGTTGCGCTCGGCGTTGTCGCGGCTCGCCGAAAGCGCCTGCGGGTCGATATCGGTGCCGGTGGCATGCCGGGCGCCGAGCTTGAGGGCGGCGATGGCCAGGATGCCCGAGCCCGTGCCCACGTCGAGTAGCGTCTGGTCGGTCAGCGCGCCGTCCATCGCCAGGCCATCGAGCCACGCCAGGCACAGCGCCGTGGTGGGGTGGGTGCCGGTGCCGAAGGCCAGCCCCGGGTCCAGGTGCAGGTTGACGGCGTCGGGCGCCGGTGGGGCGTGCCAACTGGGCACGATCCATAGCCGTTGGCCCATTTGCAGCGGCTGGAAATCCGCCATCCACTCCCGCCCCCAGTCCCGGTCGGCGAGCAGTTCATGCTCGATCTCGGGACAGGGCTCACCGGGGTGCTCGGTGGCCCAAGCCTGGCGGACCCGGTCGAGCATCGCCTCGACCCCCTCCAGGTCGTCATAGAGGCCGGTGAGGACGGTCTCGTCCCACAGCGGGGTGCTGCCGCGCTCGGGCTCGAAGACGGGGTCGTCATGGGCATCCTGCAGGGTGATGGCGGTGGCGCCCTCGGCGAGCAGCAGCTCCTCCAGGGTCTCGGCTTGCTCGGGGGCAATATGGGCCTTGAGTTGCAGCCAGGGCATGAGGCGTCTCCTGGGGGTCGGGGATGGAGCAGAGGGGAAAGGCAACGCAAGCGGGGCGGCCCTGGCCGCCCCGCGGGAGCGTCATGCCGGCCTACAGGCTAAGCTTCTTCTCCAGGTAGTGGATGTTGACGCCGCCCTGCTGGAAGTGGCCGTCACGCACCAGGTCCTTGTGCAGGTCGGTGTTGGTCTTGATGCCTTCGACCAGCAGCTCGTCCAGGGCGTTGCGCATGCGGATCAGCGCGGTCTCGCGGTCCACGGCCCAGGTGATCAGCTTGCCGATCAGCGAATCGTAATGGGGCGGTACCGTGTAACCGGTATAGACATGAGAGTCCATGCGCACCCCAAGCCCGCCCGGCGGGTGATAGAGGGTCACCTTGCCGGGAGACGGCATGAAGGTGCGGGGATCCTCGGCGTTGATCCGGCACTCGAAGGCGTGGCCGTTGAGCTTGACGTCCTCCTGGCGCACCGAGAGCGGCAGGCCCGAGGCGATGCGCAGCTGCTCGCAGACGATGTCCACCCCGGTGACCATCTCGGTGACCGGATGCTCCACCTGGACCCGAGTGTTCATCTCGATGAAGAAGAACTGGCCGTCCTCGTAGAGGAACTCGAAGGTGCCGGCGCCCCGGTAGCCGATGGTGATACAGGCCTGTCGGCACGCCTCGAGCACCTCGGCGCGGGCGGCCGCATCGATGCCGGGGGCCGGCGCCTCCTCGATCACCTTCTGGTGGCGGCGCTGCAGGGAGCAATCTCGGTCATAGAGGTGGATGGCGTTGCCCTGGCCGTCGGCCAGCACCTGGACTTCGACGTGGCGCGGGTTCTCGAGGAACTTCTCCATATAGACGGTACCGTCGCCGAAGGCCGAGTGGGCCTCGGTACGGGTCACGTTGACCGCCGAGAGCAGGTGCGCCTCGGTATGCACCACGCGCATGCCGCGCCCGCCGCCGCCGGCGGCCGCCTTGATGATCACGGGGTAGCCGATGCGCCGCGCCGTGGTGACGATCTCGCCCTCGTCGTCCCCCAAGGGCCCGTCGGAGCCCGGCACCGTGGGGACGCCGGCCTGCTTCATCGACTCGATGGCGCTGACCTTGTCGCCCATCAGGCGGATGGTCTCGGCCTTCGGCCCGATGAAGGTAAAGCCGGAGCGCTCGACCTGCTCGGCGAAGTTGGCGTTCTCGGAGAGGAAGCCGTAGCCGGGGTGGATGGCGCTGGCATCGGTGACTTCCGCGGCGCTGATCAGCGCGGGAATATTGAGGTAGGATTGGGCCGAGGGGGCCGGGCCGATGCATACGGCCTCGTCGGCCAGGCGCACGTGCATCAACTCGCGGTCGGCCTTGGAGTGCACGGCGACCGTCCGGATGCCCAGTTCCTTGCAGGCGCGAAGGATGCGCAGGGCGATCTCGCCACGATTGGCGATGAGAACCTTGTCCAGCATGATGGGGTCCGCCAGTGTTGTGGAAAGCTCAGGAGATGACGAGCAGCGGCTGGTCGAACTCGACCGGCTCGCCGTCCTCGACCAGGACCGCCTCGATCACGCCGTCGCGGTCGGCCTCGATCTGATTCATCATCTTCATCGCCTCGACGATGCAGATGGTCTCGCCTTTCTTGACGCTCGAGCCCACCTCGATGAAGGGCTTGGAGCCCGGGGCCGGCGACCGATAGAAGGTGCCGACCATCGGCGAGTTCACGCTATGGCCCCGGTAGGCAGGGCCCTCGTCGGCCGCCGCCGGTTCGGTCGGGGCGGCCACCGGGGCGGCCGCCGGTTGCCCCGGCGCCGGCCAGGCGGGAGCGGTGGGCTGCGGCCAGGCCGTGCCGTTGGGGTGACGGCTGATGCGCACCGACTCCTCGCCTTCCTGGATCTCGATCTCGCTGATGTTCGACTCTTCCAGCAACTCGATCAGCTTCTTGACCTTGCGGATATCCATGACGTTTGTCTCGACCGGTTGGATTCGGGGGTGGCCGAAGGCGCTGTAAACCCTGGCCAACTCGCAATAGATCGCGGCAAGATAGCGTCTCTTGTCGCCTCTATTGGCCTTGAAAAGCAGCGTTGGCGGAGTGTGCCGAAAATCGGCGTTGATGTCCAGCAGAGGGCGAACGCTGTTCGCGCTTTGCCATGAACGAGGTTAGCCGTCAGCTCCGCCGATCGTCCAGCCAGGCCTGGACCCCTGTCAGATGGCTGGCCAGCTGCTCGGCGTTGACCTCGCCCTGGATCCGCGCCGAGCGCAGCTCCCGGCCGTCGTCGAAGAATAGCAGGCTCGGCGGGCCGAACAGGGCATAGTGCTCGAGCAGCGTCCGGCTGGTGGCATCGGTCTCGGTGACATCTACCTCGATGTGCCGAAAGTCGGCCAGGGCGGTGGCCACCGCCGGGGCGGGGAACACCTCGCGCTCCATGACCTTGCAGGAGATGCACCAGTCGGCGGTGACGTTGACCAGCGCCGGTCGTTCGCTCTCGGCCAGGGCCGAGCGCAGCTCAGGCAGGCTCTTGACGGTCGTCACGGCGCGGGGCGGATCGGCCGCGACATCGGCGGTCCGGGAAGGGGCCTGAGCGAGCGGCCGGAGAGGGTCACCGGCGCCGCTTGCGGCACCGATCACCAGGGTGATGCCCCAGACGAGCAAGAGGATGCCGCCAGCCTGACGGACCCGGGGCCAGCCGTTGGGTCGGTCCAGGCTCAGGGCACCGAGGGCCAATGCGGTGCCCAGCGCCAGGGCGGCCCACAGCAGCAGGGCGACAGGCCCCGGCACCAAACGCTCCACCAGCCAGATCGCCACGCCCAGCAGCAGGATGCCGAAAGCCGTCTTGACGCCGGCCATCCAGGCGCCGGAGCGCGGCAGCAGGGTGGTGCCGAAGGTGCCCACCAGCAGCAGCGGCACGCCCATGCCGAGTGCCAGGGCCAGCAGGGCGGCGCCGCCTACCAGGGCGTCCCCCGTGGAGGAGATGAAGACCAGGGCCCCGGCCAGGGGCGCGGAGACGCAGGGTGAGACCACCAGCACCGACAGCGCCCCGGCCAGGGCCAGGCCGGCAGGACCGCTGCGCTGGGCCCGGGCCTGCCAGGCATCGATGCGTGAAGCCAGGCGGGGCGAGAGCCGCAGGTCGAAGGTGCCGAACATGGCCAAGGCGAAGACCACGAAGAGCCCCGCGAAGGTGATCAGCACCGGCGCCGACTGCAACCGAGCCTGGAGATTGAGGCCGGCTCCGAACAGGCCCATGAGGACGCCGACCAACGCATAGGTCAGTGCCATCCCGGCCACGTAGCTGGCCGAGAGCGTGAAGGCGCGGGGACGGCTGGGGTGCTGGCCGACGATGATCGAGGACAGGATCGGCACCATGGGCAGCACGCAGGGCGTGAAGGTCAGGCCCAGGCCGGCGAGGAAGAAAAGCCCGAGGACCAGGGGCAGGCTGGCCTCCTGGATCAGGGCCTGGAAGCGACCATCCTCGCTCTGAGGCGCCATGGGGGCGCGGGCGGTGTCCAGCGCCACGCCTTCGGCCGTGGGCGCCTCGCCAGACCAGGCGGCGAAGGCGGGCGGTGCCGGGCCTTGCGCTGCCTCCAACTCGACATGTTCGGGGGGGTAGCAGAGGCCGGCATCGGCACAGCCCTGGAAGGTCAGACGGATCCCCAACGGGCCGCGTGGGGCGCCCTCCATCGGCACCGCGAAGACCAGCTGGTCGTAGAAGACGTTGACATCGCCGAGGAACTCGTCGCTCTTGGCTTCGCCGGGCGGCAGGTCCGGCTCGCCGAGAACGATCGAGGCGTCCCGGGAGGCGACCTCGAAGCGGTGACGGTAGAGGTAGTAGCCCTCGGCGTTCTCGAAGCCTACCCACAGGGTCTCACCGTCATGCCAGGCGCTGGGTTGGAAGGCCTCGAGCACCGGCAGGAACGCATCGTCGCTGGAGGTGAACCACTGGGCGCCGGCACTGAGCGGGATCAGCAGCAGAGCGATCAGGCAGGCGAGGCGGCGGGCGTAAGACACGGCGCTTCCTTGAGGTGGTCGGTCGAAATCGCTGGGGCTCGGGGTGAGGAACGCCACATGGGACCCTGAAGGGCCATCGGGGTTCCGACGCGAGCACTGTGGTGAACAGATGCTAGGATAACCCAGTAGCGGGTCGCTGTTGATGGCGGCTCACCTTCGAGGCTGCGCCGGATTGCCGCGCCGCCGCACACACCACCATCAGGGAAGCCAGCGTATGGCGTTGACGGGAAAGGGCGCCGCCAGGCGCCGCAAGAGAATCGAGGCGCTGGAGCGTCCGGAATACGGCTGGATCTGGAAACCCTTGCTGGCGGTCGTGGTGCTCTATCTGCTGGTGACGCTGGCGCTGGGTATCTGGTGGAGTCGTACACCGCCCGCCTTCGAGGTGGAGCAGGCCGTCGCCGAACAGCGGGGCGCGGATGGTGGCGTGTCGGCCCGCGGGACCGTGACCGTGGCCAGCCTGATGACGGTGATCGAGACCCTGCTCGAGAAACCCGGCGGCTACCTGCGCAACGACGTCGCCCCTCCGGGGCTGTGGCTCGACAACATGCCCGCCTGGGAGTATGGCGTGCTGCAGCAGGCGCGCCGGCTGGCCACCGCCCTGCCGGCCATGGAGCAGAGCCAGGTCGACACCCTGGTGACGATCCAGGAGCGACTGCAGGCCGACAGTACCAGCTGGCTCTACCCCGGCACCGAGCGTCAGTTGGAGAAGGCCCTGTCAGGCCTCGACGACTACCTGGGCCGTCTCGAGGAGCATCAAGAGACCGGCTTCGGGCATGCCGGACAGGGGCTCGTCCCTTGGCTCGAGGTCATGGCCCGTGACCTGGATGACCTGGGCCTAAGGCTCTCGGCCAGCGTCGGCAATCCCGAGGCCCTGCGTTATCTCGATATCGAGGCCGGGGCGCTGCCTGCCGGTACGCCGTGGTATCGGGTCGACAATGTCTTCTACGAGGCACGTGGCCAGGGATGGGCGCTGATGCAGCTGTTGAAGGCGATGCAGCATGACCAGGCGGATGTGCTGGAGGCGGCGGGCGTGACCTCCCGCTGGACGCTGCTGCTGGCCGAGCTGGAGCGCAGCCAGCGCCGTCTGTGGAGCCCGATGGTGCTCAACGGCTCCGGGTTCGGGGTCTTCGCCAATCACTCCCTGGTGCTGGCCAACCACATGGTGCGTGCCCGGGACCTGGCCCGTGAACTGGCGGAGCGCCTGGCGCAGGCGGTCCCGGTCGAGACACCATCACCCGCCTCACCTGTCGCCCCGGGGCAAGCAACGGCACCCGAGCCGGCCCGCGCTGCCGGGCAGGGCACCCCCGAGCAACCGACATCCGACGACGCGCCTACAGATGCTGAAGATGCGCAGGATGCACCGCCTCGCGCCGATGCCGAGACGACCGGGCAGGAGGCGGCTGAGCCAGAGGAGGTCGAGGAAGCGAGCGATGAGCAGATGGCCGCGCCGGAGGCATCCCCCGCCTCGCCCGACGAATGACTTGGCACCCCCTTGAACATGAACGGGCCGCCCTTGAGGCGGCCCGTTCATGTTCAAGCAAAAGCCAGGCGGCGCTCACGCCTTCTGGTAGGCAGTCACGGCTTTCTCGATGGCCTTGCGGGCCGCCTCCACACCTTCCCAGGACTCGACCTTCACCCACTTGCCTTTCTCGAGATCCTTGTAGTTCTCGAAGAAATGGGCGATCTGCTGGCGCAGTAGCTCGGGCAGATCGGTGACCTCCTGGACATCGTCATACAGGCTAGAGAGCTTGGGATGTGGCACGCAGACCAGCTTGGCATCCTCGCCAGCCTCGTCGGTCATGTTGAGGATGCCGACCGGGCGTGCCCGGATCACGCTGCCCGGGGCGACCGGGTAGGGCGTGACCACCAAGGCGTCCAGCGGGTCACCGTCGTCGGCCAGGGTATGGGGAATGAAGCCGTAGTTGGCGGGATAGAACATCGGGGTGGCCATGAAGCGGTCGACCAGCAGGGCGCCCATGTCCTTGTCGATCTCGTACTTGACCGGAGTATGGTTGGCCGGGATCTCGATCGCGACATAGATGTCGTTGGGGAGGTCCTTGCCGGCGGGGATGTTATCGAAGTTCATGCGCGCGTCCTTCGTTGGCGGATGTCCGGATGGGCGGATTAAATCCGGCGAATTATACGAAGCCATGTCGGGGATTACCAATTCGACATAGGTACTGCGACGACTTAGGTACTGCGACGACTTAGGTACCGCGCGACGGACCCCACCCAAGACAATTGCAGTTGAACATGACGAGGGGCCCCGGTGACAACGCTAACTGCAATAGCCCTGGGACCACGCCGTCGTCAACGGGCCAGTCGCCGTTCCGGCGTGTATCATGATGCCCCGATGCATATCGTCGATTCCGAGGAGAGCCCTTTGGCACCCGCGACACTGTCCCTGAGCTTCGGTCAGGCCTTCGTGGCCCCGGACCCACGACAGCAACGCAGCTCGATGTCGGTTCGTATCCCCGAGCCCTCTCAGCTGGCTGCCAAGGGGGCCTGTGTGCTGATCAGTGATGCCGCTTCGCGCCATGCTCTCGCCCGACAGGCGGCGGATCTGGGCGTCATGGCCTTTCTGGCCGACTACTACGCCACCCCGGATCACTGGGACGTCAAGACCTCGGCGACCCGGGTGCTGCTGTCACTCAACGGCTGGTGCTACAGCCAGAGTCGGCAGGTGTCCGAGGGCAGCTATGTCTGCTCGCTTTCCGCCATGGTCTATCGGGCCCGCGAGGTCCACCTCTTCCACGCCGGGGACACCCTGGTGTTCCGGCTGCGCGGGGCCGAGTTCGAGCAGCTCTCCCGTGATCATGTCACCGACCTGGGCGGTTATCGCTACCCTTCTCGTGCGGTGGGCATGGATGTGAACCTCGATCTCGACTACGAGCGGATACCGCTCAAGCAGGGGGATATCTTCCTGCTCACCACCCAGGGCGTGCAGGGCACCCTGATGCCCTCGGACTATGTGCGCCTGATTCGCGAAGATGCCAGTGACCTGGATGCCGCCTGTGAGCGGCTGGCCGAGGCCGCCCGGACGCGGGCACGGGAACGCGGCGTCGGCAGCGAGCCGCTCTGCTTCCAGCTGGTGCGCATCGATGCGCTGCCCGACCAGGAAACGGATCACCCCGGTCGTGTCTATGGCGATCTGCCGATCCCGCCTGAGCTGGCGCCGGGCGACCGCATCGACGGGCTCGAGGTGCAGGCCGTGCTGTCGCGGACGGCCCAGTCGCGAGTCTATCGCGTGCGCGACCTGCGCCATGGCCGCGAGATGGTGATGAAGGCACCCAGCCCCGAGCTCTCCAGCCGCAATGCCTATCTGGAGCACTTCCTGCTGCAGCAGTGGGTGGTGGAGCGGGTCCACTCCCCCTTCGTGGTGAAGGTCATGGACGCCTCTCGGCCGCGCCGTTACCTCTATTACCTGATGGATTACGTATCGGGCGATACCCTCACCGAATGGGCCCGGCGTCATCCCCAGGCGAGTCTGGATCAGCGACTGGATATCGCTAACCAGCTTGGCAAGGCGGTCCAGGCCCTTCACCACCGTGATGTGCTGCATCAGCAGGTGCACCCCGACAACGTGCTGATCGATGTCCATGGCAAGGTGGCACTGGCGGATTTCGGCGCCTGCCACCTGCGCGACGTGGATGGGCATCGACGCTCCCAGCGGGTGGTCCAGCAGGTCGGCTTGACCGAGCACAGCGCGCCGGAATACGCGTTGGGTGATGACGTGGGGCGGCGTAGCGACCAGTACTCGCTGGCCTCGACCATCTACTGGCTGCTCACCGGCGAGCTCCCCTACGCCCTGACGCCGAACCGCCTGCGCAGTCACACGGATCTGGAACAGCTGACCTACCGCAGCGCCCGCACCCTCAACCCCGAGGTGCCGGCCGCACTGGATGATGTCCTGCGCCGCGCCCTGGACCCACAGCGTGCACTGCGTTTCCGGCGCATGTCGGAATTCCGCCACCGCCTGCGCGAGGCCAGGCGCGGGCCGCAGGCCGCCGGGCGCAACGGCACGCGAAGACTGGGCGAGCCATCCCGCTTCTGGCAGGGGGTGGCGGGCATCCTGCTGCTGCTGCTGGTGCTGTCCTGGCTGCTTCGTTAGCTACGAGCTACGAGCTACGAGCTACGAGCTACGAGCTACGAGCCGGAAATGGGCCCGCAGCTCGTTGCCCGCATCCCGCAGCTTAGATCGTGAACGCCGCCAGCTTGCGCTCGACCCGGTGCTTGGCCAGCCGGGCCACCTTCGGCAGGCCATTCTCGAAGGGCGGGAAGTCCTCCCCCTGGATCAGCGGCGAAAGGTAGGTACGGCACGCCTCGGTGATGCCGAAGCCGTCCTCGCGGATATAGTCCCGGGGCATGAACTTCTCGCGGTTGGCCACCTCGGCCAGCGGGGCGGCCTCCACTGCCCACTGATAAGGGGTGTCGCTGATCCGTTTGATGGCGGGCATCATCGAGTTCTGGCCCGCCAGGGCCAGCGCCACGGCCTTCTCGCCCACCGCATAAGCCTGCTCCACGTCGGTCTTGGACGCCAGGTGGCGAGCGGCGCGCTGCAGGTAGTCGGCCACCGCCCAGTGGTACTTGTAGCCGAGGTCCTGCTTGACCATGCCGGCAAGCGTCGGGGCCACGCCACCCAACTGGCGGTGGCCGAAGGCATCGGTGTTGCCGGCGTCGGCCAGGAAGGTGCCGTCCTCGTAGCGGGCGCCCTCGGAGACCACGATCACGCAGTAGCCGTACTGCTTGACCGATGCCTCGACCCGCGCCATGACCTTGGCGCGGTCGAAGGCCACCTCGGGGAAGATCACCAGATGAGGCGGCTCGCCCTCGCCCTGGCCGGCCAGCGCCCCCGCGGCGGCGATCCAGCCGGCATGGCGGCCCATCACCTCGAGCACGAAGACCTTGGTGGACGTGGCGCACATGGAGGCGATGTCCAACGACGTCTCCAGGGTTGAGGTGGCGATGTACTTGGCCACGCTGCCAAAGCCCGGGGAGTTGTCGGTGATCGGCAGGTCGTTGTCCACGGTCTTGGGCACGTGGATGGCGGTCAGCGGGTAGCCGAGCTTCTCGGAGAGCTGCGAGACCTTCAGGCAGGTATCGGCGCTATCGCCACCGCCGTTGTAGAAGAAGTAGCGGATGTCGTGAGCCTTGAAGACCTCGATCAGGCGCTCGTACTGGGCGCGATGGGTCTCGATGTCCTTGAGCTTGTAGCGGCAGGAGCCGAAGGCGCCGGCCGGGGTGTGGCGCAGGGCGGCAATGGTCTCGTCGCTTTCGCGGCTGACGTCGATCAAGTCCTCGGTCAGGGCGCCGATGATGCCGTTATGACCGGCGTAGACCTTGCCGATCCGGTCCGGGTGCTGGCGGCAGGCCTCGATGACGCCGCAGGCGCTGGCGTTGATCACGGCGGTGACACCGCCGGACTGGGCATAGAAGGCGTTGTGCTGGGCCATGGGCAATCCTTGCAGGTCGCATCGGAGAAGCGCGGCGCGGCTCGTGGAGCAGGCAGGCGCTTCCGGGGGTTGGGGGCTCGGGGGTGACGATTCTAGCGCATCCCCCCGATGCCTGCACCTGACCCCTGCCGGGATGCTGGAGAGGTGGCAGGGGCCATGCTAGGCTGCCGCTTTCCCGGCGAGGGAGACGCGCAACGGAGACCTCATGCACCTTCATATCCTCGGCATCTGTGGCACCTTCATGGGCAGCCTGGCCCTGCTGGCCCGCGAGCAGGGGCTGACCGTCACCGGCTCGGATGCCAACGTGTATCCGCCGATGAGCACCCAACTGGAGGCGGCGGGCATCACCTTGAGGGAGGGGTATCGGGCCGAGAACCTTGCGCCACGTCCGGACCTCGTGGTGATCGGCAATGCGCTGTCTCGGGGCAATCCCGAGGTCGAGGCGCTGCTCAACCTGGGGCTGGCGTATGTCTCGGGCCCCCAGTGGCTCGCCGAGGAGATCCTGCCCGGACGCCGGGTCATCGCCGTGGCCGGGACCCATGGCAAGACCACCACGGCCAGCCTGACGGCCTGGCTGCTGGAAGCGGCCGGGCTCGCCCCGGGGTTTTTGATCGGGGGCGTGCCGCGCAACTTCGGTGTCTCGGCGCGGCTCGGTGCCCACGATGCGCCCTTCGTGGTGGAAGCCGACGAGTACGACACCGCCTTCTTCGATAAGCGCTCCAAGTTCGTCCATTACCGCCCCGAGATTGCCGTGCTGGGCAATCTCGAGTTCGATCATGCCGACATCTTTCCCGATCTGGCCGCCATTGAGCGCCAGTTTCATTACCTGGTGCGCACCGTGCCCGGCAAGGGGCAGCTGCTGGTGGCCGATGACGAGCCGGCACTGGACCGGGTGCTGGCCCAAGGGTGCTGGACCCCGGTCACGCGCTTCGGTCGCGAGGCGGCGAGCCCTTGGCGCCTCGTGCTCGAGCGCGACGATGCCAGTCGCTTCCGGGTGATCCACCAGCAGGGCCAGGGCGCGGAGAGTGTCGACGAGGATGCCGTGGTGGACTGGTCACTGACAGGGACCCACAACGCCCGCAACGCCCTGGCCGCCTTGGCCGTCGCCCATTCGCTCGGAGTCGACCTGGCGCGTGGGGCGGCGTCACTGGCCCGCTTCGAGACCCCGCGGCGGCGCCAGGAGCTGCGTGGCGAGGTGGCCGGCATCCAGGTGATCGATGACTTCGCTCACCATCCCACGGCCATCGCCGCCACCCTGGAAGGGCTGCGGGCCGCCACCCCGTGTGGGCGGTTGCTGGCGGTGATCGAGCCGCGCTCCAATACCATGCGTCTGGGTACCCTGCGCGATCGCCTGGCGGCCAGCATCGCCGCCTCGGATGCGGTCTTCTGGTACCAGCCGCCGGGACTGGACTGGTCGCTGACCCCGGTGCTCGAGGCGAGCCCGGTCCCGGCACGCCTCGAGCAGGACATCGATGCACTGGTGGCGGTCCTGGTCGAAGAAGCGCGCCCCCTGGACCGCATCGTGGTGATGTCCAACGGCGGCTTCGCAGGCATCCACGACAGGCTGCTCGCCGCTCTGGGGGTGGCGCATGGCTGAACAGGGCTTTCAGGCGCCCGTCACCATCGCCATGACCGGTGCCTCCGGGGCCCAGTACGGCCTGCGCCTGATCGAGGTGCTGGTGGCGGCGCATCACGAGGTCTGGGTGATGATCTCCAAGGCGGCCCACCTGGTCATCGCCACCGAGACCGAGATCGAGCTGCCGGCGCGTCCCGTGCGGCTGGCCGAGGCCCTGACGGCACACACCGGCGCCGCACCGGGACAGATTCGCTGTTTCGGCCGGGAGGACTGGATGGCCCCGGTGGCCTCCGGGTCCGGGGCGCCTTCGTCCATGGTGGTTTGTCCCTGTTCCACCGGTACGCTGTCGGCCGTGGCCACGGGCGCCAGCAACAACCTGATCGAGCGCGCTGCCGACGTGGCCTTGAAGGAGCGCCGCCAGCTGATCCTGGTGCCCCGGGAGACCCCCTTCTCGGCGATCCATCTGGAGCACATGCTCGCCCTGACCCGCCTGGGGGCGGTGATCCTGCCTGCCGCCCCCGGCTTCTATCATCGCCCCGGCACGGTGAACGATCTGGTCGACTTCATCGTGGCGCGGATCCTCAACCAGCTGGGCATCGCGCATCGCCTGATGCCGCGCTGGGGGGAGTGACGCCCTTCGGGCAGCACCCAGCTGCAAGCGCCCAGCTGGTTGGCAATGGGCAGCCGGTGCCGAGACAAATTCCGCCGGTGCTCGCTTGACAGTACAAGCGCTGAGGGTCCCAGACTGCGGCGCTCGGCGCTCGGCGCTCGGCGCTCGGCGCTTATGACATGGAGGTTTTTCGAATGGTCAGCCTGGGCCTGCTGTCGGTCTTCGTGCCGACCTTCCTGCTGGTCTCCCTGACCCCGGGGATGTGCATGACCCTGGCCATGGTGCTGGGCATGACCCAGGGCGTACGACGCACCCTGTGGATGATGGCCGGCGAGCTCGTCGGGGTGGGCCTGGTGGCGTTTGCTGCCGGCGCCGGGGTGGCTGCCCTGATGCTGCGCCAGCCCGAACTCTTCGCGGTGTTCAAGTGGCTAGGCGGCGCTTACCTGGTCTATCTCGGCATGATGATGTGGCGCTCCCGGGGCCGCATGGCGATCCCCGAGAAGGGACTGGAGGTGGCGCCCGTCGGGCGGATGCAGTTGGCCATGCAGGGCCTTGTCACCGCGGTGGCCAATCCCAAGGGGTGGGCCTTCTTCGTGGCGTTGTTGCCGCCCTTTCTCGATGCCGGGCGTCCGCTGGCGGGCCAACTCGCCGTGCTGGTGGCGCTGATCCTCACCCTCGAATTTATCTGCCTGCTGCTCTATGCGACCGGCGGCAGCCGGCTGAGGCGCCTGCTGAGCAAGGGAAGCGGGGTGCGCCTGCTCAATCGCCTCGCCGGTGCCCTGATGGCCGGCGTCGGCCTCTGGCTGGCGCTTGGCTAGGGGCAGCTCCACCTGGCCCCTTGAATCGGGTTCTTTGCAGATCTGCGTGAACCGTTCCGCGTAGGTCGGATAAGCCGAAGGCGCATCCGGCATGGCCTGGGGAGACGCCTGGGTCGGGCGATGCGCTGGCGCTTATCGCCCCTACGACTGGTTCGAGCTTCGAGCTTAAATCGCCGGCAGCCAGGCGATGCGCGCCCCGACCAGCAATAGCGAGGCGAGGCCCAGCCATGGCCAAGGGCAGGGCGTGAGTGAGCCGCGGGGGTGGCGTTGCCAGGCGAGCTGCACCAGGGCGCAGACGGTGAGGCCGAGCAGCGCGCCGCCAACCACGTCGCTCAGCCAGTGGACGCCCAGCAGGAGCCGTGACAGAGCCATGGGCACGATGACCGCGATGGCCGCCCAGTAGGCCCAGAAACGCTGTCCCACCGGGAGTTCCCGGGCCACGAAGGCCGCCGTCAGGCCGAACAGCACCACCGCGGTGGAGGTGTGGGCACTCGGGTAGGCCATGGAGCCGGCCAGATAGTCCGGCGTGTCGGGCCGTACCCGGCCGATGGCCCCCTTGAGCAGCGCATTGAGCACGCCAACTCCGAGCAGGCCGGCGGCGAGGTGCCCGAAGGCGACGAGGTGGCGTCGCCACAGCAGCCACAGTCCCCAGGGCAGGAACAGCGCGAGGATGGCCGGTGGGTCGCCGGCCCGGGCCATCAACTCGGCGAAGGTCGCCAGTCCGGGCAGGGCCAGGGTAACCAGGACATCATGCAAGTGCCGGTCTATCGCCAGCGGACCCTGGTGATGGAGCACCACCAGGGTCCAGGCCGAGAAGGCCGTCAGAGCGGACAGCAAGAGCAACCAGGACGCCAGAGGCGGCTCGTGCTCATGACGCTCGACGAGGTGTCGCCAGGCCTGCCGGGACAGAGGGTGGCGGCGGCTCAGGTGGGAGCAGGCGCGATAGATCAGGCCGTCACGACGGGTCTGGTGACGCAGCCAGGAGAAGATCACCGCCAGCATTACCACCAGCACCCCAAGGCTCACCAGCCAGGGCTCCAAGGCTTCGGGCACGGCGAGTAGCCGTTGCCAGGTGCGGCCCAGCAGATAGCCCGGCAGCACGTAGGTAGGGGCCCAGAGTGCGGCGGAGATCAGGTTGGCCCAGGTGAAGCGGCGTGGCGACATGTGCAACATGCCGGCGATCAGAGGGACCACCGGCCGTACCGGGCCGACGAAGCGGCCAAGCAGGATCGAGGTCGGCCCGTGCCGCTGGAAGAAGCGGGCGCCTTGGGCGAGCCACTCCGGGTGGCGGGAGAGCGGCCAGAGGGTGATGACCCTTTCTCGCTGGGTGTAGCCGATCAGAAAACTCAGGCTGTCACCGGCGACGGCACCCAGGAAGGCGGCGAGAATCACCATCATGACGGCAACCTCCTGGTGGCCGGCCAGGGAGGCGGCGGCGGTGATTAGCACCACACCGGGGACCAGCAGGCCGACCAGCGCGAGCGACTCTACCAGCGCGATGGCGGTGATGATCAACAGCAGCAGAAGGGGAGAGGGCGTCAGCTGGTAGAGAGTATCAGCAAGGTCCAAGGGGCGCTCCGGCGGGCATCAGGTGTCGAGCAGCGCCTGGCTGGCGGCCTGTAGGCGCTGCTCGAAATGGGGCCAGGTCTCCCGGGGCCTGGGCAGGCAGAGCCTGGAATGCATCTCGATGCGGCCGATGTCCAATAACCGGTCGCGGAGCAGGGCCTGCTCCAGACGCTGACGGACCAGCAGGGCGCTGCTCTCGGTGGTATCCGGCAGCACCAGCCAGAACACCTCGCTGTTCTCGCGCCCGAGCAGGTCCTGCTGGCGACTGCGACTGGTCACGGCCCGGCAGAACGTCTCGAGCAGTGCCTGGCGGGTACGCTGGCCAAACTGTTCTCCGGCCATCTCGACCTGTGGCAGATCGATCAGCAGCACGGCGAGGGGCTGGCCGAGCAGCGCGGCTCGCTCGAATTCCCCGGCCAGCCGGTCATGTAACGCCGAGCGGGTGACCGCAGGACATTCCGGGTCACGAGGGTCGGTGGCCTGGAGCAGGGCATGCTGGCGCAGGTGCTCCCAGGGAACCAGGGCGGCGACCGTGACTAGGGTGAGATAGCTCAGCGTGATGTCCCGGTCGAGCTGGCCGTTGCCCAGCAGCGCCAACCAGACCGGTGTCAGGGCGAGATTGAGCAGCATGGCCGAACCCAGTGGGAGCAGCAGCAGCGTCAGGACCGGCGGCAGCCCGATCCAGAGCGCGGGATTGCCGCTCTGCCGGGGCAGCTCCACGGCGATCATCAGGTAGCCGCAGATCAGTACCAGGTAGGAGGCCGTGCGCGAGATGTTCTGGCGCCCGATGCCCAGCAGGGCGGCTACCACCATCACCATGGCGAGCAGGCTCGGCAGCAGGATGCGGGCATAGTCGCCCATCAGATAGAACCACAGGGCCTGGCCCAGCAGCAGCAGGGCGCCGGTAGCAGACATCAGGGTGAAGAGACGGGCCGGCCAGGGGTAGCGATCAGTCATCGGTCACGGCTCCTGCCACCAGGCGTCGATCGGCCTGCCGGGCCAGGGCCCGGCACTCCTCCTGCAGCGAGGTCAGGCGCGACAGCGGGACGGCCCTGATCGGCACCCAGGGTTCCAGGGTCGATAGCAGCTGGGTGCGCCGCTCGGTTGCCTGGGCGGCAGAGCGGCTGGTCATCAGCACGGCCAGCGTCCGACGGTCGATGCGATAGCAGTTCTCGAAGCGGTGCACCAGCCGGCACAGGCGCTCGGCCAGCTGCCAGAGCCGGCGCGGGGAGCAGCGCATCAGCAGCAACTCGGCGTGCACACCCTCCCGTTCGGCACGCTGGCGCTCCTGGGCCAGGTCCCTCTCCAACTGGCTGCCAGGCCACAGTGACATGCCGGGAATCAGTCGGGCGCGGGGCCGCCCACCGCGCCGCCAGGCCTGCAGGGTCAGGGAACGCGATAGACCCAGAGGGATCAGACCGGCCAGCAGAACGCCGGCCAGTCCCCACTGCTCGAGGCCCGCCAGGTCACGAAGGGACCACCAGGTAGTGGTCGCCAGGGTCAGGTTGAGCAACAGCATCCAGCGCGGCTGAGGCAGCATCAACAACAGGGCCCAGGCCCACAGCCAGGTCAGGTGCCGGCCGGGCGCGATCAACAGCAGGGCGGCAAGCAGCAGGCCAGGCAGCAGCTGCCAGGGGATAGCGGCCGGGCGGCGGTGGCTGAACTCCAGCAGGACCGCCGTCACCGCTAGCCAGGCACTGGCCAGCGCGAGGAGGAGGGCATGGGGCGTCGCGGCAACGCTCCCGGCCTGCCAGGCCAGCAGTCCTGACGCGGCGAGCAGGTTGAGGCGCAGCAGCCCGACTTTGTACTTGCTCTGCATGGTGCCTTAGTATGGTTCCTTTGTTCCGCCTGGACCCACCGTCGTGGCCGCTCGATGATGACGGCCCGTGCTCAGGAGATAATCTACAGCATGACTGCTCACATCTCCCACTCCGATCTTGCCACCGCCGATGTCGACCGCTACATGCAGCATCTCGGGCAGCAGGCGCGCGAGGCGACGACCCGCCTGCGCCGGGCCGACACCGCGGCCAAGAATGCCGCCCTGCATGCCATGGCCGAGCGGCTCCAACAGGCGCGCGTCGATATCCTGGCGGCCAACGCGGCGGACCTGGCGCGGGGCCGCGATGCCGGTCTGGATGCCGCGCTGCTCGACCGCCTGGCGCTGGACGATGCCCGTCTGGATGCCATGGTCGAGGGGCTGGCGCAGGTTGCTGCCCTCCCGGACCCGGTCGGCGAGATCGATGGCCTGCGCTCCCGGCCCAGCGGCATCCAGGTCGGCCAGATGCGCGTGCCGCTGGGGGTGATCGGCATCATCTATGAATCCCGCCCGAACGTCACCCTCGAGGCGGCGAGCCTGTGCCTCAAGTCCGGCAATGCCTGCATCCTGCGTGGCGGCTCCGAGGCCCGTGACTCCAATGCGGCGATTGCCGAGTGCCTCTATGCGGGCCTCGAGGCCGCCGGGCTACCGGCCGGGGCGGTGCAGGTGGTGGCCACTACCGATCGCGCCGCCGTGGGGCGGCTGATCGCCATGCCCGAGTATGTCGACGTGATCATCCCCCGCGGCGGCAAGTCGCTGATCGAGCGCATCACCCGTGAGGCCCGGGTGCCCGTGATCAAGCACCTCGACGGGGTCTGCCATGTCTACGTGGATGCCACGGCGGACCTCGACAAGGCGCTGGCCATCGCGGTGAATGCCAAGACCCACCGCTACGGGACCTGCAACACCATGGAGACCTTGCTGGTCGATGCACCGCTGGCCGAGGCGCTGCTGCCCCGGCTGGCCGAGGCCTATGCCGCGCATGGCGTGGAATTGCGGGGCTGCGAGCGGACCCGCGCGGTGCTCGAGAAGGTCGGCGAGGCGTCCGAGGCCGACTGGGTCGCCGAGTACCTGGCACCGATCCTGGCGGTGCGTGTCGTGGATGGCATCGAGGCCGCCATGGCGCACATCGAGCGTTATGGCTCGGGCCATACCGATGCCATCGTCACCGAACACTATGGCCTGGCGCGCCGCTTCCTGGCTGAGGTGGATTCCAGTTCGGTGATGGTCAACGCTTCGACGCGCTTTGCCGATGGCTTCGAGTACGGGCTGGGGGCCGAGATCGGCATCTCCACCGACCGCCTGCACGTTCGCGGGCCCGTCGGGCTGGAGGGATTGACCACCCGCAAGTACGTGGTGCTGGGTGACGGCCAGGTGCGTCGATGAGCGAGGTCGACGAGCGTCTGACCGAGGGCGTGCGGGTCGCCATGCTGGGGGGCACCTTCGATCCGGTGCACCTGGGCCACCTGCGCAGTGCCGTGGAGCTGCGCGAGGGGCTAGGGCTCGACCGGGTGCACATGATCCCCGCGGCCCTGCCGCCGCTGCGTGATACGCCCCAGGTGCCGCCCGAAGAGCGCCTGACCCTGTTGCGCCTGGGCATCGGCGACACCCCGGGCCTGGTGGCCGACCCGCGCGAACTCGCGCGGGACGGGCCTTCCTATAGCGTCGATACCCTGGCCACCCTGCGCCACGAGATCGGTGCGCAGGGACGTCTGGTGATGGCTCTGGGACATGATGCCTTCCTGCGTCTGGCCGACTGGCATGCGCCCGAGCGGCTCTTCGAGCTGGCTCACGTGGTGGTGATCGATCGCCCCGGCCATGCGGCATCGCCGTCCGCGCCGCTGCGTCGGCTGCTGGCCGATCGCGAGGTGGCGTCTGCCGAGGCGCTGATGGCACACCCCGCCGGCGGCCTGCTGCGGCTGTCGCTGCCCACCCGCATGGCCGTCTCCGCCACACAAGTGCGTCGCCGCCTGGCCGAAGGCAGGAGCGTGCGCTACCTGCTGCCCGAGGCGGTGGAATCTCGCCTGCTGTCGCGTGGCCTGTATCGCGAGACCTGAACGTATCGCGAGACGTGAATGCGCTGCCAGGGGGGCTTCAAGGCGGTACAATACACCTTGAACTCCCGCTGACGAAGGGCTGACGAAGGGTTATGCATAACGACGCACTCAAGACGCTGGTGATCGACGCACTGGAGGAACTCAAGGCCCGGGACGTCGCCATCCTGGACGTCTCCGGATTGACCAGCGTAACCGACCTCATGGTCGTGGCCAGCGGTACCTCGAGTCGCCATGTGGGCGCGCTGGCCGACAATGTGATCAAGGCCGCCAAGGAGCAGGGAGTGGCCGTGCTCGGGGTCGAGGGCGAGAGCGGTGCCGACTGGGTGCTGGTGGATCTGGGCGACCTGGTGGTCCACGTGATGCTGCCGGAAACCCGTGAGCTCTATGACCTGGAGCGGCTCTGGGCCGACCTGCCCAGCGAGCTCACTCAGCCATGAAGCTGCGGCTGCTGGCGGTGGGTACCCGCATGCCCGACTGGGTGACCCGCGGGGTCGAGGAGTATCGCAAGCGCCTGCCTCGGGACTTCTCCCTGGCGATCGAGGAGATCGCCCCCGGGACGCGCGGCCGCAACGCCGACACCGAACGTGCCAGGGAACTGGAGGCGCAACGCCTCCAGGCGCGGCTCAAGGGTGGCGAGCGATTGGTGGCCCTCGAAGTGGGGGGGCAGGCCTGGAGCACCGAGCGCCTGGCCCGTGAGGCCGAGGGATGGCGCCTCGACGGGCGCGACGTGGTACTGCTGGTCGGCGGTCCGGACGGCCTGGCGCCGTCGCTGTCGGCATCGGCCGAGCAGCATTGGTCGCTCTCGCCCCTGACCCTGCCGCATCCTCTGGTTCGCATCCTGCTCGCCGAGCAGCTCTACCGCGCCTGGACCCTGATGATCGGGCACCCCTATCACCGCTGAGCGAGCACCGTTTCCCCGAGGTCTTCCCCCCGCATGCGCGCCAAACGCGACACCCTGAAGAATCCGCAGCAGGAACTGCGCACCTTTCGCGTGCGGGCGCTGTTGGCGGTCCTGGTGGTCATCGCCCTCAGCGGGCTGCTGGTCGGGCGCCTGTTCTACCTGCAGGTGGTACAGCACGAGGTCTACAGCACCCGCTCGGAGGAGAACCGGGTCAGGGTCGAGCCCTTGCCGCCCACTCGGGGCCTGATCTATGACCGTAATGGCGTACTGGTGGCCGAGAACCGGCCTACCTACAACCTGACCCTGGTGCGCGAACGGGTCGACGACCTGGATGCCACCCTGGCGCTGCTGGCCGACCTTCTCGAACTGCCGGCAGTGGAGGCCGAGGCCTTCCGGGCCCGCTCCCGCCAGCGTCAGCGTCCCTTCCAGCCTGCCTTGCTGATGAGCGATCTCGACGAGGAACAGATCGCGCGTCTGGCGGTGAACCGCCATCGGCTCCCCGGGGTGGAGGTGGAGGCCCAGCTGTTGCGCTACTATCCGGATGCCGAGGAGATGGCCCACGCCCTGGGCTATGTGGGACGCATCAACCGCGAGGAGCTCGAGACGCTGGACCCCGGCAACTATGCCGGGACCCATTTCATCGGCAAGACCGGCGTCGAACGTTACTACGAACAGGCGCTGCACGGCCAGGCGGGGCTGCGCAAGGTGGAGACCAACGCCCGCGGGCGCGTGCTGCGCGAGCTCGGCCGTACCGACCCGGTGCCGGGGGCCAATCTCACGTTGACCCTGGACAAGCCCCTGCAGCGCCTCGCCGTGGACCTGCTCGACGGTCGGCGCGGTTCCATCGTGGCCATCGCCCCCCAGAGCGGCGAGATCCTGGCCCTGGCCTCGGTGCCGGGCTTCGACAGCAACCAGTTCGTCACCGGGATCGACATCGCTTCCTACCGGGCGCTGCAGCAGGATCTCGACCTGCCGCTGTTCAACCGGGCCATCCGGGGACGCTATCCGCCAGGCTCCACCATCAAGCCGTTCCTGGCCTTGGCCGGACTGGCCGAGGGGGCGATTACCCCCGGCGAGACCCTCTATGACCCGGGCTACTTTCAGCTGCCCAACGACTCGCGTCGTTACCGCAACTGGCTGCGCTGGGGGCACGGCCGGGTCGACCTGGAGCGGGCCATCGCCGTGTCCAACAACACCTATTTCTATACCCTGGCCCATGAACTGGGGATCGATCGCATCCACGAGCACATGACGGCCTTCGGCTTCGGCCAGCGGGTCGCTCACGACGTCTACGGCGAGAGCGCCGCTCTGATGCCGTCCCGCGACTGGAAACGGGCGCGGTTCAACCAGCCCTGGTACCCCGGAGAGACCCTCTCGGTGGGCATCGGCCAGGGCTACTGGCAGGTCACCCCGTTGCAGCTGGCGACGGCCACCGCGGTCCTGGCCAACCGTGGCCAGTGGATCACGCCGCGCCTAGCTAAGCGGATCGGCGACGAGCCGGTGCCCACGGCGCTGCCGGACACGCCGCCCGATATCGAGCTTGGCAATGACGCCTGGTGGGACCGGGTCTACGCGGGCATGGAGAAGGTGGTGTCCGGCCATGAGGGCACTGCCCGGCGCATCGGCCAGGGTCTCGAGTATCGCCTCGCCGGCAAGTCCGGCACCGCCCAGGTATTCTCGCTGGGCAAGGACCAGCGCTACAACGCCCAGGAGCTCAAGGAGCGGCTGCGCGACCATGCCTTGTTCCTGGCCTTCGCCCCCGTGGGGGAGCCGCAGATCGCCGTCGCGGTGATCGTCGAGAATGCGGGGGGCGGCAGCACTCACGCCGCCGGCCTGGCGCGGGCCATGACGGATGCCTGGCTGCTTGGCGATCGCGGCGAGGAAGAGGCGGATGAGGCGGCCGCCGACGAGCGCCAGATGGCAGGAGCTGGATAATGAGCTGGAGTGAGCTGTCGAGAAGCCTGAGCGGTAACCTGGGCCGTGCTCCGCGAGGGAGCATGTCCCGCCGGCGGAGCGCCTGGCAGCGTATCCACCTGGACCCCTGGCTGCTGGGCATGCTGCTGCTGTTGATGGTAGCCGGGCTGGCGGTACTCTACAGCGCCAGCGGCCAGCGCCTGGCGGTGGTCATCGCCCAGGGCATCCGCTTCGGTGTGGCCCTGGTGGTGATGGCCGGGCTGGCCCAGCTCTCGCCCTCGACCCTGCAGCGCTGGGCCCTGCCGGTTTACGGCGCCGGTGTGTTGATGCTGGTGGCGGTGGAGGTGGTCGGCGACATGGGCATGGGGGCGCAGCGCTGGCTGGTGATTCCCGGAGTGATCCGCTTCCAGCCTTCGGAGATGATGAAGCTGGCCATGCCGATGATGGTGGCGGCCTGGCTCAGTCGCCGTGAGCTGCCGCCGCGCGGGCAGGACCTGGCGGTCTGCGTGCTGATCATCGGCTTGCCGGTGGGCCTGATCGCCCGCCAGCCCGACCTCGGGACTTCGTTGCTGGTGGCTCTGGCCGGGGTGTTCGTGATCCTGCTGGCAGGGCTGTCCTGGCGGATCATCCTGCTGTGCGCGACGCTCGTCGCGGCGGCGTTGCCGCTGCTGTGGATGAACATGCACGCCTATCAGCAGCAGCGGGTGCTGACCTTCCTCGACCCCGAGAGCGACCCCCTGGGGGCAGGATGGAACATCATCCAGTCGACCACGGCGATCGGCAGCGGTGGCCTGTGGGGCAAGGGCTGGCTCGAGGGCACCCAGTCCCAGCTGGAGTTCTTGCCCGAGCGGCACACCGACTTCATCGTCGCCGTGTTGGGCGAGGAATTCGGCCTGTTGGGGATGCTTGCCTTCCTGCTGCTTTACCTGCTGATCGTGGGGCGCGGGCTGTGGCTGGCCGGAGCGGCTCAGGAGACCTTCGGTCGGCTGCTGGCCGGCAGCATCATCCTCACCTTCTTCATCTACGTCTTCGTCAATGTCGGCATGGTCAGCGGCATCCTGCCGGTGGTCGGCGTGCCGCTGCCGCTGGTGAGCTACGGCGGGACCTCCAGCGTGACCTTGATGGCCGGTTTCGGTATTCTCATGGCCATTCATTCTCACCGCCGCCTGCTGCCCCGCTAGGCCGGGCCTCGCTAGGCCGGTGACACGACTCAGGGAGAAGGCGATGTCGTCGTTATCACAGGGAAGGCACTGCAAGGGGGTGCTGGCGGGGGCGCTGCTGGCCCTGGCAGCGTCCAGCGGCATGGCGGCCGGCTTCGATCCGGCGCGCCAGCCCGAGGTACGGGCCCTGGTGGCCGAACTGGCCGATCAGGGTATCGAGGCCGACTGGCTCAACGCCGCCATGCGGAAGGCCGACTTCCGTCAGGAAGTCCTGGACGCCATGTCCGGGGCGGCAGAATACCGCCTGGTCTGGCACGAGTACCGCGACATCTTCCTGGGCGATGAACGCGTCGCCGGGGGTGTCGCCTTCATCGAGGCTCATCCTGACGCCTTTGCCCGGGCCGAAGCCGAGTATGGCGTTCCGCCGGAGGTGATCGCGGCGATCATCGGCGTGGAGACCCGCTACGGAGAGGTCACCGGCGATCACCGGGTGCTCGATTCGCTGTCCACCCTGGCCTTCCATCATCCGCGTCGGGGCTCCTTCTTCCGGGGCGAGCTGGCCGCCTTCCTGCAGATCGCTCATGAGCAGGGCATGGCCGTCGACAGCCTGAAGGGCTCCTACGCCGGGGCCATGGGCTACCCCCAGTTCATCCCCACCAGCTACCGGGCCTATGCGGTCGATTTCAACGCCGATGGGCAGCGCAACCTGTGGAGCGACCCTCAGGATGCCATCGGCAGCGTGGCAAACTACTTCGCCGAGCATCGTTGGCGGCCCGGCGCACCGATCTACCATGAGGCCCGAGGGCCTGCCGAGGTGCCGCCATCGGTGAGTGTCAATCGGACCGAGCCGCCTGACCGCACGGTGGCCGAGCTTGGCGAGGTTGGCATCACGCCTGTGGAGCCGCTGGCCGCGGACACTCGGGTGATGCCCCTGGCCCTGGAACTGGCCGACGGCCGCCGGCACTATCGGTTGGCACGCCACAACTTCTACGTGATCACCCGCTACAACCACAGTCACCTCTATGCGATGGCCGTCACCGAGCTGGCCGAGGCCATCGCCGCGGCGCGCGGCCAATCCCCGGACTGGCGGGAGGCCACGGCCGTCGAACCGGAGGAGCAGGCATGAAGGTAGGGTGGACCCTCGCGATGCTGGCCACCCTATTGGCCGGCTGTGCCGGCGGGGGTGGCACAGTACCCACGACCGGCGGTCATGGCGTGAGTGCCCCGGTCGACGACGGCGAACGCTATGCCCTGTCCAGCGACGCCTATCCCCAGCAGCCACCGGACGTCAGCGAGGTGCCGGATGCCGTGCCCCGGGTGGAGGCGCCATCCCGGGCCGGCAACCGGCCGACCTATGAGGTGTGGGGCGAGACCTACCACGTGCTGCCGGATGCCCGCGGCTACGCGCGCCAGGGGACGGCCTCCTGGTACGGCAAGAAGTTTCACGGCTATGCGACGTCCAACGGCGAGATCTACGACATGTATCGCATGAGTGCCGCCCATCGCTCCCTGCCGTTGCCTACCTATGCCCGGGTCACCAGCCTGGACAACGGTCGCTCGGTGATCGTGCGGGTCAATGATCGTGGCCCCTTCCACAGCGACCGCGAGATCGACCTGTCCTACGCGGCCGCCGCCCGCCTGGATATCCTCGACGAAGGCACCGGGCGCGTCAGGGTCGAGGCCATCGATCCGCGTGCCTGGCTGGCGGAACACGGTCGGCAGGACCCCGGCGAAAGTGCGGCCGGTCAGGCGAGTACCGAGGCCGCTGATGGTCCTGTGAGCCGTGCGGTGGCAGAGAGCCGCCCCGAGGATGGTCCTCTCTACCTGCAGGTGGCGGCGCTGGGGTCGGCGGAGAACGCCCGCCGGCTCCGCTCGCGTCTGCAGGACACCCTGGCACGTCCGGTTCGCGTGAACACCGAACGCGGGCTGCACCGTGTCCAGGTCGGCCCGCTGGATCATGCCGGTCAGGCCGATCCGCTGCAGGCCGAACTGCGCCGTGCCGGTTATGAGCAGGCCTTCATCGTCGACGATGCCGACTGAGCCGCGTCCTTGCCGATTCCCGTTTCACCCCCCCCGATGCTTCGATGAGATCCCACTCCATGCGTTTTTTGTCCTCCGTTCGTTCCTGCCGGCTGTGGCCGGTCCTGCTGGTCTGCTTCGCGCTGGTCGTGTCGCCGGTCATGGCCCAGACGCCCACGCCGCAGCCCACGCCGCCCCAGGCCATGATGCCGTCGCCACCCCAACTGGCGGCGACCTCCTGGATCCTGATGGATGCCGACAGCGGTCGGGTGCTGGCCGAACATAATGCCGATGAGCGGCTGCCGCCGGCCAGCCTGACCAAGCTGATGACCGCCTACCTGGTGGAACGCGAACTCAATCGCGACAACATCGCCCCGGACGATCTGGTGCCGATCAGCGAGAAGGCCTGGCGGACGGGTGGGTCGAAGATGTTTATCGAGGTCGGTGAACGAGTGCCGGTCAGTGAACTGCTCAACGGCATCATCATCGTGTCCGGCAACGATGCCAGCGTGGCCATGGCCGAATACCTGGCCGGTGGCGAGGCCCCCTTCGCCGACATCATGAACCAGCATGCGACCCGCCTGGGGATGCACAACACCCACTTCGTCAATGCCACCGGGCTGCCCCACGACGAGCACTATTCTTCCGCCCGCGACCTGGCCCTGCTGTCCCAGCACATCATCAACGACTACCCGGAGCACTACCGGATCTACCGTCAGAAGAATTACACCTACGGTGGCATCGAGCAGCCCAACCGCAACCGGCTGCTGTGGCGGGATGCCAGCGTCGATGGCCTCAAGACCGGCTGGACCGACGCCGCCGGCTACTGCCTGGTGGCCTCCGCCGAGCGTGACGACATGCGGCTGATCTCCGTGGTGATGGGCGCCGACTCCGAGGAAGCCCGGGCCCAGGAGTCCCAGAAGCTGCTCAGCTACGGCTTCCGTTACTTCGAGACCCTCGCCCTCTACGAGAAAGGGGCGGTGCTCAGTACGCCCCGTGTCTGGGAAGGCAGCAAGAACGAGCTCAAGGTCGGCGTGGATCATGATGTCCACATGACCGTCCCGCGGGCTCGTGAGCAGGAGCTGACCGCCAAGTTGGACATCCAGGCCGACCTGACCGCCCCGATCAGCGCCGGCGAGCGGGTGGGGCGCATGGAGGTCCGGCTGGGTGAGGAAGTGGTCGGCGAGCGTCCCCTGCTGGCCTTGGAGAGCATCGAAGAGGGTGGCTTCTTCAAGCGCCTGTTCGACAAGGTGCAGCGCTTCTTCACCAACCTGGTTGGCGGTTGGTTCGGTTGATAGCGCCGAGTTGCAAGCGCCTAGCGCCCAGCCGCTCAGTAACGGGCGGCAGGTGCTGAGGTAGCAAACGAGAAACCCCGTCGGGTCTAATCCGGCGGAGTTTCTTTATTGACGTCACAATTGGCCATGACATCATCCTGTGGCGCTTGGCTGCCTGGCGTTGGTCTCTCCGCGTCGGGTTGCGTAAAATACTTGCATATCCACGACTCGTCGGAAGGCTTCATGAACGACAAGACCCTGCGCGATCTGCGCCGCCCCGCCGCCCGCCAGGCGGGTGGCAAGCCGCCCCGGATCGAATTTCCCTGTGACTACCCGATCAAGGTGGTGGGGGATGCGGCCGAGGATTTCGCGGCCACGGTCTGCCAGATCGTCAACCGTCACGACTCGACGTTCGATGCCACCACGATCGCGGTGGTGCCCAGCCGCAATGGCCGCTTTCAGTCGGTGCGCCTGACCCTCCGGGCCCAGGGCGAGGCGCAGCTCAAGGCATTGTTCGCCGAACTCAAGGGCACCGGCCGCGTGCACATGGTGGTGTGAGGTGCCCGCCCTCGCCGTTCATCGCCTGGGACGCCAGCCCTACGAGCCCGTCTGGCGCGCGATGCGCTCGCTCACCGACACGCGGGATGCCACCACGCCCGACCAGCTGTGGCTGGTGGAACACGACCCGGTGTTCACCCAAGGGCAGGCCGGCCGGCCCGAGCACCTGCTGATGCCCGGTGACATCCCGGTGGTGAAGACCGATCGCGGTGGCCAGGTGACCTATCATGGGCCGGGCCAGGTCGTGCTCTATCCGCTGCTCGACGTGCGCCGCTCACGCCTCGGGGTGCGCGATCTGGTCAGCGCCCTGGAGCAGGCGGTGATCGCGCTGCTGGCGGAGCACGGCGTGAACGCCCGGGCACGAGCCGAGGCGCCCGGCGTTTACGTGGGGGAGGCCAAGATCGCCTCGCTGGGCCTGCGGATCCGGCGGGGCGCCAGCTTCCATGGCGTGGCGCTGAACGTCGATGGTGACCTGTCACCGTTCTCGCGTATCAATCCCTGCGGCTATGCCGGCATGGCGATGACGCGCCTGGCGGACCTGGTCGAGACCTGTCCCGACACCAACACGGTGGGGATGCGCCTGGCCGAGTGCCTGGCCTGGGAGCTGGGGCGGGAGTTGGAAGCGCCCAGCGCCGAGCTGCAAGCGCCAAGCTGATCGGTGACGGTCGGCAGGTAGCGAGATAAAGAACGTGAAATCCCACTGGACGCACTATCCAGTGGGATTTCCTTGTTGATGCTTATCGTGCCCGGGGCATCATCCTGCGGCGCTGGGCGCTGGGCGCTGGGCGCTGGGCGCTGGGCGCTGGGCGCTGGGCGCTGGGCGCTGGGCGCTGGGCGCTCTAGCCGACGTTGACGGCGTCGATGCGGTTGGAATCGGCCTGCTGGCCGGGCACCTCAGCCGGAGCGGCGAGCCCCAGGTTGTTCTTCTCGAACACCCGGTCGGCCCGGTAGCTGGAGCGCACCAGCGGGCCGGAGGGTACCTCCATGAAGCCCTTCTCCAGCCCCAAGACCCGATAGCGCTCGAACTCCTCGGGCGTAACCCAGCGCTCTACCGGCAGGTGGTTGCGGGTGGGGCGCAGGTACTGGCCCAGGGTGACGATGTCGACCCCGATGGCGCGCAGGTCGTCGAAGGTCTGGAGGATCTCTTCCTCGGTCTCGCCCAGGCCCAGCATCAGGCTGGTCTTGGTGATCACCCCGGGGCGGTGGCGCTTGGCGTGAGCCAGCACGTCCAGGGTCTTGCGGTAACCGGCGCGGGGGTCGCGGACCCGTGACGTCAGCCGCTCGACGGTCTCGACGTTCTGGGCGAACACTTCCAGGCCGGAGTCCACCACTCGCTCGATGGCCGAAGGGGCACCATCGAAGTCCGGGGTCAGCGCCTCGACCACCACCTCGGGGGTATTGGCCTTGATGGCGCGGATGCAATCGGCATAGTGGGTCGCGCCGCCGTCGGGCAGGTCGTCCCGATCCACCGAGGTCAGCACCACATAGCGCAGCCCCATCAGCTCGACGGACCGGGCGGTATTGGTGGGCTCTTCCGCGTCGAGCCAGCCGCGGGGATTACCGGTGTCCACGGCGCAGAAGCGGCAGGCCCGGGTGCAGACCGAGCCCATCAGCATGATGGTCGCGGTGCCGTTGCTCCAGCACTCACCCTGGTTGGGGCAGTGGGATTCCGCGCAGACGGTGCTCAGGCGATGGGTCTCGACGTTCTTCCTGACTGCCTCGAAGCGCTCGCCGCCGGGGATCTGGGCGCGCAGCCACTTCGGCTTGCGGCCGGAGACGCCATCTTCCTCGGACTGCCGGCGTATCTTCATGCCATCCTTGATGGCCGCCATGCCCTGGTCATTGCGGTATTTCTCGCCACTGGTGATGCGTCTGGAGGGGGTATCGCTCATGGGCTCGAGCCTCTCTTGCCGACTCTCGGCGTGCATGCAGCGCCGAAGGTTACGTAGGTCGCAAGGGGGTAAACTACCATACTCGCCACGGGCCCGGCCATCAGGGCGGCACCAGCGGCAGGCAGTCCACCCCGTGGCTGGGCAGCGGGCTTGGCGGTGCATTGAAATGCCGGTGAACGTCGTCCAGGTGGTCCTCGAGAAAACGCAGGAAGAGCTCGGTGACCGGCGTCGGGAAGCGCTCCCGCGGGTGGACTGCGCACCAGGAGTGGCGCAGGGGAAAGCCGGGCAGATCAAGCGGCCTAAGCAGGCCTGCCTCGACCTCCAGGCGTACCGCTAGCCTCGGCAGGACCGCGACGCCGAGCTGCGCCATGACCCCCTGCTTCACGGCCTCGTTGGTGCCGAGCTCGATGGTGTGGGGAAGGCGGACATCCTGCTCGGCCGCCAGCTCCTCGAAGGCGCTTCTCACGCCGGATCCCGGCTCGCGCATCAGCACGTAGTGGCGGGCCAGGTCCTCCAGGGTCGGGTGCTCGGCCTCGAGCAGGGGATGGCCCGGCCACACCAGGGGAATCATCTCGTTATCGAGCAGCGGCATGAACACCAGGTTCCTGTCGAGTGGTATCCTGGCCATGATCACCAGGTCGTCCCGTTGCTCGGCCAGCCGTGCGAGGGCCTGACGGCGGTTGCAGACCCGCAGACGGACCCGGACATTGGGGTAGTGGGCCCGGAAGCGCGCCAGCAGATGCGGCACCACATACTGGGCGGTGGAGACCGCGGCCAGGTCGAGCTCGCCATGAATGGTGCCGGCCATCTCGGACAGTGTCATCTGCAGCCGCGAGAGCTGACCGAAGATGGCCTGCACCGAGCGGGCCAGGGCATCGGCGGCGGGCAGCACGTGCAGGGTGCGGCCGGCGTACTTGAACAATGGCTGCCCCAAGGCGTGCTCGAGTTGACGGATCTGGGCGCTGACCGCCGGCTGCGTCAGACCCAGGGCCTCGGCGGCGCGGGAATAGGACTGCTGATCGTAGACCGCACGGAACACCTGCAGCTGGCGAAAGGTCAGGCGATTGAGCAGCTTGGGTGTGGTCATGAGGGGTCCGTGGGCGTTGAAGCGGGCGCCGGGCAAGCAGGTCCTGGGGGACCCAGGCGGTGATGCCACGCCTGAGGTACCAGGTCCCGAGTATGCTAGCACCTTGCCAGTCCCCCCAGCCAACCGGGAGCCCCGATGCCTGCCGATCCTTTTCCTGTCGCGCCTCGCCTGCTGGTGGCTGGCCATGGGCTGGACAGCCTGCGTGTCCTCCAGGCCTGTCGCGAGCTCGGCCTGGAAGGCCTCGAGGCCGACGCCGGGAACGGCGCCCTGATGCGTCGCGCCCTGGCATCGGGATGCGAGGCGCTGCATCCCGGCGAGAGTGGCGCCTCGCGGCAGGTGTCACTGGCTAAGGCCTGCCAGGCCTCGGGGCTGACCTTCCTGGGGCCTCGGGCGGCCCTGCTCGAGGCCATGACCGATGGGCGTGCCATGCGCCAGCTGATGCGCGAGGCGGGGCTACCGCTGGTGGTCAGGCCCGATGAGGGGAAGCCGGTGCGGGTCCCGGTCCTCGCCGATGCGCAGGGACGGACCATCTCGCTCATGGTGCGCCATGCGCCGCGGGCCGGGCAGGTGCTGGCCCCCGTGGCATGGCTCACCCACGAGCAGCGGGCCTATCTGGGTCGGCTGGCTGTGCAAGGGGTGAAGGCGCTGGGTCTGGTGGGCGGCGTGGGGCTGACCTTCCGGGTGGCGGGCAACCGGATCGGCTTCGTCGACATGGCGCCCGGTCTCGACGGCGACGAGGCGATCGATGAGGTACTGCTCGGGCTCGATCCCGTGATCACCCAGTTGCGCTTGGCCCGCGGCGAGCGGCTCCGGGTGCACGGCGGCGCTCTCGAGGGCCGAGGGCATGCCAGGCTCTGGCGGCTGTCGTTGCCGCCAGGGCGCCATTTCAGTGGTGGTCCAGGGCTGCGGCTCGATCGTGTCGAGAGGGGAGGGCCGGCGCACTTCCTGGCCTGGGGGCGCTCTCCGGAGGAGCTTCTCTCCCGGGCGAGGCGCGGCCTGGAGGAGCTGGTGGGACACGATCAGGCGTGCCGGCTGCTTTCATGACAAGCCTGTGATTCCGATGCGCGGATTCGCGGCATCGTGCATTTTGCGTTATATTGCATTGCAGCAAAAGCCATTTCCGTGATGGAGCCCTCAGGCTTCTGTCCATGGTGAGTCTGGAGTCCAACGATGAAATCCCTGATACCGACACCGCCAGCCGCCGCGCTGCCCTTCCTAGACCCCTTGGGGTTCGGACGCGCGGCCTTCGACTACTGGCGCGATACGATCGAGCGCAGCATGCTCTACCTAGACGTCATGCGTCAGCGGGGCAACCAGTACCTCGAGCATATCGAGAAGACCAAGCCCAACGTGCTCGGTTTCGAGGCCGAGATTCTGCTCGATGGCAAGACGCTGCCGCGACCTGTCAACTATGAGCTGCTTCGGGTCCTGCCGCCGGCAGGGGTCGAGACCGACCCGCAGATGCGGCCCTTCGTGGTGGTCGATCCCCGTGCCGGCCATGGGCCGGGTATCGGTGGCTTCAAGCCCGACAGCGAGATCGGCGTGGCGCTGCGGGCCGGGCATCCCTGTTATTTCATCGGCTTCTTGCCGTATCCCGTCGAAGACCAGACCGTGGAGGACGTGGTCGAGGCCGAAGTCGCCTTCCTGCGCCACGTCATCGACTGCCATCCCGAGACCGCCGAGAAGCCCATGGTGGTCGGCAACTGCCAGGCTGGCTGGCAGATCATGATGGCGGCGGCCCTGGAGCCGCACGTCTTCGGCCCCATCCTCATCGCCGGGGCTCCACTCTCCTACTGGGCGGGCGAGCGAGGCCATGCCCCGATGCGCTATACCGGTGGCATGACGGGCGGCAGCTGGGTGACCGCGCTGCTCTGCGATCTCGGCAACGGGCTGTTCGATGGCGCCTGGCTGGTCCAGAACTTCGAACGTCTCAATCCGGCCAACACCTGGTGGGCCAAGCAGTATCGCCTCTACGCCAGCGTCGATACCGAGGCGCAGCGTTACTTGGAGTTCGAGCGCTGGTGGGGCGGTCACGTGGTGCTCGGCGGTCAGGAGATCCAGTACATCGCCGACAATCTCTTTATCGGCAACCGGCTCTCCACCGCGCAGATGGTGACCTCGGACGGGCGCCGCATCGACCTGCGCAACGTGCGCTCCCCGGTGGTGGTGTTCTGCTCCCGCGGCGACGACATCACCCCGCCCCCCCAAGCGCTGGGCTGGATACGCGACCTCTACGAAGGCACCGACGATATCCTGGCTAACGAGCAGACCATCGTCTACTGCGTGCACGATACCACCGGCCACCTGGGCATCTTCGTGTCGGGCAGTGTCTCCCGCAAGGAGCATGCCGAGTTCACCGCCAACATGGACTATATCGATGTGCTGCCCCCGGGACTCTACGAGACCACCGTCTCGCGAGCCGAGGAGCGCGATGATGCGGAGCTGATCGAGCGCGACTACCTGCTGGAGTTCCAGACCCGCAGCGTCGAGGAACTCGACCGCGACATCCAGCACCGGCCCGACGACGACACCCGATTCGCCACCGTGGCGCGGATCTCCGAGATCAACCTGGGCCTCTATCGCTTCTTCCTGCAACCCTGGATCCAGGCCCTGGCGACCCCCGAGTCGGCCAAGTGGATGCGCCGCATGCATCCCAATCGTTTCGGCTATCGGCTGCTCTCCGACCGTAATCCGCTGATGGTCCCGGTGCCGGTACTGGCCGACATGGTGCGCCGTGACCGTCATCCGGTAGGCGGCGACAACGTCTTCCGCTCCCTCGAGGGAATCGTCTCCGACCAGCTTACCCGTGGCCTGAATGCCTGGCGTGACTTGCGCGACCGCAGCATCGAGCGGGTCTTCCTCGATTTCTATGGGCAGCCGATGCTGCAGGCGCTGGTCGGGCTGGGCGGTGATGCTCACGCGCATCGGCGTCGCCCCGGCGCCGAGCCCGAGCACCGCCGGTTCATCCAGCAGCGCCGGGAAGAGGTGCACGCGCAGGTCGCCAAGGGGGGCAGTCACGAGGCGGTCATGCGCTCGGTGATCCATGTGCTCGGTGGGGCCCCGGCCACCGACGAGCGCAACTTCAAGCGCCTGCGCGCCTCGCGGGCCGAGCTCGAGCCCGGTATCCAGCTGGCCGACTTCAAGCATCTGATGCGCGAGCAGTTCTTCATCCTCACGCAGGATCGCGAGGCGGCCCTGGAGGCCATTCCCACCCTGCTAGCGGACCAGAGTGCCGAGGAGATCGACGGCCATCTGGCGCATATCGAGCATGTGCTGGCGGCGAGTGGTGAGCTTTCGGACCATGCCGCCCAGCGCTTCGAGCGCATCAAGGCGTTGTTCCTGCGCGCCCGGCCGGCGCTTCCCGTGCTGCCTCCTGCCGACGACGGTCGCGAGGGCGAAGGCAAGGCGGCCGAGCCACAGGCCGCGACGCCCGAAGCACCCGCGACCCCGGCGGCCACCGTCTCGACCGCCGACACCGGCGAGAGGGCGGACAAGGCCTCCGCCGCGGACGAGGAAAAAGGCGAGGTGGCCGAGCCGCAGGCCACGACGCCTGAAGCACCCGCCACCCCCGAGGCCACCGTCTCGACCGCCGACACCGGCGAGAGGGCGGACAAGGCATCTACCGCGGACGAGGAAAAAGGCGAGGTGGCCGAGCCGCCGGCCGTGACGTCGCCTGCCTCACCCGCCACCCCCGAGGCCGACGCGTCTTCCGAGATCGACAAGCCGGCCTCGGAGGCACTATCCGCGTCCGAGAAGGCGCCGGAAGTGACTCCCCCGGGCGAGGCCAAGGCCACGGCGACGCCTGATGCATCCAAGCCCAAGCCGGCCACTCGCCGCAAGCCCGCGACGCCGCGCAAGTCGAGCACGCCACGGCGTCGCACGACCCGCCGCAGCGACAAGTCCTGAGGCATCGCCTGCCCATGAAAACGCGCCCCCATCGGTTCGCCGGTGGGGGCGCCGTCGTCTCGCGGGTCTTGTCGCCACGGGGCCGTGAGGTCTAGCTTCATAGGGGCCGAGCGGGCGTCGACTGGCGTGAAGGCAAGGGCTGGGGTAGGGTAAGCGCATTTTTCACCCGTCTAAGACGCGGGCCGAAACCGTCTGGCGCGGGTCGCAGGCCAGCGCCACCAGCACAGTGGAGCACTATGGGCAAGTCACTGGTCATCGTCGAGTCGCCGGCCAAGGCCAAGACGATCAACAAGTATCTCGGCAACGACTTCATCGTGAAGTCGAGCGTGGGGCACATTCGTGACCTGCCGACCAGCGGCTCGGGCAAGACCGCCTCTGACCCCAAGGAGCGTGCTCGCCAGGCCGCGGCGACCCGCAAGATGTCGCCGGAAGAGAAGGCCGAGTACAAGAAGCGCAAGGCTCATGACCAGTTGATCCGGCGCATGGGGATCGACCCCGAGCATGGCTGGAAAGCCCGCTACGAGATCCTGCCCGGCAAGGAAAAGGTGGTGGCCGAGCTCCAGAAGCTCGCCGAGAAGGCCGATGCGGTCTATCTCGCCACCGACCTGGACCGCGAGGGGGAAGCCATCGCCTGGCACCTTCGCGAGACCATCGGCGGCGAAGAGGCGCGCTACAAGCGGGTGGTGTTCAACGAGATCACTCGAAATGCCATTCAGGAGGCCTTCCAGGATCCAGGCAGCCTGAACATCCCGCGGGTCGAGGCTCAGCAAGCGCGGCGCTTCCTCGACCGGGTGGTGGGGTTCATGCTCTCGCCGTTGCTGTGGGCCAAGATTGCCCGCGGGCTCTCCGCCGGCCGCGTGCAGTCGGTGGCCACGCGGCTGATCGTCGAGCGTGAGCGCGAGATCCACGCCTTCGTGCCCGAGGAGTTCTGGGATGTCCATGCCGATCTGGTGGCCGATACCGGTGAGCCGCTGCGCTTCGAGCTGGTCCGTCAGGATAGCAAGGCCTTCCGGCCCACCTCCGAGGCCGAGACCCTGACGCGCATCGAGGGCCTGCGCCAGGCGAGCCTGGCGATCACCGCCAGGGAAGACAAGCCAACCCGCTCGAAGCCCAATGCGCCCTTCATCACCTCGACGCTGCAACAGGCCGCCAGCGGACGGCTGGGCTTCTCGGTGAAGAAGACCATGACCCTGGCCCAGCGGCTGTACGAGACGGGCTACATCACCTACATGCGCACCGATTCCACCAACCTCTCGAAGGACGCCGTGGCCAGCGTGCGCGACTTCATCCAAGACGAGTACGGCGACCGCTACCTGCCCGAGGCGCCCAACCGTTACACCAGCAAGGAAGGCGCCCAGGAGGCCCACGAGGCGATCCGGCCCTCCGAGGTGGGCCGGCGCGCGACGGAGCTGGCCGGCATGGAGCGTGATGCCGAGCGCCTCTACGAGCTGATCTGGCGCCAGTTCGTGGCCTGTCAGATGCCCCCCGCCGACTACCTTTCCACCACCCTGACCGTGGAGGCCGATGGCTATGAGCTCAAGGCACGGGGACGGGTGCTCAAGTTCGACGGCTATACCCGCGTCATGAAGCCCATGGGCCGCAAGGACGAGGACCAGTCGCTGCCGGACCTCGCCAAGGGCACGCCCATGACCCTGGAGGCCCTGGATCCCCAGCAGCACTTCACCAAGCCGCCACCCCGCTACACCGAGGCGAGCCTGGTCAAGGAACTGGAGAAGCGCGGCATCGGCCGGCCGTCCACCTATGCCTCGATCATCTCCACCATCCAGGAGCGTGGCTACGTGCGCCTGGAGAACCGGCGCTTCTATGCCGAGAAGCTCGGCGATATCGTCACCGAGCGCCTCAAGGAGTCCTTCCCCGACCTGATGGACTACTCCTTCACGGCGCGCATGGAGGACAGTCTCGATGAGGTGGCCGAAGGCGAGCGCAACTGGCGTGCGCTGCTCGATGCCTTCTATGCCGAGTTCAAGAAGGAACTCGAAATCGCCGAGAGCGAGGACGGCATGCGGCCCAACCAGCCGGTGCCCACCGATATCGACTGCCCCAGCTGCGGTCGCAAGATGCAGATCCGTACCGCCTCCACCGGGGTCTTCCTGGGCTGCTCGGGCTACAACCTGCCGCCCAAGGAGCGCTGCAAGACCACGATCGACCTGCTGCCCGGCGACGAGGCGGTGGCCGCCGATGCCGGGGAAGAGGCCGAGACCGATGCGCTGCGCGCCAAGCACCGCTGTGCGAAGTGTGGCACCGCCATGGACAGTTACCTGATCGACGAGACGCGCAAGTTGCATATCTGCGGCAACAGCCCCGACTGCGACGGCTATGAGGTCGAGCACGGGCGCTTCAAGATCAAGGGCTACGAAGGGCCGACCATCGAGTGCGACAAGTGCGGCGCCGAGATGCAGCTCAAGAGCGGGCGTTTCGGCAAGTACTTCGGCTGCACCAACAGCGCGTGCAAGAACACCCGCAAGCTGCTGAAGAGCGGTGAGGTGGCACCACCCAAGATGGACCCTATCCCCATGCCCGAGCTGGCCTGCCAGAAGGTCGAGGACCATTATGTGCTGCGCGACGGCGCCAGCGGTCTGTTCCTGGCGGCCAGCAAGTTCCCCAAGAACCGCGAGACCCGCCCGCCGCTGGTCAAGGAGCTCAAGGCCCACGCCGAGGAGCTGCCGGAGAAGTACCGCTACCTGCTCGAGGCGCCCGACGAGGACCCGGACGGCCGTCCCGCTCAGATCCGCTTCTCGCGTAAGCTCAAGGAGCAGTTCGTGATGACCGATGAAGACGGCAAGGCCACCGGCTGGAAGGCCACCTACGACAACGGCCGTTGGCAGGTGGAGGACAAGCGCAAGTGACCCCGAGAGCCCGTACCAATCAGTTGCTCTACCAGGCCGAGTTGCTCCTCGAGGTGCCCGCCGGCGACGACGAGCATCGCGAGGCCAGACGCATGGCGACCGAGGAAGGGAGCCTGGCGCTGCTCGAGCTGGCGTTGGAATCCCTGCTGCGCGAAGTGACCGAGCATGCCCAACTGGCGAGTCATGACTGGCGCGAACTGCTCGGCCCCGAAGGGGCCGACATCGCCGAGCTGCGCCGCCTGCGCGAGCTGGCCGCCCGCCCGGAGAGCTGGCTCGCCTGGCTGCTCGCTCGCATCGAGGCCCTCCATGACAGCGACGGCGTGGCGCGACGCACCTCGGCCGCCACCCAAGGGGTCATCGCCGTCGGCAGCGCCGCGGCCCTGGGGGACGAGCTGCGCGACTGTGTACGCCAGGCCAAGCGCGAGCTCGCGGCCCTACGCGAGACCAGCGAGGAGTGGTGACGTGCTCACCGGGCGGCGAGGTTGATCTGTATCAAGCCCTCGGATGTCACGGTGGACTAGGCTGAAGGCATCGAGGGTGGCCTATCTACAAAGGGCGGAGGAGACGGTGATGCGCTTTCATCAAGTCAGAGAACTGGTGAGCTGGGCGGCCGATTACCATGCCCGCCTCGCCGCCGTCTATACCGAGCAGGCCGCGGGCCAGGTCGGTGAGCGTGTGCGCATGGCGTTGGAATATCTCGCCGAGCATGAGCGCAAGATGCAGGCGGACCTGGAGGGCTATCTCGATGACGGCAGCGACCATCGCGGCGTGCTCGATACCTGGTTCGATGACCCCGCCGACTTTCCCCATGCTCCGGTACTCGACCGGATGTCGGCGGGCCTGTCCTGCGGCAGCGTGCAGGACGTGCTCGCCACGGCCCTGACCACGCACCGCACCCTGCAGGACCTCTATGCACACCGGGCCGAGCGGGCCAGCGCCGAGGCCGAGCGTGACTTCTTCATGGCGCTCGCCGACGGACACGAGGGAGAGGTCCGGCGGCTGGCCAGGGACATGCAGCGCCTGGAGGACTACTGAGTCGGGCGTAGTTAATCAATCTGTCAGGTCAAGTCTGACAAACTAGGCCTTATGACCTAGGCTGAGATAGTACCTGCCGGACGTGCTCGGCTGTCGCCATCGGGAGACATCTTGAATGAGAAAAGCCGTCAGCCGCGACGGCTGGCGGCCTCCGTCAATGTCGCCGAATTGCGACGTCGATCATCGGGGTGGTGGGCGCCTGACAGGGTCGAAGGAATGCGTTATAAACGGCATCGACATATTTCCTGGCTTGATGATGCGATGACTCATACCGTTTCGAACCACCGCCTGTCACGCCGCCGCTTCGGCCTGCTGGCCCTGAGCGTTCCCTTCTGGCCGGTGATGGCCGTCGATGCCCACGCCGCGCTGATGACCGACCTGCTGGTCACGGCCAGTCGACCGCGTTATCCGGATGAGCTGTGGGTACTCGTCGATGATCGCGAGGCGTCCCTGGGGATCTATCGCGGCACGGCCCTGATCGAGCGCTTTTCCCCGGTCTCGCTCGGGCGGGGAGGGGCCAAGCCTCAACGAGTGAGTGGGGATCGGACGACCCCGCTGGGCGAGTTTCGGGTCAATCGCTTCAATCCCGAGAGCAAGTTCCATATCTTCGTCGGCCTCGACTATCCCACGCCGACCCATGCCCGGATGGCATTGGAGTCCGGCCTCTACAGCCAGCGGGACTACGACGACTACTTCCGCTACTACCGGCGGCATGGCTATCCCCCCCAGCAGACCGTCCTGGGCGGCTTCATCGGGATCCACGGGGTCGGCGTCGGGGACCCCGAGATCCACGAACGCTTCCACTGGACGGATGGCTGCGTGGCGGTGACCGACCCTCAGGTCGAGAAACTGTCGTCGCTGGTCGACATTGGCACGCGCGTCGTCATCCGCTAGTCTTTACATGCGCTAGGGACGTTCTACGCTATGGACAAGCGCCGTTGTCTATAATAGAACAGTGTTTGAAACCTGACTGTGCAGCCGATTCTGCTGCTGTTAGGCTTGCATTGCAGGAATGCCTGTGTGACAGGTACCACCAACGCAGTACCAAGGAAGACTCAAGGAGAACACCATGACTCTGAAGACCACTCTGAAGCTGACCGCCGCTGCGGCATCCCTGGCTGTCCTGGCTGGCTGTGCCTCTTCCGGTGCCCTGGAAGAAGTGCGCATGACCGCCGAGTCTGCCCAAGCCGACGCCGCCGAGGCCCGCAGCATCGCCACTCAGGCGCAGAACACTGCCAACCAGGCACAGCGTGATGCCCAGGCGGCTCTGCAGATGTCTCAGCAGAACCGCGAAGAGATGAACCGCATGTTCGAGCGTTCCATGCGCAAGTGATCGTTCCCCGATCCCGCCCATCGGGATCATCGGAACCTTCGCACAGAGGCCCTGCCGTCAGGCAGGGCCTCTGTTGTTGTGGCCGGCCTACTCGATGTGGCGGGCCTAATTGTCCCGGGGTGGCTTGCGCTGGAACGGTGAGCCATCGACGGCAGGGAACGCGATAGCACCGGCCGGACAGCGACGTCCGGCCGGGTTCTCAGCTTTCGCCGTGCAGGCGATCGTAGAAGGTCGGTTCGGCGGCGATCAGCTCCAGGCGGTCGTAGAGTGTCTCGGGCATCACGTCCGGCTCCGGCGCTTCGCTGGCCTGAAGGGCCACGGGCATGCCGCCGGGCACTTCGACGACATCGCGCAGGCGCGCGTAGTCCACCGGATAGTCCAGCCCTTCGATGGCGGCATCGACCTTCTCCAGCGCATGGGTCACGCGCTCGATGCTGGTGCCATCGTCTTCGTCGAGGTAGGGATAGGCCTGGACATGCAGCACCCCATCGGTCCAGCCAAGCTTGAAGGTCTCGTTGATCAGCGTGACCTGGGTGCCCACCGGCAGGCGCGGAAACAGCGCCTCGATATCCTCGGGCAACATGCGGATGCAGCCGTGGGTGACTCGCATGCCCACGCCCTCGGGCTTGTTGGTGCCGTGGATCAAGTAGCCGGGAATGCCCAGGCGCATCTTGTGGTTGCCCAGGGGGTTATCGGGCCCCGGCGGCACCACACCGGGCAGGGGATCGCCGGCTTCGGCATGCTCGCGGCGGATCGACGCCGGCGGATACCAGGCCGGGTCCTCGACCTTCTCGGTGATGCGGGTGGTGCCCAGCGGGGTCTTCCAGTCCATGCGACCCACGGCGATGGGGTAGGTCTCCACCTTGTCGGGCTCGCCCTCTTGGCTGGGCGGGTAATAATAGAGGCGCATCTCGGCGACGTTGACCACCACCCCCTCGCGGGGGCCTTCGGGCAGGATGAACTGCCCCGGAACCACCACCTCGGTGCCTTCCCCGGGGTACCAGATGCTGATGTCGGGGTTGGCGCGTACCATGGCCTCGTAGCCGATGCCGTGCTCGTGGCCGATGTCGATCAGGGTGTCATCCTGGTCGGCGATGACGGTGTAGACCTCGCCGACCAGATTGCCCTCCTCGGGGAGGGGATAGTGGCCACGCGGCCAGTCCTCGGGACTGGCCTGGGCGGAAGCCATCAGAAGCCCGGAAAGGACCATGGCCATGGCGACTCGGGCGGTACGCCCGGGCGGGGAAGCGTGTTTCATCGAAGTTATCGTCTCTGGTTGCCGTTCGTCGGGGGCTGCGATGGGGGCCGTCCTTGGGCGTGTTGACCCCATAGTATCGCCTGTCAGGGCACGAAGTCGCTAGCCGCACAAGGGACAAGAAGCAAGGAACAAGTCGTAAGGGGCAAGAGGCAAGCTTACCGGTTCTATTTTTCCCTTTTCCCTTTTCCCTTGAACCTCCGCTTGGCCGCTTGGCTGGTCACGCCGCCTCGGCCTTGCGATTGAGGACATCGAGGAGCGTCTCCACCGCCTGGAAGCGCGCCTCCTCGTCGTCCATGTCCGCCTCGAAGCGCAGGGTGTCGGCGCCCTCCAGACGATAGCGGTCCGGCGAGCGCTGGATCAGCTCGACCAGCGTCAGGGGGTCGACGCGGGTAAGGCCGGCGAAGATCACGCGGCCCTTCTCGGGCCCGGCCTCCAGCCGCGCGATACCCAGCCGCTCGGCACGCTGGCGCAGCCGGGTCTGGCGCAGCAGCGTCTTGACCGGGGCCGGTGGCAGCCCGAAACGGTCGATCATCTCCACCTGGAGCTCCTTCAGCTCGCCCTCCGTCTCGGCACTGGCGATGCGCTTGTACATCACCAGTCGCTGCTGGATGTCGTGTAGGTAGTCGTCCGGGATCAGCGCCGGCAGGTGGAGGCTGACCTCCACGCCTTCGTCCAGCGGGGCTTCGATATTGGGCGTCTTGCCGGCGCGGATGGCCTTCACCGCCCGGTCGAGCATCTGCATGTAGAGGTTGTAGCCCAGCGCCTCCATCTGGCCGCTCTGCTCGTCGCCCAGCAGCTCGCCGGCACCCCGGATCTCCATGTCATGACTGGCCAGGGTAAAGCCGGCCCCCAGGTCCTCGGCACCGGCGATGGCCTCCAGGCGCTTGACGGCATCCCGGGTCATGACCCGCGGGGACGGAGCCAGCAGATAGGCATAGGCCTGGTGGTGACTGCGGCCTACCCGGCCCCGCAGCTGGTGCAGCTGGGCCAGGCCGAACTTGTCGGCACGCTCGATGATGATGGTGTTGGCGCTGGGCACGTCGATGCCGGTCTCGATGATGGTCGAGCACACCAGCACGTTGAAGCGCTTGTGGTAGAAGTCCGACATCACCCGCTCCAGGGAACGTTCCGGCAGCTGGCCATGGGCGATGCCCACCCGGGCCTCGGGGACCAGGCTGCGCACCTTTTCGGCCGCCGTCTCGATGGTCTTGACCTCGTTGTGCAGGAAGTAGACCTGGCCACCGCGCAGGATCTCGCGCAGCAGCGCCTCCTTGATGACGGCCTCGTCGCGTTGCTGGACGAAGGTCTTCACCGACAGGCGCCGGGCGGGCGGGGTGGCGATGATCGACAGGTCGCGGATACCGCTCATCGCCATGTTCAGGGTCCGCGGAATCGGCGTGGCGGTGAGCGTCAGGATGTCCACCTCGGCCCGCAGGCTCTTCAGGCGCTCCTTCTGGGCCACACCGAAGCGGTGCTCCTCGTCGATGATCAACAGGCCCATGTTGGGGAAGCGCATCGACTTGGAGAGCAGCTTGTGGGTGCCGATGACGATATCGGCCTGGCCCTGTTCGATACGCTTGAGGGTTTCCGCCTGGCCCTTGCCGGCGGTGAAGCGTGAGACCAGCTCGATGCTCACCGCGGTGTCGGCGAAGCGGTCGCGGAAGTTCTCGTAGTGCTGGCGCGCCAGCAGGGTAGTGGGCACCAGCACCACCACCTGGCGCCCCGAGTGCACGGCCAGGAAGGCCGCCCGCATGGCCACCTCGGTCTTGCCGAAGCCGACATCGCCGCATACCACCCGGTCCATGGGCCTTGAGGCGGTCATGTCGTCCAGCACCGACTGGATGGCGACACGCTGGTCGGGCGTCTCCTCGAAGGGGAAGCTGGCGGCGAAGCGGGCATAGTCGGCATCCGGCGCCGCGCAGGCGAAGCCCGCCTTCGCCTCGCGGCGGGCATAGATGTCGAGCAGCTCGGCGGCGGTGTCGCGGATCTTCTCGGCGGCGCGGCGCCGTGCTTTCTCCCACTGCTCGGAACCCAGCCGGTGCAGGGGGGCCAGTTCGTCGTCGGCGCCGGCATAGCGGGAAATCAAATGAAGGCTGTCCACCGGCACATAGAGCTTGGCCCCGTCGGCATACTCCAGTGCCACGAACTCGGCGGCCAGGCCGCCGGCTTCGAGGGTCTCCAGGCCGCGGTAGCGGCCTACCCCATGGGCCTGGTGGACCACCGGCGCGCCCGGCTTGAGCTCGGAGAGGTGCCGGATGGCCAACTCGCTGTCGTCGGTGGCCTTCTCGCGGCGTCGGCTCTGGCGCACCACCTCGCCGAACAGCTCGGTCTCGCTGATCACGGCGAGGTCCGGGGTCTCGAGCCACAGTCCGGCGTCGATCTCGCCCTCGGTGAGCGCCAGACGCGTGTCGTCGCCGAGGAAGGCCGAGAAGTCCTCGACGTGAGGCAGGGCGAGCGATAGCGGGGCCAGGGTCTCCTCTAGGGCCTCGCGGCGCCCACGGGACTCGGCGACGAACAGCACGCGGGTGTCGCCGTGCGCCTCCAGGAAGGCCTGGAGGGCCGCCAGCGGCTCCCGGGCGCGGGCATTCACCGTGACCTCGGGGGCCGGCCGGGCGGCCGGCACCTTGGCATGGGGATGGGCGGTGTTGTCGGTCAGCTCGACCCGCGGGTGACGCTTGATGGCGCCGAACACCTCGTGTACCGGCACGAAGGCGCGGTGGGGGGGCAGCAGCGGGCGCGTCGGGTCCACGCCGAGGTTCTCGAAGCGACTCTCGATGGCGGCCCAATGGTGCTCGGCGGCTTCGACACAGCCGGGCATCAGGGCCACCCGGGTGCCTTCGGCCAGGTGCTCGAACAGCGTCGCGGTCGCGTCGAAGAACAGCGGCAGGTACTGCTCCAGGCCGGGGGAGGGAATTCCCTTGAGGGCGTCCACATACAGCGGGCACTGGCGCGGGTCCACGTCGAACAGGGTCTCGAAGGCCTCGCGAAAGCAGGCGATGGCCGAGCGCGACAGCGAGTACTCGTGGGCGGGCAACAGCTCGACCCGCTCGACCTTGTCCTGGCTGCGCTGGCTGTCGGGGTCGAAGTGGCGCAGGGTATCGATCTCGTCGTCGAACAGGTCGATGCGCAGGGGCGACTCGCTGCCCATGGGGAAGAGATCGATCAAAGCGCCGCGCAGGGCGTACTCGCCGGGCTCATAGACCGTCTCCACCGCACGGTAGCCCGCCCGGGAAAGGCGGTCGCGAAATCCCTCCCGATCCAGGGTCATGCCCACTTCCAGGGTCAGCACCCGGCCGGCGATGTAGTCCACCGGCGGCAGACGCTGCATCAGGGTGTTGATCGGCACCAGCACGATGCCATGCTCGCCACGCTGCAACAGCCGTAGGGTCCGCAAACGGGCCGAGACGATGTCCTGATGGGGCGAGAAACTGTCGTAGGGCAGGGTCTCCCAGTCGGGGAAGGGCAGCACCGGTCGGCGGGCATAGAAGCCCAAGTCGCTTTCCAGACGCTGGGCCTGGGCGGTGTCGGCGGTGATCACCAGCAGAGGCGCGTCGTCCGTCAGGTGAGCCAGGGCCAGGGCGGCGGCGCTGCCTGGCGGGGTCTGCCAATAGAGGGTCTCTCGCAGGCCTTGGGGCCGCGGTGGGTCGAGCGGCGAGAAGTTCGGCATGATGTCGGTCGATTGGGGCGGAGCGCGACGGGCCCCGCGGTGGACGGTATCGCGTGATGACGTGCTGGCATGATACCAGGCTCATGACGGCCGTGTAGTCAAGGGCAGGATTCTGTAATCCCCCTACAGCGGCTGCGACCATCCTGCGATTGCCCCCGAGCCGCAGACCCGGATAATGGTCGCATATTCCATCACCGCAGAAGAGGCCACCCCGTGAGTGAGCAACCCCTCGATACCGTCTTCCAGGAATGGCATGACAACCAGGCCGTCGCCGAGCGGATGATCCCGCTGATCGGCAGTCTCTACCGCCATCACAACGTGGTGACTACGCTGTACGGCCGGTCGCTGTTCAACCGCAGCGTCATCCGCATCCTCAAGGACCATCGCTACGTCCGCAAGATCGAGGGGACCGAGCTCTCCGTACAGGACACCTACCCGCTGGTCAAGGCGATGACCGAGCTCAACCTCGGGCCGGCTCACGTCGACGTCGGCAAGCTGGGGGTGGCCTTCAAGAAGCGCGGCGGCGGGGATGCCGTGGCCTTCCTGCGCGAGGAACTGGCCGAGATCGTCGATGGCCACAACCCGCAGTCCGGCAATGGCGTGCCCAAGGACGTGGTGCTCTATGGTTTCGGCCGCATCGGCCGCATCCTGGCCCGCGTGCTGATCGAGAAGGCCGGCGGTGGCAACCTGCTGCGCCTGCGGGCGATCGTGGTGCGCGGCCGTGGCGACATCGCCAAGGACCTGGAGAAACGGGCCAGCCTGCTGCGTCGCGACAGCGTCCACGGCCCCTTCGACGGCACCATCAGCGTGGACGTCGAGGCGCGCACCATCACCGCCAACGGCAATGTCATCCGGGTGATCTACGCCGACTCGCCCGCCGAGGTCGACTATACCGCCTACGGCATCGACAATGCCGTGGTGGTGGATAACACCGGCATCTGGCGCGATGAAGAGGGCCTGGGTCAGCACCTGGCCTGCAGGGGCGTGGCCAAGGCGCTGCTGACGGCTCCCGGCAAGGGCGACGTCAAGAACATCGTCTACGGTATCAACCACGCGGATATCACCGACGAGGACCGCATCATCTCCGCGGCCTCCTGCACCACCAACGCCATCGTGCCGGTGCTCAAGGTGCTCAACGACGAGTTTGGCGTCGCGCATGGCCATGTCGAGACCGTGCATGCCTATACCAACGACCAGAACCTGATCGACAACTACCACAAGGGCGATCGCCGCGGCCGCAGCGCCCCGCTGAACATGGTGTTGACCGAGACCGGTGCCGCCAAGGCGGTGGCCAAGGCGCTGCCGGAGTTCGCCGGCAAGCTGACCGGCAACGCCATCCGCGTGCCGATTCCCAACGTCTCCATGGCCATTCTCAACCTGACCCTGGATCATGCGGTCGATGCCGAGGGACTCAACGACTATCTGCGCCGCATGTCCATCGACTCCGCCTATCAGAAGCAGATCGACTACGTCGACTCGCCCGAGGTGGTTTCCTCGGATTTCGTCGGCAACCGTCATGCCGGCATCGTCGACGCCAAGGCCACCATCGCCAACGGCAAGAACGCCGTGGTCTATGTCTGGTACGACAACGAGTTCGGCTACAGCTGCCAGGTGATTCGCATCCTGCAGCACATCTCTAACGTGCACTTCCTCAAGCTGCCCCGCGCCCAGGCGTAAAGCCGCTGCCTCCCGCCGGTTCCCGCCGGCGGGAGGTCCCGCCTCTGTCCAGCAGGCGTCATGGCTAGGGCCTTCCGGCTGATTCTGCCCCCTTCTTTTAGCTGGTCTTTTCAACGCCCTTTCAACTGCCTACGACGCTCCGGCCCTCGCCGTATCCGCCGCCTTGCGACCTAAGGTCAGGTGGTCTTCGTCACGTCTTCTCATTATAATACGGTGGATTTTCGGGGTGGTTCGAGCTCGCCTCGGGCCTGACTGGTAGCATTCATTCAATTCCAATCCATTCGAACCCCTTTCCTTCATCTATCCGATCCATCAACTGGGCGAGACTATGATCGAAGTCAAGAAAGGCCTGGATCTCCCCATCACGGGGGCGCCGGAGGCGCGTGTCGAGGATGCGCGTCCGGTGCGCCATGTGGCCGTCCTGGGTACCGACTATGTCGGCATGAAGCCGACCATGGAGGTCCGGGAAGGAGACAAGGTCAAGCTGGGCCAGCTGCTCTTCACCGACAAGAAGGTCGACGGCGTGCGCTTCACCGCCCCGGCGGCCGGCGAGGTCGTGGCGATCCACCGCGGGGAGAAGCGCCGGCTGCTCTCGGTGGTCATCAAGGTCGATGACCACGAGGAGACGGTGGCGTTCACCGCCCATGGGCGCGACAAGCTGGAAAGCCTCGAGCGCCAGGTCGTGGTCGATCAACTGGTCGAGTCGGGGCTGTGGACCGCCCTGCGGACTCGTCCCTACTCGCGTACCCCGGCCATCGACAGCACGCCGACCGACGTCTTCGTCACCGCCATCGACACCCACCCGCTGTCCGCCGATCCCACCGGGCTCATCAATGAGCAGGCCGAGGCCTTCGAGGATGGGCTCAAGGTGCTCACCCGGTTGACCGAGGGTAAGGTCTACCTGTGCACCGCTCCCGGCACCCAGGTGCCCGGCGCCGGGCTCGAGGGCGTCCAGCACGAGACCTTCGGCGGGCCGCACCCGGCCGGCCTGGTCGGTACCCATATCCATCACCTCTCACCCGTGGCCCTGCACAAGCGCGTCTGGCACGTCGGCTATCAGGACGTCATTGCCTTTGGCAAGCTGTTCGCCGAAGGCCGGCTGGATGTGTCGCGCGTGATCGCCGTGGGGGGGCCGCGTGCCGAGAAACCCCGTCTGCTGCGCACCCGCGTCGGGGCCAGCACCGAGGAGCTGCTGGCCGGCGAGGTCATCGACCCCGAGGATACCCGGGTGATCTCGGGCTCGGTGTTCGCCGGCTTCACCTGCGAAGGCAGCCTGCGCTACCTGGGCCGCTTCCATAACCAGATCAGCCTGCTCGAGGAAGGCAACAAGCGGGTCTGGCTAGGCTGGCTGTCGCCCGGCGCCAACCGTCACTCCGTGCTCGGCATCTACCTGTCGAAGCTCAAGGGGTTGCGCAACTACGCACCGGATACCTCGACGAATGGCTCCGAGCGGGCCATGGTGCCGGTGGGCACGTACGAGCAAGTGATGCCGCTGGACATCCTGCCCACCCAGCTGCTGCGCTCGCTGATCGTCGGCGACATCGAGACGGCGATGCAGCTCGGCTGCCTGGAGCTGGATGAGGAGGACCTGGCGCTGTGCACCTATGTGTGCCCCGGCAAGTACGAATACGGTCCCATCCTGCGTGACAACCTCACCATGATCGAGAAAGAGGCCTGATGATGGGTATCCGACAGACACTCGCCAATCTCGAGCCGCACTTTCACAAGGGCGGCAAGTACGAGAAGTTCTACCCGCTCTTCGAGGCGGTGGACACCATCTTCTACTCCCCGCCCAGCGTGACCAAGACCACCGCCCACGTGCGTGACGGCATCGACCTCAAGCGGATCATGATCACCGTCTGGGCCTGCACCTTCCCGGCGATGTTCTTCGGCATGTGGAACGCCGGCTGGCAGGCCAATGTGGCCATCGCCGAGGGCTTCGGCTCCATGGGCGGTTGGCGCGAGGCGATCTTGATGACCCTGGCCGGCGGCCATGACGCCGACAGCCTCTGGGCCAACTTCGTGCTCGGCGCCACCTACTTCCTGCCCATCTACCTGGTGACCTTCGTGGTGGGGGGGTTCTGGGAAGTGCTCTTCGCCATCAAGCGGGGACATGAGGTCAATGAGGGCTTCTTCGTCACCTCCGTGCTCTATGCCTTGATCCTGCCGGCGACCATCCCGCTGTGGCAGGTGGCGCTGGGTATCACCTTCGGCGTGGTAATCGGCAAGGAAATCTTCGGCGGCACCGGCAAGAACTTCCTCAACCCGGCCCTGACCGGCCGCGCCTTCCTGTATTTCGCCTACCCGGCGCAGATCTCCGGTGATGCGGTCTGGGTGGCCGCCGATGGCTATACCGGAGCCACCGCGCTGTCTGCCGCCTACCAGAGCGGCATGGGCGTGCTGCAGGAGCAGCTCGGCTGGTGGGACGCCTTCCTCGGCTTCATGCCCGGCTCGGTGGGGGAGACGTCGACGCTGGCGATCCTCATCGGTGCCGCGGTCTTGCTATGGACGGGAATCGCCTCGTGGCGGATCGTGCTCGGCACTTTCCTGGGCATGGTGGTCACCAGCATGCTGTTCAACCTGATCGGTTCCGACACCAACCCGATGTTCGCCATGCCCTGGTATTGGCACCTGGTGGTGGGGGGCTTCGCCTTCGGCATGGTCTTCATGGCTACCGATCCGGTCTCGGCCTCCATGACCAATCCAGGCCGGCTGATCTTCGGGGCGCTGATCGGCGCCATGACCGTCCTGATCCGTGTCGTCAATCCGGCCTTCCCGGAGGGCATCATGCTGGCGATCCTGTTCGCCAACCTGTTCGCCCCGCTGATCGATCACTTCTTTGTTCAGGCCAACATCAAGCGCCGCCTGCAGCGTACCGGTGTTCCGGCTGAGGAGACTGCCTGATGGCACAGAGCAACAACTCCATCAAGAAGATCCTGACGGTGGCGTTCGCACTTTGCATCGTGTGTTCGATCATCGTCTCGACCGCCGCCGTCGGCCTGCGCGAAAGGCAACAGCGCAACCAGGAGCTCGACCGCAAGTCAAACATCCTCAGTGTGGCCGGACTCGACGAGCCGGGGATGGATATCGAGACCGCCTTCCAGCAGGTCACGCCGCGGGTGGTCGACCTGCGCACCGGCGAGTATGCCGACCAGTTCGATCCCGATACCTACAACGCCTTCGAGGCCGCCCGGGACCCGGCCCAGTCACGGACCCTGTCCGGCGAGCGGGACATTGCCGGCCTGTCGCGTCAGGAGAACTACAGTACGGTGTACCTGGTGGGCGACCCCGACGATCCCGAGCAGATCATCCTGCCGATCCGCGGCCAGGGGCTGTGGGGCCTGATGCGTGGCTACCTGGCCGTGCAGGGTGACGGCAACACCATCGAGGGCATCACCTACTACTCCCATGCCGAGACCCCGGGACTGGGTGCCGAGGTCAACAACCCGCGCTGGCAAGCCCAGTGGGATGGCAAGGAGATCTATCCCAGTGCGGACAGTGTCCAGCCGGCGATCGAGCTGGTGAAGGGAGGCGCCAGCGGGGAGACCGAGGTCGATGCGCTTTCCGGGGCGACCCTGACCAGCAACGGCGTCACCAACATGCTGCAGTTCTGGCTCGGCCCGGCGGGCTTCGGCGAGTATCTCGCCCGATTCCGTAGCGGTATCACCCGGGACGAGGTGCAGGACGCTTCCATCGACAGTGACCAGACTGAAGGAGCCTGATCATGTCTGCTGCGACCCCCAAGGGCGTCCTGACGACGCCGATCTTCAAGAACAACCCCATCGCCCTGCAGATCCTCGGTATCTGCTCGGCGCTGGCGGTGACCACCAGCATGAGCGTGTCGCTGGTGATGACGCTGGCGGTGATCTTCGTCACGGCCTTCTCGAACCTGTTCGTGTCGCTGATCCGCCACCACATCCCGTCTGCCATCCGCATCATCGTGCAGATGACCATCATCGCCTCGCTGGTGATCGTGGTGGACCAGATCCTCAAGGCCTATGCCTACGAGATGTCCAAGCAGCTGTCGGTCTTCGTCGGCCTGATCATCACCAACTGCATCGTGATGGGCCGCGCCGAGGGCTTCGCCATGACCAACACCCCGGGAATGGCCTTCCTGGACGGCATCGGCAACGGGCTCGGCTACGGCTTCATCCTCATGGTCGTGGGCTTCGTGCGTGAACTGCTGGGGGCCGGCAGCGTGTTCGGCTTCACCGTGCTGCAGCCCGTGCAGGACGGCGGCTGGTACGTACCCAATGGCCTGCTGCTGCTGCCCCCGTCGGCATTCTTCATCATCGGCCTGATCATCTGGGTGCTGCGTGCCCTGAACCCGGAGCAGATCGAGGAGAATGAGTTCGTGATGAAGGAAAACACCCAGCCGAAGGAGGCCGTGTAACATGGAACACTATCTGAGCCTGTTCGTCGCCTCGGTCTTCGTCGAGAATATGGCCCTGGCGTTCTTTCTCGGCATGTGTACCTTCCTGGCCGTGTCCAAGAAGGTCTCCTCGGCCTTCGGCCTGGGCATCGCGGTCATCGTGGTGCTGGGTGTCACCGTGCCGGTCAACAACCTGGTCTACACCTTCCTGCTGCAGGAAGGCGCCCTGACCTGGACCGGGATCAGCGGGGCCGAGAACATCGATCTCTCCTTCCTGGGTCTGCTCTCCTATATCGGCGTCATCGCCGCCCTGGTGCAGATCATGGAGATGTTCCTCGACAAGTACGTGCCGGTGCTCTACAACGCCCTGGGCGTCTTCCTGCCGCTGATTACCGTGAACTGCGCCATCCTCGGTGGCGTGCTGTTCATGGTCGAGCGTAACTACAACTTCGGGGAGGCCGTGGTCTATGGCGTGGGGGCCGGCACCGGCTGGGCGCTGGCTATCACGGCGCTGGCCGGAATCCGCGAGAAGCTCAAGTACAGCGACGTACCGGCCTCCCTGCAGGGGCTGGGGATCACCTTCATCACCGTGGGGCTGATGTCGCTGGGCTTCATGTCCTTCTCCGGCATCCAGCTCTGAGGCGGGCTCGCCGGTGGCGCGGTGCGCCGCCGGCGACCAGGCAACGTCAAGCAATAGGAAACCGACATGGTTGATACAACAGTCATCTTGCTCGGTGTGGTCATGTTCACCGTGGTCGTCATCGGCCTGGTTCTGGTGATCCTGGCTGCCCGCAGCAGGCTCGTCAGCACCGGGGATGTGACCATCGAGGTCAACGGCGACCCTGAGCACACCCTGACCACTCAGGCCGGCGGCAAGCTGCTGAACACCCTGGCGGCCAATGGCATCTTCCTCTCCTCCGCCTGCGGCGGCGGTGGCTCCTGTGCCCAGTGCAAGTGCGTCGTGGAGGAAGGGGGTGGGGCCATCCTGCCCACCGAGGAGTCCCACTTCACCCTGCGCGAGAAGAAGCAGGGCTGGCGCCTCTCCTGCCAGGTACCGGTGAAGCAGGACATGAAGATCGAGGTCCCGGAAGAGGTCTTCGGCGTCAAGCAGTGGGAATGCGAGGTCATCGCCAACCCCAACGTCGCCACCTTCATCAAGGAGCTCAACCTCAAGCTGCCCGAGGGGGAGGAAGTGGCCTTCCGTGCCGGTGGCTATGTGCAGCTCGTGGCCCCGCCCTACGACATCAAGTTTTCCGACTTCGACATCGAGGAGGAGTACCGGGGCGACTGGGAGAAGTTCGGGCTGTTCGATATCTCCCACAAGAACCACGAGGAAGTCATCCGCGCCTACTCCATGGCGAACTACCCGGACGAGAAGGGCATCCTCAAGTTCAACATCCGCATCGCCACGCCGCCGCCCAACACCAGCCATCCGCCGGGCCTGATGTCCACCTATGTGTTCAGCCTCAAGCCCGGGGACAAGGTCACCGTGATGGGGCCCTTCGGCGAGTTCTTCGCCAAGGACACCGACGCCGAGATGGTGTTCATCGGGGGTGGGGCCGGCATGGCACCGATGCGCAGCCACATCTTCGATCAGCTCAAGCGGCTCAAGACCAACCGCAAGATCTCCTTCTGGTATGGCGCGCGCTCCTGGCGCGAGACCTTCTACAACGAAGAGTACGACCAACTGGCCGAGGAGTTCCCCAACTTCGAGTGGCACCTGGCGCTCTCCGATCCGCTGCCCGAGGATAACTGGGACGGGCCGACCGGCTTTATCCACAACGTACTCTATGAGAACTACCTCAAGGAGCATCCGGCGCCTGAGGACTGCGAGTACTACATGTGTGGGCCGCCCATGATGAACGCCTCCGTCATCAAGCTGCTGCTTGATCTGGGGGTCGAGCCGGAGAACATCATGCTGGATGACTTCGGCGGCTAACGTTCCCCGGTCGATGATACAATGGGGCTGGTCCACCGGACCGGCCCTTTTGTGCTTTAGGAACAGAATTGGCCTGAATACGACAGGAGAGACCACATGAGTACCTTTCTCGTTGTGCTGGCGTTCATGCTGCTGATCATGGCGGCCATGGCGATCGGCGTGATCATGGGGCGCAAGCCCATCGCCGGATCCTGTGGTGGGCTCAACCAACTCGGCCTCAAGCAGGGATGCGAAGTCTGCGGCGGCAAGGACGAGGTCTGCGAGGAGCAGAGCCGCAAGCCTGGCGACGCCCGGCACAGTGCCCGTCGTCGCAGTGATGAGAGCCGCGGTGCCGACCTCGGCTATGACGCTACCCGGCGGTAGGCCCTCAGAGCCACCTCTTTCTTACCGTCCCTCTTCCCAGCCTCTAGTCAGCCCCTAGCGGCGGCCCGGCCCCTCGCCGAAGAGGGCGCCTGGGGCCCGCCGACCCCCTTCCGTTATAGCTCGCCTTGAGCGTCGAGGCCCGGCCCTTGCCGGGCCTCGATTCTTCCCGTCTCTGTCCTCCTAGCTCGCTGAGCCCCGCCTTGCTGACATTTCTTGACCCGTGATCGCTGGATGAGCGAGTCGCGGAATAAAGCCAAAGTATGAAGCAGTTAATGCTAATGCACTTGAGAAATAACAGTTACGCAGAGCAGGAGCCCATTGAGTAACCTTGTGTAGACAAAACTTAGCTTTTGTAACTGAACGGTAAGCCACAATCGGTCATTCGGTCTGAGAGGAAAAACCGGCAACCTCTCGGGCGGTAGCGTGGCTTGACGGCGCATACCCCGACGGGTGCATGACGCACAGTAGGCTATCCGGGCGGGTGGCCGGCGGTCGGTAACGTGTTTCCAGTTAATACATTATGGCTTGGCACGTGCGCAGGCACGTGATCCAGGGACCTCGAAGCCGTAAAAGTAATACGAGGAAATCGATGAGCACCTATTATCGCCCCGAAGTGGATGGCTTGCGGGCAGTCGCTGTGATACCCGTCATCCTGTTCCACGCCGGTCTTGACGCCTGGAGTGGTGGTTTCGTCGGTGTCGATATCTTCTTCGTGGTCAGTGGCTACCTGATCACCGGCATCATCTATAACGAGATTCGTCAGGGGAATTTCTCGATCATCAAGTTTTATGAGAGACGGGCCAGGCGCATACTGCCGGCCCTTTTCTTCGTGAGCTTGACGTGCCTCGCCATAGCCTGGATATGGATGCTGCCGAAAGAGTTCAGTAAACTCAGCGAGAGCCTGGTGGCCGTCAACCTGTTTGTCTCCAACATCTATTTCTGGCAGGACGTGGACTATTTTGCCGGTCCCGCCGACATGCAACCCTTTCTCCATACCTGGAGCCTGGCCGTTGAGGAACAGTTCTATCTGTTCTTCCCCCTGGTCATGCTCGTACTGGGCATGCTGAGGAGGCACTACCTTCTGGTCATGGTGTTCCTGGCCTTTCTCCTCAGCTTGATCCTGGCAGAATATGGCGCACGCAATCATCCTGCGGCCAACTTCTATCTACTGCCGACACGCGCCTGGGAGTTGATGGCCGGTGCGCTGATCGCGATTGGCCTCCATGAACGCGAACTCAAGTTGCCTAGGGCAATCCATGATGGCGGGGCCTTCCTCGGCCTGGGCATGATCCTTTACTCGATCTTCCTCTTTGACGAAAGCACGCCCTTCCCCAGTCTGTGGGCCCTGATTCCGGTACTCGGGGCTGCACTGGTGATCCTGTTCGCGAGACATGACAATGCAGCGGGCAAGTTGCTGGCTGCGAAGCCTGTCGTAGGCATCGGACTGATCAGCTACAGTGCCTACCTGTGGCATCAACCTGTCTTTGTATTCGCCAGGGAGCGTAGCTTCGGTGCTCTCTCGCAGAGCGATTTCCTGCTGCTGAGTCTGCTGTCCCTGATCCTGGCTTATTTCTCCTGGCGCTTCGTGGAGCAGCCATTCCGCGACAAACGCAATTTTAGTCGGGCGACGATTTTTTCCGGTGCCTTGGCCGGCACGGTCTGCTTCATTGGTATCGGGCTTTACGGCACCTACACACAAGGCATTCCCTGGCGCCTGAATGCTGCCGTGGCCCAAGTGGCCGATGTGAGAAATGACCGGCACCTGCAGTCGGAAGGCTGCCAGTCCATGCCAGGCAGGGTCATTCCCATCGAAGAAGCCTGTGAGTACAACGGCGAGTACATGGACAAGGTGGTGGTGTGGGGCGATAGCCAGGCTACGCCTCTGGTCGGGCCGGTGGCAGAAAGGGCGAAAGACCTGGGGTTGGGTGTGAAGCAGTTTGTCTATACGAACTGCCTGCCGGTGGCGGGTTATACGCGAAGCGATGAGCCCGAGTGTGGAAGCTTCAATGAAGACGCTATGAACTACATGGTCGATAACGACCATGTCAAGCTGGTGGTCATGCTGGGTCGCTATCCCCTCCAGTTCGAAGGGGAAACCTTCGATAACCGGGAAGGGGGCATCGAGGAGGATAATACGGTGTATGCGGTTCCTTTCGACAAGGCAAAGACTGTCGATCCGGCGATGATGACGAATCGCGTGCCTCTCGTCGGGGAGCGCATTCAGCAGACTGTCAACACCCTCGTCAGCGATGGAAAGAAAGTGGTGCTTATTTATCCGGTGCCTGAAGTGGGATGGGATGTTCCCTTTACCCTGGCCAAGGAAATGATGTACGGCAAGGCAAGAGCCGCGCCGCTGTCGACCAGTCATGAGGTCTTCAAAGAGCGGGTCGCCTCCGCCTACGAACAACTCGACCTGGTCGAGAATCACAAGAATCTTCTGAAGATCAAGCCTGAATCCCTGTTTTGCGATACCTATCTGACAGGACGGTGTACAACGCAGGTGAACGATGAGCTGCTTTATTATGACAACAACCACTTGAGCAAGGCCGGCGCTACGCTGGTGGTCGACCATATCTTCGATGAGATGAAGGAGGTCGGATGGTTGAAGGACAAGCGAGTCGAGCTGGGCTGGTTGAATGACTGAGCCGGCAGCTGAATCGGCACATCGGCTTTTAATGGAAATGACATACAAAGTTCAGGGAATGTTATGAAGATACTTATTATCGGCAACATGGGGTATGTCGGACCCGCCGTCGTCCGTGAGCTGGCCCATCGCCATCCCGAGGCCATTCTCCATGGCTATGACAATGCCTATTTTGCGCACTGTCTGACCGGTACTCCCTTCCTGCCCGAGCGCTATCTTTCCCAGCAGTACTTCGGCGATGTCCGCGAGATCCCCGACCGCTTTCTTGAAGGCTATGAGGCGGTGGTCCAATTGGCGGCCGTGTCCAATGATCCGATGGGAAGCCGATTCGCCGCGGTCACGAGAGAAATCAATCAGGAAGCTACCGTGTCGATTGCCCGCCAGGCGGCCAGGGTCGGCGTGCAGAACTTTGTCTTCGCCTCGAGCTGCAGTGTCTATGGCGTCGCCACGGGAGGGCCACGCACGGAGCATGACCCGGTAGCTCCCATGACGGATTACGCCAAGTCCAAGATCGGCAGCGAGGATGCCTTGGCCAGCATCGAAGGCGATATGGTGATCACAAGCCTGAGGTTTGCCACGGCCTGTGGCATGTCGGATCGCCTGCGGCTGGATCTGGTCCTCAACGACTTCGTCGCCTGTGCCCTCAGTCAAGGCAAGATTAGCGTCCTCAGCGATGGCTCACCCTGGCGTCCTCTGATCGATGTCAGCGACATGGCGCGGGCCATCGACTGGGCGATCCAGCGAAGGGCCGACAACGGCGGCAGGATACTCAGCCTCAATACGGGCTCCAATGAACGTAACCATCAGGTCCGCGACCTCGCCGCTGCCGTGGCCGATGCGGTGCCGGGTACCACGGTGAGCATCAACACCGATGCGGCGGTCGACAGTCGTTCCTATCAGGTCGATTTCAGTCTCTTTGCTCGCTTGGCGCCCGACCATCAGCCCCTGATGACCCTGTCCGATTCGATCCAGGGATTGATCGATGGGTTAACGGGCATGGCGTTTGCGGACGCGGAATTCCGCTCCTCCCCCTTGATGCGCCTTCAGGTGCTCCAAGCACATGTCGACTCGGGACGCCTCTCGGAAGGCTTGCAGTGGCTGGAATGACGGTAACGGGAAGGGGGCATCCCAGGAGCGTGTCACTTAACGTTCTGGGTGATGACCTCCTCGATGATGAGCGGTTGCTAATGACAACGTACCCAGAAGAGGTGGGATCATGAAAGTGGCAATTCTGGCAGGCGGCTTTGGTACTCGACTGAGCGAAGAGACATCGATTCGTCCCAAACCCATGGTCGAAGTGGGTGGACGGCCCATCCTGTGGCATATCATGAAGCTCTATTCACATCATGGCTTCAAGGACTTTGTCATTCTGGGGGGATACAAGGTCGAGCAGATTCGCGATTACTTCCTGAACTATCGGGGAAAACGAACCGACTATACCATCGACCTCAAGAGCGGAAAGGTCGAGTGGCTGCAAGGCATCAACGAGGACTGGACCGTGACGGTCCTCGATACCGGGGCCGATGCCCTGACAGGCGGGCGTATCAAGAAGGCCATGCATTTGTTGTCCGATGGCCCGTTTTGCCTGACCTACGGTGATGGCGTCAGCAATGTGGACATCAATGCGCTGGTCGATGCCCACAAGGCCTCTGATCGCTGGTGCACGCTGACCGCCGTGACCCAACCCGGACGCTATGGGGCCTTGCGCTTGAACGAGGATGCCAACCGCGTGATGGCCTTCCGCGAAAAGGGTGCCGTCGATGGTGGCCTGATCAATGGTGGTTTCTTTGTCTGTGAGCCGGAAGTCTTCGACCTGATCGATAATGACCAGACGACCTGGGAAAATGAACCCATGGAACGGATGGTGGAACTTGGCAAGCTGGGGTATTACCACCATCAAGGCTATTGGCAGAGCATGGACTCGCTACGCGACAAGATGGTGCTGGAGAAGGCCTGGGAAAATAACCCGCCCTGGAAGGTCTGGAAGGATTGATAGCGGAATATCCAACCAATAAAACACGAGTCAATACAAGGAGGTCGCGGGAATAGGGTGCGGGCATGAGTGAGAGCAGTGCCTGTTAATCCCCTGGAGACTCGCGAGAAGCTGATGATCATAGTGGATACGGCGCTAGCCAAGCGAGAGGCCCAGCACAACCCCATACGGGTCGGCATGATCGGGGCAGGATTCCAGGGCAGTGGTATCGGCTTGCAGATCATGACCGCGACACCCGGCATGCGCCTGTGTGCCGTAGCCAACCGCAACGTGGACTCGGCCATCGGGGTCTATGACCAGGTCGGGGTTCAGCCCACGCGTTGTGACACCCAGGGTGATCTGGAAGCAGCGATTGCGGCTGAACGTCCTGCGGTTATCGAGGATGCCGTGGCGTTGGCCAGCGCCGCGGGGCTGGATGCCATCATCGAGGTCACGGGCTCCGTGGAGTTTGCGGCCCATGCCGTGCTGGCGGCCATCGAAAGCGGCAAGCACGTCATCCAGATGAATGCCGAACTCGATGGGACCATTGGTCCGATCCTGAAGGTCAAGGCCGATCGTGCCGGCGTCGTGTACAGCTTCTCCGACGGGGATCAGCCTGGCGTCCAGATGAACCTCTACCGGTTCGTCCAGGGGTTGGGCGTGACGCCCGTTCTGTGCGGCAATATCAAGGGATTACATGACCCCTACCGCAACCCCGCCACCCAGGAGAGCTTTGCAAGACGCTGGGGACAAAAGCCTGCCATGGTCGCGTCCTTCGCCGACGGGACCAAGATATCCTTCGAGCAGGCGATCGTCGCCAATGGCACGGGGATGCAGGTGGCGCGCCGCGGCATGCTGGGACCGGATTTCTCGGGCGGTGATCCTAGCGCGCCTCAGGTACCGATTGAAGAGACCCTGAGTGCCTTCGAGGCCCATCTCGATCCGGCCGGTCCGGGGCTGGTGGACTATGTTGTGGGCGCGCGGCCCGGGCCCGGCGTGTTCGTGCTTGGGGCACACGCCCATCCCCGTCAGCAGCATTACCTTGAACTCTATAAGCTGGGGAAAGGGCCCTACTACTGTTTTTACACGCCTTACCATCTCTGCCACTTCGAGGTCCCGACGTCTGTTGCCCGCGCCGTTCTCTTCCAGGACCCGGTGCTCACCCCGGCAGGCGGCCCCCGAGTCGGGGTGATCGCGGTTGCCAAGAAAGCCCTTGCCGAGGGAGAGCAGATTCACGAGTTCGGCGGTTTCGAGGTCTACGGGGTCACGGAGAACATGGAGGTGATCCGTCGCGATAACCTGTTACCCATCGGGCTGGCCCTGGACTGCAGGCTGGCGAGAGCGGTTGACCAGGACACGCCCTTGACCTTCGATGACGTTGTCATCCCCGAAGGGCGACTGGTGGATCGTCTGTATGCCGAGCAAGAGCACGAGTTTGCTGGCCAATAAGGCGGGATGTCGCTACGAACCATGGTAGGGAAGGATAATGAAATTTCATCAGACTAACCTCAACGATGCCTGGCTGATCGAGCTAGAGCCACGCGGCGATTCTCGCGGACACTTCGCCCGCACCATGTGCCACGATGAGTTTGCCCGGCATGGCTTGATCTCGGACTTCGTGCAGCAAAACATGTCTTACTCGGCACAACGGGGCACCTTGCGGGGGTTGCACTATCAGCGACGTCCCTATGCCGAGGCGAAGCTGATACGCTGCCTGAGAGGGGCCATCGTCGATGTCATCGTCGATATCCGTGAAGACTCGTCATCCTATCTGCAACATCAGTTGTTCGAGCTGACCGACAGGAATCAGCAGCAACTGTATGTGCCACCCGGGTTCGCGCATTCCTTCCTGACGCTGAGCGATGACGTGGAAGTCAGCTATCTGGTGTCGGCACCCTATCATCCCGCCTCCGAGGATGGCCTGAGGTATTCGGATGAGGCCCTGAATATCTCATGGCCCACTCCCATTACCGTCCTTTCCGAGAAGGATGCCAACTGGCCGTTGATCAGTGAGCGTACGGAACGATTGTTCTGACCGACGGTGACGAGAAGTACCTTTTCCATTCACTCACAGTACCTTTTCCATTCACTCACAGTACCTATGCCATTCACTCACGATGTCCCTGTCATTCATCGTAGGATCGCTAGTCGAGGCATATGATGTGTTCGCCGGTAAGGCCTTGTACTTAGGGCCGAGCATATAATATCAGTGCATGAAACGTCACAGGGAATCGGACGGGGGCTAATATGACAAAAGTGATCGCTGTTATTCTTACCTATAATCGGAAGGAATTGTTACGCCAATGTCTCGATGCGGTATATTCGCAGACGACGCCGTGCGATCAGGTGTTTGTCATCGACAATGCCAGCACCGATGGTACTCAAGACATGCTAGAGGACATGCCCTATCCGGATCTCCTTATCCATAGACTGTCACAAAATCTCGGTGCTGCAGGGGGATTCAATATCGGATTTCGGCTTGCGTACCAACATGGCGCCGATTTTGTCTGGATGATGGATGATGATGTCATCCCCAAGCCTACCGCCCTGCAGCGCTTGCTTGAGGCGAATGCGTTATTGAAGACACAGGAAGTCGAGTATTCGTACTTGCTCTCCACCGCCTTCACGGAAGGGGGGCTGGTGACCAACACCCCCGAAGTCAGCCACCATAAGAACCGAATAGGTTACCATAGTTGGCCATTGCTGGCCGAACATGGGCTGGTCGCGGTGAGCCGCGGTACCTTTGTCTCGATTCTGGTACCGCGTCTGACCCTGGAAACGTCCGGGCTGCCGATCCTATCGATGTTCATCTGGGGAGAAGATGCCGAGTTCACGCTAAGAATCACCAAGACAGCGCCTGGCTTCCTGGTGGGGGCGAGTCAGGTGCTGCATGTGCGTCAGGGAAGTGGTTCGATCAGCATCCTGTCGGAAGATAATCCGGCGCGATTCAAATACTATAAACACTTCATACGCAACAATATCTATATGGCAAAACAATATAGACCCTTTCACCGACGGGTTTCCGTGTTGCTTCGCTATCTGCGTATGGCGTTTACATTGTTGGGTCGCGGTCAATACCAGAAGGCGCGTGTCGTGATGCAGGGGCTAATGGCGAGTATGTATTTCGCTCCCCATCTCGAGGCGGCCGGGGATCCCGTTGACGCCTCGCTGGTCTCCATCCAGACATTCACGCCTAGCGCCTCATCGCAGCAGAAGGCCATGACCGATGTGGATTCCCTAGCCTGACGTTCATAGTAGCAAACCAAGAAGGAAAATGGGTCATGCTCAGAAGCGTGAAAGAACTCTATCTGCTGTTGACACCCGCCCAACGATCGAAGCTCTTTAGACTGCAGATTCTGATCATCCTGATGTCATTCGCCGAGATCGCCGGTGTTGCCTCCATCGGACCGTTCATGGCGCTGGTGGGTGATATGAGCCTCCTTGAGGGGGAGGGCGTCGCCGCTGAACTTTACCGCCTCAGTGGCATCGGGCAACCCGCGGACTTCCTGTTCTGGCTGGGGATTGCCGTGCTGGCGGTGCTTGCCTTGGCTTCGGTGATCTCGATGTTCACCGTCTGGCGGCTCTGCGTATACGGTGCCCATGTCGGCGCCGAACTCGGCAACAGGCTGTATCGTTATTACATGCACCAGCCCTGGATGTTTCATGCCAACGTCAGCAGCAGCCATCTGACCAAGCAGATTTCGCAGGAAACCCTCAGGATGACGAACTTCGTCATCAGCCCGCTGATGTACATGAATGCCAAGCTCGTGATGTCGGCCTTGATGGGGGCGGCGGTCTTTCTTTATAACCCCGTGGTTGCTCTCGTCGGGATATCCATTTTTGTCATCTGCTATTTCCTTCTCTTCGTCGCGGTCAGGCGCCACCTGGCGGCCAATGGCAGGATCATCTCGGAAACCCAGTCGCTTCGCTACAAGTTGATGGCCGAAGGGTTTGGCGGGATCAAGGACGCGCTGCTGCTGGGGCGCCAGAAGACCTTCATCGATCGCTTCGAGGACCCCAGTCGTCGCTTCGCCTCCGCGGCCGGGACCAATCAGGCCATGAGCCAGGTACCGCGTTATGCCATGGAACTGGTCGCTTTCTCGAGCGTGATCTTCCTTGTCCTGTATCTGCTGGCTTCCCATCAGGGCAATCTGGGGACCATCCTGCCGGTGCTGTCCATCTATGCGCTGGCCGGCTTCAAGATCCTGCCCGCCCTGCAGAAGGTCTATTCCAGTGCTTCGTCCATCCGTGGCAACCTGGCGTCCTTCGAATCGGTGCGTGACGACCTGCACGCGAGTTCCCAGTATGCCACCGGGATGCCGGCGCGTCAGGAAAGTGGACCCGGCCAGGAGCAGTTTGTGCCCAGGCGGGCCATCACGCTTGATAACGTGGTCTTCAGCTACCCAGGCACGCGTGAGCTGGCCCTGAACGGGGTATCACTCGAGGTGCCTGCCAACCAGATGATCGGCCTTGTCGGGGCCTCTGGCTCCGGAAAGTCGACGGTGATCGATGTATTACTGGGGCTCATCGATCCTACCAGCGGGCGCATCATGATCGATGATCACCCCCTGACACCCACCAACCGGCGTGCCTGGCAGAATACCATCGGCTTCGTTCCCCAGAGTATCTATCTCTCCGATGCCAGTATCCGGGAGAACATCGCCTTCGGTCTGGCGCCCGAGGATATCGACGAAGTGAGTGTCAAGCGAGCGGCGAACATGGCGAATCTCGACGAACTGCTGGACGAGATGCCCAATGGTCTGGATACCTGTGTAGGAGAGCGGGGGGTCCAGTTATCCGGTGGCCAGCGCCAGCGGATCGGGATTGCCCGCGCGCTCTATCACGATGCCGAGGTGCTGATCCTCGATGAAGCCACCAGCGCCCTGGATGGCATTACGGAGAAGGTCATCATGGATAGCATTCATGACTTCATGGGCAAGAAGACCATCATCATGATCGCTCACCGCCTCGCCACGGTGAAGCAGTGCAATCGCATCTATCTCATGAAGGCCGGACGCGTGATCGATGCCGGCAGCTACGCCGAGCTCTCGGGCCGCAACGAGATCTTCAAGCGAATGGTGGAGCATAGTTGATACACCCTTTGACAGACGAGCTATCCTGATGTCCCTATCTTCACTGACCGATGACGAGAAGGCCCTGAGCGGTAGCATGACGGCCGGCTCGACGCTCCTGGCAAGCAATCGCCAGGCCGCGACGGCATCGTCCGGGGCCGCCCCCACGCCAAGGGGGATCGAAGTCACCACGAGCCAGATGGGGGTTCGTCCCAGTGGCGACCCGGTCACCGATCACCGCCAGCTGCAAGCTTTCCTGGACAGCATCGCCACGGATGGGGTGGCCGGCCTCATCGAGGCCGGCCATTGGTATGTCCACAAGAAACTCATCCTGCACGATGGCACCCGCCTGCGAGGGCGCGGCATGGGCCGGACCACCCTCGAGGCACGTCCCGCCGATTGGCAGCAACCTGATTATGTGCTCCTGCACCTGGACGTCGACCGGTCACTGCACCGGCATGGTGTCTTCCTTTCCGACTTCGGGGTCATCGGGGCAGACAAGCAGGCGACCGACAATGGACCTCTCCTGCGTCTGGAAGGGATGTCGGATTTTCTGCTGGAGCGCCTCCAGGTCGAGGATGCCTCGAGTTACGGGATCTTTGTCACGGGGTATGGCGTAGGGACTTTCACCAATGATATCGATGCCCCGTTCTGGAACTCGACGCATCGCGGGACCATCCGTCAGTGCCGCGCACTGCGTGGCCAGGTAGGGATCGGCTGCGAAGGGGGGGCGCAGAATGTGCTGATCATGGGAAACCACACCTCAGGCCAGACCCTGCATGGCTTTCGGTTGGCATCGGCCTACGAGACGCAACTCGTTGCCAATTCCGCCCGTGACACGCGCAATGCCTATTGGGTCGATCGTCATCGGGGCGTGCATGTGCTCTACAATACAGCACGGAAGGTAGAGCAGGGCTGCGTCTATGGGGGGTTTCATGATCAAAAGGACGGAGAGATATCCAAGGGGCTATGGATCATGGGCAACGAGTTCGACACCACCGACACCGCTATCACCGATGCCTATCATGGAGATGCCAACAAGTTTACCAATGACGTCAAGATCAAGGACAACATGCTATCCGGCGGAAATGTGCGCCTCCTCTGGACGAGGAAAGTGGATGTGCAGGGCAATTCGGGTGATGGTCGCAACGTCATCAGAACATCCCACCATGTCACCGGAATGATCGGCAATAACTTGATGCCTTTATATAATACGGCCACGGGCGTGATCGATATCGGCAATAATCTCGATCCTGGTGGCATGTAACCTTCTCCCTATAAGCCTCACCCTATAACGCGCATCCTCTACCTTCTCTTATCTGGCTTCCCCGTCGGCGGGTCCTAGTGACCGGCGATGGTCCCATACGGCTTATCGAGGTGTCCGCTTCAATTGGAACACTTCAATGTGCTCTCAGACGTGGAAGCCGAAACATCCTGGTGGCCTGATGATGATACTCCTTGCGCCGCGAAGCTTGCCGATACACTCGATGGTCAAGCTGATCCGGCCTCACCAGTACCTCAAGAACGGCTTTGTACTTATCGGGCCACTGTTTGCCCACCAATGGGATCCGCTCACGCTGCTCCAGGCGTGCCTGGCCTTTTTCGCCTTCTGCTGCATGGCCAGTGCGGTGTATGTCCTTAACGATATCATGGATATCGAGGCCGACCGGGCACATCCTGTCAAGTGCACACGCCCGCTGCCCAATGGTCAGCTGACGTTGACCTTTGCCAGGACGTTGATGACAGGACTCGCCCTGGCGAGTGTGGTGCTTGCGCTGTCGGTGAGCCTCTGGGCGACCCTGTTCGTTGTCACCTACTTGCTCATCAATGTTCTCTACTCCTGGCGACTCAAGCATGTGGTGATCCTGGATGTCTTCCTCATCGCATCGGGATTCATGCTGCGCCTCCTGGCCGGCACCGTGGGTCTGGGAATTGCCCCGTCGGCCTGGCTGCTGCTGTGTGGTCTGATGGTGACGCTGTTTCTGGGCTTCACTAAACGGCGTGCCGAACTGCTGATGCTGGAGACTACCGAACATGGCCACAGTGGGCTGACACGCCGGGTGCTGGATGACTACAGTCCCGCCATGCTCGAGCAATTCATCGCCGTGACCGCCGCCTGCACGGTCCTGGCGTACGGCCTCTACACGGTCTCCCCGCAGACGATTGCCCTGCACGGGAGCGACGGCCTGATCTATACCCTGCCCTTCGTGGTGTATGGCATCTTTCGCTACCTCTACCTGCTGCATAATCGGGCCAAGGGTAACGATACGGCCAGGGATCTGATCACCGACCACCATCTGCTGGTCACCGTCGCTGCCTGGGTGGGTTCCACCTTCTGGGTTCTCGCATGACCGCCGTAGTGAATCATCTGGAGGGCTGGCGACTTCGCGCCTTGGTCTTGTCCATCGTCGCCGCCATGGCGGGCTATCTGGCCTTTTCCCTGTGGGGCGGTTGGGACGATGTGGTGGCGGCCTTCGTGCAGATCGGCGTGATGGGGACGCTGGTGGCCTTGAGCATGTCGCTGGTCAACTACGGGCTGCGCTTCGTGCGCTGGCAGCTCTACCTCGCGCAGCTGGACCATCGAGTGGCCTGGCGGCCGAGCCTGCGGATCTATCTCAGTGGTTTTGCCCTGACCACCACCCCCGGCAAGGCCGGGGAAGCCTTCCGTGGCGTGTTGCTCAAGCAGCACGGCGTGCCATTCCCCACGACCTTCGCGGCCTTCATCAGCGAGCGCCTGTCTGATCTGGTGGCCATCGTCCTGCTGACGCTGGTGGGGCTGGCCCAGTATCCGCCGGCGCGTGGCCTGGTGCTGGCCGGCGTGGCGGGGATTGTCGTGATCGTGCTCTGCCTATCCAACCAGAGGCTGTTGACCCGTCTTGGCCATTGGGCAAGTGGCCGGCAGGATAGAGGCGCGCGGATGGTCGCTCATACCCTCCACATGCTTGGCAACGCACGACGCTGCCATCGCCCCGGCCTGTTGGCCGTGGCCTCGGTCATCAGTGTCGTGGCTTGGGGCGCCGAAGCCCTGGCCTTTCACTGGATTCTGGTGTGGCTGGGGGCCGATGTCTCGCTGGCGTTCGCGGTCTTCGTGTATGCCCTGTCGATGCTGGCCGGCGCGTTGAGCTTCCTGCCCGGCGGGCTCGGTGGGGCCGAGGCCGTGATGGTGTCACTCCTGGTCCTCAAGGGACTCACCATGCCGATGGCCATCGCAGCCACGGTGTTCATCCGTCTGGCGACCCTCTGGTTTGCCGTGATGCTGGGGCTGTTGGCCCTGATCCTCAGCCGTCATGGGGAGCCGGAAGCCATATGAGGGCGCCCCAGTCTTGGAATCGTCTGCCGCGTGTTGCCCCCGAGAAGGTGCTGGTCCTGAGTCAGCGCTCATGCGCGTTGCCAAGCATGGCACCGAGACCGCTGCTGCCTTATGGCAATGGCCGTAGCTACGGCGATGTGTGCCTGAATGATCATGGCACCCTGCTGGTGACACGCGGGCTGGATCGCTTCATCGACTTCGATCCGCAGACCGGCCTGTTGCGCTGCGAGGCGGGGATGACCCTGGCCGAGGTCCTGGCACTGGTGGTGCCGCAGGGCTGGTTCTTACCCAGCACGCCAGGCACACGTCAGGTCACGGTCGGGGGGGCCGTCGCCAATGATGTACACGGCAAGAACCATCACGCCGTGGGTAGCTTCGGTCACCATGTGCGCGCCCTGGAGCTGCTGCGCAGCGACGGTGAGGTGATCACGTGCGGTCCCGGCCGGGCCGACGCCTGGTTTGCAGCAACGGTCGGCGGGCTGGGCCTGACGGGACTGATTCGCTGGGTCGAACTACAGCTGATGCCGATTCAGACTCCCTGGATGTGGGTGGAGTCGCAACGCTTTGCCAACCTGGAAGCCTTCTGGCCGCTCAATCGTCGTGCCGAGGCCCGCTGGCCCTACACGGTGGCCTGGATCGATTGCCTGGCCAAGGGCAAGGCGCGCGGACGCGGCATCCTGCTGGCCGGGCAGCATGCCCCACCCCAGGCCACCCCTCCCTCCTTCAAGGAGGGCTGCAAGCGGGTGCCCATCGATCCACCGTTGTCGCTGGTTAACCGGCTCAGTCTCAAGGTCTTCAATGCGCTCTATTACCGACAGCCGGTCAAGCCCCAGGGCGGGCTGAGCCACTACGTGCCGTACTTCTATCCGCTGGACGCCATCCAGGACTGGAACCGCATCTACGGACGCCGGGGCTTCTACCAGTACCAGTGCGTGCTGCCGCCCGAGGCGGCCGAGGCGGCCACGGCGGCGCTGCTCGACACCGTCGCCCGACGCGGTGAGGGCTCCTTTCTGGCGGTGCTCAAGACCTTCGGGCGCAAGCCTTCGGTGGGCATGCTGTCCTTCCCGCGCCCCGGTACCACCCTGGCCCTGGACTTTCCCAATCGGGGCGACAAGACCCTGCGCCTGCTCGATGACCTGGATGCCATCGTATGCGAGGCGGGGGGCGCCCTGTATCCCGGCAAGGATGCCCGCATGCCGGCCAGGCTCTTCCAGTCGGGCTTCCCGCAATGGGAAGCCTTCAGTCGTTTCATCGATCCCGCCTTCTCCTCACGCTTCTGGCAGCGAGTCACTTCTGGCAACGAGTAACATCATGAATTCACTGAAGCGCGTCGTCATTATCGGGGCCACCTCCACCATCGCCGAGCATACCGCTCGACAACTGGTCGAGAAGGGGGCCTCGCTGTATTGCATCGGGCGTAACCCGGACAAGCTCCAGGCTCTGCTCCAGGATCTCAAGGTCCGTGCCGGAGATAACCAGCGTATCGACGGTTGCGTGGCCGACTTGCTGGACGTCGATCGGCATGACGCCTTGATCGAGACCGCCGAGCAGGCGCTAGGGGGCATGGATGCGGTGCTCATCGCCCATGGCACCCTGCCCGATCAGCAGGCCTGCCAGCGCGACGTGGCGCTGATGCGTCGGGAGGTCGAGACCAACGCCCTCAGTGTGATCAGCCTGCTGACTCTGCTGGGCAACCGTTTCGAGCAACAAGGTGCCGGCGTGATCGCCGCGATCGGGTCGGTCGCCGGCAACCGGGGGCGACAGAGCAACTATGTCTATGGCGCCGCCAAGGGCATGGTCGCGATCTTCCTTCAGGGGCTTCGAAACCGGCTGGCCGCGCATGGCGTCGATGTGGTCACGCTCAAGCCGGGATTCGTCGCGACTCCCATGACGGCCGACTTCGACCGCTCCGGGCCGCTATGGGCGCAGCCGCAGGACGTGGCCCGGGGTATCATCAAGGCCATGATCCACGGACGGGGAGAGACCTACCTGCCAGGGTTCTGGCGCTGGATCATGTTGGTCATCACGCATATCCCCGAGCCCTTGTTCAAGCGGATGACCCTATGACACAAGAATCTCCCCCCGTGGCCTTCTTCGATTTCGATGGCACCCTGACTCGGGGCGACACCCTGATGCCCTTCCTGAAGCATGTCGTTGGCAGCCGTGTCTACTATGCCAAGCTGGTCAGGCTCAGTCCGGTGCTCGCGGGCTATTGCATAAAGCTGATGCGCAATGATGTGGCCAAGCAGATCGTGCTCGAGCGGTATCTGACAGGCTATACGCTGGAGGAACTCTCCATCTGGGGAAAGACCTTCAGTGAGGAAATCATCCCGACGATGATTCGCAAGGAAGGCATAACACGATTGCGGTGGCATCAGTCACAGGGACACGACTGCGTACTGGTCAGCGCCTCGCTGGACAGCTACCTGAGGCACTGGGCTCAGGGACAGGGGTTCACGGCGTCGATCACCTCGTCGTTGGCCGGTGATGCGGCCGGTATCGTGCAGGGCAAGGTCGAGGGCAGAAACTGCTATGGCGAAGAGAAGGCAACCAGGGTACGAGCGTGGCTCGAGAGCCGCCGCCCCCAGTGCAGCTATGCGTATGGCGACTCGGTGGGGGATCTTCCCCTGTTGTCGCTGGCGGACCATGGTTTCCTGTGGAGCCGCCGAGCTCGACAGTTTGTTATCGTGTGATCGGGGAGAGAAACATGGCAAAAGGCTATGCGCGTGCGGTGGTGTATCTCCTAATCCTGTCGAGCGTGATGCTGGCAGCGACCGGTGTTGTGTATGGCTATTCCTACTGGTGGGATGAGCTCTATTCCGTGGCCGCGGCCGAACTTGGCGTGGGGCCGATGTTTCGCTTCCTGGTGCTTCCCGATGTGCATCCACCGCTGTATCAACTGGTATTGAACCTGTGGATCAAGGTGGCGGGCTCCGGTGAGCAAATGGTCAGGGCATTGAGTTTCCTCTTTGCGATATCTGCCCTGGCGGCGTTCTGGTGGTGGGCCAGCAAGCGCCTCACACCGGTCGCCAAGTATACGCTGCTGGTCTTCTTCGCGACCTGCATCCTGTTTCCCTACTATGCCCAGGAAGCTCGCTCCTATGCCATGATGCTGCTCCTCTCCACCCTGGCCAGCCTCGCTTATCTGGAGCGGTTGGCACACAGTGGGCGAGCCGGGACGCGTCTGGGGTATTACGCCTTACTCGGGGCGCTGTCACTGACCCATTATTTCGGTTTTATATATGCCGGGGTGATCCTTCTGTTCACGCTGTACGAGAACCGAGGCGATGCGCGGCGCGCGATCGAGACGGTCGTCGTGGGCCTGATGTGCCTGATATGGCCGATCCTGCACGTTGTGTATGGCGGCATCGGCGAGAAGTCCGGCGATAACTTCTGGATCGAGTCCAATGGCGTGCAGTCGACGCTGTTCCACTTCTCCGATGGCATGCTGCCTCATCTCAACTACTTGGCCAGGTTGTTGTCGGGCACGGCCACCGAGTACGTGACCGCCGTCCTGATAGTCGCCTTGCTGAGTGGTGCCGCGCTACTGGCCCGGCGGGCGCCGGAAGTCAGGGAGGCCGGTACGGGGCCGGGCCTGTGGCGCCGGATGATTGCATTGCTGACGGGCTTTCTTGTCGTGATCGCGCTGGTGGACTACCACTCGCCGATCTCGACACCGAGAAACTTCATCGTGCTGTTGCCGGTGGTGTCCCTCCTGGTGGGCCTGACCGCTTCCGGTCTCAAGCGCGCAGGGGTCAAACACGTGGTGGCCCTCGTCGCCCTGGGAGGCATCGCCAATCTGGCGGTCGCCTCGCTGGAGGTCACCCGCAAGATCCATCCCGACCAGAACCACAAAGCCGCGGTGGCCTTCATCGAAGAGCAGCGCGACGCGGGTGACCCCGTCTATTACCTGGACCGTGGGGGGAGCATGAGGGAGGTGCAGCATCTCGTGGCGAGCTTCTATTTCAACGAGGAGGTTCCGCTGGCGCCTATCGCTATCGGCCAGGTCGCCACCCTCGCTCCCCCCTACTATGTGCTCATGCAGCACCATGGACATAACCTCGACCGCGTACTGGCCGACATCGCCCGGCGGGGCATCGCGGTGGAGGCCTTCGTACCCCAGAACAACGAGAGTGTGGCCGTGGTATACGTCGAAGGTCGTGACACCCACCGCCCGAGGCACAGAGCGCCCATGGCGGCACCCGCGGCCAGGATGCTGGTTCGACGGTCGTCGGCGCCAGGGCCGTGATGGCCCGCTATCCACTTACCTGGGTGCCGAGATCCCTCCAGGCAGTGCGGCTGTCCAAGAGCGCCATTGGCAGTAGATGAGCGGTCACCAGGATATGAAATACCCCAGTCTGGTACCTGCTTATGAGCTGGTAATGGGCTGCTCGCCAGGGGGAGATCACCCCCGCTCGATCAGCAATCAGTCAGAATAAATCCTTTCAAGACAACGCATTGCCTCTTTTACCCTCGACAGGGAACGGAGGGGCAGAGTGTGAGTGTATTAATACCTGAGGTAGTGAGAAATAACAGTTACGCAGAATCAGGGTCCTCTGAGTAACCTTATGTAGCCAAGACTTGGTTTTTGTAACCAAGCGTAAGTGGTTATACAGGAAGGGGCACGGTCTGAGGGAACACCGACATAACCTCTCGGGCGGTAGCGTGGTCGGACGGGCGGGGCGTGACCCCACTCCGGATTCCATGACCTGGTAGCAAGCTGGCCCACTGGTACCTCCTTGATTCCAGGTTACCTAACAGCATTAAGGCAAAGGGGACTCAACATGAAATCGAAAGCTCGCACTCACTGCCTGGCAGTCGCGCTCCTGCCCTTGGGGCTATTGACTGGCTGTGCCCTGGCGCCCGGAGGGCATATCGACTACGAGCCCCGGGAGACCGTATCACTCGATGAGCAGGTGGATATCGTCTCCATTACCCCCCGGCTGGTCGCCAACTACCGTCAACAGATGGGAGCGGTCACCGCCAAGAGCATGTCCCCTGATCTGGAGAAGGAAATCCAGGATTACCAATACTACGTTGGCCCGGGTGACGTGCTGAATATCGTCGTCTATGACCATCCCGAGCTCACCATACCGGCGGGTGGAGAGCGTAGTGCCGAAGAGGCGGGCACGATCGTTCATGCCAATGGATCCATCTACTACCCCTATATCGGCAGTATCAACGTCGAAGGCAAGACCGTGAACCAGATCCGCGACATCCTGACGCGTCGTCTGGCGACCTATATTGCCGATCCGCAAGTCGAGGTCAGCGTGGCGGCCTTCCGGTCGAAGAAGGTCTATGTGAGTGGCGCCGTGACCAACCCGGGCACCCAGCCCATCACCAATGTGCCGTTGACCGTCCTGGATGCCATCAGTCAGGCGGGTGGGGCCAACGAGCAAGCCAATTGGCATGAGGTGACCCTGGCCAGAAACGGCGTCGAAATCGACTTGTCTCTCTACGAGATGCTCAAGAATGGCGACATGACGCAGAATTATCTGATGAAACCGGGCGACGTCCTGCATGTCGCCGATGCCGAGAACCAGAACATCGCCGTCTTGGGGCAGGTGCGCAACCCCGGCAATATCCCGGCCGGCGTCGAGCGACTTAGCCTCACGGATGCCCTGGCACGTGCTGGCGGCGTGGTCGAGTCACGCGCAGAGCCTTCAGGTATCTTCGTGATCCGCGGTAAGCCGACGGGTAGCGAGAAGATGGCCACTGTCTATCAGCTGGACATCAGCAACGCGGTTGCCTTGAACATGGGAAGCTACTTCCCACTCGAGCCGCAGGATGTGGTGTATGTGACCTCCGCGCCGCTGGCACGCTGGAACAACGTGATCAGCCTGCTGCTGCCCTCCATCAGCCTGCCAGGTACCGTCGCCGATACCTCCACCGACGTGGGTGACCTGTAGCCACGAAGGCCGAGTGACGTGACAACCCTGGAATGACAAGACGATCCGCCCCCGGGAGATTGACGTTGATCATCTCGGGGGCAGGAAGGTTGCCATGATTCACTTTGTGACGACACCAGGGAAACCGAAGAACGACGTCGCCATCGTGAGCCACAGCTGAAGAGCCTGAAAGTTAACCCGGTTGCCGAATATCGAAGTCTGCGAGTCACGGTTCGGCGAACCCGTTCAGGGATAAAGGAAAATGACCAGTCTTATTCCAGGTAGCTCCATGTCTCAAGTCAACAATGTTCCGGTGTCACAGGGGAGTGGCCCACCGGGAGAGGAAAACGTGGAGCTGGGCAGGATGATCGGCCTGCTGCTCGACAACAAGTGGAAGATCGCGCTGTTGACCGCGCTGTTCGGCGTGGGCGGCATCATCTATTCACTGCTGGCGACGCCTATCTATCAGGGTGACGCCCTGGTTCAGGTGGAGCAGGCGGGGCCACGCAATGGCGCGGATGAAATCGCGGCCATGCTGACCGAAGAGCAACCCAGAACCGCGGCGCAGATGGAAATACTGCGTTCGCGCATGATCATCGGGCGAGCGGCAAGTCAGGTCAAGTTGGATATCGGTGTCAGCCCCGTGACGTTCCCGGTGGTAGGGGATGCCATCATTCGTCATCAGATTCCACGACCCGCGTTTGCCGAAGGTCGTCCGGAAGTATGGGGAGGCGAAAGCCTCAGCGTCGAGGCGCTGAGTGTTGCCCCCGAGCTGGTCAATCAGCCCCTGATGCTGGAAGTCATGGAAGGCAACGGCTATCGGGTCATGGATATCGAGGAGAACGTCCTGGCAACCGGGAGGGCAGGACAGCTGGTCAAGGTGGACGAGCCCTGGATGGAGATCAGAGTCAGTGAGATCCAGGCGCCGGCGGGAGCGAGGTTCAATCTTGTCAAGCGAAGCCAAGGATCCGCCATTGCCAATCTCAAGTCACGTTTCAGCGTGCTGCAGAAAGGGGAGAGCGATACCGGCGTGCTGGAGCTTATCCTGATCGGGAGTAACCCGGCTGAGGTGGAAGGCTCACTGGATGCCATCACCGAAGTGTACCTGGCCCAGAACGTGGCACGCCAGGCGGCCGAGGCAGAGAAGAGCCTGGCCTTTCTCGATGAGCAGCTACCCAAGGTCCGCGATCAGCTGGTAGCCGCGGAAAACCGCCTGAATAGCTATCGATCTCAACAGGAAAGTGTCGATCTGACCCAGGAAACGCAGAACGTTCTCACCGGTGTGGTCAATCTGGAAAGTCAATTGAATGAGTTGGAGATGCAGGAATCGGAACTCCAGCGTCGCTTCACGCCCAATCACCCGGTGTATGCGGCCCTGCTCGACAAGAAGGCGCAGCTCCAGCGGGAGTTGGCTAACCTGGATGAGCGTACCAGCAGCCTGCCGGAAACCCAGCAGCAGATTCTGAGAATGACCCGCGATGTGGAAGTCACTCAGCAGATCTATGTGCAGCTGCTCAACCGTATGCAGGAACTCAACATCGCCAAGGCGGCAACCGTGGGTAATGTGCGGATCATCGACTTCGCCATGGTGCGCCCGTCGCCGATCAAGCCGAAGACCGCCTTGATCGTGATCGTTGCCATGCTCGTCGGCCTGATGTTGACGGTCAGCTTCATCCTGCTGAGAGGACTGCTCAATAAGGGAATCGAGAGCGCCGACCAGCTCGAGGATCTCGGCCTGCCGGTATACGCCACGGTCCCGCGCTCCAACGACCAGATGAAACTCGTCAAGCGCATCAAGTATCGAAACGACCAGACGAGTAAGCATGCCATCGGCAGCTTCCTGGCTAAGCTCTATCCCACCGACATGGCCGTCGAGGCGATCCGGGGACTGCGTACCAGCCTGCATTTTGCCATGATGGATGCCCCCAATAACTGCATCATGATCACGGGGCCGAGCCCAGGCATCGGGAAAAGCTTCGTCAGCATCAACCTTGCCTTCGTCTGCGCCCAGGCCGGCCAGAAAGTCCTGGTGATCGATGCCGACATGCGCAAAGGTAGCCTGCACGTGACCTTCAATGACCGCTCGGAAGCCGGCCTGTCCGAGGTGATCTCCGGCAAGCTAGACCTGCAGCATGCCGTGCGAGGCAGCGATGTGCCCGGACTGTACTACATGTCGCGTGGGGTGGCGCCGCCCAACCCTTCGGAGCTGCTCATGAAACAGAGCTTCTCGGAGTTGATCGACGAGGTCAGCAAGGACTACGACCTGGTATTCATCGATACGCCGCCTATCCTGGCGGTCACCGATGCGGCCATCATCGGCAAGGTCGCCGGAACATCGCTGCTGGTGGCACGCTTCGGTGTCAATCCGCCCCGTGAAATCAAGATCGCCGTGCGCCGGCTCGAGAATACCGGTATTCAGGTGAGAGGGTGCATTCTCAATGCCATCGAACGCACCGCCGCCATCAGCTACGGGTACGGCTATTACAGCTATTCCTACAAGTAGTCGCTGGTGCCGGCGTGCGCCTGCCTGATGGTGCGACCCCTTCTTCCGTGCCGATTCTTTCTTACCCTGGAGGCAAGAGGCTAATCGGAAAAGCGGAAGAAGGGGGCGTCGACAAAAAACAACAGTGACTCAACAGGCGCCATATGAAACCTTCTCCGATCACTGTCAGACAACCACAACAACGACAGGATATGTGTGATCGACGCGATGATGCGAACAGGCAGGATAGTCGTGACATGTACCTCGACCCATGATCGTCTCGAGTCCCTGTTCTATGCGGTAACGTCGATACTGCGGCAGTCGGTTCAACCGGACGTGATCTATATCAACCTGCCTAAGTTGTCACTCCGAGACAGGCAAGGTGACGCGCAGGGCATCATCGATATCCCGGAATGGCTTGATCATGAGCTGATTGAAGCCAGATACATGAATACCCCTGGGCCTTATCAAAAACTGATTTCCGTCTATGAGGTGGTATCACCGAACGATCTGGTGATTACCATCGATGACAATGTCATCTATCAGAGGGAGTGGTTGGCCAAGGTCGTGACGGCGGCAGAACGGTATCCGAATGCCGTAATCTGTGGTAGGGCCCGTGTGATAAGTCAGAATGTCCTGGGGCGGTGGAAAAGCTACCACCGTTGGCCCTATGTTCATCATATCACCTATGCCTTCTGGATACTTCCTGTCGGTTGTGCCGGTATTGCCTATCGGAAATCATTATTGTGTGAAGCCTTCCTGCGCGACAGGCAGTGCCTGCCAATGGCATCGGTCAATGAAGATCTGTGGTTTCGCACGGCCAGCCTTCTCGAAGGGGCTTATGTCTACGTGGATCCCAAGCTGAATACGGGCAATATCGTATTGTCGAACAACGAGCTGCCGATCAAGGCAGTCCCGTCGCTCAAGAGCCAGTCGCGGCTGAAAAGGGCATGGCTCGCTGTCAAGCTTTCCGCCCTCGGCTATTTTGGCGCCGAGATTGGAAAGAGTGACAAGGCCTGGCGAACCGTGAATCAGTACCTGTTGCATTACTGTGCCATGTCAGACCCTTTTCGTGACGATATCGATGAAGGGCGTGACAGGCGCATCGTTAAAAAGAAATACCCATCAAGGATCAAGTAAGAGCGACTTTCTAAACTCCCAGCATTGGTGAGTGCCGGGGGCAAGGCGAAGCGAGGGTCCTTTGCCATGGATGGCAAAGGTAGCGCCCAAGGAAGGGTTTACAGCGCCCTCGCGAAGGCTTGCCGACGGAAAAGCCCACTCTATCTGAGTGGATTTTGAAAGGAGTCGTAAGTATATCTCCTCGCTATCAATCGATCGGTGGACATGCCATGAGATACGCATCCCGGGCATCTGATATCAATAGTCTTCGCGGTGGGCTGAAACATATCCATGGTATCGGCACCCTGGAGCTATGTGCGATCACCCTGTTCATCTACCTGTATGTGCTCAGCCCGTATTTCGATGTCGGCGGCCTGGTGATACATGGCGGCATGCTGGCCATGCTCATGTTCTTCGGGGCCCACCCCGTGCTCCCCTTGAAGGCCATCCAGCAGCGGGCCATGGTTCTGACGCTCATCGGATTCTGTCTGTTTGCAGCCTATAACTTGCTGGTCTCCATCTTCTATAGTCATATCTTCAGTACCACCTACCTGACCTACACCATTCAGCTTGTCTTCTATGTCCTGCTTGGGTTTTCCATCGGCCTGTACATGAACGAGAAGGGGATGGACCTGGACCAGACCTTGACCTTGTTCTTCCGCTTGACCGTATTCGTGGTCTTCGTCAATGCGGTAATCGTACTGCTGGAGTATTTCTTCCCGCCCGTCAGGACCTTCATCGAGTCCTTCCTCTACTTGGCCGATGATTCCAATATCGACTATCTGACCCGTGAGTTTCGCCTGCGCGGCATTGCGTCCGGGGGGGCGGCGAACCTGTCGCTGTTCCATGGGGCGACCCTCGTATTGCTTCAGGCCCTGTACATCAAGAAGAAAGTCGGTTTCGGCTTCTTTGCCGTGGCGACGGCGATCATCTTCACGTCCCTGCTGTTCATTGGCAGGACAGGAATCCTGGTGGGCCTCATCGGCACGCTCCTGTTCCACGCCCTCAATCTCGCCTTCTCGAAGGAAACATTATCTTTGAGGCGGGTATTGCTTTACATCAGTCTTGTGCTCCTGGTGGTGATGGCGCCCGCCGTCTTCTCCATGCTGTTCCCCGATAGCCTGCTGGGCTACTCCCTCAGCTTCTTCTACGAGGGCACCCAAGGGTTACAGGAGGAAGGCACCGTCGGCTCGGTCCTTAGCATGTTCCAGATGTCCACGGAGTGGCAAAAGCTGATGTTCGGCATCGGCACACATTCCGGAGGGTTTGAATTCGGTGGCCGCTCGGATTCCGGCTACATGAAGATGTTCACGGCACTGGGTATTCCCATGGCCATCATGTTCTATGTGTTCCTCCTGCTGCTTGCCCGGCATGTCCTGACGATGACCCATTACAAGAGCCTGTGGATCGTCTTCCTGGCGGTGATGTTCATCGCCGAGATCAAGGAACCGTTCATCTTCAAGGGCTACAGCGCGCGTCTGCTCTGGCTGGTGATCGGGATCGGCCTCTGTTATAGCCTCAGCTCACCGTTTTCCGACGACTCCCGCACGAGGCGGTAGCGAGGCGTCTGATCTCGTCAAGCCAGGTATCGAGCCTCAGGTAATACAACAGACGTCATAGAGTGCGCGTTATACAACAACCATCGGGAGGTGGAGCTTGGATCCCTTTATCAGCGTGGTCATTCCCGTCTATAACAAGGTGCAGTACATTGATCGTGCCGTCACCTCAGTCCTGGCGCAGTCTTACCCCAACTTCGAGCTGCTACTAATCGACGATGCCTCCACCGACGGCAGCCCGGAGAAGATACGGCGCTACACCGATGGCCGCATCCGCGTGCTGTCACGCACCGAGCCGGGGCCGGGGGGGTACGCGGCCAGGAACCTGGGGATTCGCGAGGCCAGAGGGACCTGGGTCGCGTTTCTCGATGCCGACGACAGCTGGATGCCCGACCACCTGGAGCATGCGGTCAAGCTCATTGAACGCCACCCAGGGATCCCGGTCGTCAGCAGCGCCCGTCTCTCCAGTACGGCCGGCAAGGAAACGCTGGATCCCTTCGCCCGGCGGTATCGGGAAGGCGGCGAACAGATACTGGGCCTTGCCGACTACTTGCGCGAGGCCTGCGAGGGCCGGCGGGCCATCGGGCCCAACTCGGTGCTGATCCACCGCGAGAGCCTGCCCGACCCCTATGTCTTCCCGGAAGGTCGCACCCAGCGTTCCGGTGACCTCTATGCCTGGGTCGCATTGATGGCGCGGTTGAAGACCCTGGTATGGTCCCCCCATGTGGCCTCCGTTTCCTATCGTGACGTGGTGGGCGTCTCGCGTACCTCGTCGCCCTCCATCCAGCTGTTTCGCGACATGGTCTCGGAACTGGCCCCCACCGCCAACCGGGAGGAAACGCTCCAGCTCAAGCGCTATGCCAACCAGATGATCAAGTACGCCTGGCTGCAGAACCGGCGCAACCGGGTCGCCGTGCCACTCTCCCTGCTGCCGTCTGCGTTCTTCTGGAAGCACGACATGACGTACTGCCTGAAATGGAGTGCGATTTCCCTGGTTCCGGTTGGCATCCTGGAATATCTGCATAAGCGCGTGTCACCCATCACGCGTGCCAATGCCTGAGCGCCGGACCGTGCGCTCCCACGACGTCACCGCTTTTACATCGATCGGCGAAGCACCTTTTATTGAGGGAATGGCAATGCAAGACCTATATACGATGATGCCCGCGGCATTTCGGGAAAGGGCGGTATTCCTGATTCGTGCGGGTTACCTGCCGCGTTTCGCCAAACCCACGACCTATAATCAGAAGATTAACTATCGAAAGCTTCACTGGAAGAACCCGCTGTTCGTGACCTGCTCGGACAAGATCGCGGTGAAGGAGCACGTGGCCAAGGCGGTAGGCGGTGATTATGTCATCGATAGTGTCTTTACCGGCAGCCGGATCACCCTCAAGGACCTGCAATCCCTGGTGCATGCCCATGGCGGCCTCGTGGTCAAGGCCAATCATGACTCCGGACCCGTGCACTTCGTCTCCCCCCAGGACAGCCCCGCGCAACTCGAAGCCGTCTGCCAGGGCGTCAACCATCAGCTCACCCTCGACTATGGCAAGCGAAAGCAGGAAACCTGGTATAGCCATGTCACGCCGGGCGTGTTGGTGGAAAAGAAGCTGGCCACCCCGGACGGAGCCGATCTGTGGGATTACAAGTTTCACGTGTTCGGCGGGGCGGAGCAGGGCGACCCTTCCATCGTCCTGCATGTCGATTATGACCGCTACACCGCACATCACCGGTCGTTCTATGACGAGGACCTGAACTGGTTACCCTTCTCGATGAAGTACCCGACCCTCAAGACGCGCATCGACCGGCCGCAGAACTACGATCGGATGCTCGACGTCGTCAAGACACTGGCGCGGCCCTTTTCGTATGCCCGTGTCGATCTCTACAACGTCGAGGGAAAGATCTATTTCGGCGAAATTACCTTCGCGCATGGCGCCGGCCGACAGAAGTTTTCCTCCATTAGCTATGACAAATGGATGGGCGATCTCTGGAAGGGCGATCCAGCGACCTGATCAAGTGCATCGCGTCCCTTTTCACAACGTTGCAGGTGGGTCGGCTTGTCCGGGGGCAAGCCCCGACGTGTCGCCCCCTCCGGCGGTTAGTAAGAAGCCTTAACAAGCATACGACCGGGTACCAGCATGCATATCGTCCATATCATCACGAGCCTAGGGCACGGCGGAGCCCAGTCAGCGCTGTGCCGATTGTGTCTCAATGATCGCAACAATCGGCATACCATCATCGCGATGATCGAGGGGGGCAGGCATGAGCCGGAACTGAGAGAGCACGGCATTGAGATCCTAGGCCTGGGCATACGTCGGCAACGCGACGTGATGGCCGGCAGCCTGAGGCTCTGGACACTGCTACGCCGCTACCGGCCCGATGTGGTCCAGACCTGGATGTATCATCCTGACCTGATCGGCGGGATCGTCGCCCGGCTGGCCGGCCTTCGCCATGTCTGCTGGGGCATCCGGCACTCCTCGCTGGAGCCCGGGCACAGTGCGCGATCCACCATCATGATCGCCAAGGCCTGCGCCTGGCTATCCCGCTGGGTGCCCGAGCGGGTCGTATGCTGTGCCCATCAGGCGGCCGAGGTCCATCATGCGCTGGGCTATGATCGCCGCAAGAGTGTCGTGATCTCCAATGGCTATGACCTGTCCAGCTTCTATCCTCGTGCTTCTTGTCTTCCGCCGTCCCCTTCCCGGGCGATGCCCGATGACCCTTCGCTGACCGGCGTCGAGGCTCGCCTCGGAGAGCGCCTCGGCCGGGCGACCGGCATGCCGGAACTGGACGACGGGATGCCGGTGCTGGACGCGGAGGTACCGGTCCAGGACATTCCGACGCCGGGCAACAGCGTTCCGGTAGTCGGCATGGTGGGGCGTTTCAATCCGCAAAAAGATCATGAAGGCCTGTTGCGGGCGCTGGCCATCGTCAAGCGACGCGGCCACGACTTCCGCTGCCGCCTGATCGGCCCCGAGATCGATGAGCACAATCCCCGTCTCCTGGCATGGCTGCGCACCGGCGACCTTCATGATCGGGTCGAGCTGCTGGGGGCGCGGGCCGATATTGCGGAACTCATGAATGGCCTGGACCTGCACATCCTGTCCAGCGCCTTCGGCGAAGGCTTTCCCAACGTGATCGCCGAGGCGATGGCCTGCGGCACGCCCTGTGTGGCCACCGACGTGGGGGACACCGCCCTGATCATCGGCGAGACGGGCTGGGTCGTTCCCCCCCGGGAGAGTGAACGACTGGCGGAGGCGATCATCGAGGCTCTGATGGAGCGTAAGGCCCATCCGCATCGGTGGGCCCAGCGACAGCACGCCGCGGTCGAACGGATTCGTGCCAACTTCACCATCGACAGGATGGTCGAGGGCTTCGATCACGTCTGGAAGGAATGCCTACAAGGCAGGGATTGATATGCGCTTTCTGATCATCGCGGGCTCACCCTGGTCCCTGGTTCACTTTCGGGGCCATCTCATCGAGGCGCTCCTCAAGTCGGGGATCGAGGTCCATGCGGCTGCCCCGGACCTCAGCGCGGAAAGCCAGGTCCGAGACCGGCTCGAAGCCATGGGGGCACGGGTGCACGACATCTACCTCAAGCGCACCGGCACCAACCCACTGGATGATGCCAGGACACTATGGGCGCTGCTTCGACTGATTCGCCGGGTCGGGCCCCATTACGTGCTGGGCTATACCATCAAGCCGGTGATCTTCGGCTCGCTGGCCGCTACCTGGACCCGTCGGCCCAGGCGCTATGCCCTGATCACCGGGCTGGGCTACTCGTTTTCGGACGAACAGGGCGATCGCCAGCAGCGCTGGGTCCGTCGGATCGCCGTGGCCCTGTACAAGCTGTCGTTACGTTACAGCCACAAGGTCTTCTTCCAGAACCCCGACGACCAGGCGCTGTTCCGAAGCCATGGCATCCTCGGCAGCACCACGCCCTCGGTGGTGGTGAACGGCTCAGGGGTCGACACGGACTACTTCGCACCCCAGCCCTACCCGCCGGTCCCCGATTTCCTGCTCATCGCCCGGCTGTTGGCGGACAAGGGCGTCAGGCAATTTGCCGAGGCGGCCTACCGGCTGAAGGCGGACTTCCCCGAGGCCACCTTCACCCTGGTCGGTGACTTGGATGCCAATCCCAACTCGATCACGCGGGAAGAGCTCGACCGCTGGGTCGAGGACGGCGTCATCCGCTATCTCGGTCATCAGTCGGATGTGCGGGCGGCCTTCGCCAGCTCTAGCGTGTTCGTCCTGCCGACCTTCTATCGGGAAGGGGTACCGCGCACCATCCTCGAGGCCCTGTCGATGGGACGGCCGATCATCACCACCGACACGCCCGGCTGTCGCGAGACCGTCATCGAGGGAGAGAACGGTTACCTGGTGCCTGCCCGGGATGTCGATGAGCTGAGCCAGGCCATGCGCTCCTTCCTGGAACGCCCGGAGCTCGTGGCGCTGATGGGACAGCGCTCTCGGGAGTTGGCCCTGCAGAAGTACGACGTGCACAAGGTCAATGCCGTCATGCTTAAGGAAATGGGGGTGCCGTGAGCAAGCGCTTCATGGATCTGGGGGTCTCGGCCCTGTTGCTGGTGCTGCTGTCGCCGCTGATCCTGATCACGGCATTGCTCATCCGCTTCAAGCTCGGCTCGCCGGTGCTGTTCCGCCAGCAGCGACCCGGCTTGCATGGCCGGGCGTTCACGATGATCAAGTTTCGTACCATGCGCAACAGCACGGACGCGCACGGCAGGCTCCTGCCCACCGACCAACGGATGACACGCCTGGGGGCGATGCTGCGTTCGACCAGCCTGGATGAGCTTCCCGAGCTCTGGAACGTGCTCAAGGGGGACATGAGCCTGGTCGGCCCCAGGCCGCTGCTCATGGACTACCTGCCCCTCTACAGCGCCGAACAGTTCCGCCGCCATGAAGTGCGTCCCGGCATCACCGGCTGGGCCCAGGTCCAGGGCCGTAACGCCCTGTCCTGGGAAGACAAGTTCCGCCACGACGTCTGGTATGTCGACCATGCCTCGCTGTGGCTGGACCTGAAGATCCTGCTGCTGACGGTCAAGAAGGTCGTGGCGCGGGAAGGCATCGCCGCCAGCGGCCACGTCAGCATGCCGCCGTTTCGCGGCAGCCAGTCCCGAGAGCGCTAGAACCCCCATCAACTGATTCGCTGTCCGTTCCCGGGCTATTGCAGTTGCGTTGTCCCCGGCGCCCCTCGTCATGTTCAACTGCGATTGCCCCGCTGTCCGTCCCCTGTTGTCGTGCCCAGGAGGGCAATGTCCATGTTGAACACGCCGTTTTCGCCCTGGCCATGCTACAGCTTCGAGGAGATCGAGGCGGTGGAGCGGGTTCTGCTGTCCAACCGGGTCAACTACTGGACCGGTGACGAGGGGCGCGCCTTCGAGCAGGAGTTCGCCTCGGCCATGGGCTGCGAATATGCCATCGCGGTGGCCAATGGCACGGTCGCCCTGGAACTGGCCCTGCGTGGCCTGGGCATCGGGCCGGGGGATGAGGTCATCGTGACCTCGCGCACCTTCGTGGCCTCGGCCTCGAGCATCGTCGCCGTCGGCGCCACGCCGGTCTTCGCCGATGTGGATCGCCACTCACAGAACCTCACCCCGGCGACGGTGGCCGGCCATATCACGCCTAACACCCGGGCCATCATCGCCGTGCATCTGGCCGGCTGGCCGTGCGACATGGATGGCCTGATGGCCTTCTCGCGCAGCGGCATCCACATCATCGAGGATTGCGCCCAGGCCCATGGCGCTCGCTATCGCGGCCGCAGCGTCGGCACGCTGGGCAAGGTGGGCTGCTGGTCGTTCTGTCAGGACAAGATCATGACCACCGGGGGGGAAGGGGGCATGGTCACCACCAATGACCCCGAGCTGTGGCGGCGGATGTGGGCCTACAAGGATCATGGCAAGAGCTGGCACGCCGTCCATGAGCAGTCCCATCCTCCGGGGTTTCGCTGGCTGCACCATGCCATTGGCACCAACTGGCGGCTTACCGAGATGCAGGCGGCCATCGGGCGGGTCCAACTGCATCGCCTGCCCAGTTGGTCCGCCCGGCGTCGGGCCTATGCCGAGCGAATCTGGGCGGCCGCCCGGGCCTGTCCGGGGCTGCGCGTGCCGAGTCTCCCGGCGCATATCGAACACGCCGCCTACAAGTGCTACGTCTTCGTCGAACCGCCGCAACTGGCGGCCGACTGGAGCCGCGACCGGATCATCGCCGAGCTCAACGCCCACGGCGTGCCCTGCTACAGTGGCTCCTGCTCGGAGATCTACCTCGAGAAGGCCTTCGAGGCCACCGGCTGGCAGCCGCCGGCGCGGCTGCCCGTGGCCAGGGAGCTGGGCGAGACCAGCCTGATGTTCCTGTGCCATCCCACCCTCACCGACGAGGAGATCGCACGCACCTGTGACGCCCTGGCCGAGGTGATGGCCCAGGCCACGGGGACTTAAGCCGGCATCATGTACGCCCAACTCAAGAGCCTGGTCGCCACCTTCGCCGCGCCGTTGCCGCTGTTTCTGGCGCTGCTGTGCCTGGCGGGCTTGCTGGCGCTGCTGGGTCGCCGCCGCGGGGGGCTGGGCGTGGCCATGCTGGCCATCCTGGCGCTGTTGCTGGCGGCTTGGGCCCCGGTCGCCGATCGCTTGCTGATGCCGCTGGAGACCCGCTATCCCCCCGTGATCACGCCGACTGACGGTGATATCGAGGCCATCGTGGTGCTAGGCGGGGGATGGCAGGCGCAGGGCCCGGGCTCGGTCATCTCGCGGCTCAACGAGAGCTCGCTGTCGCGACTCGTCGAGGGGATTCGCCTGTGGCGGTTGCGCCCCGACGCCTGGCTGGTGGTCAGCGGTGGCACGCGAGACCCACAGGGCCAGCCCGTCGCCGGGGCCTATGCCGACGCGGCCCGCGGGCTCGGGGTGCCGGCCGAGCGACTCGTCGTGCTGGATAGGCCGGCCGATACCGCCCAGGAGGCCTATGCCGTCCGCCATGCCCTGGGCGAGTCGACGGCAGGGGAGGACAGCCGGCTGCTTCTGGTGACCTCCGCCTCCCATATGCCCCGGGCGATGCGCCACTTCCAGGCAGTGGGGCTGACTCCACAGGCGGCCCCGACGCATCACTTGGTCACGCCGTCCGGCGTATCATGGGACTTGGGCGACTGGGTGCCGTCCGCGCAGCAGCTGAGCAAGACCGAACGTGCCCTTCACGAATATCTGGGGCTGCTGGCGCTCGAGTGGGATCACCGGCGATAGGCTAACGCCACCTCACTCAGTCCCGAGACAGAACGCAAGATGCCGCCAACAGGGCGGCATCTTGCGTTCTGTGCCAGCGAGTCGTGTAATTTGCTTCTGTCTAAGTAAATCTGGTCCTGCCGAAGTAAACATGGATAGGCGTGAATAAGCTTGTGTCATACCCCTATCATTGACTAATCTATGCTGAATTTAACGGTCATGATGTCGAGTCGAGTTGACCACCGAAGTGACTGCTGTGTGCGACAGGGTACACAGTATGATATTGAAAAAAACATGTAGTCGACAGGAGAAAAATCATTACTTTTACTTGCCAGAAAGATGAGTTTTTATACGGCAAGAAAGTCACGAAGGTAATAAGTGGATCACGAAGATAATAAGAGCGCCTTTCCAAACCCCAGCAATAGTGGGCGCCGGGGGCAAGGCGAAGCGAGTGTCCTTTGCCATGGATGGCAAAGGTAGCGCCCAGGGAAGGGTTCACAGCGCGCTCGCGAAGGCTTGTCGACGGAAAAGCCCATTCTATCCAATGGGTTGTGAAAGAAGTTCTAAGTAAGTCAAGAAGATAATAAGTACGTCACGAGGTGATAACAAGGGCAGGGTTGCCCGACAGGAACGGATACCACAAGCACCAGGTGCTCATGTCGTTAAAGATGACGCAACGACAAGGCATAGGGCAAGGGAGTGCAGCACGCCGCGGGGATCACACATGACGGTTACAGCTGTCGTAATGTCTCACCGAATGGTGATCCTTTCAGGAGAACAACATGCGCACTCTTGCCATACTGGGAGCGGGAGGACACGGGAAGGTCGTCGCCGACTGCGCCGAACTGATCCGTTGGGACAAGATCCACTTCTATGATGACGCCTGGCCGGAAAAGGCCAAGGACGAGCACTGGCCGGTCCTGGGGAATACCCAGGGGCTATTGGAGAGGGCCAGGCAGTACGCGGGGGTGTTCGTGGCCATCGGCGACGGCAGACGACGCTGTGAAAGGATCGACGAACTGCATCACCAGGGGGCCCATGTCGTCACCTTGCTTCATCCCCGCGCCGCGGTCAGCCGTTACGCCGTGCTGGGGATGGGGTCGGTGATGGTCGCCGGGGCCGTGATCAATGCCTTCGCGCGTACCGAGCGGGGCTGCGTGATCAACACGGCGGCCACGGTGGGACATGACTGCACCCTGGGGATCGGTGTCCATGTGGCGCCCGGGGCGAATATCGCGGGAAACGTGGTGATCGAAGACCATGCCTGGATCGGCATCGGGGCACGCATCATCCAGGGCATTCAGGTAGGCGCGGGGGCCGTCATCGGCGCCGGTGCCACCGTGATCGATCATGTGCCGGCGGGTGTCACCGTGGTCGGGACCCCGGCGCGACCGGTGGGCAGGAAGACCGCGCAGCGTTCCATTTCCCACTGGGCGGTCTCCGCCCGCAACTGATCCACCCCTTTTTTTCTGCCGGCAAGCGGCACGCCCGCCGCGTCCCGCCAGAAGGCGGGACGCGGCGTTGTGCGCTCAACCCTTCACCGACGAAGACACCGCGTCCAGGTAGGCATGGGAAGGGGCCAAGTCGGGGGTCGGTTCGAGACGCCCCGGTTCAGGACGCCCCGGTTCGGGACGACGTTGAGGCGCTGCGAGCGGCGGGGCCTGAGGCACCTGCGAAGGCGGCTCGGGGGTGCGGCCGCACCAGGCCAGGTCGGCGATCTCGTCGCGTGGCGCATAGGCAGTGGGGGCCGACTGAAGCAGCTCGCGGATACGCACTTGATCCTCATCCTCGGTGGCCCGGTAGAGCTGCTCCAGGTAGCGTTCCAGCCGTGGCCAGGGCCAATAGGCCTCCATGGCGGTCATGATCCGGGAATGCGAGGTCGCGCCGACCTTTTCACCGATCAGCAGCTCTTCATAGAGCTTCTCGCCGGGCCTGAGGCCCGTGTAGACGATCTCGATATCGCCGTTCGGCGCCGCCTCGCAGGCCACCTCCAGCCCCGACAGGCGCACCATCTGGGCCGCCAGGTCGGCGATCTTCACCGGCTCGCCCATGTCGAGCACGAAGACATCGCCGCCATTGCCCAGGGCGCCGGCCTGGATCACCAGCTGGGCGGCCTCGGGAATCGTCATGAAGAAGCGCGTGATCTCGGGGTGGGTCACGGTGATCGGGCCCCCGGCGGCGATCTGGCGACGGAACAAGGGCACCACCGAGCCGGAGGAGCCCAGCACGTTACCGAACCGCACCATGCAGAACCGGGTGCTGGCCTGGTGCTCGGCGAGGGCCTGGCAGACCAGCTCGGCCAGTCGCTTGGTGGTGCCCATCACGTTGGTGGGGCGGACCGCCTTGTCGGTGGAGACCAGCACGAAGGTCTCCACCCCGCAGTCCATGGCGGCCTGGGCGGTGGCCAGGGTGCCGAAGACGTTGTTGCGAATGCCCTGCACGGTATTGTGCTCGACCATCGGCACATGCTTGTAGGCGGCCGCATGATAGATGGTCTGGACCCGGAAGGTGCGCAAGATCGTCTCCAGCCGCGCGCGATCCTGCACCGAGCCGAGCAGCGCCTTGATCGGCACCGCCAGCTCCTGGTCCTGGGCGTATTGTTGGAGCTCGCGCTCGATGCGATACAGCGAGAACTCGCAGATCTCGAACAGCAGCAGCTGGCGTGGACGCTGCTGCAGCACCTGGCGGGAGAGCTCGGCGCCGATCGAGCCACCGGCCCCGGTCACCATCACCACCTTGTCACGGATATTGGCGTCCAGCAGGGCCGCGTCCGGCGGCACCGGGTCGCGGCCCAGCAGGTCCTCCACGGTAACGTTGCGTACCTCGTTGACCTGGGCACGGCCGGCCACCACATCCGCCATGCCGGGCAGGGTCTGGACGGGCACGGACAACGGCTCCAGGGTCTTGAGGATCTCGCGCCGCCGGGCGCGGGTCGCGCTGGGAATGGCCAGCAGGATGCGTCGGATGCCGTAGTTCTTTACCAGCTGCGGCAGGTCGCCGGGGGCGTAGACCTTGAGGCCCTCGACATAGGTGCCGTGCATGCCACGCCAGTCATCGACGAACGCCATCGGCGCATACTCGGCCCCCTGGCGCAGCGAAGAGACCAGCTGCGAGCCGGCCGCGCCGGCCCCGTAGATCAGCACCCGAGTCTTGTAGCGCAGCATGCTGCGCAGATGCAGGGCGCGCAGGACGTAGCGCACGCCGCCCACGCTGAGCAGGGCCAGCATGGCGTAGATGATGCCGACGGCAGCGCTCAGGTCGATGCCCAACAGACGGGAGATCAATACCAGCAGCCCCGCCGACACGCTGACCCCGATCAACAGCGACTGCAGGGCCTTGGCGCTCATGTAGCGGATCACCGCCCGGTAGAACCCTAGCTGGGTAAAGATGGCCAGGCTGGCCGGCAGCACCACCAGCCAGCCCGCCCAGGTCCGGGGATCCTGAAGCATCGCCCAGCTCTCGCGATGCAGCCACAGAGCCAGCGCGAAACTGGATGTGAGCAGTCCGATATCGATCGATAGCTGGATCAGGCGTTTGGTCTTCCGGGGCAAACGAAACAGCCGGCTCAGTATCACCATGTTCAGGGTTCCCTCTATTTACTTTCTTGTCCCCACGTGTGTGTCGCTCTGTCGCCTTCCCGATCTGCCCGCCTTTCCTGCTTCCTGTCTTCCCCTATATTCCCGCCTTCTTCCCTCTTCCTCTCTCTTCCCTCTTCCCTTCCTTCTCCCTTCTTCCTTCCTTCCTTCTTCCCTCTTCCTTCTTCCTTCTTCCCTGAAGCGCCGGATAACCGTCATCAAAACGAATGCCCAACGCCGACTGCCTGCAGTCGCGTCATGTGCGGTGATGCGTTTATCTTTGTGTTAAGTAATGTAATTCAGGATAAGAAAAACCCGCGGTCTTCCCAAGGTGATTTTCTTCACCAACTGAAGGCGGAGTTTTCTTTCCTGTTTTCGCGTGAGTATGTCCCGTCACTGATGTTGAAGATTTCAGATATCTCGATATATCCGAACATATGGATTCATTCTCATGAATGAGGCGCGCTTGCGGGCGTTCGCCATCAGGCCAGTAGGGAGGGGTGGCAGGGGAGGGCGGCAGGGCAGCGAGAGGCGGACGACAACGGGACCGGCAGGAAAAGACCGCGGAGAGAGGACAAGGCTTGACACTCAGCCGTCGTCATGCTTTGGGACCATCCGGGCTGTTCGTTAGAAGTATCTGATAATAAGGGGTTTTTGCCTTGTAAGAGATTGGCTACAAAATTGTCTTCGGTGATTGCATCGTTGCCTGGCGTAAGTAGAATGCATCAGCATTGCTGCCAACGCCTGCTTACGCTACGGACAAACGATCCATACATTCGTATCATGTTTGTCATGTCTTTTGGGTAAGACATAGGCAGCACATACGCTGAAACGTCATGCTGGCCTCGGGGATGTGCCGTGATACCTTGGGGCGGTAGCGTGCCCAGAAGCCTTCCAGGGAGGACCCCCGCCATGCCCCGACCGCTCAGCTCATCGCCGATCCGTGCCCTGTCGTCAGCGCCGCTGCTGACACGTCCATCGGCACGCCCTCGGCGCTGGCTGCCGGCGCTGGTGCTGGTGCTGGGCACCCTGGGCGGCTGCGCCTGGGCGCCGGGCAGCCACATCGCCCACGAGAGCGAGGCCGCGCCCATCGACGACCTGGTCGAGATCCGTCCAATCACGCCGGGGCTGGTGGCCACCTACCAGGAAACCCTGGGAAGGCCCGCCACCGATATGCCCGATGAGCTGCGCCGCGCCCTGGAGCGCTACGAGTACCGGGTCGGGGCGGGCGATGTACTCGACATCATCGTCTACGACCACCCGGAACTGACCATTCCCGCCGGGTCCGAGCGCAGCGCCGCCGAGGCCGGCAACCAGGTGCGCAACGACGGCACCATCTTCTATCCCTTCATCGGGCGGGTCAGCGTCGCCGGCAAGACCCTCGACGAGATCCGCCTGCAGCTGACACGGCAGCTGGCGGACTACATCGCCGAGCCGCAGGTGGATGTGCGCGTCGCCGCCTTCCGCTCCAAGAAGGTCTACGTCAGCGGCGCCGTGGCCGAGCCCAGCACCCTGCCGGTCACCACCGTGCCGCTGACCATCGTCGATGCCATCAGCCAGGCCGGCGGCGCCGTCGAGCAGGCCAATTGGCACCGGGCGACGCTGACCCGTAATGGCCAGAAGATCCCGGTCTCCCTGTACGCGCTGCTGCACCAGGGCGACCAGAGTGAGAACCGCCTGCTGCGCGACGGCGATATCCTGCACGTGCCCACCGCCGAGGATCGCGGCATCTCGGTGATGGGCCAGGTCCGCAGGCCCGGCAGCCTGCCGCTGGGCAACGAGCCGTTGTCGCTCACCGACGCGGTCTCCCAGGCCGGCGGCATCGACGAGACCAGCGCCGAGCCCTCGGGTATCTTCGTGATTCGCGAGAAGGAAGAGGCGAGCGACAGGCTGGCCACGGTTTACCAGCTGGATGTCAGTCACGCCGCGGCCTTCGCCATGGGCAACGACTTCATCCTCGAGCCGCGCGACATCGTCTACGTGACCACTGCGCCGATCGCGCGCTGGAACCGCGTGATCAGCCTGCTGTTGCCGTCCATCAGCCTGCCGGGTACCTTGGCGGATACCACCACCGATGTCCGCGACGTCAACAACTAGGCCGCCATGTTCAACCATATCCTGGTGCTCTGCACCGGCAATATCTGCCGCAGCCCGGTCGCCGGCGCCATGCTGGCCAGCCGCCTGTCCGACAAGCAGATCGAGACCGCCGGGCTCAATGCCCTGGAAGACCGGGGCGTCGAGCCCACCGCCCGCGCCCTGGCCGAAGCCGACGGGCTCGACGTCAGCGAACACCAGGCCCGCCAGCTAACCCGCGAGATGCTCCAGCGCGCCGACCTGGTGCTGGTGATGAGCGACGGCCAGCGTATGGCGGTCGGGCAGATGGACCCCGCCGCACTCGGCAAGACCATGCTCTTCGGCCGCTGGCTCGACGGCGGCCAGGGCCGGGAAATCCCCGACCCCTACCGCAAGAGCCCCGAAGCCTTCAAGCACGTCCACCAGCTACTCAGCCAAGCCGCCGACAGCTGGACCAGCAAGCTGTAACGGCAGGTCAAAGGGCCAAGGTCAAAGGGCCAAGGTCAAAGGAAACCCCAACCCATACCAACATGGCACCCAGGCGCTAGCCTGACCTGGGCGCTGGGCGCTGGGCGCTGGGCGCTGGGCGCTGGGCGCTGGGCGCTGGGCGCTGGGCGCTGGGCGCTGGGCGCTGGGCGCTGGGCGCTTTTACCTTGCCCCTTGCCCCTTGCCCCTTGCCCCTTGCTCCTCGGCCCTCGGCCCTGACAACACCAACTTCCCCGCACCTCGGTACCTCCATGTCTCAAGTCCCTGCTTCTGCGCCGCCCGCCGACGATGAGATCGATCTGGGCCGGCTGTTCGGCCTGCTGCTCGACCACAAGTGGTGGATCGTTCTGATCACCGGCCTGTTCATGGTCATCGGGGTCGTCTACGCCCTGCTCGCCACGCCCGTCTACCGGGCCGATGCCCTGGTACAGGTGGAGGAGAAGGCCGGACTCTCCAACCCGCTGGAAGACGTGCGCAGCATGCTTGGCGAAGAGCCCAAGGCCGACGCCGAGCTGGGCATCCTGCGCTCGCGCATGGTGCTGGGCCGGGCGGTCGACCAGGTGGGGCTCGACCTGGTCGTGCAACCGCATCGCTTCCCCGTGGTCGGCGACTTTTTGGTGCGCCGTGGCATGGAGCGCCCGGCGTTTGCCGAGAGCAGCGTCTGGGCCGGCGAGGCCCTCAATGTGGCCAGCTTCCAGGTGCCCCAGGCCCTGCAGGGGGAGGCCTTCACGCTGACCGTGGGCGAGGGCGGTCACTACCGCCTGTCGCTGGACGGTGAGCCGCTGGGCGAAGGCCGCATCGGCCAGGACGTGAGCTTCCTGGACGACCAGGTAGCGCTTCGCATCGCCGAGATCCAGGCCGCCCCCGGTGCTCGGTTCGACCTGATCAAGCGCACGCGCCTGGCGGCCGTCAATGACCTGCGCAGCCGCTTCAGCGTCAGCCAGCAGGGCAAGGAAAGCGGCCTGCTCGACCTGGCTTTGAGCGACACCGACCCCCAGCGCGGCCGGCGCACCCTGGACGCCATCAGCGAGATCTACCTGACCCAGAACATCCAGCGCCAGAGCGCCGAGGCGGAGAAGAGCCTCGAGTTCCTCGAGGAGCAAGCCCCCCGGGTGCGCGAGCAATTGCGCGAGGCCGAGGATACCTTGAACGCCTACCGCTCCCAGCGCGACAGTGTGGACCTTTCCATCGAGACCCAGTCGATCCTGCAACGCATCGTGGATCTCGAGAAGCAGGTCAACGAGCTCGAGTTCGCCGAGACCGAGCTGCAGCGCCGCTTCACCACCGGCCACCCCCAATATCAGGCACTGCTGGAGAAGAAGGCCCAGCTGAACCGCGAGCGCGAGCAGCTCGAGGCCCGTGTCGACGACCTGCCCGAGACCCAACAGCAGATCCTGCGCATGAGCCGCGACGTGGAGGTCAATCAGGAGGTCTACGTCCAGCTGCTCAACAAGATCCAGGAGATGCGCATCGCCCGGGCCGGCACGGTGGGCAACGTGCGCATCCTGGATGAGGCGGTGGTACAGCCGGCACCGGTCGAGCCCAAGAAGAAACTGATCGTGGTGCTCGCCACCCTGCTCGGCGGCATGCTGGCCGTGGGGCTGGTGCTGGTACGCGGCATGCTGCGCCGCGGGGTCGAGGCCCCCAAGCAGCTCGAGGCGCTGGACCTGCCGGTCTACGCCACGGTGCCGCTGTCGGAAGAGCAGGTGAAACTCTCGGGGCGCATCCGGCACAACACCCAGCGCCATGGCAAGAACGCCGGCCTGCGCGACCTGCTGGCGCTGAGAAGCCCCACCGACCTGTCCCTGGAAGCGTTGCGCGGGCTGCGTACCAGCCTGCACTTCGCCATGCTGGACGCCGGCGACAACCGGCTGATGATCACCGGCCCCTCACCGGCGGTAGGCAAGAGCTTCATCAGCGCCAACCTGGCCGCGGTGTGCGCCCAGGCCGGCCAGAAGGTGCTGGTGGTCGACGCCGACCTGCGCAAGGGCCACGTGCACCACGCCTTCCGCGGCGAGAGCGAGGGCGGGCTCTCCGAAGTGCTCGCCGACCGGCTTGCGCTTGACGGGGCCATCCGAAGCACCCCGATCGAAGGGCTCGACTACATCGCCCGCGGCATCGCCCCGCCCAACCCCTCGGAGCTGCTGATGCAGGCCAGCTTCACCCGGGTGATGGCCGAGGTCTCCAAGCGCTACGACCTGGTGATCATCGACACCCCGCCGGTGCTCGCCGTAACCGACGCCGCGATCGTCGGCAAGCAGGTCGGCACCAGCCTGCTGGTCGCCCGCTTCGGCCTCAATCCGCCGCAGGAGATCGAAGTCGCCAAGCAGCGCCTCGAGAACAGCGGCGTCACCCTCAAGGGCGCGATCCTCAACGCCATGGAACGCAAGGCCGCCACCAGCTACGGCTACTACGGCTACTACAACTACGCCTACAAGTAGCGCCCAGCGCCGAGCGCCGAGCAGCCAAGCGTAAGGGCCTAGGGCCTAGGGCCAAGATCCAAGGGAACCACAAACCCCTTCCACATTGAGCACTTGGCGCCCAGGCCTATTTTGGGCGCTGGGCGCTGGGCGCTGGGCGCTGGGCGCTGGGCGCTGGGCGCTTTTACCTTGCCCCTTGCCCCTTGCCCCTCGGCCCTCGGCCCTCGGCCCTTACCCCAAACAACACTCCGGGTCCCCGACCCAAGGCAGGACACCATGGATACGGTCAGCATTCGCATGGAACAGCAACGGCGCCATTCGCGTCTCTACGAGCGGGTGATGTTCAGCCGCCGGGTCCAGTTGCTGCTGGGCCTGATGGTGGTGGTGGGGTTGCCGGCAATGCTGCGCTGGGGCTGGGGGTTCTGGAGCGTGTCGTCGGCCTCGCAGTGGGCGGCGATCGTGGCGACCATCGCCGCCTTCTGGCTCTCCATCACCGCCGTCTACCGCCTCTCGGAACTACCCGGCACCAAGGCGTATGTGTATATCCTGCCGACCATCACCCTGTGCTACCTGGTAGCCTACGGGGGGCTCAAGGCGCTGGGGCTCGAGCAAACCACCCTGTACATGTTGTTGAGCTACCTGTTTGCCGTAGGCTACTGCAGCACCGGCTACTTCATCGGCTCGCGGGTACGCCGGCTCAAGCTGGCGGTGGTGCCCTACGGCAAGGCGCCGAGCCTGTGCCAGAATCATAGCGTCGACTGGCGAATGCTCGAGACGCCTTCCCTGGAAGGCAGCCGTGTCGACGGCGTGGTCGCCGATCTGCGTGCCGAGCTGCCGGACGACTGGGCGCAGTTCCTGGCCGACTGCACCATCCACCGCATCCCGGTCTATCACGCCACCAAGGCCCACGAGATGATTACCGGCCGGGTGCTGCTCGACCACCTCTACGAGAACCAGTACGGCAGCCTGAGTCCCCGGGAAGACTACGAGATCATCAAGCGTGGCCTCGACGCCCTGGCGGTACTGCTGGTGATGCCCCTGGCGCTGCCGATCATGGCCGCCACTGCCATCGCCATCCGCCTCGACAGCCCCGGCCCGGCGATCTTCCGCCAGCCACGCATGGGCTTTCACTGCCGGCCCTTCGTGGTCTACAAGTTCCGCAGCATGGTTATCGACCACGACGGCACCGGCTTCACCCAGGACGGCCACGACCCTCGCATCACCCGCGTCGGCCACGTGATCCGCAAGTATCGCCTGGACGAGTTGCCGCAACTGTTCAACGTGCTCAAAGGCGACATGAGCCTGATCGGCCCGCGGCCGGAGTCCATGAACCTCGCCGACTGGTACGAACGCGACGTGCCGTTCTTCCACTACCGCCACGTCGTCCGCCCCGGCATCTCAGGCTGGGCCCAGGTGGAGCAAGGCTACGCCGCCGAAGTCGATGGCATGATCCGCAAGCTCGAATATGACTTCTACTACATCAAGCACTTCTCCTTCTGGCTTGACGTATTGATCGTGATTCGCACCGTCAAGACGATGCTGACGGGGTTCGGCTCGCGCTGAGGGAAAGCGCCCAGCGCCCAAGAAAAATCGGCTACACACCAGCTGGATGGCCTGGTGCTATCCTGAAATCTCCAAGGCTACTTCCGGATTCCAGGGATGAAATTCGAGGACCTGCTGGTATGGAAACGCTCGGCAAGGCTGTGTGCAGAGGTTTACCAGGCGTTTAGCCATTCGCGAGACTTCGGCTTCAAGGATCAAATTACTCGCTCGTCATTATCGATTGCCAGTAACATTGCCGAAGGCTACGAACGTGACAGTGACAAAGACCGCGTAAAGTTTCTCAGCTACGCAAAAGGTTCTTGCGCCGAACTGCGTACGCAGATCTACATCGGCATGGAAATCGGCTATATCGAAAAAGCGCAGGGCCAACGGTGGGTTGGGGAAACTCGAGAACTCACCAAAATGCTCTATAGTTTGATAAAAACCCTGCGAATTTAGCCGGATGGCCACCAACTGAGTCTTACACTACTGACGGCGCTGGGCGCTGGGCGCTGGGCGCTGGGCGCTGGGCGCTGGGCGCTGGGCGCTGGGCGCTGGGCGCTGGGCGCTGGGCGCTGGGCGCTGGGCGCTGGGCTGGCCCTCGACCTACTGAGTTCGCAATGCAGGGTGAAGTGGCTAGGCGTATACTGAATGCCTGAGGCAACGCGAAAGGAGCTAAGCCTATGAAACGCAAGGCCCCTCATCACAGCCTGCTGGTCGACTCAACTGATCAGGACATGGCTGACGTTCTGCACACGGTCTCCTGCAAGGTAGAGCGTTCCCTGGCGAAAGCGCAGGAAGTCCATCAGCAGCGGCTGAAGCAAATTCACTCATCGAAGTCCGCCGAGCAAGTCACGCAACATGCCTGAGGCTCGAAGGCCGGTCTTGGCGGTAATTGCCGGGCCCAACGGCTCGGGGAAGACAACCATCACCGAGGCCCTGTTGCGCCACCGGTGGTTAGAAGGCTGCGAGTACATTAATCCGGATAACATCGCCCAAAAACTGGGGGACTGGAACGATCCACGCTATTCTCGGCAGGCAGCAGAGCAGGCTGCCGAGTGGCGCGAGCAGCTGCTCAGGGAACAGAAATCGATCGCCTTTGAGACGGTCTTCTCGGCACCCGACAAGCTCGATTTCGTGCGGCGAGCCACCCTGGCAGATTACTTCGTGCGGTTTTTCTTTATCTCCACGGATTGCCCGTCCATCAATGCCGCGCGTATCACCAAGCGATATCTCCAAGGAGGGCACTCGGTGCCGATCGAGAAGATCGTCAGCCGTTACTACAAGTCCATTCAGCAGTGTGTTGAAGTCGTGCCTTGGGTAGAACGCTTGGATGTATTCGATAACACTCGGGAAGGCCCCGATGCCTGGAAACGGCTGTTTAAATATGGCCCGCAGAAACAGCTCGAACTCTTCGTGGACCCAGCCGATATGCCGGAATGGGTCGAGGCGATCTACAATGAAGCGCGATACCACCACGAGCAACGCTGAAGGCCACCACACTCTCAAATACTGAGCTGAAGATAGCTAAGTTTTCTTGCCGCTTGCCCCACGGCTCTGACACTCTTGGGCGCTGGGCGCTGGGCGCTGGGCGCTGGGCGCTGGGCGCTGGGCGCTGGGCGCTGGGCGCTGGGCGCTTCAACCCCCAAAACAGGATTCTGGCATGGAAGCCAACCGATACCCCCACATCACCCACCACGGCGCCGCGACCGGCGTGACCGGCAGCTGCCACCGCCTGCAGATCGCCGAGGACCGCGCGCTGCTGGTGGATTGCGGCCTGTTCCAGGGCCAGGATGCCATGCACGCCGATAGCCTCGAGCAGCACCGGGTCAGCTTCCCGATCGACGATGTGCTGGCGCTGATCGTCACTCACGTGCATATCGACCATATCGGGCGCTTGCCGTATCTGCTGGCCGCCGGCTACCAGGGGCCGATTCTGTGTTCGGTGCCCAGCGCCAGGCTTCTGCCGCTGGTGATCGAGGATGCGCTGAAGATCGGCTTTACCCGCGACCGGGCGCTGATCGAGCGTTTCCTCGAGGAAGTGGAAGGGCGGCTGATGCCGCTGGAGTACCAGCAATGGCACACCCTGGTCGATGACGACCGCCACCGGGTGCGGGTGCGCCTGCAGCGCGCCGGGCATATCCTCGGCTCGGCCTATGTCGAGGTGGAGCATCAGGATCACGCCACCGGCCAGACACAACGTACGGTATTTAGCGGTGATCTGGGCGCGCCGCATTCGCCGCTGCTGCCGGCGCCCGAATCGCCGGAGCGCGCCGATACGCTGGTGCTGGAAAGCACCTACGGCGATCGCGAGCACGAGGACCGCATCACCCGGAAGGCGCGTCTCAAGGCCGCACTCGATCGGGCGCTGGCCAACGGCGGCACGGTGATCGTGCCGGCCTTCAGCATCGGCCGCACCCAGGAGCTGCTCTACGAGCTCGAGGACCTGATCACCGAGGCCGACGACGCGCGCTGGCGCGAGCTCGAGATCATCGTCGACTCGCCGCTCGCCGCGCGCTTCACCGAGGTCTACCGCGAGCTCAAGCCCTGGTGGGACGCCGAGGCCCAGGGCCGGGTGCATGCCGGGCGCCACCCGCTGGCCTTCGACAACCTCTACACCGTAGCCAGCCACGAGGAGCACGAACAAACCGTCGACTACCTGGCGCGTACCGCTCGCCCCGCGGTGGTGATCGCCGCCAGCGGCATGGCCGCCGGGGGCCGGGTGGTCAACTACCTCAAGCGCATGTTGGGTGACGCACGCCACGACGTGCTGTTCATCGGCTACCAGGCCCATGGCACCCTCGGCCGCGATATCCAACGCTTCGGGCCCCGCGGCGGCTGGGTAGAACTCGATGGCGAGCGCATCGACATCCGCGCGCGTATCGACACCATCGGCGGCTACTCCGCCCACGCCGACCGCCGCGACCTGCTCGCCTTCCTCCAGGGCATGACCCAGCCACCCCGCGAGGTGCGCCTGGTCCACGGCGACAGGGAGGCCAAGCAGGCCCTGCAAGCCGAGATCGAACGCTGGGCCCGCGAGGCAGGGCACGAGATCCGCGTCACCCAGGCGACGCAAGCGCTATAATGTGGTCAGTTTGATGTGGGAGCATCATCGGTCAGACGCTTCGGCTTGAGAGCGTAAATGGCGAGGATAACGGGTAATGCCCACTGTATTGCGAGTAGGTGGATTCCGGTTCTATTTCTATAGTCACGAACCTGGAGAGCCTCCGCATGTCCATGTAGATTATGGTAGTGCAACAGCCAAAGTGTGGTTGCATGACGCCGGGATCGCTCGAAACATTGGCTTTTCAGCCAAAGAACTGGGCAAGATTCAGCGCATGGTGAAAGATCACAATATGTGCTTGCAGGAGGCTTGGAATGCATTCTTTGGTCTCTGACAATGACCTCAGGGTCATGAGTGTCAATATCGATGACTCACGGCTGACTGTCGAGCTAATGGATGGCCGTGCCATTTCGGTTCCGCTCGCCTGGTACCCCCGCCTGGCGAATGCCACCCCAGAGCAGCGCCAACATTGGGAGCTTGCCGGCGCGGGATATGGCATTCACTGGCCCGAACTGGACGAAGATCTCAGTACCGAGGGCTTGCTGCTGGGAGCAAGAGCCCCGGCATCGGCTGGCGACTCTCGGGCGTAAGCGCTTGCCGACCGCCGCGACCTGCTCACCTTCCTCCAGGGCATGGCCACGCCACCCCGCGAGGTACGCCTGGTCCACGGCGACCCGGACGCCAAGCAAGCCCTCCAGGCCGAGATCGAACGCTGGACCCGCGCGCAGGCCACGAGATCCACGTCACCTAGGCCACGCAGGCGCTATAATAGGTTCAATTGCTGTGGTAGCGCCGATCCGACGCTTCGTCTTCAGCAAAATTCCGCGTGAACCCCCGTCTACTCGGGCGGGGAGCAGTCACTGAAGGATGGCGCCACCAGGCACTCAACAGTAATGATCACCAACATTGTCGCCAGCGAGTCAACGATGTCCACCGTAGAGCAGATTGCCCAACAAATTGGTCGCCTTCCTGAGCCTCTTCAACAGGAGGTGCTGGATTTCGTAGAATTTCTGCAATCTAAACACCATATACCGAGCGAGAAGCCAAGCAGTGGATCCTTGCTAGAGTTGCAAGGGGGACTGGAGCGGTCAACGACATTTTCAGGTGACGAGCTGAAATTACAGGAGCGACTCCGTGCCGAGTGGGATTAGGTACCTCCTGGATACCAATTACATTCTCGGCTTGTTGAAGGCTTCTTCAAGGGTCACTGAGGATGCGGCGTCTCGTAGCCTACTCACAGAGCAGTGCACCTGTAGTGTCATTACCCGCATGGAGCTGCTTGGATATCCAGGCATCACTGATGCGGAAGCACAACTTATCAGGCAAAAGTTGAGTAAATTAACTGTCTGGCCATTGAGCGAAGCCATCGAAGAACGAACGATACGCCTGCGCCAGACTCGTAAAATCAAGCTGCCGGATGCCATCATCGCGGCTACTGCTACGGAATATCGCCTGGAACTGCTTACGTTTGACCAAAAGTTAACAGCTGTTATGGCCACCATCGCCAAGCGCTGAATATGGGGTACTGAAGGCAAACCCCGTGCTTCTACCTGTGTGATCCTTTAGCTCCTCGGTTCTCGGCCTTTCACCTTCTGCATGGTCGCTCGGCGCTTTTGCCTTGGCCCTGACACTTCTGGCCGCAGGCTACTTGCCAATTTTCACCTCGGCTCTGACACTCCTGGGCGCTGAATGCTTTTCCTTGGCCCTTGCTCCTCGGCCCTTGGACCTGTTTAGGCCCTCGATCTGCTGACATCACCGGCAAGGATGACACCACATCCCCGGCTTCTCCTCGACGCCTGGGTAGAAGTCGCCAGCGTGGTCCTCGAAGTCATCGGTATGGCGGATATAGCGCTCGAAGGTGCGCTGGGAGCGATGGCCACTGATGCGCTTGATAGCCCTATCCGACTTGCCCTGCCGATGCGCCTCGGTGATGAAGCCGGCGCGAAAGCTGTGCGGCGTAAAGCCGCGATCTGCCATATCGGCCGCGGCCAGGTGCCGCATTAGCCGCTGGTAAAGCGCAGGGTCGCTCATGCGACCGGCACCCAGTCGGCCGGCGGGCCCCACGCTGCGAAACACGGCGCCGCGTTGGATGCCTGAGGCCGCCAGCCAGGCCTCCAGCAGCCGTACCGGGCAGTAACGCACCTGGGCAGGGGCGCGCAGGATGGGCTTGGTTTCGTGCAGGCCTTCCTGGTTGGTCTTGCTGCGCCTCAGGCCCAGAATGACGCCGCGAGTCTCCCACTGCATATCCTCCAGATAGAGGGCGACCACCTCGCTGCGCCGGAAGGCCCCGTGGAAACAGAGCGCGAAGAGCGCGCTGTCGCGCTTGCCTAGCAGGGTCGAGCGGTCGATGTGATCCAGCAGGCGCTGCAGGTCATCCAGCAGTAGCGGTGGTGCCTCCTTCTGGCGAATGCCCGCCGAGCGCCGGATGCCGCGCATCACCGCACGCACCGCCATGTGCTTCACCGGCGATGGCAGCGCCATGTAGCGATGCCACATATGCAGCGAGTTCAGGTAACGTTCCAGGGTGGCGGGCTTCTTGCCCAGGGCGCGCTGATCGGCGATGAAGTTGGCGATATCGAACTCATCCGCAGGCAGCAGACCGCCCGCCCGCTGATAGACGCGCAGGTCGGCGCGCATGCCACGGATCGTGTTCTTCGATACGCTGTTGGCGATATGCCGTCGCGCCCGAGCGGAAAGCCGCTTGACGGCCTGGGGCAGGCGCTCGAGTTCGACGATCACCTCATCGGGCTCCACCGGCGTCCCTGAATGCACGTCTTGGGTCATGATGCTGATCCTTGTCTATGCTGGACAAATAATCAGTATAGACAAGGGAGAGTTATCACCATGAGCAAGCACCACGACCACAGCTACAAGTTGCTGTTCTCACACAAGACCATGGTGAAGGACCTGCTCACTGGCTTCGTGAAGGAAACCTGGGTCGAACAGCTCGATTTCTCCAAAATGGAGAAGGTCAGCGGCTCCTACATCAGCGACGAGCTGCGCGATCGCGAAGACGATATGATCTGGCGGGTCTGGTGGCATGACCGCTGGCTGTATGTCTACCTGCTGCTGGAGTTTCAATCGAGCGTCGACAAGCATATGGCCGTGCGGGTGATGAGTTATCTGGGCCTGCTCTACCAGGACCTGATCCGCCAGGACGCCTTCACCCCGAGCGGCAAGCTGCCGCCAGTACTGCCCATCGTGCTCTACAATGGTGAGCAGCGCTGGACGGCGGCACAAAATGTCGCTGACCTAGTCGAAACAGTGCCGGGTGGTCTGGAGCGCTACCGTCCGCAGCTGAGCTACCTGCTGCTCGACGAAGGCGCCTTGGTCAATGCGCCAGACTGGTCCGACGAGATGCGCAACGTCGCCGCGGCGCTTTTCCGGATCGAGAAGCACCGAAGCGAACAGGATGTGGTGGACAGCCTCGGCCACCTGGCCGAGTGGCTCAGCGGCCCGGAGCAGGCCAGCCTGCGGCGGGCGATCATCGTCTGGTTCTATCGGGTCTTCCTGCCGAACCGCGCGCCGGGCCTGGAGTTCCCCGACATCAGCGACGTCACCGACTTGCACGAGGTACACGACATGTTGGCAGAACGCATCAAGAAATGGCCGGAACAGTGGGAAGCTCGGGGGCTAGAGAAAGGCCGCCAGGAAGGCCGCCAGGAAGGCCTCCATGAAGGTGTAGAAGGCACGCTTCGCAAGCAGATCGAGCTCAAGTTCGGCCCCCTCCCGGCCTGGGCGGACGAGCGCCTGGCACAGGCGACCGACGAACAGCTCGACGCCTGGGTGGCCAGAATCCTCACCGCCGATAGCCTCGACGCTCTGTTCACCGAGGAATAGGCGGCCCACAGCACCTCCGAAACCGCGGCGTAGCGCGACTTTCTGATAGCGTGTTGGTCAATGCACCAGACTGGTCCGACGAGATGCGCAACGTCGCCGCGGCGCTTTTCCGGATCGAGAAGCACCGCAGCGAACAGGATGTGGTGGACAGCCTCGGCCACTTGGCCGAGTGGCTCAGCGGCCCGGAGCAAGCCAGCCTGCGGCGGGCGATCATCGTCTGGTTCTACCGGGTCTTCCTGCCGAACCGCGCGCCGGGCCTGGAATTCCCCGACGTCAGCGACGTTACTGACCTGCACGAGGTACACGACATGTTGGCAGAACGCATCAAGAAATGGCCGGAACAGTGGGAAGCCCGAGGCCGTGAGGAAGGTCGCCAGGAAGGCCGCCACGAAGGCGTGGAAGGCACGCTACGCAAACAGGTCGAACTGAAGTTCGGCGAGCTTCCCGCCTGGGCCGATGAGCGCCTGAAGCAGGCCAGCGACGAACAGCTGGATATCTGGGTCGCCAGGATTCTCACTGTCGACAGCCTCGACGCCCTGTTCGCGGAAGAACCATCTTCCTGAGCCTCGGTCCTCGACCCTTCACGCTCTGCCTGACCGCTTGCCACGTTTCACCTCGACTCTGACACTTCTGGGCGCTGGGCGCTGGGCGCTGGGCGCTGGGCGCTTGGCCGCTTGGCCGCTTTTCCCTTGGCCCTCGGCCCTTGCGCCTTGGTCCTGTTCAAGCCCTTGGCCCTTACCCCTCGGCGCTGGGCAAGCGCTACAATGGCAGGCATACCTCCGTGCAGAGTGAGGTTCGCCTACAGGAGATCGATCATGAGCGAATTGCACCGCATCACAGTCGACCCGGAGCTATGTGGTGGTCGCCCCTGCATCCGAAGCATGCGCATTCGTGTCAAGGATATCCTGGATCTCCTTGCGGCTGGGGCCACGCGTGAAGAGATGCTGGAAGATTATCCGTATCTTGAAAACGAGGACATCACCGCCGCGCTGGAGTACGCGGCCCGACAGAGCGACCATCCCGTGTTATCCGTCGCCTGATGCACTTTCTCGTGGACGCCCAACTCCCGCCAGCGCTGGCACGGTGGTTGGCTGCGCAGGGGCACTACGCCGAACACGTCGTTGATCTGAAAATGGAAGCGGCCTCGGATGCGGCCATATGGCGTTGGGCAGAACATCGCCGAGAGGACCACCGCCATGGCCCACCACGATACGGGCTACAAGGAGCTGTTCAGCCACCCGGAGTTCGTCCAGCAGCTGATCGAAGGCTTTGCGCCTGCCGAGATCGCCAGGCTGATGGACTTCACCACCCTGAAGAACCACAGCGGCAACTACATCACGCCACTGTTCGAAGAGAAGCTCGAAGACCTGGTATGGTCGGTCGAGACGCACTGGCAGGGCGTCACCCGGCGCGTGTTCCTGTACATACTGCTGGAGTTTCAGTCCTCGGTGGACCAGCGCATGCCGATCCGGTTGCTGCACTATGTGGCCTGCTTCTACGATCACCTGCTCAAGACCCGGCAGACCACGCCCGCCAAGGGCCTTCCACCGGTGCTGCCTATCGTGCTCTACAACGGGGCGCGACGCTGGACGGCACGCCAGGATGTCTACCAGCTGGTGCAGCCGGAACCCCCGGAATTCCTGCGGGTCTACCAGCCACATCTGCGCTACTATCTGATCGACGAGGCGCGCTACACCGATGAAGAACTGGCCGAGCGCCACACGCCTCTCAGCGGCGTGTTCGGTATCGAGAACGCCACGGGTGATCGGCAGGCGCTGCAGCGGGCGGTAGACCGCATCGTGGCGATCATCCAGGCCGATCCCAACAAGCAGCGTATCGATGAGATTGTGACCCGCTGGCTGAAGCGACACCTGCAGAGGCTCGGCGACGAGATCAACTTGGAGCGGCTGAATAGCGTGGTGGAGGATAAAGAGATGTTGGCAGAAAACCTCGAGAACTGGGCCAAGAAGGAACAGGCCATAGGGCAGCGGCAAGTGCTGACAAGGCAGCTTGGTCTTAAGTTCGGCGAACTCCCCGAATGGGCACAGCAGCTGCTGGACGAGGCCACCCCCGAGCAGTTAGAAGAATGGTCCGCCGCCATTCTGACGGCCAGTACTCTGGATGACGTGTTCAAGCAGTGAGTTATGCGGCTATCCCAGTATGGAAATCGAAACCATCAAGACGGCTGCTGCCGAGATCTTCGGGAAATTGGCTGAGGTGCGGCTCTTCGGCTCCCGCCTCGATGACTCCGCCAAGGGCGGCGATATCGACCTCATGGTGGAGCTTGATGAGCCGGTTGAGCACCCTGCGCGCTTGTCGGCCTGGCTCAGTGTCAAGGTCATGCGCGCCACTCAGGGCCGCAAGGTAGACGTGATCGTGTCGGCACCCAATCTAGAAGAGTTACCGATTCACCGTGTTGCTCGAGAGCAAGGGGGTAATTCTGTCCCATGCATAACGATCTTCAAGAGCGCCTTGCCTTTCTGCACCGGGTCGTCAGTAAGGAAATTCAGCACCTTCAGTTTTCCTCGGGTCGCGTGTTCGATCAGCCACTGGATGTCGACCGAGCAGCAACGCTCGCCAATGATGAAGCATTCGCTGAAAGGGTCGAGGCGTTTGCAAGCCGTTTCTGCCGACTGCAAGACACCGTTGGAGACAAGCTTCTCCCGGTCTGGCTGCAGGCGCTGGGAGAGAAGCGGGGTGCGGTAGTCGATAACCTCGACAAGGCAGAGAAGCTGGGAATGCTGGAGTCCGCTGATCGCTGGTTGGCAATCCGCCAAATTCGTAAGCAGATGATCCATGAGTATATCGAGTCTGCCCAGGTATTGGCTGATGCGTTGAATGCGGCTCACGACTACCAGGAAAAAATCATTAGTTTTGCCAACGCGATGTTGGCTGATGCCCAAAAGCGCGGGCTGATCTAACGTTGCCGAACCTGCACTCGATTGGCAGCCGCCCCCTTATCGGTATATCCCAGAAAAAACAGTGAGTTAGGGAAATCGCCCTTGCAGAAATGTGAGGGTGATTCACGTTTTTCAGGTGGGTTCGGCGAAACGGCCCGTCCCCCATATGTGCGGAGGGCAGTCTCACAAATGTGGCCCCCGGGCCCTCGATCATTTCGCCAATATGCGGGAACTTCCAGGGGAAACACATGGAAAACCGCTCTACTATGGCTTCGTAGCGTTTTGCCAGTAGGTATTCAACTATGACGGGAGAAGTTCTTATTAAAAGCTTTCCAATAGAACGCCTTGTCAATATTGGCTTGCGAGGCAGTACTTTGTTAGCAAAGTTTGCATTGCTTTTTTTGTTGGCTTATTTTCTTGATCCAGCTGATATCGCTTTATATGGATTGCTGGTAGCGACGGTTGCATATGCACTCTATGGTTTAGGTTTCGATTTTTATACGTATAGCACGAGAGAGCTGCTTGGCACTGATCCAGATCAGTGGGCTAGGTTAGTGCGAGACCAAAGTGCCTTCTTTTTTTTGACTTACCTGGTTGTTTTACCCGCACTGACTATTATCTTTGTAGTGGGGCTTCTACCTTGGTCGGTGGCGCCTTGGTTTTTTGTTTTAATTGTGTTAGAGCACTTGGCTCAAGAGTTAAATCGGTTACTGGTTGCAATGTCTCGCCAGCTTTATGCTAGTATAGTACTTTTTTTACGCTCTGGCCTTTGGGCACTTGTCGTTGCGGCCTTGTTTTTACTGCTGCCGTCTATTCGTTCGCTTGAGTTTGTCTTGACGACATGGGGCATTGGTGTTGCGACGGCATGTTCTGTTGGTATCTTAGCAATACTAAAATTGGATCGAGATTGTTTGAGTGACTCAATCGATTGGCGATGGGTGAGGCGCGGAGTAAAAGTGGCATTGCCATTTCTCTTGGCGACGCTGGCCGTTCGCGGATTGTTCACAGTTGATCGTTATTGGGTTGAAGCTCTTGCAGGTGCGGATGTGTTGGCTGCATATGTGCTTTTCGCCGGCGTGGCTAATGCGGTAAACGCGTTCTTAAATGCTGGTGTATTTGTGTTTTTATACCCAAAAATCATACAGGCCTTTAAGAGAAGGGATAGTGGCTCTTTTAGGAGCGGTATGATTTCTTTGTTCCGGCAAACATTGGTAGTGTCCTTATTTTTGAGCATTGCTGCTGCTTTACTAATTCATCCTGTGCTGTTTTTTCTTGATAAAGATGTGTATGGAGAGCATGTTGAAATACTGTATATTCTTCTTTTTGCCATCTTTGTTTATGGTTTGAGCATGGTGCCCCATTACGGGCTTTATGCTATGGCAGAGGATAAGGCTATCATCGTGAGCCATGTGGCCTCTTTCATTGTGTTTGTGCTTCTTTCAGGGTTGGTTGTTCGTGTTCTCCCTATTTATGGGGTGCCGCTGGCACTTTGTGGGTCTTTCTTATTCTTGCTGGCTCATAAGAGCTTGGCTTATATGAAAATGAAGAAGAAACAACCGTGGATGCAGAAAGAAAAACAGCTGCTAGAAACAACTGTTGTTTAGCAGGTTGATAACTCTTCGTTAGTTGAGAAAAGGTGGAAATAAATGTTCCATGAGGCATCAATTCTTGTAACAGGTGGCACTGGCTCCTTTGGCCATACGTTCATTCCTATGCTGCTGGAACGCTACAACCCCAAGCGCGTCATCATCTTCTCGCGCGATGAGATGAAGCAGTGGGAGATGGCCAAGAAGTTTCAAGGCGATTCGCGGGTGCGCTTCTTCATCGGCGATGTGCGCGATCGGGACCGTATCTATCGGGCGCTGGATGGTGTCGACTATGTGGTGCATGCCGCGGCCACCAAGATCGTGCCCACCGCCGAGTACAACCCTTTCGAGTGCGTCAAGACCAACGTGCAGGGTGCCATGAACCTGATCGATGCCTGCATCGACAAGGGCGTCAAGAAGGTCGTAGCGCTGTCCACCGACAAGGCCAGCAGCCCGATCAATCTGTATGGGGCGACCAAGCTGACCTCCGACAAGCTGTTCGTGGCCGGCAACTCCTACGCCGGCGGCCACGAGACACGCTTCGCAGTGGTTCGCTACGGCAACGTGATGGGCTCGCGTGGGTCGGTAATCCCGTTCTTCATGTCGATTCGTGACAAGGGTGTGCTGCCAATCACCGATGAACGTATGACCCGCTTCATGATCTCCCTGGAACAGGGTGTGGAACTGGTGTGGCACGCCTTCGAGGACATGGAAGGCGGCGAAATCTACGTCAAGAAGATTCCCTCAATGAAGGTCACCGATCTGGGCCGCGTCGTCGCCCCCGAGGCCAAGCAGGAGGTGGTCGGCATTCGCCCTGGTGAGAAGCTCCATGAGCAGATGATCGGGGCCGAGGATGCCTACTACACCTACGAGTACCCCGAGCACTTCAAAATCCTGCCGGCGATCAACAGCTGGGACCAGGACGCTAACCGTATCAAGGACGGCAAGAAGGTTCCGGAAGGCTTTGTCTATTCCAGCGACAATAACGCCGAGTGGATGAGCGACGACGCACTGCGTGCTTGGATCGACGCGAACTGGGAAAAGATTGGAGCTATCTGATGATTCCTTATGGACGTCAGGACATCCAGCCGCAGGATATCGACGCCGTGCTCGAGGTCCTGCAATCCGATTTCCTGACCCAGGGGCCGGCGGTGCCACACTTCGAGCAGGCCGTCGCCAATCAGGTCGGCGCCCGGCACGGTGTGGCGGTCAACAGCGCCACCTCTGCATTGCACCTCGCCTGCCTGGCGGTGGGCCTAGGGGAGGGCGACTGGCTGTGGACCTCGCCTATCACATTCGTCGCCTCAGCAAACTGCGGACTCTACTGCAGAGCGACGGTCGATTTCGTCGACATCGATCCGCGCACCTACAACCTCTGTCCTCAGGCGCTCGAGGCCAAGCTGGCGCGCGCCGAGCGGGAGGGACGCCTGCCCAAGGTGGTGGTCGCCGTGCACCTGTGCGGGCAACCCTGCGACATGCAGGCCATCCACGCCTTGAGCGAGCGCTATGGCTTCCGGGTCGTCGAGGATGCCTCGCACGCCATCGGCGGCCGGTATCGGGGAGAACCCATCGGCAACGGCCGCTACAGCGACATCACCGTGTTCAGCTTCCATCCGGTCAAGATCATCACCACCGCCGAGGGCGGCCTGGCGGTGACCAACGATGACCGGCTGGCCGAGACGATGGCCCTGCTGCGCAGCCACGGGGTGACCCGCGACCCGGCGCTGATGACGCAGGAAGCCGAGGGGCCCTGGTACTACCAGCAGGTCGCGCTGGGCTTCAACTATCGCATGACCGAGTTGCAGGCCGCGCTGGGCGAGTCCCAGCTCGCGCGGCTGGAGGACTACGTGGCGCGTCGCCACGCTATGGCCGAGCGCTATGATCGCCTGCTCGCCGAGCTACCGCTCACCACGCCCTGGCAGCACCCCGACAGTTACTCCGGGCGTCACCTCTATGTCATCCGGCTGGAGCTCGAAGCCATCCAGCCGAGCCATCGTCGGGTCTTCGAGGCGCTCCGCGACCAGGGCATCGGGGTCAACCTGCACTACATCCCCGTGCATACCCAGCCCTACTATCGTGAACTGGGCTTCGCGCCGGGCGACTTCCCCGAGGCCGAGCGATACTATGCCGAGGCCATCAGCCTGCCGTTATATCCGACGATGACCGAGACCCAGCAGGACGAGGTCGTGGCGGCTCTGACCCGGGCCCTGGAGGGCGCATGAGCAAAACTTCGCCCAAGGCGGCCGATCGCGTCGCGGTAATTCCCGCCCGTGGCGGCAGCAAGCGCATCCCGCGCAAGAACGTCAAGCCGTTCTGCGGCAAGCCGATGATCGCCTGGTCCATCGAGGCCGCCCTAACCAGCGGCTGTTTCGACCGCGTGATCGTCTCCACCGACGATGATGGCATCGCCGATGTCGCCCGTGAGTGGGGCGCCGAGGTGCCGTTTCGCCGCCCCGAGGCGCTGGCCGACGACCATACCGGCACGGTGCCGGTGATCGCCCATGCCCTCGACTGGCTCGAGGCCCACGGCGAGACGCCCCGTCAGGTCTGCTGCGTCTACGCCACCGCGCCCTTCGTGCAGGCCGACGATCTGCGCCGCGGACAGACGATCCTGGAGGCCGAGGGCGCCGACTACGCCTTCAGCATCACCAGCTACGCCTTCCCCATTCAGCGCGCGCTGCGCATGACGGCCGACGGTCGGGTGGCGATGTTCCACCCCGAACATGTCCAGACCCGCTCCCAGGATCTCGAAGAGGCCTACCACGATGCCGGCCAGTTCTACTGGGGCCGGGCCGAGGCCTGGTGTCAGGCACGCCCGTTGATGGGCCCGGGCGCCGCACCGGTTATGTTGCCGCGCCATCGCGTGCAAGACATCGATACCCTAGAGGACTGGCGACGGGCGGAGTGGTTGTTCCGGGCCCTGCAGGCGGAGGGCGCATGAGCGAGCTCTATGCGGCCGCGCCGGTCATCGCCTTTCGCGCCGATGCCTCGCGATCGATCGGCAGCGGCCATGTGATGCGCTGTTTGACGCTGGCGGATGCCCTGGCCGCCCGCGGCGCCGACTGCCACTTCCTGTGCCGCGTTCATGACGGCCATCTCATCGAGCGGATCGCCGACCATGGCCACCGGGTGCACCGCCTGTCCCTGCCCGATGAGTCCGACGGGGAGGGCGCCTCGCCGGCGGCCACGGAGGATGCCCCCCCGCATGCCGACTGGCTCGGCGTGGACTGGGCCGACGATGCCGAGCAGAGCCGCCACGTCCTGGCGGCGCTGCGGCCGGATTGGCTGGTGGTGGACCACTATGCGCTGGACGTTCGCTGGGAAGACCTCGTCACGCCGGAAGGGTGCCGGGTGCTGGTGATCGATGACCTGGCCGACCGGTCGCACCGTGCCGACCTGCTGCTCGATCAGAACCTGGGCCGCCGGGCGGCGGACTACGCCGGTCTGGTGCCCGAGGCGTGCCGTGTCCTGGTGGGGCCTACCTATGCCTTGCTGCGGCCCGAGTTCGCCGCCTGGCGGGACGCCAGCCTCGCCCGCCGCGAGGCCCCGCGGCTCCAGCACCTGCTGATCACCCTGGGTGGGGTCGACCAGGACAACGTCACCGGCCGAGTGCTCGAGGTCCTGAGCCAGTGTCCCTTGTCCCAGGACCTGCAGATCACCGTGGTGATGGGCGCCACCGCGCCCTGGCTCGATGATGTCCGAGCCCGGGCCCGGCGGATGCCATGGCCCACCGAGGTCGCGGTCAACGTCGACGACATGGCGCGGCGCATGGCCGGGGCCGACCTGGCCATCGGTGCCGCCGGCAGCACCTCCTGGGAGCGCTGCTGCCTGGGGCTGCCGACCGTGATGGTGGCCTTGGCCGAGAACCAGGTAGCGATCGCCCGCCACCTGGACGAGGCCCAGGCGGCGATTCATGTCGGCACCACCGCCAGCTCAGCCTGGGCTGACCGGCTAGAGCAGGTCATGGCGGCGATCACCGCCGAGCCGGCACGCCTCGATGCCATGACGCACTACGCTGCCGGCCTCACGGAGGGGCAGGGGGCGCGGGCGCTCGTTCAACATTTGCTGAGTAACGGATGACCCATGCAGATTACGCTCCTGTGCACCAGTCCTGAGCATCCCGTCAACGCCTGGTTGGCGCGTTGGCAGGCGCAACACCAGCGGGATCATGACATCGCCCTGTGCCGAGACAAAGGCGAACTCCCCGGCGGGGAGGTGCTATTCCTCGTCTCCTGCAGCCAGCTCATCGATGCCGCCACCCGGGCGCGCTATCGGCATACCCTGGTGCTGCATGCTAGCGACCTGCCGCACGGCCGCGGCTGGAGCCCGCACATCTGGGCCCTGCTCGAGGGCGCCGAGGCCATCACGCTGAGCCTGCTCGATGCCGAGGATGGCGTGGACACGGGAGCCATCTGGGCCAAACGGACCTTCCCGGTACCGGCCCACGCCCTGCATGACGAGATTCATCGCCTGCTGTTCGACACGGAACTGGCGCTGATGGACGAGGCGCTGACGCTGATCGAAGCCGGCGCCGAGCCGGTGCCGCAGCCTGAGCACATTACGCCGACGTACTATCGCAAACGCACGCCGGCGGACAGTGAAATCGATCCTTCACTGCCCTTGCGCGACCTGTTCCCAGCGATCCGGGTCATGGATCCGCAGCGCTATCCGGCGTTCTTTCGCCTGCACGGCCACACCTACACCATCGAGCTCAAGAAGGTGACACACCATGACGACGATTAACATCGATGGCCGCGTGATCGGTCCCGATCAACCGCCTTATATCATCGCCGAGCTCTCCGCCAACCATAACGGGAAGCTTGAGACCGCGCTCAAGATCATCGAGGAAGCCAAGCGGGCCGGCGCCGATGCCATCAAGCTGCAGACGTATCGGCCGGATACCATCACCCTGGACAGCGACCTGCCGGATTTCCAGATCACCGAGGGGCTATGGAAGGGACGTACCCTCTACGAGCTCTATGAATGGGCGCACACCCCCTGGGAATGGCACCGGCCACTGTTCGAGCACGCGCGCAAGCTGGGCATCACCCTCTTCAGCTCACCGTTCGATACCACCGCGGTCGACCTGCTCGAGGACCTGGGCGCCCCGGCCTACAAGATTGCTTCCTTCGAGGCCGTCGACCTGCCATTGATCGAGTACGTCGCCCGCACCGGCAAGCCGATGATCATCTCCACCGGCATGGCCGACGCCGAGGAGATCCAGGAAGCCATCGACGCCGCCCGCGGCGCCGGCTGTGAGCAGCTGGCCATCCTCCACTGCGTGAGTGGGTACCCTGCCCCGGCGGAGGATTACAACCTGCGCACCATTCCCGACATGACCGAGCGCTTCGGGCGGGTCACCGGGCTTTCCGACCATACTCTCGACAACATCACGGCGATCACCAGCGTGGCGCTGGGCGCCAGCCTGATCGAGAAGCACTTCACCCTGGACCGCAACGGCGGCGGCCCCGATGACAGCTTTTCGCTGGAACCGGCAGAGCTCGCGGCGCTTTGTCGTGATACCAAGACCGCCTGGCGGGCCCTGGGCCAAGTCGAATACGGCAGGAAGTCCAGTGAACAAGGGAATGTGAAATTCCGACGGTCTTTGTACTTCGTCAAGGATCTGAAGGCTGGAGATGTGATTACCGAGGATGCCATCAGAAGTGTTAGGCCTGGCTATGGACTGCAGCCAAAATATCTGAAAGACATAGTGGGAAAAAGAATAGAAAGTAATGTTCGTAAGAATATGCCCATCTCGTTAGAAGATCTATCAATAGAGTCATAAGATTAGCAGTGATCATAGAAATACAGGATGAGGCATTTGGTGTGTAAATGAATATTCTGATCTTGTCGAATGGTGCTCCTAAGTACCATCATTTTTTCAATGAGATTGCCAAAAAACTATCTCAGGACGGCCATAAAATTGTGTTTGCTGTTGATAGCACCTATTCAGTGGTCGAGAATCGCATCTCTAAGGTAGATTTTCCCTTTTATAATTTTTCTGATTTTTTTAAAAGTGATGGCTGTGACTTTGAGGTCTTGGATAACTATCGCGACTTTAATTTGAATTATGCTCTGCTCTCTGACTTTGAAAGATCAGAAGTCTACGGGTTGTGGGGAAGGAAGCGTGTAGAATATTTTGATAATCTGAAAAGCTCATTGCTCAATTTTTTTTCGCATATAGTCGACAGAGAAAGTGTCGACTTGGTGATATATGAGAATGTTTCAAACACGTTCGCATATTTTTGTTGGTTTGTTTGCCAGAAATGTGATGTGAAATATATGGGGTTCACGCCGAGCCGAATCCCAGGGCGTTTCTGGCTCACGGACGATCCATTTTCAGAACACAAGAAAGTTGACGAGACGCTAGATAAGATAAATGAGGGTAAAATTGATATCCCTCAGTGGCTTTATAGCTGGAGCGCCGAGCATATTTCGAGCATCGAAGAAGTTACTCCAGATTATATGAGGTTCAATAATCTGGGTAACATATCTTTGATGGAGAAGTATTTTAATAAAGACAAGTTTAAAAAGCTTCTTTTTGCAATACAAAGCATAAAAACTGACGGACGAGGTAGTTTTCAGCGAGTAAGCCCTTTGAAAATGTCATGGCTGATGTTCTTGAGAAGCTACAAGAGGAAAAAGAAAGCCAAGAAGCTTACACATTACTATGAAACACCTGTTGCTGGAGAAAAGTACTTCCTCTATCCGCTTCATTTTCATCCCGAATCTTCAACTTCAGTATTGAGCGGGGCTTATTTAAATGAATATGAAGTTATCAGGAACATGGCTTTCAACTTGCCAGAGGGCGCTAGGCTGTATGTGAAAGACCATGTGAGTGCCTTTGGATTACCGAGCTTGAAGTTTTATGAAAGCTTGTGTCGGTTGCCAAACGTCAGGTTACTTTCATACTCCGAAAATACAAAAGAATTAATAAAAAACTCGTCAGCTGTTGCAACCCTAACTAGCACAGTAGGATATGAAGCTCTTTTGATGGGGAAGAAAGTCTTTTTATTCGGTTCTGTTTTTTATCAAGGGCACAAGAATGTTGTAAAGGTATCAGACCCAAAAGAGCTGCATTCTTTATTTGGAGAAGCTTGCCTTTCTGAACCGGGTGATCATGATAGAGACATATTCATGTATAATGTGAAGTTTCTTTGTGCGTATTATATGAATACGCTAAAAGGTTCTTTGAACTTGATGCAAGGCTCCAGAGGAGCTCGACTTCTTGTTGAAGAGGTGTATCCTGAGTTCAAAATGCAGCTAAAGACTTTATTCCTGTAATATAACCGAATGGATGACTGTTTCCATAAGGAAAAGGCTGTATAAATCCCGCCGAAAGCTGACATGAAGGTGTGGAGTGATTTATGCGGCACTTCCTTAGCTCTATTGATCTGAAGAGGGTGAGGCTAGCCCTACGGTAGAGGAATTTTTTATATTATGTTCGAGTCTTCAAAGAAAGCGCTTCAACATAGTTTTTTTCGAGAGTTTGTCGTTCGGCATAGGCATCGAGATGTTAACCCCTTAGATATTTTCATAGCTTCTTATCCTAAGTCTGGAAATACATGGTTACGTTCGTTGTTAGCTACTGCTATATGTGGAGAGAAGCCAAAAAGAAATGAGATTGGAAGGCTGATACCATACATTGGCTATCAGTCTGAATCCGAGTTCAAATTACCTTCTGGTGGAAGGTTGATAAAAACGCATGAGCCTCACAGGAGGGAATACCGCAAAGCAATATATATAGTAAGAGACTGGAGAGAGGTTTGTGTCTCTTATTATTATTTTGAGCGAAGGCATGCACGGTGTGATGAAAAGTTCGCTTCTTTCTTGAAAAAATTTCAAGAAGGCAAGGTGGATGGTTTTGGAAAGTGGACAGACCATGTGAACTCTTGGTTGAAAGAAAACCAAAATAACCAGAAGATATTGTTCGTCAAGTATGAGTATCTAGTCGAGAATACCCGTCAAGTCCTGAATGATGCTTTGAAGTTTGTTGGAGTGACGCCATGTTTGGATTTAGGAGACGTTATTAAAGAACATTCAAGAGAAAAAATGGTGAAAGATGAAGATTCTTCAATGGCTAAAAACTCCAGTATACCTTTTGTCAGGAGCAAGTATGCAGGGCAAAATTTGGAAGAGTTTTTTCTCAAGTCTAAGGGAGAACGTGTGGATGAGGAGTTTATGAGGTTGAACCAGTATTTAAATTATTCGTAACGCGGAAAGTTAAGGAGTTTGATTTTTATTTTTTTGCACTTTATTCAAATGTCGCCTAGATGTAAGGTCCCGGGAAGTAATGGCCCGTGAAGTGATGAAGTGACCCCCTCCCGGTAACTGTCAAGGAAGTTGTCGTGTCTGATCAGTTTCATGCCGCCCCCTTTTGGGCGGATCGGCGTCGTGGTTAGCATGCAGCACCAACGGCAGGTTGACCACTTTCTCGGCCAGTACGGCTCGTTCGATAACGGTACGCGAGTTGAGAGCCGACTCGGCCAGGAAGACCGGGGCCTCGTCGACCAGCTCGACAGCATGTTGACTCCAAAGCTGTACAGGCTATAGTGCAGCCATCAAGTTGTATTGTGATGGTAGTAACCTGACTCTCTTAATTAATTCTGCTACAGAAGCTGACGACCGGCTGTATGACTTCTCGGATGGCGTGCTTGATTGTGGCGCGTTGATGAAGTATTTGTTGAGCTAAGGGGATCCTACGCGCTCGAAAGTTCGTACCATAGACCACTGCACTGCATCCCGGGACGATACACCGAGGTTTGAGTTATAATTTTATGTCTAGTGTGCATAGCAATCAATGTCCTCAAAAGATAATTGTATTATTTTTCATTTTGCTTTTGGTGTTTTCCTCATTTCATGCGATAGACCCTGAAAAAGTTTTGCCAGGCGGTTTGGGGTTCTTGCAAAGAAATGGAAGGGCTTTTGTTTACATTTTGTTAGTTTTAATTTTGTTGATTTTTTTGTTTAATAGCGGAAACCCTTTAAGGTCAAGGCGACCTCCGCTGTTTGTGAGTGCGTACTTATTTTTCTTAGTTTTGTACTCTTTAAAGCTGCTAATGTATGGTTTTTTTATTGACTCTTTGTTGTTTTTTTTGATCTGTGTTTTTTATTATTATTTGTTTGGCTTTTTGGCTATCAGTCAACATCAAAAAATAAATATAAACGTTGAAGATTTTTTATTTATTTGCGGAGCATCGTTTTTTTTTATTGCAGTAATAAACGGATATGTTTTGTTCGCCGAAAGCGATTTTTTCATACATTCTAGGTTTTATGGATTAACTTATAACCCTAATGTTTTGGCTTATACTATAAGCATTCTTTCATTTGCATTTCTTTCATTTTATAAAAAAGTTTTCCCTATTGCTTTTTTACATGCCCCTGTGGCATTAGTTGTTCTCTCGTTAGCATGTATCTTGGTTCTTGAGACTGGCTCAAGAGGTGGCCTTTCATTAATGGTTTTTTCATTTTTTTTTAATGCTTATATTCTGGTCAGAGGTAGAGTTATTTTGGTGTTGTTTTCTTTGTTTCTGTTTTTGCTAGGCATATTGTATTTTTTTGATGTCGGCTTGACTGAATATTTTGATATTTTCTCAGGTCGTCAAAATACCAGGTTTTACGTTTGGGAGGATCAAGTTGATTTATTTTTAAAATATCCTATTTTTGGTGAGCCTTGGCTTGGCGAGACTATAAGGTTTGGAGAAAATAGCTATTTTGGTTCAGCTTCGCAGTTGGGTGTTGCTGGAGGAGTGTTTATCTTTTTTTCTCTGCTGCTATTTTTGTGTTCAACGATAAGATTTTATATTAAAAGGCCTAAATCATCTAGCTCTTTAATACTTTTGTTTATGTCTTTATCAATAATTGTTTCAAACTTTTTTGAGCCTTGGATGTTGGGTGCTGTAAGTCCAGTAATTTATATTTTTTTGTTGAGCGCTGTGTCGTTGTGGAAAATGTCATGGAATATGCCTCGTTGCGCAAGTTCTATTGAAAGCCCAACCTCTGAAGTGGTCAAAGCAGCTCCGATGTCTTCTGTACAGAGTTTCCCTAAATCTTGATTCTGAACACGCAAAAGGTTTGGTTTATGAAGGTTTTTATTGTTTCTTTTTCGTTAGTAGAAGGTGGGGCTGCTATTGCGGCAAGAAAGTTCTATAATATATTATTGAGAGGCGCTCGGACAGAAGTTCTGCGCATAGTTGCTGACTCTGCTGCGGACAATGAGGAAAGTAAATTAGGTCTTTGTTACGCCTTTCATTTCTTTAAGCGAGTTTTTTCACTAGGACTTTTGAAGCTGATGGCGGATGCTAATCCCGTTAAGCACTCGCTGAATATATTTTCTTCGAGAAATTTGCTTAGCTACCTTCGCTCAGAGAAGCAGCAACCTAACCCCGAAGCGATTTTCAATTTCCATTGGTTCAACAATGATCTGCTTAGTATTTTTAGGCTGTCTATGATTCCAAAGTTCAGCATCATCACGCTTCATGATGAGTGGTTGTTTTGTGGCGCCGAACACTATGCAGATGTCGAGAATCAAAATCCATTCTTTCGTGATGGTTACCGTTTTTTTCAGGATGGTGTGCGGGGGATAAACTGGAATTATGTGATATGGTGGCTGAAATGCCGGCAACTGAATGGCCGAAACGATCTAATAATCACGGTGCCGTCATCCTGGATGTTGGAGCGAGCCAAGTCGAGCGTAGTTTTAGAAGGTAAGGATATCAGATTGCTCCCTAACCCAATACCTACAGATGTTTTTTATCCAGCCTTAGCTGATGAGAAAGAGCGTCTAAGGGTCATGTTTGGTCTTAGTAAACAGGATGTCGTGATCTGTCTTGGTGCAGTCAATGGTCAGCACAATCCGCTGAAAGGGCACGATATTGCAGAAAAGGCTTTATTGCATTTAAAGAGCATAGCTGCGCCGGAACTTCTCGAGAAAGTCTGCTTAGTGTTTTTTGGGAGTGGGAAGTTCGATGAGGGGGTTTTTCATGGGTTCCGCATGATCAATGCCGGGAAGGTGAGCAGTGCATCGGATATGCGTAATCTCTACGCTATGTGCGATTGGACTCTTGTGCCTTCAAAGGTTGAGGCGTTCGGGCAAGTGGCAGCAGAAAGCCTGGCATGTGAAACCCCTGTCGTAGCATTTAAATCCTCTGGCCTCCAAGATGTTGTCGTCGATGGTGTCAGTGGGTTTCTTGCCGAGCCGTTTTGTTATAAGTCTTACGCAAAGTGCATAATGAATGGCCTTCTGATGAGCCATGACTCACGTGAAATCATAGGGAAGTCAGGGCGGCTGCATGTTGAGGAGAAGTTTTCTGTGCATGTGGTTCAGGCAAGGTATATTGCTGTGTTGAAAGATGCGTTGGTGCGGAAACGTCAAATGATCAAGAGTGATTATGATGTATAGAAAGAGAGTATTGATTACTGGGGTTACTGGGCAAGACGGATCTTATTTGGCTGAGCTCCTTCTAGAGAAAGGGTACGAAGTCCATGGCATTAAACGCCGGGCTTCACTATTCAATACACAACGGGTAGACCACATCTACCAAGATCCCCATGCCGAGAATAAGAATTTCGTGTTGCACTACGGGGACCTGTCGGATTCCTCGAATCTGACGCGTATCATCCAGCAGGTGCAGCCGGATGAGGTCTACAATCTGGCGGCACAGTCCCATGTGGCAGTGAGCTTCGAATCTCCTGAATACACGGCGGATATCGATGGGCTGGGTACGCTACGGATTCTCGAAGCGATTCGTCTTTTGGGTTTGGAGAAGAAGACCAAGTTCTATCAGGCTTCGACTTCAGAGCTGTTCGGGGAGGTGCAGGAGACACCGCAGCGTGAGACCACGCCGTTCTATCCTCGGTCTCCCTATGCCGCGGCCAAGCTGTATGCCTACTGGATTACTGTGAACTATCGGGAATCCTACGGCATGTATGCCTGTAACGGCATCCTGTTCAATCACGAGTCGCCGCGTCGTGGCGAGACCTTCGTGACCCGCAAGATCACTCGTGGCCTGGCCAATATCGCCCAAGGGCTGGAAGCGTGCCTATATATGGGCAATATGGATGCGCTGCGCGACTGGGGCCATGCCAAGGACTATGTGCGCATGCAGTGGCTGATGCTGCAGCAGGATGAGGCCGAGGACTTCGTTATTGCCACCGGCAAGCAGATCTCGGTGCGTGACTTCATCCGCCTGAGTGCCGAGGAATTGGGCATCACGCTGCGTTTCGAAGGGCAGGGCGTCGACGAGATGGCCATCGTCGCGCGAATCGAGGGAGACAAGGTCCCGGCGCTCAAGGTGGGCGATGTGATCGTGCGGGTCGATCCGCGTTACTTCCGACCGGCCGAGGTCGAGACGCTGCTGGGTGATCCTTCCAAGGCAAAGGCCAAGCTGGGCTGGGAGCCGGAGATCACCGTGCAGGAGATGTGTGCCGAGATGGTCGCCGAGGATCTCAAGGTGGCCAAGCGCCATGCGCTGCTCAAGGAGCATGGCTACGAGATTCCGGTCACGGTGGAGGGCTAAGCATGGCACGCGATCTCGACCAGACCATCTTCGTCGCTGGCCATCGAGGCATGGTGGGCTCGGCCATCGTGCGCTGGCTTGAAGCAATGGGCTATCGCCACATTCTTACCGCTGGCCGGGATGAGTTGGATCTCACCGATCAGGCCCAGGTACAGGCCTACTTCGAGCACCATGCCATCGATCAGGTGTATCTGGCAGCGGCCAAGGTGGGCGGCATCCAGGCCAACAACAGCTTTCCGGCCGAGTTCATCTACCAGAACCTGATGATCGAGGCGAATCTCATCCACGCCGCCCATCAGGCGGGGGTGAACAAGCTGTTGTTCCTGGGTTCGTCGTGCATCTATCCCAAGCATGCCGAGCAGCCGATGCGCGAGGAGGCGCTGCTCACCGGCACCCTGGAGCCCACCAACGAACCTTACGCCATCGCCAAGATTGCCGGCATCAAGCTCTGCGAGAGCTATAATCGCCAGTATGGCCGCGACTACCGTAGCGTGATGCCGACCAACCTCTATGGGCCGCACGACAACTTCCACCCCGAGAACTCGCATGTGATCCCGGCCTTGCTGCGGCGCTTCCACGAAGCCAAGCAGCAGGGAGACAGCGAGGTGGTGGTATGGGGCAGCGGCAAGCCGATGCGCGAGTTCGTGCATGTAGACGATATGGCCGCGGCCAGCGTGCATGTGATGGAGCTCGACGAGGCGACCTATGAAGCCAATACCTCACCGATGCTCTCGCATATCAACGTGGGCACCGGCGTGGATTGCACTATCCGTGAACTGGCCGAGACGATAAAGCGCGTGACGGGCTTCGAAGGCGAGCTGACCTTCGATGCCAGCAAGCCCGATGGCACTCCGCGCAAGCTGATGGATGTCTCGCGGCTCAAGGCGCTGGGCTGGCAGGCCAGCATCACCCTGGAGGATGGCCTGCAGAACGCTTACCAGTGGTTTCTGGATAACCAGGACCGCTTCCGCGGCTGATTTCCATGTAGGTGGGCTTTTCCGTCGGCAAGCTGCGCGAGGGCGCTGTGAACCCCTCCCTGGGCGCTACCTTTGCCCTGCGGCGCTCTCGCGTCCTGCTCCGCTTGCAGGGCCTGGGTTGGCCATCCATGGCCAACCCGTTCGGCGGGAAGAACATCCACTGGATGTTCTTCTACTTCCGCCTCACCCATGGCAAAGGACACTCGCTTCGCCTTGCCCCCGGCGCCCACAATGGCTGGAAGTTTGGAAATGAGCTCCAAGATGGAACCCGCCAGCGCAGGCTGGCTAAGCGATGATGCCTTTCACCAGGTGATCGCCCATACCCCGCTGATCTCGCTGGACTTCGTAGTAACCAATCCCCAGGGCGAGTGGCTGCTGGGCCAGCGTGTGAACCGCCCGGCCCAGGGCAGCTGGTTCGTGCCCGGTGGGCGGGTGCGCAAGGACGAGACGCTGGAAGCCGCCGCCCAGCGCCTGACCCGGGCCGAACTGGGCCAGGCTATCGAGCTTGCCCATATGCGTTTTTTGGGCGTGTACCAGCACTTCTACGCCGACAGCATGCTCGACCCCGGCCTCTCGACCCACTATGTGGTGCTGGCCTACCAGGTCTCGCGTGCTCTGGACCTCGAGGCCCTGCCGCGCCAGCAGCACGACCGTTACCGCTGGTGGTCTCCCCAGGCCATCGCCACGACCGAGGCCGTGCACGCCAATACGCGTGCCTATCTACCGGCCGTTTCGACGCCCGTTCGGACATAAGACCCCCGCATCAGGAAAGGAGATTTCCCATGCTGACTCCCGTGATCATGGCGGGGGGCAGCGGCTCGCGTCTGTGGCCGCTGTCCCGCCAGCTCCATCCCAAGCAGTTTCTGCCGCTGACCGGCGAGGGCAGCATGCTGCAGGAGACCCTCAAGCGCCTGGCGCCCCTTGCGCATCGCTCACCGCTGCTGATCTGCAACGAGGAGCACCGCTTCCTGGTGGCCGAGCAGGTTCGCCAGCAGGGCATCACCGATGCCCGTATCCTGCTCGAGCCGGAAGGGCGCAATACCGCCCCGGCCATCGCCTTGGCGGCGTTGCAGGCAATGGAAGCAGAGCCCGAGGCGCTGCTGCTGGTGCTGGCCGCCGATCACCTGATTCGCGACGTGGCGCAGTTCCACGCAAGCGTGAGCCATGCCCGCCGGCTGGCCGAGCAGGGCCAGCTGGTGACCTTCGGCGTGGTGCCGACCCATGCCGAGACCGGCTATGGCTATATCCAGCGCGGCGCAGGGCAGGGCGACTTCGGTTTCAAGGTCAGGCGCTTCGTCGAGAAGCCCGACCGGGTCACGGCCGAGGATTACCTGGCCACCGGCGACTACTACTGGAACAGCGGCATGTTCCTGTTCTCTGCCCGCCGTTACCTGGAGGAGCTCGAGCGCTTCCAGCCGGCCATGGTCAAGGCCTGTCGCGCGGCCCTGGCCGGGGCCAGCGAGGATCTCGACTTCACCCGGCTCGACGCCGAGGCCTTCCAGGCCTGCCCGGCGGATTCCATCGACTATGCGGTGATGGAGCGCACCGAGCACGCCAGCGTGGTGCCGCTGGATGCCGGCTGGAGCGATATCGGCTCCTGGTCGGCGCTGTGGGAGGTCAGCGAGCGCGATGCCCAAGGCAATGCCTGCCATGGCGACGTGATGCTCCACGACAGCCACAACCTGCTGGTGCATGCCGACCATCGCCTGGTGGCCACGGTGGGCGTCGAGGACCTGGTGGTGGTGGAAACCAAGGACGCCGTGCTGGTGGCGCGTAAGGATCGGGTGCAGGAGGTCAAGCAGATCGTCGCGCGCCTCAAGGCCGAAGGGCGCAGCGAGCAGGCCAACCACCGCGAGGTCTATCGGCCCTGGGGCGTCTACGACAGCATCGACCAAGGCAACCGCTATCAGGTCAAGTGCATCACCGTGAAGCCTGGGGCCAAGCTCTCGGTGCAGATGCATCATCACCGCGCCGAGCACTGGGTGGTGGTCTCCGGCACCGCCAAGGTCACCATCGGCGAGAAGACCCAACTCGTCAGCGAGAACGAGTCGACCTATATCCCCATCGGCCAGGTGCATGCCCTGGAGAACCCCGGAAAGATCCCGCTGGAGCTGATCGAGGTGCAGTCGGGGGCCTACCTGGGCGAGGACGATATCGTGCGCTTCAACGACCGCTATGGACGCAGCTGATGAGTAAGCTGCTGACCATCTCCGTGATCACCGCCTGCTTCAATAGCCAGGCGACCATCGGCGAGGCCATTGCCACCCTGAAGCGCCAGCGCTGGCCGCATATCGAGCATGTGGTGATCGATGGCGCCTCGAAGGATGCCACCGTGGCCATCGCCCGGCAGACGCTGGGGGAGGGCGATGTGCTGGTCTCCGAGCCGGACCGGGGCATCTACGACGCCCTTAACAAGGGGATCGACCGGGCCAGTGGCGAGGTGGTGGGGTTCCTGCACTCCGATGACCTCTACGCCCATGACGAGGTGTTGGCCAGGGTCGCCGCCTGTTTAGAGGACCCATCGGTGGGCGCGGTCTATGGCGACCTGCAGTACGTGGATGCGGCGGATACCGAGCGGGTGATTCGCCACTGGACGTCCGGCGCCTTTAGCCATGGCAAGCTAAAGCGCGGCTGGATGCCGCCGCACCCCACCTTCTTCATGCGCCGCGAGCTCTACCGGGAACTCGGCGGCTTCGACCTGAGCTACCGGATCGCCGGCGACTATGACGCGCTGCTGCGTTACCTCGCCAGTGAGAAGGTCAAGGTCGCCTACCTGCCCGAGGTGCTGGTCAAGATGCGCGTGGGCGGGGCCAGCAACGGCAGCCTGAAGCAGATCCTGCGCAAGTCACGCGAAGATGTCGCCGCGATGCGCAACAACGGCATCAATCCGCTGGTGGCGCTGCCTAGCAAGAACCTCTCGAAGCTGCCGCAGTTTCTGGCCCGGGGCGCGAAGGGCAAGGGCCGCCAGCCGGCATAAGCCGGGCTATCTCAGCAGACAAGCTCACCCGCCGCCATCGGGCATGAACGGAGTCGATATGGAAATGACGATTCAGAAGGTGCTGGCCGACAGCGGCGTGGCCTTCGGCACCAGTGGCGCACGGGGCCTGGTGACCCAGTTGACCGACGAGGCGTGTGCCGCCTTCACTGCGGCCTTCCTGGGCGTGATGCGACAGCATGGCCGGGTGGAAAGGTTGGCCATCGGCCGGGATCTGCGCCCCAGCAGCCCCGCTATGGCCGCGGCCTGCACCGCCGCTGCCACGGCGCTGGGGGTAGAGGTCGATGACTATGGGGTGCTGCCGACCCCGGCGTTGGCGCTGCAGGCCATGGCCGACGGCGTGCCGGCGATCATGATCACCGGAAGCCATATCCCGTTCGATCGCAACGGCATCAAGTTCTACCACCCCGAGGGCGAGATCACCAAGGCCGACGAAGCGGCGATCATGGCCGCCCAGGGGGAGCTGCCGACCCTGGCGGTCAGCGATCCGCAGCCGGCTTCCGCTCGTGCCTGGGAGGGTTATGTAGCGCGCTACGCCGAGTGGTTTGTCGGCCAGCCCCTGGCAGGCTGGCGCGTGGGGCTCTATCAGCACTTGGCGGCGGGGCGGGATCTCAACCACCAGGTGCTGGAAGCCCTTGGGGCCGAGGTGGTGGTGCTGGGCCGCAGCGACAGTTTCGTGCCGGTCGACACCGAGGCCGTCGGTCAACAGGATCGCGAGCGCGGCCGGGCCTGGGCCGAGCAGCACGGCCTGGAGGCGCTGCTCTCCACCGATGGCGACGGCGATCGTCCCTTGCTGGGCGATGAGCAGGGGCGTTGGCTCAGGGGCGATATCGTTGGGCTGCTCTGTGCCCGCGAGCTGGGCATCCGGGCCTTGGCGGTGCCGGTCAGCTGTAATACGGCGATCGACGCCTGTGGCGCCTTCGAGGCCGTGCGGCGTACCCGCATCGGCTCGCCCTATGTGCTGGACGCCATGCTGGAACTCTCGCGACAGCATCTTCGCGTGGCCGGCTTCGAGGCCAACGGCGGTTTCCTTCTGGGTAGCGACCTTCAGGAGGGCGAGCGTCGACTCAGTGCCTTGCCGACCCGCGATGCGCTGCTGCCGGCGCTGACGCTGATGGTGGCTGCCGCCCGGCGTGGGGTGGCGCTTTCCGCCTTGGCTGCCGAGCTGCCGGCGCGCTATACCGCCAGCGACCGCCTCCAGCAGGTGCCCACCGAGCGCAGCCGAGAGCTGTTGGCAAGCTGGACGACCGATACCCAGGCGATGCGCCAGGCGCTCGATCTCAAGGCGCCGATTGACTCCCATGACACCACCGATGGGTTGCGGGTCACCCTGCAGGATGGGGAGATCGTGCATCTGCGCCCCTCCGGCAATGCCCCCGAACTGCGCTGCTACGTGGAAGCCGCCAGCGAGGACCGGGCGCAGGCGCTGGTGGCGCAGGTAATAGGCAGACTTGTGGCCATCATGCAAGAACCGGCAGGAACTGCTTGAAGAAGACCACCATCCGGCGCGTAGCGGCGGTGGGGGAAGCTTCGGGCGCCTGCCGGCGCCTATCGCTCAATAAACCGGAGCGCCGGACCGTACGCTCACACAGTTGAGTGCCGGAATTAACGAACAGACGTGGATATGGATAGCGGAGTCAAGGAATGAAGATCACCATTTTCGGCACGGGCTATGTGGGCCTGGTGACCGGCACCTGTCTGGCCGATGTCGGCCACGACGTGATGTGTATGGACGTGTTTGAAGAAGGTGATTCAGTCTAGCAGTGGGCCAATGCGCTGGAAGGGTGCCGCTACCTCGCCATGGGAGGATTATTGCTTGAGCTCGGTGCGTAGCTGCATGACTTCTTGCTCCGTCAAGCCGGTCAAGTCAGCAATCTCTGCGTCGTCCATTTTCGTTTTAAGAATTATGCTGCGTGCTACTTCCTCGCGCCCTTCACGCTTTGCATCGTTCAACAGCGATATCTCATCCCTCAGCGCCCGTTCCCGCACAAAGGCCAGGCGGCGTGCCTCTTCGTCGGCACTGAGCTGCCGAATCCGGTTCATGGCTTTCTGAACAGGCTCGTGGGCAATCTTGGCCATGGTCAATTCCTCCTGCCAGTGCTTGAAGAAGGTGATCCAGTCGAGCAGTGGGCCAGGTGGCAGGCCCAGGCGATCCGCCTTGTTCAATTCGATCAGGTTCATTTGCAGGATGTTCCCCAGCGTGACATCGGGCTGATGCTCGTCACGCATCTCGAAGCGCCATACTGCCTGCTGGCGTTCATCGTCGGTGGTGGTGAACAGATCGAAATCCAGCAGGTGCAGGCCGACCGAAGCGCGCAGGTAGTGGTAGTCCTCGCCGGCGTCGAGCTGGGTGCCCAGCGTGCGGGCCAGGTAGAAGAGCCCTCGCTTGTGCCAGGCACCGTAGCGGCGAACCTGGATCTCGACATTGTAGCAGTGCCCCTCGCCATCGCGGGCCAGCACGTCGAGAATGATGTACTTGCCCGAAAGTTCGCTGGGCTCGATGTTTGGGTTGAGCACCTCCACCGAGGCGATATCCGGCAAGTCGGGTCGCAGGTCGTTGATCAAGGCCAGGAGCAGATCGGGCGCCTCGGCAAACAGGCGCTTGAACACATAATCGTTGGTGGGGTCGAGAAGATCGCTCATGCCAGCTCCTGGTGGAACAGGTTCAGTCTATCACGTACGCCTTCTTCGCAAAGCAGGTGATGGACATGCATGATGCTTCAGCCGCACGCTGATGGAGGCGCTGTGGAATGCCGGTGCCCGGGTGCAGGCCTACGATCCCGAAGCGATGAGGGAGTGCCGCCGCCTGTATGATGGCGAGCGTGACGACCTGGTGCTGGTGGCCGACCGCGTCCAGGCGGTGAAGGGCGCCGATGCGCTGGTGATCTGCACCGAGTGGAAGGAATTCCGCAGTGTCGACTTCGCCTGGCTGAAGGAGCAGCTCGCCATACCGGTGGTGATCGACGGGCGCAACCTCTATGAGCCCGCCACCCTCAAGCAGGCGGGGTTGCTGTATTACGCCGTGGGGCGGGGGGATTCGCTGCGCTTGATCGACAGCCCCTGAGTCGGGGGGTAACGCCAAGGAGCGGTTGAGTCGGTAGGTAAAGAGCGTGGTGTAAGGCCCCTCTGCAACCGACCCGGTTCGCCGGGCAGCCAGCTGAAGGAAAATGGAGTGCCGTAGCCCCAGGAGGGCTATGTGCGCTCCATTTTTCGTTTGGGGGCCGCGGAATGGGTAGGTCTCTTGGCATTGTCAGGCGCGGCGGCCATCCTTCTGGCGCCTATCGCACCCATTGTGACCCTGGGGCGGCTTTGCCGGGATGCTCTCTTCGACCCGATAATACAGGGGGCGGTATACTGGCTTCTTGAAGCGGAGTTCGCATGGCCAATCATCACGACCACAGTTACAAGTTGCTGTTTTCCCATCCAGAGATGGTGCGCGACCTGCTGACGGGGTTCGTCAAGGAGGACTGGGTGACCCAGCTCGACTTCTCGACGTTGGAGAAGGTCAGCGGCTCCTACGTGACCGACGAATTGCGTGACCGTGAGGATGACATCATCTGGCGGGTACGCTGGGGCGACGATTGGCTCTATGTCTATCTGTTGTTGGAGTTCCAGTCGAGCGTCGACAAGTACATGGCCGTGCGGATCATGAGCTACCTGGGGTTGCTCTACCAGGATGTGATCCGACAGAAGGCGCTGACCCCCAGGGGCAAGCTGCCCCCGGTGCTGCCGGTGGTGCTCTACAATGGGGAAGAGCGCTGGACGGCAGCCCAGAACATCGGCGATTTGGTCGAACGAGTGCC
>NZ_JACHXP010000003.1 GCF_014192215.1 Halomonas cerina
GCGCTGCTGGTGGAGAAGGGCATCGCCGAGCCGGGCGATCACGTGATCCTCACCCGCGGCGACCACATGAACGCCCACGGCGGCACCAACACCCTTAAGATCCTCGACGTGGACGAGCGACACCGCGGCGCCTGATTCCTTGCCAATCTTTGTATACAATAATTCCGCTCGCCTGTAGGCAAACGGGAGCGGACATGCGAAGCTTGCGACAGAATCAAGCGGAGGGATCACCATGAGCAACGCCTGGCAGGAGGTGGTACTGGCCGGGACCCGAACGGGGGGGCGCATTGGCGACCGTGACATCGTCGACAAGGTGCGTCGGGCAGTGCTGATGCAGCGCCTGCCACCGGGCACCAAGCTACCCGAGGTGACCCTCGGGGACGTCTTCGGGGTCAGCCGCTCGGTGGTGCGCAAGGCGCTGACGAGGCTGGCCTCCGAGCACGTGGTCGACCAGCGACCCAACCAGGTGGCGAGGGTCCGGGCCCCGAGCATCGCGGAAACCCGCGAGACCTTCCATGCCCGTCGCCTGGTAGAGGGGGAGGTGGCTAGCTTGCTGGCCGGACAGCTCGCGGCCGATGCCCTGACCGCTCTCGGGGCAGAGGTCGAGGGGGAAGCCCGGGCCCATGCCCGGAGTGACGAGCCGGCGCGCATCGAGCACTCCCTGGCCATTCATCACCTGCTGGCCGAACACTCACCCAACCGGGTGCTCGGTGCGATGCTCACCGACCTGGTGCTGCGGACCTCCATCGTCATCGCCCTCTACAAGCGGCGAGGGCTGGCGTCCTGCTACCTGGAGGGGGATCACACGGCCCTGTTGGCGGCGCTCGAGGGCGGTGAGCCGGAGGCGGCACGCCGCTGCATCCATGACCACCTCCATGGCCTGGAAGCTCTGCTGGACCTCCGTTCCCGGGAAACCCCCATCGACCTGATGGCCATCCTGGGCTCGTCCGATGCGGCGGGGCAGACCCCGGGCTGAAGGGGCCCGCGACGGTGGGCAAACGCCTCTCTCGGCTTGTCCCGCCGCGGTGGCTGGCCGACAATGCCGGCACCTTGGTTTTCGGGTTCGGGATTACCGCATGGCATCACTCCTTCGCTGGGTCGCCGTCGTCTGGCTGGCGCTGACTCCCCCCCTGGCCGTCGCCGATGTGCCCACGGTGGCCGTCGCCTCGTCACTGCAGTTCGCCTTCCCGGAGCTGATCGAGCGGTTCCACGCTACGACCGGTGAGAGGGTACGCGTCAACTACGGGGCTTCGGGAACCTTCCGTCGCCAGATCGCCCAGCAGGCCCCCTTCGAGCTGTTTCTCTCGGCGGACGAAGCAAGCGTACTGGCGCTATATGAGGCGGGCGTTACCCAGGACGCGGGGGTGGTCTATGCCATCGGCCACCTGGTCTGGTTGCAGCCGGCCGGGCAGGGCACGCTGCCCCCTGCCACGGCCCCCCTCGCCGCCGTCGAGCAGGCGATCGCGACGTACCAGGCGGGGGAGGGGCGCCCGCGAGTGGCGCTGGCCAATCCCGAGCACGCGCCCTACGGCGTGGCGGCACGCCAGGCCCTCGAGCATGCCGGCCTCTGGGAAGCTTCGGCGCCGCTGCGGGTGATGGGCGAGAATGTCTCTCAGGCGGCCCGCTTCGCCCTGACGGACGAGGCCCGGGGGGGGCTGGTGGCCTATTCCTTGGCCTTGGCGCCGACGCTGGTCGAACAAGCCGAGTACGTGCGGATTCCTGCCGACTGGCATGCGCCACTGCGTCAGCGCATGGTCCTGCTGCCCCAGGCCGGTGACACTGCCCGAGCCTTCCATGCCTGGCTGCAGGGCGAGGAGGCCCGGGCGATACTGGCCCGCTTCGGCTTCCAGGCGCCCGGCGCAGCGGCCGCACGCTGATGGACTGGACGGCGCTGAGCGTCTCGCTGCAGCTGGCGAGTCTGACCTGCCTGCTGTTGCTGCCGCCCGGCCTTTGGCTGGGGCGTACCCTGGCCCTGTCACGCTTCCGTGGCCGGCCGCTGTGTGAAGCGCTGGTGGCGCTGCCGCTGGTGATGCCGCCCACAGTCCTCGGTTTCTACCTGATGCAGTCGTTTGGCACCGACGCCCTCTTGGGTGGCACCTGGCAGTCGCTCACCGGCGGCTCGCTGAACTTCTCCTTCAGCGGCATCCTGCTGGCCTCGTTGGTGGCCAACCTGCCCTTCGCCGTTCAGCCGGTCCAGCGGGCCTTCGAGGCGGTGCCGAGCAACCTGCGCGAAGCGGCCTGGTGCTGCGGCCTGACGCCCTGGCAGACCTTCCGGCGCATCGAGCTGCCGCTGGTCTGGCCGGGGGTCGTCTCGGCGCTGGCGCTGACCTTCGCCCATACCCTGGGGGAGTTCGGTGTGATCCTGATGGTGGGCGGTGCCATCGATGGCGAGACCCGGACGCTGGCCATCGCCATCTATGACCGGGTACAAGCCTTCGACGAGCAGGGGGCGGCCCTCATGTCGGCGATGCTGCTGCTGGTCTCGTTCGCGACCATCGGCGTGGTCTACGGGCTCGGCGGACGCGGGAGGCGACCACGTGTCGGATGAGCCGCTCTCCCCCACGACCGACGCCACGATTCCATCCGGCCGGCTGAGCGTAGCGGTTCGCCAGGCGGGGCCCATCCCCCTGGCAGCCGATTTCCACTGCGACCCCGGCGAGCTGCTGGCCCTGGTGGGCCCCTCGGGCAGCGGCAAGACCACGCTGCTGCGCGCTATCGCCGGGCTCTATCGCCCGGCCCAGGGAGTGATCCGCTGTGCCGAGGAAACCTGGTTCGAGGCCGCCACGGGGCGTGCACTGCGTCCCCAGCAGCGTCGTGTCGGCCTGGTGTTCCAGGATTATGCGCTCTTCCCTCACCTCGATGCCCGGGCCAACGTGATGGTGGCCCTGGACCATCTGCCGGCGACCGAACGGCGCACCACCGCTGAGGCCTGGCTGGCTCGGGTGCGCCTGGAGGGTCTGGCTCGCCGCCTGCCGGCGGAGCTCTCGGGCGGCCAGCGCCAGCGGGTCGCCCTGGCCCGGGCCCTGGCCCGAAGCCCCCGGGTGCTGTTGCTCGATGAGCCCTTCTCGGCGGTGGATCAGGTTACCCGGCGCCGCCTACAGCGCGAGCTGGCCCTGCTGCGCGAGGAGATCCATGTCCCGGTGCTTCTCGTCACCCACGACCTGGACGAGGCCGCCGCCTTGGCGGATCGCCTCTGCGTGCTGCATGCCGGGCGCAGCCTGCAGCAGGCGCCGGCCGAGACCCTGTTCCGTCATCCGGCCAGTCCCGAGGTGGCGCGGCTGCTCGACCGCCATAACGTCTTTCGCGGCGTCGTGGAGGAGCGCGATGGCCTGCGGCGCCTGCGCTGGGGCCACTATCGGCTGGAAGTGGCCCATGGCCTCGCCCACCTGCCGGTGGGGACCGAGGTCGCCTGGTACCTGCCGCACTCCGACGTGGTGCTGCATCGTCGCGGCCGCCCCTCCCGCGGCGAACGCGAGAATCCGGTGGCGGGCGTGGTGCGCGAGATGGCCGTGCTCGGCGGCATCACCTCCGTCACCCTGGGCGTGGCCCACACCGACGATACCCTGCGCTTCGAGATCGCCACCCACGCCGCCCGTCGCAACGGCCTGGGTCGGGGCGAGGCCGTCCGGGTCTCGCTGCTGGCCGCTGGCATCCACCTGATGCCCGACCGACTCGGCCCTTTGTCAAGAGGAAGTTCATGATGCGTCCCACCCGTCGCCAGCTGCTGCTGGGCCTGGCCCTGCTGCCCGCCACCGCCCTGTGGGGGCCCTCGGTGCTGGTCACCCAAGCCAGTGAAGGGCTCGAGACCGTGCCCCTGGTCGTCCACGGCGAACGAGGGCCGCAGCGCTTGACCGTGGAGGTGGCGCGGCGTAACGCCGAACGCAGCCGGGGCCTGATGGACCGTGACCGCCTCGCCCCGGATGCCGGCATGCTCTTCCTCTATGACGGGCCGTGGCCCATGCGCCATGGTTTCTGGATGTACCGCACCCGGATTCCCCTGGACATCGCCTTCATCGACGCGACCGGACGCATCCTCGAGATCCATCGCATGACGCCTTGCACCGCGAAATCGTCGAGCGATTGCCCGATCACCCGGCCGGCGGCGCCCTATCGGGCGGCGCTGGAGGTGAATGCCGGCTGGTTCGCGGCGCATGGCATCGTCCCCGGTGACTGCGTCAGCTGGCCCGGCGACGGCGGGCTGTGTGTCGATGACGGCGCCGGCTGAGCCGACACAGAGGCCCTGCCGCATCCCGTGCCTGCCGGTCGATGTCGCTTGCATGACCCTTCGATGACAGGGCATCTTGGGCCTCGCCATCATCGTTATCTCGATTCCGACCCCAGCGATCCGGGATGTAGTCGCCCGTGGCCGATCCCGTGCCGATCCTGCAAGGACACGCCATGACCACGACCCGTTCTCTTCTTCGTCCTGCCGTGGTGCTGGTCACTACCGCCATCATGACCGTCTCGCTCTTCGCCCAGGCCCGTGAACTTTCCGTTTCCACCGTGCTCTCCGACGCCTTCCCCTGGGGGCAGGCCGCCGAGAAGTGGGCCGACCTGGTAAAGGAACGTTCCGGCGGTGAGCTGACCCTGCGCGTCTATCCCAACGCCCAACTGGTCAACGGCGACCAGACCCGCGAGTTCTCTGCCATGCGCTCGGGACTGATCGATGCGGCGGTGGGCTCGACCATCAACTGGTCGCCCCAGGTGCCGGAGCTCAATCTCTTCTCGCTGCCCTTCTTCATGCCCGATGTCGAGGCCGTGGATGCGGTCACCGGCGGCGCGGCCGGCACGATGGTCTTCGACGCCATCGAGTCTCGCGGCGTGATGCCGCTGGCCTGGGGCGAGAACGGCTTCCGCCAGCTGTCCAACTCCCGGCGGCCCATCGACGAGCCGGATGACCTCGAGGGCCTCAAGATCCGCGTGGTGGGCTCGCCGCTGTTCCAGGACACCTTCACCGCGCTCGGTGCCAACCCCATCCAGATGAGCTGGGCCGATACCAAGCCGGCGCTGACCACCGGGGCCGTGGACGGCCAGGAGAACCCGCTGTCGGTGTTCGACGTGGCGCGCATCGACCAGGCGGGCCAGGACCACCTGACCCTGTGGAACTACATGAATGATCCGCTGATCTTCGCCGTCAACCCGCAGGTCTGGGGCTCGCTCTCCGATGAAGAGCGCACCCTGCTGAGGGAGGCCGCCGAGGAGGCCGGGGCCTGGGAGATCGCGATGACCCGCGAGCAAGAGCCCGAACGCCTGGCGGCGATCAAGGCGCGCGGTGTCACCGTCACCGAACTCGACGAGGCGCAGCACGAGGCCTTCGTCGAGGCCACCGAGCCGGTCCACGACGAGTGGGGGCCGCGCATCGGCGAGGCGCTCGTCGAGGCGGCCCGGGCCGACATGCAGGGCGAGTGACCCCTGTTCCTCCCGTCGGCGGTCGCCATCGGCCCGGACTGATCTTCGAGAAGGCCGGGGTGGTGGCTCGGCTGGTGCACTTCGCCCAGGCGCTGATCGGCTCGCGGCATGGCGCGCTGTGGTCCCTCACTCCTTGCCTTCTTGTGCCCCTTCCTCGCCCTGCAGCTCGGCCAGGGTGCGCTGGTAGAGCTCGGCGCTGGTGGCGTCGAACAGCACGAAGCGCACCCGCCGGATACCCGGGCAGTCGGGCAGGGTGTCGAGCACCGTCGACAGCGCGACGCGGGCCGCCTCGGCGGCCGGGTAACCAAAAGCGCCGGTAGACAGCGCCGGAAAGGCCAGGCTCTCGATGCCATGGCGCTCGGCCAGCTGCAAGGCATTGCGGTAGCAGGCGGCGAGCAACTCATCGGAGGGCTCGTCGACGCCATACACCGGCCCCAGACAGTGGATGACATGGCGGTTGGGCAGGTCGAAGGCGTCGGTCAGTACCGCCTGGCCGGGCTTGATAGGCGCCAGCGGGCGACCTGCCTCGGCGAGCGCCGGCCCGGCGGCGCGATGCAGCGCGCCGGCCACCCCCCCGCCGCTGCGCAGCTGCGCGTTGGCGGCATTGACCACGGTATCGATATCGTCCTGGCGGGCGATGTCGCCTTGGCGACACTCGATGGTCGCGTTCATGGCATACCCTCCTCTCGTTGCGATGTTCCGTCTCGTTGCGATGTCCTGTCGGTTCACTACTCCCAGTCTGGTCGCCAAAGTGGCAGGGCATCAATGTCATCGCGGCGATCCCGGGACAGCGGCAGCCGTTCCCGGGCCGCCGTCAGGGCGCCTCGGTCCAGCGTGAACCAGCGCAGGGCCTCCTCATTGCCGAACGTTTGCGGCAGATGGGTCTCATCCACCAGCGGCGGGCAGAGCAGCGAGTGGCCCCAGGCATCGCCGGCCCGGTTGAGGCTCAACCAGTAGACCTGGCGCTCCATGGCACGAGCGGTGACGAAGGCGTGCCAACTGGCGAAGGAGAAGTCCGGGGTAAAGGCGACCGGGTGCAGCACCAGCTCGACGCCTTCATCGGCGAGGCGCCGGGCCAGCTCGGGGAAGCGCAGGTCGTAGCAGATCATCACGCCCACTCGCCAGCCGGCGATGTCGGCGACGAGCAGGTGCTCGCCGGGAGCGAAGTACGCCGCCTCGCCGGAAGCCCCGAACTGGGCACAGTGCAGCTTGTCATAGATACCCGCCACGCGGCCCTCCGGGGAGACCAGCACCTGGCTGATGACGTGTCGGGCGCCGTTGCGTCGGGCGCCGTTGCGTCGGGGCTCGTGCCGCCGCGCCGCCCCGTAGGCGACATGGCAGCCCAGTTCCCGGGCCAGGCCGGCGAAGGTCTCAAACACCGGTCCCTCAAGGTTGTCGTCCAGGTCGCGCAGGCAGGCGAAAGCGGCATCGCCGTACTCCTGGGCCGCGAGCTCCGGCAACACGACCAGGTCTGGTGTCGCCTCCCGACAGGCCTCGCGCAGGCGCCGTCCTAGCGACTGCAGGTGGGCAAGCTGGTCACCGCGGCAGCGGGTGCGGGGGATGCGGATCTGGCCGGCGAGTAGCTTCATGGCTCGGGCTCCCGGTGGGCATGGCGAGAGGACCGGGTCGGATACCCGGTTCCCGGCAGCGTACACCGTATCGCTTTTTTGCATATAGCCGTTTCAGCCTGCGGGGGTCGCAGGCGTTTCGTCCCACGCTGGCTCAAGGAGACGCTGCAGGCGGCGGGAGAAGGGGGTCGTGACAGGCGGCCGGTACAGGGCATGGGCGCCGAGGAGGGCCCAAAATTAACGCACACTAAACGTTGACCGGCACTAGACTTCAGGAGCCTCGAAAAAAGCCTCATCAAGCAGTCGTTTTTTTCGCTAAAGTAGGAAGAGGCGGTTTAGCCGCCGGCGGTCGCTACCGCAGGACTGCCAACTGAAGCTTTGCCCACAACGTCAAAGAGGTGTGTCAATGAAACGCCATGCTTTCTCCGCCGCCGCCTTCTCGGGTGCGTTGCTCGGTGCCGCGATGTTCGCATCGCCGGCCATGGCACAGGAGCAGAAGTTCATCACCATCGGCACCGGTGGCCAGACCGGCGTGTACTACGTGGTCGGCCAGTCCGTGTGTCGTCTCGTCAATCGCCTCGACGACGCCAACATCAAGTGCAATGCCCCCTCCACCGGCGGCTCCGTGGCCAACATCAACGGCATCAAGTCCGGTGAGCTCGACATGGGCGTGGTGCAGTCCGATGTCCAGTACCAAGCCTACAACGGTACCGGCAACTTCGAGGGGGATGCCTACGAGGAGCTGCGTGCCGTCTTCCGTGTCCACGGCGAGCCGCTGACCATGCTGGCACGCGCCGATTCCGGCATCGAAGGTCTCGATGACCTGGAGGGCAAGCGGGTCAATATCGGCAACCCGGGCTCCGGGCAGCGCAACACCATGGAAGTGGTCATGGAGGCCAAGGGCTGGACCATGGATACCTTCTCCCTGGCCTCCCAGCTGGACGCCGCCGAGCAGGCCGCGGCGCTGGCCGACAACAACATCGATGCCATGGTCTATGTGGTCGGCCATCCCAACGGCTCCCTGCAGGAAGCCACCACCACCGTCGATTCTCGCCTCGTCCCGCTGGACGGCCCGGTGATCGACGAGATCGTCGAGGAGCATTCCTACTACTCCAAGTCGGTCATCCCCGGTGGCCTCTACAAGGGCAACCCGGACGACGTGCCCACCTTCGGGGTGGCCGCCACCTTCGTGACCGATGCCGATACCGACGAGGAAGTGGTCTATCAGACGGTCAAGGCGATCTTCGACAACTTCGACCGCTTCAAGCGCCTGCACCCGGCCTTCGAGAACCTCGACCCCCAGGAGATGGTGACCTCCGGCATCTCCGCGCCCCTGCACGAGGGGGCGGCGCGCTACTACCGCGAGCAGGGCTGGATCGAGTGATCTGCGGCGCCTGAGCCCAGCTCATCAGCCAGCAGCGAGAGTGCGCGGCCATCCACAGCGGGGGCCGCGCACTCTGCGTCTGATGCACCGGCGCTTTCCATGGATTCAAGAATCAACCGACTCAGAGCAGGGCATGCTTATGACTGAGGACAACAAGAGGGCTTCCGGCACCGAGGTCGACCTGGAGGATATGGTCGCCTCCACCGACTCGGGGGCCAGGAAACCGGCCGGGGTACCGGGCAAGCTGCTGGTCAGCATTGCCGCGGCGTGGTCCCTGTTCCAGCTGTGGATCGCCTCCCCCATTCCCTTCATGCTGGGCTTCGGGGTCTTCAACGCCACCGAGGCCCGCTCCATCCACCTGGCCTTCGCCCTCTTCCTGGCCTACATGGCCTATCCGGCCCTGCAACGCTCCCCTCGTGACCGCATCCCGATCCAGGACTGGGTGCTGGCGGCGGCGGCGGCCTTCTGCGGCGCCTACATGTTCATATTCTACGAGCAGCTGGCCCAGCGTCCCGGCGCGCCCATCCTGCAGGACGTGATCGTCGGCATCATCGGCATCCTGCTGCTGCTCGAGGCCACGCGGCGCGCCCTGGGGCCACCGCTGATGATCGTGGCGCTGGTGTTCCTCATTTACAGCCTGGCCGGTCCCTGGATGCCGGGGATCCTGGCCCATGGCGGGGTCAGCCTGTATGGCCTGATCAACCACCAGTGGTTGACCACTCAGGGCGTGTTCGGCATCGCGCTCGGCGTGTCGACCAGCTTCGTCTTCCTTTTCGTGCTGTTCGGCGCCCTGCTCGACAAGGCCGGGGCCGGCAACTACTTCATCAAGGTCGCCTTCTCGCTGCTGGGCCACTACAAGGGCGGACCGGCCAAGGCCGCCGTGGTGGCCTCCGGCATGACCGGCCTAATCTCAGGCTCCTCGATCGCCAACGTGGTGACCACCGGCACCTTCACCGTGCCGATGATGAAGCGCGTCGGCTTCCCCGCCGAGAAGGCCGGTGCCGTGGAGGTGGCCTCCTCGGTCAATGGCCAGATCATGCCGCCGGTCATGGGGGCCGCCGCCTTCCTGATGGTCGAGTACGTGGGCATCTCCTACGTGGAAGTGATCAAGCACGCCTTCCTGCCGGCCCTGATCTCGTATATTGCCTTGATCTACATCGTCCACCTGGAAGCCCTCAAGGCCAACATGCAAGGCCTGGAGAGCAGCAATCCTCCCAAGCCCCTGGTGCGCAAGGTGATCGGCTTCCTCGGCGGTCTGCTGCTGATGATGATCACCGCCCTGGTGGTCTACTACGGCCTGGGTTGGCTCAAGCCGGTGCTAGGGGACGCCACCCCCTGGGTGGTCGCCGTGGTGCTGGCGGCGATCTACGTGGGCCTGCTCAAGCTGGCGGCCGGCTATCCGGAGCTCGAGCTCGACGACCCCAATGAGCCGGTCTATACGCTGCCCCAGACACGCCCCACGGTGATGGTCGGGCTGCAGTACATCCTGCCGGTGATCGTGCTGATCTGGTGTCTGATGGTGGAGCGCCTCTCGCCGGGACTCTCGGCCTTCTGGGCCACGGTCTTCATGGTCTTCATCATGCTGACGCAGCGTCCCATCACCTCGATCTTCCGGGGGCGCAGCAACATGACCGCGGATATTCACGAGGGGATCCTGGACCTGTGGGACGGACTGGTGACCGGTGCCCGCAATATGATCGGCATCGGCATCGCCACGGCCACCGCCGGCATCATCGTCGGCGCCGTCTCCCAGACCGGGGTGGGCCTGGTGCTGGCCGACGTGGTGGAGATCCTCTCCATGGGCAACCTGATGCTGATCCTGCTGCTCACCGCGGTGCTCAGTCTGATCCTCGGCATGGGTCTGCCCACCACGGCCAACTACATCGTGGTCTCGGCGCTGTTGGCTCCGGTGATCGTGCAACTCGGCGAGCAGAGCGGCCTGCTGGTGCCGCTGATCGCGGTCCACCTGTTCGTGTTCTATTTCGGCATCATGGCCGACGTGACACCGCCGGTGGGCCTGGCCTCCTTCGCCGCCGCGGCCGTCTCCGGCGGGGACCCGATCCGTACCGGCTTCCAGGCCTTCTACTACAGCCTGCGGACCGCGGCGCTGCCGTTTTTGTTCATCTTCAACACCGACCTGCTGCTGATCGATGTGACCTTCCTGCAGGGCATCCTGATCTTCGTGGTATCGACCATCGCCATGCTGATCTTCGCTGCGGCCACCCAGGGATTCATGATCGCACGCAGCCGCTGGTACGAGTCGATCCTGCTGCTGCTGGTGGCCTTCACCCTGTTCCGGCCGGGGTTCTGGATGGACATGATCCACGACCCCTACCGGGAGGTGCCCCCGGCGCAGTTCGTCGAGGCCCTGGGCAACGCCGAGGAGGACACCACCCTGAGGCTGCAGGTCAGTGGCCTGGATGCCTATGGCGATCCCATGACCACCTACATGACCCTGCCGGTGCCGGAGGGCGAGACGGGGCAGGAACGCCTGGAGAACCTGGGGCTGGAGCTGATCATCGAGGAGGAGCGTGCCGTGGTCGATATGGTTGCCTTCGGCAGCCAGGCGGCGGACATGGGCTTCGACTTCGACCAGGAGATCATCCAGGTCCAGGCCCCGGTGGATCGCTGGACCAAGGAATGGATGTGGATACCGGCCTTTGTGGTATTCGGGCTGGTGGTGATGCTGCAACGGCGGCGGCGTGATCGTAGCGCTGCCCCGGCTCGAGCCTGAAGGAGACACGACCATGTACAGCAAGATCCTGTTGCCGGTGGACCTCAACGAGGAGGCTTCCTGGGATAAGGCATTGCCCACGGCGTTGGCGCTGTGTCGCAGCTTCGGCGCCTCGTTGCATGTGGTGACGGTACTGCCGGACTACCGTATGCCGCTGGTAGGAGCCTACTTCCCCGCGGACTTCGCCGAGAAGGCCCACCAGGCGGTGTCGGATGCTCAGCATGCCTTCATCAAGGACCACGTGCCCGAGGACATCACCGTCCAGAGCGTGATCGTCGATGGCTCCCCCTGGGAGGCGATCATCAAGGCGGCCAAGAAGCTCGAGGTTGACCTGATCGTCATGGCGTCCCATAACAAGCGCAAGTTTGCGGATTACGTACTGGGGCCCAACGCCGAGCACGTGGTGCATCACACCAAGATCTCGGTGATGATCGTGCGGTGAGCCTTCGCCCACCGTTGTTCACGGACGTGCGCCCCCGCCATGGCGGGGGCGCTCGCTTGTCTGGCCGTGCTGCCGGGATGAGAGGGAGACGCCGGTGGATGACTGCGTTGGTACACCAACGCTTGGCGTGTCGGCGGGGTCGACGGTGGTCGTCTACATTGAAGAGGGATTACAGAGTGCGCATCCTTGGTGGATGCGGCCTCAGTCTGGCCCGGCGGTGCCGGGACTCCATCGGTGGCAACAGGGGTGACACCAACCATGAGTGCGGCAATCAAATCACGTGACAAGTCGGCCACGCCCAATGTCAAGATCACCATCCGACCCGTGGGAATGGACAAGCCCAAGGCCTGGTTGGCAGCCGGTTTCGAGGACTTCCGGCATGCCATGGCGGTGAGCCTGGCCTACGGGCTGTTCTGGGTCGGCCTGAGTATCGCGATCACGGCCGGGGCCTTCACCCTGGGCCTGTGGCACTGGCTGCTGCCCCTGATCGCCGGCTTCATGTTCATGGGCCCCCTGGTGGCGGTGGGGTCCTACGGCATCAGTCGGGCGCTGGAGGCCGGCCGGTCGCCTACCTTGGGCGATGCCTTCGGTGGCTGGAGGGGCCATGCCGGACAACTGGCGATGATCGGCGTGATGCTGGTACTGCTCCTGCTGGCCTGGTTCAACATGGCGATGCTGCTGTTTGCCCTGTTCTTCGGCTTCGAGGTGCCCAGTCCCGAGAGTCTCTATGCGGCACTGCTGACCACGCCCCAGGGGCTGGGCATGCTCGTGGTGGGGACCGGGATCGGTGGCCTGCTCGCCTTCGGTGCCTTCACCATCAGTGTGGTGGCGATTCCGACCCTGATGGACCAGGACCTGACCTTCATGGAAGGCATCGAGGCCAGTGTCCGTTCGGTGGCCAGGAATTTCCGTCCCATGCTGCTGTGGGCAGCGATCCTTACCGGCTGTGTACTGGTCGGCGTGATGACCTTCTACATCGGGCTGGCGCTGATCCTGCCGGTACTGGGCCATGCCAGCTGGCATGCCTACGAGGACTTGGTTCGCATCGAGCCTCGCGAGGAGATGCGGGGCTGAGCCGAGCCTGCCGCCAGGAGCGACGAGGGGCGCCATCGGCGCCCCTCGGCATTCTCGTACCGGCAACGCCTGACCTGGAGCCATGAATCGCGTAGGCTTCTCCGGATGTTGTGCCTGATGCGGAAGTGCTACCCATGCTGACCAGAGTCTGTCATCGCCTGACACTCATCCTGTTGTTGACCTGCCTGCCCACCATGAGGCCCGAAGCGGCGCCACTCCCGGCGCCCACTGGTCCGACCCTGCTTACGGTCAGCGGTCACATCACGCGCACCAACGTGGGGGACCAGGCTCGCTTCGACCGAGCCATGCTCGAGGCCCTTCCGGGGCGTGGCATCGAGACCAACACGCCCTGGCATCGTGAGGTAGGGCGCTTCGAGGGGCCTCTGGCCGAGGCCCTCCTCGAGGCCGTGGGCGCTCGTGGCGACGTGGTGAGGATCCGGGCCCTGAACGGCTTCGAGGCCAGAGTCCCGGTGTCCGACTTCCGGCGTTATGGGGTCATCCTGGCCATGACCCGCAACGGCGAGCCCATGGCGATTCGTGACTTCGGGCCGCTATTCGTGCTCTATCCCTTCAGTGAGCATCCCGAGCTGCACACCGAGGCCATCCGTTTCCGCTCGGTCTGGCAGGTGAATCACATCCACGTCCCCTGACCCTCCCGGGAGCCGAGAGCCGTGCTGCGCTACCCCCTGCGTCTCAAGCTGGGTGCCGTCGCCGCCCTGCTGCTGTTGACCGCCGCGCTCGTGGTGGTGGGCCTGGTGGCCTGGCGCCATGACAGCCTGGCCGAGAGTGTCGGCGGTGATGCCGCCTGGCACGCCTACAAGCTCGACCGGGATGCCGTCGAGATGCGTATCTACCTGGCGCGCCCGGACCTTCCCGAAAATGCTCTCGAGGCCCTGAGGCTGCGCTTCGAGCTGCTGTACAGCCGCCTTACCCTGCTCGAGCAGAGCGACATCCGGGAACTGCTCGCGACGATCGCTGGGGCGGCCTCCCTGGTCGAGAACATTCGACAGCAGCTCACCGAACTGGACGAGCTGCTGAGCGACCTCGAGGGCTTGAGTGGGGGGGACAAGATAACGCTGGTGAGTCGCCTGAGCGCCCTGAGTGCGGTCACGGAGCGCCTGCTCATCGCTATCAATGGGCGGCTGGCGGAGGCCGCGACCCGCGAGCGTGAGCACCTGCAGGGGCTCTATGCGCTCTTGATGGCACTGATCCTGGGCATGAGCCTGGCCGCGATGCTGGTCGTCACTTTCCTGTTCCGCGAGGTGCGTGACCACGCCACCGCCAGGCGGGCACTGGAAACCCTGAGCGGCGAACTCGAGATGACGGCGCGTCGCGCCCAGTCGGCGAGCCAGGCCAAGTCGGCGTTTTTGGCCACCGTCAGCCACGAGATCCGCACCCCGCTCAACGGGGTGATCGGCATGAGCGAGCTGCTGGTGGGCCAGCCGCTTCCCGGGCCCACGTGCCGCTATGTCGATACCATCCATGACAGTGCCCGACGCCTGCTGGAACTGATCAACGACCTCCTGGACTTCTCGAAGATCGAAGCCGGCCGTCTCGACCTGGAGACGCGTGCATTCTGCCTGGCGCCCTTGGTGGAAGGGGCGGTCACGCTGTTCACGCCGCAGGCGCGGGTACGTGAGATTCGCCTGGTGTCGCGTCTCGATCCGGCCTTGCCCAGCAGGGTCGTTAGCGATCCCGGCCGGTTGCGTCAGGTGCTGCTGAATCTGCTGTCCAATGCCGTCAAGTTCACCGAGCAGGGCGAGGTGCGGCTCACCGTAGGGGCGACGCCGGCGAACGAGCTGCGCTTCGAGGTGACCGATACTGGCTGTGGCATTCCGGCCAGCCAGCAGGCGTCACTGTTCGAGCCTTTCCAGCAGGGCGACCCCTCCACCTCGCGTCGCTTCGGTGGCACCGGGCTGGGACTGGCCATCAGCAAGCAGCTGGTGGAGGCCTTGGGCGGTCGCATCGGCCTGGCCAGCGAACCGGGGGCGGGAAGCCGCTTCTGGTGCGTGTTGCCGCTGGTGGTCGCCGGGCCAGCCGATACCGAGGAGGCGATCCCCCCGGTGACCTGGCGTCACCCGGAGGCGGTCCGGTTGCTGGTGGTGGAGGATAACCCCGTGAACCAGCAGGTGGCGGTGGCCATGCTGGAAAGGCTGGGCTGTCGGGTCCGCGTGGCCGCCTCGGGTGGCGAGGCGCTGTCGCAGGTCGCTCGGGAGCGCTTCGATCTGATCTTCATGGACGTGCAGATGCCCGACCAGGATGGCCTGGCGGTCACACGCGCCCTGCGGGCCCGGGGGGGCTGGCTGGCCGAGGTCCCCGTGGTGGCGATGACCGCCGGGGGCGGCAACGGGGACCGGGCGCGCTGCCTGGCCGCCGGCATGAACGGTTACCTGGCTAAGCCACTGCTCCAGGCGACCCTTGGGAACGTGCTGCAGCGTCACCTGCTTCCAGCGACTGCCCCGCCTGAACCGCCAGGCGCGCCAGGCACCGCCGGCGACGTCCTGGACGATGAAGTTCTCGCGGGGCTTCATGCGACTCTCGATGATGCGGGGCTGGCGGCGCTGATCCGGCTGTTCGGCGAACAGGTGGAGGAGCGGCTCGAGCAGCTTACCCAAGCGCTCGTGCGTCGCGAGGGCGGGGAGGCAGGACGCCTGGCTCATCAGCTCAAGGGAGAGTCGGCGAGCCTGGGCGCGGTCGCAGTGGCAGGGCTGGCGGCCCGCCTGGAAGACACGGCCATGGCGGACCGGCTGGCGGAGGCCGAGATGGTCCTGGCGAGCCTGAAAGAGCGGGTCACGACGACCCTGGCGGCCCTGGCCGCCGCTCTGCCGGCAGAGTGAGCGGTATTATCCCGTGGCCGGGGCGGAGGCCGTCGCGGTGCGTGAGGGCAGCCGCCATCGGAGGTGCCGGGGCACGGTCACGCACCCGGGCCGGTAGTCACCTCGGGAGGCCGCCAGCGCCAGCGCCAGCGTTTCCCGGGCGATCACCGCGTGATCCTGGACCGCGGAGTTGACGGGTAGCGGCAGGAAGTCGAGCAGGCGATTGTCGCCGAAGGTGGCCAGGGTCAGTCCCTGGGGCAGGCCGCCATCTTCCAGCAGCACATCGAAGACGCCGTCCAGCAGGGCGTAGGAGGCGGTCACCAAGGCATCGGGCAGCCCCTGTTTATCGAGCAGATCACGCATCAGGCGAGCGCCTTCGGCCCGTTCGTAACGTGCGCCGCTGCACGTCACCCTGTCCAGTGTCTGCCCGGCCAGGGCGGCCTCAAAGCCGGCGCGCCGCTCGGTGCTGATCGACAGCTGCGGCACCGCATCCAGCCAGGCGATGCGTCGCACGCCGGGGCGCAACACCGAGCGGGTCAGGCGCTCGGCGGCTTGCCGGTCGTCGCCGACCACGCTGGCGAAGCGTTCGGCCGGCAAGCCGCGGTCCACGCCGATCACCGGCAGGCCGCCGGCCATCAGGTCGGTATAAAAGGGGTCTTCCATGGCCAGGCAGCTGGCGGTGATCAGCACCTCGCAGCGCTGGGCCCGCAGCGCCAGGGCCAATTCCCGCTCGGTCTCCGCTCGATCGTCGGAGGCCACGATCAGCAGCTGATAGCCCTGCTCCCTCGCCCCCCGTTCCAGCAGCTTGGCCAGCCGGGCATAGCTGAGGTTCTCCAGGTCGGGCACGATCAACCCCAGGATGCGGCTCGACCCGCGCCGTAGGGCGGCGGCCTGGGCATCGACGCGATAGCCGTGGCGCTCGACCACGGCCATCACTCGGTCGACGGTGTCCTGGCTGATACGGTGCTGACGTGCCTTGCCATTAATGACATAGCTGGCGGTGGTCCGCGAGACGCCGGCCAACTGGGCGATTTCGGCGAGTGTCATGCAGGTCTCCCTCGATGTTTCTTTAACAGTCTACGCTGACTGTGGTGTCTTCCCGTACCCCTAAAGTTGTAGTCGATTCGGCTTGCTAGAAAAGAAGAATCGATCCAGCATTCACCTTACGCAAGGTGACACGATTCAGCTGGAGCGAGTCAAGGCGTCATCCAGCCATCGTCACGGGCCACTGCCCGGGTCGCCACGAGATACAGGAGGTCCTGATGCTGACACTACGCCCGGACGACATCCGGCTCGATCGCCATGCCGATGACTGGCAGGCCGCCCTGGACCAGGCGGCCGAACTGCTTCACCAGGCGGGACTGGTCGATCCCGACTACCGGGATGGACTGCATGCCCGCGAGGCGCAGTCCTCGACCTGGCTCGGCAATGCCATCGCGATCCCTCACGGGACCCCCGAAAGCCGTCGGCATGTGCGCGCCACCGGGGTGAGGGTGCTGCAGTTCCCGCACGGCGTGACCTGGCACGATGGCAACCGCGTGCACGTGCTGGTGACCATCGCCGCCCAGAGTGACGAGCATCTGGATATCCTGCGCCAGCTGACCCATGTGCTGGATCGCGAGGGGGTTGCCGAGCGGCTGGCCGCCGCCGCCTCGCCGGACGCGATCGCCGCGCTGTTGTCCAAGGCCGTCGTCGAGGCCCGCCTGGACGCCGACACGCTGTGCCTGAAGTTTCCCGCCCGTGACCGTTTCGAGCTCGCCCTGGCGGCGGCCGCCCGCCTGCGTCAGGTCGGGTGCGTGGAAAGCGACTTCATCGCCACCGTGGCCGGCCAGGAACCGCTGTCGCTTGGCCAGGGCCTGTGGCTGACCACCAGTCACCGGGGCGTCACGACCCCGGCGTTGTCACTGGCTACCCCGGAACTGGCTATCAATGATGCGTCCGGTGAGGTCAACGGGGTGTTCTGCCTGGCGGCCCAGGGCGATGCGCATCGGGGGCTGCTTGAGCGTATCGCCGGCCTGCTGGACAGCGGCGGCAGCGAGGTCCTCCTCGACGCCGATGCCGCCACCGTGCTGGCCCGCCTGTCCGGGGAGTCAGCCAGTGCCCAGACGGCCCGTGTCCGTGTCCTCAACGCCCATGGCCTGCACGCGCGTCCCGCCAAGCAGCTGATCCAAGTGGCCCGGGAGCAGCGCACCAAGATCAAGGTTCGCCTGGCCGAAGGTGGGAGCGAGGCGGTATCCGCCGCCAGCCTCACCAAGGTCATCGGTCTCGGCGCCCGGCGTGGCCAGCAATTGGTGTTTTCCGCCGAGGGGGAGGGCGCCGAGGCATCATTACAGGCCCTCTGTGACGCCGTCCTGGGCGGCCTGGGCGAGAAGGTGATGCCCTTCGAGGAGGGCCGCGAGCATGTGGCGCAGGTGCACGATGCTCCGGCTCCGGAACCTCTTCCGGCCGACCAGCCGCACCCGGGCGTGGCCGCCTCGCCGGGCCTGGCCATCGCCCCGGTATTCGTGATGCGTGCCCCGCGCTTCGAGTACCCCGAGCACGCCGGCGACAGCGCCGGCGAGATTCGTCGCCTGGACGATGCCATCCGCCGAGGCGCCGAGCAGCTCGAGGTGCTGGTGCAGAGCGCCCGCGGTGGCGAGGTCGCCCAGATCCTGTCGATGCACGAGGAGATGCTCGACGACCCCGAGCTGCACCAGGCGGCCCGTGAGGGCATCCAGGAAGGGCAGTCCGCCGAGGCTGCGTGGTGGCAGGCCATCGAGACCGCCGCCCGTGCTCAGGAGATGCTCGCCGACCGGCTGCTGGCCGAGCGTGCCGCCGACCTGCGTGACGTGGGTCGCCGCGTGCTGGGCGTCCTGTGCCACGTCGAACAGCCCGACCCGCCCGAGCATCCCTATATCCTGGTGATGGACGACATCGGGCCCTCCGACGTGGCGCGCCTCGACACCCAGCGCGTCCGCGGGATCCTCACCGCCCGGGGCGGGGCCACCGCCCACAGCGCCATCCTCGCCCGCGCCCTGGGGATACCCGCGGTGGTCGGGGCCGGTGCACGGGTGCTGACCCTGGACAACGGCACCGAGCTGATCCTCGACGGCGACCGCGGTCGCGTCACCCCGGCGCCCTCGCAGGAACGGCGGGACCGCGCCGAGCTCAGCCTCGAGGAGCATCGGCGGCGTGAGCGCGAGGCCTGGTCGACGCGCTTCGAGCAAGGCCGTACCCGGGATGGTCATCGCGTCGAGGTGGCCGCCAACCTGGGCAATACCGCCCATGCCGCGGACGCCGTGGCGCGCGGCGCCGAGGGGGTGGGCCTGCTGCGTACCGAGTTCCTCTTCATGGCCCATGCCGAGGCCCCGGATCTTGCCACCCAGATCGAGGAGTACCGCGAGGCCGTCGACGCCCTCGACGGCCGCCCGCTGGTGGCGCGTACCCTGGACGTGGGGGGCGACAAGCCGTTGCCCTACTGGCCGGTGCCCCAGGAGGACAATCCGTTCCTCGGCCTGCGCGGCATTCGCCTGGCGCTGACCCAGCCGGAGGTGCTGGAGACCCAGTTCCATGCGCTGCTGGTGGCGGGGAAGGGCCGACCGCTGCGCATCATGCTGCCGATGGTCAAGGACGTCGCCGAGTTCCGCGCCGCCAAGGCCATCTTCGACCGCCTGCTCGAGCGCCTCCCCGAAACCGAACGGGCTACCGACGTACAGCTCGGGGTGATGATCGAGGTACCGTCCTGCGCGCTGCTGGCGCCGAGCCTGGCCCGGGAGGTCGACTTCTTCTCCATCGGCACCAACGATCTGACCCAGTACACCCTGGCCATCGACCGCGGCCATCCCGAGCTATCGGCCCAGTCCGATGGCCTGCACCCGGCGGTGCTGCGGTTGATCCAGATGACCGTCGACGCCGCCCATGCCCAGGGCAAGTGGGTCGGCGTGTGTGGCGAGCTGGGCAGCGACGCCCAGGCGGTGCCGGTGTTGGTGGGGCTCGGTGTCGATGAACTCTCTGTCAGTGCCCGGCAGGTGCCCATGGTCAAGGCCCGTCTGCGCGAGTTCGACCTCAAGGAGGCCCGCGCCCAGGCCGCACTGGCGCTAGCCCAGGCCACCAGCGATGACGTGCGCGAAGCGCTGGAGGCTCGCTGATGGCCCGTGTCCTGACGCTTAGCCTCAACCCCGCCCTGGACCTGTCGATCGGCCTGCCCCGGCTGGTGCCGGGCGAGGTCAACCGCACCGAGTCCACCCACCTGGAGGCCGCCGGCAAGGGGGTCAACGTCGCCCGGGTGCTGGTGGCGCTGGGCCACGAGGTGACGGTCTCCGGCTTCCTGGGGCGTGACAACGACGGCCCCTTCCTGCGTGCCTTCGAGGCGCTGGGGGTCACCGATGCCTTCGTGCGGGTGCCTGGGGAGACCCGTATCAACGCCAAGCTCGCCGAACACGACGGTCGGGTCACCGACATCAACGGGCCTGGTGCCGCCATCGATGCCGCCGCCTGGCAGCGGCTGCTCGAGGCACTGGATGGCCTGGCCGATGATCCGGCCCAGCGTCCCCAGGCGGTGGTCATCGGCGGCAGCCTGCCCCCGGGCGTGTCGGCCGCCGATCAGGCCGCGCTGGTGGCCCGGCTGAAGGCTCATGACCTGCCGGTGTGGATCGACACCAGCGGGGAGGCCCTGACCGCGGCCATCGACGCCCGGCCCACGGCGGTCAAGCCCAACGAGCACGAACTCGCCGCCTGGGCCGGCGCCCCGCTGCCCGATATGGCATCACGCCTGGCGGTGGCCCTGCGGCTGTATGCCGCCGGCATCGAGGAGGCCCTGATCTCGGCAGGGGGGCAGGGCGTGCTGTGGGTCAGCCAGCGCGGCGCCTGGCAAGCCGTGCCCCCGGCTACCCGGGTGGTCAGCACGGTGGGCGCCGGTGACACCCTGGTGGCGGCGATGCTGCACGGCGTGCTGGAGGGCCAGGGTGCCGAGCAGGTCCTGCGCTTCGCCACGGCCCTGTCCGCCGAATCGGTGCGCCATGTGGGGGTCGGCGCCCTCGATGCCGACGACTTTCCTCAACTCCAACAACAGACCCGCGTGCGTCGCCTCAATGACGTCGACGCAGGAGGAGCGTTTGCATGAATGTCATCCTGATCACGGCCTGCCCGAGCGGCATGGCCACCACCTTCCTCGCCGCCCGCCGCCTCGAGCAGGCCGCCGGTCGCCTCGGCTGGCAGGCCACGGTCGAGATGCACGGTGAACTCGAGACGCCGACGCCGGCCTCGGCGGAGGCCATCGACGCCGCCAACCTGGTGGTGGTCGCCGCGGATCACGTGCCCGATCCGCAACGCCTCAAAGGCAAGCGCCTCTACCAGGCGCCGATTGCCCAGGCCCTGCCTGACCCCAAGGCCTTTCTCGAGCGGGCCGAGCGCGAGGCCCAGCCCTACACGCCGCGGTCCGCGGCGCCGGCCGCCTCCCCGGCCAAGCGCAGCGGTGCCAGCAAGATCGTCGCCGTGACGGCCTGCCCGACAGGCGTCGCCCACACCTTCATGGCCGCCGAGGCGCTCGCCGAGGCCGGCAAGAGCCTCGGCCACACGATCCGCGTCGAGACCCAGGGCTCGGTGGGCGCCCAGGACCAGCTCACCGACGAGGAGATCGCCGCCGCCGACGTGGTGATTCTGGCCTGCGACATCGAGGTCGACCCCACCCGCTTCGTCGGCAAGCGCATCTGGCGCACCTCGACCGGTAACGCGCTGAAGAAGCCGCGTCCCACCATCGAGGAAGCGCTGGCCAATGCCGAGGTGGAGGACGCCGTGGCGGCCTCGTCCGGTGGGGGGGAGCGCAAGAAGAGTGTCAAGGAGAAGGGGGTCTACAAGCACCTGCTGACCGGGGTGTCCTTCATGCTGCCCATGGTGGTCGCGGGGGGCCTGCTGATCGCATTGTCGTTCGTGTTCGGCATCGAGGCCTTCGAGGAGGAGGGCACGCTGGCCGCGGCGCTGATGCAGATCGGCGGTGGCACCGCCTTCGCCCTGATGGTACCGGTGCTGGCCGGCTATATTGCCTATTCCATCGCCGACCGGCCGGGCATCGCCCCGGGCATGATCGGTGGCATGCTGGCCGCGAACATCGGCGCTGGTTTCATCGGTGGCATCCTGGCCGGCTTCCTGGCCGGCTACGTGGCCAAGGCGGTGGCCCAGTATGTCAAGCTGCCGGCCAGCGTCGAGTCGCTCAAGCCGATCCTGATCATCCCGCTGGTCGCGAGCCTGGTCACCGGCCTGACCATGATCTACGTGGTCGGCGAGCCGGTGGCAGGCATCCTCGCCGCCCTGACCACCTTCCTCGAGAACATGGGGTCCGCCAACGCCGTACTGCTGGGCATCCTGCTCGGCTCAATGATGTGCTTCGACCTCGGCGGGCCGGTCAACAAGGCCGCCTATACCTTCGGTGTGGGGCTGCTCGCCTCCGAGACCTACGCGCCCATGGCCGCGATCATGGCCGCCGGCATGGTGCCGGCCATCGGCATGGGCATCGCCAGCTTCGTCGCCAAGGCGAAGTTCTCCGAACCGGAGCGCGAGGCCGGCAAGGCCTCCTTGGTGCTGGGGTTCTGCTTCATCAGTGAAGGGGCCATTCCCTTCGCCGCCAAGGACCCGCTACGGGTGATTCCGGTGAGCATGATCGGCGGTGCCGTCACCGGGGCACTGTCCATGCTGGTCGGGGCCAAGCTGATGGCGCCCCATGGTGGCATCTTCGTGTTGCTGATTCCCAATGCCATCACCCCGGCACTGCTCTATCTCGTGGCGATCCTCACCGGTTCGCTGATCACGGGCCTGGGCTACGCGGCGATCAAGCGCGGCGGCCAGGCGGTGGCCATCGAGGCCAGCGCCTGACCGTTCACGCGGCGGCTGTCCGCCCCGGTGATCCGAGAGGACACCGGGGCGTTTTGTGTGGTGGCGGGCACCGGGACGAAGGTCCTGCGTTCGGTCATCCGATAGGTGCTGTCCGATCCCGGCAGCCGGGTGGTGTCGGCGCAAGGCATGACCCTGCGCTCTGGGATCACTCCCGGGGTGTCGCGGGACAGGCGATTTGCTGCGCCGCCTCGAGCAGGCGGCACTCGTGTTGCTTCTGTTCGATGAAATGACCCAGCAGGGTGTCGAGCTCGGCGGCATGGCAGAGTCTTGCCATCAGCTCGGTGAACTGGCGTGATTGATGGCTGGCGGTGAGGGCGTGGTTCAATGTCTGGCAGGTCATGGTGTCGCCGGCGATGAACAACTGGCGGTCGAAGGCAGAGGGCGGTCGTAGCCGGCAGGTGTCTGGGGCGGGCAGGCAGTGCTGCAACTGCAGATGCCTGGCAACCAAGCTCAGCGAGGCGAGGCGGATCTCGCACTTGATGCCGAGGACGGCCATCAGGCGGCTGACGTCAGGCCGGGTGGGGAGGAAGCTCAGGGCCAGGCCACGGTAACGTTCCATCTCGCGGCGTTCGTGGTCGTGGGTCAGGATGAGCTGTTCCTCCGTGGAGCAGGTATCGAGGGGCGCGGAGGCGAGTGGTGGCACGGGCATCTCCTTATTGTTGGTTGTCGTCGTCCGGATCCCTTCCGGGCACCAGATAACAGGATAGTCACCCTGTCGTCGACCGTTACTTGACATCAGTCAATTTCGCTCCAGGTCCCTACCAAAGTACTAGGGTTTTTCATCTGAAATAGCATTATTTTTTTAAGGTTTTGGGGGTGGGGCTCGCCGTTGTGGGATGACCCGCCGGCGGCCTACACTGGCCGAGACCGTCATCAGGGGATCGCCATGCTCGACCTCTCGTCCACCATGCCCCTCGCCCTCGAGACCCCGTGGGGCACCCCGCCGCTACACAGCGCGGTGAGCCGCCAGCGCGATCCGCATGTCGCCGCCTGTGAGCTGGCCCGTGCCCTTCGCCACGACCATCTGGGCTTCGTGCTCTTCTTCTGTAGCGCCGAGTATCCGCTGGAGACGCTCTCCGAGGCGCTGGTGAATGCCTTCAGCGACATACCGGTGGCAGGTTGCACCACCGCCGGCGAGATCACGCCGGACGGCTACGAACGCGGCACTATCGTGGCCATCGGCCTGGACCGCCGCCACTTCGCCGTCTCCTGCACCCTGGTAGAGGACCTTGGGGGCTTCGACCTGCTGCGTGCCCAGCGACTGGTCGACGGCCTGCTCGATGACTGCCGCGGCCGGGCTCCGGCCCCAGTGGGGGAGCACAGCTTCGCCCTGACCCTGCTCGATGGCCTCTCCAGCAGCGAGGAACAGGTGCTGGCGACCCTGGACGCCGCCTTGGGACGCATCCCGAGCTTCGGCGGTAGCGCCGGCGATGACAACCGCCTGGCCCATACCTATGTCCATGCCGAGGGACGCTTCCATGACCAGGCCGCCGTGGTGGTGATGATTAACACCCGTCTGCCCTTCGAGGTCTTCACCACCCACCACCTGCGCCCGCGGCAGGAGAAGCTGGTGGTTACCCGTGTCGATCGCGAGCGGCGGCGCGTTATCGAGCTTAACGCGGCCCCCGCCGCCGAGGAGTATGCTCGCCTGGTGGGGCTGCCCGTCGCGGCGCTGGATGCCACCGTGTTCGCTCGCCACCCCCTGTCGGTACGCCTCGGCGAGGCGCACTACGTACGCTCCATCCAGCGGGTCAATCCGGATGGCAGCCTCAGCTTCTACTGTGCGGTGGAGAACGGCATCGTGCTTACCGCCATGCAGCCGGCGCCGCTGCTCGAGGATCTGGAGGCGACGCTGGCGGGGCTCGCCGGTCGCCTCGGCGAGCCGGCGCTGGTGATCGGTTGCGACTGCTTCCTGCGTCGCCTGGAACTGGAGGCCCAGGGCCAGGCCGGCGCCGCCTCGCGGCTGCTGGCCCGCTCGCGGGTGGTGGGCTTCAACACCTACGGGGAGCAGCACCATGGCATGCACATCAACCAGACCTTCACCGGGGTGGCCATTGGATCTCACCCGGCCGCAGGAGACGCCTGAGCTCGCCACGCCGCGGGAGGGGGAGCTGCTGGAGGAGAACGCCCGGCTGCGACGGATCTGCGCGGCGCTGATGGAGCGCGTGGAGTCGGCCGGCGTGGCCGGCGGTGCCCCCTACGCGGCCTTCGAGCACTCGGTACTGCTTGCCGAGCAGGTGCGCGAGCGCACCGAGGCCCTGCAGCGGGCCCTGGCCGAACTGCATGCCGCCAAGGCCGATGCCGAGACCGCCAACCTCTCCAAGACCCGCTTCCTGGCCGCGGTGAGCCACGACCTGCTGCAGCCGCTGAATGCGGCCAGGCTGTTCACCAGCGCCCTGGAGGATCATGACCTGCCCGCGTCCTCGACCCGCCTGGTGGGGCATATCGGCCGCTCGCTCAAGGACGTGGAGGCACTGCTCGGCACCCTGGTGGACATCTCTCGGCTCGATGCCGGGGTGCTCGAGCCGGACATCGCCCCCTTCCCGGTCGATCGACTGCTCGACGTGCTGGCCGAGGAATACCGCCAGCAGGCGGCGACCCGCGGGCTCGACTTCCACTACGTGCCGAGTAAGGGACTGATCGCCTCGGACCTGGCGCTGCTGGCTCGGGTGGTGCGCAACTTCCTGACCAATGCCATCCGTTACACCGGGCGCGGCAGGATCCTGCTGGGCTGTCGCCGTCGTCCCGACGGGCTCGAGATCCTGGTGGGGGACACCGGCCCGGGCATTCCCGAGGCGCAGCGCGAGGCGATCTTCCGAGAGTTCCAGCGCCTTGGCGGCAACCGCGATGCCGAGGATCGCGGCCTGGGCCTGGGCCTGGCCATCGTCGACCGCATCGCGGGCATGCTCGGCCATCCCCTGCGGCTGGTCTCCGAGCCGGGCCGCGGATCGCTGTTCTCGGTGCGGGTCCCCTATGGCCGACAGCCGACAGCGTCGCCGCGTTCGCCGGCTGTCTCGGCGTCGCCGGAGGAGGGGAGCGTCCTGGAGGGAACTCGGGTCTGGGTCCTCGACGACGATCCCGGGATCTGTAAGGGCATGGCGGCGCTGCTCGAAGGCTGGGGGTGTTGGGTGCGGACCGCGACCTCGCTGGCGGCCCTGGAGAGTGGTGCGGAGGATGAGACCGCGGATGTGCTGCTGGTCGATTATCACCTGGGGGAGGAAGCCCCCGATGGCCTCGCGGCGGCGGCGCGGCTTCGGGAGCGCCAACCAGGGCTGCCGGTCGTGGTGGTCACCGCCAACCATGAGGCGTCGATCAAGAGCCTGAGCCGGCAGCTGGGGTACGGCTGCCTGCTCAAGCCCCTGAAGCCGCTGCGCCTGCGCATGGCCCTGGTCGACCTGCTGGCCGGTGACTCAGCGTGAGGGTTCGCGACGGTCGGCCAGCAGGGCCTCGAGATCGACCTCGCCAGCGGCGAGGATCGCCTGGACCCGGCCCGCCACGCCGAGCTTGCGCAGGATCGCCGAGACATGGGTCTTCACCGTGGTCTCGGCAATGTCCAGTTCCCGGGCAATTACCTTGTTGGAGGCGCCGCGGGTCAGGCAGATCAACACTTCAAGCTGCTTGTCGGTGAGCTGCGCCAGGTGCTGGCGAACGTCATCATCGGCGGGCGGCGCCCGGCGGGCCGCGGCCGGGGGGCGGCGGATGATATCCGAGGGCAGATAGAGCTGGCCTTCCAGCAGGCGGGCCAGCGCCGTGAGCAGCTCTCGGCGTGGCGTCGACTTGGGGATGTAGCCGACTGCCCCCAGGTCGATGGCATCGAGGATGGTCCGCCGCTCCTGATCGGCGGAGAGAATCGCTATCGGCAGCCAGGGATGGGCCGCGCGCAGTGCCCGCAGCCCCGCCAGTCCCTCGGCATCCGGCAGGTCGAGGTCGAGCAGCACCAGGTCGAGTTCCTCGCAGGCCTCGGCGCGGTGAAGGGCCTCGGCCAGGCTTTCCGCCTCCAGCAGTCGGCAGGCGGGCAGGCCGGCCTCGATCACCGCCGCGATGGCCTCGCGGAACAACGGATGGTCATCGGCGACCATCAGGGTATGCATGGGCAATCCCTCGTGGAATCCTCTCGCCTCCTTCCGAAGGAGGAGGCCGTCTCCTGCCACCGGAGTATGTCGCAGAAGGTCTTCCTGACCAAGACTGGAGAGGTGTTCACCGATAACGACAACACCTCAGGAGTCACGTCATGATCTATGCCAATCCCGGCCAGGCCGATTCGCTGATCAGCTTCGAGACACGCTACGGCAACTTCATCGGCGGCGAGTTCGTGCCGCCGGTGAAGGGCCGGTACTTCGATAACGTCAGTCCGGTCAACGGCGAGGTGTTCTGCGAGATTCCCCGCTCCACCGCCGAGGACATCGACAGGGCGCTGGATGCCGCCCACCAGGCCGCCCCGGCCTGGGGCAGGACCGCCGCCGCCGAGCGCGCCAATGTGCTGCTCAGGATCGCCGAGCGCATCGAGCAGAACCTCGAGAGGCTCGCCGTGGCCGAGACCTGGGACAATGGCAAGGCGGTGCGCGAGACGCTCAATGCCGACCTGCCGCTGGCGGTGGATCACTTCCGCTACTTCGCCGGCTGCATCCGCGCCCAGGAGGGGACCGCGGCGGACATCGACGCCCACACCGTCTCGTATCACTTCCATGAGCCGCTGGGCGTGGTGGGCCAGATCATCCCCTGGAACTTCCCGCTGCTGATGGCCGTGTGGAAGCTGGCCCCGGCGCTGGCGGCCGGCAACTGCGTGGTCCTGAAGCCCGCCGAGCAGACCCCGGCCTCCATCCTCGAACTGATGAAGCTGGTCGGCGACCTGCTGCCGCCGGGGGTGGTCAATATCGTCAACGGCTACGGCGCCGAGGCCGGTCAGGCGCTGGCCACCAGCAAGCGCATCGCTAAGATCGCCTTCACCGGGTCCACCCCGGTGGGCGCGCACATCCTCAAGTGCGCCGCCGACAACATCATCCCTTCCACCGTGGAACTGGGGGGCAAGTCGCCGAACATCTACTTCGCCGACATCCTGAACGCCGAGCCGGAATTTCTCGACAAGGCCGCGGAGGGGCTGGTGCTGGCCTTCTTCAATCAGGGCGAGGTCTGCACCTGTCCGTCCCGGGCGCTGATCCAGGAGAGCATGTACGACACCTTCATGGCCAAGGTCATGGAACGCACCCTGTCGATCAAACGCGGCAACCCGCTGGATACCGACGTCCAGGTCGGCGCCCAGGCCTCCCAGGAGCAGTTCGACAAGATCATGGCCTACATGGAGATCGCCCGCGAGGAAGGCGCCGAGTTTCTCACCGGCGGCCAGCGGGAAACCCTGGAGCCGGCCATCAACAACGGCTATTACATTCAGCCGACCCTGCTTAAGGGCCACAACAAGATGCGCGTCTTCCAGGAGGAGATCTTCGGCCCGGTGGTGGCGGTGACCACTTTCAAGGACGAAGCCGAGGCGCTGGCCATCGCCAACGATACCGAGTTCGGGCTCGGCGCCGGCGTCTGGAGCCGTGACATGAACGTGGCCTTCCGCATGGGGCGTGGCATCCAGGCCGGCCGCGTGTGGACCAACTGCTACCACCAGTACCCAGCCCACGCCGCCTTCGGCGGCTACAAGAAGTCCGGCGTCGGTCGCGAGACCCACAAGGTGGCCCTCGAGCACTATCAGCAGACCAAGAACCTGCTGGTGAGCTACGACACCAACCCGCTGGGGTTCTTCTAAGCCTGCTTGCCGTCCGGCACGGTCCTGCCGGGCGGCGCGCTCCATCACAAGAAGGTGAATACCACCTCCCGACCCCCGGGCGATCCCGCTCGTGCCTGTGACGGGTAACGAGTGCCATACCTTCAGGAGATAGATCATGGACAATACAATGAAAGCCGCCGTGGTGCGCAAGTTCGGTGAGCCCCTGACCATCGAGGAAGTGGAGACTCCCCGTCCCCGACGGGGTGAGATCCTGGTCAAGGTCGCCGCTTCCGGCGTCTGTCATACCGACCTGCACGCGGCCCACGGCGACTGGCCCGTCAAGCCCGAGCCGCCCTTTATCCCCGGTCACGAGGGTGTCGGCCACATCGTCGCCATCGGCGAGGGGGTCTCCCATCTCAAGGAGGGCGATCGGGTCGGGGTGCCCTGGCTCTACTCGTCTTGCGGCCTTTGCGAGCATTGCCTGGGGGGCTGGGAGACCCTGTGCGAGTCGCAGCAGAACACCGGCTATTCGGTCAACGGCGGCTTCGCCGACTACACCCTGGCCGATGCCGGCTACGTGGGCCGGCTGCCCGACAATGTCGACTTCCTCGAGATTGCGCCGGTGCTGTGTGCCGGGGTGACCGTCTACAAGGGGCTGAAGATGACCGACACTCGCCCGGGGCAGTGGGTGGTGATCTCGGGCATCGGGGGCCTGGGCCATATGGCGGTGCAGTACGCCAGGGCCATGGGGCTCAACGTGGCGGCGGTGGACATCGACGATGGCAAGCTGGCGCTGGCCGAACGTCTCGGCGCCACGGTCACCGTCAATGCCCTGAAGACCGACCCGGCGAGCTATCTCAAGCAGCAGATGGGTGGGGCCCATGGGGTGCTGGTCACCGCGGTCTCGCCCCAAGCGTTCGATCAGGGACAGCGCATGCTACGTCGCGGCGGTACCCTGGTGCTCAACGGTCTGCCGCCGGGGGATTTCCCGCTGCCGATCTTCGACACCGTGCTCAACGGCATCACGGTGCGCGGTTCCATCGTGGGTACGCGAAACGACCTGCAGGAGGCACTGGACTTCGCCGGTGAAGGCAAGGTCAAGGCCACGGTGGAAAGCGACTCGCTGGAGAACATCAACGATGTCTTCCAGCGCATGATCGATGGCAAGATCGAAGGGCGCGTGGTGCTCGACATGACCTGATCAAGGTCAGTCAGGCGAGACGGGGCGCGGTGTGAGTCGCGCCCCGATCTTTCTGTGGGGGCGTGTTGTCGGCTGGCTCACCCGGGCGCCACGGCGCCCAGGCGAACCTCACGGCCGCAGCACCATCTTCACGTCGTCGAGTCGCTGGATTACGCTCTGGAAGCTGTTCTTGAGGATCAGCATCTCGCCGTTGGTCATGGTGACCACGGCCACCGGCTCGTGACGCGGCTCGTTCTCCGCTTCCTTCTCGGGACGAATCTGCGCGATCTGGTCGATATGCAGCAGCAGGACGTACTCTTCCTCGGTGGTGGGATAGTGGGTGATGACCTCGATGAATCGCTGGCTCATGGGGCCTCCTCGATACGCATGAGGGATGGTCGCCCCCCAGTGTAGTAGAGACCGGCCTCGTCTCCCGTACCGCGCTTCGTGCTCCCGTGTCCCGGGATCACTGCTCGTCGCTTCCCGCCTCCCGCCAAGCCTCGGTTCCCCATAGCGGTACGCTGCTCAGGGCATGTTTGAAGCTGCCGCGGGTCTCCTTTGTGCTGTAGGCCAGATAGAGCAGGCTCTGGCTGTCGGCATCGTAGATACGGCGGATCTTGAGGCTCTTGAACAGCACGCTCTTCGACTTGCGATAGAGCAGCTCGCCCTCCTTGGAGCGGTCGATGTCGCTGAGCATGGCGGCGCTGATAGAACCGGTCTGGCGGCAGGCCAGACTCATGTCGGAGGGATCGGCCAGGTCGAGGTCGGCCTCGACATTGCTCAAATGGCAGGTCACCCCGGTGACCACCGGGTCGGTCAGGCTCTCGATCTTGATGTCCTTGGTGGTGAACAGGCCCAGCGAGACATCGCCGACCTCGTTGTCGTTGCAGCCGGTGAGCACGAGCAGGGCCGTCAGGCCAACACAGAAGCGGAAGCGCATATGGCGGAGTCCTTGCGGCGTCAGGTGGCGTCGGAAAAGGCGTCGAGGTTCAGGGCATGGGAGTGGCCCAGCCACATCGCGCCCTGGGTGTGATCGAACAGGTCGTCACCGGTGCCGACATGCACGAACACGTCCAGTTCGCCACGATTGAGGGCGAGCCAGGGCACGATCTCGCCGAACCGGTCGGCGGCGAAGGAAAGCTGGCAGCTCCACAGGGGGTGGGGACCCACCGGCCGTTCGTGGAAGCGGCCCACCTTGAGCTCGAAGCGCGCGGCGGCGGCCTCGGCCACCCGGCGGGCCTCGGCCAGCCCCGCCGCGTCCGCGTAATAGAGGTGGGCGTGGTAGTAGCGGATGGTGCTGGGATCGCCATGGGGAATATCAGGCATGTCGGTCTCCCGGAAGCCGTCGTCGATGGGGCCATTCTATGCCAATCCCCTTGGCCATGCCGCCGGGCCGGTCATGGGCAGCTGTCACCGATGATCAGCGCGGTGGAGAGCTGTCGAGGCTCGGTGGGGTCCAGTCCGAGGACCATGCGCGCGGCGATGCGACCCTTCTCGGTGCTGTCCTGGCGTACGGTGGTCAACCGAGGCGCCCGGTACTGGCCCTCGGCGATGCCATCGAAGCCGGTGATGCGCAGGTCCTCAGGGATGCACAGGCCGCGCTGCTCGGCCAGGGTCAGGGCGGTGAGGGCGATGCGGTCGGACATGCACAGCAGCAGGTCGGGGCGCTCGTCGTCGGGCAGGTCGAGGATCTCGGCGATCACCGGGGTGCAGACCTCGTGCGTGTTTTCCTCGATGTTCCACATCGGTACCGCTTCCGGGGCGATGCCGGCCTCGACGAAGGCGTGTTGGAAGCCGTCGAGGCGGGCACGGGTGATGGTCCGGCTCGCCGACAACAAGGCATGCTCGGAGGTGATGCGCCCGTTGCAGGGCTGTTCGGTGAGGCGCAGGTTGATCACGGCTGGGCGAGCCGGGGGCGTGGCCAAGGCATGGCGGGCGATGGCGTAGGCCGCCGGTTCGTTGTCCACATGGACGCTGGCATGGTCCTCGATATCGAAGTCTACCGCCACCAGGGGACGCTGGGAGGGCAGGTCGGCAAATAGCCGCAGGCTCGGCATCAGGCCGTAGACGATGAAGCCATCGGCGATGCTCGCCGAGCCCGGCACCTTGGCGGGCGTCTGCCGGCCCGACAGCAGCAGCAGGGTGTGGCCGTGGGCGTCGAGTACCTCGGCGATCCCGGACAGCAGCTCGCTGGCCACGGCATCGTTAAGGCTGTAGGTCAGGCTTTCGGCGAGGATCACGGCGACGATCTGCGAGCGGCCGGTGCGCAGGCTACGGGCCTTGGCATCCGGGCCCTGGTATCCAAGGCGTCTGGCCTCGCTGAGGATGCGCTCTCGCAGCCGGGGCGAGAGCTGGTCGGGGCGATTGAAGGCATTGGAGACGCTGGCGGTGGAGACGCCGAGCTCGGCAGCCAGTTCCTTCAAGGTGATGCGGCGCGGCGAAGACACGTGATGACTCGACTCTCGAGGGTAGGGGGACGGTTCTGTATCGATTTAGTTAGTCTTCTATCGTAGCCGCGAATGGTCGCAGTGCCTAGCCAGCGTGGGCAAGGACGCCCCAGGATAGCGAGGAAGCATCCTTGCCCACCCTGGCCTTAGCCCAGTTGCAGCCAGATGGCACTGCCCGGCGCCAGTGTCAAGGCGCGGCCCTCCATGGCGGGAGCCGGCATGCCGGGTAGCGCGAGGCTGCTCCATCCCTCGATACCGTCCACCAGGGCATCGGGGGCGATCGTGACCGGCGCCTCGCCGCGACCCAGGTGGGCCAGGCACAGCAGGCGCCGTTCGCCGTGGCTGCGGATCACACCGAAGACGTCCTTGGGCAGTTCGCTGGGGGCGATCAATTGCTGGTCGCCCTGGCGCAGCACCTCGCTCGCGCCGCGCAGCCGGAGCAGCTCGCGGACCCGGGCCAGCAGGCTGTCGGGGTCGGCCTCCTGGCGTGCCACCGCCAGTGGCCGATGGCGCGCGTCGACCGGCAGCCAAGGCGTGACGTCCTCGGCACAGAAGCCGCCGTTGGCGGTCGCGTCCCAGGCCATCGGCGTGCGGCAGCCGTCGCGGCCCTTGACCTCCGGCCACAGGTTGATGCCGAACGGGTCCCGCAGGTCTTCAAAGGCCAGCTCGGCCTCGGGCAGGCCGAGCTCCTCGCCCTGGTAGAGGCACAGGCTGCCGCGCAGCGCGCAGAGCACGGTCAGCGCCAGCAGGGCGCGATCCTCGCCCCAACTGGTGGCGCTGCGCACGACATCGTGGTTGGACAGCGCCCAGCAGGGCCAGGTGTCGTCGCCAAGTTCGGCGAAGCGTGCCAGCACGCCGTGAAGCTCGCGAGCATCACCGGTGGAGTCCAGCAGGTCGAAGGTGTAGGCCATGTGCAGGCGGATGTCGCCCTGGGTGTAGGCGGCCATGGTCGGCAGCGGATCGTTGCCGGCGATCTCGCCCACGGTGGTGGAGCCCGGGTACTCGTCGAGCAAGGCGCGGATGCGCTCCAGATAGGCCAGGTTCTCGGGCTGCTCGATGTTGTGGCGCTGGAGCTGGTAGCTCTGGGGGTTGCCGGGCTGGATCCGCTCGCAGGGCATCGGCGGGTTGTCGGTGAGCTCGCGGTCGTGGAAGTAGTAATTGACCACGTCGAAGCGGAAGCCGTCGACGCCGAGTTCCAGCCAGAAGCGCAGGTTGTCGAGCTGCGCCTGCTGGACGTCGGGGTGGTGGAAGTTGAGGTCCGGCTGGCTTTCCAGGAAGTTGTGCAGGTAGTACTGGCGGCGCCGGGCGTCGAAGGTCCAGGCGCGACCGCCGAAGGCCGCCATCCAGTTGTTGGGCGGCGTGCCGTCGGGCCTGGGGTCGGCCCAGACGTACCAGTCGGCCTTGGGATTGGTGAGGTCCTGGCGGCTCTCCTGGAACCAGGCATGCCGGTCGGAGCTGTGCGACAGCACCTGGTCGATGATCACCCGCAGGCCCAGGGCGTGGGCGCGGTCGACCAGGGCGCGGACGTCGTCGAGGGTGCCGAACATGGGGTCGACGTCCCGATAGTCGGCGACGTCGTAGCCGAAGTCGTCCATCGGCGAGGTGAAGAAGGGCGACAGCCAGATGGCGTCGACGCCGAGGCTCGCCACATGCTCGAGCTGTGAGGTGATGCCGGGCAGGTCACCGATGCCGTCGCCGTTGGCGTCCATAAAGCTGCGCGGGTAGATCTGATAGATGACGGCGCCGCGCCACCAGTCGATGCGGTCGTTCGGGCGTTGCTGGGACAGGGTCATGAAGGCCTCGCAAATGGCGGAGGGCCTGGTGGCCCTCCGAGCGTCGTGATGGTCGAGTGGATGCCGGGGCGGGATTACCAGCGGCGGCTGAGCCGGCGCAGCTCGCCCTGGAGTTGCTGCACGGCGCTGGCTCCGTCGAGGTCGCCGGAGAGCACCGAGTGGACGCGGTTGAAGAAGGCGTTGGAGACCCGCGGGTAGTCGCTGCCGGTCACCGTGGCGGGGCGCGGCACGCCGTTGGTCAGGGTCTCGTAGAGCTCGCCCATGGAGGGGTTGCTGGCCAGCACCTCCTCGTCCTCGTAGAGTGCCTCGATGGTGGGGTTCATGCCCACCTCGATGGCGTGGGCCTTCTGTTGCTCGGGGGCGGTCAGGTAGGCGACCAGGTCGGCGGCGATCTCCGGGTGCTCGGAGTAGCGCGACACGGCCCAGTTCCAGCCCCCCAGGGTGGCCACCGAGTCGCCCTTCGGGCCGTGGGGCAGCGGGGCCATGCCGACCTTGCCGGCCACCTCGCTGTCCTCGCCGTTGGCCAGCGCCCAGACGTAGGGCCAGTTGCGCAGGAAGAGCGCGTTGCCGGACTGGAAGATGCCGCGGGTCTCTTCTTCGGTGTGGTTGAGGGTGCCCTCGGGGGAGATGTCGTCGATCCAACTGGCGGCCAGGTCCAGGGCGGCGGCGGCACGCTCGTTGTTGATGGTGACATTGCCTTCATCGTCGACGATGGTACCGCCGCCGTGGCTGGCCACCCACTCCAGCGCGTTGGTGGTCAGCCCCTCGTAGGCGCGGCCCTGGAAGCTGAATCCCCAGAAGTCGTCGTTGCCCGCCGCGCGCTCGGCGGCCTGCACCTCGCGGGCGGTCTCGGTGAGTTCCTGCCAGGTCTCCGGTACCTCGTGGCCATATTTTTCCAGCAGGTCCCGGCGGTAGTAGAGCAGACCGGCATCGGTGAACCAGGGCATGGCCACCAGCTTGCCGTCGACGGTGTTGTTGTCGACTAGCGTCGGGAAGAAGCCCTCGGTGGCGTCCTCGGGCAGGTAGGCGGAGAGATCCACCAGGTGGTTGGCGAGCAGGCCCGGCCAGACGATGTCGATCATGATCACGTCGACGTCGCTGGACTGGCTGCCCAGCAGCTGCTGATAGAGCGATAGCTTCTCGGTGGCGTCGTTGGGGGTGGAGACGATATCCACCTCGTGGCCGGTCTCCTCGGCCCAGCGCTCGACAAGCACCGGGCAGTAGTCGGCGGCATCGCCGGGTCCACAGGCGATGGTGATCTCCGCCGCCATGGCGTTCTGGGTAGCCAGAGCCGAGCCGCCCAGGATCAAGGAGCCGATCAGAGCGCGGTGTTGCTGCTTGGCGTTGTCGAGGATCATGGAGTGGACTCCTGATGTTGTCGTTGCTGTTGTCGTTATGGAGCGCGGGGGGCACCAAGGCGGGTGATCCCCCGCTTGCCTCGCTGGCCGAGGCTTGGGATCAGGGATGCCAGATCGCATGCCCCGGCTGGCTATTATCCGGACAGTGGGCGATGGCGATCCCCCAGGGTGGAAGCTGAAATCGGCCTGTCTGCCAGGTGCCGTTGACCATCGCCGGGGCATCGTCGAGGGCGCGGACGTCCCGGGGTGCGCCCAGTTCGCGGGGCGTCTCACTGAAGTTCAGTGCCACCAGCAGCCGTTCACCCCGGTGGTAGCGCTCGAGACACATGACCTCGTCGCGCAGCGGGTGGTAGCGGATCTCGCCCTTGACCAGCGCCGGATGCCGACGGCGGAAGGCCAGGAAGTCGCGGGTGGCGTTGAGCAGCGAGTCGGGATCGCCGTCCTGCCGGTCCACGGCCAGGCCCCGATGGTCGTCGGGCACCGGCAGCCAGGGGGTGGCCCGGGAGAAGCCACCGTGGGGGGCGTCGGCCTGCCAGGGCATGGGGGAGCGGCAGCCGTCGCGGCCCTTGTAGCTCGGCCAGAAGGTGATGCCGGCGGGGTCGACCAGCTGTTCGAAGGCAAGCTCGGCCTCGGTCAGGCCCAACTCCTCGCCCTGGTAGAGGCAGACGCTGCCGCGCTGGGTGAGCAGGAAGGCCAGGTAGAGGCGCAGCCTGGCCGCATGGCCCTCGGCGCCCCAGCGGGTGGCCAGGCGGGTGATGTCGTGGTTGCCCAGCGCCCAGCAGGGCCAGCCGTCGCCGATTCGCGCTTCCATCTCCTCCAGCGTTTCAAGCAGGTGCCGGGGATCGGCATTGTCGGTCAAGAGGTTGAAGGAGTAGGCCATGTGCAGGCGGTTGCCGCCCTGGGTGTAGGCGGCCATCACCCCCAGCGAGTCGTCGTCGCCGACCTCGCCGACGCTGGTGGTGCCGGGGTATTCGTCGAGCAGCGCCCGCAGCCGCTCGAGGAAGAACAGGTTCTCCGGCTGGGTCTTGTCATAAATATGCTGTTGATAGCCGTAGGGGTTGTCCGGGCGCACCCCGATAAAGCCTTCGGCGATCTCCTCCCGAGGCGGATTGTCCTTCAGCTCGCCGTGGGTGCAGAAGTTGACCGCATCCAGGCGGAAGCCGTCGACACCGCGCTCCAGCCAGAAGCGCACTTCGCCGAGGATTGCCTCGACCACCTCGGGGTTACGGAAGTTGAGGTCCGGCTGCTCGACCAGGAAGTTGTGCAGGTAGTACTGGCAGCGGCGGGTATCCCATTGCCAGGCAGACCCGCCGAAGATCGCCTGCCAGTTGGTGGGCGGGGCGCCGTCGGGCCTGGGGTCGGCCCACACGTACCAGTCGGCCTTGGGGTTATCGCGGCTCGACCGGCTCTCGGCGAACCAGGGGTGTTGATCGGAGGAGTGCGAGAGCACCTGGTCGATGGTGACCTTGAGGCCGCGGGCATGGGCGGCTTCCACCAGGCGGTCGAAGTCCTCGAGGGTGCCGAACATCGGGTCGACGCCGCGGTAGTCGCTGACGTCGTAGCCGAAGTCCTTCATCGGCGAAGTGAAGAAGGGTGACAGCCAGATGGCATCGACATTCAATGAGGCGATGTAGTCGAGGCGGTCGATCACGCCCTGCAGGTCGCCGATGCCGTCGCCGTCGGTGTCCTGGAAGCTGCGCGGATAGACCTGGTAGATCACCGCGCCACGCCACCAGTCCAGTTGGTCGTCATGTTGAAGTCGGGTAAGCGTCATACGCGTCTCCTGGAACGGGAGCCAAGGCTCTCGTTGTGGTGATGCATGCTGGCATGGACCAGGAAATGGCCGTGACGACGGAATCAGGCGGCCTGGCGACGCTTGATAAGGTCCAAGGCCCGGTCATGGGTATCGAACAGGTGCACGTGCTCGAGGTCGGGGACCAGCGCCACCCGCTGGCCGATGTCCCAGCGGCTGGGCGCCTCGCTGCGATGGATCAACAGGGTGTCGCCAGCCTTGGGCTCGAGATAGACGTAGACCTCGTTGCCCAGGTACTCAACGTTGACGATCTCGAAGCTGTTCTCGCCTTCGGCCTCAGCCAGACGCAGGTGCTCGGGACGCACGCCCAGGGTCAGGACGGCGCCGCGGGTTTCGCCGCTGGCATCCTGGGGCAGGGCCAGTTCGCCTAGCCCCGGCGCCTTGACCTTGCATCCCTTGTCATCGCTGCCGAGCAATTCGGCCGGCATGAAGTTCATGGTCGGCGAGCCAATAAAGCCGGCGACGAACTTGGTGGCCGGCTGTTGATAGAGGGTCTGGGGGCTGCCGACCTGCTCGATGCGGCCTTCGCGCAGTACCACGATCTTGTCGGCCAGCGTCATGGCCTCGACCTGGTCGTGGGTAACGTAGATCATGGTCGAGCCCAGGCGATGGTGCAGGCGGGCAATCTCGTTGCGCATCTGCACCCGCAGCGAGGCATCCAGGTTGGAAAGCGGCTCGTCGAACAGCAGGATGCGTGGCTCCCGGGCCATGGCCCGACCCATCGCCACCCGCTGGCGCTGGCCGCCGGAGAGCTCCTTGGGCTTGCGGTGCAGCAGGTCCTCGAGCTGCAGGATGCGGGCGGTGGCCATGACCCGGTCATCCACCGTCTCGTTGGCCATCTTGGCCAGCTTGAGACCGAAGGCCATATTCTCGTAGACCGACATGTGCGGATAGAGGGCGTAGGACTGGAATACCATGCCCACGCCGCGCTCACGGGGCGGCAGGTCGTTGACCACGCCATCGGCGATCTTCAGCTCGCCGCCGGTGATCGACTCCAGGCCGGCGATCAGGCGCAGCAGGGTCGACTTGCCGCAGCCCGAGGGGCCGACGAAGACCACGAACTCGCCATCGCCGACCTTGAGGTCGACGTCCTTGATGATATGGGTATGGCCGAAGACCTTGTTGATCTTTTCCAGGGTCACGCTTGCCATCTTGCGACTCCTTGCCGGCCTCTCGGGCCGGCATTCTTGTAGGGGGTTAACTGTCGAGCTTGAGGTAGGCGGCCTGGTAGGCCGGCAACGTCAGGGTGTCGCCGTCGAGCGAGGCCTCAAAGCCATGGCCCTGGAGCGGGATGCCGGCCTGCGGCAAGGCGGTGCTGCGCGTATCGTCGCCGAGGTTGAACACACAGAGGAGCTTCTCCTCGCTCTTCTCGCGGATAAAGCCGAGCAGGTCCTCGCCGACGTCAACCAGCGAAAGCTCGCCGTCGATCAGCGCCGGATGCGTCCGGCGGAAGGCCAGCAGGCGGCGGGTGGCGTTGAGCACCGAGTCGGCCTGGTCCTGCTGGCGCGCCACGGCCAGCGGCAGCTGGCGCTGGTCGACCGGCAGCCAAGGCTCCACGTTCTCGGCGGTGAAGCCGCCCTGGGGCGCATCGGTCCAGGGCATCGGCGTACGGCAGCCATCACGGCCCTTGAACTCCGGCCACAGCACCTTGCCGTAGGGGTCCTGGAGGCGCTCGAAGGGTACCTCGGCCTCGGGCAGGCCCAACTCCTCGCCCTGGTAGAGGCAGACGCTGCCGCGCAGCGACAGCACCATTGCCAGGGCCACCTTGGGATAGGCCACCGGGTCCTCGCCGGCTCCCCAGCGGGTGGCACTTCTCACCACGTCGTGGTTGGACAGCGCCCAGCACGGCCAGGCATCGCCGGCTAGGCGCTGGAAGCGTTCGATCACCTTGCGGATATAGGCCGGGGAGTGCGGGTCGTTGAGCAGATCGAAGCCATAGGCCATGTGCAGCTTGTCGCCGCCGGCGGTGTATTCGGCCATGCGCGCCAGCGGTTCGTCGTCGCCGATCTCGCCCACCGTGGTGGTGCCGGGGAACTCGTCCATCAGCGCACGCAGCTCGCGAAGGAAGTCGAGGTTCTCCGGGCGGCTCAGGTCATAGACGTGGCGCTGCCAGGTGTAGGGGTTGGCGTCCGGCGCGCCCAGGGTCTTGGCCTCGCCCTTGGGTACCGGCGGGTTGTCGCGAAGTTCCGGGTCGTGGAAGTAGAAGTTGACGGTGTCCAGGCGGAAGCCGTCGACGCCCAGTTCCAGCCAGAAGCGCATGTTGTCCAGCTGGGCCTTCCTGACCTGCGGGTTGTGGAAGTTGAGGTCCGGCTGGCTGGTCAGGAAGTTGTGCAGGTAGTACTGGCGGCGCCGGGAGTCGAAGGTCCAGGCCGAACCGCCGAAGATCGACAGCCAGTTGTTGGGCGGCGTGCCGTCGGGCTTGGGGTCGGCCCACACGAACCAGTCGGCCTTGGCGTTGGTGCGGTCGGCACGGCTCTCCTGGAACCAGGGGTGCGCCTCCGCGGTGTGGCTGATCACCTGGTCGATCATCACCTTGAGGCCCAGCTCGTGGGCACGGGCCAGCAGGGCCTTGAAGTCGTCGAGGGTGCCGAACATCGGGTCGACGTCGCGGTAGTCGCTGACGTCATAGCCGAAGTCGAGCATCGGTGAGGTGAAGAACGGCGACAGCCAGATGCCGTCGACGCCGAGGCTCGCCACGTAGTCGAGCTTGTCGGTGATGCCCGCGAGATCGCCGATGCCGTCGCCGTTGGCGTCCATGAAGCTGCGTGGGTAGATCTGGTAGATGACGCCACCACGCCACCAGGTCAGGTTATCTTGCATCTGAGTTTCCACGAAAGTCATGAGACGATTTATCCTTTCACTGCGCCGGCGGTGAGGCCGGAGACGATGCGCCGCTGGAAGATCATCACCAGCACCACCAAGGGCACGGTGACGGTGACCGAGGCGGCCATGATCGGCCCCCAGGGCAGTTCGTGCTGGCTGCCGCCGGAGATCAGGGCGATCGCCACCGGCACGGTGCGCTGGTCGTCGGTGAGGGTGAAGGTCAGGGCGAATAGGAACTCGTTCCAGGCGGCGATGAAGGCCAGCAGCCCGGTGGTTGCCATGGCCGGCCACATCAGCGGCAGGAATACCTTGGTGATGGTCACCCAGGGGGTGGCGCCGTCCATGATCGCCGCCTCCTCGAGTTCCATGGGCAGCTGACGCATGAAGGTGGTCAGCACCCAGACGGTGAAGGGCAGGGTGAAGATGGTGTAACTGAGGATCAGCCCACCCGGGTTGTTGTAGAGGTTGAGCGCGCGGATCACCTCGAACAGCCCGGAGAGCACCGCCACCTGCGGGAACATGGAGACACCGAGGATCGTCAGCATCACCGTGGTGCGGCCGCGGAAGCGCACCCGGCCCAAGGCATAGGAAGCGGTGATGCCCAGCAGCAGGGCGATGATCACCACCGAGAACGAGATGAGAATGGAGTTGAAGATCGCGCGCACGAAGCTCTTCTGGGTGAAGATCTGCACGTAGTTGCCGAAGTCCAGCGACGACAGCCAGAAATCGACGCGGAACAGCTCACTCGACGGCTTCAGCGAGGTGATCACGGCGTAGTAGAAGGGGAAGATGGCGTAGACCATCACCACGGCGATCAGAGCGTAGAGCCCGACCCGCTTGGCGAGCTTTATCAGCTGATACTGGTTCATTGATCCACTCCCAGTTGACGGCGGCCCAGGTAGAGGTAGATGACGACGGCGAGGGCGATGATCAGGAACAGCATCGTCGAGGCGGCGCTGCCGTAGCCCACGTCCTGGAACTCGACGAGTTGCTGGCGGGCGTAGATCGACATGGTCATGGTGCTGGTGGAGTTGGAGGTCAGTACATAGATGACGTCGAACACGCGCAGGGCGTCGAGCAGGCGGAAGATCACCGCCACCAGCAGCGCCGGGGTGATCAGCGGCAGGGTGACGCGGAAGAACACCTTGACCGGGTGGATACCGTCGACCTCGGCGGCCTCGTAGCAGTCCTTGGGCAACATCTGCAGGGCGGCCAGCACCAGCAGGGCGACGAAGGGAATGGTCTTCCATACATCGACCATGATCACCGCCCACATGGACAGGTCGGCATCGGCGGTCCAGGCCAGAGGGGCATCGATCAGCCCCAGGGCCATCAGCATATGGTTGATGATCCCGAACTGATCATTGAGCATCCAGGCCCACATCTTGGCGGAGACGATGGTGGGGATGGCCCAGGGGATCAGCACGGCGGCGCGGACCAGCATGCGGCCCTTGAATTCGGCGTTGAGCAGCAGGGCGACGATGATGCCGAAGACTACCTCCAGCGACACCGACACCACACTGAAGTAGACGGTGTTCCAGACCGAGTTCCACCACACCGTATCGGTCAGCAGGCCATACCAGGCGCCGTCGTCATAGACCAGGTAGTTCTCGAAGCCGATCAGCGCCGCGCCGGCGGTGTCCGACAGCGAAGCATCGGTGAGACTGAAGTAGAAGGTGCGCAGCAGCGGCCAGCCGGCCACCAGCGCCAGCGCGACCAGCATCGGGGCGAGGAAGGTCCAGGCGGCACGGACCCGTTGGCGGCGCACCTTGGTGCCACGGTAGCCCGTCTGGGGAGAGGGCACGGCAGCGTGCACCGCCTGGGGAGTGGGATCGGTTGCGGGAGTCGACATGGGAGACCTCCTGGTTTACCAGCGACGACGCTTGATGCGCGCAAGCTCGCTGTCCAGCTGGGACACGGCCTCGGCACCGCTCAGGTTGCCGGACAACACGTTGTGCACGGCGTTGAAGAAGCCGTTGCTGACCCGACCGTAGTTATCGCCGGTGGGGGCGGAGGGGCGGGCCACGGCGTTGGTGAAGGTGGTGTAGAGGGTGCCGAAGAAGGGCACGGCCTCGAGGACCTCCTCGTCCTGGTAGAGCGCGGTGAGGGTGGGGTTGTAGGCGCCCTCGATGGCGCGACGCTTCTGTTCGGCCTCGCTGGTCAAAAAGGCCACCAGGTTGGCGGCGAGCTCGGGGTGCTGGGTGTACTTGGATACCGCCAGGTTCCAGCCGCCCAGCGTCGCCGCACTGTCGCCTTCAGGACCATGGGGCAGCTTGACCACGCCGACCTTGCCGCGCACGTCGCTGTCTTCGCTCTGGGCCAGGGACCAGGCATAGGGCCAGTTGCGCATGAACACGGCGTTGCCGGACTGGAAGATGCCGCGGGCCTCTTCCTCGGTGTAGTTGAGCACGCCGTTCGGCGAGATCCCGCCGATCCAGGTGGCGGCCAGGTCCAGCGCCGCGGCGGCGCGCTCGTTGTCGATGGTGATCTCGCCCTCGGCGTCGACCAGGGTGCCGCCGCCGTGGCTCGCCACCCACTCCAGGGCATTGCAGGTCAGGCCCTCGTAGGCGCGACCCTGGAAGACATAGCCCCACATCTTGTCGTTGCCGGCCTCGCGCTCGGCGGCCTGGATCTCGGTGGCAATGTCGGTCATCTCCTGCCAGGTCTCGGGGGCCTCGAAGCCGTGCTGCTCGAGCAGGTCCTGGCGGTAGTAGAGCACCCCGGCGTCGGTGAACCAGGGCATCGCCACCAGGCGCTCATCGACGGTGTTGTTGGCGACGATGGTCTCGAAGTGCCCCGCAGCGGCGTCCTCGCCGAGCGTCTCGTCGAGATCGAGCAGGTGATTGGCGAGCAGCCCCGGCCAGACCACGTCGATCTGCATCACGTCGATGTCGCTGGACTGGGCGGAGAGGATCTGCTGGTACAGCGACAGGCGCTCGGTGGAGGAGTTGGGGGTGGAGACGATCTCCACCTGGTGGCCGGTCTTCTCCTCCCAGGCCTCGACGCCCTGCTGGCACAGCGTCAGCTCGGCGCCCACGGCGCCACAGGAGATGGTCAGCTCGGTAGCCAGGGCCGGGCCGGCGGCGCTTGCGGCACCGGCCAGGGCGAGGGCGGAGGCGAGCAGGGTCTTGTTGTGCATGGATAGGCTCCTCGTCGATCGTTGTTGTCTTGGGCCTGGGCTCTGGGCCGGTAAAGGGCCTTCTGAAAGCTAGGTCATCGAAGATGATCTTAAACGTTTAAGATCACGCTGCCGCTCAGTTAAGCGTTAGTGACGTGAGGCTGCAACCTAGACTTTGGTCATAGGGGAGGGCGTACTGTCGAGGGGAAGGAACAGGAGAGGTCAGGGATAAAATATATGTTATATTACTTATATTATGTGGTTGGATGGCCGCTTTGTTAGACATAGGTCGTAACATTACCAATTTTTTTTGTTCTCGATATCTTAATCGATTAAGTTTCGGGGCGTACTTCGTGACTGGTTCAAGCGCCTTCCATGGCAGACAGCTTATCCGGTGAGCACACCGCCAGTCAGCGTGACGAGTCGTCTCGATCCTTGGCCACGTCAAGGATGACGTGGCCTACCGCGACAACAACAACGGGGAATTACTACGATGACATCCTCCACTTTCTACAAGCTCAAGTCTCCGCTTGCCATTGCCATCGCCGCCGCCGGTGTGGGAGGGAGCGGCCTGGCCACGGCCCAGGCGCCGGATGATCTCGAGGCGCGCCTCGCCGAACTGGAGCAACGCATCACCGCCGCCGAGCAGCGCGCCGAGGTCGCCGAACGGCGGGCCGAGTTGGCCGAGCAGCAGGCCGACAGCCGTCTTACGGACGAGGAGGTCGAGGCGCGCCTGGCCAAGGTCGAGGAGAAGGCCGACAGCGACGAAGGTTTCGCCTTCGGTGCCTATGCCCGCTCGGGGCTGCTGATCGGCGAGGATGGCAAGAGTATTCCCGGTGGACCGGGCGTGACGCCGGCAGGGCCTCTGGGCGGTAACGTCGGTCGCCTGGGCAATGAGCCGGACACCTACGCCGAGGCGAAGCTGAACTACCGGCAGCGCTTCGATAATGGCGCCGTCGCCGATTACCGCATGATGTTCGCCGACGGCGTGCGCACCAGCAACGACTGGACCGCCGAGGAATCCAACCTCAACGTGCGCAACGTCTATGTCGAGTTCAGCGAGTTGCCGAGCTTCACCGGTGCCTTCGAGGACGCCTCGATCTGGGCCGGCAAGCGTTTCGACCGCGACAACTTCGACATCCACTGGATGGACACCGACTTCGTGTTCCTGGCCGGCACCGGGGCGGGTATCTACGATGTCCAACTCGCCGACAGCTGGAAGGCCAACTTCTCGCTGTATGGCCGCAGCTACAGCGACTTCCCCACCGAGGAGTCGGAGCTTACCGACGACACCGACAACCTGACGCTGACCGCCAACAACTACTTCGGCAACTGGCAGTGGATGGTCAGCGGCCTGTCCGCCGCCGACAACGATGAGCGCGACATCCTGAACGGTTCCACTGCCGCCGATGATGGCTTCCATACCATGATCGCCTATCATGGTGACAGCTTCTTCGGCCTTTCCGAGGGCAACTTCAAGGCGGCGGTGATGCATGGCCAGGGCCTGGGTGCCGAGGTCAAGGTGATCGGCGGCAACGGCCAGTTGACCGAGGATGCGACGGCGACCCGTGTCGGCCTCTACGGCACCACTTACCTGGCCCCCAAGTGGCGGATCGCCCCGGCGATCCTCGCCGAGGTCAGCGAGGACCGCCTCGCCGAGGGCGATGAATTCACCTGGGCGACCTTCAACACCCGCCTGGCCAACGAAATCACCGAGAACTTCGAGATGCAGTACGAGATGACCTATCAGTGGATGGACCTCGACCAGGGGCCGCTCGGCAATGCGGCCGAAGGGGCTTATACCAAGCTGACCATCGCCCCGACCTTCAAGCCGGATGTAGGCGGCTTCTGGCAGCGTCCGGAGATCCGTGTCTTCGCCAGCTTCAGCGACTGGGACGAGGAACTCAACGGCTATCGTGATGACGATGCCTTCGGCAGTGAAGGCTTCACCGGCAGCCAGTGGGCCTTCGGCGTACAGACCGAGATCTGGTTCTGATCCTGCCGGCCCGGCGCTCTCCGGGCCGAGGATGGCCTGCTGTTCCGATGCTTGCCCGCGGCACTGTTGCCGCGGGCCTTTTGCATGGGACCGAGGTGCGACATTCTCGTCCTGGATACTGACCATCGGGGTGTCCGCTCCAATTGGACCACTTCAAACCGAGCCGGCCGAGCCTTGTAGACGCGAATCCAAGGCTCGGCGCGACTCACAGAAACAGGGAACGCCTGCGGCGAAGGCCTATCCGGAAACGAGAGAATTGAGCCAGCGCGTGTCACGCGGCGACGGCCGACGATGCAATCGCTTGTCGAGCAAGGCCCGTGCCTTGTCTGCCTCGCCGCTTCGCATCAGCGACACGAGCAGGGTGTCTTCGACGATTTCTCGTTGGGCGCCGCTGCCGCCAATCCGCACGACCTCACCAGCCATGGGTTCCAGCAGGCGTACGCAGCCGATGTAGTCCTCCTCGGCGAAGGCCCGCGCCGCTCGACAGATCGCGGGTACCACAGGCCCTGCGGGGAGTGAGCCGAACTCGACCAGATCGGTCAGCGCCGCCACACGGCCCTCCAGCGCCCCATGGTCGCCGGTCGCCGCGGCGATAAGCGCCATATGGAAATCGGCGAAGGGGAAGCCCGCCTGACGGAAGTAATTTGACGCATACGACGCCGCCTCATCCCATAGTCCCGCCGGCACGGCATGGCCATAGGCCTGGAGGCGCCACAGGAACGACGAAGTGTCACTGACCACGTTGATCGGCACCCCCGTCGAGGCGGAAGGCGCGACATGCTCCGTGTAGATAGCTAGCGCCCGCTGCGTATCCCCTTTCTCCAGCGCAACTAACGCACCGTGCCAGGCGATATGGCCATGCAGGATTCCGCTTCGATCGTATCCCGGCAGCCAGTCGGTGATATGCGCCTCGGCCTCGTCGCTGGCTCCGGACTCATGGAGCACATGGGCGAAGGCATGGGCGGCATTCACGTTGTTTCGACGCACCTCCAGGGCACGCTGCGTCAGCTCCCGGCCAAGCGTTACGTTGCCATTCTCGCCATGGGCCCAGCCCCGGTAGGTCAGGAACCACCAGTCATCGGCCTCGAAGTGCCGGGCGTGACGCTCGCAGAGATCCACTCGTGCCTGGTCATGATCCGCCATGCCGGAAAAGGCGAAGAGGCCGAAGGCTCCGAGAGGCAGCGACAGGATCAAAATATCCTGCGGCCAGCGGTCGGCATGTGCGAGCACGCTGTCGAGCGCCTTGGCGGACTGGCCGTTGATGGCGAGGGACAAGACGCCGATGTGACTCCGTTCCCGCTCGGTTCCATGCCGGGTAACGAGCTCCTCGGCGGTGGCGATTCTAGAGCGCGCCTGCGTCAACTCGGCTTGAATAGCATGCAGCCGCGCGCGTGCCGCATATGCCAGGGCAAAGTCCGGATCGGCGGCGATCGCCGCCTCCAGGCTTTGTGCTGCCCCCGGCCAAAGCGAGAGGAGCAGATCGAGCCCCGTCTGGTACTTTTCGGCGGCGCGATCGGAGCTTGTCGAGAGAGGCAGGCCATAACGGTCTAGGCAGGTCATGGTACGGTTAACTCCATTCATTATCATGAAGTTGTAGCGCAAGAAGGCGATTTGCCATTTATCCAGCGAGTGGGGCTGCGAACCCGGCCAACGTAGTACCAACCACGCGCCTCGACCGCCTTGAACCAAGGGTTGCGAAGCCGGCATCGGTGACCAGGATCGGCGTGGCGCTCTCAGGCAGGACTTCGGCCAGGGCCGCGAGCCAGTACGCTTCACAGTGTTGGCAACCATCCTTGTGGTGGACCTTTTCGAAAATTGGCAGCGACCGCCCGGCGAAGGGGACCGCGGCGCGCAGCAGGAACTGCCGGCCACGATCACCGATCGGCGACCTGTTGGTTTGGCGATTAGCAACATGCCAGCCATGCAGGCCTTTTCAATTATATCCTTCTGATTTTACTGTCCATTTCCTGGGGATCCATCAGAGGTGACCCCCGGATACCGGTCACTTATCGATGAAGGCCACCGGGGCGAGCGGGCGTCGATCCACGGTCAGCGAAAACAGGTCCGGCCGGCCGTAGTGGCCAGCCACGTCGAGGGTGCGCCGTGCCCGCCGGGCCGCCTGGATATCGAGGTCGGCATAGAGGATACCCTTCTGCTGGTGCAGCGGCCCGGCGAGCACCTCGCCGTTGGGGGCGACCACGGTGGCGTCCCCGGGATTGATCCATTCGTCGGCGGTGAACAGCCGGTCGCGCTCGGGGAAGTCCTCGGGGACGTCGCGTCCTTCGATGGCGGTGGCGGTGGCGATGACCCAGCAGCCGCCCTCCCTGGCGATATGCCGCAGGCTGGCCAGGCGTATCTCGCCGGCGTCCCAGGTGGGGTTGACGAGGATCTCCAGGTCCTGGGTGTAGAGCGCGAAGCGGGCCAGCGGCAGGTAGCACTCCCAGCAGATCAGGGTGCCAAGGCGCCCTGCCGGGGTGTCCACCACCCGCAGTCCGCTGGCATCGCCCTGGCCCCAGACCATGCGCTCCGGGTTGGTCGGCATCAGCTTGCGGTGGCGGTTGAGCAGGGCACCGTCCGGGCCGATCACCACCACGGTGTTGAACAGGGTGGTGCCACTGTAGCGGCTGTCACGCTCATGCAGGCCCATCACCAGCGTCACGGCATTGCGGGCCGCGGCCTTCTGAAGGGGACGCAGGTCCTCCCGATCCAGATCGATGGCGTTCTCGCGCAGCCGCGCATGGAGCTCGCCGGACAGGCCCATGTCACCGCCCGGCCGCAGGCGCCAGATCCAGGTGGGATAGCCGGGCAGGTAGGCCTCGGGAAACACCAGCAGGCCGGCACCCGAGGCGGCGGCCTCATCGACCAGGGCGATGGCGGCCTCGAGGCTGCCGTTGCGGTCGAGCAGTCGTGGTGGGGCCTGGATGACGGCGACTCTGGTGTGCATGGCGGGTTCCTCCCAAGAGGCCGGCAGTGGCCCATCCTTTCACTATGGGTGCGATCCGTCGCTTTGTCTGCCGCCCGGCGTGCCAGACGCACACGAAAACGGCGACCCCGAGGGGTCGCCGCGCGTGCTCGGGCCATGGACCGAGGTCAGGCCGGGTTGAGGTCCTGGGACGGTGCGCCCACCGCGCCCGGCATGGCCTGGACGTTGGCGCCGCCCGCGCCGGCCAGGGCCAGGAAGTGCAGGTGACGCTCGTATTCACAGAGCACGTCACCCAGCACCTGACCCCGAGTATAGCCGTTGAGGTCCTTGTCCAGGCCGCCTTCGGCGAGGTGGACATCCAGGCGCACATAGTAGTCGTCGTCCGCCGGCAGGAAGCTGGGGGTGGCCAAGCGATCGGCGCGTACCCGGTAGACGAAGCTCGCGGCCTCGTCGAAGTCCGCCTGCAGGGTCAGTTGCGGCAGCGGCTCACCCTCGACGTCCTCCTCGGTCACCGTGGCCGGCTGGCCGCGGCGCTCGAGTTCCTCGGCGAACTGGGCAAGCGCCGGCCGGATGGCATGCTCGAGAGTGGCGGCGGCGCCGGCCCGGGTGGTGGTGTCCAGCGCCCGGTCGAGACGCTCGCGCCAGTCGCCCCCCGGGGCGGTGCCGCTGACCTGGCGGCGGGCGTCGGCCTTCTGGCTCTCCAGCTTCAGCGCCCGGCTCATCCCCACCATGATGGCGAAGATCACCACGGAGAAGGGCAGGGCGGTGATCACCACGGCGCTCTGCAGCGCCGACAGGCCACCGGCCATCAGCAGGGCCACGGTCACCAGGCCGATGGTCACCGACCAGAAGATGCGCAGGCGGATCGGCGCGTCATGGTTCACGTCGGACAGGATCGAGGTGAAGTTGGCCAGCACCAGGGCGCCGGAGTCGGCGGAGGTGACGAAGAACACGATGCCGAGAATGGTGACCACGGAGGCGGTAATCCCGATGTAGGGGTACTGCTCCAGGAAGGTGTAGATGGTGGTCTGGGGCGAGACGAGCGCCTGCTCGCCCAACTCGGCGAGCCCCTGGTTGGCGACCATCTCGATGCCGCTGTTACCGAAGATCGACATCCAAGCCATCATGAAGCCCAGCGGGATCAGCAGGGCGCCGATGACGAATTCGCGGATGGTCCGCCCGCGCGAGATGCGCGCCAGGAACAGGCCCACGAAGGGCGTCCAGGCGATCCACCAGCCCCAGAAGAAGATGGTCCACCAGCCCTTCCACTGCTGGGCGTCCTCGCCGGCGAAGGCGTAGGTGTCGAAGCTTGCGCCGACGAAGTTGCCGAGGTAGTCCCCGGCGTTGAGCACCAGGGCGTCGAGCAGGTGCAGGGTATCGCCCTGGAAGAGCACGAACAGCAGCAGGGTGGCGGCCAGGCCCATGTTGAATTCGGAGAGGCGGCGGATGCCCTTCTCGACGCCGGTGACCACCGAGAGGGTGGCGAGTATCACCACCAGCACGATCAGCACCACCTGGGTGGCGAGGCTCTCGGGCACGCCGAACATGAAGGTCAGGCCGTAGTTCAGCTGCATCACGCCGATGCCGAGGCTGGTGGCGATGCCGAACACGGTGGAGATCACCGCGGTGATGTCCACGGCGTTGCCAATGGGGCCATTGATGCGCTGGCCGAGCAACGGATAGAGGGCGCTGCGGATCGCCAGCGGCAGGCGATGGCGATAGCTGAAGTAGGCCAGGGCCAGGCCCATCAGCACGTACATGCCCCAGCCGGACAGCCCCCAGTGGAGGAAGGTCTGGGGCACGGCGGCGCGCATCGCTGCGGCGCTCTCAGGGGCCAGGTCCGGCGGGGCCAGATAGTGGGACAGCGGCTCGGCCACGCAGAAGAACAGCAGGTCGATGCCGATACCGGCGGCGAACAGCATCGAGGCCCAGGACACCAGCGAGAACTCGGGTCGCGAATGGTCGGGGCCGAGGCGGATCGAGCCGACCCGGCAGCAGCCGATCACCACCACGAAGGCGAGATAGGCTACGGCGGCGAGCATGTAGTACCAACCGAAGGTGTCATTCACCCAGGCCAGGCCGGCGTCGAAGAAGGCGCCGGCCTCCTGGGTGAACGTCATGGTCAGGACCAGGAACACCACGATGCCTGCCACGCTGCCGTGGAAGACCGTGCGATTGATCCGATCCCGTCGCTGGGGAAGGGCGGGGTTATCCGACATTCGGTGAGACTCCTCTCGTCTGGGGGCGTCTTGAGGTGACGCTTCGTCTTGTGGCGACTCTTTTTTAAATGAACGTTCAAATAAAATACGCACATCCCGGGCGGCCTGCAAGTCGGCTGCTGTGTCGCGACAGGACTCTCCAAGTCGAGTGAGGTGGGAGAAACGAAGACGCCCGGCTCAGGGCCGGGCGCACGTTCGGATGTGGATGTCGCGAACCGAAGGGCTATTCGCTCGGGCGGCCTTCCCGGCCGTGGCCCTTCTGGTCCCGGTAGTGGCGGGGGGAAACCGCCTCGCGCATCTCAGCGATCTGCTCCTCGGTGAGGATCTCGGCCAGGGCCGCGTGATGCTCCTCGCGCAGGGCCTGCCAGGCCTCATGGCGCGCCTCGCGGGAGTCGAATTCACGCTCACGCAAGGTCTGCATGTCGGTATAGAGGGTCTCTCGGGTCTCGCGCAGGGCCTGGCGCTTTTCCTCGGAGAGTTCCCAGCTGTCGACCAGCGCGGCCAGGCGCTCCTGCATGGCCTCGCGGCGTTCGGCACGCTGCGCCTCGCGCATCTCGCGGCGGGCCTTCTCCAGGGCCTCGCGCTGGTCGTCGTCGAGCAGCTCGTCCATGCGCTGGCGATGTTCCTCGCGCAGCGCCTTCAGCGCCTCCTGGTGCTCGGCCCGGGCCTCGTTAAGCGCCTCGCGGGTCTCGGCATCCAGGCCGGCCCGGTCGTAGAGCGCCTGGAGGTGTGGGGCGGTCTGCGGTCCCCGGTCATGTCCGTCTGACGGGGAGGCACCGGCGGTCAGCGACAGCGGAGTGGCCAGGCCGGCCAGCAGGAGGATGACGAGCCGCTTGCGTGAGAGGATCGGGGTCATGGTGATGCTCCTTGCGCCTTGGGTGGATGCCTGCAGTCTCGCCCGGCGTCGTGCAGGAGCCGTGGAGCCAGGGTGCAAAGACTGGGCAATCTCGTTCGATATCCCGCCGCCGGGCGGGCTCGATCCCCCGACCCTGCTGGCCTCGCCGGCGGGCGATTCACCCGACCACCGGCGAGGGCACCTTGGGCTGCCTGGCCCATCATCATGACGACCGGCTCGGTGCGGGATGTTCTCTCCAAGGGTTATATACTTCGGAGAAACCGGCAAGGCCGTCCCGAGGGCCACGAGCATGGTCAGGCGCACTTCGCTCATCGACATCGATCGTATCCGTGAGAATCTCGTCTCGCTGATCCGCATTCCCTCTGTCACCGGCCAGGAAGACGCAGCGGTGTCTCACATCGCCAACTGGCTCCAGCGGTTCGATGCCGAGATCGCCTACTGGAACGACGGGATCGCCTCGCTGCAGCGCGATCCCCGCTATCCCGGCCATGAGGTAGAGCGTGCCTGGGCGCCGGTGGTGGTGGGCGTGTTACGCGGGGAGCAACCCGGTCCTTCCGTGCTCTTGACCGGGCATGTGGACGTGGTGCCCCCCGGCGATTATGACCACTGGCACGATGAGCCCTTTTCCGGACTGGCGCGCGGTGATCGCATCTTCGGCTGCGGTGCCTCGGACATGAAGGCCGGCCTGGTGGCGGCCATGGCAGTGTTCGAGGCCTTCGCCGAGAGTGGCCGGAACTTTCCCGGACGCCTCATCTTCGCCGCGGTACCGGCCGAAGAGGACAGTGGGCTCGGCACCTTGGCGGCCATCCGCGGTGGCTGGCATGCCGATGCCGCCATTATCCCTGAGCCCACGCTGGGGCCGGAGGGCATTCCGCAACTGGTCATCGCCCATGCCGGGGCCATGTCGCTGAGAATCCGGATCACCGGCAAGTCGGCCCATGCCAGCAAGCGGCTACAGGGCGAAAGCGCACTGGATCATTTCCTCACCGTCTACCACGCCATGCGCGAGCATGAGCGCGCCTTGAATGCCGGCGAAACCCATCCGTTGATGGCAGGGCACCGACTGCCCTATGCCACCAACGTGGGCACCATTCAGGGCGGTCTGTGGTCATCGTCGGTCATGGATTCTCTAGAGGCCCAGGTCCGCGTCGGCGTGACCCTCGACGAGACCATCCAGCAGGCCGAGGCACGCTTTCGCAGCAGCATCATGGCCGCCATCGGCGATGACCCCTGGCTTCGGGCGCATCCGCCGGAGGTTCACCTGCTGGCCTCGGGATTCGGCTCCGCCCAGATCCGTGAGGACCATCCGCTGGTGACGTCCTTGGCCGAGGCCACAGAGGAGGAGTTCCGGCAGACGGCCCCCATTACCGGGATGCCCTATGGCTGCGACATGGCCGGTTGGGTGCGGCTGGCGGGGGTGCCCACGGTGGTGTACGGACCCGGCGAGATCGAACTGGCGCATGCCCCCAACGAATCCGTGTCGCTGGAGGCGACGTATCGGGTGGCACGCACCCTGGTGAAGGCCACCGAACGGCTGCTGGAAACGGATGTGGCTGAACTTCGGCTGCACCCTGACGGCGAGGCCTCGTCCGCCGGAACCTCGGGCGAAGGCCGGGACGATTCCGACTGTCGCCCTTCGGATCAAGGCGGCGACCGATGAGTCTTAAGGGGCCGCGATCCTGAGCGAGGATCGCCCCTGATCGCCTCCTTGGCCCCGTATCCCTACGCTTTCACTCCTCAGGCTGGTACTTATAGCCCACACCGTAGACCGAACGGATCACCTCGCGTTCCGGCCAGGCCTCGGCGATCTTGCGGCGCAGTTTCTTGACGTGGCTGTCCACGGTGCGTTCGGAGACGATGCGGTGGTCGCGGTACATGTGATCCATCAGCTGCTCGCGGGTGAAGATGCGCCCGGGCGAGTGCATCATCACCCGCAGCAGCTGGAACTCGACCGCCGTGAGGCCCAGGTCGTGGCCGTCGGCCAGGGCTCGCCAGCCTTCCTCGTCGAGGATCAGGTCGCTGCCGTCGGTATGCTCCGGTTGCCCGACCGCCCGGCTGCGGCGCAGCACGGCGCGGATGCGCGCGACGACTTCGCGGGGGCTGAAGGGCTTGCAGATGTAGTCGTCGGCGCCCAGTTCCAGGCCCAGCAGGCGATCCACCTCCTCGACCCGAGCGGTGAGCATGATGATGGCCAGGCGCGGCCAGCGCTGGCGGATCTCCCGACACAGGGTCAGACCGTCGGTGCCCGGCAGCATCAGGTCGAGCAGCACCAGCTCGGGCAGGGCATCCTGGCGGGTCAGCCAGGGTATGACGGCGTCGCCGTGGTCGAGATGGTAAGAAGCAAAGCCGCCACCTTGCAGGTAGTCCGCGACCAGGCGGGCGATCTTGGGCTCATCCTCGACGATCAGGATCTGGTCCTGAACGGTGTCGCGGTGATTCATGCAGTCTCCTCCCTGAGTGGGGGTTCGGCGATGGCGGGAAAGGTCAGGGTCCAGCATAGCCCGCCGAGCGGTGAGTGGCTGGCCTCCATGCGGGCGCCGTGGGCGCGGGCCAGGGCCGTGGCGATGGACAGCCCCAGGCCACTGCCGCCGCTGGCCCGGCTGCGTGAGCCCTCGACCCGGTACAGCCGCTCGGTGAGCCGGGGCAGCTCACTCTCGGGCACGCCGGGGGCGCTGTCTTCCCAGCGCACTCGTACTTCGTCGGCCTGGCGCTCCAGACGGACCCGCAGCCGGCCCGGTGCCCGGGTGTAGGCGCAGGTGTTGTCGAGCAGATTGTTCCACAGCTGGCGCAACCGCTGGGTATCGCCGCGGACCATGGCCGGGCCGATGATCTCCTGGGTCGGGGTGATCCCGCTGTCGGCCAGCCAGCCGGCGGCCTCCTCGAGCCGCGCGGCCAGGCTCTCGGCCAGATCCAGCGGCGCCAGCTGGACCTCCAGGGCGCCGGCATCGCTCTGGGACAGCAGCCGCAGGTCGGCGACCAGGCGCTCGAGTTGCCCCACCTCCTGGGCCAGCGAGTGCAGGTTGTCCTGGTCCAGGGGACGGATGCCGTCCTGCATGGCCTCGATCTCGCCGCGCAGCACGGCGAGTGGGGTGCGCAGCTCATGGGCGATGTCCGACACCCAGCGACTGCGCGCCTCGCGACTGGCCTCCAGGGTGGCGGCCAGCACGTTGAAGTCTCGGGCCAGGCTGGAAAGTTCGTCCTGGCCGCGCTCGGCGAGACGGATACTGTAGTCGCCCTCGGTGAGCCGGCGCGTGGCCAGCGCCATGCCCCGGGTGCGTCGGCCCAGCCACCAGGACAGCCCGCCGGCCAGCAGCAGCGAGGCCAGTCCCAGGGCGGCGACGATGATGCCGAGGTTGCGACGCTGGCGGGAGAGGAAAATATGATCCATGCGCGCCATCAGCTGCTGCGGGGGACGATAGCCCAGGGTGCCGACCCGGGTGCCGTCGCTGACGATCGGTAGCCAGCGCAGCTCCGCGGCCTCCTGGTCGTTGTCCAGCGGCAGGCCGATCACCGGCAGGCCGCGGGCATCGTGGAGCACGAAGTCCCGCGGGTCGCCGAGGCGCCGTTCGATGCCTTCCGGCGGCATCGTATCGCCGGGCCACAGCTGCCGGCGCACCAGTCGGTGCCAGGCGCGCGGCGACGAGCGCAGCCACTGCCAGTCGCCGCGTCGGGACCACTCCTCGGCCAGGCCCTTGGCCAGGGTCTCGGCGCGCCGGGTCTGGGTCTGGTCGAGGTACTCGATGAAGCCCTGGTCGAGGCTGCGTGACACGGCCAGGAACACCAGGCCGGCGATGGCCACGTTGACCACCAGGATGATCGCGAAGAGCTTGATGCCGAGTCGCGAGACGGCCGGGCGAAAGAAGGGCTTCCTGGGCATGGGTGGATGGCTCCGGGTCGAGGGCGGTGGGGCCTCCATGATCGCCGACGGGCGTGCAGGAAGTGTGCAGGGCGCTCACAGCGACAGCAGGAAGAGGATCAGCGGCGGTGACAGCAGTGACAGGAGAAAGCCGCTGACCACGGCGATGGGCACGCAGGCCACGCCACCGTGCTGCTGGATGACCGGCAGGGTGAAGTCCATGGCGGTGGCGCCCCCGTAGCCGATGGCCAGAGCCGCATGGCGCCGGATCACCAGCGGGATCAGCACGAAGGCCACGAGCTCCCGGGTCAGGTCATTGAGGAAGGCGATACCGCCCAGCACGGGCCCCAGGGGGTCGCCGGCGACGACCGAAAGCGGCCTACTCTAGGGATTTCTGTTCCCCGGGAAAAGGCAGGCTCAGCGCGGATCGCCGCTTTGGGCCAGCTCGGTCAGGTCCATGTCGATGAGGGTCAGACGACTGCGGCGGGTGCCGTCGCGGTGGTAGCTCATCGCCAGCAGCAGGCCCGGCACACGGGAGTGAAAGGCGATCTCCAGGCGGCGGTCAGGATGGTCCGGTTCCCGCACTTCCACCTGCAACGCCTCGACTTCGCCGATGCGCAGGGGCAGCGTTTCCCGGGCCAAGAGCCGATACTCCACGACCTTCGGCCGTCCACGGTGGTCGACGTAGTGCAGTCGGCAGGTCCCGGGGCATGCCTGGGTCGCGCGTTGCGAGAGCGCGACCAGGGCGGTCTGGCGGTCGGGGAACCGGGCCAGCTCGTCGGCCTTCAGCTCGTAGCTGCGACCGAAGCCGAGCAGCTGGTAGCGTGAGGCATAGTGTAGTGCCACGAGTCCTCGGTCGCCGAGGCGGAACCGCCCCCGCTCAAGGCCGCTGGCGATATTGATGTCGGCACGCATCTCGCTTTGCCACTGTCCGGCCTGCCGGCTCAGGCGGTGGGTGATCACGGCATCCGGCCAGCCCGCAACCTCGAGGTGATAGCGGGCGCTGAACGGCGTGGGCTCCGCCGCCTGGACGCCGTCCGCGATCAGCAGGAGCAACGCGAAGGCGCCGAGCAGGTAGCGACAGGATGAGGGCATGACGCACTCCGTGGGGACTGGGGTGGACAGGACTGGGAGCCTCAGGGAGGGCTCAGGTTCCGCAGCGGTCCAGTTTGCGCCGCGCTCATGGCCGGGCAGCCGGGCAGCGGCTAGGCTGGCCTGCAGGGGGCGGACGTCTCTGCTCCCATTGCCTATACCACCTGGGAGGTTCCCATGGCGAGACTCTTGCTGATTGCCGGTGACTATGTCGAGGATTACGAGGTCATGGTGCCCTTCCAGGCCCTCCAGGCCATGGGCCATGTCGTCGAGGCCGTGTGCCCCGACAAGCGGGAAGGCGACCAGGTCCGTACCGCCATCCACGACTTCGAGGGCGACCAGACCTACAGCGAGAAACCGGGCCACGATTTCACCCTGAACGCCACCTTCGCCGAGGTCGAGGTCGCCGACTACGACGGCCTGGTGATCCCGGGGGGACGGGCTCCGGAGTATCTGCGCCTCGACGAGCGTGTCCTGGAACTGGTGCGTCACTTCTTCGATCACGAGAAGCCGGTGGCCGCCATCTGTCACGGCGCTCAACTGCTGGCCGCCGCGGTCTCCCTGGAAGGGTATCGCGTCTCGGCCTACCCCGCCTGTGCCCCGGAGGTCCACCTGGCCGGTGGGGACTATGCCGAGATCGAGGTCGACCAGGCCATCGCCAGCGGCAAGCTGGTCACCGCCCCTGCCTGGCCGGCGCATCCCGACTGGCTCAGGCGCTTCCATGCACTGCTCGAGTGAACCATAGCGGCTACGCCGCGGGGCTGCCCTCAACGCGCCGGACTACGCCACCTGCTACGGCGGCGACGAACACGGCTACACCGACTACCCGTTTCTCGAGGGCCGCGATTAGACGCTGGGCGTCCGGCGGTCAGGCTCGAACGCACAGTCAGCCGCACCTGGGAGCCAGCCTCGCATCAGCCGCATGAACGCCATGCGGCCAGCGACTTCGAGACCCGCCCCCAGGACAAGCGGTGACAGGCCGGGGCAAGAGTCAGAAGGAGGACTGCAGGCGCTCGAGGCCCGGGCCGAGCTCGACCGGGTAGTCGCTCTCGCCCTCCTCGAGGTGTCTGACATCGTCGGGGAAACGGGCCAGTGCGTCCGCCACCCGCTCCCGGGCCTCACTGGCCCGGGCCATCTCGTCGTCGTTCAGCTGCCCCGCCTGCACCAGCGGGCGCAGCAGCGCCTCGCCGTCCTCGATGGATTCGTCGCGCAGGGCGATCACGTCGCCGGCATACTGGCCCTGGTCGTCGAGACGACGATAGAGCTGCTTGCGGCAGGGCAGGTTGATCTTGCCCGGCGAGTGCTTGACCCGCGGCTCGCCGGCGTACTCCACCAGCTTGTAGGAGAGGTCGATCACCGGGGCGTCCGCCGACACCCCCATCTGGGTGCCCACGCCGAAGGCGTCGATGGGCGCACCGTCCTCGAGTAGGGCATCGATCTGGACTTCGTCGAGACCGCTGCTGGCAACGATCGTGATCTCCTCGAGCCCGGCCTCGTCGAGCAGGGCGCGGGCCCCCTTCGCCAACTCGCCGAGGTCGCCGGAGTCCAGCCGAATGGCCTTGACGCCGAGTTCGGGCGCCTTGTGCATCAGGTCGATCACCTTGCGAACCCCGTCCAGGGTGTCGTGGGTATCCACCAGCAGCGTGGTACCCGGGTAGTGACGGGCAAAGGCGCGGAAGGCGTCGTCTTCGTCATCATGGGCCAGGATGTAGCTGTGGGCCATGGTGCCGTTGAGAGCCAAGTCGTGGCGCAGGCCGCCCAGCACGTTGCTGGTGCCGGCGAGGCCGGCGGTGCGGTAGGCGCGCACCCCGCGTACCGCGGCATCCACGCCGTGCATGCGGCGCATGCCGAAGTCCACCACTGGCCGGCCTCGGGCCGCCATCACCAGACGCACCGCCTTGGAGGCAAGTACCGTCTCGACCTGCACCAAGTTCATGACCAGGCTCTCCAGCAACTGGGCCTGGCTGATGGGGGCATCCACTTCCAGCAGCGGCTCGTTGGCGAACACCGGGGTGCCCTCGGGAAGGGCGTGGATGTCGCCCTCGAAACGCCAGTCGGCCAGCCAGTCGAGGAAGCCGTCCTCGAACAGTTCGGTGCCGGCCAGTCGCTTGATGGCCTCGTCACCGAAGCGCAGTCGGCTGAGCAGGGCCGCCGCGTGCTGCTGGCCGCAGGCCAGCATGAAGCGGCGGGTCGGCGGCAACCTGCGGAAGAATAGGCTGAAGGTGGCCGGTGCGTGCATGTCCTCCTTCCAGTAGGCCTGAGTCATGGTCAGCTGGTAGAGGTCGGTGAGCAGGGCCAGCTCGGTGTCGTCGACCTGCAGGGGAATAGGCTCGTTCATGCGCGCACCTCGGCACCGGCGTCCTCGAACTCGCGGCGACAGTCAGGCACGGCATCGGGCTCCACGGCGGCGGAGAGCTGCCCCAGCAGCAGAGTGGCGAAGCCCGCATCGCGGGCCGCCAGCACCGTGGCGCGCACGCACACGTCCAGCGCCAGGCCGCAGATCACGACACGCTCGATGCCCTTTTCCTTCAGGTAGCCGGCCAGGCCGGTACCGTCGAAGGCCGAGTAGGCGTCGGCGTCGAAAGCGGTGGCCTTGCTGACCCGGATGGTGGTGTCGTCCAGGGCCAGGTCGGGATGGAAGGCCGCCCCCTCGGTGTCCTGGACGCAGTGCACCGGCCAAGGGCCGCCACGATGCTCGAAGCTGATATGGTCGATGGGATGCCAGTCCCGGGAGGCGATGATCAAAGCGCCCGCTTGGCGGGCCGCGTCGATCTCGGCGTTGATGCCGGGCACCAGGCCACCGCCACCCTCGACGGCGAGGGCGCCGCCCTCGCAGAAGTCGTTTTGCATGTCCACGACGAGCAGGGCGTCGCGGGGTCCATAGTCCACTTGCGCGGTCATCACGCATCTCCTTGGAGGTCGTCGGGTGTCACCCTTCAGCGTAGGACCTGTGCCGCTCCGGTTGTAGTGGGCAATCGGAGCGCAGGGGCCGGTCAATAGCCGGCCTCGGGGTCGACGGTATCGAGGGGCTCGCCGGCCTCGAGGGCACGCAGCGCCTCGGCCACCTGATCCAGCGCTGCGCCCAGCGGTGTCGGCCCGGCCATGTGGGGCGTGACCCATACCCGCGGGTGCGACCATAGCGGGCTCGCCGCCGGCAGCGGCTCCTCGGGGAAGGCGTCGAGCAGGGCGCCTCGCAGCCGGCCCTCGGTCTCGCCGCTTTGGTCGCTCCCCTGGGCCAGCGCCTCGAGCAGGGCGGCCTCGTCGACCAGGGTGCCGCGCCCCGGGTTGATCAGGCTGGCGCCCGCCGGCAATCGTGCCAGGGCATTGGCATCGATGATATGTCGGGTCGCCCGGGTGTCCGGCAGCAGCAGTACCAGGGTCATCACCCGGTCGAGCACCTCGTCGAGACCTTCGTCGCCATGATGGCAGGTAACGCCATCCAGCGACTTGGGCGACCGGCTCCAGCCATGGACCGGGAAGCCGTCGGCGGCGACCATGGCTGCGACCTTCGCCCCGATGGCGCCGAGGCCCAGCACGCCCACCGGCCAGTCGACCTTGTCGATCACCGCATGCTCGCGCCACTCCTCGCGAGCCTGCTGGCGCCGGTAACGGTCGAAGTCGCGCTGGAAGTGCAGGATGCCGTAGCGCACATAGTCGCCGATCAGCTCCGCCATGCCGGCGTCGCGCAGCTTGACGATCGGCACGTCCCGGGGCAGGGCGGGGTTGCTCAGCAGGGCGTCGACCCCGGCGCCAAGGTTGACGATGCCCTTGAGCCGGGTCGGTTCGCCGAGTAACCGGGCGGAGGGCTTCCAGACGGCCAGGTACTCGGCCTCCCGGCGAGCCTCGAGCGAAGCGTTACTGGTGATCACCTCGGCCTCGGGAAGGCGTGCCGAAAGGGCGGCCCGCCACTGCTCGGCGTCGTCGATATGCACGAGAACCTTCATGATCTCTCCTTCTGGTGGCCCTGCGTCATCATGGAAGCGGGAGTGCCCGTGGACAAGCCTCACGGCACATCAGGAAATGCTTGACCGCCTACCATGGGTTGGCAGTAACCTCGAGGCGCGGGATCGATCGACGCTACGAAACTGCCACCTGGCCCGCCACCGGGCCGGTCGCTACGGCAGTGATGGTTACCCCGGTCCGGCCTTCCAGGGTGGAGAAGGCCGATGTCTTGATGATGGGATGACGAGTGGCTTCATGATTCAGGTTTCCCTGCCCTTCACGCGAGAGGAGTATGCAACTCGCCTGTGGAAGGTGCGCGCCGAGATGGCCAGTCGGGGTATCGATGTGCTGATCATCAGCGATCCCTCCAACATGGCCTGGCTCACCGGCTACGACGGCTGGTCGTTCTATGTGCACCAGTGCGTGTTGGTCGGTCTGGAGGGCGAACCGGTCTGGTACGGCCGTCGCATGGATGCCAACGGGGCGCTGCGGACCTGCTGGATCGACCCGGACAACATCACCTACTACCCGGATTACTACGTGCAGAATCCGGACATGCATCCCATGGACTACCTCGCCCAGACCATCCTGCCCGACCGCGGCTGGCACCAGGGCGTGGTGGGCTTGGAGATGGACAACTACTACTTCTCGGCCAAGGCTTATCAGAGCCTGCTGCGCGAGCTGCCCCATGCCCGCTTCATGGATGCCAACGTCCTGGTCAACTGGTGCCGGGCCATCAAGTCGCCCCAGGAGATCGAGTACATGCGGGTAGCGGCGAAGATCGTCGAGGGCATGCACTCGCGCATCCTCGAGGTGATCGAGCCGGGCCTGCCCAAGAGCAAGCTGGTCTCGGAGATCTACCGGGTCGGCATCGAGGGCTGGCGGGACGAGCAGGGCAAGATCTACGGTGGCGACTACCCCGCCATCGTGCCCATGCTTCCCACCGGCTCCGACGCCGCCGCCCCGCACCTCACCTGGGACGACACGCCGTTTCGCGAGGGGGAGGGGACCTTCTTCGAGATCGCCGGCGTCTTCAAGCGCTACCATGCGCCGATGTCGCGGACGGTCTTCCTCGGCCGGCCTCCCCAGGAGTTCGTGCGCGCCGAGTCGGCGCTGATCGAGGGCATCGAGCACGGCCTCGAGGTGGCCAGGCCCGGCAATCGCACCGCGGACATCGCCATGGCGCTGGGCGCGGCCATGGACAAGTACGGCTTCGACCGCGGCGGGGCCCGCTGCGGCTATCCGATCGGCATCAGCTATCCCCCGGACTGGGGCGAGCGCACCATGAGCCTGCGTCCCTCCGACGAGACCATCCTGCAGCCCGGGATGACCTTCCACTTCATGCCAGGCCTGTGGGAGGACGACTGGGGGCTGGAGATCACCGAGAGCATCCTGATCACCGAGACCGGCTGCGAGACCCTGGCCGACTTCCCGCGACAATTGTTTGTACGCTGAGTGAGTAGAAGTCGAGCAATCACCAACGATCAAGGAGGGGCGCCGGCGGCAAGCCGAAGAGGAGGTCCTACGCCAGGGATGGCGTCGGTAGCGCCCAGGGATGGGTTTACAGCGCCTCCTCGCAGGCTTGCCGCCGGTCAGTCCCGAGCGGCGCAGGGGCCTTGGTGTTGCCTGCCGCATGAGAATAAGGAGCCCTAGACAATGGCCAAGCGACCCAGCCCCATCTCCGCGACCGTCGACTTCGACGCCGACGGTGTCCAGCATGGCTTCCTCAAGCTGCCGATCTCCGTGGACGAGTCGGCCTGGGGGGCGGTGATGATTCCTGTCAGCGTGGTCAAGAACGGCGAGGGCCCCACGGCGCTGCTGACCGGCGGCAATCATGGCGACGAGTATGAGGGCATCACCTCGCTGCTCAAGCTCTCAAGCGAACTGCGCGCCGAGGACGTCCGCGGCCGGGTGATCATCGTGCCCTGCATGAACCAGCCGGCGGTGATGGCCGGCAAGCGCACCTCGGGCCTCGACGGCGGCAACCTCAACCGCAGCTTCCCCGGCGACCCGGACGGCACCGTCACCGAGAAGATCGCCGACTACTTCACCCGGGTGATGGTGCCGATGAGCGACGTGGTGCTCGACCTGCACTCCGGCGGGCGCACCCTGGACATCATTCCCTTCGGTGCCTCCCACGTGCTGGAGGACGTCGAGCAGCAGCGCCAGGCGCTGGCGGGCGCCAAGGCCTTCGGCGCTCCCTACGCCATGATGATGTTCGAGCTCGACGCCGCGGCGCTGTTCGACACCGCAGTGGAGTCCCAGGGCAAGGTCTTCGTAGCCACCGAGCTTGGCGGCGGCGGCACCTCCACGCCGCAGAGCCTGGCCATCACCGAGCGCGGGGTGCGCAACTTCCTGGTCCACTATGGCCTTATCGAGGGCGAAGTGGAGATGCCCGACGCGCCCCAGGTCTATCTCGACATGCCCGATGCCAGCTGCTATGTGCAGAGCGAGCACTCGGGCCTGCTCGAGCTGGCCTTCGACCTGGGGGATCGGGTCGAGATGGGCGAGGTGGTGGCTCGCATCTATGACCTGACCCGCAGCGGCACAGCCCCGGTGGAGTATCGTGCCAGCCGTGGTGGCGTGCTCGCGGCGCGGCGCCACCCGGCGCTGGTCAACATGGGCGATACCATCGCGGTGATCGCCGATGTCGTCGATTCCCTGGACTGAGAGGGATAACCCCGCGCATGAAGCTCGATCGCTATGATCTGAAGATCCTCGAGATCCTGTCCCGGGACGGCCGCATCACCAAGTCGAAGCTGGCCGAGGCCATCAACCTCTCGGTCAGCCCCTGCTGGGAGCGGGTGCGGCGTCTCGAGAAGGCCGGGGTGATCGCGGGCTATGGAGCGTGGATCAATGCCGACGTCTTGGTCCGTCGCACCCCGGTGTGGGTACAGATCGAGCTGAAGCAGCACAATGCGGAGAGTTTCGCCCGGTTCGAGGCACTGGTGCATGACACGCCGGCGGTCACCGAATGCGTGGCCGTGGGCGGTGGCGTGGACTACCTGATCAAGGTCGAGGCCGACTCCATCGATGCCTACCAGCGCCTGATCGATGCCTGGCTCACCTCGGACGTCGGCATCGAGCGCTATTTTACCTATATCGTGACCAAGACGGTAAAACGTCCTGAACCCGGCGTCTTGCCTCGGGATTTCGTCTGACCAACATGCGCGCCACCGGCGGCAAGGCCCACCCAGCGGCAGCCGTGAAACACAGCGTTGATGTAACGAGAGAGGAACTGGCATAAGCTGGTAGCGAGATTAAGGGTGCTCGTTCACCCATGCCGGGCGATCCCGACCGGCGTTCGAGTCGCGTAGCGCCGGCCAGGTAGTAACAGCCCAGAACGATTCGAGATCGCCTGCTGCAGAGAGACTGACAATGTCCTATTTCACGATTGCCGGTGTCCAGATGCATGCCCTGCATCATGGTGACAACACCGAAGCCATGCGTCATCGCATCAATGCCTTGATGGGGCGCTTCCCCCAGGTGCAACTGGTGCTGTTCAGCGAGCTGATGCCCCTGGGCGCTTCCCCGCACCACGCCCAGTCCCTGCCCAGTCATGCCGAGACAGTGTTCTGCCACCTGGCCGAACAGCATCGCATCTGGCTGATTCCCGGCTCCATGTTCGAGCGCTCGGAAGGCGGGCAGATCTACAACACCCTCTCGGTGATCAACCCCCATGGCCAGGTGGTAGCACGCTATCGCAAGATGTTCCCCTTCCGTCCCTACGAGGCGGGGGTGGAGAGCGGCGGCGAGTTCGTCACCTTCGACGTGCCCAACGTGGGGCGCTTCGGGGTCTCGATCTGCTATGACATGTGGTTCCCCGAGACCACCCGCACCCTGGCGGCCATGGGCGCCGAGGTGATTCTTCACCCCACCATGACCGACACCATCGATCGCGATATCGAGTTGTCCATCGCGCGCACTAACGCGGCCATCAATCAGTGCTATTTTTTCGACATCAACGGGGCCGGAGCCATCGGCAATGGCCGCTCCATCGTCGTGGGACCCTCGGGTGATGTCATCCACCAGGCGGGAACCGGCGAGGAGGTGATGCCCATTGAGGTCGACTTCCATCGCGTGCGCCGCGAGCGCGAGACGGGATTGCGTGGCCTCGGCCAGCCGCTCAAGAGTTTCCGTGACCGCGCCGTGGACTTCTCACTCTATCGCAGCGAGACCGGTTCGTCCCCCTTCCTCGATACCCTGGGCCCGCTGGCCAAGCCGCAACGTGCCGACATCGAGGAGTACTAACGTCGCCTCGGCAGGTGGAGCAAGGAGCTTGCATGCTGGCACGCCTCATGTCCGTCCTGCGCCGCTGCCTGGCGCCTTTCCGTAGCGCCGGTGCTGCCGGTGCGCTGTCCCCTGAACGGCCTGCCGCCAAGACGGCACCAGGGTCGTCAGCCGTCACCCATGGAGCGACAACGATGAGCAAAATAACAAGCATTGCCGATGTCCGCCGTCACTTCCGCAACAACAAGGAGCCGATCTATTTCATCTCGGCCACCAACTTCAACCTGCTGGGCATCGGTGACTGGGTGGGCAATTTCCGCCACATCAACTATATCGACTGCTTCGATCGACAACAGCGCAATGTCTTCGTGCCCCGGGAGAAGTTTCCCCGTGACTTCGAAAGCATCGAAGACATCAACAACTATCTCCTTGAGCACAAGGAGGTCATCGACTTCATTCAGTCTCGGGCCGACGGCGATAACGCCGGTGTGGCCGCCTTCCTGATGTTCGATGAGCATACCGAGGAGGTGTGCAAGCAGTTGGGCCTGCGGATTGCCTTTCCGCCGGCGAAGCTTAGACAGCGCATGGACAACAAGATCGAAACGGTACGCATCGGCAACAAGGCCGGCGTGCCCAGCGTGCCCAACGTGCTGGCCAAGGTGGGCAGCTACCAGGAACTAGGCGAGGTCAGCCAGGAGCTCGGCAACGACCTGGTGGTGCAGACCGCCTTCGGCGACTCCGGCCATACCACCTTCTTCATCGCCAGCGAGGACGACTACTACAAGCATGCCGAGGAGATTGAGGCCGAGCCCGAGGTCAAGATCATGAAGCGCATCAACTGTCGCGGCTCGGCCATCGAAGCCTGTGCCACCCGCTGCGGCACGGTGGTCGGCCCGCTGATGACCGAGCTGGTGGGCTTCAAGTCGCTGACCCCCTACAAGGGGGGCTGGTGCGGTAACGAGATGTTCGCCGGCGCCTTCAGCCAGGAGGTGCGCGACAAGGCTCGGGAATACACCTTCAAGTTCGGCGAGGCGCTGCGTGAGGAGGGCTACCATGGCTACTTCGAGCTAGACTTTTTGATCGACATGGAGTCCCAGGAGGTCTACCTCGGCGAGCTCAATCCGCGGGTCACCGGGGCCAGCTCGCTGACCAACGTGGCCGCCTTCGCTCACTCCGACATCCCGCTGTTTCTGTTCCATCTGCTGGAGTTCTCGGGGCTGGACTTCGATCTCGACATCGACGAGATCAACGAGCGCTGGTCGCATCCCGACAGCGTCGACAGCTGGAGCCAGCTGGTCATCAAGCATACCGACGAGAGCGTCGACCTTCTCACCAGCGCGCCACGTACCGGGGTGTGGAAGATGGCCGGCGACGGCAGCATCGCCTATGACCATTACAGCTATCATCCGCATGCCGCCGAGAACGAGCAGGAGGCCTTCTTCCTGCGCATCAGCGGCGCAGGGGATTTCCGCTACGAGGGGGCGGACCTCGGCATCCTGATCACTCGCGGCCGCCTGATGGACGATGACTTCCAGCTCACCGAGCGCGCCAAGGCGTGGATCGAGGGCATCCGCGGCCAGTATGCCGGCCAGTCGCTGCAGGATCCGGTGGTGGAGGAAGTGGCCGTCAGCCACGCCGTCGGTGGCGGCAACTTCAAGATTCTGTGAGCGGGGAGCAGGGTCCCCGTTCCGACGAGTGGGGGCCGCCGGCCGACATGAATAAGATGCTGGATTTTCGCACCGTGCGCGAGGCGACGCCCGGTCCCAAGTGGAAGTCGTTGTTCGACTTCCACTGGCCGGCCTATGAGCAGTGGTATCTGGCCGAGGGGGAGCGGGAGCGGCCGGGCTATCTTGCCTGCTACAACGCGCTGCACCGGCACATGCCGGAGCTGGTGCCGACCTATCGGGCGCTCTGCGACTTGGCCGGGGGAGGCGATCTGGCGTCGCGTTTCCTCAGCCTCTACCAGCCGCCGCCCTATATTACCGGCTGCTCTCAGGCGGTGCTGGCCCGTCCCGACAACACCGTGCTGGCCCGTAACTACGACTATCCACCCGAGCTTTGCGAGGGCTCCATCCTCTATACCCACTGGAACGGACGCGGCGTGATCGCCATGTCCGACTGCCTGTGGGGGGCGCTCGACGGCATCAATGACGCCGGGCTGGCCATCTCGCTGGCCTTCGGAGGACGCAAGGCAGTCGGGGAGGGTTTCGGGGCCCCGATCATCCTGCGCTACATCCTGGAATTCTGTGAGACGGTGCCCGAGGCGGCGGAGGTGCTGGCCCGGGTGCCGACCCATATGGCCTACAACATCACCGTGGCCGATGCCGCTGGGCGCTACGTGACGGCCATGATCGCGCCGGATCGTCGTGCTAGCATCCGCCGCGTGCCCGTGGCCACCAACCACCAGAAGAAGGTCGAGTGGTACGCCCATGCTCTGGCCTCCGAGACCCTGATCCGCGAGCGCCAACTGTCGATCCTGGTGGATGACGAGGGCACCACCGAGGAGCGTCTCGTCTCGGCCTTCTTCTCGCCGCCGCTGTTTCGTCACGACTACCGGCGCGGACTGGGCACGGTCTATACCGCGATCTATCACCCCTGGGAGGGGCGGGCGCGGTTCCACTGGCCCGGCATGAACCTGGACCTCAGTTTCGACGACTTTCCCGAGGAGCGGATCACCGTGCGCTACGGCATGCGGGGACTTTATCCCGGCTGATGCCGCGGGAGCGTCGACGTATCTCGCCACAACAAACATGGATAGGTGTCGCCATGCAAGAGACGAGCCAAAAAGAAACGCCCTATACGGCCCTAGGCTTCTACCACAAGATATCTCAGTTGCGCGCCGACACCTGGAATGCGCTGAAGCGCGATCTCGGCCAGCTGGTACGAGTCACCGACGGGAACCGGGCCCGGAACCTGATCAAGGCCATCGACGTCAAGCTCACTCGGCTCGAGATCATCGAGGATTACCACGCCTTTCCCTCCAAGGAAGACTTCCGCCACCTCTGGTCGCTGTTCGAGCGCAAGGAATATGCCTTGTTGGAGAAGGTGGTCAGGCGGCTGGTGAGAGCCCTGATCAGCGAGTCCTACCGGCGCCGCCATGTGGACCTCAGCGAGACCGATGCCGATGCCGAGGACCTGGAGACCCTGGATGCGCTGAACCAGCTGCGCCGCGGGCACCCGGCATCGAACAGCTCGGCCCAGCCCTACTTCGAGCTGCTGATCGTCGACAACCTCTCCGTCCAGGAGGAGGAGGTGGTCCGCGAGGCCTTCCACAACATGCGTCGCCCCGAGGATCGCTTCGTCTACGACGTGGTCACGGTGAGAAGCTTCGAGGATGCGCTAATCGCCGTGCTGGTCAACCCCAACATCCAGGCCTGCCTGATCCGCTATGAATTTCCCTACAAGTCCAAGTACAACCTCAGCGCCCTGCGCAACTACCTGGAGGGCCTCTCGGAGAAGGAACTGGAGTACCAGACCGAGGCGGAGCGCAGCATCCTGCTGAGCTCCATGATCCACGAGCTGCGTCCCGAGATCGACCAGTTCCTGGTCACCAGCGGCGACGTGGAGACCACGGCCAGCCGCGACATCCGTCACTTCAACCGCATCTTCTACCGCGAGACGGACTACATCGAGCAGCACCACACCATCCTGCGGGCCATCGACAACCGCTACCGCACGCCCTTCTTCGATGCCCTGCGCGAGTACAGCAAGAAGCCCACCGGGGTCTTCCACGCCATGCCCATCTCCCGGGGCAAGTCGATTACCCGCTCCCACTGGGCGGGGCACATGATCGACTTCTATGGCATCAACATCTTCCTGGCCGAGACTTCGGCGACCTCGGGCGGGCTGGACTCCCTGCTGCAGCCCTATGGTCCGATCAAGAAGGCCCAGGAGTATGCCGCTCGGGCCTTCGGGGCCCGCCAGAGCTTCTTCGTCACCAACGGCACCTCCACGGCCAACAAGATCGTGGTGCAGGCGCTCATCAAGCCGCGCGACATCGTGCTGATCGATCGCGACTGCCACAAGTCGCACCACTACGGCATGGTGCTGGCCGGGGCCCATGTCAGCTACCTGGACTCCTACCCGCTCAACGACTACTCCATGTACGGCGCGGTGCCGCTGCACGAGATCAAGAAGACGCTGCTCGAGTACAAGCGGGCCGGGCAGCTCCACAAGGTCAAGATGCTGTTGCTCACCAACTGCACCTTCGACGGCGTGGTCTACAACGTGCGACGAGTGATGGAGGAGTGCCTGGCGATCAAGCCCGACCTGGTGTTCCTGTGGGACGAGGCCTGGTTCGCCTTCGCCACCTTCAATCCGACCTACCGGCCGCGCACCGCCATGCACGCCGCCCGAACCCTGCGCGACCGCTACCGCAGCGAGGCCTACCGTGAGGAATACGCGGCCTGGAAGGCGGAGTTCGATGCCCTCGATCCCGACGATGACGCCACCTGGCTCGAGCGTCGCCTGATGCCGGACCCGGACGTGGTGCGGGTGCGGGCCTACGCTACCCACTCCACCCACAAGACCCTGACCTCGCTGCGCCAGGGCTCGATGATCCACGTCTACGACCAGGACTTCCGGCAGCGGGTCGAGGCCCCGTTCCACGAGGCCTACATGACTCACACCTCCACGTCACCCAACTACCAGATCCTGGCCTCGCTGGACGTGGGCCGCATGCAGGCAGAGATGGAGGGCTTCGAACTGGTGCATGCCCAGGTCGAGGCGGCGCTGTCGCTGCGCGAGCAGCTCTACACTCACCCCTTGCTGCAGAAGTACTTCCGGGTCCTCAAGAACAGCGACATGGTACCCGCTCCCTATCGGGAGTCCGGGGTCGAGACCTACTATGACCAGGTGACCGGCTGGAATCAGATGGAGGAGGCCTGGGCCCATGACGAGTTCGTGGTCGACCCGACCCGGGTAACCATCGCCATCGGGGCCACCGGGGTCGACGGCGACGCCTTCAAGAACGAATACCTGATGAACAAGTACGGCATCCAGATCAATAAGACCTCGCGCAACACCGTGCTGTTCATGACCAACATCGGCACCACCCGGGGGGCGATCGGCTACCTGCTCGACGTGCTGATCAAGCTGGCCAAGGAGTTCGAGTACCGCTGGGAGGAGAGCAGTCGCCCCGAGCGCAAGATCATCGAGCATCATGTCCGCTCGCTGACCCGGGATCTGCCGCCGTTGCCGGACTTCAGCCGCTTCCACGACGCCTTCCGCCCCAACCCCGGTGGACAGACACCGGCGGGCGATATCCGCCAGGCCTACTTCCTCAGTTACGACGAGGAGAATACCGAGTACCTGCGCTTCGATAACGGCGAGCTGCAGGCGCAGATGCGGGCCGGTCGCGACGTGGTCTCGGCCAGCTTCGTGATCCCCTATCCACCGGGCTTCCCGGTGTTGGTCCCAGGCCAGGTGATCAGCGAGGAAATCCTGCGCTTCCTGCAGGCCCTGGATGTCACCGAGATCCATGGCTATCGCCCCGAGCTTGGCCTGTTGGTGTTCACCGAGGAGGCCTTGGTCGATCCGCCGGCGGGCTGATTACCGGCCTGGCTGGCCCGTCCCGAGGCCCACAGAAAAAATCGCAACTTCTCCGTCCAGGACAAAAAATCCCGCCGGCTCCGGCGGGGTTAACGGAAAGTCCCGCCCCATCATCTCCCTTATCATGATCCCATCACGCGGCCCCGGGCCGCGGATGCCGTTTTCATGACCGACGTGGTCCGCTGCCACGCCGGGTCTCAAGGGAGGTCGACCATGACGCTTTCCAACCAGCTCAGCGATCCGCGTCTGTTTCGCCAGTACGCCTACATCGACGGCAAGTGGACCCACGGTGACGGGGGGCGTGAGGAGGCCGTGTTCGATCCCGCCACCGGCGAGGCCCTGGGACACATCCCCCTGCTCGAGGACGCGCAGATCCGCGGCGCCGTCGATGCCGCGGAGACGGCCTTCGTACACTGGCGCGCCCTGCGCGCCGACGAGCGCTGCGAGCGCCTGCTGGCCTGGTACGACCTGCTGCAGGCCAACCGAGAGGACCTGGCCATCCTCATGACCCTGGAGCAGGGCAAGCCGCTGCCCGATGCCCGCGGCGAGGTGGAGTACGGGGCCAGCTTCGTACGCTGGTTCGCCGAGGAAGGCAAGCGCACCTACGGCGAGACGATCCCGAGCCACATCCCCAATGCGGCGCTGGGCACCCTCAAGGAACCGGTAGGCATCGCCGCGCTGATTACCCCGTGGAACTTCCCGCTGGCGATGATCACTCGCAAGGCGGCCGCCGCCATGGCCGCTGGCTGCACGGTGATCGTCAAGCCTGCCAACGAGACCCCCTTCTCGGCGCTGGCGTTGGCCGAGCTCGCCGAGCGTGCCGGGATCCCGGCGGGGGTCTTCAACGTGGTGCTGGGGGACCCACCCGCGGTATCGCGGATCCTCTGCGCCGAGGACCGGGTCAAGGCGCTTTCCTTCACCGGTTCCACCCGGGTCGGCCGGCTGCTGCTGGAGCAGTGTGCCAACACGGTCAAGCGGGTATCGCTGGAGCTCGGCGGCAATGCGCCCTTTATCGTCGGGCCGGACATGGATCCCAAGGAGGCCGCCTATGCCGCGGTAGCGGCGAAGTTCCAGACCGCCGGCCAGGACTGCCTGGCGGCGGATCGTATTCTGGTCCACGAGTCCATCCATGACGCATTCGTCGGGTTCTTCGCCGAGCGCATGGCGGCACTGACCGTAGGCAATGGCCTGTCCAACGAGATTGACCTGGGACCGCTGATCCATGCCCAGGCGGTGGAGAAGGCCGCGGCCATCGTCGACGACGCCATCTCCAAGGGCGCGACCCTGGTGGCCGGTGATCAGAGCCAGGCGCCGGGCCCCAATTTCTTCATGCCGACCCTGCTCACCGGGGTCACCCACGACATGAAGATCTGGCACGAGGAGAGCTTCGCGCCGGTGGCCGGCATCACCGCCTACCGGGATGATGATGAGGTGATCGAGATGGCCAACGATACCGAGTATGGCCTGGCCGCCTACCTCTACACCCATGACATCCGTCGGATCTGGAAGATCCTGCGGGCGCTGGAGTTCGGCATGGTGGCGATCAACTCGGTCAAGATGACCGGCCCTCCGGTGCCCTTCGGTGGCGTCAAGCACTCGGGGCTCGGCCGCGAGGGCGGGGTGACCGGCATCGACGAGTATCTGGAGACCAAGTACTACTGCCTCGGCGCCTTGGGCTCCGTGTCTGGGAGCTAGCTGCGTCATCTGGATGCCGTGACTTGAGCGTAGGCCGGATAAGCCGAAGGCGCATCCGGCAGAAGGGAACCGATGTCCCGGCGGATGCGCTAACGCTTATCCGCCCTACGGGGCTGAAGAGCGCTCCCACGGGGCTACCACATCGTGAAACCGCCTATCATCCTCCCCGGCAGGAGCCGGGGAGCGTCTTTGAAGGGAGAACGAGATGCACCAGCAGCACCAGGACCTGATCGATCGCGACCGCAAGGTCACCTTCCATGCCTCCACCCACCTGCGCGACTTCGCCCATGGCGATGCGCCGGGCCGCGTGATCACCGGCGGCAAGGGCATCCATGTCGTCGACAGGGATGGCCGCGAGTTCATCGACGGCTTCGCCGGCCTGTACTGCGTCAACATCGGCTATGGGCGCACCGAGGTGGCCGAGGCGATCTATCAGCAGGCACTGGAGCTCTCCTACTATCATACCTATGTGGGCCACGCCAACGAGCCGCAGATCGCGCTCTCCGAGAAGATCCTGGAGCTCGCCGGCCCCGGGATGTCCAAGGTCTACTATGGCATGTCCGGTAGCGACGCCAACGAGACCCAGCTCAAGATCGTGCGCTACTACAACAACGTGCGTGGCCGCCCGCAGAAGAAGAAGGTCATCTCGCGCCTGCGCGGCTACCACGGCTCCGGCATCGCCTCGGGCTCGCTGACCGGCCTCAAGGCCTTCCATGACCACTTCGACCTGCCCATCGACACCATCCGCCACACCGAGGCGCCGTTCTACTACCAGCGTGCCGCGGAACTCGAGGGCATGACCGAGCGCGAATTCTCGGCGCACTGCGCGACCAAGCTCGAGGAGATGATCCTCGCCGAGGACCCGGACACCGTGGCCGCCTTCATCGGCGAGCCGGTGCTCGGCACCGGCGGCATCGTGCCGCCGCCGGAGGGTTACTGGGAGGCCATCCAGGCGGTGCTCGCCAGGTACGACGTCCTGCTGATCGCCGACGAGGTGGTGTGCGGCTTCGGGCGCATCGGCGCCGACTTCGGCAGCCACTACTATGGCATCAGGCCTGACCTGATCACCGTGGCCAAGGGGCTGACCAGCGCCTACCAGCCGCTCTCCGCCGTGATCGTCGGCGATCGCGTGTGGCAGGTGCTGGAAGCCGGCACCGGCGAGTACGGGCCCATCGGCCATGGCTGGACCTACTCCGGCCACGCCCTGGGTTGCGCCGCGGGCCTGGCCAATCTGGCGATCATCGAACGCGAGGGACTGACCGCCAACGCCGCCGAGACCGGCGCCTACCTGCAGCGCCGGATGCAGGCCGCCTTCGGCGATCACCCCCTCGTCGGCAACGTGCGCGGCGTGGGCATGCTGGCGGCCGTGGAGTTCGCCGCCGATCCGGCTCGGCGCCAGGCCTTCGACCCTGCCTACAAGGTGGGGGCACGCATCGCGGCCGCGGCGCTGGACGAGAATCTGATTGCCCGCGCCATGCCCCAGGGCGATATCCTCGGCTTCGCGCCGCCGTTGACTGCCACCCGGGCCGAGGTGGACGAGATCGTCGCCCGTACCGCCCGGGCAGTCGACAAGGTGACCGATGCCCTGGTGCGCGAGGGCGTCATCCAGCCCATCCAGGCCTGATCAAGGCGGGTCCGAAGACGCCACCGGGGAGACCCTGTGGCGTCGTCACGTCGAGGAGGTAAGCATGTCGACCCCTAGCCATGGCGTCTCCCTGGAGGCGATCTACCTGGCACGCCGGCGCATCGGTGGCCAGGTGGTGCGCACACCCCTGATCCGCTCGGCGGCGCTCTCCCGGCGCTTCGATGCCGAGATCCTGCTCAAGCTGGAGACCTGCCAGCCCACCGGGGCCTTCAAGCTGCGCGGCGCCACCAACATGCTGTCGGCCATGCTGGCACAGCATGGCCGAGAGGCCCTGGCCGCCGGGGTGACCACCGCCTCCACCGGCAATCACGGCCGGGCGGTGGCTTACGCCGCCTCGCGATTGGAGATCCCGGCGGTGATCTGCCTGTCGCGGCTGGTGCCGGCCAACAAGGTGGCGGCCATCGAGGCGCTGGGCGCCGAGGTGAAGCGCGTCGGCGAGAGCCAGGACGCGGCCTTCGACGAGGTCGCCCGGCTGGTCGCCGAGCGCGGCATGACCCTGGTCCCACCCTTCGACGATTCCCTCATCGCCGCGGGGCAGGGCACCATCGGCCTGGAGCTGATGGAGGATGCGCCCGCCCTCGACCGGGTGATCGTCGGGCTCTCCGGCGGCGGCCTGCTGGGCGGCATCGGCGCCGCAGTCAAGGCGATCCGTCCGGCCTGTCGGGTGACCGGGGTGAGCCTCTCGGCGGGAGCGGCCATGTGGGAGAGCCTCAAGGCCAGCCACCCGGTGGCGGTGGAGGAGGTGGAGAGTCTCGCCGACTCGTTGGGCGGCGGCATCGGTGCCGACAACCGCTGCACCCTGGCGTTGGTGCGCGAGGTGATGGATGACCACGTTCAGGTGTCGGAGGCCGCCATCGCCCGGGCCATGGTCGATATCCTCGAGCACGAGAAGCGCCTGGTGGAGGGGGCCGCCGCGGTGGGCCTGGCGGCCCTCGAGGAGCACGGTCTCGACGTGCGTGGCCAGCGCGTGGCGCTGATCCTCTCCGGTAATGCCGTCTCCTTGGAAACCCTTGACCGAGCTCGAGCCTTGGCGAGACGCTGACCAGCGCCCAGCGCCCAGCGCCCAGCGCCCAGCGCCCAGCGCCCAGCGCCCAGCGCCCAGCGCCCAGCGCCCAGCGCCCAGCGCCCAGCGCCCAGAACAGGATTGTTTTGTGTCTTGCCCCTTGCCCCTTGCTCCTTGCCCCTGGAGGTTTTCATGCAGCTCTACCATCACGATGCCATCGAGCATGCTGTACGCCTCGACCACGATGCTCTGGCCGCCGTGGAGGCGGGCTTCGCCGCCCTCGGCCGTGGCGAGGTGGTGCAGCCGCCGATCCTCTCCATGGCCATCGAGGAAGCCAACGGCGAGGTGGACGTTAAGACCGCCCATATCCGGGGTGCCGAACGCTTCGCCATCAAGGTGAGTCCCGGTTTCTTCGACAATCCCAGGCTCGGGCTGCCGAGCCTCAACGGCCTGATGCTGGTGTTCTCGGCGCGGACCGGCCTGGTGGAGGCGGTGCTCTTCGACGAGGGGTATCTGACGATGGTGCGTACGGCTCTGGCCGGGGCCATTGCGGCGAAGCACCTGGCCCGGGAGAACAGCCGTCGGGTGACGGTGCTGGGGGCCGGTGAGCAGGCCCGTCGCCAGGTGGCGGCGCTGCGCCTGGTGCGTGACATCGACTGTGTCGATGTCTGGGCGCGGCGGCGCGAGGGCGCCGAGGCCTATGCCGAGGCGATGCGCGCCACCGGACTCGAGGTCGTTGTCCACGACGATATCCCGGCCGCCTGCGCGCGGGCCGATATCATCGTGACCACCACACCATCACGCACGCCGCTGCTGCAAGCTCGGGACTTGCCCGAGGGCGTGCATGTCACCGCCATGGGCTCGGATAGCCCCGACAAGCGCGAGCTCGACGCCTCGGTGTTGACCCGGGCCGATGCCTTCGTCTGCGACACCCGGGCCCAGAGCGAAACCAACGGCGAGCTCAAGGTCTTCGCCGGCACCGAGGTGCCCTTCAAGGTACACGAGCTCGGCCGGATGATCGCCGAGGGGCAGCGACTACGCCTGACGGAGGCGACCATCACGGTATGCGACCTGACCGGTACCGGGGTGCAGGACACCGCCATCGCCGGCTTTGCCTTGTCGCGGCTGGCGGGCGACTGATCGACGTTGTGGTTCTCTTGTTGTTCATCCTGCACAACAGGACAGTTGCTTGATGTCCTGGGTGAATGTCTGGGCACACAGCTTGAGGCCTTCCCCCATGGTCAGGTAGGGAAACAGCTCATCGCCGATGGCTTGCACTGTCATCCGCGCGCGCAGCGCCATTACCGCTGTCTGGATCAGCTCGCCGGCTTCCCCCGCCACCGCTTGTACCCCCAGCAATCGCCCTGAGTCGCGTTCGGCCACCATCTTGATGAAGCCCGCGGTGTCGAAGTTAACCAGGGCCCGCGGCACGTTCTCCAGGTCGAGCACGCGGGTCGCCACGCTGAAACCCTGCTTGAGTGCCTCGGCTTTCGTCAGACCTACGGTCGCCACCTGAGGATCGGTGAAGATCACCGCCGGCATGGCGCCAAGGTCCAGGGTGGCCTCGCCTCCTGTCATGTTAATGGCGGCCCGGCTGCCACCGGCGGCGGCGACATAGACGAACTGTGGCTGGTTGGTGCAGTCACCGGCGGCATAGAGCCCCGGCACGCTGGTTTGCAGATGCGCATCCACCATAATCGCGCCATGCACGGTTTCCACACCGAGGCTCACCAGGTTCAGGAGGTCGGTGTTGGGTGTCCGTCCGGTGGCCACCAGCAGTTGATCTGCCTGCCATGTGCCGGCGTTGGTGTCGAGAAGAAATTCATTGTCGAGGTAGTCCACGCGGCTCACTTGGGTCTGCTTGAGCACCTCGATGCCCTCGCGGCGAAACGCTACCTCTATCGCGTCACCCACCGCCAGATCTTCCTTGGACAACAGGCGGCTGCGGGCCAGAAGGGTGACCTGACTGCCGAGCCGGGCGAAAGCCTGGGCGAGTTCCACGGCGACCGCCGAGGCACCGATCACCGCCAGGCGTGGCGGTAGGGTGTCGCTCGCCAGGGCGGTGGTGGAGGTCCAGTAAGGCGTCTCGGCCAGCCCCGGCACGGGCGGAATGGCGGGACTGGCGCCGGTACCGATAAAGGCCTGATCGAAGGTAACGACTTTTTCGCGGCCGTCATCGGTACGCACGCTCAGCGTTCGGGCATCGACGAAGTGAGCCTCGCCGCGCAGCACCGTGATGGCCGGATTGTCGGCCAGGATCGTTTCGTACTTGGCATGGCGCAGTGCCTCGACCTGCCCCTGCTGTTGCTCGAGCAGCTTCGCGCGATCCACCACCGGCGCCTGGGCGCTCAGGCCTGCATCAAAGGAACTTTCCGTGCGTAGGTGGGCAATATGGGCCGCGCGAATCATGATCTTCGAGGGCACACAGCCGGTGTTGACGCAGGTGCCGCCGAAGGTATCGCGTTCTATCAGGGTGATGCGGGCCCCACGCTCGGCAGCCTTCAAGGCCGCCGCCATGGCCGCACCGCCGCTGCCGATGACCGCGATGTGCCGGTTCTTGTCGTCACTCATGGGGGGATTCCTTGATTTGGTAGAGCCGTTGTCGCAACAGGCGTCGTACTGCTTCTTGCGCCAAATCGCGTAGAGAGTCAGGCCGGTGAAAAAGGCCAAAGCCGGCAGTAGCACATAGTCGAGATAGCCCGTCAGGGCTGCTAGACCCAGCGCACCCAGCAGGATGACCAGGATCGGCGTGAAGCAGCAGAGCGCGACCAGGACGGTGCCGATCACGCTCACGCGCAGTAGGGTTCTCGGGTTCTTCATGGTCACTGCCGATCCGCATCTGAGGGTTTCGGGAGGGACAGCCGGCGTTGGCCGTCGCTGTAGCCCGTCCTGACCGCTGGTACGGCACATAGCTCACTTGACTGACACTGTTTCACGGATCGGAAGATCCGGCACCAGGCGAAGAACAGCGCCAGCAGCGCCACGGCGATGAAGAGCGGGCGATACGGTTCCAGGGCAACAAGGTTGCCGATCCAGGCGCCGGAAATTCCCACCGTGATCAGCACCAGAGGGCCGAGGCCAGGAGGGCCGCAATCCCGCCAGTGGCCAAGGCGCCCTGGCCTTTCTTCGGGTTTGGCATGGTGGTTCCTCTTCTCGGGAGCGAGTCGACTAGGTTAAGGTTACTTCCGTAGTCGAGTACGGGTGCAAACGTCATGCAGAAAGAAGCACAGACCATGACCATCGGCAGCTTGGCCAAGACCGCCGGCGTCAATGTCGAGACCATCCGGTACTACCAGCGCCGGGGGTTGCTGCCGGAGCCGGAACGGCCGTATGGCAGCATTCGGCGTTACAGCCACCATGAGGTCGAGCGTCTGACCTTCATCAGGACCGCCCAGCGTCTGGGGTTCAGCCTGAGCGAGGTTGCTGAGCTATTGCGCCTGGAGGATGGCACTCATTGTGAAGAAGCCAGTGTCTTGGCCGAGCACAAATTGGCGGATGTACGCGAAAAACTGGCGGGCCTGAAACGCATCGAGCGTACGCTGGTTCGCCTGGTGGAGGCCTGCCACCAGCACAGCACCACCATCAGCTGCCCGCTGATTGCGTCACTGCATGAAGGCTTGTCGAGTAGTGTCGGCGAATGAAAAACGACCAGCCGATTCCCGATGAGCGCCTGGCGGCCCTAAACGCCTTCACCAAGGTGATGTTCGAGACGCGGGACCATGCCCACCCAGCCTGATGACTCGCCTGTAAGGAATCTGTAGTGGCTGAGACGGAGACAATGAGTGCTAACGCAACGTATGCAGGACGGCGTGCCCTCCCATGCGCCGGCGAGCATGGCGAGCCATTCACTCGACCGAAGGCCGCGGATGCGGCGGGAGTACGAGATGATGCACAAGACAGGCTTTAAGGCAGCGATGTGTCTCGCTACCTTGCTGTTCGCGATGGAGGCCTCAGCCGCCGGTGGGGACAAGAGTGGCCCCTTGATCAACAAGGCGGTGATCCAGCAGGAGGCCGGCAAGACCGTCTACTGGGTACTGCCTGGTCCCAGGCAGCTGAGCAAGGAGGTGTTCGGCACGCCGGATAATCCCAAGCGTACCCTGAAGCCGATCCTCGCCGAGGTGAATAAGCCGCCGATCCGCGAGCTTCTCCAGAAGCTGCCGGTTCTGGTGGCGGCGCCGGAACCAGCGCGCAAGACCAACGAGGCGGAGACGGAGTACACGGTATTCTCGCAACCGACCCCCTTCAGTGACAAGGCTAGGCCCTTGCCTCCCGACCAGAGCGGCTTTTTCCGGACCACTCTGCTTGACCGGGTGGCTGAGGACCAGCCCGGCAAGCCGGGCAACACGCCCGACGAGGTGCAGCTGGAAAGCTGGTTCCACGATCCGGCCGGCAACAAGTATCGGCTGGAGTTCGATCACGTGGTCCAGCCACCGTTTCCCGGCTACGAGACCCAAGGTGGCGTCTTTATCGATGGTTGGCTGCACGGCACCACCGGCACCGGGTCGCCACTGATGCCCAAGGAATATACCCGTGCCGCCTGGTGGGGCGTCGTTGACCTCTATATCAATGACGAAAAGGTGGATACCAAAGTGGCCCACCTGATGACCACCGAAGTCGTGCGAAAGCGGGATTACTCCCTGGCGCTGGATGAGGAGATGCCTCTTGAATCCAGCGAGCGTCACATTCCCGACCAGGAGCATCACACCCACCTGATCGTGATGCCCATAAAGCCCACGCCGCAGGGTCCGGTGTTCGAGCCGGTGAACACCGCCTTCGAGCTGTCCAATGGCAAGAATCAGCCCTTCATTCACATGATGTTCGAAGAGGACAGCATCGTCGAATGGCAGTTGGGCAGCCAATAAGCAGAGATCGCCTCGTAACCTGAAAGCCACGCAAGATCGAGGGAGTGTCCAGTGGAGTGATGATCCGTCTCGCACTCCCTCGATGGCTTTGTGGCTCCGGCAGCAGCATTCCAATGCGGATACCCGGTCCAGAAATTGAACCAAGCACGCCGAACAGGGAGGAAAACCGATATGTCACGTCTGTTAACCGATATCAGCAAACAGGGCATGGCCATCATGCTGCTTGCTCTGGTCACGATGATAGGGAGCGCTGCCGTGACCACGGCAGTAGCCGGCCAGCCTGAAACCGTCAGGGTCACGATCACGGCCCAGCAGGGCTTCCAGTTCCAGCCCGCTGAGGTCGAGGTTCCCGCAGGCACCAAGGTCGTCCTGGAATTCGAGAATGCGGGGGTCATGGGGCACAACCTGCATATTCCGGAACTGGATGTGATGACGAAGACCATCACCGCGGGTGGAACGGACACCGTGAAATTCACGGTCGACGAAGCCGGGACCTACGCCTTTCGCTGTGAAGTACCGGGCCATGCAGAGGCAGGCATGAGCGGCGAACTCAAGGTGTTATAGCAGGACGCCGTAGGTGACACCGGGTGGAACCACGCCGGCTTCCCTCGGCATGACCATCGGCCGACTCAATGCTGCGCGTACTGCATGGCGGCCCACAGCATACTGGGAAAAGAGGTCGCAGGTGCACGCCGGCGTGATCGAGGCGATCTGCAATGACCAGCCCATCCCCGACAAGCGCCTGGCAGGGCTGAGCCAGCGACGGATGCGCTTCACTGCCGGCCCTGCAGGTCACGGTCCTCGACGGCTTGCGGGGCCGCATGCTCTGTTCTTCCCTTATTATTGAATCGGGCGCCATTTCTCGATGCGGTTGTTCTGGAAGTCGGCGACGAATATCGTACCGTCCGGAGCGATATCCAGGGCGATGGCGTGGTTGAACTGTCCCGGCCCGTCGCCTGTTTCACCGAAGGTGTTGAGGAACGTTCCCTCGGCAGTGAATATCTGGATCCGGTCGTTGTAAAAGTCAGCAGCGAACACTCGCTCGTCCGGGCCTATGGCGATGCCCGTCACCGTCGTAAGCCAGCCGTTGAACGGGCCATAGATGCCGATGGCGAAGGGGCCGCCCCACTTGCGCAGGAACTCGCCCGCGGCGTCGAACGCCTGCACGCGGTTACCATAGCCGTCCGCCACGTAGAGCGTTTCGTCCGCAGCGAGCGCGACATCGGTAGGGTAGGTGAACATGCCCGCTCTTCGCCCTGTTTCCCCGGTTGTCCCCCATTGCCGAACGAACTCCCCATCCGCCCGCAAGCGCTGCACACGCTGATTGTAGAAGTCGGCCACGAAAAGATCGCCGCTTTCGGCAACGGCGACCCCGTCAGGGGCACTGAATTCGCCGGGTCCCTGTCCGGGGCCACCAATGATATCCAGGGGCTCGCCAGCCAGGCTAAACATCTGAATGCGGTCATTCATGTACTCAGGCACATAGAGCTTTCCCTTGTGGATCGTCAGGTTCATCGGTCTCCCGAGCTTTCCCGGGGCATCGCCGGGGGTACCGAAGGCACGTTTGAATTGTCCTTCATGGTCAAAGACCTGAATTCGCCCATTCCGTGCATCGGCGACAAACACTTCATTCGCGGTGACGGCAACGCCGGTCGGATCATCGAATTGTCCCGGCTCGCTTCCCTGACTACCCCAGGCCCCGACGAACTCGTAGCCAGATTCCTTCTCGCGGGGAACGAAGGCAGCATAGGAGGCAATGGCAGCAACCACCACCAGGCCTGTGACTATCGCCCCCATCTTGAGAAATCGCTTTGCTGTCATGGGAGGTCCTAAAAATTAATACGAAAACCAACCCGGGTGATGACATCATCTTCCAGCGCCGTGCCATTTACGTCTTGGGCGGTAGGGAGCTGGATGATGCCCTCGATGATCCAGCGACGGGTCACATACTGCAGGCCCGGTGAAAGGAGCAGCTGAGTTCCCCCTGAGTCCGCATCTCGCCTCCCGTTTATCTCATGCTTTTCCTGATGAATCAGGTTCGCTTCCAGCACCCCGTACAAGAAACCGGGCACGCCGCCACCCAGCTTCCGTGGCCAGAGCCGGTACTGGAAGGAGCCGTCGAGACGCGCCTCATCACCGAACTCGAAATCGTTGGCCTCGGTGTTGGCCTGATAGGCGAACTGGGCATCGAGCTGATAGGTGAGCGTCTGGTAGGTCAGGATCACACCGCCGAAGGGATCCCAGGACCCTGAGCCGGACTGCAGCGGCTGCGGTAGCCGGCCAAACCGGTCCCGCTCATCGTCGTCTCTGGTCGGCGCTTCCACACCAAAAAACGGCGCGATGCGGAAGGTGCGACCCGGCGCGTCGTCCTTAAATGCTGTGTAGCGTGCAAACAGGCGCGCATCGCCGAGCCCGCGGCTGCTCCGCTCGATGCGCTGCCCGCCGGGGCCATCGAGGTCGAGCTCCTTGTCGAGATAGGGAAGGGCGCCGAACAGGGCGAGATCACGGGTCAGGCCGTAACCGAGCACCGTGATGGCCCCGTTGACCCGCAGGTCCCGGCGGGCAGGGCTGGTGTCGTCATCGGCCTTGCGGTACAAGAACTGCTCGCGTAATACGAGGTTGCCTTCCGCGACAGGCAAGGCCGTGTTGAAGGTCTGGGGAGCCGCCTGAGCCAGGCTGGACACCACCAGCGCCACCACGGCCAATAGTCGAGGTCCGGATGCTGTCTTGCGCCGACAGGGCGTCATGAATAACGCTCCCTCGTCATTGATCATGGGTCGTCCCTGGGGCGTCGAGTGGTTCGAAGCCTCCCAGCGTGAATCCGGCCCGGTCGACAGCCAGCTCGGCGCGTGATTCGTCGAGGGTGTGCCCCTCCTCCATGGTGACGATCACCCTGCCAGCTTCGATGTCCGTCTCGAGGTTCTTCACCCCCTGGATGTTGCCAAGCTGCTTCTCGATGCCATAGGCGCAGAAGGGGCAGGCGAGTCCATCGACCTCGACCTGGTAACGGGGCCCGGCAGCCATGGCCGCTGTCGAGATGACAGCGGCAACCAGTGCCAGCAATAAGGCGTGAATCTTGGATGTCATGGCAGCACCCTCGAAGTCTCGGGAAATAGATTACTGGCCGTACCATGGTACGGGGGCAAGGGGCGGACACCTGCTGGGAACGCCGTCGCTCATGCTGCACAGCACGACAGTTGCGTCACATCCTTGCTGAAGGTCCAGCAAGACGACGCGACCAGCCTCGGCACCGAGGGCATGGCAGGGCTGGCGACGGTGCCAATCGAGGCGGATGGTTTTCCCGCCCTCTCTTGAGTCCGCGCTCATCAGGCGCCATGCTGCAGGTAATGCAATACGTTAATCCAAGGAGCTGAGCGGATGGCAACGGTGCTGGCCTTCGATGTCTATGGGACTCTGATCGATACTCATGGCGTGGTCACCGAACTGGAGGAACGGCTCGCCGCCTCCGGAAAGGCGGAGCTGGCCGCCGAGTTCTCGCGGCGCTGGCGTGACAAGCAGCTGGAGTACAGCTTCCGGCGTGGCCTGATGGGCGCCTATGTGGACTTTTCCCGCTGCACCCGGGAGGCGTTGGAGTTCACCGATCGGATCCTTCAGACCCGCCTCTCCGATGGTGACAAGGACCACCTGATGACCACCTATACCCGTCTGCCGGCCTTCCCGGATGCCGCGGCGGCGTTGGCGCGCTTCCATGAGGCCGGCGTGACCTGCGTGGCCTTCTCCAACGGCAGCCGGGAGGCGGTGGAGGGGCTCCTCGACCAGGCCGATATCCGCGAGCGCTTCGACGACGTGGTCAGCGTCGACGAGGTCAAGCGCTTCAAGCCCGACCCGGCGGTCTATGCCCACCTGCGCGCTCGCCTCGAGGTCGCCCCCGGCGATACTTGGCTGATCTCCAGCAATCCCTTCGACGTCATCGGGGCACGCCACGCGGGCCTGCACGGGGCCTGGGTGCGGCGCAGCCCGGAAGCCCCCTTCGACCCCTGGGGCATCGAGCCGGATCTTACGGTGAGCGACCTCGAGGCCTTGGCCGACCGGTTGATCTAGGCAGGTGAGTGCCCTGTGGCCACTCGGCGCGGGTCCAGGCCGCCATGAAGCCATCGTACAGGGTGGCGTTCTCGAAACCACCCGGCTCGATGATGGCTCTCCTCACCCTGACGAATGAGGCTTCCCACGGAGCATGGATCAAGCCTGCTCTACGCGGCACGCTGGCCCCTTCCCCGTAGCGCGAAGAACCAGGGACGCAGCTTGATGCCCACCATGTTGCCGATGAAGGCCGCGACCCACCACAGCCAGCCATGCAGGCTGCCGGATGCGATACCGCTGAAATAGGCGCCGATGTTGCAACCGAAGGCGAGTCGCGCACCATAGCCGAGCAACAGACCGCCGATGACGGCGGCCAGCAGGGACCTGGGGGGAATCCGAAAGCTGGGGGCGAACTTGCCGGCCAATGACGCCGCCGTCAGGGCGCCGATCATGATGCCGATGTTCATCACGGTAGTGATGTCACTCCATACGCTGGCGTGCAGTGCCGCCGCATTGCCGGGTGACTGCCAGTATCCCCAGGTCGAGACATCGCCCCCCATCAGCTCATACCCCTTGGCGCCCCAGAGCGCCAGGGCCGAGGTAATGCCCCAAGGGCGACCCGCCAGTGCCAGCGTGGCGAAGTTGAGCAGGGCCAGGGCGATGGCCCCGAACAGCAGCGGCCAGGGCCCGGTCAGCCAGTGTCGATTGTCCCGATCGCCTCTGGGCGCCCATTCGAGTCGGCCATGCCGGCGTCTTTCCATCCAGACGGTCAAGGCGCCGATGCCGGCGAACAGGACCAGGCTGAGCAGGATACCGCCCAGTGAACCGATGGTGTGAACCAGTGACACCGGGGCGATGGCAGGCAGGCTCTGCCACCAGCTGAAGTGGGCCGTGCCGATCAGCGAACCGATAATGAAGAACAGCAGCGTGACGAGCATTCGGACGTTGCCGCCCCCGGCGGTGAACAGGGTGCCCGATGCGCAGCCACCGCCGAGCTGCATCCCGATACCGAAGAGAAAGGCCCCGGCGATGACCGAGACCCCCAGAGGGGCGACGAAGCCGTAGACGGGATGCCCGAACAGGCTTCCGGCCTCCAGCACCGGAAAGAAGAGCATCACGGCAATCGCCAGCATGGCCATCTGGGCACGCAGGCCGCGGCCGCGGCGCTCGGTGAGGAAGACTCGCCAGGCCGCGGTGAAGCCGAAGGCGGCATGGTAGAGCGCCATGCCGAGCAGTCCGCCGATAAGCATCAACAGGCCCGTACGAGCGCCAAAGTGCGTGCCGATGACCAGCGCCGCGATCAGCAGGGCCCCGCCCGCGAGGAGGGGCAGGGCAGGGTGACGGCGAAGGGCCAGGGTATCGTTCATCGTGGTTCCTGCAAGGTATGAGAATGTCAGCCTTGCCAGGCGTGGCCGGCGAAGGCCTCGTCGAGTTCCGGGTGATTGACATGGTTGGAATAGTTGGACAGCGTCTTGACCGCCAGGGCCAGCACGATCTGCAGCACCTGCTGCTCCTCGAAGCCGGCGTCCAGAAAGGCTTTGACGTCGGATTGAGTGGGCCTGCCGCGGGTCTCGAACATCACGCGAGTGAACTCGGCGAGAGCGGCCAGGCGCTCATCCGGGATGGGCCGGTCCTCACGGATTGCCTCGAGCACATCGGCCGGCACCTGGGACATCTTCTCGGCCAGCATGCTGTGGGCGGACATGCAGTAGCCGCAGCCGTTGAGGCGGCTGATGGTCAGCAAGACCACCTCCTGCTCGGGCGGCGCGAAGCCGGAGTCCTCGCGGAACAGCGTGTAGCCGTGCAGGTAGGTGTCCAGTACGCCCGGTGCCTTGGCCATGCCTTCGTACATGTTGGGCACAAATCCGAGCTTTTCGTTGGCTTGCTCAAGCAGCGGCTTGGCCTTGGCATCGGCGTTGTCGAGGGTTTGGGGCGGGAGCTGCATCTGATAGTCCGCGGACATGGGGAATACCTCCTTCGTCGTCATGGGGACTAGGTGTTGCACCATTTATGGATCGATCGTTCCAGAAATGGCAAGTAAAAGGGAGCATCAGTGTCGCAGGCCGTCCAGGAGCAGCTCTGCTGCTGGTCCGGCCTGTCCGGCATCCGCCCCGCTCTTCAACAGGGTCCTGAGCCCGGCCATGCCCATCGTCAGGTAGCTGGCCAGGGCATCGGTATTACGGTCCGGGGCGATGTCGCCCTCCGCCTGGGCCCGCGCCACCGCCTGGTGGAACAGTGCCGTGATGGCGGCCATGCTCTGGCGGGCATGCTGGGAGGGCAGAGTGTCGCGCTGGCTGAGCTCGCTGGCGGAGTTGAAGATCAGACAACCCCGGGTAGCGCGTTCGCTGCCGGCCTCGTTCGCCGTCTCGCAAAACAAGCTCTCAAGGAAGGCCATGGCCGAGGGTGCGGCCTCGAGCCGGCGGCTAAGTCGGTCGATCAAGGCCTCGCGGTAGCGACGCAGAACCTCGAGGTACAGCTGTTCCTTGTTACCGAAGGTCTGGTAAAGGCTGCTACGCGAGAGGCCCATGGCTTCGAGCAGGTCCCGGGTCGAGGCGCTGTCGTAGCCTCGCGCCCAGAAGACCTGCATGGCGGCGTTTGCCGCCTCGTCCGGGCTGAATGTGATGGGGCGTCCTCGTATCATGTACTTGAATTTAGTATCGATCGTTCCATAAATCAAGCCGCGACAAATTGCGTTCCAGCGTCTATCGCTGTAAGGAGCGCGTGAAGGCGCCGACAGAGTGACCACAGGCAAGCCGCAACAACAAGACGATCACGATGGGCGGACAGGAGATCTCCAGCATGACGGAGCAGCATTCGCCGACAAGGCGCTTCTGGCTGGGCGGCAGGCGGGCCGCCGAGCAGGATCGGTTCTTCCGTGAGGCCCTGGAACTTCTGGGCTGGCAAGTCGGGGACGAGCAGGACTGGGATGCCGGCTGGATTACCGGCATGCCGGATCCCGCGCAGTTTCGGCGAGTCTCGCCGACGCGCAGGCTCAACCACTTCCCGGGTAACGCGGCGCTCACCGTCAAGAGTCGACTCCATGATAGCCTCTCGACCCTGCGCGAGCGCATCCAGGAGAGCCACGGACTCGACCATGAGCTGGGACAGCGGTTGGCGTTCTTTCCCCGCGCCTATGTGATGCCCGGTGACTACCACGAACTGCAGGAGGCCGCCCTGGCCAACCCGGACCAGCGCTGGATCCTCAAGCCCACCAATGCCTCCAAGGGCAAGGGCGTGCGGGTGCTGCGCGATGTCGCCGAGGCACCCCTCGCTCGGGACTGGCTGGTGCAGGAGTATCTGACCAACCCCCATACCATCCGCGGCCACAAGTACGTGCTGCGGCTCTATGTGCTGATCACCTCTCTCGAGCCGCTGCGCGTCTACCTCTACCGCCAGGGCTTCGCCAAGCTGGCCTCGGAGCCGTGGGATCCCGAGGATGCCGACAACCCCTACAGTCAATTGACCAACCCGGACATCAACGCCCTGAACAGTCGTGCCGAAGTGCCGGTGGAGTTCATCGACCTCGACCGCTATCGCCAGTGGCTGCGCGATCAGGGGCACGACGACGATCGGCTCTTCGCGCGGATTCACGACCTGGTCGCCCTGACCACGATTTCCGCCGTGGATGCCATGCGACGCCGCACGGCTCAGGCCGGTGCCGACCCGCGCGGCTGCTATGAACTGCTGGGCCTCGACTGCCTGGTGGACGACACCCTCAGGCCCTGGATTTTGGAGTGCAACCTCAGCCCCTCGCTGGGCATCTGTGCCGCCCCCGATAACGGCGGACGCACCGAGGAGGCCGTGAAGGGCGAGTTGGTCCGTGACCTGATCTCGCTGGTCGATATCCCTGGCGATGACACCCGCGAGGCCGCCGACGGCACACCCGACACTGCGCAACTGGTCGCCGAGGCCGAGGCCGAACAGGCTCGCGCCGGTGGCTTCCTGCGGCTGCTGCCGGCCGATGAGCCGGAGCGCTACCTGTCCTATTTCTCGCTGCCCTCCCTGGCCGATAGCGCGTTGGCCGAGGGCCTGGTGGGACGGGCCATGCCGCCCCTGCGACTGCGGCGTCGCCACGCGGTGGAATTGGTCGACGAGGCGCGTCTCGCCCTCTATGACACCCGCAGCGGTCGCTACTACCGGCCCAACGATACGGCAGCCCTGATCTGGCTGTTGGCCACCGAAGGGCTGGACCCCGATGCCATCGCCGAGGAACTGGCGCGGGCCGCTGCCGAAGCGGGAACCATGCCGGATGGCCCGGCACTGCGACGTGACGTCTGGGCCACGCTGGGTGACTGGTGCCGCGATGGCCTGCTCTGTCAGCAGGGAGGCGCACCGGCAGCGTTAGCGGGAGAGCGCGAGGTCGAGGATCGAACGACGCCGGTGTCGCCGTCGGGGCAGGCCATGAGGCTCAGCCTGGACGGTCGTCACTGGACCCTGGACGTGGCCAGCGGCCGCGCCATGGCGCGGTTGACGACATGGTTCGGCGAGCGGTTGTCTCCGCTTGCCGATGAGGCCGCAAGCCGTCTGCCGCGGCTGGCGGTACTGCGCGAGACCGGCGGCTATGCCCTGGTGGACGAAAAGCGGCTGCTGGCATCACGGCTGACGCTGGCCCAGCTGGGGCCGGTGTTGACGGCGCATCTGATTCGCCAGGCCGCGATGCCCGGTCGCCCGGTGGTCGACGCTGCCCTGCTGGTCACGCCGCACGGCACCGGAATGCTCTGCCTGCTCCCCGACGACGAGGAGCGCCGGGTCCTGCTGCAGCGGCTGCGGAAGGCAGCGGGTGGCGTGCTGACCCGTGGCGTGCGCCTAGACCTCTCGGATCCGACAACCGCCGAACCCCTGGATTTCCCTCTGCCGGACGTTGCCGGTGAGACCTCGACCGGATTGCCTGAATCCGTGACCCTTCGCAGCGTGCTGTTGCCGGCCGAGGAGGCTGCCGAGGAGGCCTTCGCCCCGGTCGCCATGCTGGAAGCGCTTGGTTCTCTGCTGCCGAATTGCCTGACCTGCGATGGTCAGGCGCTGGATGCCCATAGCGTGACGGTCCTGAGCGAATGGCTTGCCACCCTTTCCTCGCACGCCGTGAGGTCAGGGCCAGGTGCGCCGGATGCCGCCTCGCTGGCCGAATGGCTGGTCACTCGGACAGCACCCGACCCCCATGTCATCCGTCCGGCCATGGCGAGGGAGTAACCACGCACGAGCATACGGTGATGCCCCCGCATCGCCGATGAAGAAGCCGGCCTGTCAGGGCCGACTTCATGGCACGACGACATGCCCGCCATGTCGCCCACTTTGTATCGAGGAGGTCATGATCATGACACTGCAAGACGAGAAGCGTCGTAGCCTGCTGAGTCGGCTCAGTCGCCAATTGGGCTATACGGCACCGGCGCTGGTGCTGGTGGCCAGCGGTGCGGCCTTCCAGGCCGTGGCCAGCGAGGCACCCAGTGAGCCGAGCTATTCCAGCGGTCAGGAGGCGCCCCTGATGCTCGCCGAGGCCCACGCCGAGGGCGATGCCGAGGGCGATGCCGAGGCAGAAGGTGAGGACAAAGGCGAAGGCGAAGGTGAAGCCGAAGGTGAAGCCGAAGCCGAAGCTGAGGGTTAAGCCTGCGCAGGTAGCAAGAGGAAGACCGGGCCCGGATGCCATGGGAGGCGGTCTGGTCTTCCACCCCGGTGCCTCAGGGCGATCCCGGATCCAACAAGGACATCTGTCATGCCATGCCATCCATCCAGGCCGATCCCTTCCCCGGAAGGGCTCATCGAAGAGAACCTCCTGACGCTTGCCCAACTCAGGAACCTGGTCGATGATCTGGCGCCCAACGCCTATCGGCAGGCCTTCGGCGCGCACGGACGTCACACCCTGGGCAAGCATGTTCGCCACATCATCGACCATTACGATGCCTTGCTCGACGGTCTCGAGAGGGGAGAGCCGGCCATCGACTACGAGCAGCGCCGCCGTGACGAGGCCCTCGAGCAATGGCCGCAGGAGGCAGCGAGCCATCTGGCTGGCATCGAGGCACGGCTGTCGTCGCTGGGCAGCGCTACGTCTTCGGACGCGCTCATCCTGGGCTATCCCATGGATGACGAAGCACTCTCCCTGGCGTCTAGCCTGGCCCGCGAACTGGCTTTCCTAACCAGTCACAGCATTCACCATATGGCGATCATCGCCCTGCTGGCCGAGCAGCTCGGTATCGGCCTGCCCGAGTCGTTCGGGGTGCATCCCTCCACCCTGCGCCACTGGCAACGGGAATCCGTGGAGCAGGCTCCCCTCTCGCGGCGGAGTGCCTGATGGTGCGCGTGATACTGTCGACGTGGCTGCTGGCGCTGATGCTGGCTGCCCCGGTCGTCGCCGATACCCGCTGGCCCGACCAGGGGTGGCAGGTGACGCCCACCTCGCTTGCCTATGCCGAGTTGCTGGAGGTCCTGCGGGAGGCGGTCGAGGCCGAGGGGATGTTTGTGGTCACCGAGGTCGGACCCACCGAGGCCGCGGCAAGCCGAGGAGTGACCATTCCCGGCAATCGGGTCGTGGGTGTGTTTCGCAACGACTATGCCGTGCGGATCCTTCGGCTGAGCGTTCCGGCAATGATCGAAGCCCCCATGCGCTTCTATGTCACCGAGAATGACGATGGCAGTGCCACGCTTTCCTGGAAGACGCCGAGTCACCTGCTCTCACCTTATATGGACGAGGCCGGGGAGGAGCTGGAAGCGATCGCCCGGGAGCTCGATGCACGCTTTGCAGCCATTGCCGACCGGGTCGCTGGGGCATCGAAGTAGCGCTCGCGGGGTGTGTGGTCAGGGGCAGGTGGGCGGTTCGGGGCTGGCGGAGAAGGCCAGGTGCGTGAACCAGGCCGTGGCATCGACGTTGGCATTGTCACCGTCGCTCATCAGGGCGATACCATCGATGCTGTCCGGATGACTCCCGAAGAGGCGCTGATAGTCCTCGCGAACGTCGCGCACTTCCGCCACCCACTCGCCCACGCGTGATTTTCCACTCTGCAGCGCCAGCAGTCGAGCGCGTGACGTGAAGGCATTGGGCCAGGCCGACCCTGCCGGCTGGCTCGAGGCCCAGACATAATTCACCGACTCGACCTGCCAAGGCAGCAGGCCTGTCTTGCGGGCCACATAGACTCGCGCCGGATAATCATCCCCCGACTTGCGTGTCTCGTCGAGTCCCGGATGGACCCCCGACACCTTCCAGCACCAGTGTAGGTACGGGGTTTCGCGCAGGTCGATCTCGCGTTCCAGGTATTTCGCCGAGGCCTGTTGCCTGGCTCGTGCCTGGAGCACTCGGGAGCCCTCTCGCGTGACCACACGGTATTCGGTCTCGCCCTCGAAGGAGCGTGTCGGCCAGGCCTGGATATCCTCCGGCGAGAAGTGCAGGGCATCTGCCGCGATGAGCGGTCCGGCTGCAAGAGCCGACAATGCCATGAGGCAGGGGAAGAGGGAGAGTCTGGCCATTCTGTATTCCACTTCGTTCTTTCAAGAAAAGGGGTGTTAGTCGATATTTCTGCAGGATCCTTACAAGCTCATCACAAGATATCAGTGTTCGTTATGCTATGTTTTCAGACTCGGCTTGTCTGCTTATGCTTCGGTGTTTCCTGTTCGGTATCGTTGCCGACGTGATCAGGGTCGCATCGTGGGTTCCAGTCAGTGCGTAAGGATCATGCGCGCCATCACACCAAGTATCAAGACTTGCATAAAGGCTTTTTATCTATCAATAGTGATGAGGTGTTGCCATGAAGACTCGCATCTTGATCCTGGCTACGATTACCCTGCTGCTGAGTGCTGGACCGCTGATCGCGATGGACTCAGCCTATCAGAAAAAGCATCATCAGGAGCTGCAGTCAGAGAGTGGGCGTTCGGTCAACCAGGAGGCTAGTATCATCATGAGAGACCGTGATCGAGACCCCAGAGAGCTGCATCTACCGGAAGGTGATGACTGGGAACAAACGCGGGAAATCCTGCGCTACTGGTGGCATTAGTCGCACTCATTCGAGACAAGGACCTCGGGCCTGAGGAATCGGGTTCGGGGTCCTTGCCATGGGCGGGGGTGTTGGCCATGATGATATGGAATTCGCCGAAAAAAAGAGGTGCCTATCATGTGGAAATCGGTGACCGGTACGGCCATGGCCATGCTCGTGGCCTTGCCGATGATCGTACAGGCAGAAGGGCATGGCATCCGCCACATCGAGACCAGTCAAGATATCGACCGCGTCGACGAGCGGCTTCGTGACGCCATCGAAGAGAAGGGGTTGACTCTGATGACCGTGGTCGATCATGCCGCCAATGCCCAGCAGGCTGGCATGACACTACCGGCGACCCGGACCTTCATCTTCGGCAACCCAGCGGTGGGAACACCGATGATGCAGTGCCAGGGCAGCATGGCCCTTGACCTGCCACAGAAGATGGTAATTCGAGAGGCAGGCGATGGGGTTCGACTGGAGTGGAATTCGCCACACTACTTGGCCGAGCGCCACGCCCTGGAGGGTTGTGACCTGCCTCTGGACAAGGTAGCCGATGTGCTGGAGGGAGTGGCAAGCGCTGCCGCGGGCCAGTGAGACATCGACGGGGCTTCAGGGCCCGTCATCATCATCTTCCGGATCGAAGCGCCTGCCGGCCTTGTGGAGTAGCGTGAACTGTCTGTCGCATTCTCGGCAGGCACTGCACATGGTGAGGTGCAGGCGCAATGACAACCGCTCTTGGAAGGTGAGCGTACGGTCCTGCTTGAGCGACATCAGTCGGGTCGCCTCCTTGCACATCATCACGGCGTTTCCTCCTTCAGCCAGCCCTTCTCGATGCAAGCCCTCAGACGTAGGCGGGCCCGGTGCAGTATGACCCAACAGTTATTTTCCTTGATGCCGAGCTCGCGGCAGATATCCTCGGTCGAGAGCCCCATCAGTTCTCGGAGCGAGAAGACCCTGGCGGCATTGTCCGGAAGGGCAATCATGCAGGCGTCGAAGACCCGCCAGAAATACTCGTTCTCGAAGGTCGCCTCGGGCTCTCCCCAACTCGAGGGTCGAGCGTCTTCCTGCCATCGGCCGTTCTGCTGGAACTGCCGGTCGATGGCATCGTCATCCTGCTCGCCGTCGAGAGGCTGCCATTTCCCTTGGCGCTTCTGGGCACGCATGGCGTCCAGTATCTTGTATTTCAGGATGCCGAAGACCCAGGTTTCATAGCCGGATCGTTCGGAAAAGGTGTCATTCTTTTCCATGGCGGATACCAGGGCCTCCTGTACGGCATCCTCCGCCTGCTCTCGGTCGCGCAAGTGCATGAGGGCGAAGGAGACAAGGCGCGGTCTTACGGCGGTAAGTCGTTGCAGTCTATCCTCTTTTTCTTTCATTAGTGATGCCTCATCCCCATCTGGACCGTTTGCCTGAAAAGCGAGTGAAGTCTAGCAGCGTGGGTCCATCAGGGTACAGGCTCTCCCGGTTGAGTCGCTGCGGATAAAGGGAGCTTACAGGGAGTCGCTCCTGTATGCCCAATCTGGCAGGGAAGAATAGTAGAGAGGATTGCCATGCTTTATGCTGGAGCTCAGGGCAAGGCCTGGCGTTCCCTACCAAGGCGTGTATTCCGCGTATGGAGTGCTCAGGTAATGGCGATCCCGTCGGAATAGCCACTCAGTCGGTCAAGGTCCTCGGGCCGGTCGACATCCCAGAGGGTAGCAGGGCAAGACAGCCACCACCCCAGTTCCCTGGCGCGATCGCGTGTCTGCGCCATCACCCGGTTCGTGCCCCAGGCGATGGAAGCAAAGAGCCGACGGTCGGCTTGCCGGACCCCCACCAACACATAGCCGCCGTCCTCCGCGGGCAGGAAGACGGCGTCCACCCTGCTCAGGGCCTCCCGGCATTGCCACAACAGGGTGGGCCTCAGCACCGGGCAGTCGCTGCCGATCAGAAGCCCCGGTTGGTCCATGGCCTGCAGGGCATGATGCATGCGCACGCCCAGGTCGCCCGCCGGCTGGGGCCGCAGCATGATACCGTGCTGCTCGGCAAGTTCGAGGAACAGCGGATGGGCGTGGTCTAGGGCGGTCCACAGGGTGATTCGCGCAGGGCGTGTGGTGGCCAGGGCGATGGCCAGGGTGCGGCGCAGCAGGCGCTCATGGAGCCGTACGGCGCCTTCGGCCCCCAGGACCGGGATCAGGCGCGTCTTGACGCGACCCGGCAGCGGCGCCTTGGCCAGGATGGCGAGCGGGAAGTCAGCGCACATGGCGATACGCTTCGGCCAGTGCCTCCGGAGAGGCGCCTCGCCAGTAACGCCAGCGTAGCCGCCACATCAACCGGATCGTGCGCCAGGCGCCGTGTCGCTCCCAGCGTCGACCGGAGCTCACTACCCGTTGGCGCAGGCAGGCGGGGCGCGACAGGCGCTTGAGGCGCCGTGACATCTCGATGTCCTCCATCAGCGGCTGATCGGGAAAGCCGCCCACGGCGTCGAACGCCTCGCGGGTCATGAACAGCGCCTGGTCACCGGTGGCGATGCCGGTGAGTCGCGAGCGCAGGGTCATGGCCGCCGCGATCACCGGCAACAGGGGATGCCGCCCGGCCAGGCGGCTATCGAAGCGCCCCCAGTGATGTCGATCGGCCAGGGCCGCGGCGATGCGCCGATCGGCGTCAGGTGGCAGCCGCGTATCGGCATGCAGGAACAGCAGGTGACGGGCCCGGCTCAGGCGCGCCCCGGCGTTCATCTGCCGGGCCCGGCCGGCCTCGGTGACGCACACCTGCGTGGCTAGGGGCGCCGCCAGGGCGACCGTATCGTCCTGGCTGCTCCCATCGATCACGATCACCTCGGTGCCGGCCGCCCGAAGGGGCTGGAGGGTACGCAGGCAGGCGACGATTTCGCCGGCCTCGTTCAGGGTCGGGATGATGACGGCCAGGGAGGAGGCTGGCAGACTGTGCAATGTCGATGTCCTGTGGCGTTCATCGGGCAAGGTGCCCCTTGGTCACTATGCTGGCCTCAACCTTACCGTGGCGAGATGGCCGTAAGCCACAGTCGGGATCGGCGACCAAATTCCAGAGAGGCCCGGTGTCGGCGCCGGCCCAGGTCAGGAGGGCGTCAGGCGCGTGCAGGAGGTGCAAGATCATGTCACGTGGCGTGTTGACCCTGTCGCTGATCCTGCTGTGGTCGGCGGTGTCGTTTCCAGCGTGGGCGGCGGCACCGCCGACCATCCCTGATGCCGAGGTCTCGCTGGCGCATTCGCTGGCGGCCTATCGCCAGACGGTGCGTTCCGGTGGGCCAGGCAAGGACGGCATCCCCGCCATCGACCGGCCCCATCTCGAGTCGGTCGCCGAGGCCGATACCTGGCTTGAGCCAGGTGATCGGGTCATCGGCCTCTATCGGGATGGCGAGGCCCGGGCCTATCCCCAGCGTATCCTCGTCTGGCACGAGATCGTCAACGATGTGGTGGCCGGCGAGCCATTGAGCGTGACCTATTGCCCACTAACTGGCTCGGCCTTGGGCTTCCGGCGTGGTGACAGTACGTTTGGCGTCTCCGGACGGCTGGTCAACAGCAACCTGGTGATGTATGACCGGGCCACGGACAGCGAGTGGCCGCAACTGCTGGGCGTGGCCATCAGTGGCCCCCTGGCTGGGCGGGGCCTGAACGCCGAGCGACTGATCTGGACCACCTGGGGCGCCTGGAAGGCCCGCCATCCCGAGACTCGGGTCCTGAGTCGCGATACCGGCTATGTCCGCAACTATCGCCGCGACCCCTATGGGGGGTACAACCCCGTGAGCGGCTATTATCGCCGCGACAGCCGTCCGCTGTTCCCTGTCATGGCTCGAGACGACCGCCTGTCGCCCAAGGCCATGGTGCTGGCCTTCCGTGATGCCGGCTCCGCCGCGGCCATCCGCCTGCCGGCGCTGCGTGAGGCCGGCGTGCTGACCCTGACCCTCGACGAACGGCCTTATGTGATTCTCCATGATCCCGAGCTGGATACCGGCTGGGTCTACCGCAATCCCGAGGGTCGTACGATCGATCATGCCTCGCTGACCTTCGGCCCGGAGGGCGTGAGGGGACCCGGGATCGACGCCCTCGAGCCGATCTCGGCCTTCCAGGTCATGTGGTTCGCCTGGGTGGCCTTCCAGCCCGGCAGCATGCTGATCGGGGAGGGTGAGGCACCATGATCGCCTTGGCCCGCTTGCTTGTGGCGCTGTTCTCCCGGCCCGCTACGCTCGCCATCCTCCTCGGGGTGGCATTTGGCTATGCGCTGCTCTTCCTGTGGTTGGCCGGCGATATCGCCGGTGGTGGCCAGGGTGGGCTGCACCTGGCCTTCCCGGCATGGGAGCGGGCCTTCGAGTCCCGTGGGGTGCTGCGCTTCGAGCCGGTGGGGCTGATCGAGCTGGGTCCCTGGGTGTGGACCTTCAGCCCCCTTGACACCCTGATCGCCCTGGGGATCGGCCTGCTGCTGGGTAGCAATCTGGCTGGGCTGTGGCTGGTCCGCCAGGCACCGGTCGCTTGCACGATCCGTGCGCCCTCCGTCGGCGGGCTGGCGGCCCTGCCGGCGCTGTTGGCCGGCGGTGCCTGCTGTGCGCCCCTCGTGGTGATCTGGCTCGGGCTGCCGATCGCTGGAAGCCTGGCGGTGCTGGCCCCCTGGCTGATCCCGCTGTCCTGTCTGGCCCTGCTGGTGGGGCTCGCTCGCCTGGCGGCTCACTATGGCCATCGGGCCAGCAGGCCCTCGGGAGGTGGACGATGATGACCTGGCTCGAGCGTTGTGGCTATGTCCTGGGCTGCTGGCTGTCCTGTCCGCGTCCCTGGCACCGAATGGCGGCCCCCTACGACGAGGACGTGTATGGCTGCCTTCGCCCCGGCGACGTCCTGCTGGTCGAGGGCTCGTCGCGGGTGAGCACGGTGATCAAGTACCTGACCCAGTCTTCGTGGTCGCATGCCACCCTCTATGTGGGAGAGGAGCAGGGACGGCGCCTCGGCGCCCACCCCGGCGAGGTGTTCATCGAGGCCGATCTCGCCGAGGGCGTGCGCCTGGTGGGGTTCGAGGCGTATCGGGGCCACGCCCTGCGCATCTGTCGTCCGGTGGGCCTTTCGCCGATGGAGATCACGCAGTTGATCGACTTCGCCCATGCCCGAGTCGGCTATCGCTATGACCTGCGCAATCTCCTTGACCTGGCTCGCTACCTGATGCCACTGCCCCCGGTGCCGGCTGCCTGGCGACGCAGCATGCTGGCGCTCGGCAGCGGCGATCCGACCCGGGCGATCTGCTCGACGCTGCTCGCCGAGGCCTTCCAGTCGGTGCACTATCCCATCCTGCCGATCCGCGTCGCCGGCCATCGCCGGCTATTCCGGCGGCGTCACTACACCCTGTTCACGCCGCGGGACTTCGATATCTCGCCCTTCTTTGCCATCATCAAGCCACGCCTGGTGGGCGGCTTCAGCCCCCGCGAGCTGCGTTGGCTGGAGGATAGCCCCGCCCCGGGCATCGCGGCACCGGTCGCGTCCGAGTCCTAGGGCAAAAGCTCGATCACCGGCCCGCCGGCGGTCTCGGCATCATCGCAGTCGTGGGTTACCATCAGGGTTGGCGGGCTCCCTGACAAGGCATGTCGATTCCGTAAAAGGAGAAACGGCATGAAACAGTTGATCGTGCACGTGGGTCTGCCAAAGACGGCGACCACGACCCTGCAGCACCATGTCTTTCAGGAGTTGCACGAGCAAGGCCGGCTTAACTTCCTTGGCAAGGCGGTCTCTCTCGAGGCCAGAGGTGCAGCCCCGAAGTCCTCGAATTACAGGGGAGCCGATATCCGCAGGGCCTGCCAGGAAACGATCCCCCAGGACATCTCGCGCCGGATCGACCAGATGCTGGTCGACGACAGGCTCAATGTCTTCAGCGACGAGGGGATACTGACCTACTATCCGGGACAGGAAAATGTTCCGCTGGAAAGGCGCATCGCGAACCTGAAGGCCCTGCTTGCGCCTTTCGATATCAAGATCTTGCTGACGTTGAGGAATCCTCTCGATCTCTTCTTCTCGCTGTATATCCAGCTCTACCCGGAGTGCTACCGGCGGCTCGCGTCGCTGGACAGCTTCGAAAAGTGCGCCGCGGATCTGCTGAACAAGGGGGTGGCCAACATCCGCTACGAATTCTTCGATCTGGAACGGTTGTTGTCCTTGATGGTCACCCGTTTCGATACCACGGTGCTACTGTACGAAGACATGACCCGGGAGCCCGATCGTTTCGCCCAGGCACTGGCGGATCTGCTGGGCGTGGAAGCGGATTATCTGGTCAAGCAGTTGTCGAGTCATTGGGTGAATCGCAAGCCCAGGTCGGTGGGTCACGTGTATTCCGAGGAAGTGACGCGCCTCAAGACGCGGCTGAGGCGACTGGAAAGACTCGTGGCCACGATCGCCCCCCTGCACCGCTTCGCCCGAAAGGCGTATAGCAAGAACGTGCTGGGGATCAGACGGATCCTCGAGCAGCCCCGGCGCAGAGGGATGAAGGAGCATAGCCAGCCGGATAGCCAACTCAAGCACAGGTTGCAGGAGACGCTTTGTATCAAGGACCCGCGCCTGTTCGAGGCCCATGGTTTGGACCGTCGGAGGCTAGAAGCCTATGGCTACCTGAGCCGCGAACATCAAGGTGCCACCGCTCCTTTTTCTACGGAATAACTTTTCACGCCCACAAGCAGGTATGGAGAGGCCGTGAGTGTCACTAAAGCATCTTTCTGGAGCATGATGGCTACGTCGGTACTACGTCGGTAGTGCGATCACCGGCCCGCCGGCGGCCTCGGCATCATCGCGGTCGTGGTCCCGCGCTTTCTACCGGTCGACGGTGCGCCAGTTGATCAATCCCGCGATGGTGGTGGGAATATCCGGCATGCCGAGGCGCTCGAAGGCGGTGTTGATCTCGGGAAGACCGATGGCCAGCCTGGCAATGGTGGTGCGCATGCGCAGCGCCAGGGCGGCGGCCGTATCCTGTCGCCAGAATTGCTCCTGTGCCGCCTGATTGAGGAATTCCCGGACCCACAGTTCCACGAGATCCGGCGGAACCGAGGCGAGATCCTGAATGAGCAGGTGTTGTGGCGGTGACGCGGCACGCCCCAGGGGTTGAAGCGTGGAGACAAGATAGGGGCCGGAGCGTAGCGTGCCGGGCAGCGCACTGATCAGGGCACGGGCCCGCGCGTAGTCATAATGCTCGAGGGTCCAGGCGGTGGTGACGGTCGAGGACTCCGGGGGCAGGGTGACCACGGGCAGATAGACGGCGTTGAGGGCCTTTGGCTCCAGGTATCGATCCAGGGTGGCCAGGTGGGGGATCATCCGTAAATGGGCGGCGACAGCGGCTTCATAGCGTTCGAGGGTCGCGGCGTTAGGCGGCACACCGAACAGCAGGTAACTGTAGAGGCCATAGCCCTCGGCTTCCTTCTGCCCCGGGGGCAGCAGCGCACGGCCGGCCTCGCGCCCGCCTCGCATGCCGGCAAGAGGGTCGTAGCCGGGTGGGGCCACGAACACCCGAAGCTGGCAGTCCAGCGTCGGGCGATTCGCCGCGAGAAGCCTGACCTCGGCTCGGTAGGGGATGGGGCTCTGGCGCACGCCAGCGAGCAGCCAGCTCACTTCGTTGCCAATGCCGTCGACCCGGCCGGCCTCAACGCTCCACTGAAAGCGCGGCCTAACATCGGGGACATCGGTCCAGGCTCGCAGGACCACCGACTCCCCGGGACGCACCACGGGTCGGTCAGGGGTGCAAACGAGCGTCGCGGCCGCTGCGGCGACAGGGCCCGTGAGCAGGAGCGCGGCCAGGGCGAGGAGGCGGGCGAGGCATCGCGCCGCCAGGACGACGCGCATGCGCGGCTCACCGCCCATGGCGCACCCGCTGCCAGAGTCGTCGCAGCCATCGCCCTGCCCAGCGCCCGGCAAGCACCAGCACGCTGCAAGCGAGAACGACCACCACGGTCTCCTCGGTGCTGAGCGGCGCATAACCGTAGTAGAACAACCAGACGACCAGGGACAGCGCCGCAATGGTGAGGAGGGTGAGACGCATGGCCTATTCCCCCACCGAAGCCACGGCGACCTTGTCTGAGGCGTCGGCGGTCGATTCGACCACGCGCTTGAAGAAGAACTCGCCACCTTCATGGGCGGCATGGCGCATGGGGGCATAGACCGGCTCCTGGTTGGTTTCGTAGGGCACGTTCACCTCGAGGTAGGCGTACAGACGACGGCCAACGAGAATGTCGCGGTTTTCCTTCAGGGCGGCCAGGAAGTGCGTGGCGAACACGGAATGACCCTCAGGGCCGCGGTCGGGAACCGGCTCCAGGCCCCCTGAGGCCAGGGTGAGGCGGGCCCGGTGACGGGCCAGTCGCTCGATCCAGAAGGCCACCTTGTCGGGGTAGAGATCGGGAAATACCGAGCGAGTCCAGGCGCCAGAGAAGCAGGAGTCGGCCACGATCAGCACGCGCTGGGCAAGCATGGTGTCGACGATATCGGTGACATCGCGGGTGCGAATCCAGTGGGTGCGGCTGTCATGGCGGGCGTCTATGGGCTGCCAGGCACCGCGCTGGTGCTCTTCGTCGTAGATCACGCCATGGCCGGCATAGTAGATCAGCAGGTTATCCTCCTCGGTGAGGCGGCGGCGCAGGCTTTCCAGGCTCTCCAAAAGCTCCGCCCGTGTCGCATCGGTAAGCAGCCGTACCTCGAATCCATACTGACCGCGCAGGAGGTCGGCCACCGCACGGGCGTCGTTGACGGCCGTCTCCAGGGGCGGCAGGTGGCGGTAACGATCATTGCCGATGACCAGGGCATGGAATCGGCCGAAGTCCACTCGCGGCTCGGCGGTGGTGGCGTTTCCTTCCAGAGCCAGCGCGCTCGCGTAGAGAGCCCGGGCTCGTTCTTGATCCTGTGGAACCCCACAGCCGGTTTCGTACAGGTAGGCAAGGCTGAACAGCGCACGGCTTCGCTGCGAGGGGTCTGCCTGGGCGGTGGCCTGTGAATAGAGAGCGGCGGCCTCCTGGCAGTCCACGGCGCCGTCATCGCCACGTACCAGCGAGTCGGCCAGGTAATTCTGGGCCTCGGGATCGCCTCGCTGGGCCAATGGTGCCCAGGCCTGCTGGGACGAGACGATGCGCCCCCCCTGCTCGCGGCATTCCGCTCGCGTGGTCTTCAGCGGCCGGCGTGGCACCTCCATCACCAAGCCACCGGCGGCGCGGGTGCGGGGGGGGAGGACACAATCGCCGATGAGAAAGGCAGTACCGGACGCCATGGGGCCATCCGCTGCACCGGACAGGTCGGGTAATCCACCGGCAGGGCCCTGGCCGCTGCAGCCTGCCATGGCCAGGACCAAGCCCAACGAGATACCCAGCAGGAAGCGCATCATCGACATCTTGCCCTCCTCGGGAAGCGGTCGCTCAGGTCACGATGGCCGGTGGCGTATCGGGCCAATCCCACCTATACCTGAGCAAGTATTATAGCCAAGGATCGCTCCACAGCCTTTCCGCGCCTAGGCGGCATCTCGGTCGAACCTGGTCGCTGGAGAGAGTTTTTTTCATGTCCAAACCCGGTCATTTCCGCAGATCGGTCAGCAGCCACGCACGACGTGCGTCGTGCTGCGGGAGGGGGTAATGAAGAACGACACCCATGACGGCCTGCCTGGCGCTCCGCGCGTTTCCCTTCAACAGCCGGATGCCGAACCCGCGGTCACCGCCATTCCCCTACTGTGTGAACGACCACCGTATCAACGAACAAGGGGCCAGCGATCCGGTGTCAGGGGCCTGTGGGCCGTGCTTCTTGGCGGCTTCACGCTGGCGACACCGATGGCGGTTGTTGCGGCCGACCTGCAGAGCGCGGCGCAGACCGAGCCTCAGCGGGCGGCAGCGGCCCTGATGACGGGGCTCTGTGGGAGCCTGCAAGGTGATCCCGGCGTGCAGGGCGAGCTCGGGGAAGCCGTGTGCAATATGGAAGACTCCTCCGTGTCCGAGGCCCAGGTGCGGCCGGCGCTAGGGGCAGTGGCCTGGGAGGAGGTGGCGACGCAGGGGACCTTCTCCGCGGAAGCCTCCAGCCGGCAGCTCGCGAATCTCGGTGCACGCTTGCGGGCCCTGCGTCTCGGTGCGACCGGAGGTGAAGGACCGGCTCTGATAGCATATCGGCCCGTGCCGTCAGGAGGCTCGCTGTTGCTGGCCAGTACCGATGGGGGCGGTGGCAGTATGGGCCCGGTACGCCTGGACCCACGGCTCGGCGTGTTCGCCAGTGCCGCACTGAGCATAGGCGAGAAGGACGCCACCGCCACCGAGGATGGTTTCGACTTCGATACCGTCGGTTTCACGGCGGGCATGGACTATCGCTTCACGGACCGCTTCATCCTGGGGCTGGCCGTGGGTTCCTCCAGCGTGGACGCCGAGCTCGATGACTCGGAAGGCGATGTAGGGGCGGACAGCTACAGCCTGTCGCTCTATTCCACCTATTACGTCAATGATTTCTTTCTGGATCTTACCACCACCGCAGGCATGGCCGATTACGACATGTCACGCAATATCCGTTATACGCTGGAGACCGACAGCGTGGATAAAACCGCCGTCTCGACCACCGACGGCCACCATTATGCGTTGGCCTTGAATGCAGGCTATGAGTTCCGGGGTGGCGGTACGCTGATGGCGCCCTATGCGGGCGTGGACTATCTGCACACGGAAATCGACGACTTCCGGGAACGAGGCGCCGACTGGTTCAACCTGCAGATCGGTGATCAGGAGGTGACCTCTCTGCAGTCGGTGCTCGGGCTGCAGGCCAGCTATCCGGTGCGGGCCGGGGATACCACGCTGTTGCCCCGAATCAGGGCGGAGTGGCGGCATGAGTTCGACAATGACGCCCGTGCCCTGGAAGCGCGACTGGTCAATGACCCAAGTGATGACATCGAGGTGGTCGTCAGCGATGACCCGGATCGTGATTATTTTACTGTCTCCACGGGTCTGACCGGGGCGCTGCCCGGCGGCTCGACGGCATCCTTGGAGTATCAGACGGTGCTCGGCCTGGATGACGTCAGCCATCACATCCTCCAGGCGCGTCTGCGGATGAGTTTCTGAGAGTCGGCGATCGTCCTGTTGGGTGCAGGCTGGCCCCTGTGCGGCCGGGACGCTCAGTCTGGTCATCGCGTCATGCTTCTCGGGCGCTTAATGCGATCACCGGCCCGCCGGCGGCTTCGGCATCATCGCGGTCGTGGGTCACCATCAGGGTCGGCAGGCCGTGCTCGCGGATACGCGCGAACACCAGCCGGCGCATCTCGTCGCGCAGGGCGGCATCGAGCTTGGAGAAGGGTTCGTCGAGCAGCATGGCGCGCGGCGCGGCGAGCAGCACCCGCATCAGCGCCACCCGAGCGCGCTGGCCGCCGGACAGGGTCGCCGGGTCGCGGCCGGCGAAGCCGGCCAGGCCGATGTCGGCCAGTGCCGCCTCCACCGCCTGGCGACGCCGTCGGCGGCCGCCCCCGGCGGGCATGCCGAAGGCCAGATTGCCCCCCACGCTGAGGTGGGGAAAGAGCAGCGGGTCCTGAAACAGCAGGCCCAGGCGACGGCGCTCCGCAGGCAACCGGGTCAGCTCTTCGTCGCCTAGCCGGATGTACCCCGTGGCCGTGAATACCGGGGCCAGGAAGCCGGCGACCTGAGCCAGCAGGGTCGACTTGCCGACCCCGGAGGGACCCATCAGGGTCAGCACCTCACCCGGGGCGATGCGGGCATCCACCGCCACCAAGGTGTGCGCACCGTGGCGGATGGTCACGTTGTCCAGGATCAGGGGGCAGGGGATGGGCATGCGGGGCGAGGACTCCGGGATCAAGGCAATAGCAAGCGTCGATGACGAAGCAGGAAGCGGGGCAGACCCAGGGCCAGGAGGAAGCCCAGGGCCGGCAGGGCAAGCTGACCCAGGGCGTAGACCGCCGTCAGGCGGCGGTCCCCGCCACTGGCCAGGCTCACCGCCTCGGTGGTCAGGGTGGCCAGTCGCCCGGCGCCGAGCAACAGGGTAGGCAGGTATTGGCCGACGCTGACCGCGAAGCCCACGGCGGCGGCCACGGCGATCGGTACCACCAGCATGGGCAGTCGGACTCGCCAGAAGGTGGTGGCCCGGGAGGCGCCCAGGCTGGCGGCGACCTGTCCCCAGCGGGGATCCAGCCGTCGATAGCTCTCGGCCAGCGAGAGGAATACATAGGGCAGCACGAAGAGACTATGGCCCAGGGTCACCGCCCACCAGCCGGCGGCGAGACCGAGCTGGGCCTGCAACTGTACCAGGCCGTAGAGGAAGGCCACCGGCGGCACCAGCAGCGGCAGGTAGAGGATCAGCTGGGCGCCGGGTCGCAGCGGTCGGTAGCGCAGGGTCTCGGCCTCCAGGCAGCCGACCACCAGTAGCACCGAGAGCGCGGTGGCGACCAGGCCGATGGAGGCGGTGTGGCCGAGTGGGCCCATCGCCGTATCGGCGGCCTCGCGCCAGGTCCGCAGCGTCATGGGCGAGGGCCAGGCGGCGGGAAAGGGCCAATAGGCGGCCAACGACCAGAGGAGCAGGCCGGCCAGGCTGGCCCCCAGCAGGCCGATGGACAGCCAGGTCAGGGCCGCGCCGACAAGGCGACCGGTGATCTCGCCGCGCCGCCGGCCACCATCGACCAGCCAGCCGGCCACCAGCCGGCGCACCAGGTGCTCGGCTCCCCACCAGGCAAGCAGGGCAAGCGCGGTGACACCCAGCTGCAGCAGCGCCGCGGCCGAGGCCAGGAAGCGCCGCGTCAGGTCGGGGTCACCCAGCCAGCGTACCACCGCCACGGCGAGCGTCGGCGGCGTCGAGGGCCCGAGGATCAGCGCCACCTCCACCGTGGAGGTGGCAAAGGCGATGACCGCATAGACCGGCAAGCGAATCAGTGGGTAGAGCCCCGGCAGCACGGCCTTGGTGAAGGCGGTGACCGGTCCGTAGCCCAGCGAGCGGGCCACCATCAGGCGCTCCCGGGCCTGGCACTGGGGCAGGGCAGCCAGGCTCATCAGCAGCAGAAAGGGCACCTCCTTGAGCACCAGGCCGGCGATCAGTGCTACCCCGGCGGGGTCACCGGGAAACAGGTAGTCCGGCGGCTGCGTCCAGCCGGTGAGCCAGGGCGAGACCAGGCGGCTGGCGAGCCCCGACGGGGCCAGCAGGAAAGCCAGGCCGATGGCGGCGGCGGCATGGGGCACCGCCAACAGCGGCGAGAGCAGGCGTCTGACCACCCGGAACAGGCGGGTCTCGATAAAGGCGCCGAGGAACAGCACCACGATGGTCAGCGCTGCCAGGGTGCTGGCGAGCCCGGTGACCAGGCTCAGGCGAAGCATGTCGGCGAGCCCCGGCGCCTGCCACAGGGCTTGCCAGGGGGCCAGCGTCCAGGTCTCGCCCCCCAGCGCCGGCAACCAGCCGAAGGCCGGTGCCACCACGCCTATCAGGCCCGCGGCCACCGGCAGGACCAGCAGCAAAAGGGTAAGGCGGGGGACCAGACGAATCCCCAGGGTAAAGCCCGACATCAAGGTCCTGCCCGGTCGTCAGCCCCGGGCATAGCGCTCGAGCCACATCGCCTCGAGGGCCTGCATCCAGCTCGGGTGCGGCTCAGGCAGCAGCTTTTCCAGGGCCTCGGGGGGCAGCCGAGCCGGGTTGTCCTCGGCGTCTTGGAAACGTGCCCGAGCCTCGGCGTCGAGCCGGTCCATATCGAGTACCGTGGGGTCGCCCCACACGTCGATGTCCTGCTTGCGGGCCTGGGCCTCGGGGGAGAGCAGGAAGTTGGCCAGCACCAGGGCCCCGGCCTTGTGGCGGGCGTTGAAAGGGATCGCCACGAAGTGGACATTGCCCAAGGTGCCTCCGTCCAGTACATAGCTGCGTGTGGAGGGGGGCAGCTGGTAGGCGGCCACCGCCGCGGCCGGCTCCGAGGGGTTGAAGGTGAAGGCTAGACTCAGCTCGCCGTCGCCCATCAGCTGCTTGAGCTCGGGGCCGCTGCGGGGGAAGTGCCGGCCTTCACGCCACAGATGCGGATGCAGGGCGTCCAGGTAGTTCCAGAGTGGCGCGGTCACCGCGGCGATATCGTGGGTCTCGGCCGGCTCGGCCAGCACCGCCGGGTCCTCGGCCAGCTCGATCAGTGCCTGCTTGAGGAAGGTGCTGCCCAGGAAATCGGGAACCAGCGGATAGGTGAAGCGTCCGGGATGGGCCTTCGCCCAGTCCAGCAGGGCCACCATGTCCGTCGGGGGCTGCTCGAGGCGGGCCGAATCGTAGTAGAAGGTGAGCTGGGCCTTGCCCCAGGGCGATTCATACCCCTCGGTGGGCAGGGTGAAGTCGGTGAGCATCTCCGGATTCTCCTTCGGCGCCGTCAGCGCGAAGTGAGGCAGACGTTCGGCAAAGGGGCCGAACAGCAGGCCGTTGCGCTTCATGGCGGCAAAGTTCTCGCCGTTGATCCAGATCAGGTCGATGGCGCCGTCGTCGACGTTGCCTGCCGACTTCTCGGCAATCACCCGGGAGACCGCCGCCGCGGTGTCGTCGAGTTTGACGTGCACCACCTCGATATCGTGAGCCTCTTCCAGGCGCTCGCCGACCCAGCCGATATAGCGGTTGACCGCGGGATCTCCCCCCCAGGCGTTCCAGTAGACGGTCTGGCCACGGGCCTGGTCGACCAGCGTGGGCCAGTCGCCGGGCAGCGGGGCGGCCTGGGCCGTGGAGGCAACCAGGATCAGGGAAAGGGCAAGCGAGGCGAGGCGGGTCGACATGGCGATTCCTTGGCAGGGAGACATAACATAGGTCGCGAGTAAGGATAACCGGGGCGGCCGGTCGGTGACGGTCAGCCGGGGGAGAGGGCGTGTTCGAGCGCGTCGAACTCCTCGCTCACCCGGTCGATGACCGGCGGCGACAGGTAATGGTCGACGCGCTCGCGGACATGGGCCACCAGGGCATCGTCGCTGAGCTCGGCCGACCAGTCCTCGCCACGGGCCCGGGCATCCCGAGAATGCCGGTGGCTGGCTCGCCACTTGGCACACCAGGTGAGCGACCAGAGCCACATGGCCCGGCGACAGGCCAACAGCGTGACGACATCGCTGTCGACCCCCGTGGCGGCGATCCAGTGTCGATAGAAGGCGGCCACCTCCTCGGCGGACAGTACGGCATGACTCTGCACATCCCAGGTGGTGGAGGTGTAAAGGCTGGCATGGGCCAGGTCGAAGCCCGGCAGGCCGTAGCGGCACTTCTCCAGGTCCACGAGCACGGCGCGCCCTGCGTCGGTGACCAGGAAGTTGCCTGGGTGGGCGTCGAAGCTGATCAGGCGCGACTCGGCACTCGGCCCGGCAGGTAACCGTTCGGGCAGGGCGGCCAGCTCGGCCTCGATCAGCTGCCGGGCGTCGGCATCCAGCCCGGCCCGATCGAGGAAGCGTGCCTGACCCTTGACCTCCTCGAGCATCGCCACCCAGGGATCGGCGGGTGACAGCAGTGGCGGGCGTGCCTCGGCGTCAGGCACCTTGAGCACATGGAAACTGGCCAGGGCCTCGGCGATGGCCGGCAGGTCTTTTGGCAGCCGCGCGGGCCGGCCGGCCACGGCGTCGACTAGCAGGCCGCCACGGGGCAGGGGGCGAGAAGGCGGCAGGACGCCATGCAGGGCCGGCGCATGACCGCCCTGGCTGGCGCGGCTAAAGCAGGCCGCCTGGTATTCGAGGTTGGCCTGGGCGGCGAGCCCCATCTGGCTCTGCTTGGGCAGTCGGGCCACCCAGTCATCCTGGTCGCGCTCGAGCCATAGATGGTGATGGGCCAGGCCCGTATCAGCCATCGGGCGTACCGCCTGGATAGCCGCGTCATGACCGGCCCGGTTCAGGGCCATGGCCAGGGAATGGCAGAGGTCCGGTCGGGCTTCCGGCATGATATTCCTCGATGTCTGGGTATCGGTCATTGATGGTCGCACGATGGGGACTTTCCTTACATCGTCAGCGGCATGACGCCACAGGGGCGAAAGATCGGGTCGGCTGTGTGTCGCGCCATCAATTCGCCCTGAGTGTAAGCCCGCGTTGTATCGGTCGACACAACGAAAGCGCTGATGCGCAAGGGGCAGAGTCAGCGCCCCGCCATTTCCTGAACAATCACAATAGAGGGTGAAAGTCATGTCACAGCACGAGGATAAACGCCGCCGACTCCTGAGTCGCCTGAATCGACAACTGGCCTATACGGCCCCGCTGCTTGCGCTGGTGGCGGGTGGTGCCGTCCTTCATGTCTCGGCAAGCGATGGTGAGGCCGTTTCTGAATTCACTTCGCCCTCCGATGCGTCCCTGCTGCTGGCCAGCAACCACGCCGAAGGCGGTGCCGAAGCGGAGGGCGAGGCTCAGGGAGAAGCTGAAGGCGAGGCCGAGGGAGAAGCTGAAGGCGAGGCCGAGGGAGAAGCTGAAGGCGAGGCTGAGGGAGAAGCCGAGGGTGGCTCCAGCGCCGCGGTGGCAAGGCCCGATGGCTACTCACCGGAGTACAGCGAGAGCGGTGACAATCCCGAAGAGATGCTGGCTCGCGGCGAGGCGCTCTATTACGACACCTCCCTGAGCACCAATGGCCTCGCCTGCGCGAGCTGTCATGGCAGCGATGGCCAGGACATGGGCTACAACGCGACCTTCCAGCAGCCTTTCCCCCATCAAGTGGCGATGGCCTCCAACCAGTTCGAGATGTCGGAGGTCCACGCCGACGAGATGGTGCAGATCTGCATGGTGGCGCCTATGGAGGCGGAACCGCTGCCGTGGGGCAGCGAGGAGCTAACCTCCCTGGCGGCTTACATGGTGGAGGTGCAGAAACGCTTTGCCGGCGAGCCGCATGACCTGTGACGTTCCCTGGCATGGAGGCTCCCTTGGCATGGGAACCTGTTGGGGCATGGGAACCTGTTGGCGTAGGCCTCGCGCTGTCCCGACCTTGGGGGAGTAGCATGCCTGGGCCCGCTCGGCGGCAGGCCCAGGCATCATGGTAGAAGAGTCGGGGCGATGGCCTCAGGGGGCGGCCTGCCAGGCCAGCGGCTTAAGTTCCTCGTTGAGCGGCGTCTCGGCGATATGGTTGGTGTAGTTCGATAATGTCTTGAGGGCACAGGCGATCACCAGTTCGAGGATCTGGCGCTGCTCGAAGCCAGCATCCAGGAAGGCCTGGATCTCGCTCTGCTCGGCCCAGCCGCGGGTGGCGTTGAGGTGGCGAGCGAACCGCGCCACGGCGGCCAGTTTCGGGTCCTCCGGTGCACTTTGCTCCCGCAGCCGGTTGATGTCTCCCTGGGAAACGTCGGCTTGTTGCAACCCGCCGGTGTGGGCCGCGACGCAGAACTCGCAGCGGTTGTCGACACTCACGGCAACGAGCGCCGTCTGCTGCTGGGCGGGGGTCAGGCTGGTGCGTGAATAGATCTCGTCGAGTGTCATGTAGGCTTCGAGCAGCGCGGGGGCCTCGGCCATCTTGCCGAAAACATGGGGAATGAACCCCATCTTCTGCTGAGCGCCTTCCAGTCGTGCCTTGGCGTCTTCCGGCGCGGATGCGATGTCATGTAGCGGAAACTGACTCATCACTCCTCCTCAGGCTTGCTAGGATGGTGAAAGGCAAAAACGGTCCTCCGAGGTCAGTCGGGACACGTTTTCCCGGCACTCGGTCGCCTGGGGGCGGGATTCCTTACATCTTGTCCCTCAAGGTAGCCAATCGACGGGTCACCGTGGCCGGACGGCAGCGGTTGCGTTTCGGTCATGGCATGCCAAGCTTTACTTACCACTCATATAGTGATGAACCTTGCCGAGTGTACGGCATCACATCAGCAGGTTCGTCGCGAGGTCGACGGTCATGATCAAGCCCCTTTGCACATTGCGTGTCTGGCTCTTGCTGGCAAGCGTGCTGTGTCTGACCCTGGGCGCCCTGCTGGCCTGGCAGGCCCAGGCGCAACAGGGCGAGCGGGTGGCCGTGGTCATCGCCGTGGACGGTGCCATCGGCCCGGCCATCAGCGATTATTTTCAGCGTGGCCTGGAGCATGCCGAGACGCGCGGTGCCGAACTGGTGGTGATGGAGATGAACACTCCCGGCGGGCTCGATGCCTCGATGCGTGACATGATCAGCACCATGCTGTCCTCCCCCGTGCCGGTGGCCATCTATGTCTCGCCGGCAGGCTCCCGGGCGGCCAGCGCCGGCACCTACCTGTTGTATGCCAGCCATGTGGCGGCCATGGCTCCGGCCACTCATCTGGGGTCGGCCACACCGGTGCAGATCGGCGGCGGGGGAGGGTTGCCCGGCCTGGGGGAGCCCGAACAGCCGACGGATGACCGCGCGTCGGAGGAGGGCGATACGCAGGCGCCCGCCGATCCGGAGGGCGGCGATGAGGCCGCACCGGCGGAGGACGAGGGCACCGCCGGTGACACGGCCGAGCCGGCGAAGAGGCGTGGCGAGACCGCCATGGAACGTAAGGTGCTCGAGGATGCCGTGGCCTATATCCGCTCGCTGGCCGAGCGCCACGGCCGCAACGCCGACTGGGCCGAGGCGGCGGTACGCGAGGCGGTCAACCTCACTGCCCGGGAAGCGCTGGAGCGGGACGTCATCGATGTGGTGGCCGAGGACATTCCCGACCTGCTGGCCCAGATCGACGGCCGCTCGGTGGTCATGGCGCATGGCGAGCGGACCCTCGAAACCGCCAACCTGACCCTGGAGCGTTTCGATCCCGACTGGCGCACCGAGTTGCTGGCGGTGATCACCAATCCCAACGTCGCCTACTTCCTGATGATCATTGGCTTCTATGGCCTGATCTTCGAGCTCTCCAACCCGGGAAGCCTGGTGCCGGGGACCATCGGCATCATCTGCCTGCTGCTGGCGCTGTTCGCCTTCCAGGTGCTGCCGGTCAACTATGCTGGACTGGCGCTGATCCTGGTGGGCATGGGGCTGATCGTGGGCGAGGCGCTGATGCCCAGCTTCGGTATCCTGGGCATCGGTGGCATCGTCGCCTTCGTGATCGGTTCGGTGATGCTGATGGATGCCGAGAACCTGAATATCTCGCTGCCGCTGATCGGCGGCGTCGCCCTGGTGGCGGCGGGCCTGATGCTGTGGATCATGACCCGTTTTCTGGGACTGCGTCGGCGTCCGGTGCGCACCGGTCAGGAGGAACTCGTCGGCCAAGAGGCCCGGGTGCTGGAAGACTTCCAGGGCCAGGGGCATGTGCGGCTCCACGGCGAGCGCTGGAACGCCTATAGTCCCCGTTCGTTGCGCCGCGGGCAGGCCGTGCGCGTGGTCGGCATCGATGGCCTCACCGTCGAGGTCGAACCACTGGAACGCGAGTCCTGAAACGGCCGGTGAGACATCGGTCATCAAAGTCGAGGAGAGACCATCATGATGATTTCCTATCTCGTACCGGTCGTTCTGGTGCTGATGCTGCTGGCGGCCTCGATCCGCATCCTGCCCGAGTACAAGCGCGGCGTGGTGTTCTTCCTGGGGCGCTTCCAGGCGGTGAAGGGGCCGGGGCTGTTCATCATCATCCCAGGCATCCAGAAGATGGAGGTCGTCGATCTGCGGGTGATCACCATGGACGTGCCCGAACAGGATGTCATCTCCCAGGACAACGTCACCGTCAAGGTCAATGCCGTGCTCTACTTCCGGGTGGTGGATCCGGAGAAGGCGATCATCCAGGTCGAGCACTTCGTCAATGCCACCAGCCAGCTGGCGCAGACCACCCTGCGTTCGGTACTGGGCAAGCATGATCTGGACGAAATGCTTTCTGAGCGCGATAAGCTCAACGATGACATCCAAGAGATCATCGACGCCTCGGCGGAGGGCTGGGGCATCAAGGTCGCCAACGTCGAGATCAAGCACGTCGACCTGGACGAAAGCATGATCCGTGCCATCGCCCGCCAGGCCGAGGCCGAGCGCGAGCGACGCGCCAAGGTCATCCATGCCGAGGGGGAGCTGCAGGCCTCGAAGAAGCTCGTTGAGGCTGCCCATGTCATGTCGGCCAATCCGGCGGCGCTGCAACTGCGTTACCTGCAGACCATGAACGACATGAGCAACAAGAACGCCTCGACCATCGTGGTGCCACTGCCTATCGATCTGATGGAGGCATTCAGGCAGATGGGCGGCTCGGCAGGCGGGCCGACGGGAGATAAGCTTTCCGGTGCGGCACCGTCCACCGATGTGGAGGGCGACGACGAGCAGGACTCTTTCGAGGCGGACACGACGCAGGCCAGGGCGGAACAGGCCGAGTTCCTCGAGCGGGGCCAAGACGAGCAGGACCGGGACAAGCAGCAGAAAGACGAGGGCTAGCAGGGCCGGATGAAACGATGGCGGCGCCTTGGTACCGGGACCCTGGTAATGAAGGGGCTCTACGAGCGTCGCCTGGCGCGCCGGCGCTGCCGGGATGCGCGGCAGCATGTTCTCTGCTAGACTCCAGCGCTCTTGTCGGTAGCGATCGAGAAACCCTGGAACGCTTCCGTTAATACAAAGCAAGGGAAACAACAGAACGTGATGACTCCCCTGGCCGGGCTGGTCACGCCGCCCTAGTGCACCCTCCCTCTTTTCGGCGATGCCACCGTCAGCGGTGCGTCATGGCCGGATATCACACGGATGTCCCGGGCGCCCGGCGTCCGCTTCCGTCTTCTCCATGATGAATCCGTCATCGGCAACAGCATCCCCGGGTGCCAGGGGAGGCATGTGCACGACTCGATCCCGGCACCCCACGCCATGACAATCACCCTCGACTGGACCGCAGCATGTACGAAAAGATGAAACTGAGTTGGTTCTCCAACCTCAAGGGCGACACGCTATCCGGCATCGTCGTGGCCCTGGCCCTGATTCCGGAGGCCATCGCCTTCTCGATCATCGCCGGCGTTGATCCCAAGGTGGGTCTCTACGCCTCCTTCGCCATCTGCGTGATCATCGCTTTTGCCGGCGGACGCTCGGGGATGATCTCGGCGGCCACCGGCGCCATGGCGCTGCTGATGATTACCTTGGTCAAGGAGCACGGCCTCGAGTACCTGCTGGCCGCCACATTGCTCACCGGGGTGCTGCAGATCATCGCGGGATATCTCAAGCTCGCCGACCTGATGCGCTTCGTGTCGCGCTCGGTGGTCACCGGCTTCGTCAACGCCCTGGCGATCCTGATCTTTATGGCTCAGTTACCCGAGCTGACCAACGTGACTTGGCACGTCTACGTCATGACGGCGGCGGGGCTCGGTATCATCTACCTCTTCCCGCTGGTGCCAGTGGTTGGCAAGACTCTGCCCTCGCCGCTGGTGTGCATCTTGGTGCTCACTGCCGTCTATCTGCTCACTGGCATGGATATCCGCACCGTGGGCGACATGGGCGAGCTACCCGACAGCCTGCCGGTCTTCTTGTGGCCCGAGGTGCCGCTCAACCTCGAGACGCTGATGATCATTCTGCCCTACTCGCTGATGCTCACCGTGGTGGGCCTGCTCGAGTCGATGATGACGGCCACCATCATCGATGACCTGACCGATACCGGCAGCGACAAGAACCGCGAGTGCAAGGGCCAGGGCATCGCCAACATCGGTGCCGGCCTGCTGGGCGGCATGGCGGGCTGCGCGATGATTGGCCAGTCGGTGATCAACATCAAGTCGGGGGGGCGTCGTCGCCTGTCGACCCTGATCGCCGGTGTCGCCCTGCTGATGATGGTGGTGTTTCTGGCTGACTGGGTATCGCGGATTCCCATGGCTGCCTTGGTGGCGGTGATGATCATGGTGGCCATCGGGACGTTCAGCTGGTCGTCGATCCGTGACCTCAAGAAGCACCCCATGAGCACCAACGTCGTCATGGTCGCCACCGTGGTCGTGACCGTGGGCACCCACAACCTGGCCATCGGTGTCTTCGTCGGCGTGCTGATCGCCGCCATGAACTTCGCCAACAAGGTGGGCAATATCCTCTACATCGGCTCCGAGGAAGCCGATGGGGGCAGCCACCGCATCTACAAGGTGGTGGGCCAGGTGTTTTTCGCTTCGTCCGAGCGCTTCGGCGCGGCCTTCGATTTCAAGGAGACGGTAAAGAAGGTCACCATCGATCTGTCACGCGCCCACTTCTGGGACATCACCGCCGTCCAGGCCCTGGACCGGGTGGTGATCAAGTTCCGCCGCGAGGGCACCGACGTCGAGCTGATCGGCCTTAACGAGGCGAGTGCCACCATCGTCGACCGCTATGCCGTGCATGATGACCCGGAAGCCGTCGAGAAGTTGATGGGCGGCCATTAACGACCAACCCGCCGCACCAACCCTCTGTAATGGGGCGGTGGGATGGTGTAGAACGGGAGCAATGACAACTTACTCCAGTTTCAGGACAAGATGATGACCGAACAGGTGATGGCCGCCATCGATGGCTCGCAGTTTTCCGAAGGAGTGTGCGACTATGCGGCCTGGGCCAGCCGGGCGCTCGACGCGCCGCTGACCTTTCTGCACGTAGTCGACAACCATCCCCAGACCGCCGAGGCCGATCTCTCGGGCAATATTGGCCTGGGCTCCCGGGAGCACCTGCTCGAGGAGCTGGCCCACCTCGATGAGCAGCGCGCCAAGGTGGCCCAGGAGCAGGGGCGGCTGATGCTCAAGGCGGCCAGCGAGCGCGCGGTCGAGGCCGGTGTGGTCGAGCCGCGCACGCGACAGCGCAACGGCACCCTGGTGGAGACCTTGAGCGAGTTGGAGGACGAGACTCGCCTGGTGGTGCTGGGCAAGCGCGGCGAGACGGCTCACCAGGACAGCGGCCACCTGGGCTCCAACCTGGAGCGGGTGGTACGCAGCCTGCACCGGCCGATCCTGATGGTGCCCGCCACCTTCAAGCGCCCCGAGAAGGTGATGATCGCCTTCGATGGCAGCAAGACCACCCGCAGGGGGGTGGAAATGCTGGCGAAGAGCCCGCTGTTCGATGGCATCCCGGTCCATGTGATGATCGTCGGGGCCGAGACCGGCGACAATCGCTCCCAGCTCGACTGGGCACTGACCACGCTGCACGAGGCGGGTCATGTGGCCGAGGGCGAGATCCGTGCCGGCGAGGTGGAAGAGACCCTGCGCGCCTACAAGGAGCAGCACGGCATCGACCTGGTGGTGATGGGCGCCTATGGGCACTCGCGGATCCGTCACCTGCTGGTCGGTAGTACCACCACCGCGGTGCTGCGCAAGGCGGACATGCCGGTGCTGCTGCTGCGCTGATCTTTCATGCGGTATGAGTGACACGCCATCGCCGGCCCACGGGCCGGCGATGGCGTGTCAGGCCTCCCGGGCCTCGCGACTGGCGAGCACCTCCTGGGCCAACAGCCAGCCGGCGACGAGCATGGCCAGCATGCCGGTCAGTACGACCCGGAAGTCGGCCCCCAGGTCCAGTACCACCCCCAGCAGCGCTGGTGCAATGCCCGTGGAGAAGACCATGGCGGCGCTGAGCGTCGAGCGCACCGTGCCCAGGTGCTCGGCGCCCCACAGGCGCACCAGCAGGCTGGTGGCGATGGGCTCCTGGGCGCCCATGGCCAGGCCCCCGCCCACCATCAGTACCCAGACGCCGAGGTGCCCGCCCCAGGCGATCGCCATCCCCAGCGCCACGGCATAGGGCAGCAGGTAGAGCCGGGCCAGGCGCACCGGGCCCAGCCGGTCCACCCAGCGCCCTCCCAGCAATGCCCCGGGCAGCTTGGCGATCCCCATGCCGGTCAGTGCCAGGGCATAGACGCTCAGGGTGCTGCCCAGGTCCTCGGTCATGCGGGCCTGGTAGATGAACAGGCCGGTCATGGTCACCGGCAGGGTCATCAGCAGCGGCAGCAGCAGCCAGAAGCGCCGCTCGCGGAAGGGGCTCGGCCCCTCGCGGCGCTGGCCTCGCGCCGGGCGGCTCCCCGGCGCCTGGGGCCAGGGACCGCGCAGCAGCAGTGGTACCCAGAGCCCGGCCAGTACCAGCGCGAACAGCCACCAGAGCTCCCGCCAACCCAGCCATACCAGTAGCGCAGCCATCAGCGGTGGCAGGGCCGTCTCGCCCAGCATGATGCCCATTCCCACCAGGCCCAAGGCACGGCCGCGCAGTTCGACGAACTCGCGGCCGGCCAGGGTGTTGCCCAAATGGGTCAGCATGCCCTGGCCGCACAGGCGCACCAGGCCCAGTCCCAGCAGCCCCAGTCCCCACCAGGGGGAAAGGGTCAACAGCAGCAACCCGCCCAGCAGAGTCAGCAGCACCACACAGGCGAAGCGCCGCGGTGCCACCCAGTCGATGACGGGGCCGACGCGCAGCATGGCGAAGCCCGCCACCAGGGTCACCAACGCATAGGCGCTGCCGAACTGGCCGGCACTGAACCCTAACCGCTCCGAGATCGGTGCCTGGAAGAGGCCGATGAAGAAGCTCTGGCCGAGACTCGAGGAGAACATTGCCAGAAAAGCGATGGCCAGTAGTCCACGATGATCCCGCAGCAGGGTGCGGTAGCCCATGGTCAGACTCCCTTGTCCGAGATGAGTGCAGCGGCCGCTGCCCGGTGGCAAGATGAGGAGATGGCGGTTCGCCCGCAGAGAGCGATACATGATACCAGCCCTATCGGGGGTGGCCTCTCCGAGTCCTGCTGCCACTCTTTGCCGTCGGAGGTCTAGATGAACCATCCCGAACTGGATATGGAGACAGTTGAGAAGCGTCTTCTCGCTTTGCGCGAGGAACTGCTTAAGCAGAGCGACTCAAGCCGCGAGGCTCGCGATACCGTGATGCTCGACCAGACCTCGGTAGGGCGACTCTCGCGTATGGATGCCCTCCAGGGCCAGGCGATGGCCAAGGCCGAGGAGGCGCGCCGCCAGTTGGCGCTGCGCCGCATCACGGGGGCCCTCTCGCGCATCGAGCGCGGCGAGTACGGGGAGTGCATCGAGTGCGGCGAGTGGATCGGCGCCAGGCGCCTGGAGTGGAATCCCTTGGCCCTCAAGTGCATAGAATGCGCCGAGTGATCCGCCGAACTCCGCAGGGCAAGACATGGGACAGGTTAAGACAGCAAAAGGGAGATGAGCATGACCATCGAACGACACGATACCAAGGCCCGCATGAGCCGGGCGGTGATCCACGACGGCGTGGCCTACCTGTGCGGTCAGGTGGCCGGCCCCGAGGCCCGCCATGGCGATATCACCACGCAGACCGAGAGTATGCTGGCCCGCCTCGACGCCCTGCTCGAGGAGATCGGCTCGGATCGCCAGCACCTGCTCACGGCGACGATCTATCTCAAGGAGGGCCACGACTTCGCGGCCATGAACGCGGTCTGGGATGCCTGGGTACCCGCGGGACATGCCCCGGCACGGACCTGTGTCTGCGCGCCGATGCCGGCCGACGAGCTGCGGGTGGAGGTCACCGTCACCACCCTGGTGAAGAAGGGCCGCTGAGTGTTGCCCCGTGCGCCGGCACGCAGGAGGCCGGCCGTGTCAGGGGGCCGGTCTTTCCTGGCATGTGGTGTGCCGATTCACGACGTGCCGCGGGGGGGCTCGAGGGGGTAGCGGGTCTCCTTCAGGCTGTCCTTGATCTTCTTGAGGTGGGGCAGGAAGTCCTCGCCACGCCGCAGGGTGACGCCGGTGGCCAGGACGTCGATCAGGGCCAGCTGCACCATCCGTGAGGTCATCGGCATATAGTAGTCGGTATCCTCCGGGGCACTGACCTCCAGTGTCTCGGTGCACTCGGCGGCCAGCGGCGAGCCCGGCGCCGTGATGCCCAGCACCACGGCCCCATTGTCACGGGCCAGGCGGGCGATGTCGACCAGTTCCCGTGTCCGTCCAGTGTAGGAGAGCACTACCACCACGTCGCCGGTGTGACAGGCCGAGGCCACCATGCGCTGCATCAGGACGTCCACATAGGCCGTCACCGGCAGGTTGAAGCGGAAGAACTTGTGCTGGGCGTCCTGGGCCACGGCGCCGGAAGCACCGAGGCCGAAGAAGTGGATCTGCTTGGCCTGGATCAGGAAGTCCACCATGCGCTCGATGCGGGCCGGGTCGACCTCCCGGCTGGCCTGGTCCAGGGCGGCGATGGTGGCACCGAAGATCTTGCCGGTATAGGCGACGGCGGAGTCATCGGGCTCCACGGCCTGGCTGACATAGGGGGTGCCGCCGGCCAGGCTCTGGGCCAGCTTGATCTTGAAGTCGGGATAGCCCTTGGCGTTGAAGCTGCGACAGAAGCGATTGACCGTCGGTTCGCTGACCGAGGCCGCCTGGGCCAGGGTGGCGATGCTCATGCTGGTGGCCGCCCCCGGGTTGGCCAGGATCACGTCGGCAACCTTGCGTTCGGAACGGTTGAGCTCATCGAGGCGGTGGCGGATGCGATCCAGCAGATCATGACTGACCATGGGCGGGGAAATCTCCATGACGGCGAAACGCCCTCTCGGCGCCGCGGGTAAGGGGCGGATGATGTGGTGATTTAACTACATTATGCTGAAGATCGTACCGCGCTGCGGGCGCTTTCGGCCAGTCCTTGGCCGAGGCGGGTGGTAAGACATGGATGTTTTGTAGTAAAGTTACAAAATATCTTTGCGAGCGGTAGGATTCTTCGCTAGTATTTTGCTAAGTTAACAAGATGGGGGCGGACATGAGTCAATTCAAGCGGACCGGTGAGGCGCGTTCCTCCGACGTCATCGGTACGGCGGTCGATTTCGTGCTGTTCGGTGCGCTCGGCGACCTGTCTCAGCGCAAGCTGTATCCCGCGCTCTACCAGCTCGATCGCGAGGGCCTGCTCGATGACGACACACGCCTGCTCGGTGTGGCCCGGTACGAACTGGACGACGACGGGTTCAGGGGCAAGGTGGAGGCGGCCCTGAAACAGCATGTCAAGAGCGCCGAGCTGGACCGCGCGGCCGTCAAGCGTTTCCTGGCCCGCTTCACCTATTGTCGGTTGGACTTCAGTACCCCGGAGGGCTATCAGGCCATCCGCGACTGGCGCCAGGCGGGCAGCGTGCGCCCCATGGTGGTCTACCTGGCGGTCGGGGCGAACCTCTATGGCGATATCTGCCGTCATCTCGAGGCCAGCGGTAGTCTCGACGAGCGCAGCCGTGTGGTCGTCGAGAAGCCGATCGGCCATGACCTGGTCTCCAGTGGCGAGGTCAACGATGCCATCGGCGCGGTCTTCCCCGAGTCGCGGATCTATCGTATCGATCACTACCTGGGCAAGGAGACCGTCCAGAACCTGATCGCCCTGCGCTTCGCCAACCCGCTGTTCGGCACCCAGTGGAACCAGAATCACATCTCCCACGTGGAGATCACGGTAGCCGAGAAGGTCGGCATCGAGGGACGCTGGGGCTACTTCGACCAGGCGGGTCAGCTGCGTGATATGGTCCAGAACCACCTGCTGCAGCTGGTCTGCTTGATCGCCATGGACCCCCCGGCCAACCTCGACGCCGACGCCATCCGCGACGAGAAGGTCAAGGTGCTCAAGGCGCTCAAGCCGTTCACCGACGACATGCTGGGGCGCGACGTGGTCCGCGGTCAGTACATCGCCGGCACCGCCGACGGGGCGAGCGTGCCCGGCTACCTTGAGGAAGAAGGGGCCAACACCGAGAGCCACACCGAGACCTTCGTGGCCATGAAGACCGGGGTGGCCAACTGGCGCTGGGCGGGCGTGCCCTTCTACCTGCGCACCGGCAAGCGCCTGCCGGAGAAGCTCTCCCAGATCATCATCCACTTCCGCCAGCAGCCCCATTACATCTTCGATCCCGACCAGCGTGCCCTGGCGGCCAACAAGCTGGTCATCCGCCTGCAGCCGGAAGAGGGTATCGCCCTGGAAGTGCTGACCAAGGACAGCGGCCTGGACAAGGGCATGCGGTTGCGCCGCGGGCCGCTACACCTGGATTTCAACAGCGCCTTCCCCAAGTCACGTATCCCGGATGCCTATGAGCGGCTGCTGCTCGAGGTGATGAAGGGCCAGCAGTACCTGTTCGTGCGCCGCGACGAGGTGGAGCATGCCTGGCGCTGGTGCGACAGCCTGATCGACGCCTGGCAAGATCGTGATGAGGCCCCGCGCCGCTATCCTGCCGGCTCCTGGGGGCCGGTCGCGTCCATCGCCATGATCACCCAGGATGGCCGCAGCTGGTATGAGGACTACTGAGATGACGAACACGATGCCGACTCCCCGTGAGCAACTCGCTCACCAGCTGGCCGAGGCCGTGGCCGAGGCCCTGCGCGCCGACCTGGCCGTTCAGGACAAGGCGCTGCTGGTGGTCTCGGGTGGCTCCACCCCGGTGCCCTTCTTCGACGCCCTGGCCGCCCATGACCTTCCCTGGGGGCGTATCCAGGTGACCCTGGCCGATGAGCGCTGGGTCAACGAGCAGGCCGACGACAGCAATGCCCGCCTGGTGCGCGAGCACCTGCTCCAGGGGCCGGCCACCGAGGCGACCTTCGTGCCGCTGACAACCGCGGATGCGACCCCCGAGCAGGGCGCCGCTGAGGTAGGCGAGCGTCTCGAGCGCCTCGCCTGGCCCGCCAGCGTGGTGATCCTGGGCATGGGCGGTGACGGCCATACCGCCTCGCTGTTCCCGGACAGCCGTGAGCTCGATCTGGCGCTGGCCACCGATGAACCGGTGGTGGCGGTGCGCACGCCCAGCAAGCCCCAGCCGCGCATCACCCTCAGTGCCGAGCGGCTGCATCGGGCGCGCCGGCACTTCCTGCACATCAGCGGCGAGGACAAGCGGGCCGTGCTGGCCAGGGCCCTGGCCGGCGATGGCAGCCGCGAGTTACCTATCCGCGCCTTCCTCGCCTGCCCGCTGGGCATCTATTGGGCCCCCTGAGCACCTTTCGGCCCGACCCTATCTGGAGCAAACGACATGACCATCGACAAGCAACTGCCGTCCACCCGCACCACCGAGCTCGACAGCATCTGCCTTAAGGCCGAGGTGATCCCGGTGCTGGCGATCCAGCGCGTGGAGGATGCCGTGCCGCTGGCCAAGGCCCTGGTCGAGGGGGGCATCATGGTGCTCGAAATCACCCTGCGTACCGACTGTGCCCTGGAAGCCATCCGGCGCATCAAGGAAGCGTTGCCCCATGTCAGCATCGGCGTGGGGACCGTGCTGACCCCTGCTCAGTATCGTCTGGCCGAGCAGGTCGGGGCCGACTTCGTGGTGACGCCGGGCACTACCGAGGCGCTCTATCGCTACGGCGTGGAGAGCCCGGTGCCGATGCTGCCCGGCGTGGCCACCGTCTCCGAGCTGATGGTCGGCTGGCAGTACGGCTATCGCCGCTTCAAGTTCTTCCCCGCCGAAGCCAGCGGCGGCGTCAAGGCGCTCAAGGCCTTCGCCGGGCCGATCGCCGAGGCGCGCTTCTGCCCCACCGGCGGCATCAACCTGGACAACGCCGACGACTACCTGGCCCTCAACAACGTGATGTGCGTGGGCGGCTCCTGGCTCACGCCCAAGTCACTGGTCGACGCCGGCGACTGGAACGCCATCCGACGGCTCGCCCGTGAGGTAGCTGACCGCTTCCATCACTGAGTTCCCATCTTTCCGAGTGCTCTCTCGACAGCCAGTCGCTGTCCTTTCCGCCCGGCCGCAAGGCCGGGTTTTTTTGCCGCTCACAGCATTCCAAGTACACCGCGCAACGACTGCTCCACGGCGGCCATCTCCTCGGCGGTGAGAGTGGTCAGCGGGCCCTCGCCGAGTCGGGTCGGGTCTAGCGCTCGCGGCTTGTCGATGACCACATAGGAGTCCACCAACAGGCGGTCGCGGGTGGGCAGGGGTACGCGAAATCGCTGCCATCCCGGCCGGAACTGGGTGGTCAGCGGCAGCACGATCACCGTTTCGGCGCCAGCCTGCGTCAGCGCATCGGCCTGCATGACCAGGACCGGTCGAGCCTTGCCTACTTCGTTGCCCCGGGTGGGATTCAGGTTGCCGACCCAGACCTCTCCGCGACGGATCATTTCCACCACCGCGCGTTGGGGTCGACGCCGGCATCATGCTCCGTGCGGATCAGGGCGTCCAGATCATCGTCTGGCATTTCGTCTGACAACTCGCCAGACACCTCCCGGCCAAGGGCATCATCCTGCCACTCGCGCATCTCCTGCACCATGTCCTGGATGAACCGCTCCCTCTCACGGCGCAGCACGTATTCCTGTACTGCCTCCCGCACTAGCTCGGAACGCCCCTTATGGGCCAGACGGGCCTCCTCGGCAAGCTTGCGTTCCAGGTCCTCGGGGAAGCGAATGCTCAGTGTTGACATTGCTACACCTCGCGCTGCGTTGGGTATGACGAATCATAAGACAATTTGCAGTGGAAAATGCTCCGCGGGAGCAAGGGGGTCGCCCTGTCCAGTCATGGGCTTCCGGGTGGCTGTATTCCAAGGCACTGTGCCTCGGAATACAGCCACCTGGGCGATGGCAGGCAACGCCCGGCGCCGGGCAGGAGGGTGGCGCGGTCAGGTCGTCAGGCGCTGCAGGTCTTCACGGGTCGGCAGGGCGTCATAGGCGCCGGGCCGGGTGACCGCATGGACGCCGCAACGGCAGGCGACGGTCACCGCCTCGGTCAGGAAGGTCTCGTCATCATGCCAGCCTTCCAGTCCGTGCCGGGCGAGCATGGCCAGCAGGCCGCCGATGAAGGCATCACCGCCGGCGGTGGTGTCCACCGGCTCGACGGCGGGGGGCGTCACCACCAGCGACAGGCCGACGCCCGCCACGCGCACGTCGTCACCGCCATCGGTGATCACGATCAGCTTGACGCCGGCAGCCAGGCGCTCGGCCAGCCAGGCGTCCTCGGGATGGTCGGCGCGCAGGTAGTCGACTTCTTCACGGGAGAGCTTGAGCAGGCTCGCCGCGTCCAGCAGGCGGGTGACCAGGGCGATGTCGGCGGCGCCCTCTTCCCACAGATTATGGCGCAGGTTGGCGTCGACGCTGACCAGGCAGCCGGCCCGCGCGGCCATCTCGGCCATGGCCAGGGTGGTCTCGGCGATGGCTGGCTCGGTCAGGCTATTGCTGCACAGGTGCAGGATGGCCGGCTCGGCGAAGATCCCCGCCGGCAGGTGTTCCACGCGGTAGAGCAGGTCGGCGGCGGGGGGGCGGTAGAAGTCGAAGGTGCGCTCTCCGGTCGCGTCCCGGGACACGAAGGCCAGGGCGGTGCGGGCCTCGCGGGTACGGACCACGCCCGAGATATCCACGCCGTGGGCGGCTAGCGCCTCGGCGATGAAGTCCCCGAAGTGATCATCGCCGAGCATGCCCAAAAAGCGGCTGGGCACCCCTAGCCGGGCGCAGGCCACGGCCACATTGGCGGGGGCGCCGCCGGCATAGGGGGTAAAGGTCTCCGGCCCGTCCTGGGTATCTCCCAGGCGGCTGGAGAGCATGTCGACGAGGGCCTCGCCGAAGGCGATAACGGGCGTCATGGTGGTGTCCTCAATCATTGTCGTGGTCAGGCACGAGGTGTCAGGCCACCTCGTGACCGCGGGCCGCCTCGAGCAGCGCATACCAGCTGGCACGGTCGAGGGTCTGGGCGGCGTCACGCCGGAGTGTCGCGATACGTTCGGCCTTGAGGCTGCCGATCACCGGCAGGGGACGGCCGGGCAGGGCGCGTAGCCAGGCCAGCGCCAGGCCGGCGGGAGAGGCGTCACGCTCCTCGGCGAGGCGCGACAGCCGCTCGCCGGTCTCGCCCTGCAGGCAGGCGCCGCCGCCCAGCGGCGACCAGGCCATGGGCACCTGGCCGTCGCCGACCACGGCGTCGAACAGGCCGTCAAACAGCGGGGTGGCATGAGCCAGCGAAAGCTGCAGCTGGTGGGCGACCAGGCGATGCGACATGGCCGCCTGCAGTCGACGCCAAGCCTCGGGCAGGAAGTTCGAGACCCCGGCGGCGCCGATCTTGCCGGCGGCGATGGCCTCATCCAGTGCCCGGGCGGTGGCCTCGGCGTCCATCAACGGGTCGGGTCGGTGGAGCAGGAAGTGGTCCAGGTGCTCCACCCCGAGGCGGGCCAGGGCGGCGTCGATGGCTGCGGTCACGTAGTCCGCCGAGCTGTCGTAGTGCTTGACGGCGAAGGGCGAGGCGTCACGCGCGGGCACGACGATGCTGGCCTTGGTCACTATCCGGACCCGCTCCGCCAGGCCGGGGCGGGCGCCCAGGGCGTCGCCGAACCGCGTCTCGCCGGCCCGGTCGCCGTAGATGTCGGCATGGTCGAACCAGCACAGGCCCTCGTCGAGGCGGGCCTCGATCCAGTCGGCCAGGGCGGTGGGAGCCTGCAGGTCGCGGGCCTCATGCAGGGCCATCATGCCCAGGGCGAAGGGCACGTCGAAGATCGCGCGGGTGTCGCTCATGCGTCACTCGCCAGGGAAAGGGTGGTACCCAGCAGGTGCTGGGCGCCGGGGACCAGCCACACCGGGTCGAGCCGGGTGTTGGCCGACTCGACGCACAGGAAGTGGCGGCTGGCCTCGGCGGAGGTGTCGTCGGGCAGGGTGTCGCCGGGATGCCAGATCACCGCCGAGTCGCTGCCTTGGCGGGCGACGCGCAGCCGGCGCCCGCCGTCGTCGAGGACCAGCTCGGCATTGGTGTGGTAGAGGCGGTCCAGGCCGCCGCGCACCCCCAGCTCGCCCTGCTGCTCGCGCTCGGCGAAGTCGGCCAGCTTGTCCAGGTAGCGCGCGCCGGCCAGCCCCTCCACGCGGCAGGCATGGGCCTCGACCACCGCCAGGTAGCTGTGCAGGGCGCCGGTGATCTTCACCGGCGTCTCGCCGACGTGCTCGGTGATCAGCTCCACATGCAGGCGTTGGGCATTGGCCTGGACCACCGCCCGGGGGACTAATTGGGAGTGCAGCCGCTCGACCGGGGTGAGGTGCAGCTCCAGCCCCTCCTCGTGCTCGTCCACAGCCTCGAGGCGCCAGTCGGCCTTGCGCGCCGGGCCGTGCAGGGGGCCGGAGCGGTCCGGGGACTCGTCGGCGGTGCGCTCGTCGGCGAACCAGGGCCAGCACAGCGGGATGCCGCCGCGAATCGCCCCGGGCAAGGCTTGGGGGGAGGGCGTGACCCATAGCCAGCCACCGGGGACCAAGGACTCCTCGGCGTCGTCTTGCGATGCCGAAGCGCCGGCAGCTTGCGCCTCGTCGGGCGCCGACGAGGCGCCTTCGGCGGTCGCGGCCTCCGGCGATGCCGGTAGAAAGTGAAGGACCTGGGCGCCCTGGAGCGATACGGCGAGCTCGCCCCAGGGTTCCCTGGCCAGCCAGACCTCGCGGCCGGCCCAGTCGACACGGCGCTGGCCGTCGGTGGCGTCCAGCAGGGCGCGCAGGGATGCGGGAATCATTCATCCTCCTCCGTCGAGCTACTCGACCTCTTCGTTGTGCAGGGCCTCGGCGGCGCCCAGCAGGCCCGTCCAGGGGGCGGTCACCACCTGCACCGGGATATTGCCGGTGTAGGCGCTCATGCGGCCCTTGGCGGCGAAGGCCTCGAGGAAGCGGCTCTCCGGCAGCCAGTCGAGCAGGCGCGGCAGGATGCCGCCGCACAGGTAGACCCCGCCCCGGGCGCCGAGGGTGAGCGCGGCATCGCCGCTGACGTCGCCGAGGATCTTCAGGAAACGCAGCAGGGTATCACGGGCCACGCCGTCACCGCTGCCGGCCGCCTCGGTGACCTCGGCGGGAGTGGCGTAGCGGGGCGGGGCGCCCTTCAGCGAGCAGTGGGCCAGGTAGAGGTCGAGCAGGCCCTGGCCGCACAGCAGCCGCTCCACCGAGATCCGGCCGTAGCGGTTGCGGAAGTGGCGCAGCAGGTTCTGTTCGCGCTCGTCGGTAGGGGCGAAGGTCACGTGGCCGCCCTCGGTGGGCAGCGGGATCCAGGCATGCCGGCCGGGAAAGACCCCGGCGACGCCGAGGCCGGTGCCGGGGCCGATCACCAGGCGGGCGGCATGGGGCGCCGCCTCGCCGGCCTGGACGGTGACCAACTGGTCGGCGGTGACGTGAGGCACGCCCAGCGCCTGAGCCATGAAGTCGTTGATCACCTTGAACAGCGTAAGCCCCAGGGCCTCGCGCACCGCGGTCTTGGTGAAAGCCCAGTGATTGTTGGTCATCACCACTCGTTCGCCGTGCACCGGGCAGGCGAAGGCCAGGCAGGCCTCCCGTGGCGCGCGAGCACCGATGGCGCCGACCCGTGTCAGGTAGTCGCGGATGGCCGACACCGGGCCGTCGTAATCGGCACAGGGCAGACTCTGGATGTCGTGGGGGTCGACGGCGCCCGGCGTCACCAGGGCCAGGCGGGCGTTGGTGCCGCCGATGTCACCGATAAGAGCGGGTCGGGTCATGGCAGGGCCTCAGGCGTCCAGGTCGTGGATCAGGCCCTCCTGGCGGGCCAGGTCGTCGGCCTCGAAGCCACCGAACACCCCGGCGCCTTCCTCGCCACGCATGGCCAGGTGGCGGAAACCGCCGAACAGCTCGCGACCCAGGCCCACGTGGTAGTGGTCCAGCTCGGCGACGTGCTTTTCGCGGTCGGCCCAGGTATGGGCGTCGATCTTGACCTCGAGGCGGCCGGCGTCGGCATCCAGGCGCACGATGTCACCATCACGCAGCTTGGCGAGCGGGCCGCCGTCCAAGGCTTCGGGGCTCATGTGGATGGCCGCCGGCACCTTGCCGGAGGCGCCGGACATGCGCCCGTCGGTGACGAGTGCCACCTGGTAGCCGCGGTCCTGGAGCACGCCGAGGTAGGGGGTCAGCTTGTGCAGCTCGGGCATGCCGTTGGCCTTGGGGCCCTGGAAGCGCACCACGGCGATAACGTCTCTATCCAGTTCGCCGGCCTCGAAGGCGGCCTGGAGCTCGTTCTGGTCCTCGAAGAGCTTGACCGGGGCCTCGACCACGCGGTGCTCGGGCTTGACCGCCGAGACCTTGATCACGCCGCGTCCCAGGTTGCCGTCGAGCACGGTGAGGCCGCCGGTAGGGGCGAAGGGATCCGCCACGCCGCGCAGCACCTCGGTGTCGAGGCTCTCGGTGGGGCCTTCGCGCCAGACCAGCTTGCCGTCCTCGAGGAAGGGTTCCCGGGTGTAGGCGGTCAGGTCGGTGCCGAACACCGTGAGGATGTCGGCGTGGATCAGGCCGGCTTGGATCAGTTCGCGGAACAGCAAGGCCATGCCGCCGGCGGCCTGGAAGTGGTTGATGTCGGCCTGGCCGTTGGGATAGACCTGCATCAGGCTCGGGGTCACCGCGGACAGCTCGGTGAAGTCGTCCCAGGTGATGGTCAGGCCCGCCGCGGCGGCCATGGCCACCAGGTGCATGGTGTGATTGGTGGAACCGCCCGAGGCCAGCAGGCCGACGATGGCGTTGACGATGGCGCGCTCGTCGATCTGCTGGTAGAAGGGGCGATAGTCGCCACCGGGCTCGGTATTGCGGATGGTCTGTTCGGTGGCGAAGGCGGTCAGGGCCTCGCGCATCTCGGTGCTGGGGTTGACGAAGGAGGTGCCGGGCAGGTGCAGCCCCATCATCTCCATCATCAGCTGGTTGGAGTTGGCGGTGCCATAGAAGGTGCAGGTGCCGGGGCTATGGTAGGACCGCGATTCGGCCTCGAGCAGGTCCTCGCGGCTGGCCTTGCCCTCGGCGAACAGCTGGCGGATGCGCGCCTTCTCCTTGTTGGGCAGGCCGCTGGGCATGGGGCCGGCCGGCACGAACGTGGCCGGCAGGTGGCCGAAGCGGGCCGCGGCGATGAACAGGCCCGGGACGATCTTGTCGCACACGCCGAGGTACAGCGCGGCGTCGAACATGTTGTGGGACAACCCCACGGCGGTGGCCATGGCGATGACATCCCGGGAGAACAGCGAGAGCTCCATGCCCGGCTGGCCCTGGGTGACGCCGTCGCACATGGCGGGCACGCCGCCGGCGAACTGGGCGGTGGAGCCCATCTTGCGCGCGGCCGCCTTGATGGTGGCCGGGAAGGCCTCCAGCGGCTGGTGGGCGGAGAGCATGTCGTTGTAGGACGAAATGATCCCCAGGTTGGCCGAGTTCATCAGCTTCAGGGCATTCTTGTCCTCGGCGCCGCAGGCGGCGAAGCCGTGGGCCAGGTTGCCGCAGCTGAGCTCGCCGCGGTGCACGCCGCGGCGGTGCTGGTCGGCCATGCGGCTCTCGTAGAGGGCGCGACGCTCGGCGCTGCGCTCGCGGATGCGTCGGGTGACGGCAGCGACGGTGTCGTTGAGGGCGGGGGTTGCACTGACCATGGAGCACCTCGGCTATGTCTATTTGGTAAGTTTACCAATATCTATTGCGATATTCCGCCTATCCTAGTCGGTTTTCCGCCTGTTTTGTAGTTTTATTACCTTAAAGTCCAAGAAGCCGGATCAGCCATCGGCGGTAGGGCGGGTTGAGCAGCCCGACGGCGCTGCGTCGCGACTGGAGGAAGACACCGCGTGCCAGGCTGAAGCGCAAAAAGCCTGCCTCCCCCCGGTAGGCCCCCATACCGCTCGCGCCGACACCGCCGAAGGGCAGAGCAGGCACGGCGTTGTGCCACAGAGTGTCATTGAACACCACGCCACCGGAGTGGGTCTCTTCCAGCAGGCGTCGGCGCAGATCGGCATCGTCGGTGAAGGCATACAGCGCCAGCGGGCGAGGACCCTCGGTGACCCGCGCCAGGGCGGTGTCCAGGTCACGAACGCCGATCACCGGCAGCCAGGGACCGAAGACCTCCTCGTGCATGATCGCCAGGCCTTCGTGCGGGTCGATCACCAGGGTGGGCGGCAACTTGGCGCCACCGTCGGGGAGAGCGACGTGCTCTCCCAGTTCGATCACCCGGCAGCCGTGGTCGCGGGCCTCGTCGAGCATGGCCGTGAGGCGCCGGCGCTGCGCCTCACCCGGCACGGCGCTGTAGTCCTCGCTGGCGCTGCCCCGGGGGTAGAACGTCGTCACCGTCCGCGTCATGGCATCGATGAACTCGACGAGCCGGGAGGCTTCGATCAGGACGTGGTCCGGGGCGATGCAGGTCTGGCCGGCGTTGAGCCACTTGCCGAAGGCGATGCGCTCGGCGGCCTTCTCCAGGTCGGCGTCGGTCCCGATGATGACCGGGGTCTTGCCCCCCAGTTCCAGGGTAACCGGGGTCAGGTTGGCAGCGGCGGCGCGGGCCACCTCGTGCCCGACACGCGCGCTGCCGGTGAACAGCAGGTGATCGAAGGGCAGGGCCGAGAAGGCGCGCGCCACGTCGGTGTCGCCGGTCACCACGCAGAGTTCGTCCGGCGCGAAGTAGCGCTCGGCCAGCCGTGCCATCAGGGCACTGGTGGCCGGCGTCTGTTCGCCGGGCTTGATCATCACCCGATTGCCGGCGGCGAGGGCATCCACCGCCGGCATCCAGGCCAGGTGCCAGGGATAGTTGGACGGCGCGATGATACCCACCACCCCCAGTGGCTGGCGGTACACTCGGGCCCGCCCGGGGAGCAGGCGCCAGGGCACCGTGGCGCGCTTCGGGCGCATCCAGCGCCTGAGGTGCCGCCTGGCGTAGTGAATGGCCATCCGCAGGGGCGTGATCTCCGCCAGCCGTGTCTCGGCGTCGGCGCGGTGGCCGAAGTCCTGGCGGATGGCCTGAATGATCTCGTCGCGGTGGCGTCGGGTCATGGCATCGAGGCGGGCGAGGCGGTCGTGGCGACGCCGGGCCGAGGGGAAGGGCTCCACGGCGAAGGCTCGGCGCTGGGCCTCCAGACGAGCCGACAGCGCTTGGGCGTCGGACATGCGCGTCTCCCATGAGCAGCGGGTTGGAAGGGACGGGAAGGTCTGCGCACAATGTAGGCGCTTTGCCGGTGCCTTGTCAGCCGGCCCTCCCCGCCGCCTGCCCCTGGAGCGTCCATGCCTCGACTGGTCCTGACCGAGTTGCCTGCCATCGCCAGGGTCCCGGCCGCGGCCTGGAATACCTTGGTTGGTGATGACCATCCCTTCCTGCGCCATGAGTTTCTGCACGCCCTGGAGGCCAGCGGCGCCGTGAGTCGGGCCACCGGCTGGGCACCGCGCCACCTTACTCTATGGCGAGGCGAGACCCTGGTGGGTCTGTTGCCTTACTATCACAAGTACCATTCCTTCGGCGAGTACGTCTTCGATTGGGCCTGGGCCGAGGCCTGGGAGCGTGCCGGGGGTCGCTACTATCCCAAGGGGCTAACCGCGATTCCCTATACGCCGGCGCCCGGGCCTCGGCTGGCACTGGCGCCGGATCTCGATCCTCGCGAGGCCCGCGGGGTGCTGGCCAGGGCCTGGGAAGAGGATGAGTCACTCTCGAGCTGGCACCTGCTGTTCGCCGAGGAGGCCGAGGTGGCCGGCTGGCAGGCGGCCTGTCCCCACCTGATCGCCCGCCACGGCGTGCAGTTCCAGTGGCAGGATCGGGGCTACGGCGACTTCACAGGCTTTCTGTCTGCCCTCACCTCGAAGCGGCGCAAGGCGATCCGCCGCGAGCGACGCCTGGTGACGGAGCAGGGGCTTACCCTGCACCGGCTCGAGGGGGAAGCGATTGGCGTCGAGGACATGGCTCACTTCCATCGCTGCTATGAGCTCACCTACCTCGAGCGGGGACGCCGGGGCTACCTCAACCGTGACTTCTTCGAGCGGCTGCGCCACACCCTGCCTGGGAGCCTGGTGCTGATTCAGGCCCGGCTCGAAGGTCGGCCGGTGGCCGCCGCGCTCTGCCTGCAGGGGCGCCATACCCTCTATGGCCGCTACTGGGGCAGTGAGGTGGTGGCCGACTGCCTGCACTTCGAGGCCTGCTACTACCAGGGCATCGAGCACTGCCTCGCACAGGGATTGACCCGCTTCGATCCGGGCACCCAGGGCGAGCACAAGCTCAGCCGGGGCTTCGCGCCGCGACGGCTGACCTCGCTGCACCACATCGTCGACCCCGGTCTGCGCGTGGCGGTGGCCCGCTTCTGCCGCGAGGAGGCCGAGCATGTCGAGGCCTACTGCCGGGAGGCGGAAAAAGTGCTGCCATTCCGGGTGTAATTCTCATCCCCTGCTATGCTGAAGTTTGCAGAATGTAACTGTAGTGTTTCTCAGTGTGTGTGATTGGACACTTCGGCGAAGTCAAGAGCCGGGCAGATGCCGGCCAACGAACGACGCGTCAGCGCGTGGTCCGAAGCGTGTCATTCCCGATGCCCTCGGCAGGGTCATGTAGCGCGGTGGTTCACGTGGGCGACGGGATCCGCGTTCGTTGCCAACAAGGGATGAGGTGAGTCGCGATGGAAAGAGAGCAACGTTGCTGGCTGGTGGCCGAGGATGCGCTGGATATCAACCATCTGGAAGCGAAAGTGAGTGCCCTGGGCTGGGACGTGCAGCGCCTGCTGGCACCGCTGTCGGACTGTTGTCTGGAGACTGAGAGTGACGGTGGTGTCGGCCTGGTCCAACTCGAGGGCATGTCGGATGCTCAACTGGGTCAGCTGGAGCCGTTGATCCTGCGGAGTCACTGCCCGTGGCTGGCCATTGCCGCGAGCGACACCCTGAGGGATGCCGACAGGCATCGCCTGGTAGCCACGCTGTGCGTCGGGTTCATGGAGCCCGATGTCGAGGTCGCCGAGCTCGACTGCCTGATGCGGCGGGCACTCGCCCTGTCACGGCTCCAGCAGGATGGCCTGCGTGACGATGTCGCGACCGACAGGCGCTCCGACAGCGATGAGAGCGAGATGGTCGGCACCACGCCAGCTATGTGGGAGCTCTTCCAGACCATCCGCAAGGTGGCGGCGGTGGAGGCACCGGTCCTCATTAGTGGCGAGTCCGGTACGGGGAAGGAGCTGACGGCACAGGCCATCCATGAGCGCTCGCCCCGTGCATCGGCCGGCTTTCATGCCATCAACTGTGGTGCACTGCCGGACCATCTGATCCAGTCGGAACTCTTTGGGCATGAGAAGGGGGCCTTCACCGGTGCGGTACACAAGAAGATCGGCCGTATCGAGGCCACGGATGGCGGTACCCTGTTTCTCGACGAGATCGGCGACCTTCCCCTGGAGTTGCAGGTCAACCTGTTGCGCTTTCTCGAGACGCGATGTATCCAGCGCGTCGGCGGGTTGGAAGACATTCCCGTGGATGTGCGCATCATTGCCGCCACCCACGTCGATCTAGAGAAGGCCGTCGAGGAGAGACGTTTTCGCGAGGATCTCTATCATCGTCTCAACGTGCTGCAGATCAAGGTGCCGCCCCTGCGGGAGCGCCAGGAGGACATCGAGATCCTGGCCCGCTATTTCTTCGAGCGCTTCGCCAACGAGAAGTCCAGCCGCTTGAAGGGCTTCTCGCGTGAAGCCCTGCTGGTCATGCGCCAGTATCCCTGGCCCGGCAACGTCCGTGAGCTGATCAACCGCATTCGCCGCGCGATGGTCATGTGCGAAAATCGGCTCATCCAGCCCGTGGATCTGGGCATCGACCGCCGCAAGGCCCCCCGCCATCTCATGACGCTCGATGAGGCGCGCGATCATGCCGAGCGTGAGGTGCTGGTCGCCGCTCTGGGACGCAACAAGCACAAGGTTCATCAGGCAGCCCGGGAACTGGGGGTGTCGCGCGTCACCATCTATCGCCTGATGGAGAAGCACGGGTTGGCCCGCTCGCCGACGGCCGCACCGGCGACAGATTCAGATTAGCCACTGGCATGCCTGAACTCCTTCCTTCCTCAGCGCTGCCGATCCGTGTCTTCCTCAGGCCTGTCTGCTCCCTGACAGGCCTTTTTCGTGCTCGGGCCGAGGCCCTTCTGCCGCGCGCCTGACTCACGCCTGTGACACTTGGTCGATCATTTTCTAACTGTTTGATTTTTTTATATTTTACGGCGTATAACGCGTGCTGCACCCGTGGCAGGCGTGTTCATGTAACAAAAGAGTTACATTCTATTATCAGCAATTTGATTTTTCTTTAATAAAAACAATAACCTACAAGTTGGCACGCCTATTGCTCCTTAAATTGTAAAAAAGAGTGACTGAACGTTTTGGAGCTGCCGACATGCCCTTCCCCTCCTGCCCCATATGCCTTCATGCCAGCCCTCATCGGGCATGCCGCCTGTTCGGGCTGCTGCTGGGCCTCGCCATGGGGGTCGGGGGAGCGAGCGCCCAGGCACATGGCGTGGTCGGTGATACCGCAACCGGCGAGGGGGCGGCCGACGCGAGCGGGCTGGTGCGCCTGGATGATGAGAGGCTTGCAGCGATTCGCGGGCGCTACCTCGACGCTCGGAGCTTCACCGATCAGGACGGTGACTTCGTGATCCTCTGGGACGAGCGTCCCCCGGGAAACGCCGGCGGCAAAGGGCAGGGCAATGGCAAGTCGCTCTCCTCCGGGCTCGGCAATCAACAGCACACCCGCGTAACCAGCCATAGGGAGCAGTGAACATGAGCGACCGCCATCTACATTTCTCGCGTACCGCCCGCCGCTGGCTGCTGGTGGTGGCCCTGGCCACACCGGCCGCGGGCCTGCAGGCCGACGATGGCACCTCGGGGGCGCGGCTGAATCCCGGTGTCCTGCCCGGTGACATCGTCATCCTTCGCGATGTCGATTCGGCCGTATACGGCCAGGTCGAGCGCCATGCCGGGGAGATCACGTCGCGGGTCAATGCCCGCCATGGCGCCCTGGAGGCCCAGCAGCGGCTGATCGGCATCCAGGCTATCTCCCTCAGCGACGAACGGGCCGCCAGCATCCACGGCGGTGTGCAGGGATCGATACACCATCTACATCGGGCGCTGGGGACCCATCCGGGCATGGGCGCCCGCGCCACCGGCAGCGCCAGTCGGGCGCCATCCGTGCTCGGGGGAAGCGCTGGCGGCAGCGTTCGCTCGCTCACCTCGGGCATCGCCGACACCCTCGATGGGGCGCTGGCACCGCTGACAGGAGGGCGCTGAGCATGGATGACGGGACGAGCACCATCCACACGTTGCTCCAGCTGGCAAGCCACCTAGAGGACCTCACGCCTCATCAGGTCAGCACCAAGATTCAGGACCACGCCTTTCGGCAGTCACAGGGCTGGCTGTCGGTCAATCAGACGGCGGGTCTCGGTAATGTACGGAGCCACCCCGAAGGGGGTGTTCTGAGCATCTCGGCCAGCCACCTCAACGACACCATCCTGCAGCAGGTGCTGGCCGACAGGCAGGGGCTGAATGGTGACCGCGATGACCGAACGGATCTCTCGCGCAGGATCGAGGTCGACGAGTCGATCTTCGAGGGAGCCCGCGGCGTCATCCAGGTCAACCAGTCAGCCGGCACGGGGAACGCTACCCGCCACAGCTTTAGCATGTCCATACAGCTCGCGCGGTAGGTAGCGACATCGCAATGCAACGAAACGCGTTGGTTCATTCAGGAGAAAGCTCATGACCACCTTCAAGAAAGCACCGCTGGCCTTGGCCGTTACCGCACTGATGGCCACCCCCTACGCCCTGGCCGATGGCGTCAACAACAGCTTCATCGGCAGCTACAACAAGTTCGACACCGACAGCACCATCGACTCCGATTTCGACAATCGGATCGATGTGGAACTGCGCCACGACTCGGACACCTACAAGGACTTCTACGTCAATGTCTGGACCTTTGACCCGGCGCGCCACTACTCCGGGGCCACCGTGGACAGCAAGCAGCTGATCAACTACGCCGACGTGACCAACCGCATGGCCGAGAACAACGCCACCCTGAATGGCAATGCACTGGAAGGTGCCTCGGGCAACGTGGGCGTCAACGTGGCGGCCGGTGACAGCAACAGTCAGGCCAATGACGCTGCCCTGTCGGCCTCGGATGCCGAACGGGTATTCGGCCAGGCCGCGGCCTTCTCGGCCCAGTCCTCCTCCAACACCTATGTGGCAAGCACCGGTAGCCCCAACAACGCCACTCTCGCCGATTATGCCCTGCAGGGCGCCACCGGCAATATCGGCGTCAACGTGGCCGCCGGGGTCGGCAACGCCCAGCAGAACTCGCTGGCCGCCTCCTCCAATACCCGGTCCGGCTCTGCCGATGCCACCACCGGTGGCGTGCAGACCGCCTACTACAACTACAGCCGCAGCCAGGGCCACACCGAGACCTTCACCAACCGGGTCGGCGTCAGGGTGTCCGGGGTGATGGTGGGCGGCTACCTCGGCGGCGGCAGCGGCGGCTACGCGGGCACCTGGGAGCAGACCAACCAGGTCTACCCGGAGATCTGGCTGGGCGGCTCCGAGGCAAGCGGCCACCCGGGGGGCTCCACCTACGTGGGTCACCTGGACTTCGATGGCAACAGTGCCAACACCGACCAGTTCGCCGGCACGGAGCGAGGCCGCCTCGGCTTCCGCGAGGCGGGCCTGATGGCCATGGGCGGCACCCTGTCCGGCGGCGTGACCACCACCAACACCGTCTATATCGCCGCCGAGAACAACGCCACCCTGAGCGACTACGCCCTGTTGGGCGCCAGTGGCAATATCGGCGTGAACGTGGCCGCGGGCAACAACAACCTGCAGCGCAACTCCCTGGCCATCGCCTCGGCCACGGGTGGAACGCAGTAAACCCTCGGCCGGGGCCTTCCCGGCCGACGGTGCCACATGCCACCCGGCCTGCCGAGCAGGCCGGGTGTTTGTTGTGGTGCGCCAGGCATGGCGTGAGGCCTGTGACTGTAAGGACTGGTCAGGCACGCTGCGCTGACGACGACCAACGGAGGGGTGGTCTACACTTGGCTAGCTTAATACGCTAGTCATCGGTAACCAGCAATATACACAGCCGAGGTCCGGCAGACAGTAGAGGCACAAGGAGATGAGTGTGGAAAAAACAGATGTTTTCATGACGAAGCGGGTGCCACCCCTCTCCCTCTTCCTCATGGCGGCCTCCTTCGGAGGGGCCACGGCAGTGCAGGCGCAGATGACCGGTGACGACGGCGAGGTGGTGCGTCAGGCCCGACCCAGCCAGAGCGTGGAGAATGTGCTGAGGGAGGAACACGCGCTCTTCTCGGACCGGCTGACCATCGAACCGGGCATCAACTACTCCTACTCCGATCGCTCCCAGCTGGCGCTGCGCGGTTTCCTGGCCTTGGATGCCATCTTCCTGGGCAATATCGATGTCGATACGGTCGAAAGCCACATCACTACCTTCGATATCAATACCCGCTACGGCCTGACCGACCGGCTCGAGGTGGGCCTCAATCTCCCCTTCGTCTATCGCAGCAGCACCTACCAGTCGATCGGGGCCGATAATGATACTGAGCAGAATGAAGAAACCTCGGTGGATGAGTCGGATGTAGGGGATATCAGCCTGACCTTCGCCTACCGGATGCTGCCGGAGACCGAGACCCGCCCCGACCTGGTATGGAACTTCGCCGTCCGGGCGCCCACCGGTACAGACCCCTACGGCATTGCGACCAGAGAAGCGGGGGACAATCTATTTGTACCCACCGAACTACCCACGGGCAATGGCGTCTGGGGGGTGAGCACGGGGATCTCGGCGCTCAAGACTCTGGACCCGGCGATCGTCTTCGCCAACCTGGGCTTCACCTACAACTTCGAGGAGAGCTTCGACGATATCTCGGCAACGGACGGCGACCAGCCGGGCGACGTCAAGCTGGGGGACAGCATCCGCGCCGGCTTCGGCACGGCCTTTGCTCTCAATGAACGCTTCAGCCTGTCGCTCTCCTATGCCCATGAGTACATCAAGAAGTCGGAAACGACGACCGAGGAAGGGGGGACCCGTGAGGTGATCGGCAGCGATGCCAATGTCGGGGTAATGAGCCTGGGCGGGACCTATGCCATGAGCGACAGTACCTCCCTCGTCACCAGCCTGGGGGTAGGGCTCACCGATGATGCCTCGGATGTCAGCCTGACCTTCCGCATGCCCTTCCAGATGTAAGCCTTCCGGTACCCATGCGCGGCGGCGGGTCCTTCGGCCCGCCCTGCCAGCTACTTCTGATGTCCGCTTGCCTCGGGCCAGGCGTTGGCACCTCGCCGGCGCCCGGCACATGATGGCATAATGCCCGCCATTGAAACGTCATGGCGGAAGGCCCGGATGCTGAAGTGGCTGTCCATCCTGCTTATCACCCTGCTTGTCCTGCTGCAGTATCGCCTGTGGCTGGGGGAAGGCGGGTTCAATGAGCTGACCGAGCTGCGCCAGCGGGTGGCGGCCATGGAGGCCGAGAACCGCCCCATGCGCGAGCGCAATGCGCGTCTCGCCGCCGAGGTGGTCGACCTCAAGACGGGGCTGGCGGCCATCGAGGAGCGCGCCCGCAGCGACATCGGCATGGTGCGCCGCGACGAGCAGTTCTTCTGGGTGCCCGGCGTGGCGGCGCCGGCCGATAAGCCGGGCCACGGCGAACCGGCGGCCCAGCCGGGTAAGGGGGCGCCATGAGCGAGCGTCTCTGGCTGGTGGTGCCGGCAGCCGGCCGTGGCCGGCGCATGGGCGCTGCGCTGCCCAAGCAGTACCTGATGCTAACTGGGCGGCCCGTCCTGACTCATACGCTGGCGCGGCTGCATGCCGCCTTCCCCGAGGCCCGGCTCTGCCTCTGCCTGGATCCCGACGATCACCACTTCGATCCTGCCTGGGTACCCTTTACCGACTGGCGTCGTGTCAACGGCGGGGCCGAGCGCGCCGACTCGGTGGCCAATGCCCTCGATGCCATCGCCTTGGAAGCCGACGCCAAGGACCTGGTGCTGGTCCACGACGTGGCCCGGCCCTGCGTGACTGTCGAGGACCTTGCCCGGTTGTACGCGGTCATCGCCGAGGATCCGGTAGGAGGACTCTTGGCCGCGCCGGTGGCCGATACCATGAAGCGTGACGATGGCGCCGGCCGGGTGGCCGCCACCGAATCCCGCGAGGGGCTCTGGCAGGCCCTGACACCCCAGGGATTTCGCTACGGGCTGCTGCGTCGCGCCCTGGCCATGGCGCCGGGCTGCGGTGTCCTGGTGACCGACGAGGCCTCCGCCGTCGAGACCCTGGGCATGGCGCCCCGACTGGTGGCCGGGCGCCGCGATAACCTGAAGATCACTCACCCCGACGACCTGGCCCTGGCCGAGCGGGTGCTGGCCGCCCAGGTCGCCTCGGGGACAACACCGCCCGCTATCATCGGGCCGCCTGTCGAGAGGGAGAGAGACACATGATGCGTATCGGTCACGGCGTCGACGTGCACCGCTTCGGTGCGGGAGATCACCTGATGATCGGTGGCGTGGCCATTCCGTTCGACCAGGGGTTCGTCGCCCACTCCGACGGCGACGTCCTGCTGCACGCGATCTGCGATGCCCTGCTGGGAGCCTGTGGGCTGGGCGACATCGGCCGTCATTTCCCGGATACCGACCCGGCCTGGGCCGGTGCCGACAGCCGGGCCCTGCTGCGCCACGTGGTGGCGCTGGTGCACCGGGCGGGCTTCCGGCTCGGCAACCTGGATGCCACCGTGATCGCTCAAGCACCCAGAATGGCGCCTCACCTCCCGGCCATGGCCGCCCACCTCGCCGAGGATCTTCAGGTCTCGAGCGCGGCGGTCAACGTCAAGGCCACCACTACCGAGCGGCTGGGCTTCATCGGCCGCGGTGAAGGCATCGCCGCCGAGGCCGTGGCCCTGCTGATTGCCACGGAGGCGGCCGGTGACTGATGCCATCGACTGGCCACCGGCCTGGCCCCGGGTGCTGGATGCACGCTTCGGCGCTCCGGCCGCCGGGGGCTATCGGGCCACACCAGAGGCGTTCCGGGTCGAGGAGTGCCTGGACTTCGCACCCGAGGGTCACGGCGAGCATCTCTGGCTGTGGATCGAGAAGCGCGACCTGACCACCGCCATGGGGGCCCGCCAGCTGGCCTGGGCCTGTGGGGTCTCCCCCCGGGATGTCGGCTATGCCGGCATGAAGGACCGCTCGGCGGTCACCCGGCAGTGGTTCTCGGTGCACCTGCCGGGGCGCGAGGCACCCGCTGACCTCGAAGCCGCACTCGCGAGCGCCTCGCTCACCTTGCTGGCCCAGACGCGGCACCCACGCAAGCTCAAGCGCGGCGTACACCGCGCCAATCGCTTCCGGCTGCGTCTCACCGGCCCGGCGCTGGAGGATCCCGGCTTCGCCGAGCGCTGGGCCTGGCTCTGCCAGCATGGGGTGGCGAACTATTTCGGCCCCCAGCGCTTCGGGCCCGAAGGTCGTAACCTGCACCGTGCGGTCAGGGTGCTGGCCGGCGGCTGGCGCAAGCGGGATGACCGCGAGGGCATGCTGCTCTCGGCGGCGCGCAGCTTCCTGTTCAACACGCTGCTGGCCGAACGCGTCCGCGAGGGCAACTGGGCCACGCCGCTGCCGGGGGAGGTGGTGGTCCTCGATGGCAGTGCCAGCCAGTTCACCGCCGAGGCCGTCGATGCCTCGCTGCGCGAGCGTGCCGAGCGCCTCGACCTGCACCCCTCGGGGATCCTCTGGGGCATCGGTGGCTCGGTGGCCCAGGGCGAGGCGCTGGCTCGTGAGCGAGACCTGGCAGATCACTACCCGGCACTCTGTGCCGGCCTCGAGCGGGCCGGCGTACGGCTCGGTCGACGCCCCCTGCGCCTGCGGCTGGAGGCGCCGAGGTTCGAGGCCGGCGAGGGCGAGGCCTGGCTGTCCTTCACGCTGGCACGAGGCGGCTTCGCCACGGCCGTGCTGCGCGAGCTGATCGCCCACCCCAGCCTGAGTTTTCGAACGCCCCCCGCGGGGCCCCTGCAAGGAGGCGAGGATGCGACGTCTGCTGCTGTCCAACGATGACGGAGTACATGCCCCGGGCCTGCGGGCGCTGCATGACGCCCTGATCGCCCATGCGCGCCTGCGCGTGGTGGCGCCGGACCGCGACAAGAGCGGCGCCAGCAACTCCTTGACGCTGACCCGGCCCCTGGCCCTTACGGCCATGGAGAACGGCTTCTACAGTGTCGATGGTACCCCCGCCGACTGTGTCTATCTGGGCGTCAACGGGGTCTGGGACGAGCGTCCCGACCTGGTGATATCGGGCATCAACCACGGTGGCAACTTGGGCGACGACGTGCTCTATTCGGGCACGGTGGCGGCCGCCATGGAAGGGCGCAGCCTGGGCATGACGGCCATCGCCATGTCGCTGATGGGCAGTCGCCACTTCGACAGTGCGGGGCGCGTGGCGGCTAGCCTGGTGGGCGCGGCGGATCAGCTGTCGCTGCCGCCACGCAGCCTGCTTAATGTCAATGTGCCGGACCTGCCCTGGAGCGAGATCCGTGGCTTTCGCGTCACTCGCCTGGGGTTTCGCGGCCCGGCGTCGCAGCCGGTGGAGGTCCGCGACCCGCGGGGGCGTAAGCGTTACTGGATCGCCCCCGTAAGCGAGAATGCCGACGATGGGCCGGATACCGACTTCGCCGCCGTCGAGAACGGCTATGTCTCCATCACGCCGCTGCAGACCGACTTGACCCAACATGCAGCGTGCGACGACGTGCAGGACTGGCTGAATGCGTTCACCTGAGCTGGAGCCCGATCGCCTCAGGGGCATCGGCATGACCTCGCAACGAACCCGCGATCGCCTGGTGGCACGCCTGGCGAGACAGGGCATCCGCCATCGGCGGGTGCTGGAGGTGCTGGCCACCGAGCCGCGCCACCTGTTCCTCGACGAGGCCCTGGCGCATCGTGCCTACGAGGATACCTCGCTGCCCATTGGCCACGGCCAGACCCTCTCCCAACCGTGGATGGTGGCCCGCATGACCGAACTGGTGGTGCAGGAGGTACCCGGGCGGGTCCTGGAGATCGGCACCGGCTCCGGCTATCAGACCCTGGTGCTCTCGCGTCTGGTGAAGGAACTCTGGTCGGTGGAGCGGATCAATGCCCTGCACCGGCGGGCCGGCCACCGGCTCGGCCAACTCGGCATCGACAACGTGCACCTGCGCCTGGCCGATGGCGGACATGGCTGGCCGGAGGCCGCCCCCTTCGATGTCATCCTGCTCACCGCCTGTGCCGGCGAGCTGCCCGAGCCCCTGTTGGCTCAGCTGGCGGAGCAGGGCGTGCTGATCGCGCCGCTGGCGGATCGCACCGGCTGCCAGTGGCTGACCCGGGTGCGTCGCCATGGCGAGCGTTTCGAGCGGCAGCGCCTGGAATCGGTCCGCTTCGTGCCCTTGCTGGAAGGCGTCATTCGTTGAAAGGAGTCAGCTGTTGAAGCGTCATCTCGGTATCTTTCTGCGCGGAGCCGGCATGGGGGCCGCCGACGCCGTGCCCGGCGTCTCCGGCGGCACCATCGCCTTCGTCACCGGCATCTACGAGGAACTGATTCACACCATCCGACAGTTCGGGCCCTCTGCCATCGGGGCCTGGCGCCGATGGGGGCTGCGCGGGCTGGTCGCCCATCTCAATCTGTCCTTCGTGGTGCCGCTGCTGACCGGCATCCTGGCCAGCCTGGTCAGCGTCGCGCATCTGGTGGTGTGGCTGATGGACGACCATCCGCTGCTGCTCAACGGCTTCTTCTTCGGCCTGGTAGCCGCGTCGGTGCTGGTGGTCGGCCGTCATCCCACTGACTGGCGGTGGTGGCATCTGCTGCCCCTGGTGGTCGGGCTGCTGCTGGCTCAAGCCCTGCCATCGCTAATGCCGATGGTCGCCCGCCTCGGCAGCCCCGACCTGATCCTGGTGGTGGGGGGCGCCATCGCCATCAGCGCCTTGCTGCTGCCCGGCGTGTCGGGCAGCTTCCTGCTGCTGGCCATGGGGCTCTACGGCACCGTGATGGACGGCATCCGCAGCTTCGATGTGGGCCTGCTCGGCCTCTTCGGCCTCGGCTGTCTGGTTGGTCTGTTCGTCTTCTCGCGTCTGCTCTCCTGGCTGCTGGCGTATCACCATACCGCCACCCTGCAGTTGCTGGTGGGCTTCATCGTCGGCTCCCTGCCGGTACTCTGGCCCTGGCGTGAGCTGGTACGCTACCAACTGGGCCCGGAGGGCCAGATGATCCCGCTCGATTACCGTTATCTTACCCCGGGGGACTTCACCGTCCTGACCGGCGACCCTGCGCGACTGCCGGCGGTGGTGGCGCTGATGCTGGCCGGTGTCGCCCTGGTGTTGCTGATCAGCCGGGTGAACCGCCCGGCAGCGACGACACCCGCCGGAACACGACCTGGTGCTGACAAGGAGGAAGGCTCCAATGTATAGGATATTGCTGATTTCGGGCCTGACCCTGGCCCTGTCCGGCTGCACCGTCAACCAGAGCAAGGCGCCGCCGGTCCAGGTGCGCGACCTCTCGATGAGCCGTTCGACCGCCACGCCCGGCGAGTACACCGTGAAGGCCGGTGACACCCTCTACGGCATCGCCTGGCGCCACAACATGGACTATCGTGACCTGGCCCGCCTGAACCGTATCGGTCCGCCCTACCGTATCCAGACAGGGCAGACCCTGGTGCTGGGAGGCAATGGGCCGGCGGAAAGCGACGCGGCCCCGGCGCGGGAGGCCGGCGGCGCCGTGGCCACGGCGCTTGGCGGCACGGCGGCCGTATCCGGGGGAGGGAACGAGTCCCTGGACTGGGTGCTGCCCGATGCGCCGCACGAATCGGACGAGCGTGCCGAGGCCGAGAAAGAGGACCCGGCCCCCGCGTCGGCGCAGACCGACGAGGCATCAGGCCCGGGGCCGGTAGTCAGCCTGGACAGCCCGGGGGCCGATGGTCGTCTGAGCGAGCGTGACCGGGCCGAGCGTGAGCGCCGTGAGGCCGGCGAGGCGTCCACCGGGAACAGGACGCGCTCGGCGGCCACCAATGATGCCCCGGCCTCGGCTGAGCCGCCTGCCGATAAACCCGCCAGGCCGGATGCCGGTGCCGCGGTAGCCGGGGAGGCGGACAGCGAGCGACCCCGCGAACGGCGTTACACGCCGGTCAAGGAAGTGGCCTGGCGGTGGCCCGCCGATGGCGACGTCGTGGGGGCCTTCGGTGAGGGCAGCACCATTACCGCCGGCATTGATATCGCCGGACAAAAGGGGCAACCTGTCAAGGCAGCGGGGCCGGGAATCGTCGTCTATGCGGGCAGTGGTGTACGAGGTTACGGCAACCTCATCCTGCTCAAGCACAACGACCAGTTCCTCAGCGCCTACGCACACAATGACTCCCTGCGCGTCAAGGAGAACGACGTGGTCGAGGCCGGTGACGTGATCGCCATCATGGGCGACAGCGATGCCGAAGATGTCAGGCTTCATTTCGAGGTCCGCAAGGATGGTCAGCCCCAGGATCCCCTGGAGTTTCTGCCCCCGCGCTGACTCGGCTCGACATCCCGCCTCGGGAGGCGTTCGTCACACAATAATAATCTTGTGCACCGATCCTGTTCCTGCCGGTGCAGGCGGTGAGCAGTCGCAACCGATGGGGTAGCAGTCGATGAGCATGCTTGAACGGGACCTTCAGGATGTGAATCTCGAGACGGCCGACGAGGTGGATGACGACGCCGTCGAGAGCGAGGCTGACGAGGAGGAGGCCGTGGATGCCGCGGCCTTCGAGAAGGCGTTGAACCGGGAGGACAAGCACTATCACCACAGCCTCGATGCCACGCAGATCTATCTCAACGAGATCGGTTTCTCGCCGCTGCTGACGCCCGAGGAAGAAGTTCACTACGGCCGCCTGGCCCAGCAAGGAGACCCCGCCGGTCGTGCGCGGATGATCGAGTCCAATCTGCGCCTGGTGGTCAAGATCGCCCGGCGCTACCTCAACCGCGGCCTGACGCTGCTGGACCTGATCGAGGAAGGCAATCTGGGCCTGATCCGGGCGGTCGAGAAGTTCGATCCGGAGCGAGGCTTCCGTTTCTCCACCTATGCCACCTGGTGGATCCGTCAGACCATCGAGCGGGCGCTGATGAACCAGACGCGCACCATTCGTCTGCCGATCCATGTGGTGAAGGAACTCAACATCTACCTGCGGGCCGCCCGCGAGCTGACCCAGAAGCTGGATCACGAGGCGACCGCGGAGGAGATCGCCGACTACCTCGACAAGCCGGTGGAAACCGTCAAGAAGATGATGGGGCTCAACGAGCGCATCTCCTCCGTCGACTATCCGGTAGGTAGCGAGAGCGACAAGCCCCTTATCGAGACCCTGGCCGACGACAACGATCTGGGACCGGAATCCACGCTGGTGGACGGCGACGTCAAGCAGCATGTGGACGACTGGCTGGCCGAGCTCACCGAGAAGCAGTGCGAAGTGGTGGTCCGTCGCTTCGGCCTGCGGGGGCATGAGGCCGCTACCCTCGAGCAGGTTGGCGAGGAGATCGGCCTCACCCGGGAACGGGTCCGCCAGATCCAGGTGGAGGCGCTCAAGAAGCTACGCCGCCTGCTCGACAAACAGGGGCTCTCGCTGGACGCCATCTTCGAGTGACGGCGCGTGATACCGGTCATGGCAGACAGCCAGGATGCGTCCTGGCTGTCTGCATTGTGGCGGCAGGCGTGGCGAGTAAACGGCCGCTACCACCGGGTCCTGTTGTGTGGTGATCGCTGAGGGTGGTGCTTATTTCTGCATTCTTGCCTTTTAGCGAATGTTATTTTGGCATTCATGGTTTAGTTTGGTCTATAAGGCCATGATTTATCCGGTTTATTGGTAAATAATGAGGCTTTTACCTGCCGCTGTCCGGAGTGCATGATGGCCCGCCCGCTGATTGCCGAGATCGACCTTGAGGCCCTGCGTCACAACTACCGCCTGGCCGCCGACCTGGCCCCCGCAAGCCAGTCGATGGCGGTGCTCAAGGCCGATGCCTATGGCCATGGGGCCGTAGCCTGTGCCCGGGCCCTGCAGGGCCGGGCGCCAGCCTTCGCCGTGGCCTGCCTCGAAGAGGCCGAGGCCCTGCGTCAGGACGGTATCACTACCCCTATCCTGCTGCTGGAAGGGATCTTCGAACCCGCCGAGCTCGAACGTGTCGAGGCACTGGACCTGTGGCTGGTGGTACACAGTGACTGGCAGCTGGAGGCTCTGCTGGCGTACCGGCCCAAGCGCGCCATCCCGACTTGGATCAAGGTGGACTCCGGCATGCATCGCCTGGGCTTTCCCCCGGCGCGAGCCGCCGAGGTGTGGTCGCGCCTGACCGAGGCACCGGCGCATGCCTGCGACCTGCATCTGATGAGTCATTTCGCCACCGCCGATGCCGTGAATACGGCCTACTTCCGACGCCAGTCCAGCTTGCTTCAGGAACTCGCCGAGCGGCTTGGGGCTCCCACTTGCCTGGCCAACTCCCCGGCGACCCTGGCGCGGCCCGAGAGTCACGGCGCCTGGAACCGCCCGGGGGTGATGCTCTACGGCAGCGATCCCCTGGAGGTGGCCAATGCGGCCAGCCGGCGGCTGGCACCGGTGATGACCCTGCGCTCCGCGATCATCGCCGTGCGCGAGCTGCCTGCGGGCGAACCGGTAGGCTACGGTGGGCGCTGGCACACCCCCCGGCCCTCGCGTATCGGCGTGGTGGCCTGCGGCTACGGAGACGGCTATGACCGCCATGCCGTGGACGGCACCCCGATGCTAGTGGCAGGCCGGCGTGCTGCCCTCGTCGGCAAGGTCTCCATGGACATGTTGACCGTCGACCTCACTGACCTGCCCGACGCCGATATCGGCAGCGAGGTGATCCTGTGGGGGCGGGCGTCGAATGGTGCAGTGCTGTCGGTGGACGAGGTGGCCCGACACTGCGATACCATCAGCTACACCCTGCTCACCGGGGTGCTGCCGCGGGTGCCCAGACGCTATCATGGTGGCCTGTCGGGGACAGACCCCCATTGAGATCCCAATGAGCCAGCCGATTCAACTGGAGCCTTGCCATGGACAGGAGACGTCAATGGGGGTCTGGCCCCCAATGAGCCACGCCCATCCCCGCTACTGGAACACCTGGCTGGCCATCGGCGCGATGCGCGCCGGGGCCTGGTTGCCATGGCGACTCAAGCTGTGGGTGGGCAAGGCGATCGGGCTGGCCGCCTGGCGCCTCGCCAAGCGGCGGCGACACATCACCGCGACCAATATCCGCCTGTGCTTTCCCGAACTCGATGAGGCGCGGCAGCGTCGGCTGGTCAGGGAAACCTTCATCGCCAACGGGATCGGGCTGCTGGAAACAGCCACCGCCTGGTGCCGGGACCCCGAGCACCTGCGCCACCGGGTCACCTTCAAGGGGCAGGAGCACATGGCGCGCGTCCAGGCGAAAGGGAAGGGGGCGCTGATCATCGGCATCCATTTTTCGACCCTGGACCTGGGCGGGGCGCTGCATTCGTTGTTCTTCCCTGCGGACGTGGTCTATCGGCCCCATGACAACCCGCTCTTCGAACGCTTCATGACCCGCGCTCGCAAGCGCATCTTCGGTACCGCCATCGACCGCCATGATCTGCGCGGCGTGGTGCGCCGGATCAAGTCGGGCCACAACGTCTGGTACTCGCCGGACCAGGACTTCGGCCGCGGCGCCAGCGTCTTCGCCCCCTTCTTCGGCGTCGAGGCGGCGACCATCAAGCTTACCGCCAAGATCGCCCGTATGACCGGGGCGCCGGTGATGCCGCTGATCTTCCATCGCAATCCCGACGACCGCACCTATACCCTCGAGTACCTGCCACCACTCGAGAACTTCCCCTCCGGCGACGAGGTGGCAGATGCCGCCCGTATCAACGCCGTCATCGAGGCCGCCATCCGGCGTCATCCCGAGCAGTACCTATGGCTGCATCGCCGCTTCAAGACCCGTCCCAGAGGGCAAGCCCGGCTCTACTGAGTCCGCTCCCCACCGCGGCCACGCGCCTGGCCCTCTGGGGTCGGCAGCTGGAGCGGTAGATCCAGGCGGTGGGTACCAGCGGTCAACCGTGAGGCGATGAAGCGTCGGTCGAGCGGGTGGTGGGCGGTACGGGCCAGCGTCTCGATGACCCGCTCGGCATGGGCCTGGAGGGTTTCGAGATCCTCGCCTTTGGCGAACAGCGACAGGGTCTTCAGGGCCTTGAGCAGGCCCAGGCCGATGCTCACGTCCTGCCGGCCGTAGTGCAGGATGGGATGAAAGAGTCGGTAGAGCAGGTCATCGAAGCGCTCCAGCGGCCAGGTCACCCGCCGTGTCCCGCTCTGGTCCAGCAGGGTGTTGCTGGGCTGCCATTGCAGCTGGCGGGCCAGCAAGTCGGTCAGCCGGTGGATGCACAGCCGTGCCGTGCCGGGGTCGTTGACGCCCGGCGACAGCGCCTTGATGGCAACTTCCATCAGCTGGGTCAGGCCGTACACATGGTGCTCGGTGATCGACTCCCCCTCCACATAGGTGAGGGTGGCGCGAACCTCGTCGCACCACGTCTCTCCCGGCGGTGTCTCGGCTTCCAGCGACAGGATCGGCAGCCCCTCGACCACATAGTCCCCGAAGCGAAAGTGCAGGTGCACGATACCGTCGCCCTGTGCCGCCAGCTTGGCCAGGGCCGGGAGGTCGGCGTTCTGCAGGTAGCCGGCTCGCCGGGCGTGCACGACATGGCGGGGGTGACCCGTCGGCACCACGGTCGGCAGGAAGCGCCACGCCGCGTCCCGCTGGCGTTCCTGCAGGACGCGCAGGGCGGCCAGGGTGGTGCGGTGCAGGCCGGAGGCCACGGCGTCGATCTGGATCGACTCCGAGGCATTATGGATGAAATAGACGAACAGCCCCAGGCAGTGGACGACCATGGCGCAGGCCAGGTAGATCGCCAGCGAGCGCCAGGCGGTCTCGCCGCTGGCGACATCCGGCACGATCAGCAGCATCAGGATGAACAGGATGGTGCCCAGGTAGTGGCCCAGCACCCACTGGTGGGGCCGCTCCGAGATCAGGCCGAACACCAGCTTGTGTGAGAACTGGCCACCGGCCTGGGACAGCACCGACATCACCATCGAGAAGCTGAATACCATCAGCGAGATCATGCCGCCGAGCAGGGCCGCCAGCAGTGAGCGAGTGTTGCCCGGGGCTTCCAGGCCAAGCGCGGTGACCGGGGTCGGCAGGTGCTCGTTGGAAATCGGCAGCAGCAGGGCCGAAAGGCCCAGCAACCCGTAAGCCACTGCCAGTACCGACGGCAGGTAGGCGATGCTTTGTCGGTAGGCCTTGAACAGACGGATAGGCCAGGAAAGCAGGACGCGCATGGGTGACTCCTCGCGGGAAGTGCCCCCCTTATGGCGCGTCTTGTCGTTCGGGGCAACCCCGCGCTATCCCCGGGAGCTGCAAGCGCTAAGCCGTAAAGCCATAAGAAAACCCCACGAACCTTGCGGTGGTGGGGTCTTCTTCCAGCTTCAAGCTTCAGCCCGCGAAGCGGGCGTTCTTACCGCTCCGGCGAAGCCGGTCAGGCGTCGATGCGCTTGTACTTCATGCGGTGCGGGGTGTCATCGCCTACGCGCTTCTTGTGATCGGCCTCGTACTCGGTGTAGTTGCCCTCGAAGAACTCCACATGGGATTCCCCCTCGAAGCCGAGGATATGGGTGGCGATACGGTCGAGGAACCAGCGGTCGTGGGAGATCACCAGGGCACAGCCGGGGAAGGCCAGCAGGGCCTCTTCGAGGGCGCGCAGGGTCTCGATATCCAGGTCGTTGGACGGTTCGTCGAGCAGCAGCACGTTGGCGCCCTGCTTGAGGGTCTGGGCCAGTTGCAGGCGGCCGCGTTCGCCGCCGGAGAGATCCTTGAGGAACTTCTGCTGGTCATTGCCCTTGAAGTTGAAGCGGCCCACGTAGGCGCGCGACGACACCTCGTAGCCGTTGATGTTGAGGATGTCCTGGCCGTCGGAGACCGCTTCCCACACCGTCTGCTTGTCGTCGAGGGCATCGCGCAACTGTTCCACGTAGGCGATGTCGACGGTCTCGCCGATCACCACCTCGCCGGCGTCCGGCTGCTCCTGGCCGGTGATCAGCTTGAACAGCGTCGACTTGCCCGCACCGTTGCCGCCGACGATGCCGACGATGGCCCCGGGTGGCACGGTGAAGCTCAAGTCCTCGTAGAGCAGCTTGTCACCGAAGGCCTTGGTGACGTCGTGGAACTCGATGACCTTGTCACCCAGGCGCGGACCGGGCGGGATGTAGATCTCGTTGGTCTCATTGCGCTTCTGAAAGTCGCCGGACTGCATCTCCTCGAAGCGGTTGAGGCGCGCCTTGCTCTTGGCTTGGCGGCCCTTGGCGTTGGAGCGTACCCACTCCAGCTCCTGCTTGATCGCCTTCTGGCGCGAGGCCTCTTGCTTGGCTTCCCGTTCCAGGCGCTTCTCCTTGGCTTCGAGCCACTGGGAGTAGTTGCCCTCGAAGGGGATGCCCTGGCCGCGGTCCAGCTCGAGGATCCAGCCGGCCACGTTGTCGAGGAAGTAGCGGTCGTGGGTGATGGCCACCACGGTGCCAGAATAGTCGTGCAGGAAACGCTCCAGCCAGGCCACCGACTCGGCGTCCAGGTGGTTGGTAGGCTCGTCGAGCAGCAACATGTCGGGATTGGAGAGCAGCAGGCGGCACAGCGCCACGCGACGACGCTCACCTCCCGAGAGGTTACCCACCCTGGCCTCCCAGGGCGGTAGGCGCAGGGCCTCGGCGGCCACTTCCAGCTTGCGCTCCAGGTTGTGGGCATCGGCGGCCTCGATGATGTTCTCCAGACGCGCCTGCTCGCTGGCCAGGGCATCGAAGTCGGCGTCAGGCTCCGCGTAGGCGGCATAGACGCCGTCGAGCTTCTCCTGGGCCTCCTTGATCGCGCCCAGCGCCTCCTCCACGGTCTCGCGGACGTTCTTCTCGTCGTCGAGCTCAGGCTCCTGGGGCAGATAACCGATATTGATGCCCGGCATCGGACGCGCCTCGCCCTCGAACTCGGTGTCCACGCCGGCCATGATGCGCAGCAGCGTCGACTTGCCGGCGCCGTTGAGGCCCAGCACGCCGATCTTGGCACCCGGAAAGAAGGACAGCGAGATGTCCTTGAGGATCTGCTTCTTGGGGGGCACGACCTTGCCCACCCGGTTCATGGTGTAGACGTATTGCGCCATGGAGTTCCACTTGGTTGGAGAATTTGACTGACCGGTGATGATAGAGCCCGAGACCCGCGAAGGCCAGCCGTGGACCGCGCCGGGTCTCGGACCTATCCTGCCTGGCGCTCGGCGCTCGGCGCTCGGCGCTCGGCGCTCGGCGCTCGGCGCTCGGCGCTCGGCGCTCGGCGCTCGGCGCTACTCTTCTTCCTCCAGGTCCCAGGTGTCCTCGATGGCGCGTCTCAGGCGACGCTCCTCCAGCAGGCCCTCCAGGCGCCGCCGGGCGCGCAGCTGTTCGGCGCGGCTGGTCGGGCGGGCACGGCGATAGTCCTCGTCATTGACGGCATCGTCGTGGTCGTCCTCGTCGTAGAAGTCGTCGTGAAGGGAATCGGGGCGCATGCGAAGTCCTCCCATGGCCAAGTACCGAGCGCGGCCCGGTGTCGTACACATCGCTTCTCGTCCGGAGGTGCTCGGAGCCCGAAGCGCCTGTCGGCAACGGTCGTTACCTGCTGGCTATATATCGGGACTGGGTGAGGAGTACAACCCCCTGGCGGCGACTTTTTACGACACACTTCGCGGAGGGAGCGAGCCAAGGATGGCTCACGAGAGGCCGTATTCCACCTTGAGGCGCTCGAGTTCCATCTGCGCCTCGACCCGCTCGCTGACGTCCTTCTGCACCCCGATGTAGTAGGTAAGGTTGTCATCCTCGTCATAGACCGGGGTGATCGACAACTCGTTATAGAAGAGGGTGCCGTCCTTCTTGTAGTTGCGCAGCACCTCGCGGCAGGGACGCCCCTCGGCCAGCGCCTGGCGGATCACCTTGAGGGCCGGCTGGTCGCGGTCCTCGTTCTGCAGGAAGCGGCAGTCGCGGTAGAGGATCTCGTCGGCACTGTAACCGGTCAGGCGCTCGAATCCTCGGTTGACGTAGATCAGGATGTTCTCGTCGCCCTCCTGCTCGGCGACCACGATGCCATCCTCCGAGGCGTCGACGATGCGCTCCAGCAGAGCCGGGCTGATCAGGGGAGATCGTTTCATCAGGGCGTTCCTGTGGCGGGTCCTGTCCTGGTGGGGCCGGGCTGGCTCCGGGGGGACGCGTTGCGAGACATCATGGCCAGCCGGGCGCCGGATTTCAACGCCGGGCTATTCCACTTCGGGCAGATGCCGGGCCCTGGCCGCCGCCGCCAGGGCGGTGGCGGCGAGGATCACCAGCAGGGCGCTGGCGCCGAGCCATTGGGCCAGGCCGCCTACCACGGCCCCCATCAGCAGCATCAGCACGCCGGTAATGGTGTTGGAGAGGGCCACGTAGAGCGCCCGGTTGTCGGCACCGGCCAGGTCGACGATATAGGTCTTGCGCCCCAGGCGCACCCCGGCATGCACGACCACCAGCAGACCATAGACCAGCGCATAGGGCCAGATGGTGGCGGTCCATGCCACCGGCCACCAGGCGATGGCCGCCCCCAGCAGGCAGCAGGCCGCGGTGGTCAGCCCGCCATCGCGCATCACGCGGCGGCTCGAGGCGTCGGCGCGCTTGCCCCAGACGGGGCTGGCCAGCATGCCGGCCACGCCGGAAACGACGATCAGCACGCCCAGGCCGCCGAGTGCGTCGCCGTCCTGCTGCTGGCCCAGCAGGGCTACATAGGGCAGGGCCAGGGCGCTCGAGAGCAACAGCGCGCGGGTGACATTGAAGTCTCGGAAGGCAGCGTCGTCGCGCATCAGACGCAGGCCGGTGCGTACGCTCTCCCAGGCGTTCTCACCGCCTTCCACGGCTCCCGGCGTTTCCGCGATGCGGGCCGCGCACAGGGCGTTGAAGGCCCAGCCCAGGGCGGCGATGGCCAGCAGCACGGCCAGTGCCAGCTCGCCGGGGCGGTCGTCGAACAGCATCAGCACGCCGCCGGCGGCGAGCGTTACTGCCCCGGCCACGCTGCCGCTCCAGCCCATCAGGGTGCCGCGACGCTGCTTGGCGATGGTCTTGCCCATCACGTCCTTGGTGGCAATCGACGACAGGCCGCGTGCCAGGGACAACGCCACCAACACGGCCAGGACCAGTCCACCGCCCAGGCCGCCGTGACCCACCAGGGCCAGCAGGGCAAGCGCCGCGGCGGCCAGGGCCTGGAGGACGCCGCCGGCTACCCAGACCCACTTGCGCTGTGGTTGATGGCGAATGAAGCCGGCCACGAACAGCTGGGGCAGCAGGGCGCCGGACTCGCGGATCGGCACCAGTAGACCGACCATCCACAGTGGGGCGCCGATCACCCCCAGCAGCCAGGGCAGTACCAGGCGAGCGCTGGCGAGCTCATCGGCCAGCTTGTTGCCCAGCGAGGCGACGAGGTGCAGGAAGAAGCTGCGGGGCTGCTCCTGGCAGGCCTCGTCGGGGATGTCCCGGCACATCCGGCTGTCCTCGTCGCCGGTGAGCCACTCGTAGAGGCGGGACTGGCTGATCTCGGGGGCGGCCATCGGGTTTCCCTGGCTGATAGGATAGGGCGTTCATTGTTGCGACGGTGAGGCCAGATGTCACGTATTCGTATTCACTACTGTACCCAGTGCCAGTGGCTGCTGCGCAGCGCCTGGCTGGCCCAGGAGCTGCTCTCCTCGTTCGGCGAGGAACTGGAGGAGGTGGCCCTGGTGCCCTCCCATGGCGGCTATTTCGAGATCTTCTACGATGGGGAGTCGCTCTGGGAGCGCAAGCGCGATGGCGGCTTTCCCGACAGCAAGATCCTCAAGCAGCGGGTCCGCGACCGGCTCGACCCCGGCCGCGACCTGGGGCATATCGATCGGTGATGGCTTCTCGCCCGAAGGGACGGGCTTCTCGTGGGGGTAGGCGAGGCAGACCATGCCCGTCTCGCCTGGCAAAAGAGCATTGCTGCCATGGGAAAGCTGCCAGACTGGTAGCACCTAGCGCAGCGAGGTAAGGAGGTCGTCCGATGCCCTTTCTCCAGGGAAGCTTCATCTTCTTCATGCTGGTGTTTCTGCTGATCGGGTTCTCGTCGGTGCTGGTGCGGCGCAAGGAGAGCACCGATTACCTGCTGGCGGGGCGCAGCCTGCCGCCCTCCCTGGCGGGATTGTCAGCCGTGGCGACCAACAACAGCGGCTACATGTTCATCGGTGTCATCGGCTATACCTATTCGGCGGGGCTGGCGGCGATCTGGCTGATGATCGGCTGGATCATCGGTGACTTCCTGATCTCGCTGGTGGTGCACCGGCGATTACGGCGGGCGACCGGCACCTCCGACTCACTCACCTACCCGACCCTGCTGGGCAATTGGTTTGGGCAGAACCAGGTGGGGGTGCGGGTGGTGGCGGCGCTGATCGCCGTGGTGTTCCTGGGCATCTACGCCGCGGCGCAGTTCAGCGCCGGCAGCAAGGCGCTGAACGTGCTCTTCGGCTGGCAGCAGGGGCTTGGCGCGATCATCGGTGCCACCATGGTGCTGTTCTACTGCTTCTCCGGTGGCCTGCGGGCATCGGTCTGGACGGACGCGGCCCAGTCCAGCGTCATGCTGCTGGGCATGGGGATGATGGTCTGGATCACCGTCACCGAGCAGGGGGGGATCCAGCCGAGCTGGGAGGCGCTCGACGCGGTGTCCGCCACCTACATGAACTGGTTCCCGACCGACCTGGCCTTCGGCTGGCTGGGGCCGCTGCTGTTCGTGGTCGGCTGGCTGTTCGCCGGTTTCGGTGTGATCGGCCAGCCGCAGATCATGGTGCGTTTCATGTCGCTGGACAGCGAGGAGAGCATGCGCCGTGCGCGGTTCTACTATTACGGGTGGTTCACGGCCTTCTATAGTCTCGCCATGCTCGTCGGCCTGATGTCACGCCTGCTGCTGCCGGAGCTCGCCGACTTCGACGTGCAGGAGGATACCGAACTGGCCTTGCCGGTCATGGCGGCGGAACTGTTACCGGGCATCCTGGCCGGTCTGGTGCTGGCCGGGCTCTTCGCCGCGACGATCTCCACGGCGGACTCGCTGATCCTCACCTGTTCGGCCGCCATCAGCCGCGACCTCCTGCCTCGGCGCTGGCACAGCTACGCCACCACCCGCGTGGCCACCCTGGTGGTGATCGTGCTGGCGCTTTTGATCGCGCTTTACTCCAACGAGACCGTCTTCTGGCTGGTGCTGCACGCCTGGTCGGGCCTGGGGGCCGCCTTCGCCCCGCTGCTGCTCGTCTACACGCTGGGACGCTGTCCGCCTCAGTGGCTGGTGATCGCGATGGTGGTGACCGGGCCGGCGGTGGTGCTGCTCTATCAGCTGCTGGATCCGCGCATCGTCAGCACCATCTACGAGATCCTGCCGGGCATGGTGGCCGGCGGCCTGGTCTATCTGGCCGGGGCGACAGTCGTGCGGCTTCGCCGTGGTCCCGGGGCCCTGAAACCGGAACGGAGTAACGATGACACAGCCTGACCTCATGACTCGGGATCGCCAGGCGATGCTCTATGGCCTCGGGGCCGTGGCCCTCTGGTCCACGGTGGCCACCGCCTTCAAGGTGGCACTCGGCCGGATGTCGCCGCTGGAGCTGATGTGGCTTGCCTCGCTGGTCTCCTGGGCGCTGATCGGTGTCTTGGTGGCCCGCCAGGGCCTGCTGGGCGAGGCACTCAGGCGCGGCTGGCAGACCGCCGCTTGGGCGGGGCTGATGAACCCGGTGGCCTACTACCTGGTGTTGTTCGCCGCCTATGATCGCCTGCCGGGCCAGGAGGCCATGGCGCTCAATTACACCTGGGCGCTGACCATGGCCTTTCTGGCCGTACCGATCCTCGGCCAGCGGCTGACCCGCATGGATGTCCTGGCCGGCCTGGTCGCCTATGCCGGGGTCTGGGTCATCGCCACCCGGGGAGCGGTGTTCGATGTGGCCTTCGCCGACCCGCTCGGCGTCGGCCTGGCGCTGGCCTCGACCCTGCTCTGGGCGTTGTACTGGCTGCTCAATGCCCGTGACCACCGCCCCCTCCTGGTGGCCCAGTGGCAGAACTTCAGTGTCGGGGTGCCGGTGCTCACGGTGCTCCTGCTGGTCGGGCCGGGCCTTCAGTGGCAGGGCTGGGGCGGGCTGGCCGCCGGGATCTACGTGGGCCTGTTCGAGATGGGGATCGCCTTCGTGCTCTGGCAGCTGGCGGTGCATACGGTGTCGCGCACGGCGAAGGTCTCCAATCTGATCTTCCTTTCGCCGCCGGTTTCGTTGCTGCTGCTGCATGTCGTCGTCGGTGAGCCGATCCTGCCCTCGACCCTGGTGGGGCTGGTGTTGATCCTCGGCGGGCTCGGGTTACAGCAGTGGCAGAAGGCGCCGGCACCGGCCGCCCAGTCCGACGCCTGATGTTGGATGCGCCTTCGGCTTATCCAACCTGCACCGAGGCCCTGCTTCACTCCTGACGGGCGGCCAGCGCCACCCCTTTATCCTCCAGCAGCGGCGCCAGCGCCGGCCAGACGTTGGCCAGGATGGTCGGCTGGGCGGCGGCGGTGGGGTGGAGACCGTCGTTCTGCATCAGTGAGGCGTCTAGGGCCACGCCATCGAGCAGGAAGGGCACTAGCGGCACGTCAAAGCGCTCGGCGAGCCCCGAAAAGACCCCGGTGAAGGCCTCACGGTAGGCCGAGCCGTAGTTGGGCGGGATATCGATGCCCAGCAGCAGCACCCGCGCCCCGGCCGCGCGACTGGCCTCGATCATCCCGGCCAGGTTGGCGCGCATCTGGGCGGGTGGCAGGCCGCGCAGGCCGTCGTTGCCGCCGAGCTCGATCAGAACGATGTCCGGGGCATGCTGTCGCAGGAGGTCGGGGAGCCGGGCCGCTCCGCCCCGGCTGGTCTCGCCGCTGATGCTGGCGTTGACCACCTGCGCCTTCCCCTCCAGACGCTCGGACAGCAGACTGACCCAGCCGGCCTCGTGTTCGATACCGTAGCCCGCACTCAGGCTGTCGCCCATCACCAGCAGTACCGGGCGCTCCGCGGCCGAGAGCGGCAGGGCCAGCAGGAGCAGCAGGAGCAGCCAGGCCGCCTCCGGCCGGAGCCGCCGCTCATCGCGACAACGCGCAACAGGGAAGCCTTTCGTCATGTCCATCTCCTTCAGTGCAGATACTTCGCCGATTCTACATGCCGACCGGCTCACCAAGCGGGTCGAGAGTGGCGAGCGCTCGCTGACCATTCTGAGTGATCTCGACCTCTCGGTGTTCCCCGGCGAGAGCGTGGCCATCCTCGGCCAGAGCGGTGCCGGCAAGTCGACCCTGCTCGGTCTGCTGGCCGGACTCGACGCCCCGACCGATGGCGAGCTGACGCTGTTCGGCCAGTCCCTCGCCGCCCTGGACGAGGACGGCCGGGCGCGGCTGCGGGCCGGCCGGGTGGGGTTCGTGTTCCAGAACTTCCAGCTGCTGCCGACCCTGACGGCGCTGGAGAATGTGCTGCTGCCCCTAGAGCTCTCGTCGGTCGTCGATGCCGAGGCGCGGGCCCGGGACTGGCTGGCCCGGGTGGGGCTGGGCGAGCGCCTCGACCACCTGCCCAAGCAGCTCTCCGGCGGGGAGCAGCAGCGCGTGGCGCTGGCCCGCGCCTTCGTCACCGGGGCCGAGCTGGTGTTCGCCGATGAGCCCACCGGCAACCTGGATCCGGCCACCGGCGAGCGCATCATCGACACCCTCTTCGCCCTCAATCGCGAGGCCGGGACCACCTTGGTGCTGGTGACCCACGATCCGGCCCTGGCCCGACGCTGTGGACGGTGCCTGCGCCTGTCCGGAGGTCGGCTCGAGGCGATGGCCGTCGACGAGGTGGTGGCATGACCGGCTTCCTGCGTGGGGTGCGCCTGGCCTGGCGCGGCCTGGTGCGCGACCTGCGCGCCAGCGACGTGCGGGCCCTGTTCGTGGCCCTCACCCTCGCCGTGGCGGCCTCCACCATGATCGGCTTCTTCCTCGACCGGCTCGACCGAGGCCTGACCCGCCAGGCCGGCCAGTTGCTGGGGGGCGACGTGGTGCTGGAGCAGTCGCGGCCCTTCGCCGCCGACGTGCGCGAGGCCCTGGAGGCGGCTGGGCTCGTGCTCTCCGACCAGGTCGACATGGTCTCCATGGTCAGCCACGGCGAGGCCTTCCAGCCGGTGAGCGTCAAGGCGGTAGACGACGCCTATCCCCACTACGGCGCCTCGCGGGTGGATCGCGGTGACGGCGTGGAGACGCTCGCCCGCGGTCCCGCCCGGGGCAGCGTCTGGGTGGCCCCCCGCCTGGCCCTGCTGCTGGAGCTTGAGGTCGGTGAGCGGGTGCGCCTCGGTCGGGCCGAGTTGCGGGTCAGTGGCCTGGTCGAGCGCGAGGCGGATCAGTCCGCCGGCTTCGGCAGTTTCAACCCGCGGCTGATGATGCATGTCGATGACCTCGAGGCCACCGGGCTCGTCCAGCCCGGCTCGCGGATCGAGTACGAATTACTCGCCGCCGGCTCTGTCGAGGCCGTCGAACGCGTCGAGCCGCTGCTCACCCGGCTCAGGGCCGAAGGTGTGGAGGTGCGCGACGTGCGCCGTGACCGCCCCCGGATGGGCAGTGCGCTGGAGCGGGCCGAGAAATATCTGAGCCTGGCGGGGCTGGCCGCGGTGCTGCTGGCGGGGGTGGCCGTGGCCATGGCCACCCGGCGCTATGTCGACCGCCACCTGGACACCGCGGCCCTGCTGCGCTGCTTCGGTGCCACCCAGCGCGAGCTGGTGCGTCTCTTCGCCCTGCAGTTGCTGTGCCTGGCGCTGGTGGCCTCGGCGCTGGGGGCCCTGCTGGGCCTGGCCGGCCAGGCGGCCCTGCTGGGGCTGCTTACCGCCTTCCTGCCGCTGACCCTGCCGCCACCCGGGGCATTGCCCCTATGGCTTGGCACCTTCACCGCCCTGGCGGTGCTGGCGGGGTTCGCCGGTCCGACCCTGCTGCGGCTCAAGCGGGTCAGTGCCCTCAAGGTGCTGCGCCGCGAACTCGACCCGCTGCCGGCTTCGGCCTGGCTGGTGGTGGGGGTGGCCGCCCTGGTGTTCGGCGGACTGCTGTGGCTCTACTCCGGCGATCTCTGGCTCTCGGTCTGGTTGCTGCTGGGGGGCATGGCGAGCCTGGTGGTGCTGTGGGGGCTGGGCGGGCTACTGCTCGGCCTGGTGCTGCGGCTCACCGCCCGCCTGCCGCGGGCCGGCGGTGACGAGCGGCTCGTCAGCGCCCTACGCCTGGGCGGCCAGCAACTGGCGCGGCGGCGCACCGCGAGCCTCGGCCAGCTGCTGGCCTTTTCGGTGAGCTTCTTCGCCATGGCCATGATCGCCCTGGTGAGAGGCGATCTGCTGACCGCCTGGCAGACCCAGCTGCCGGCCGATACCCCCAACCATTTTGCCATCAATATCCAGCCCGGCGAGCACGAGGCCTTCGCGCAGGTGCTGGCCGAGGAAGCCGAGGCGCGCAGTGCGCTCTATCCCATGGTCCGCGGGCGGATCACCGCGATCAACGGTCAGACGCCCCGCAACGCCGTGCCCGACGAGGCCCAGGGCGATAACGCTCTGCGCCGCGAGCTCAACCTGACCTGGCGGGAGACGCTCCCCGAAGGCAACCGCGTGGTGGCGGGGGAGTGGTTCGCTGCCGGCGATGTCTCGGCCGACAGCGGTGATTGGCTGGCGCGTGTGGACGCTCGTCGCGACACGGTGCCGATCTCCCTGGAGGATGGCCTCGCCGGGCGGCTGGGGCTGGCGCTCGGTGACACCCTGACCTTCAGCATCGGCAGCCAGACGATCACCGGCGAGGTGACCAGTCTGCGCGACCTGGACTGGGACAGCTTCCGGCCCAACTTCTACGTGATCTTCCCGCCCGGGGTGCTGGAGCGCTTCGGTCACAGCTACATCACCGCCTTCCATCTCGACGATGGGGACCGGGAGACCCTGAAGCGGCTGGTCAGCGCGTTTCCCGCCGTGACCCTGCTCAACGTGGATGCCATCCTCGGCCAGGTGCGCGATGTGCTGGGGCAGGTCACCCGGGCGGTGGAACTGGTGCTGGTCTTCGTGCTGCTGGCGGGCATCAGCGTGCTCTATGCGGCATTGACCGCGAGCCTGCCGGTGCGCGCCCATGAGGGCGGCCTGTTGCGCGTGTTCGGGGCCAGTAATCGGCTGCTCTCCCGGGTGCAGGGGGCCGAGTTCGCCGTGCTGGGCCTGGCCAGCGGCCTGCTCGGGGCCCTGCTGGCGGAGCTGGCCGCGGCAGGGATCTACGTGGCCTGGCTGGACCTGACACCGCGCCTGCACCCCGGGCTCTGGCTGGTGCTGCCGCTGGGTGGCGCCTTGCTGGTCGGCGGGATCGGCCACCTGCTGTCGCGGGGACTGCGTCGCCAGGCGCCGGTGGCGAGCCTCGGCTTGCTGGGCGAGGCCTGAGGCTGACGGACGCATCGCCCTCATCGATCGCAGCTGATACGAACGGGGGTTAGTGGAATGGGGCGAGGGCCTGGCCGGTGAGACGGCCTGGCGTTGCCGACCCGAGCGGTGGAGCGGTGCTAGACTCCTGGAGCAATCCTCGCGATCACAGGGGAGGTGATCCATGCTCTCAATATGCCGGCCGGCCGTTCTGACCGTCCTCTTCTTGTTTCTGTTCGCTTCGCTGCCGACCCTGGCTGATGCCCAGCGCCTCGAGGCCGACCTGCGCGCCCTGTTCGCCGACACGTCGGGCGAGCTGTCCATCGGCAAGGTCTCCGACGGCCTGCTCGGTGGCCGCACCACCGCCGAGGACCTGGTCTTCGTCGGCGATAACGGTGACCGGCTACGTCTCGCTCGCTATACGGTCGAGGGCGACTACGACCAACCCGACGCGGTGGTGATGGAAGGCCTGCGCCTCGAGGCCCAGGACGACGAGCCGGGCATCATCACCGTCGAGCGGCTGGTGGTCGGCGAGCCCTCCCGGCCGCTGCTGGCCCTGCGTGACTTGCCGCTGGACGGTGAGCTCGAGGCCGCCGAGCTGACCATCGACGGCCTGGCGATGAGCCGCGAGACGCCGCGCACCCGGGTCGAAGATGGCAAGGAGGTCTTCCTTGGCACCGCCACCGGGCGGCTGACCATCGAGCACCTGTACGCCACCGAGCTGTCCCGCCAGGCCATCGGCAGCCTGGAGGTGACCGGTATCAGCGGCAGCGGGGAGCAACTGGCGGATATCGGCGATGGTCACTTTTCCCTGGCGGCCCTCAGCCTGGTCGGCCTGAGAGGGCTCGACCGGGAAGACGCACGGACCCTCGACCGCCTGGAGCTTATCGACCTGAGCATCGAGGCCGAGCGCCTGGTGGCGACCCTCGACCGCCTGCGCTTCGACGGTGACATGACCGATGGCGAGGGTGGCTTCCGGCTTGAGGCGCTGGCGCTGGACCTGGCGCGAATGATCGCCTTGGCCCCCGTGGGGGAGCGTACCCGGCTGCGCATGGCCAGCAACGTGCTCACCGGCGGCAGCGGTCAGCTCCGGCTGGATGCGGTTTCCTCGGGGCGCTGGGAGGCAGGCGAGGCGGCCAGCCGGCTGCTGGGCGAGATGCACCTCACCGCCGTCGAAGCCTTCGGCTGGGACCTCGAGGCGGACCTGCCGGTACGCCTGCCCGAGGGCGTCGAGCCGGCGGCCTTCCTGGCCGACCTGGAGAGCCTGGAAGAGGTGACCCTGCTGGGCGGTCGGGTCGATGTCCTCCTCACCGATCACGGCCTGTTCGACCGCCTGGCGCCGCTCATGGCCGCAGGGCAGGGGATCAGCGAGGCCGACTTCCTGGCCCAGGCGCGCACCCAGGCTAAGGGCTTCGGCATGCTGTTCGGCCCGCAGATCGAGACGCTGTTCACCGGCCTGGTGGACATGATGGCCGGCGACGCCAGGGAGCTCGCTATCCACCTGACCCTGCCAGCGGAAAGCGGTGTCGAGGGGCTGGCGGCCGACCCGCTGGCGCTGCCGGACCGACTGTCGATGCGCGTCGAGACGCATTGAGTGGTGGGGCGTTGCGCCGCCGTGACCATGAGATCGGCTGCACCCCGCCATGAGGGGCTTTAATGTGAAAGCCGCCATGCGCTGGGGTATGATACCGCTCTCAGATTTCCCCGTGATACGAGGTCCCCCGCCGATGTTCAGCCGTGATATGCAGATTGCCGGTTTCGATGATGCCCTGTTCGACGCGATGCAGAAGGAGCGCGCGCGTCAGGAGGCCCACATCGAGCTGATCGCCTCCGAGAACTATGCGAGCCCCCGGGTCATGGAAGCCCAGGGCAGCCAGCTGACCAATAAGTACGCGGAAGGCTATCCCGGCAAGCGCTACTATGGCGGCTGCGAGTACGTCGACATCGTCGAGCAACTGGCCATCGACTATGCCAAGGAGCTGTTCGGCGCCAGCTACGCCAACGTTCAGCCCCACTCCGGCTCCCAGGCCAACGCCGCCGTCTTCCAGGCCCTGGTCAAGCCGGGTGACACCGTGCTGGGAATGAGCCTGGACGCCGGCGGTCACCTGACCCATGGCGCCAAACCGAACTTCTCCGGCAAGCACTACCACGCCGTGCAGTACGGCATCGACGAGACCGGCCGCATCGACTACGCGGAGGTCGCCAGGCTGGCCCGCGAGCACCGGCCGAAGATGATCATCGCCGGCTTCTCCGCCTACTCCCAGATCATCGACTGGGCCAAGTTCCGCGAGATCGCCGATGCGGTGGGCGCCTACCTGCTGGTCGACATGGCGCATATCGCCGGGCTGGTAGCCGCCGGGGTTTATCCGAGCCCGATGGCCCACGCCCATGTCGTGACCACCACTACCCACAAGACCCTGCGTGGTCCGCGCGGCGGCCTGATCCTCTCCAGCGAGGGCGACGCCGACATCGAGAAGAAGCTGCAGTCCGCGGTCTTCCCGGGCAGCCAGGGCGGTCCGCTGGAGCACGTCATCGCCGCCAAGGCGATCTGCTTCAAGGAGGCCATGGACCCCGAGTTCAAGACCTACCAGCGGCAGGTGGTCAAGAACGCCCAGGTCATGGCCGAGGTGTTCATCGAGCGCGGCTTCGACATCGTCTCCGGCGGCACCGAGGATCACCTCTTCCTGCTGTCCCTGGTCAAGCAGGGCGTGACCGGCAAGGACGCGGACGCCGCCCTGGGCCGCGCCCATATCACCGTCAACAAGAACGCCGTGCCGAACGACCCCCAGAGCCCCTTCGTGACCTCTGGGCTGCGCATCGGTACCCCGGCGGTGACCACCCGCGGCTTCGGTGAGGCCGAGTGTCGCGACCTGGCCGGCTGGATCTGCGACATCCTCGATGTCATGGCCGAGGGCGCCGACACCGCCGCCATCGAGGCCGAAGTGAAGGGCAAAGTCGAGGAAGTTTGCGCGCGCTTCCCGGTCTATCGTTAAGTCTTCTGTCACTCACCCGGGCGCCGCGTCATACGTGATGCAAAACGCCCCATCCCGGTGCACCGGGATGGGGCGTTTTGCTGCACTTGTTCGGTACCTGATGCCGTTGGCCGATAGCCGAGTGGGCCGCACGGCCTCATCTCGGTCGGGGCTGGCACACTAACTGCATCGGCTGGGCATGGAGTTTTCCCATGCCGCCAGCAGGTCACGCCATGTCTTCCACGCCGCTCTCTCCGGAATGTACGCGCCTGCCGCCGCTCACCGGCCCCGAGGGGCCGCGCCTGGTCTTTAGCGACCTTGACGGGTCGCTGCTCGATCACTGCCGCTACGACTGGGCACCGGCCGGGCCCTGGCTCGAGCGCCTCGACGCGCTGGGCGTGCCGGTGATCCCGGTGACCTGCAAGACCCGCAGCGAGCTGTTGCCGCTGCGCCACGTGCTGGGGCTCACGCAGACTCCCTTTGTCGCCGAGAATGGCGCCGTGGTAGGGCTACCTGCGGCCTGGTGCCATGCTCGTCGCGAGCGCTCGACCGGCCCCGATGGCCTGGTGATCAAGACCTTTGGGGTCGATATCGGGCTGATCCGTCAGCGGCTCGCGGTATGGCGCGCGCGTCTGGGCGTGCGCTTCACCACCATGAGCGAGATGCCGTTGGCGGCCGTGATCGAACTGACTGGCCTCGATGAGCAGGCGGCATGCCTGGCCCGGTTGCGCGAGGGCAGCGAACCGCTGATCTGGGAAGATGCGCCCGAGCGGCTCACTGCCTTGCGGGAAGGCCTGGAGGGGGATGGCCTGCGCCTGGTCCAGGGCGGACGCTTCTGGCATGTCACCGGCGGGGCCGACAAGGGCCATGCCGTGGCCTGGCTGGTGACGCGTTTCGCGGCTTTGCGCGGCCGACGGCCGCTGACCCTGGGACTGGGGGATGGCCCCAATGACGTCACCCTGCTGGAAGCGGTGGACCAGCCCGTGGTGATCCGCGGCTGCCATGGCCACCGGGTCGCGCCCGATCAGCCGGCGCTTTATCGCACCACGGCGGCCGGGCCCGCCGGCTGGGTCGAGGGGCTGGCCCACTGGTGGGGAGACGGGGTCGGTCGGCGGGTGACGGAGGGGGCTATCATGAGCGATTTCCACCAGAACAGCCTCATTACTGATGATAACGCTGGCGAGGTGTAGGCAACGCACCCGGCGGCTGGGTTCGTTATGCTGAGGAGGATGACGCCACGGCACAGGGGACCGAGACCATGTCGACGCTGACGTTTCTGGGGGCGGTGGGCGAGGTCACCGGGTCGCGCTACCTGCTCGAGGTGGATGGCGATCCTCGGCCCCACAAACTGCTGCTGGAATGCGGCATGCACCAGGGCGGCCGCGAAGCCGAGGAGGCTAATGCCGTGCCCTTCGGGCGCCTGGCCGGGGAGCTCGAGGCGGTGGTGCTCTCCCACGGGCACCTCGATCACGCCGGCCTGCTGCCCAAGCTGGTCCGCGAGGGCTACCGGGGCCCCATCCACTGCGCCGCCGACACCGCCGAGCTCCTCGAGATCATGCTGGTCGATGCCGCCTTCGTCATGGCCAAGGACGTCGAATGGGAGAACCGCTGGCGGGCCCGGGCCGGCAAACCTACCATCGAGCCGCTCTACGACGAGGATGACGTGGCCCGGACCCTGTCGCTCTGCGAGCCCCATGGCTACGGACAACCGGTGCAGCTGTCCGGCGGCGTGACCCTGGTGTTTCGCGACGCGGGCCACATCCTGGGCTCGGCCATCGTCGAGTTGGCCATCCCGTCCGGCGGCCAGCAGCGGCGGCTGGTGTTCTCCGGCGACCTGGGCAACCCGGGCTCGGTGCTGATGAAGCCCCCCGAGAAGGTCTACGACGCCGACCTGGTGCTGATGGAGAGCACCTACGGCGATCGGGATCACCGCCCGCTGACGGAGACCCTCGAGGAGTTCGCCCAAGTGCTGGAACAGGCCCATGCGGACGGGGGCAATGTGCTGATTCCCGCCTTCGCCGTGGGCCGCACCCAGGAAATCCTCTACCACCTGAGCGTGCTCTACCATCAAGGCCGGCTGCGCCAGCAGATGGTCTTCCTCGACAGCCCCATGGCGATCCGCGTCACCGAGCTCTATGCCCGCAAGCGCAAGGCGCTCGATCCAGAGGATCTCAAGGTGCTCAACATCGCCGCCCACGGTGATCCCGGCCAGTACCTGCCGGTCCTGCGCCTGACGCGCACTGTGGAGGAATCCATGGCCATCAACCGCATTCGCGGCGGTGCCATCATCATCGCCGGCGCCGGTATGTGCAACGGCGGGCGTATCGTCCATCACTTCCGCCATAACCTGGAGCGACCCGGCACCCGGCTGGTGATCGTGGGCTTCCAGGCAGAGGGCACCCTGGGTCGGGAGATCGTCGACGGCGCCGAGCGGGTCCGGGTGCTGGGCGAGGAGTTGGCCGTCAAGGCCCACGTCCACACTCTGGGCGGCTTCTCCGCCCATGCCGGCCAGCGGGAGCTGATCGGCTGGGCCGGCGCCTTCCGTGGCAAGCCCCGTTTCTACCTGGTGCATGGCGAGCCCGAGGCCCAGCAGGCCCTCCAGGTGGCCTTCGCCGAGAGCGGCATCGACGCCGAGATTCCCACCTACCGCCAGCGTATCGAGCTGTAGCTTCGCCGAACGGTTCGCCCTCCCGCGTCGACATGCCGCATGGCATGGCGTCGGCGAATGACTATGCTTGTAGGTATTAAAGTAATTACGTTATAGGTTTTAGTTATGAAAAAGTCGCTTTTGACTTTCATCATCGTGGGCGCGATCACGGCGTCATTCCCGACGGCGGTCCTCGCGACCGAGGACACCGAGGTGGCGGCCTATCGCGAGACGCAGCTGGGCCTCTATGTCACGGCGGCGGAGGCCCACGAGCTGATGCAGCAGAACGACCGGGCGGTGTTGATCGATGTGCGGGATCCCATCGAGATCAAGTTCACCGGCTTCGCGACGCCCACCGACATCCATGTGCCTTGGGTACTGGGCGACCGGGAGCACTTCGATGTCAAGGCCCGTACCTGGCCGATGGTCCGGAACCCCGATTTCAAAGCGGAGGTTCAGGCCGAACTCGAGGCGCTGGGAGTGGATAAGGATGACCCGATCATCGTGATGTGCCGCTCCGGTTCGACGCGCAGTGCCCCGGCGGCGGACCTGATCGCCGAGATGGGCTACAGCGAGGTCTACTCCGTGACCGATGGCTTCGAGGGCGGCAAGCTCGAGGAGGGCGACTCCAAGGGCGTGCGAGCCAAGAGTGGTTGGCGCAACTCCGGCCTGCCCTGGAGCTACGAGGTGAACCCCAAGGTGGCCTGGACGCCTGGCGACGATCGTTGAGGCCGAGCGGCTACCCCCAATCCAAGGAGTCGATGAGATGCAGTGGCGAAACCTGATACTGGCGACCGCGGTGACGGTCGCGTCCCCGGTCCTGGCGGCGGAGCACGAAGGAGATCACGACATGCGCGACAAGGCGTTGGTGATTCTGAGCAGCGGTTCCCTGCAGACCCAGGGCATGGCCATGGTGCTGTCTCGGACCATGCAGCAACAGGGCACCGATCTCTCCGTCCTGTTGTGTGATCAGGCCGGGGATCTGGCCGTGGCGAGCTATCAGAGTCCCGAGGCCCTGAAGACAGCCCCCGGCAGTCCCATGGAATCCATGAAGCCGGAGATGTTGCTCCAGGCACTGATCGACGACGGCGCCCAGGTGGATGTCTGTGCCCTCTATCTGCCCAACAGCGACTATGCCGAAGGGGATCTGCGGCAGGGCGTCGGTGTCGCCGCGCCACCCCCCATGGCGGAGATGATGCGTGATCCTTCCATTCCCGTCTTCACCTTCTGAACGTCCGTGACGTTGGGTTTTCGCCGTCCCTCCGGGGGCGGTTTTTTGTAATAAATAAATAGCTAGTAGCTATTTAGGGCATGCGGGCGATCTATTGGTTCTATATTCAATTAAGACCTAACGTTATTACCAATAAGGCAAGGCTTCCTAGGCAAGGCGATGACGCCTGCTGTCCATCACGACCCAAGACGAGGAACGACCATGGAAACCCAGGCGCAAGCGACCCAAGCCGTCATGCCCCAGCTCAACCGTCCGGCACCCGATTTCACGGCCAAGACCACCCACGGCGAGAAGTCACTCTCCGACTACCAGGGCAAGTGGCTGGTGCTGTTCGCCCATCCGGCGGACTTTACGCCAGTGTGCACCACCGAGTTCATGGCCTTCGCCAAACGCGCCGAGGACTTCAAGGCGGTCAACACCGAGCTGCTGGGGCTGTCCATCGACGGTGTCCATGCCCATATCGCCTGGACCCGTAGCATCAAGGAGAACTTCGGCGTCGAGGTTCCCTTCCCGATCATCGCCGACCTGAACATGAAGGTGGCCAACGCCTACGGCATGGTGCAGCCCGGCGCCAGCGACACCTCGGCGGTGCGCGCCACCTTTGTGATCGACCCCGATGGGGTGCTGCGCGCGATGGTCTATTACCCGATGTCCAACGGCCGCTCCATCGATGAGGTCCTGCGTCTGGTCAAGGCCCTGCAGACCAGCGATACCCACGGCGTGGCCACCCCCGAGGCCTGGCAGCCCGGCGAGCCGGTCATCGTGCCGCCTCCCGCCACCGATGCCGAGGCGCGTAAGGGCGCGGGCTACGACTATGTCGACTGGTACTTCTGCAAGAAGACCCTCTAAGGCAAGCAGGAGGCGGGGATTCACCCCCGCCTCCCCGCCCAAGTGGCCATAGCGGGCCGCTATCTGCCGCCGCTCTAATATGAAAAAACAATCTAACCTTAGATTAAATTATTTGGTTATGATGCGGTCATAATTGTAGACCCGGGACGCGCCGAGATCGTCGTCCCCCATCCTTCGCGGCAAACGGAGGCATACCATGTCCCAGCAGCCAACCGTGACCCACTTCTTCGACGAGCCGACCAACACCTTCAGCTATGTGGTGCAGGATCCCGCTAGTAAGGCCTGCGCGATCCTCGATTCGGTTCTCGACTTCGACTACGCCGCCGGGCGCACCGACGTGCGCTCCGCCGATGCGATCATCGCCTTCGTGCGCGACAACGGCCTCGAGGTGGAGTGGATCCTCGAGACTCATGTCCACGCCGACCACCTCTCCGCCGCGCCCTACCTGCACGAGGCGCTGGGCGGCAAGACCGGCATCGGCGCCAAGATCACCGTGGTGCAGGACGTCTTCGGCAAGGCCTTCAATGCAGGCACTGAGTTCGCCCGCGACGGCAGCCAGTTCGATCGCCTCTTCGAGGAGGGCGACACCTTCACCATCGGCCACCTGGAAGGGCGAGTCCTGCACACCCCAGGCCACACCCCGGCCTGCCTGACCTACGTGATCGGCGATGCCGCCTTCGTCGGCGACACCCTGTTCATGCCCGACTACGGCACCGCGCGCTGCGACTTCCCGGGCGGCGATGCCCGCACCCTCTACCGCTCCATCCAGAAGGTGCTGGCGCTTCCCGGCGAGACCCGGCTCTTCCTGTGCCATGACTACAAGGCGCCGGATCGCGAGGAGTACCAGCACGAGACTAGCGTGGCCGAGCAGCGCGCCCACAACGTCCACGTCCACGAGGGCATCGGCGAGGACGAGTTCGTGAAGATGCGCACCGAGCGCGACGCCACCCTCGGCATGCCCCGGCTGATCCTGCCATCGGTGCAGGTCAACATGCGCGCCGGTCACATGCCGCCGCCCGAGGACAACGGTCAGGTGTATCTCAAGGTGCCGATCAACAAGTTCTAACCCTGATTCGGCCCGTTCAATGCCATTCCGCGGAGGAGTGCCCATGCAGATCCATGAACTCGAACCTGGCTTCGCCATTACCAATGCCGTGACGCCCGCCGATCTCGACGAGGTCGCCCGTCGCGGCTTCCGCTCGGTGATCTGCAACCGCCGTCCCGGCGAGGCCGATGACCACCCCGACGACCGCGCCCTGCGCGAGCGGGCCGAGGCCCTGGGCCTGGCCTGGCGGACCATTCCGGTAGCCCCCGGGGAGTATGGCGAGGCGGACATCGAGGCCTTTGGCCGCGCCCTGGACGAACTGCCGACCCCGATCCTGGCGTTCTGCCGCACCGGGCGGCGAGCCGTGCATCTCTGGGCCCAGTCCCGGGCCCGGGAACCCGGTTGCGACATTCCGGCGCTGCTGGCGGCGGCCCACGGTGCCGGCCATGACCCCCAGCCGATCCGCGAGATGCTGGACGCCTGACGGCGCCTGCCACAACAACGACAATCCGCCCTTGGAGCCATGTCATGCCTCATTCGACCCCACAGACCTCGTCCCGCCGACACGACGTCGTCGTGATCGGCGGCGGCGCAGCGGGCATCGCCGTGACCGCGAGCCTGCTGAAGCGCTGCGATGATCTGGATATCGCCATCGTCGAGCCCGCCGAGATGCATAATTACCAGCCTGGCTGGACCCTGGTGGGCGGCGGCGTCTTTTCAGCCGCCATCACCCGCCGTCCCATGGCCGACGTCATCCCGGAGAAGGCGACCTGGTACGCGGTCCATGCCCAGCGGGTGGACCCCGCGGCCAAGGAGGTGGTGCTGGGCGACGGCCGGCGGCTCGGCTATACCCGCCTGGTCGTGGCGCCGGGGCTGGTGATCGATTGGGGCGCCATCGAGGGCCTGGAAGCGACGCTCGGCCAGCACGGCGTGACCTCCAATTACCGCTTCGATCTGGCGCCCTATACCTGGTCGCTGGTGCAGTCGCTGGGGCAGGGCCGGGCGCTGTTCACCCAGCCGTCCATGCCCATCAAGTGCGCCGGCGCCCCGCAGAAGGCCATGTACCTGTCCTGCGATCACTGGCGGCGTCAGGGCCGCTTGGGCGAGATCGAGGTGAGTTTCTGCAACGCCGGCGGAGTGTTGTTCGGTGTGCCCGACTATGTGCCGGCGCTGGAGCGCTACATCGATCGCTATGGGATCGAGACGGCCTTCGGCCATCGTCTGGTGGCGGTGGAGGGGCCGTCGCGCACGGCGCGTTTCGCCGTGAACGATGCCGAGGGCGAGCGCGAAGTGGAGAGAGGCTTCGACATGCTGCACGTGGTACCGCCGCAGAAGGCGCCGGCCTTTATCGCCGAATCGGGGCTCGCCAATGCCGGCGGCTGGCTGGACCTGGACCCCGAGACCCTGCAGCACGTCCGTCATCCGACGGTGTTCGGCCTGGGCGATGCCAGCGGCACGGCCAACGCCAAGACCACCGCGGCGGTGCGCAAGCAGGCGCCGGTGGTGGCCGAGAACCTGTTGGCCTCCCTGGACGACAACCCCCTGCCGGCAGGGTATCTGGGCTACGGCTCTTGCCCGCTGACCGTGGAGCGGGGACGCATCGTGCTGGCCGAGTTCGGCTACGGCGGCCAGTTGCAGCCCACCTTCCCGCGCTGGGTCAACGATGGCACCCAGGCGACCCGGCGGGCCTGGTGGCTCAAGGCCAAGCAACTGCCCTGGCTTTACTGGAACGGCATGCTCAAGGGACACGAATGGCTGGCCCGGCCAGCCCGGCGCCATGCCGAGCGAGACGACACCCAGACCGCGAGAGGCTGATGATTCCTTCACGCTGGATTCCCCTGATCGGTTGGCTGCACGGCTACCAGCGCGACATCCTGGCTCGTGACCTGCTGGCGGCGGTGATCGTCACCCTGATGCTGGTGCCCCAGGCCTTGGCCTACGCCCTGCTGGCCGGCCTGCCGCCGGAGGTGGGGCTCTACGCCAGCATGCTGCCGCTGATGCTCTATGCCGTCTTCGGCACCAGCGCCACCCTGGCGGTGGGGCCGGTGGCGGTGGCCTCGCTGATGACCGCCTCGGCGCTCTCCGGCATCGCCGCCCCCGGCAGCGCCGAGTACGTGGGGGCGGCCCTGGTGCTGGCGGCGTTGTCCGGGCTGGTGCTGGTGGCCATGGGCCTGCTGCGCCTGGGGTTTCTCGCCAACTTCCTAAGCCATCCGGTGATCTCGGGCTTTGTCACCGCCTCGGGCATCCTGATCGCCGCCAGCCAGCTGCGCCATATCCTCGGGGTGGACGCGTCCGGCCATAACCTGGTGGAACTGGTCACCGCCCTGGTGTCGCAGCTGGGGCAGGTCGACCCGGTCACCTTGGCCATCGGTGGCGGGGTCTGGGGCTATCTGCTGCTATGCCGGCGGCATCTCAAGGAGGGGCTGCGGCGCCTGGGGTTGTCCACCACGGCCGCGGATCTGGTGGCCAAGGCCGCCCCGGTCTCGGCGGTGATCGTCACTACCTTGCTGGCCTGGGGCCTGGGGCTCGGCGAACGCGGCGTCGCCCTGGTCGGGGAGGTGCCAAGCGGCCTGCCCAGCCTGGCCCTGCCGAGCCTCGACACGGGGCTGTGGTCGAGCCTCGCGCCCGCGGCGGTGTTGATCAGCCTGGTGGGCTTCGTGGAGTCGGTGTCGGTGGCCCAGACCCTGGCCGCCAAGCGTCGCCAGCGCATCGACCCCAACCAGGAGCTGATCGCGTTGGGCCTGGCCAATCTCGGTGCCGGCACCAGCGGCGGCTCGCCGGTGTCCGGCGGCTTCTCCCGCTCGGTGGTCAACTTCGAGGCCGGCGCCGCCACCCCCCTGGCCGGCGCCTTCACGGCGCTGGGTATCGCGGTGGCGACCCTCACCCTGACCACTCCGCTGGCCTACCTGCCCAAGGCCACGCTTGCCGCCACCATCATCGTCGCCGTGGCCACCCTGATCGACCTGCGCGCCATCAAGCGCACCTGGGCCTACTCCCGGGCCGACGGCGTGGCGATGCTGGCGACCCTGGCGCTGACCCTGGTCCACGGTGTGGAGAGCGGCATCCTGGGGGGCGTCGTGCTGTCGCTGGGCCTGCACCTGTATCGCACCAGCCGCCCGCACAGCGCCGTGGTGGGCCGGGTGCCCGGCAGCGAACACTTCCGCAACGTGCGCCGCCACGCGGTGGAGACCGACGAGCGCCTGGCCATCCTGCGCGTCGACGAGAGCCTCTACTTTGCCAATGCCCGTTACCTGGAGGACACCGTCATGGCCCTGGCGGCCCGCCAGCCGGGCCTGGCCCATATCGTGCTGGCCTGCCAGGCGGTCAACGTCATCGACGCCTCGGCGCTGGAGAGCCTGGAAGCCATCAACAGTCGGCTGAAGGACGCCGGTGTCTGCCTCCACCTGGCCGAGGTCAAGGGGCCAGTAATGGATCGTCTGGAGCACACCGAATTTTGCCGCGAGATAACCGGCAGGGTGTTTCTGAGCACCTATGACGCTTGGCAGGCGCTGCACGGCCAGGACGACGGCCAGCTGTCACAGCAGTGCCCCGTGACTGAGGCGAGTACAGCTCGCTGATTCATTAGTTCTGGTATGGAGCCTGGGGGCGGGCGATGCGCTGGCGCTTATCGCCCCTACACATCCGCTCTGCATCAGGGGCGGTACATGCCAGATGGCGACGATCGGATTTACTTGCGGCATCTACACCGGAGGAAAGCGAGAAAATGGACTGGAGTTCATCCCTGCAGGGACTGGCCGGCGGCGTGCTGATCGGCCTATCCGCCACCTGGCTGATGGTCACCATCGGCCGTATCGCCGGGGTCAGCGGCATCATCGGCACCTTGGTCACCGCCCGGCCCAAGGGCGATAGCGCCTGGCGCCTGGCCTTCCTGCTCGGCTTGATCTGCGGCCCCGTCGTGGTGATGCTGCTCGGCAGGGGACTCGGCAACGTTGCCGGTGCCGGCGTCGACGTGACGGGCGAGGTGATCGGCGAGCCCGCCGGCGGCGTCGCCCTGATGCTCGTCGCCGGACTGCTGGTGGGCGTCGGCACCGGCATCGGCAGTGGTTGCACCAGCGGCCACGGCGTGTGCGGCCTGGCTCGGTTGTCGCCGCGTTCCATGGTCGCCACCCTGACCTTCCTGGTGGCGGCGATCGTCACCGTCTTCGTGGTCCGGCATCTGATCGGAGGTGGGGCATGAGATTCCTGATGGCCTACATTGCCGGGCTGCTGTTCGGCCTCGGTCTGGCCGTGTCCGGCATGACCGACCCGGCCCGGGTGCTGGGCTTCCTCGATCTCTTCGGTGCCTGGGACCCGACCCTGATCTTCGTGCTTGGCGGCGCTGTGGTCACCAACTTCTTCGGTTACCGGCTGGCCATGCGTCGGCCCAACCCCTTGTTCGCCGGGGCCTTCCAGGTGCCCACCCGGCGCGACCTGGACGGCCGTCTGATCGGCGGTGCGGCGCTGTTCGGCATCGGCTGGGGGCTGTCCGGCTACTGTCCCGGCCCGGCCTTCGCCTCCGTAGTCGGGCTCACCACCCCGCTGGCCGCCATGCTCATCGCCATGATCGTCGGTTGGTTCCTGGCCCGGGCCTTGCCCCCAGCGCGGCTAACGTAGGGTGGGTAAGCGAGCCTGCGAGCGCACCCACCATCCTGCCCAGAGGGAACCGGTAGATGCGCTGTCGCTTATCTCCCCTACGGCTGCGAGCCACGAGCTGCGAGCTCAAGGCCGGATAAGCGAGCCGGCGAGCGCACCCGGCAGATCGCGTCAGGGCCGCGGCCCCAGGACCTCGACCATCCGCTCGTCGTCGGGCAGGCCCTGGGCCGTCGCAAGGCGACCATCGTCGCGGTAGACCAGCCCCGGCGTGGCATAGAGGCCGAGATTCTCCATCAGGGCGTGGTTCTCCTGCAGCCTGACTTCCTGCTGACGAGGCAGCGTCGCCAAGGGGGGAATGGCGTCGCCTTGTTCGTGGGCGGCCAAGGCCGCGGCGGGATCCTCGGCGGCCAGTAGCGAGATGGCCAGGCGCGGGCTGTCGCGTTCGAGGATGCCGACCATGACATGGCGCAGCTGGACCTCGCCAGCCGCGATCCAGGGCCGGGCGGCCTGCCAGAACCGCCGACAATAGGGACAGTTGGGGTCGGTGAAGACATAGACGATCCGCTTCGCGTCGTCGCGGCCGTCGGCGATCCAGGCGCTGTCCTCCAGGGCCTGCCAGGTCTCGGCCTCCTGGGAGGCGCGAACCAGGCGTTCGAGGGGCGCCGCCGACAGGTTGTTCCCCTCGGCGTCCACGAGGTTACCGATCACGGCATGTTCGCCGTCGGCGGTGACGAAGACGGTCATCGCCTGGCCGTTGGCGCTGGCGGCGTAGCCGTCGAGCCCGCCCGGGGCCGCGAAGCGACCATGGACCGTCAATCCCTGGGTCTCCAGGGCCTGGAGGGGCGCCGGCCGCGACTCGGCAAGGGCGGCGAGCGACAGGGGGAGGGCGGCCAAGGCCAGCAGGCCGGCGGCAGGGAGGGAGGGCAAACGCATGTCGGGCTTCCTTTCGCTCGGGGGGTAAGGGACGATCCTGCCATGTGAGCCTCGGCGGCGCATTACTCGCCCCGGTGCCACCGGGGCGGGATGTCGCACCGGCCTCCCGCGACCTGCCCGAAGGCGATACGCTGAGGGCGGTCAAGGAGCATCACGATGCCCGGCTGTCCAATTTTACCCCTGGAGTGTGCCACTATGCGGCTGTCCCGCGCCTCTACCGTCTCTCTCGCCTCTCTGGCACTCGGTCTCACCGGCCAGGTCGTGCTCGCCCAGTCACTGATTGTCGACGAGGCCCGGGTGCGGGCGGTGCCGCCCGGCTCGCCGGCCACCGCGGCCTTCATGGAGCTGACCAACCCGGGCGAGGTGGATCTTGCTGTGGTGGGGGCCTCCTCGCCCCTGGCGGGAACCCTGGAGCTTCATCGCCACGCCATGGAGGAAGGGGTCATGCAGATGCGCCGGGTGGCGGCGATCCCGGTGCCGGCGGGGGAAACCACCCGCCTGGCACCCGGCGGCTGGCACCTGATGATGTTCGAACTGACCACTACTCCGGCTGAGGGCGAAAATGTCGAGCTCACCCTGAGCCTGGACAACGGCGAGCGCCTGACCCTTCAGGTACCGGTCAGACGGGTGCAGCCGATGGGCATGCAGGAGGAGGACAAGCATTCGCCCAGGGCCGAGGCCACCTCTCGGTAAGGGATCCCCGGGAAGCCGTCGTCGCTGGGCGCTGTCGACTCGACCCGTTACACTATGCTGACCATCCCGTCCTGCGAAGTGGAATGTCCGCCATGCACTGCCCCTTCTGTGGCGCCAATGATACGCGCGTGACCGATTCCCGCCTGGTGGCCGAGGGCGATCAGGTGCGTCGGCGACGCCAGTGCGCGGCCTGCGGCGAGCGCTTCACCACCTACGAGACCGCCGAGCTGGTGATGCCGCGGGTGATCAAGTCCGATGGTTCCCGAGAGCCGTTCGACGAGGCCAAGCTGCGGGCCGGCATGCTGCGGGCGCTGGAGAAACGACCGGTCAGTGCCGAGTCCATCGAGGCCGCCGTCGAGCGCATCCGTCAGACCCTGCGTGCCCGGGGGGACCGGGAAATCCAGGCCTGTGACATCGGCAAGGAGGTCATGCAGGCCCTAAAACGTCTCGACCAGGTAGCCTATATCCGCTTCGCCTCGGTCTATCGTCGCTTCCAGGACATCGACGAGTTCCGCGCCGAAATCGATCGCCTGGCCCAGGAACCCAGCTTCCAGCCCGATTCCCCCGGAGAGGGTCGATGAGGGCGCAACAGGTTCCTGAAGCTTGGATGGCGCAGGCAGTGCGCCTGGCGCGCCGCGGCCACTACACCACCATGCCCAACCCACGGGTGGGCTGCGTGTTGGTCAAGGCCGACCGGGTGGTGGGCGAGGGCTTCCACGCGTGGGCTGGCGAACCCCACGCCGAGATCCATGCCCTGCGTGCCGCCGGCGAGGCGGCCCGTGGTGCCACCGCCTATGTCACCCTGGAGCCCTGCTCTCACCAGGGGCGGACCGGGCCCTGCGCCGTGGCGCTCGCCACCGCCGGCGTGGCCCGGGTGGTGGTGGCCATGCAGGATCCCAACCCGCAGGTGGCGGGGCAGGGAATCGCGCGGCTGCGCGAGGCCGGCATCCCGGTCCAGGTGGGCGTGCTCGAGGCCGAGGCCCGCACGCTCAACCCCGGCTTCGTGATGCGCATGGCCCGGGGGCGGCCCTTCGTGCGCATGAAGATGGCCATGAGCCTCGATGGCCGCACGGCCATGCGCTCCGGCGAGTCCCAGTGGATCACCGGCCCGCTCGCCCGCCGCGAGGTGCAGCGCCTGCGAGCCGGGTCCTGCGCCATCCTCACGGGGGTGGAATCGATCATCTTCGACAATGCCCGGCTCACCGTGCGTCCCGACCAGCTCGAGCTGCCGGACGCCGAGGCGATCGGCGTCCGGCAGCCGCTGCGGGTGGTGGTGGATTCCCGCCTGCGCTTGCCGCTGGCGGCGGCCTGCCTGCGCGAGCCCGGCCGTACCCTGGTGGCCACTCTCGAGGACCACGACGCCGAGCGCCGCGCCCGGCTCGAGGAGGCCGGCGCCGAGGTGGTGGGGGTGCCGGCCGCGCCCGACGGCCGGGTCGACCTGAGCGCCCTGCTGCACCATCTGGCCATGCGTGAGCAAGCCAACGAGGTGCTGCTGGAGACCGGGGCGACCCTGGCGGGGGCCATGCTGGCGGCCGGCTTGGTCGACGAGATGCAGCTGTTCGTGGCCCCGACCCTGCTGGGGGGCGAGGCGCGTTCGCTGTTCGAACTGCCAGGGCTGACCCGTATGGATCAGCAGAAGCCCGTGGAGATCCTCGATATCCGCGCCGTGGGTCGCGACTGGCGGATCACCGCCCGACCGCGGTAGGCGCGCTGCGAGCCACGAGCCACGAGCGGTTGATAGCCAGCCTGATAAGACAGAGGCTGCCCGAAGCCCGAAGCCCGAAGCCCGAAGCCCGAACGTCAAACTGGCGCCCGGCGCCTTGCCACGGTACCCTGACGCGGTTTCGAGGCGGGCGACGCCCGATCGCGACCCCTGTGTCGCGGCGTCGCGACAGCCGCCACGCTGAATCACTGGAGACGACATGGTGCACGCCGCCGCCGGGGGCCTGGCTCCCATCGAAGAGTTGATCGAAGACATCCGCCAGGGCCGGATGGTGATCCTCATGGACGACGAGGATCGCGAGAACGAAGGCGATATCATCATGGCCGCCGAGAAGGTCGAGGCCGCGCACATCAACTTCATGGCGCGTCATGCCCGGGGGCTGATCTGCCTGCCGATGACCCGCGAGCGCTGCGAACGCCTGCAGCTGCCGCTGATGGTGCGTGACAACGGGTCCGGCTTCGGTACCAAGTTCACACTCTCCATCGAGGCTGCCGAGGGCGTCACCACCGGCATCTCGGCCGCCGACCGGGCCCGCACGGTGCGGGCCGCCGTGGCCCGCGACGCACGTGCCTCCGACATCGTCCAGCCCGGCCATATCTTCCCGCTGATGGCCGAGCCCGGCGGCGTGCTGCGCCGGGCCGGCCATACCGAGGCGGCCTGCGACCTCTCGGCGCTGGCCGGCCTGGACCCCAGCGGCGTGATCTGCGAGATCATGAACGAGGACGGCAGCATGTCCCGCCGGCCCGAGCTCGAGCGCTTCGCCACCGAGCATGGCCTGAAGATGGGCACCATCGCCGACCTCATCCACTACCGCATCCACAACGAGCAGACCATCGAGGCGCTGGAGTCGATGCCGGTGCAGACCGCCCATGGCGAACTCACCCTGCATGTCTTCCGTGACCGTATTCAGGGCGCCCACCACCTGGCCCTGGTCAAGGGACACCCGCACCCCGGGGCCCTGACCACGGTGCGGGTGCACCTGGCCAACGCGATGCGCGACCTGCTGGCACTGCAGCAGGGCGATGATCGCCACTGGAGCGCCCAGGAGGCCATCGCCGAGGTGGCCAGGGCCGAGCACGGGGTCTTCGTGCTGCTCGACGACGGCCGGCCGCGCCAGGACTATCTCGACTACCTCGAGGTATTCCTCGAGCGGCGTCGGCCGCCGCGCACCAGTGACTCCGATGGCGCAGGCAACTATCTGACCATTGGCACCGGGTCGCAGATCCTGCGTCACCTTGGCGTCGGGAAGATGCGCCTGCTCAGCTCACCGTGGAAGTTCTCGGCGCTCTCCGGCTTCGATCTCGAAGTGGTGGAGCGCCTTGAGCCCGATGGCCAGACAGCAGACGAAGCGACCATGGAGACGAAGGGCGCCTGAGCGTCACCTTCTCGACCTCCCCGGGTCTGGCCGGCGGCCAGGCCCGCGGATTCAGCAGCACCGGATTGTTCAGGACAGGAAACCATGCAACCGATCTCTCAAGTCGAAGGCAGCTTCGTCGACGTCGATGGCCGCTACGTGATCGTGGTCGGCCGTTTCAATCACCATGTGGTGGACAGTCTGGTGGAGGGCGCCGTCGACAGCCTGGTGCGCCACGGGGTGGAGGCCGAGAACATCGACATCGTCCATGTGCCTGGCGCCTGGGAGCTGCCGCTGGCGGTCAAGCGGGTGCTTAAAGTGGTTCGCCCCGACGCGGTGATCGCTCTGGGCGCGGTGATCCGCGGCGGCACGCCACATTTCGAGTACGTGGCCGGCGGCTGCAATGCGGCCCTGGGCAACCTTCAGCTGGAGTTCGACACGCCCGTGGCCAACGGCGTGCTGACCGTCGAGTCCATCGAGCAGGCCATCGAGCGCGCCGGCACCAAGGCCGGGAACAAGGGTACCGAGGCCGCCATGGCGGCCATGGAAATGGTCTCGCTGCTGCGCTGCTTCGGTGAAGACAGCGGGGGTGAATCATGAGTGCCGGTCATCCGCGAACCCCTTCCCGGGCCCAACAGTCGCGGCATGCGGCTCGCGAGCTGGCGGTCCAGGGCCTCTACCAGTGGCAGATGACCGGCAAGTCAATCACCACCGTGGAGGCGGAGTTCCGCAGCCAGGTGGCCGACGATGACCTGGAGGATCACGAGAACTGGCACAAGGTCATGGAGATCGCCGACCTGGCGCTGTTCCATGAGTTGCTGCACAACGTGGTGCGCTTCCGCGAGGAGCTTGATGCCAGCCTCGCACCGCTGCTCGACCGCCGCCTCGAGGACCTCGATCCCATCGAGCTGGCGATCCTGAGGCTGGGCACCTATGAGCTGTCCCGGCGTCTGGAGGTACCCTATCGCGCCGTCATCAATGAGGGCGTCGAGCTGGCCAAGTCCTTCGGGGCGACCGACGGCCACAAGTATGTCAACGGCATCCTCGACAAGCTCGCCGCCAGACTGCGCGGCGCCGAGGTCTCCGCCCGTCGCCGTTGACCCCGGGGGTCCGATGCAAGGCGAATTCGAGCTGATCTCCCGTTTCTTTACCCCCATGCCACCGGGGCCGGCGGCCGGGGTGGCCCTGGGAGTGGGCGATGATGCCACGCTGCTGGTCCCCACGCCGGGGGAGCGGCTGGCGGTCAGCGTCGACACCTCGGTGGCCGGGGTGCATTTCCCCGAGGACGCCCCGGCGGAAGCCATTGGCCACCGGGCCCTGGCGGTCAGCCTCAGTGACCTGGCCGCCATGGGCGCCCGGGCCCGCTGGTGCCTGATGTCACTGACCCTGCCCGAGGCCGATGACGCCTGGCTGGCGGCTTTCGCCCGCGGCTTCCATGCGCTTTGCGAGGCCACCGGCACCACCCTGGTGGGCGGGGACGTCACTCGCGGCCAGTTGGCCATCGGGGTCACCGTGATGGGCGAGGTGTCGCCGGCGGATGCCCTGGTCCGCGGCGGTGCCCGCCCTGGCGATCGGCTAGCGGTGACCGGCGCCCTGGGCGGCGGTGCCGGCGGGCTGGCGCTCTGGCAGCGCGGTATACACGACCTCGACCACCCGCTGCTCGCCCGTTACCTGCGTCCGCTGCCGCGCCTGGCGGCGGGGCTCGCCCTGCGGGGGCTCGCCAGCGCGGCCATCGATATCTCCGATGGCCTGCTGGCGGACCTGGGCCATGTCCTGGAGGCGTCCGGTGTGGGGGCCGACCTGAACGCGGAGATGCTGCCGCTGGCCGAAGGGCTGGCCGAGGCGCTGGGCGATGAGGCGGCCCGCCATGCCGCCCTCTGCGGTGGGGATGACTACGAGTTGCTGGTCAGTCTGCCGCCGTCGCGCCTCGCCGAGGCGCGACGGCGCCTCGCCGACCTGGGCCTTTCCCTTAGCCTGGTCGGTCGGATCACGGCGGAGCGCGGCGTGCGCGGGGTCGCGGCTGAGGCGATGCCCGGCTGGCAGCACTTTTCCGGAGACACGCCATGAACCGTGCCCCCCAGAGCGTCTGGCACCGCCCGGTGCACTTCCTCGCTTTCGGGCTGGGCAGCGGTGCCGTGCCCTTCGCCCCGGGCACCTTCGGCACCCTGGCGGCGATTCCCTTCTACTGGCTGATGTCCGAGCTGCCACTGGGTTGGTACCTGACCGTGGTGGCGGTGACCTTCGTCTGGGGGGTCTGGCTATGTGACAAGAGCTCCCGGGACCTGGGGGTCCACGATCACTCGGGTATCGTCTGGGACGAGTTCGTCGGCTACTGGCTGACCATGACCGCCGTGCCCTTCTCCTGGGAGGCGGCCCTGTGGGGGTTTGTGGTCTTTCGAGTCTTCGATGTCTTTAAGCCCTGGCCGATCCGTTGGGCGGACCGGCGGGTGGCCGGCGGCTTCGGCATCATGATCGACGATGTGCTGGCCGCGGTGTACGGCTGGAGCACCATGCACCTGTGGTTCTGGCTCAACTGAGCTAGGCTCCCGGGGGCGGGCTACGGCAAGGGAGTGCAGGATGCGCAAGGAACGACTGATCGTGCCGGTCCTGGTGGGCCTGGCAATGGCCTGGGCCGTGGCCCAGGCCATCGCCAGCCTGCTGTTCGAGCGAGAGATGGCCCGGGCGGTCGCGGACCTGCGTGCTAGGGGTGAGCTCGCCATTACCCGCAGCCGCATCGACCGGGGCTGGTTCAGCTCCAGTGGCACCCTCTATCTACGGCCGCTGCTCGGTCAGGCCTGGCGGTTTGCCCTGCCCTACGAGGCGCACCACGGGCTGCTCAGCACTCGGGTCGATGGGCGGCTGGAGCTCTATCTGGGGGCCGAGCAGGTTCCCCTGTTCGGCGAGATCCTGCCGTCGACCTCCCCGCCGCGCTGGCAGGCCCGTCACCATGTCCTCACCGAGACCCTGGCCGGGGAGCTCAGGCTCTCACCTTTCCTGCTGCGTCAAGGCGAACGCGCGCTCGCCTTCAGCGGCGCGGACATCTCCGTCGATGGGATCTATGGCGATTGGCGCCTCCAGGCGAGGCTCGATCATGTGCGCCTAGTGGATGGTGAGATGTCGCTGGCAGCGGGGCCGATCGCCCTGGAGAGCCGTTATACCTATACCACCGGGGCGGAGCACTTCACCCAGCAGGACCGGCTCGAGGTCGAGCGGCTGGCCTGGCGCTCGCCGGCCCTATCACTGGATGGTGAGGGACTGGTCCTGCACAGCGAGACGACCCTGGACGAGCAGGAGCTTCGGATACGCAGCGAGTTGACCCTCGGGAAACTGGTGACCGCCGGCCAGACACTGCTCACCGGGCGTGTGGTCGGCGAGCTTTCGCGGGTCAATGCCGATGCCCTGCGAGCCGCCCTGGATACGCTGGGGGAGGCGGCGGCCCGTGGGGAGGAGGTGCTGTTGATCCGCACGCGGATCGCACACCTCGAGCCGTACCTGCTCGGCATGCTGGCGGACTCTCCCCGGCTGGACCTGCACGAGATCGCGCTGGACAGTCCGATGCTCGGCCTGAAGGCCCGGGGAGAGGGCACCCTGATCTTCGACGCCCGGCACCTGGAAGCGCTGGACCCGCTGGCCCTGGACGAGCCGGCCGAGCAGGCACAGTGGCTGGCACGCCTGGACGGTGATGCCGTCTGGCGGGAACTACCACCCGCGGTGGCCCTGTGGTTGGGGCTCCCGCTGGATACCGGTGAACTGCAGATCGACGTGGCCGGAGGCAAGGTCTATCTCAACGGGCGTCCCATGCCGCGGCGGCTGCTGCCACAAGGATGACTTGAAGTCCGGTGGGCTTGCCCGCATCCCTGAAGGCAGTCAGAGGGAGAGGCCCATGCACCAGGATGAGGAACGCATGAACGACGACAACGATCAACGGCCGGACCAGGATGTACTGGGCTGGATCCAGGCCACCGAGGACGCAGAGGATCCGAGCTTCGAGCCTCAGACCGGTGAGCATGGCCAGCACGCCGTGGTGCCGGCCAGTGACTCCCTACCCGAGCGGATCTACCTGCTGCCCATTCACAATCGACCCTTCTTTCCCGCCCAGGTCCAGCCGCTGGTGATCAACCGCCAGCGTTGGGAGGAGACCATTCGCCGCGTCGGCAACACGCCGCACCACACCGTGGGCCTGGCCTTCGTCGGCGAGACGGGGGTCGAGGAACTCGGGCACGAGGATTTCCCCGAGATCGGTACCGCGGTGAAGGTGCATCGGCTGCAGGGCGAGGAGCAGCAGCTGCAGTTCATTGCCCAGGGCATGCGGCGCTTTCGCATCCAGCGCTGGCTGTCGCGCAAGCCACCCTACCTGGTGGAGGTTAGCTATCCCCGCGAGCCGGTGGATGTGGAGGACGACGAGACCCGTGCCTACGCCATGGCCATGATCAACGGCATCAAGGAACTGTTGCCGATCAACCCGCTCTACGGCGAGGAACTCAAGCACTACCTCAACCGCTTCAGCCCCCACGAGCCGGGCCCGCTGACCGACTTCGCCGCCGCCATCACCTCGGCCAAGGGGCATGAGCTGCAGGATGTGCTGGCCACCCTGCCGGTGATGGACCGCATGCAGAAGGTGCTGCCGCTGCTGCGCAAGGAGATCGACGTCGCCCAGTTGCAGAGCGAGATCAGCGAGCAGGTCAATGCGCAGATGCAGGAGCGTCAGCGGGAGTTCTTCCTGCGTGAACAGCTCAAGGTGATCCAGCGCGAGCTGGGCATCTCCAAGGACGACCGCGAGAACGATGTCGATACCTTCCGGGGGCGGCTCGAGGGACGCGTGGTGCCGGAACGGGTCATGGAGCGCATCGACGACGAACTCGATAAGCTCTCGGTGCTGGAGACCGGATCGCCGGAGTACGGCACCACCCGCAACTATCTGGACTGGCTCACCGCCATGCCCTGGGGGGTGCGCAGCCAGGACCAGCTCGACTTGGGGCATGCCCGTAAGGTGCTGGACCGTGACCACGATGGCCTCAAGGACGTCAAGGAGCGCATCGTCGAGTTCCTTGCCGAGGGGACATTCAAGGGCGACGTGGGCGGCTCCATCCTGCTGCTCGTCGGCCCACCCGGGGTGGGCAAGACCTCGGTGGGGCGCTCTATCGCCGAGGCCCTGGGCCGTGAATTCTATCGCTTCTCGGTGGGCGGCATGCGCGACGAGGCTGAAATCAAGGGGCACCGACGCACCTACATCGGCGCCATGCCCGGCAAGCTGGTACAGGCTATCAAGGAAGTCGAGGTCGAGAACCCGGTGATCATGCTCGACGAGGTCGACAAGATGGGGCAGTCCTTCCAGGGCGACCCGGCCTCGGCGCTGCTTGAGGTGCTCGACCCCGAGCAGAACGTCGACTTCCTCGACCACTATCTCGATGTGCGCCTGGACCTCTCCAAGGTGCTGTTCGTGTGTACCGCCAACACCCTGGACACGCTCCCACCGGCCCTGCTCGATCGCATGGAGCAGATTCGCCTTTCCGGCTACATCGCCGAGGAGAAGGTGGCCATCGCCCGGCACCACCTGTGGCCCAAGCTACTTAAGCGCGACAATATCCCCAGAAAGCGCATCAACCTCACCGAGGCGGCGCTGCGCCAAGTGATCGAGGGCTATGCCCGGGAAGCTGGGGTGCGCCAGCTCGAGAAACAGCTGCATCGCATCGTGCGCAAGGCGGCGGTCAAGCTGCTCGAGAGCGGTCAGCAGACGGTGCGTGTATCGGTGAACAACCTGGAGGACTACCTGGGCGCGCCGACCTTCCGCAAGGAGCAGGTGATGAAAGGCGAGGGCGTGGTCACCGGCCTGGCCTGGACCACCATGGGCGGAGCGACGCTCTCGGTGGAGGCCGGCAAGGTGCATGCCCTCGACCGCGGCTTCAAGCTCACCGGCCAGCTCGGCGATGTCATGAAGGAATCGGCGAGCATCGCCTACAGCTACGTGCTGGGCCATCTCAGCGAGTACGGCGCAGACCCCGACTTCTTCGACTCCGCCTTCGTCCACCTGCATGTGCCGGAAGGCGCTACGCCCAAGGACGGCCCCTCCGCCGGGGTGACCATGACCACGGCACTGCTGTCGCTGGCCAGGCACCGTGCCATTAGCCGGCCGCTGGCGATGACCGGTGAGCTGACCCTCACCGGTCAGGTGCTGCCGGTGGGCGGCATCCGCGAGAAGGTGATCGCCGCGCGGCGCAGTGAGATCTTCGAGGTGATCCTGCCCGAGGCCAACCGCCGCGACTATGACGAGCTACCGGACTTTCTCCGTGAGGGCATGACGGTGCACTTCGCCGAGCACTATCGCGACGTGGTCGGGGTGGTGTTCGGGTAGGCCCTTCGGGCAGCGCCTAGCTGCAAGCGCCCAGCGCCCAGCTGCTCAGTGACGGGCGGCAGGTATCGAGGATGAAAACGGGAAACCCCGCCGGCTCGAATCCGGAGCGGTTTCTTGTTGACGCCAGCATTGATGGCAGCATCATTTTGCTCGGCGCTCGGCGCTCGGCGCTCGGCGCTCGGCGCTCGGCGCTCGGCGTCTGGCAAGGTCGCGTCGCCCATGCCAGAATCATCGGCCAACCTGGACACCGAGACCGTCGCGACGCCCGGGCGTCGAAGACGGCGTGATAGCAAGAGGACATCATGCCCGAGTACCGCTCCCGCACCACCACCGCCGGCCGCAACATGGCCGGTGCCCGTGCCTTGTGGCGCGCCACCGGCATGCAGGATGACGACTTCCACAAGCCGATCATCGCCGTGGCCAACTCCTTCACCCAGTTCGTGCCCGGTCACGTGCACCTGAAGGACATGGGGCAACTGGTGGCCCGGGAGATCGAGAAGGCCGGCGGGGTGGCCAAGGAGTTCAACACCATCGCCGTGGATGACGGCATCGCCATGGGCCACGACGGCATGCTCTACTCGTTGCCCAGCCGCGACCTGATCGCCGACAGCGTCGAGTACATGGTCAACGCCCACTGCGCCGATGCCCTGGTGTGCATATCCAACTGCGACAAGATCACCCCCGGGATGCTGATGGCCGCCATGCGTCTCAACATCCCGGTGATCTTCGTCTCCGGCGGACCCATGGAGGCGGGCAAGACCCAGTTGCTCGACCACGGCCTCGACCTGGTCGATGCCATGGTGATGGCCGCCGACGACAGCGTCGACGACGAGACCCTGGCCGAGGTGGAGCGCAGCGCCTGCCCCACCTGCGGCTCCTGCTCCGGCATGTTCACCGCCAACTCCATGAACTGCTTGATGGAGGCGCTGGGCCTGGCGCTACCGGGCAACGGCACCGTGGTAGCCACCCACGCCGATCGCCGCCGGCTGTTCGAGACCGCCGGCGCGCGCATCGTCGAGCTGGCCAAGCGCGTCTACGAGGGGGACGAGGCGCACCTGCTGCCCCGGGCCATCGGCGCCAAGGCGGCCTTCAAGAACGCCATGACCCTGGACATCGCCATGGGCGGCTCCACCAACACCATCCTGCACCTGCTGGCCGCCGCCCAGGAAGCCGGCGTCGACTTCACCATGACCGACATCGACCGGTTGTCCCGGGAGGTGCCCCAGCTGTGTAAGGTGGCGCCCAACACCCAGAAGTACCATATCGAGGACGTTCACCGAGCCGGCGGCATCATGGCGATCCTCGGCGAGCTGGACCGCGCCGGGGTGCTGGATACCCGGGTGCCCACCGTCTACGGCGACAGCCTGGCCGCGGCGCTCGAGGAGTGGGACATCATGCGCGCGCCGAGCGCCGAAGTGGTGGAATTCTTCCGCGCCGGTCCCGGTGGCGTGCCCACCCAGGTGGCGTTCTCCCAGAACGCCCGCTGGCCGAGCCTCGACGGTGACCGCGCCACCGGCTGTATTCGCGACCTGGCGCATGCCTTCTCGAAGGAGGGCGGCCTCGCCGTGCTCAAGGGCAACATCGCCCGGGACGGCTGCGTGGTGAAGACCGCCGGCGTCGACGAGTCGATCCTGATCTTCGAGGGGCCGGCCCATGTGGTGGAGTCCCAGGACCAGGCGGTGGCACACATCCTCGAGGGCCAGGTGGCCGAGGGCGAGGTGGTCGTGATCCGCTACGAGGGGCCCAAGGGCGGGCCGGGCATGCAGGAGATGCTCTACCCGACCAGCTATCTGAAGTCCAAGGGCCTGGGCAAGGCGTGCGCGCTGCTCACCGACGGGCGCTTCTCCGGCGGCACCTCGGGACTCTCCATCGGCCACGTCTCCCCGGAGGCCGCCGCGGGTGGGGCCATCGGCCTGGTGGAGAGCGGCGATATCATTCATATCGATATCCCGGCCCGCACCATCGACATCAAGCTCTCCGATGCCGAGCTGGCGGCCCGCCGTGAGGCGATGCAGGCGAAGGGAGCGGATGCCTGGAAGCCGAGCATCCGGCGCGACCGTCGGGTCTCGGCGGCCCTCAAGGCCTATGCGTTGCTCGCCACCTCCGCCGACAAGGGCGCGGTGCGCGACCTCGACAAGCTCGACTAGGCGGCGGCCTGGCCGCCAGAGTGCCCCGGCCGCCGGTCGGGGCCCGTGACCACCCGCAGGGATGCCTTTTCTCATGAAGACACAGACCCTCAGCGTCGGCCTGGTCGGTTATGGCATGGCCGGCCGCACCTTCCATGCCCCCCTGATCCAGGCGGCCCCCGGTCTTGAGCTCACGGTGGTGGTGACCGGCGATGCCAGTCGGGTCCAGGCGGACTTCCCCGAGGTCGAGGTCTTGTCCCGGTTGCCGTTGCTCCTGGCACGACGCGACATCGACCTGGTGGTGATCGCCACGCCCAACGAGTTGCACTTCCCGATGGCCAAGGCCGCGCTCAATGCCGGCAAGCATGTGGTGCTGGACAAGCCCTTCACGGTATCGCTTTCCGAAGCGCGCCTGCTCAAGGCCCAGGCCGACCGGGCCGACCGACTGCTCAGCGTCTTCCACAATCGCCGCTGGGACAGCGACTTTTTGACCCTGAAGGGGGTGCTCGAGGCGCAGACCCTGGGACGGGTGGTGGTGCTGGAGTCGCGCTTCGACCGTTTCCAGCCACGGGTCGCCGGGCAGTGGCGCGACCATCCCCGACCGGGGGGAGGCATCTGGTACGATCTCGGTCCTCACCTGCTTGACCAGGCCCGTGAGCTGTTCGGCATGCCCAGGGCGATCCTGCTCGAGCTGGCCACCTTCCGCGACGGTGCCCAGGTCGACGACGACTTCCTCGCCATGCTGGAGTACGACCGTCTGCGGGTGATCCTCGGGGCCAGCGCGCTGGTGGCCGAGCCGACCCCGCGCTTCCGGGTTCACGGCACGCGCGGCAGCTTCGTCAAGTACGGGCTCGACCCCCAGGAGGCCTGGCTGGGCGCCGGGCAGGTGCCGGAACCGGCGTGGGGGGTCGACTCCCAGCCGGGCTTTCTGACCCTCGACGAGGGCACCGGCGACGAGGTGTCGCTGGTCGGCCAGGAGACCCTTGGCGTGCCGGGCGACTACACGGTCTTCTATGCCGGTATCGCCGCGGCCCTGCTGAAGGGGACGCCCCCGCCGGTGACCTGCGAGGAGGCGCTGGAGGTCATGTCCCTGCTCGAGGCCGGGCTCGACAGCTATCGGCAGGGCCGCTGGGTCAGGCTCAAGGAGGGCGGCGGTGCCGGCCGGCGGCGCCTGCACCCCCGCGCCTGAGCCTGTCGGGGCGCCGTCACCACAGCGAGGTGTCGGGCTGCTCGGTTCGTAGAGTATCCCGGGCGATGTAGAGGGCGGCGATGGCCCGGGCTTCGTGGAAGTCCTCCCTTGCTAGCAGGGCAGGGAGCTCGTCGATGGCATGAGTCTCGACGATCAAGGGCTCCGGCTCGTCGCCGGGCAGGCGCTTCGCGTAGAGGTCGGTGGCCAGCATCACCTGCATGCGATGGCGCATGTAGTTGGGGGCCAGCGAGAGCTCGATCAGCGGCCGGATCCGGTTGGCTCCGAAGCCGCACTCCTCCATCAGTTCCCGGTTGGCCGCCGTGACCATGTCCTCGCCAGGATCGATCAGGCCCTTGGGTAGGGTCAGCACGTAGTCCTCGAAGCCGGCCGCATACTCGCGGATCAGCAGCACATGCTCCGGGTCGGGCATCGCCACGATCATCACTGCACCGATGCCCTGGCCGGTGCCGGTCAGACGCTCGAAGGTACGTTCCTCCCCGTTGGCGAAGCGCAGGTCCAGCGCCTCGATATGGAAGAGACGGCTTCTGGCCACGCTGCGGCGCGAAAGGATATGGGGCTTGTGCCGGGGCTGGTACGAGCTGGGGTCGGACATGGTCACTCCCGTCGGTAAGGGCCAGGGATAGCGGACTAGCAGGGCTATCGCAGATAGCTTCCATCGCTCGGCGCTGGTCTGGCGACAAACCTATGAGGAGGCGCTGTAACCCCATCCCTGGGCGCTACCGACGCCATCCCTGGCGTAGGACCTCCTCTTCGGCTTGCCCCCAGCGCCCCTCGCTTTGCGTAATGGCGATAGCCCTTAGCGGACTAGGCGGCGGAATGCGTCGCCGACATCGATTGGTTACACTATCACGTCCATTCCCCTGGAGGCGCCATCGCGCTGCCCCTGACGACTGCCCTGGAAAGGATCTCGATGATCGACTGGCGCGCCATCGACACCGTCCTGCTGGACATGGACGGTACCCTGCTGGATCTGCACTTCGACAGCCACTTCTGGCTCGAGCACCTGCCACGTCGCTACGTGGAGCTGCATCGGCTGGACGAGGCCACTCAGCAGGAAGTGCGTTCGCGGATCCTTCGCGAGCAGGGCACCCTCAACTGGTACAGCCTGGCCTACTGGAGCCGTGAACTAGGGGTCGACGTGCTGGCCCTCAAGCGCGAGGTTCAGCACCTCATCGGCTTGCGTGGTGACGCCCTGGACTTCCTGACATGGCTCAAACAGGCCCATCCTCGGGTGGTGCTGGCCACCAATGCCGACCGAGCCAGCCTCGAGCTCAAGCTGCCGTTAACCGGTCTCGAAGACTACCTGGACGCCATCGTCTCCTCGGCCGACTTGGGCGTGCCCAAGGAGGCCCAGGAATTCTGGTTCGCCCTGCAGGAGGTCGAGCCCTTCGACCCGGCCCGCACCCTATTCATCGATGACAACCCGGCGGTGCTGGAGAGTGCCCGGGAGTTCGGCATCCGCCACCTGCTGGGTATCAAGCGGCCCGACAGTCGGCGGCCGGAGCGCGAACTGGAGGAGTTCATCGCCCTGGACCGTTTCGCGGCCCTCCTCCCCGACACTCGGCCGCCCGGGGGAGGTGCGCATGACTAGCGTAAGGCTTGACAAGTGGCTGTGGGCGGCGCGCTTCTTCAAGACCCGCCAGCTGGCCAAGAAGGCGATCGAGGGCGGCAAGGTGCACTACAACGGCGCCCGGGCCAAGACCAGCAAGACCGTCGAGGTGGGGGCGGTGATCCGCGTGCCCCAAGGCTGGGATATCTGGGAGGTCGAGGTGGTGGCGCTGTCCGAACAGCGTCGCGGCGCCCCCGAGGCGCGCGAGCTCTATCGCGAGACCGCCGAGAGCGAAGCGCGCAGGGCCCAGGAGGCCGAGAGCCGCCGCCAGGCCAATCAGGCCATGCAGCATCCGCTCAAGCGCCCCGACAAGAAGCAGCGTCGCGAGATCAAGCGCTTCCAGCGGGGGGAATGAAGACATAAGAGGGAAGAGAACAGGGAGATCCACCCCTTCCTTCTTCCGTCTTCTCTCTTACCACTTAATTCAGGCAAGCACCATGAACGACCAGATCCAGCGTTTCCTCTTCGAGCGCACCAACGTGCGTGGCGAGATCGTGTCCCTCGAGAAGGCCCATGCCGAGGTCCTGGCGCGCCACGAGTATCCGGCGGCCGTGTCACATCTGCTCGGTGAGTTGCTGGCGGCCGTGGCCCTGCTCACCGATACCGTCAAGCTCGACGGCACCCTGAGCATCGAGGTGCGAGGGCAGGGGGCCCTGTCACTGCTGATGGCCGAGTCCAACCCCGGTGGCGAGCTTCGGGCCATCGCCCGGCTGGACGAGGACGCCGCGATTCCCGCCGAGGACAGCCGTTTCCGCGACCTGGTGGGCGAGGGTCGCATCATGATCACCCTCGACCCCCGCGGAGGGCAACGCTATCAGGGCGTGGTGGCCCTCGACCATGATAGCCTGGCCGGTTGTCTGGAGGCCTACTTCTCCCAGTCCGAGCAGCTGCCTACGCGGCTCTGGCTGGCCGCCGATGAGGTGCGTGCCGGCGGACTGCTGCTGCAGCGTCTGCCCGATGAGTCGCATAACCAAGATGCCGATGCCTGGGCGCGCACCGTGCACCTGGCCGAGACCGTGACGGCCGAGGAACTGCTCGGCCTGCCACCGCGCGAGCTGCTGGTCCGCCTCTATCACGAGGAGACCGTGAGGATCTTCGAACCCAAGGCCCTGCGCTTCGGATGCACCTGCTCCCGGGAGCGCATCGCCTCGTCGCTATTGACCCTCGGGGAGGCGGAGTTGCGCGATATCCTCGCCGAGCAGGGCAGCGTCGACATCCAGTGCCATTTCTGCCATACCCGCTATCATTTTCCGGCGGCCGAAGTCGAGGCGATGCTGGCGGCTCCCGACGGAGCACCCCCGACCCTGCATTGACGCCATCGGACTGTGCTGCAACGCATCATGTTGCTGTGGCGAACGGCCGCGAAGTAGGGGGTATGTAGTAGAAAAACTACAAGAACTTCGGTCATCGACGGCGTTTCCCAGGGGCCGGGTTTTTGCCATAATGCAGCCGACTCACGGAGTTGATCGCTATCGACGACAAGACGGGACAACCGCAGCGGCGATCAACGGCATGACACGACAGCGCGTCTCCGACGCCAGCCAAACGAGAGACAAAGGCCGCAAGGCCCAGGACACAACATGACCATGACCCAAGCCGCTTCCCAGGCTGCCAGCACGCAGCACGCCGCCTCCGCCAAGGCCCATGTCAACCTCAGCAGCGCCGAGCTGATCGAGCGTGCCGTGGTGAACGGCGAAGGTCGCCTGGCCGCGAACGGGGCCCTGGTGGTGAACACCGGTGTACGCACCGGCCGCTCACCCAAGGATCGCTTCATTGTCGATGAGCCGACCACCAGCGGTCAGATCGACTGGGGCAGCGTCAACCAGCCCTTCGAGGCGGCCCGATTCAATGCCCTGTGGGCGCGAGTCGATGACTACCTGGCCGAGCGCGAGCGCTATGTCTCTGAGCTGCACGTGGGCAGCGATCCGGCCCACTACCTGCCGGTGCGTGTCACCACCGAGACCGCCTGGCACAACCTGTTCGGTCGCACCCTGTTCGTGCGCCCCGGGACCTACAACCCCGCCGTCAAGGACGAGTGGTCCATCCTCAATGCCCCCGGGTTTGCGTGCGATCCGGTCCGTGATGGCACCCACAGCGACGGCTGCGTGATCCTCGACTTCGCTCAGAAGAAGGTGCTGATCGCCGGCATGCGCTACGCCGGCGAGATGAAGAAGGCGATGTTCTCGGTACAGAACTTCCTGCTGCCGGCATCCGATGTGCTGCCCATGCACTGCAGTGCCAACGTCGGTGAGGATGGCGAGACCACCCTGTTCTTCGGCCTCTCCGGTACCGGTAAGACCACGCTCTCCGCCGACCCTGCGCGCTTTCTGATCGGCGACGACGAGCACGGCTGGGGGCCGGGCACCGTCTTCAACATCGAGGGTGGCTGCTACGCCAAGTGCATCGATCTCTCCGAGAAGAATGAGCCGATCATCTGGAACGCCATCCGGTTCGGCACCGTGCTGGAGAACGTGGTCCTCGACGATCGTCGCGAGCCCGACTACGCCAACGACAGCCTGACCCAGAACTCCCGTGCCGCCTACCCGCTGGAGCATGTCGAGAAGCGCGTGTCCGAGAATCGTGCCGGCGAGCCCAACGCCATCGTCTTTTTGACCTGCGACATGTCGGGGGTGCTGCCGCCGGTCTCCGTCCTCTCCAAGGAGGCGGCGGCCTATCACTTCCTCTCCGGCTATACCGCCAAGGTGGGCTCCACCGAGATGGGCTCCTCCGCCGGCCTCGAGACAACCTTCTCGACCTGTTTCGGGGCCCCTTTCTTCCCGCGCCCGGCTCGCGAGTACGCCGACCTCCTGATCAAACGGGTCGCCGAGCAGGACGCCCAGGTCTACCTGGTCAATACCGGCTGGACCGGTGGCGCCTACGGCGAGGGCGGGGCGCGCTTCTCCATTCCCACCACCCGGGCCATCATCAGCGCGATCCAGACCGGTGTGCTGCGCGATGTCGAGACCCGTCGCATCGACGGCCTCAACCTCGACGTACCGACCGCCGTGCCGGGTGTCGAGTCTCGCCTGCTCGACCCCCGTGAGACCTGGGAGGACAAGGCCGCCTATGACCGTAAGCTCAAGGAGCTGGCTGCCAAGTTCGTCGACAACTTCCAGAAGTTCGATGGCGTCAACGAGGCCATCGTCAAGGCCGGTCCCCGCCTGACCTGAGGCGCCTCGGGTCGAACCCCAGCGTCCAAGACCTGTCCGAGAGGGGGTGCCGCGGCATCCTCCTCTTGTTTCGTGGCTGTAAGGATCTCGGGGTGAGCGGCGACATAGCCTTGTCCCCGTAAACGGGAGAACGACCATGAAACGACGCAATTTCCTGGGACTGCTGGGGGTAGGAGGGTTGGTCGGCCTGATGCCGAGCATGGCCAGCGCCCGGCCCAAGCCCGAGTTGTCAGCGGCACCGGGCCTGGAGAAGCTTGAACTCAGCGAAGCCGAATGGCGGGAGCGGCTCACCCCCGAGCAGTTCGAGATCCTGCGCGAGGCAGGCACCGAGCGAGCCTTTTCCAGCCCGCTGGACCAGGAGACGCGAGACGGCGAGTACCGCTGTGCCGGCTGCGACCTGCGGCTCTTCGAGAGTGCCATGAAGTACGATTCGGGCACCGGCTGGCCGAGCTTTTTTACCCACGTCGAGGGCCACCTGCTGACCAGCGTCGACTACTTCCTGATCTTTCCCCGCACCGAGTACCACTGCGCCCGCTGCGGGGGCCATCAGGGCCATGTCTTCGACGACGGCCCCGAGCCCACCGGCCTGCGCTGGTGCAACAATGGCCTGGCGCTTACCTTCGTGCCCACCTGAACGATGATTGTGATACCTTGTCGCGATTCTCTGGATGCTGACTGCCAAGGATCTCATGGACGCACAAGCCAAGATCATCGCCCGCCTTGCCGACGAGCTGGGCGTTCGTGCCCCCCAGGTGGCCGCTACGGTGGAGCTGCTCGATGGCGGCGCCACCGTTCCCTTCATCGCCCGTTACCGCAAGGAGGTGACCGGCGGCCTGGACGACACCCAATTGCGGTCTCTCCATGAGCGTCTGGGCTACCTGCGTGAGCTGGAGGAACGCCGTGCGGCGGTCCTCGCCGCCATCGATGAGCAGGGCAAGCTGACGCCGCAGCTCGAGGGGCAGATCCGCGCCGCCGACACCAAGCAGCGCCTGGAGGATCTCTACCTCCCCTACAAGAAGAAGCGCCGCACCAAGGCCCAGATCGCCCGGGAGGCCGGGCTCGAATCCCTGGCCGAGTCGCTGCTGGCCGACCCCACGCTCAGCCCCGAGGCAGAGGCGGCGCGGTATCGGCGTGCGGCGGACGGTGACATCCCGGCCATCGAGGATGCCAAGGCGGCCCTGGACGGCGCCAAGCAGATCCTCATGGAGCGCTTCGCCGAGGACGCCGAGCTGGTCGGTCGGCTGCGTGAGCGGCTATGGGGCGAGGGGGAGCTCTGTGCCCGGGTGATCGCCGGCAAGGAGCAGGAGGGGGCCAAGTTTGCCGACTACTTCGAGCATGACGAGCGCCTGGCGAAGGTGCCCTCCCACCGGGCGCTGGCGATGTTTCGCGGCCGTAACGAGGGCGTGCTGGCGCTGACCCTGCGCCTGCCCGGCGAGGAGGAGGCACCGGTGCACCCGGCCCAGCTGGCCATCGCTCGGCATTTCGACATCCGCGACGAAGGCCGCGCCGCGGACCGCTGGCTCGTCGAGGTGGTGCGCTGGACCTGGCGGGTCAAGCTTTATACCCACCTCGAGACCGAGTTGATGGGCCGGCTGCGTGAGCGCGCCGAGGCAGAGGCCATCGACGTCTTCGCCGCCAATCTCAAGGACCTGCTGCTGGCCGCCCCTGCGGGGCAGAAGGCGACTTTGGCCATCGACCCCGGCTTGCGCACCGGCTGCAAGGTGGCGGTGGTGGACGCCACCGGCCAGTTCCTTGCGCACGCCACCATCTATCCCCACGCGCCCCGCAATGCCTGGGCGGCCTCGCTGGCCGAGCTGGCCAGGCTGGTGGAGCAACACGACGTGGCGCTGATCGCCGTGGGCAACGGCACCGCCAGTCGTGAGACCGACAAGCTGGCCGGTGAGCTGGTCAAGGCGCTGGCCGACAAGCGGACGCTGGCCAAGGTGATGGTCAGCGAGGCGGGCGCCTCGGTCTACTCCGCCTCGGAGTATGCCGCCCGGGAGCTGTCCGACCTCGACGTCACCATCCGCGGTGCGGTCTCCATCGCCCGGCGTCTGCAGGATCCGTTGGCCGAGCTGGTCAAGATCGAGCCCAAGTCCATCGGCGTGGGTCAGTACCAGCACGATGTCTCTCAGGTGCAGCTCTCCAGAAGCCTGGAGGCGGTGATCGAGGACTGCGTCAATGCCGTGGGGGTCGATCTCAATACCGCCTCGTCGGCGCTGCTCTCGCGCGTCGCCGGCTTATCCCCGGCGCTGGCCGAGGCCATCGTCGCCCGCCGCAATGCCGAAGGGGCCTTTGCCAGTCGCCGGCAGCTGCTCGATGTCAGCCGTCTGGGGCCCAAGACCTATGAGCAGTGCGCCGGCTTCTTGCGCATCATGGGCGGTGACAATCCCCTGGATGCCAGCGCCGTGCATCCCGAGGCCTACCCCGTGGTGGAGCGCATGGCCCGCTCCAGCGGCCGTCCCCTGGCCAGCCTGATCGGTGACAGCGCGACCCTGAAGGCTCTCAAGCCTGTCGACTTCGCCGATGAGCGCTTCGGTGTGCCCACCGTCACCGATATCCTCACCGAGCTCGACAAGCCCGGCCGCGACCCACGCCCCGAGTTCAAGGCCGCCGAGTTCCGCGAGGGGGTCGAGACCCTCAAGGATCTCGAGCCCGGCATGGTCCTCGAGGGCAGCGTGACCAACGTCACCCACTTCGGTGCCTTCGTCGACATCGGCGTGCATCAGGATGGCCTGGTGCATATCTCGGCGCTCTCCGAGCGCTTCGTCGAGGACCCCCGCTCGGTGGTCAAGGCCGGCGATATCGTCAAGGTCAAGGTAATGAGCGTGGATATCGCGCGGGGCCGCATCGGACTCTCCATGCGCCTGGACGACCAGCCCAGTGAGGCCGGCGAGGAGAAGCCGCGTCGCGGTGGCGAGCCCCGGAGCCGGTCGGGCAAGCCGACGCACAAGGGGAGATCCTCGAAGGGGCAGGAGAGCCAGGCCGAGGGCCAGCTCGGCACCCTGGGCGCGGCCCTGCTCAAGGCCAAGCGCGAGCGCTAAGCATTGCTGCGAGCGACGGTTAGATTGGCTGCCGAAGCCCGTGCTGCTTGAATCGCCGTCTTCCGCCACCATAATCTGACGCTTTCCGGGTGCCACGGTACCCGGCCGACCACCAACCCGTGAAGCCGGTCCGGGCGGGCCGCTTCCACGACATGGGGTGTTCACCTTGTCCCAATCCCTTACCAGCCTCATCGAACGACTCAAGGAGGCGGCACGCCAAGGCCGGGGCGGCCGCCTGCGCCGCGGTATCGAGAAGGAAGGCCTGCGTGTCGATGCCCGGGGACGCATCGCCCGGACGCCACACCCTGCCGCCCTGGGGTCGAAGTTGACCCATCCGCATATCACCACCGATTACAGCGAGGCGCTGCTGGAGTACATCACCCCGGTCTATAGCCGCCCTGGCGAGGCGCTGGGCTTTCTCGCCGACCTGCATCGTTTCAGCTACCGCCGCCTGGGTGACGAGCTGATCTGGCCGGCCAGCATGCCGGGGCGCCTCGACGGCAACGACAGCGTGTCCATCGCCGATTATGGCGATTCCAACGTGGGCACCATGAAGACCGTCTATCGCCGTGGGCTGGATGTGCGCTACGGGCGGATCATGCAGGCCATCGCCGGGGTACACTACAATGTCTCGCTGCCCGATGACCTCTGGGCGCTGCTGCGGGAGCTCGACGACGAGGCCGATACATCCCTGAATGACTACCGCTCGGCCCGCTATTTCGGCCTGATTCGCAACTTTCGGCGCTACAGCTGGCTGCTGCTTTACCTGTTCGGCGCCTCGCCGGCGCTGGATCGCAGCTTCCTGCCTCGCGGTGACGTGCCAAAGGGGCTCATCCCCCACGGCGACGCCACCCTGGTCTCGCCCTATGCCACCAGCCTGCGGATGTCTGACCTGGGCTACCAGAACAAGGTTCAAGCACAGCTGAAGATCTGTTTCAACTCGCTCTCCAACTACGTCAACACCCTGCGTCACGCCATCTCCACGCCCTGGCCGAATTACGCGGCCAAGGGCGTCAGGGAGGACGGCGAGTGGCGCCAGCTCAACGCCAACATCCTGCAGATCGAGAACGAGTACTACAGCGATATTCGCCCCAAGCGGGTCACCCGCCACGACGAGACGCCCAGCCAGGCCCTGGAGGCGCGCGGCGTAGAGTACATCGAGGTGCGTTGCCTCGATCTCGATCCCTTCCTGCCCCTGGGCATCGACGAGACTCAGGTTCGCTTCCTGGATACCTTCCTGATCTGGTGCCTGCTCGCCGAGAGTCCCTGGATTCCCGACGAGGAGTGCGACCGGCTGGACGACAATCGCCGCCGAGTGGTGGAGCGGGGCCGCGACCCTGCGCTGCGTCTGGTCCACGACGGGGCGCGGCGCTCCATCGCCGACTGGGGCCATGCGATCTTCGCTGAGCTTGGCGAGGTCGCCGCGCTGCTCGACCTGGCCGAGGAGGGGACCCCTCATGCCGAGGCCCTGGATGCGTTGGCACCGCGCCTCGACGACCCCGCCCTGACGCCCTCGGGGCGCCTGCTGGCGCATCTTCAGGGGACCGGGCAGGAGTTCGTCGAGGCCATGACCGAGGTGGCCAGCGAGCAGGCCCGCCAGCGGCGTGCCGAGCCCCTGGATCCTGCCCGTGAGGCGCTGCTCGACGAACTGGTGGCGACCTCGCATCAGCAGCAGCGTGACATCGAGCAGGGCGACAGCGTCCTCTTCGACGAGTTCCTGGCCGGTTACTTTGCCCGGGCACGGGAGTCCCGGGCGCTGACCCCTATCGACACCGGAGATCAGGCATGATCCTGGCGCTTGATACCTGGCGCGTGCGCCATTGGAGCCTGGCGGGACTCGCTTTCTGCGGGCTGATGATGGCCGTGGCTCTGTTTCTCGAGCATGGCGTCGGCCTTGAGCCTTGCCCGCTGTGCATCTTCCAGCGCATGGCGGTGCTCGCCGCGGCGGCGGTCTTCCTGGTGGCGGCGATCCATGATCCGCGCCGTCGCGTCGGGGCGGTCGTCTACGGCCTGCTCTCGCTTGGTGCCGTGCTTGGCGGCATCGCCCTGGCGGGACGTCACCTGTGGCTGCAGTCGCTGCCGCCGGAGCGGGTCCCCAGCTGCGGCCCGGGGCTCGACTACATGATGGAGATCCTGCCGCTCCAGCAGGTCGTCTCCCGGGTGCTGTCCGGCTCCGGCGAGTGCGCCGAAATCAGCTTCCTGTGGCTGGGGATCTCGTTGCCCGGCTGGACGTTGATCGGTTTTTTGGTGCTCTCGCTCGCGCCGCTGGGCCTGCTGCTGCTGGCCTGCCGTCGTCGTGTCGGCTATCGCTGGCAGGGGGTGCCGGAACGGGATTGACAGCGACCACGCCAGGGGAGAGTCTGGTGTCTCGCGGCTCGGGATCGACAGCGATCCCTCGGAAGCAGGAGGCGACCCTATGCTGGAAGACTGCAAGACTGCCCAGGAACGCTGGGGAGGTGTCCATGAGTTGATCGACCGTTGGCTGGACGAGCGACACGCACTGCTGGCCAGCTTCGAGGTGCTCAAGGAAGCTTGCGACGCCGAGCTCGAGGCGGTCACCAAGGCGCAGGTCGATGCCTTCAGCGAGCGGCTGATGGATTATATCAGCGCCGGGCATTTCGAGGTCTATCCCCAGCTGCGCGAGGAGGCTTTAGCCTTCGAGGATCACGAGGCCCTGACCCTGGCCGCCCGCCTGCTCGAACGGCTCGAGATGTCCACCGAGCTGGTACTTTCCTTCGATCACGACTATGAGAGTCCTGCGCGTTGTCAGCACTACCTGCGGCGTCTTCCCGCCTGGCTCGACCGCCTTACTAAGGGCCTCGCCGAGCGCTTCGCGCTGGAGGATCAGCTCATCGCCCGCCTGCATGCCGCCCATGCTCCGGATACTGCTCGCGCCAAGGCCAACACCCGGGCCTGAGCGCGCCGCCCGCTCGACACCAGGACGAGCCGCCTTGTCATGATCCGTCCCATCGGACCCGCTTCCTGATGGGGCGGTTTCGTCGTGGGCGCAGTATCCGCATGAGGCGAGGCACGACGGCGCTGCCTAGAGCCGGTGGTCGAGCCGCGCGCCGAGCACCAGCATGCAGGGCGTGAGCAGCAGGGTCAGGCCGGTGGCGAAGGTTAGGCCGCCGGCGATGGCGCTGGAGAGTTGGGTCCACCACTGGGTCGAAGGCGCGCCCAGCCCTAAGCTCGGGGTGATCAGGTCGACGTTGATGCCCAGCACCATGGGGGCGAGGCCCAGCACCGTGGTCACGGCGGTGAGCAGTACCGGGCGCAGACGCAGGCCGCCGGCCTCGAGTGCCGCCTCCCCGGGAGGGAGCCCCTCGCCGCGCAGCTGGTTGTAGGTGTCGATCAGCACGATGTTGTTGTTCACCACGATGCCCGCCAGGGCGATGATGCCCATGCCCACCATGACGATGCCGAAGGGCTGGGCATTGGCGAGCAGGCCGAGCAGCACGCCGGCGGTGGAGAAAACGATGGCGGACAACACCAAGGCCGCCTGGTAGAGGCTGTTGAACTGGGTGACCAGGATCAGTGTCATCAGGCCGATCGCCACCAGGAAGGCCGTGGCCAGGAACTGCATCGCCTCCTGCTGGTCCTCCTGCTCACCGGCCACATTGACCACCACCCCTTCGGAAGGCGCCTCCATCGCCGCTATCAGGGCCGTCAGGCGCTCGTCGTGGCGGTGTTCGACGGTGACATCGGCCTCCAGGGTGATGGCCCGGCGCCCGTCGATACGGTGCAAGGTGCCCACCTTGGGGGCGGGTTCCAGCGAGACGAAGTGCGATATCGGCACCTGTCCGCGGTTAGTATTGATGCTCAGGCGGCCCAGTTGGTCCAGCGAGCGGGCTCCCTGGGGCAGGCGTACCCGGATATCCACCTCGTCGTTGACGCCGGCAGGGCGGTAGCTCGCCACCTGCAGCCCGGTGGTGATCAGCTGCACGGCACTGCCTACGCTGGCCACGTCGGTGCCGAAGCGGGCGGCGGCCTCGCGGTCTACCTTCACCCGCCACTCCACGCCCGGCAGACTGCGGTTGTCCTCGATGTCACGGAATCCGCCCAGCTCGCCCATGGTCCGGCGCAGTGCGGTGACGACCTGGTCGGCCAGGGCGGGGTCCTCGGCGCTGACCTCCAGCACGATGGGCTTGCCGCCGGCTGGCCCCATCTCCTGCTCGCGGAATTCCAGCTGGATACCCGGCAGGTCGCGGGTGCGCTCGGCCATCTCGGCCAGGATCGCGCGGGCCGGGCGGCGCTGGTGCCAGTCGATCAGCTGGAACTGCAGCACCCCCACCACGTCCCCGCCGAGCTGCTGGTCAGGCACGGCGAAGGAGCGCGCATAGAGCGCCTCTACCTCGCTCATGCCAGCGAGCCGCGCCTCGACCCGTCGCACCACGGCATCGGTCTCCGCGGCGGAGAAATCGCCCCGCGAGCGCACCAGCACCTGGGCGGTGTCGGGCTCGACGCTGGGGAAGAACTCGACGCCGTGGTTGAAGCGGGCGTAGGCGGTGTAGATCAGCGCCATCAGCAGCAGGGCCACCAGCAGGGTGAGCCCCGGCCGGGTCAGCAGGCGAGCCAGCCAGGCCCGGTAGAGTTGCCCGCCGGCGGTGACCAGCTCGGTGTCGCGGGTGGTGGTACCGCGGCGCACACCGAACACGCCGCCCAGGGTGGGCAAGAACACCAGCGCCATGGCCAGCGAGGCGAGCAGGCAGAGGATCACCGTGATGGGCAGGTACTTCATGAACTGGCCCACCACGCCGGGCCAGAACAGCAGCGGCACGAAGACCGCCAGGGTGGTGGCGGTGGAGGCGATCACCGGCCAGCTCATGCGCGTGGCGGCCTGGATCCAGGCCTCCCGGGGCGGCCGTCCCTGACGCAGGTGGCGGTCAGCCAGCTCGCTGACCACGATGGCGCCGTCCACCAGCATGCCGGCGACCAGGATCAGCGCGAACATCACCACGATGTTGAGGGTGTAGCCGAGGGCCCAGATCAGCAGGATCCCGGTGAGGAAGGCCCCGGGGATGGTCAGGCCCACCATCAGCGCCGAGCGCATGCCCATGGCGGCCAGAATCAGCACCAGCACCAGCACCACCGCGGTGACCACATTGTTGAGCAGCTCCGAGAGGATATCGCGCACGGTCTCGGACTGGTCGAGGATGGTGGTGACCTCGAGCTTGTCGGGCATCAGGTCGGCCGCCTCGTCGAGCAGCTCCTGCACCTGGGCCACGGTGGCGATGATGTTGGCGCCGGCCCGCTTGGAGATCTCTAGCACCAGGGCCGGCTGGCCGTCGATGCGAGCGAAGCCCTCGGGGTCCTTGAAGGTGGGGTGGATCCAGGCCACGTCGCCGAAGGTCACCACCCGGTCGCCGTCGATCTTTACCGGCATCGCCATGACGTCCTCGAGGCGCTCGATGATCCCCGGTACCTTGAGCGCCTGGCGTCCGGTCCCGGTGTCCAGGCTGCCCGCTGCCACTAGGCGGTTGTTGCGGCTGACCAGGTTGAACAGGGTGGTAAAGTCAACCCCGTAGCTGTCGAGCACCAGGGGGTCGACGACGATCTCCAGCAGCTCCTCGCGGTCGCCGCCGATGTCCACCTCGAGCACCTCCGGGATGCCCTCGATCTCCTGCTGCAGGCGGCGGGCCACGGCCAGCCGCTGGCGCTCCTCCAGCGGCCCGGCCAGGCCGATGGAGAGCACCGGGAAGAGTGCCACGTTAACCTCCGTAACGCGTGGCTCCTCGGCCTCGGCGGGCAGCTCGGCGCGGGCGATGTCGACCTTCTCGCGCACGTCGCTCAGCGCCTGGTCGGGGTCGAAGCCGGCATCGAATTCCAGGGTGACGGCGGCATGGCTCTCGCTTGCCTGGGCGGTCATCTTGCGCAGTCCCTCGATGCTGCGCAGTTCCTGCTCCATGGGGCGCACCAGCAGACGCTCGCCGTCCTCGGGGCTGACGCCTTCCAGCGACATCGAGACATAGATGATGGGGATGGTGACGTCGGGGTTGGCCTCCTTGGGGATCGCCTGCCAGGCGCCCAGCCCCGCCAGCAGCAGCGCGACCAGCAGCAGCAGGGTGGTTCGCGAGCGATCCAGCGCCGCCTCGATCAGCGTACGCATGTCAGCGCGCTTCCCGGGAAGCGTCCGGGGCGGACTGGAGGGTGGTCGCTTCGACGGGGACGGCCTCCACCCGCTCGCCGGCATCGACGAAGCCGCCCCCCAGGGTGATCAGCCGGACCCGCTCGGGCAGCCCGGCCACCCGGGCGGCATTGGCATCGGCGCTGACCAGCTCGACCGGGGTAAGGCGTACCCGGTCGTTGTCGTCCAGGTGCTTGACCGCCAGCCGGCCGTCGTCATCGAGCTCTAGCAGGGCCGGGGAGAGCCGATGCACGTGTCGCTCAGGCAGACGAATGACCAGCGTGGCGCTGGCACCGGCCAGGCGGCGCCCTTCGGGATTGGCCACCGTCGCCTCGACGGGGAAGCTGCGGGTGCTGTCGTCGGCGCGGCTGGCCACGTGGCTCAGCTCGCCGGCAAGGCGGGTGCCGTCGAGCAGCCGGATCTCGACGGGCAGGCCGGGAGCCAGCGACAGGGCATCCCGCTGGGGTGCCGCAGCGAGGGCCGTGAGCCGTGAGTCATCGACCAGTCGTCCCCAAGTCTCGCCGACCTGGATCAGGTCGCCGACCTCCACGTCGAGGCGGTCCAGCACCCCGTCGAAGGGGGCCTCGGGGAGGGTGTCGTCCAGTTGGCGGAGCAGGGTGGCGACCTCGGCCAGGGCCTGGCTGACGCCGCTCTTAAGGCGCAGGTACTCGGGGTTGGAGATCAGCTCGCGACGGCGCAGCTCCTCGGCGCCGGCCAGCTCGCCCCGCGCCAGGGCCAGTTCGGCCTCGGCCTGCTCGAGCCGGGCGGGGAGCTCCTCGCGGGCCAGGACCAGCAGTGTCTCGCCCCGGGTGACCCGCTTGCCAAGGGCAACCGGCAACGCCGCCACCCGGCCCGCCTGTCGGGCACGCAGCTCCACCTCGCGGTGGGCCTCGAGCTGGCCCTGCAGCACCAGCCGCGGCGAGTGGGACAGTGCCTGGCGTTCCGCCACCTCGACCCGGGTTAGTGCCGGTGGCTCGGCCGCGTGCCCCTCGGGCGGGGTATCGCGAAACCCCTCGATGTCACCGAGCGCCAGCCAGACCAGCAGCAGGCAGGCCAGCCCGATGGCGAACAGGACGGAAAGCGGGGGGAGACGACGAGACATTCGAACCTTCCTTGGTGCGGCACGACGTTCGAGAGCGGGCTCTGGCGGCCTATGTCGACAGGCGGCCAGCATAGCGCAGCGGGCGCCAGGGTGTCGCCGATGCGTCAGCGCCTAGCCTCAGGTCGAATTGAGTTTTGTGCAGTGCAGGCATAACATCGTGGCGGTTTGCATGCAGGTCAGGGCGGCCGGCATGCCGGCCCGGCCCATCCTCACGGCGACAACCCGCGCGTTGACAACCCAAGGAGCCATCATGAAAGACCCCGTCCGTATTGCCATTACCGGCGCCGCCGGCCAGATCAGCTATTCCCTGGCCTTCCGCATCGCCTCCGGTGACATGCTGGGCAAGGACCAGCCGGTCATCCTGCAGCTGCTGGAGATTTCCCCGGCCATGGACGCCCTGAACGGCGTGGTGATGGAGCTCAACGATTGTGCCTTCCCGCTGGTGCAGGACATCGTCGCCACCGACGATGCCAACGTCGCCTTCAAGGAGGCTGACTACGCGCTGCTGGTCGGAGCCCGTCCGCGTGGCCCGGGCATGGAGCGCAAGGACCTGCTGGAAGCCAATGCGGCGATCTTCTCCGCACAAGGCAAGGCCCTCAACGACCACGCCAGCCGTGATGTCAGGGTGCTGGTGGTGGGCAATCCGGCCAACACCAACGCCCTGATCGCGTCCTGCAACGCACCGGACCTGGATGCGGGCCAGTTCACCGCGATGATGCGCCTGGACCACAACCGGGCCAAGACTCAGCTGGCCCAGAAGACCGGTAAGCACGTGACCGACGTCGAGTCCATGATCGTGTGGGGCAACCACAGTGCCACCCAGTATCCCGATCTGGCCCATTGCAAGGTGGCAGGCACCCCGGCCTTCGACCTGGTCGAGCGTGACTGGTACGAGAACGACTTCATTCCCACCGTGCAGCAGCGCGGCGCCGCCATCATCAAGGCCCGTGGCGCCTCCTCCGCGGCGTCTGCGGCGTCTGCGGCGATCGACCACATGCGGGACTGGGCGCTGGGCACCGATGGCAAGATCGTCAGCATGGGGATTCCCGCCGATGGCAGCTATGGCGTAGAGAAAGGCATCATGTATTCCTACCCTGTGATCTGTAAGAACGGTGACTACGAGATCGTCCAGGGCCTGGAGATCGACGACTTCAGCCGGCAGAAGATGCAGGCCACCGAGGACGAACTGCGCGAGGAGCGCGCCGCCGTGGAGCATCTGCTGGGCTGATCGCCCTTCGGGCGAAGCGCCAAGCTACAAGCGCCGAGCGCCCAGCCGCTCGCTGACGGGCGGCTAGTGCTGAGGTTGAGAACAAGAACCCCCGCTGGATACGGCTCCTGCGGGGGTTCTTGTTGATGCCTACCAGGCGTCAGATATCATCCTGCGGCGCTCGGCGCTAATCCCGCAGACTGATGATCTTCCAGCCGCGACGTTCGGCCTCCTTGCGCAGCGTGGGGTCGGGGTCCACCGCCACCGGATGGTCGACCCGCTCGAGCAGCGGCAGGTCGTTATGGGAATCGCTGTAGCACCAGCTGTCATCGAGGGTCAGGTCCCGGTCGGCGAGCCAGGCTTCCAGGCGTTTGACCTTGCCTTCCCGGTAGCTGGGCGTGCCGCTGACCCGGCCGGTATAGCGCTCGCCGAGCCGTTCGGGCTCCACGGCAATCAGCTCGTCCACGCCGAGGCGCTCGGCGATGGGGCCGGTGATGAAACGATTGGTGGCGGTGACGATCAGCAGGGTGTCGCCGCGGCTGCGGTGGCGGGCCACCAGTTCCTCGCCCTTGGGCAGGATGTGTGGCTCGATCTTGCTGGCCATGAACTGCTGGTGCCAGGCAGCCAACTGCTCGGGGGAGTGTTCCGTCAGTGGCTTCAGCGCCACTTCCAGGAAGGCGTGGATGTCCAGGGTGCCGGCCTCGTAGTCGGCCAGGAAGCGGTCATTGGCTTCCTTGTAGGCCTCGGGGTCCACGGCGCCCTGCTCAAGCAGGAACTCGCCCCAGGCATGGTCGCTGTCGATCGACAGCAGGGTATTGTCCAGGTCGAAGATGGCCAGGCTCACGATGCCCCCTCTGGTTGTGACGTGTCGGACGCAAAGCCCGCAATTATGGCAGAAGCGGTCGGGGGCTTCGAGCGTTCCCGGCGTCGCGGTCGCTTCGTCGTATTGATGCCCTTCACGGGCTTGTGGAAGAATGGCCCCAATACGGTTCTGATAAGGTGAAGTTCGTGATCGACGCTGACGGCTTTCGCCCCAATGTTGGCATCATCATTGCCAACGACCTGGGGCAGCTGCTCTGGGCGCGTCGGGTTGGGCAGAATGCATGGCAGTTTCCCCAGGGAGGCATCAAGGCGAACGAGACACCGCAACAGGCACTGTTTCGCGAGTTGCACGAGGAGATCGGCCTGACCGCCGATGACGTCGAGATCCTTGGCTGCACCCGAGGGTGGCTGCGCTATCGCCTGCCGAGACGCATGGTGCGCACCCATTCACGACCGGTCTGCATCGGTCAGAAGCAGAAGTGGTTCCTGCTGAGAATCCGCTGCCAGGAAAGTCGGATCAGCATGGATGTATCCGGCAAGCCGGAATTCGACGGCTGGCGGTGGGTCAGTTATTGGTATCCGCTCGGGCAGGTCGTGCCCTTCAAGCGGGAGGTCTATCGCCGTGCCCTGCGCGAGCTGTCGCCCCGGGCGCAGCGGCTGGCGCTGGGCCAGGGCTGATGGCGGCCGATGGTGCCGACGTCCTCCGCGAGGCATAGAGAAGACAACAATGGACAGCAGGATGCCGATGCTTGAGGTGTTGCGGCGCATCATCCAGGAGGTCAACGGGGCGCGTACCCTGGACGCGGCCTTGTCGACCATGGTGCGCCGCATTCGCAAGGCCATGCATACCGACGTGTGCTCCTTCTACCTCTACGACCATGAACTCGAGCAGCTGGTGCTGATGGAGACCATCGGCCTGCGGGCCCAGGCGGTCAAGCAGGTCAGACTGCCGGTGGGCGAGGGGCTGGTCGGCCTGGTGGCCCAGCGTGAGGAACCCCTGAACCTCGAGGATGCCCGGTCGCACCCGCATTTCCGCTATTTCGAGGCGACCGGTGAGGAACGTTACTTCAGCTTCCTCGGCGTGCCGATCATCCATCAGCGTCGCATGCTCGGCGTGCTGGTCGTGCAGCAGTCCGCGAAGCGGCGCTACGACGAGGCCGACGAGGCCTTTCTGGTCACTATGGCCGCCCAGCTGGCGGGGGTGCTGGCCCATGCGCTGGCGACCGGCAATCTTTCCTGTCCCAGTCTGCCGGGTGGTCAGGCGGTCTTCAGCGGGGTGGCCGCCTCGCCGGGCATGGCCATCGGTGAGGCGGTGGTCATCGCGCCACCGGCCGACCTCGACAGCGTGCCCGACCTGGTGCCCACCGATACCGACTACGAGATCACCCGGCTCAAGGAGGCCATCGGCCGGGTGCGCGAGGAGATTCGCTCGGCTGGCGAACGCCTGGCTAACCGCATCTCTGCCCAGGAGCTGGCCCTGTTCGAGGTCTACCAGCAGATGCTGGGCGAAGCGGCGCTGTCCCAGGAGGTCGTGAAGCGGATCAAGGAGGGGCAGTGGGCCCCGGGGGCGCTGGCCGACGTGGTGCGCCGCCATGTCCAGTACCTCGAGCGGGTCGACGACGACTACTTGAGCGAGCGGGCAGCCGACGTGCGTGACCTGGGGCGCCGGGTGCTGGCCCACCTGCAGGAAGAGACCGCGCAGACGCCGCAGGTCTATCCTGACAGTACTATTCTGGTGGGCGACGAGATCAGCGTGGCGATGCTCGGCGAGGTCCCCCGCGACAAGCTCGCCGGTCTGGTCTCGGTGCGCGGCTCCAGCAACTCCCACGTGGCGATCATCGCCCGGGCCATGGGCATTCCCACGGTGCTGGGCATGGTCGACCTGCCCCTGCCGCGCCTGTCAGGAACACGGGTGGTGCTGGATGGCCATCGGGGACGCCTCTTCGTGCGGCCTGTCGCGGAGCTGGAGAGCCATTACCAGAACCTGATCGACGAGGAGCGGGCGCTGGCCGAGGTGTTGGAGCATGAGCAGGACCTTCCCAGCCGTACCCCCGACGGCCACGACGTACCGCTGATGGTCAACACCGGGCTAGCGGTGGACGCCGTGGCGTCGCTCAAGTCGCGGATCGGTGGGGTCGGGCTCTACCGCACCGAGGTGCCGTTCATGATCGCCGAGCGGTTTCCCGGCGAACAGGAGCAGACCCGCCTTTACCGCGATCAACTGGAGAGTTTCGCGCCCCTGCCGGTGGTGATGCGTACCCTGGACATCGGCGGCGACAAGGACCTGCCCTATTTCCCCATCGAGGAGGCCAATCCCTTCCTCGGCTGGCGGGGTATCCGCGTCACCCTCGACCATCCCGAGGTGCTGATGGTGCAGCTTCGCGCCATGTTGCGGGCCTCCCAGGGGCTCGACAACCTGCAGGTGCTGCTGCCGATGATTACCAACGTCGACGAGGTCGATGACACCCTCAAGCTGCTGGACCGGGCGATCGTCGAGCTCGGCGAGGAGGGGGTCCAGGTGGGTCGCCCCCGTGTGGGGGTGATGCTGGAGGTGCCGGCCACCCTCTACCAGCTCGGGGCTCTGTCCCGCCGGGTCGACTTCTTCTCGGTCGGCAGCAACGACCTCACCCAGTACCTGCTGGCGGTGGACCGCAACAACCCGCGGGTGGCCGACCTGTATGATTCCTGTCATCCCGCGGTGATCTCGGCGATGTCCCGACTCGCCGCGGAGACCGAGGCGCTGGCGATGCCGACCTCGGTGTGTGGTGAACTGGCCGGCGATCCGGCTGGGGCCCTGCTGCTCATGGGCATGGGCTTCAATGCCCTGTCGATGAATGCCCCCAGCCTGCCGCGGGTGCGTGCGGCCATCCGGCGGGTGCCGAGAAGCGACGCCCGGGCGCTGGTGGAGGAAACCCTGGCCCTGGAGTCGCCCGTCGAGGTACGCCAGCATCTGGCGCAGCGCCTCGAGGAGTGGCAGCTGGCTCACCTGTTGCCGCCGCGGGGCTAGCCCGGCTTCGCCGGGCTTAAGCTTGAAGCTGGAAGAGCGGTGCTTCGCGCCTGGAAGCCTGAAGAACCCCCTTGTCTCAGGCTGGGGAGGCAAGATGTCGTCTTACGTCTAACCTCTAACGTCTAGATTTTTCCGCCTTTCTCCCCACGGCACGCCCTCCGGCCCGAAGCGTCGCTCGCCGATCTCGACCCGGCCATCGGCATGCCAGGTCAGCCAGCTCATCGCGCGAGTGCCGTACTCCTGACCGAGGATGAAGGCCGCCGACAGTCGACGTTCCAGGTCGAGGCCCACCCCGGTATCGGGGAGCTGCGCGTCATCGGCCGGGCGCGGATCTGCCATTGCCGCCAGGGCCTGTTGGGGCCAGCGGGCGGCGGGGCTCAGGGCCTGGCGGGCGGCGACCAGCTTGGGCCAGGGGGTATCGAGGCTGGCATTCGATAGGCCGTGCCGCCCCGGCGGGACCGCCTGCAGGCGGATGCCATCGTTGCCGCGATGCAGGTGCCAGAGGTGCTCGCCGTCGCCGGCCAGCAGGTTGAAACCGGCATAGCGCCGCGCCTCGCCGTCGGCCAGTTCCGCGAGCCAGCGGCTTAGCGTCTCGCATTCCAGGGCGGCGCGCACCAAGGCGCCGCGGCTCGGGGCCTCATCCGGTACCTCGAGGCGCGGGTCGCGGACATTGGTTACCGCTGCGAAGCGTCCCCGGCGGTGCACCGCCAGCCAGGTGCCCCCGGCGGCCAGGTCGCGCCCACCGATGATGTCGGGGGCATCCTCCCAGGCCGCCAGGGGGGCGGCAGGGCGGCCATGGAACTCGTCACGGTTGGCCACCAGGCGCAGCGGGCAGGCGCCGCCGGGGCGATGGTCGAAGGCAATCAGGCACATGGCGGTCAGCTTAGCGCTCTCGTCCGAACCGGGGAAGGGCTGCCATGACAGCAAGCGACGGTCAGCGTACACTCCCTGTCCATTCTTGGCTCGGTGACAGGGAAGACGATGCGCGTCGAGACATGCAGGGATCGCCTCTGGACACGCCTGATCCGCCCCATCCTGTGGCCCGTGCTGCTGGCACAGGCGCTGCTGGTCCTGTTCTGCCTGGCCATCGGGTTGACCCTGTGGTCACTGATGCCTGCCCCTGTCTCCTGGAGCACCACGTTCTGGCTGCTGCTGGTGCTGCTGGCCGGCAGCAGCCTCAATGTAACGGTCTTTTTGATGCTGCTGAAGCAGCGGCTGCGCGGCGTCGAGTCCGACGTCAACGAGGGGCTGTGGCGCGTCGAGGCCTTCCTGGCGCGTCAGGGGCCGCTCCCCTCTGCCGGCCTACCCTCGCCGGTGGGCGGTGACGGCGCCTGGCAGCCGCTCCGCGAACGCCTGGAGGGGCTGGTGGGCGGCCTCGAGGCCCTAATCGCGCAGTGGCGGGAGGATCTGGAGGCGGGCAAGGTGGGGACACGTCGACTGGCCGATGACCTGACGTCCCTGCAACAATGCTTCGAGCGTCTTGAGACGGGGCAGGCGCGTGCTCGGGAAGCGTCCCGCCTCAAGTCGAATTACCTGGCCCACCTGCAGCAGACCATGGCGCCGCTGATGGGCTCCTTGGCCCGATTGCTCGACAGCGAGCGGTTCCGCCAGTGTGGCAGCGCCGATGACCAGGCCGATCTCCAGCACCTGCGGACACGGTTGGCCGAGGCCACCGCGCTGCTGGCACACCTCAGCGACTTCCCCGATAGCCGGCCACCGGCTCCGTCCAGTGGCCGCCGCCGACTGCTGATCGTCGATGATGGTCCGGTCAACCTGATGCTGGCCCAGCAGGTACTCGAACGCCAGGGCCTCTCGGTGGTCACGGCGACCAGCGGCACCGAGGCCCTGGCCTGGCTGGAGCGTGAGGCCTTCGATCTGGTGCTCATGGACATCTTCATGCCGGCGCCGGACGGCTTGCAGACCTGCCGCCGCTGGCGCGCCCGGGAGGCCGAACTCGCGCGCTCCCCACGCAGCGTGCTGGTGGCGCTGACCGCTAGCGCTAGCGAGGCGGATCGATGGCGTTTCCGGGAGGCCGGCATGGATGACTGCCTGGCCAAGCCCTACTGTCCCCGGGATCTGATCGGGATCGTGCAGCGCTGGCTACCGGCGCTGCATGAGGAGGCGAGGTGAGCATGCTCAGCCTGCTGATCGGTTACCTGGTGCTGGGCGCCGCGGCCGGGACCCTGGCTGGCCTCTATGGCGTAGGCGGTGGCCTGATCATCGTGCCGGCGTTGATCGTGGTCTTCGACCTGCAGGGCGTGTCTCCGGAGGTGGCCATGCATCTGGCGGTGGGTACCTCGCTGGCCACCATCGTCGTCACTGGGGCCTCCTCGGCATGGGGACACCACCGGCGGGGCAGTATCCGGCCGAGATGGTTTCTGGCGATGCTGCCCGGGCTGATCCTCGGGGCCATTGCCGGGGTCTTCGTGGCCGGCAGCCTGGCCGGCGGGCGGTTGGGCACCCTGTTCGGGATCTTCGTGCTGCTGGTGGCGGCGAAGATGGCCCTGGGGCGCGGTCCCCGGGCCGGCAGCCTGCAGCCCGGCCGTCTGGCGATGGGGCTGGCGGGCGTGGTGATCGGTGCCGTCTCGGCGCTGTTCGGCATCGGTGGCGGCACCCTGAGCGTGCCCTGGTTGACTCGCTGTGCGGCCCCCATGCCCGTGGCCATCGGTACCTCCTCGGCCTGTGGCCTCCCGATCGCCCTGTTCGGCGCTGTCACCTTCATGGTGGTGGGGTGGGGCCACCCGTTGCTGCCGACAGGGGCGCTGGGCTTTGTGATGCTGCCTGCCTTCTTCGGTATCGTGCTGGCCAGCGTACCCTGTGCCCGTCTCGGCGTCTTCCTGGCCCACCGCCTGCCGGCTCGAGTGCTGCGGCTGTCCTTCGCCGCCCTGCTCACGGCCGTGGGCCTCAAGTTCCTGCTCTGATCCTTTACCCACTCAAGGGCTTTCCATGCTGACTTATCCTGACATCGACCCCGTGGCCATCTCCCTCGGTCCCTTCCAGGTCCACTGGTACGGGCTGATGTATGTCGTTGGCTTCGTCGCCGCCTGGTTCCTGGGCCAGCGCCGTGCCGAGCGCATCGGGCTGACCAAGGATGACGTGGGGGACCTGCTCTTCTATGCCGCCATCGGCGTGGTGGTGGGGGGGCGCCTGGGCTATGCCCTCTTCTACGGCCTGGGCCAGTGGCTCGACGACCCACTGTGGATCCTGCGGATCTGGGACGGTGGCATGAGCTTCCATGGCGGCCTGGTGGGGGTACTGCTCGCCTCCCTGTGGTTCGCGCGCAAGAAGGGCCTGGCCTTCTTCACCCTGACCGACTTCGTTGCGCCGTTGGTGCCCATCGGCCTGGGGGCAGGACGCATCGGTAACTTCATCAATCATGAGCTGCCGGGACGCGTCACCGACCTGCCTTGGGGCATGCCGTTCCCCGGCATGGGGCCCGCGCCGCGTCACCCATCGTCACTCTACGAGGCGCTGCTCGAGGGCGCGGTGCTCTTCGCCGTGCTGTGGTGGGTCTCGGCTACGCCGTGCCGCCGCGGCCTGGTCTCGGGACTCTTCCTCGCGCTCTACGGCCTGTTTCGCTTCGCGGTGGAGTTTGTGCGGTTGCCGGATGCCCATATCGGCTTCATCGCCTTCAGCTGGGTGACCATGGGCATGCTGCTGACCCTGCCGATGATCGCCGCGGGACTGGCACTCGTCGCCTGGTCGCGCCGCCAGCCGGTGGATGCCAAGCTGGTCACGAGGGGGAGGGAGTGAGAAGCCTCCAGGCGCTTGACCCGGGCCCGGTTGTCGACCATCACTCGTGCTCCTCGGGCTGAGCCTGGTCCTGGACCGAGACGCGACTGCCGCCTGATGCCTTGCTCCTGTACATGGCACGATCGGCATGCGAGAACAGCTGCTCCAACCGGTCGCCATGTTCCGGGTAGGACGCCACGCCGATGCTGAAACAGAGGTCACTCTCCCGCACGGAGACGAGCAGTCGCTGCATCATGCTCCTGGCGCCGTCCGCATCGGTGTCGGGCAACAGCAGCACGAACTCATCACCACCATAGCGCGCCACCAAGTCGCTGCTGCGCGCGCAGTCCCTCAGCCGCTGCGCCAGGTCAACGAGGGCTCGATCCCCTGCATCATGCCCCAGACCATCATTGATGGTTTTCAAGCCATCCATGTCGATGACAATCATGCTATAGGGACGTTGCGAGCGCTGCGCCATGGCGTGGATAGGTCGCGCCAGGTCATCGAAGGCGCGCCGGTTGAACAGGCCGGTCAGGGGATCCTGGCTGGCCATCGCCAGCAGTAGACGATTGGATACCTGAATGGCATGAACCAATGCCGAGATCAAATAACCGACGATCAGGAACACGGTAAGGTTGCTGCCGACCAGCGCCAGGTTGGCAGGCGTCATGAGCTTGGCGTCGCCGAGCTGAAACAGCAGCAGGTAGCAGGCGGCAATCGCCGCCACCTCGAGCAAGGTCGCCTGGACTCCCAGTGTCAAGGCACTGGTCACCACGGCCAGCAGATACAGACTCGCCAGAGGCCCGGTCACGCCTTGGGTGCTGTAGAGAAACCAGGTGATGAAGCTGATCATGACCCAGGTATGGATGGCTAACAGCCAGCGCTGCCGGTCCCCGAAGAAGCGCAGTTGGCTAGCCATCAGACTGAAGCCGAAATACGCGACAAGGGCCAGCAGCATGCCGCCTTCCCCTTCACCCGGAGAGCCCAAGGCCACGAGATAGAACGTGACCAGCATGACGAGCAGCCACTCGATCTGATACAGACCAGTGGTAAACCCCCGGATCTGTACCCGCTGAGGGTCCCATACCAAGGGTGGCAATGGGTCATCTTGGCCTGGCATCGGCCTATCTCCTTGTTGATTCAGCTGCCTCGACCACGAAACCCAGGCCGTCGGGCTGGCAACCGCCGGGCTTGCCCCGGCGATCGTGACTGGGCAAGGCCCGTTTTCGCTACCCAGCCAGGGCCTCGTCGGCGTCAAGCCGCGAGACGCGTGGCCACGGCGTCGAGGAAGCCTTGCATATCCACCAGGGTCTCCGCGGCGGGGTCGGTGGTCTTGCCCTTGAGGTCGCCGGTGATGATACCGTCGGCGACGGTGTCGATCAGCGCGGTCTTGAGACGGCCGGCATAGTCGACGAGGGCCGCATTATCCTCGCGCTCGCCGAGGGTTTCCAAGGCGTTGGCCACGGCGAAGATCAGCGCCGAGGAGTTGAAGTGGGCCTCCTCGCCGTCGCTCTCCAGGTACTTAAGGTAGAGGTCGTGGGCGGTACCGTGAGGGGCCTCGAAGAGCATGGTGCCGCTCTTGCTCTCGATGATCGAACTGGCAGTGGCCAGGCTGCCGCCCAGCGCCGCGGAGATGTCCGAGAAGATGTCGCCGTCCAGGTTCTGGGCCGGGTAGAGGGCGTTGCGGGGCGGGTCGGTGATCATCTTGATGAGCTGGCTGGAGGGCCGCATGATCATGAACGAGGGGGGCGGGGTGCCGCCTTGGGCCAGTTCGCGACGCACGCTGGTGATGACCTCGCTGAACACCTCGTCGTAGTCCATGTACTCGCGCTTGAGGCCGAAGTAGACCTCCTTCTGCTTGCGCGAGGCATCGCGGAATACCTGGGTCACCCAGTCCTTGATCGCCTCGCGATCATTGGACATCAGCAGGATGGGATCGCCCTTCTTGACGTGGCGGGCGTGCTTCTCGTCGCCGTCGACGATCACCTTGAGGATGCCATCCTCCGCGGCGGGGGCGTTGTAGCTGCCGTACTGATCGCCGCCGCCGGCACTCATGCGCGAGATCGACACCTGCGCCTTGCGGCTGGGGATGCCGTATACCTTGAGCTGCTCCACCAGCTTGTAGAGCTTGCGGCCGGTGGTATTGTCCGGCACCCCCCACAGCGCCCGCTCCGGCGGGTTGGCGACGATACGCGCGGCCTGGGCGTCGATCAGCTCGTAGTGGTAGGCGAGTCCCAGCGCCTCGACCCGGGCCTTGTACTCCTGCTCGTAGATCCCCTCGATGGCGGCGCGCATCACGCCGTCGTAGCCGGCGATCACGGTGTCCTTGAGGCCCAGGTAGATGTCGCGCTGCTCGTCGATGGCGCGCTGGAAGAAGCGGTGCGCCCAGGCCTTGATAGCGTCGAGGTCGTTGGTGGCGAGCAGCCAGGGGGCGCCCTTGTTGACCTCGCGGCGGTGCAGCTCCACCGGGTCGCCGCTGGCGCCGACGAACATCAGCCTGACGATGCCGGTAGCGCGGGAGAGCTCGTTGTAGCTGTCCTTGCTGCCGCCGGTTGCCATGGTCTCGACCTCGATGTCGCGGCCGATCCACTCCGGCTTGTTGAATTGCAGGTTGCGGAACTGGATGTCCTCGCGGGTGATGTTGCCGCCGATGCCTTTGCGGATCGCGCCGTTGGGCGACTTGGTGGCCAGTGGATGAAGGCGAGCGCCATCCAGCTCCGGATGCTTGGCCAGCAGCTCGCCCAGTTGGGTGCGGTTGACCGTCATGCCGGCATTCTTCACGCCCACGCCGTGCTGCTTGAGTGCCTCGATGGCCTCGAGCACCACCTGGCCATTGGTGACCAGGCGATTTTCCGCCGAGAGGTCGATCTCTACCAGCGGCACGTCCAGCCGGGTGGTCACGAAGGTATCGAGGATCCGCTCGAAGGCCACCTGGGCCATCTCGTCGCCATGCAGGATGACCAGGGGAGCTGCCACGTTGATCTTGCTGCTCATCGTTTTTCCCGTGTTGCGATGGTGGTAGTTAGCCAGCCTCACCATACGAATGGGGCCCGAGTGATGGGCCATGAGGCGTCGCGGGTCGGGCGGCTGGGTCGTGAGGCGGGGGCCGAAGCCTGACGGGGCGGACGCGTGACGCCAGATTCGTTCAGGATAAGCCGATATGTTACCACGAGCAAAGCAGGCGCCGGCTCGGGAAGGCGGGCTGCCATGGGCCGCGAACCGCGGCCCATGGCGGGAGGGGTCACGCGTCGGAGGTCTCGACCCCGGGCTGGCGGCAGGCCACGGCGGTGAACAGCACGTCGGTGGAGGAGTTGAGGGCGGTCTCGGTGGCGTCCTGCACCACGCTGATCACGAAGCCGATCGCCACCACCTGCATGGCCACGTCGGTGGAGATGCCGAACAGGCTGGCGGCCATGGGGATCAGCAGCAGTGAGCCGCCGGCCACCCCGGAGACGCCGCAGGCGGCCAGGGCCGAGACCACGCACAACAGCAGGGCGGTGGGGAAGTCGACGGCGATGCCCAGGGTGTGGGCGGCGGCGAGAGTGATCACCGAGATGGTGACGGCGGCCCCGGCCATGTTCACGGTCGCCCCCAGCGGGATCGAGATCGCGTAGGTGTCGGCATGCAGCTTGAGGCGCTTGCACAGCTCCAGGTTGACCGGGATGTTGGCCGCGGAGCTGCGCGTGAAGAAGGCGGTGATGGCGCTGCCGCGCAGGCAGGTGAAGACCAGCGGGTAGGGGTTGCGGCGGGTCTTGGCGAACACGATCAGCGGGTTGGTGACCAGGGCGACGAACAGCATGCAGCCGACGATCACCGCCAGCAGCCGGGCGTAGTCGAGCAGGGCGCCCATGCCGGCTTCCGCCAGGGTGCCGGCGACTAGGCCGAAGATGCCCAGCGGCGCGAGGCGGATCACCATCCGCACGATCTGCGAGACGGCGCTGGAGAGGTCATTCAGCGCGGTGAGGGTGCTCTCGGCGGCGCCGCGCAGCATGATCCCCAGGCCGATGGCCCAGGCCAGGATGGCGATGAAGTTGGCCTCCATCAGGGCGCTGACCGGGTTGGCGACGGCGTTGAGCAGCAGGTTCTCGAGGATCTCGATGATGCCGCCGGGCGGGGTGCCGCTGGCCTGGGGGGCATCCAGGGTTAGGGTGGTGGGGAAGGCGAAGCTCGCGATAACGGCTACCAGGGCCGCCACCAGGGTACCGATCACATAGAGCACCAGCACCCCGCGGATATGGGTCGGCTGGCCGCGCTTATGGCCGGCGATGGCCGCGGCCACCAGCAGGAACACCAGCACCGGGGCCACCGCTTTCAGAGCGGAGATAAAGACTTGGCCGAGCAGCGATACGGCCTGGGCGGCCTCGGGAGAGAGGGTGGCCAGCAGGATGCCGCAGGCGATGCCGATGGCGATCTGGGGAATCAGCCCCAGCTGCCGCAGCGGGCGGCTGAGGGTATGGACGGTTGCGATCATGGGATGTCTCACGGGGAATGGAAGGCGCTGGAGCAGGGGCGCGACGGGGCGGAGCGCCTTGTCGAGGGGGCCCCTGCCGGACGCGCGGCATTCTATCATCGTCGTTTATAAATAGCTTTTGCGACCTTGGTTGATCTATTTAGCCAGATAAATATCTGGTTATTTGCCTTTAAGCAGGGAATCACATGGCATGGTCCTGCGAGGAAGACGAGATCGCGGCGTTATCCGCCGCGGGGTGCGAAGAGGATGATGCCGGCCCCGAACAGGCAGACCCCGGCGCCGAGCAGGTCCCAGCGGTCCGGTGCGCGCTGCTCGACCAGCCACAGCCAGAGCAGCGAGGTGGCGATGTAGACCCCGCCATAGGCGGCATAGGCGCGGCCGGCGTAGTCAGCCGAGGAGAGACTGAGCAACCAGGCGAACAGCGCCAAGCTGGCCAGCCCCGGGAGCAGCCAGGTCGAGGAGTGATCGAGACGCCACCAGGCCCAGACGCTGAAGCAGCCGGCGATCTCCGCCAGAGCGGCGGCGATATAGATCAGCAGCGTCATCATTCAGTTATGGCCTTCGGGGTCGTCGGCCCAGCGCTCGTCCGGGTGCAACTCGTTGGCGGGCAGCACCGGGTCGTAGCCCTCGGCGCGCAGCGCCGCGATTAGTTCGCGGGTGTGGTCGCTGCCCAGCGTCTCCAGGGTGGCTTCGACCTCGGTGGCGCGCAGGGACAGGTCGGTGAAGGTGCGCTGGTGGGCGATCTGGATGACGTTGGCGCGCTGCTCGGCGAGCAAGCGGGTGAGTTCGGCCAGCGACCCGGGCACATCGGAGATGCCGACCCGGATGCGTACGATGCGACCGCTGCGCACCAGGCCGCGCTGGATTACCGAGGACAGCGCCAGCATGTCGATATTGCCGCCGCACAGCACCAACCCTACCTTGCGGCCGCGGAAGCGTTCGGGCTCGGCGAGCAGGGCGGCCAGCCCCGCGGCCCCGGCGCCCTCGGCCACCGTCTTCTCGATCTCCAGCAGCAGCAGGATGGCGCGCTCGATCTCCGGCTCGTCCACCAGCACGATGTCGGCGACCCGCTTGCGGATGATCGGCAGGGTCAGGCGGCCGGGCTGCTTCACGGCAATACCCTCGGCCAGGGTGGCCAGGCCGCAGTGAACCTCCTCGCCGGCGAGCGCCTGCTTCATGGCGGGGAAGCGTTGAGTCTGCACGCCGATCACCTCGATCTCGGGGCGCATGGCCTTGGCCGCCACGGCGTTGCCGCCGATCAGGCCGCCCCCGCCGATGGGCACCACCAGGCACTCCAGGTCTGGTACATCCTCGAGCATCTCCAGGGCGATGGTGCCTTGGCCGGCGATGATGCGCGCGTCGTCATAGGGATGCACGAAGACCAGGTCGCGCTCCTTGGCCAGACGCTGGGCGTAGGCCCCGGCCTCGTCCACCCCGTTGCCCTCCAGATGCACTTCGGCCCCCAGGTGTCGGGTGTTGCGCACCTTGAGGTTGGGTGTGTGGCGCGGCATGACGATGGTGGCGTGGATGCCCAGCCGGGCGGCGTGGTAGGCCACCGCCTGGGCGTGGTTGCCGGCGGACATGGCGATCACGCCGCGGGCACGCTCCTCGGCGGTGAGCGAGAGCAGGTGGTTCAGGGCGCCGCGCTCCTTGAACGCGGCGGTGAACTGGTGGTTCTCGAACTTGATGTAGAGCTCACAGCCGGTGAGCGTCGAGAGCGTACGCGAGCGCAGACAGGGAGTACGCTCCACGCTGTCGCGGATACGGTCGGCGGCCTGGCGGATGTCGTCGAGGGTCACGGTCATGGGCGGGGATCCTGGCGGTTCATCGTTCACCCCGGGCGGGGCCGGCGGAGCGTTGAGGGACGAGGAGGGCACGCAGTCGGCGAGCTAGGGCGAACACATGGGGGTCGTCGACCCCGAGCGTCGCCAGGGCCTCGGCTAGGTTGAGCAGGTAGTCACGGTTGGGACCGCTCGGGCCATGGGCCGTAGCGATCTGCTCGACGATGGCGTCGAGCGGGGCCTCGCCCAGGAAGGCGGCGTTGTGCTCGGTGGCGATGTAGACCAGCCCCTCGGCATGCGCGTGTCGGGTCTGGTCAGGACTGCCGCCGCCCGGCACATGCTCATCCGGGGCAAGGAAGTGCAGGGTGGTGACCTCGCGCAGGTAGCCATTCTTCTCGCGCACGTCGAGCGGGCCCAGCACCTCGGGGGTGATCCGGTAGGCCATGCCGTGGCAGACGGCCTCGGGGCGGCGCACCAGGGTGACCACCCGGCCCGGCGCCTCGGGGGTGCCACGGTGGTCGTGAGACGCCTGCCAGAAGCGTCGCTCCCAGCCGTGGATGCAGGCGGGGCGGCGCTCCAGGAAGGGGAAATCGGCCTTCCAGATCAGCGAGCCGTAGCCGAACAGCCAGATCTCGTGGTGGCCGTCGAAGTGGGTCATGTGTCGGTTAAGGTGTGTGGTATCGAGGGTCATCGTTTCGCATGGACCAGGGATCAGGCCCCTATCATGCCAGCCACAAGGCAGGAAGCGTATCCGGGGTGAGGCCGTTTATCCAACAGCAGCCTGGATGGGCCTCGGCACGGCGATGGAGGGCAAAGAGTCTTCTATAATAAGGGGGTTAGCATCCCCTGACGAACATGGAACGGTGCGGAAACCGTTATCGAATCCCTTGAGGTTAAGGAGGCGATCATGCAACCGATCACGCGTGATGAGCTGAAGACCATGAACGAAGCCGAACATGAAGATTTCGTGCTCATCAATGTATTGGCACCGGAGGCCTTCAACAAGGAACACATACGCACCTCGATCAACATTCCCGTGAAGGACGAGAATTTCGTCGAGAAAGTGGAGGGTGTCGTCGGCTGCAAGTATCGCAAGGTTGTCGTCTACTGTGCCAACTTCGATTGCGACGCGTCTCCCAAGGCCGCCAAGCGGCTCGAAGAGGCCGGCTTCACCCAGGTATACGATTACGAAGGCGGTACGAAAGACTGGTTCGAGAAGAAAACGTAGTGCTTTTGCGTTGGCCACCTTGCCTGGCAAGGGGGGCCGCGAGGATGCTTGCATGTCGTACGTCGCTCTTTCCCTACCTAGACTTGCATGACAATCGCAGGCAGGCACTTGGCACGGCGAGTAGGCAGGCCGAAGGCAGTTGCATATGTGTCTGGGGATAGCCGCTGCAACAAAGCGCAGGCTCCGTACCCTCGGCTTGGTGTGATGAGGAGGTGTGCATGGAGAACGTGAAAATACTATGCCTCGTGACACCAGATATCGTCGATGACCTGAAACGGGTGGTGAGCTCTTTCGATAGCGTATTCATTCATGTCGAGACCTATCAGAATCCGGGGGAAGTGGTCGAGTTGGTTGATAGGGGCGATTTCGATGTCATCCTGTTTGGGGGGCCGCTTGCCTATCATATTATAAAGGACAATGTCAGGAGGCGATGGTTGAGTCTGGAGGTTCCGGTTCTGTATATTGACTACACGGAAGTGTCAATCTACAAGGCGCTGTTCCGGAGTGTTGACCTGGTCTCTATTGCCAAGGGTCTGCGTTTCAGTATCGATCATCCCGCAGAGGCTGATATAAAGGAGTGCCTAGAAGAACTGGAGATCAGGTCAGAACAGATATTTTCCTGGGAGTGTCATTATACCGACAAGCTGGATGATATTGTCAGGTTTCACTATCGGCTATGGAAAAAGGGGCAGGTCGACTTTTCCATGACGAGTATCTATCTGGTTTATGAGAAGTTGGAAAAGATGGGGGCGCCTGTCATCAGGATTTCTCCCGCGAAGTCATCGATACGCAATGGTATCCAGCGATCCATATTAATGCATCAGGCTAAGGTTGCAGGAAGGGAACAGTTGGCTGTGCTGAAGGCCAGGATGGCTGAGGCTGTGACATCAGTGCATGGTGGTGAGGACAGGGCCACCAACCAGCCTGGCGGCGTGGCGAGATTGGTCAAGGAGTTTTCAGAAAAAATCAAAGGGGAGGCGCATTGGCAAAAAGGCCGAAGTCGACTGGAAATTATCTGTAGAAAGCCGGATGTCGACAAGGAAACCAATATGCTGGATGATTTTAGTATTGGCTACAGGATTTATACGGAATGCGGTGTAGGGTCATTCTGGGGGGTGGGGTACGGTACCTCGGTAAAGCAGGCATCGCGGCAGGCAGAAAAGGCACTCAAGGCGTCGCTAAGCCATGGGAGGTTTTCCTGCCATATCATGGACGCTGGTGGTCATTTGCTTGGCCCTGTTGGTCAGTGGGAGAAAAGGGATTTTGCGTATCGAACGGATAATGACTATATGTTAGACTTGTCCAGAAAGACAGGCTTGGGAGTGGCAACGATTCACAAGATTCTTTCGTTGTCTGCTCGAGGAGGGGAGCTGAGGGTTACGGCGAATGAGGTGGCCAGGAAGTTTAATGTCACCTCGAGAAGTGCTCGACGAATCATTGCCTCACTGGAACAGGCCGGTTATGCCACTGTGGTAGGAGAAGAGCAACCCCTAGGAAAAGGTAGGCCGCGGCGGTTATACTTGTTGAAGGTTTGATAAGAATTATAGAAATGAATAGGTTGGCCAATCTGGCAGCCTATGGCTTGCCAGATTGGTGTGGGCAAGTTTGTGACACGTTATTGAATCTTTGACTCGATAAGCTCGGCAAAATTCAATAGACGGGTGTCATCCAGTCGTTTGCCTACCACTTGCATGCCAACAGGCAAGCCAGAGTTGCACGCGCCGATAGGCAAGGAAATTGCGGGATTGCCTGTCAAGTTGAAAGGATAGGTAAGGAACCAGCCAATCAATGAGTTTATACTTGTTCCATTAATCTCTTTGGGGGGAGAAGCATCGATGTCGAAAGCTGGCACCGACGTGGTGGGGCATACCAGGAAATCATAATCGACAAATAGCTTCGAAATGGTGTTCCATACCTTCTCTCTCGTCTGGATGGCGCGACCGTAATCAGCGGGAGTGATCTTGTTTCCTTCACCGATCAACTGGCGTACGGCAGGCTCAAGTAGTGCTAGTTCATTATCCTTGAGGTTTCCGTAAGTGCTTGAAAGCTTGAAGCGCCATAGTGTCATGAAGCATTCTTCGACATCCAGGTTCATGCCAAGATCGACGGGTTCCACCTGACAGCCAAGACTCGAGAGTCTGGTGACGGCTGTATCAACACATGCCTCGACTTCGGGGGAGACCTGAAAATAGTCGAGACTTCTACTGTAGGCAATTTTTAGTGTCGAGAGAGAAGGCAGTGGTTTGCTCACCAGGCCGTGCTCCGTTGGAAGCGAAAACGGGTCCCTATGATCCTCTCCTGCAATCGCACGATAAAAGATATGGCTATCATGCACATTTCGAGAGATCGGACCATTGTGAAAGAAGGGGGTCGTGCTCGAGAAGGGACCCGCAACGTCCGGAATTCGGCCGAAGCTTGGCTTAAAGCCCACTACGCCGCACAAGGCAGCGGGAATCCTGAGCGAGCCTGCGCCATCGCTGCCCTCGGCAATGGGGACCATAGTGGCGGCAACGGCCGCGGCGGACCCACCACTAGATCCTCCTGCCACCTTGGTCAGGTCCCGTGGGTTGCGAGTCTTGCCAAAGACCAGGTTGTCCGTTACGCCCTTATGGCCAAACTCGGGGGTGTTGGTCTTGCCGACAAGGATGGCCCCCTTGTTCTTGAGTCGTTCCACCAGAATGGCATCATGCTGTGGCTTGTGGCGCCTGAAGAGTCTGGAGCCAAAGGTTGTCGTGGACCCTGAAGTTGGGGTCAGGTCCTTCAGGGCTATGGGAATTCCATGCAGCGGGCTGAGATAGTGCCCGCGTGCGATAGCGTCGTCGGCCAGCTTGGCATCCTGCATGGCCCTTTCATAAAAGATATCGCAAAAGGCATTTATCCTGGGGTTGAGAGATTCAATGCGTTTCAAGAAGCTGGTTGTCACTTCGGTGCAAGACACGCTCCGGTTCTTGATCAGAGTGCCAAGTTCTAGAACGCTAAGCTCGGTAATATAATGCTCCATTGGCGTCCTCCAGTCGGGGAGCCCGCCGGCGGGCTCCCATCAAGAATTGTTAGAGAAACAACAGGCCGCCGCCGATCACAAAACCGCTCACAATCAGCACCACGGCTGTATACCCCATGATGTCTCTAATTCCAAGGCCGGCAATGGCAAGCAGGGGGAGGGTCCAGAAGGGTTGCAGCATATTGGTCCAGGCATCTCCCCACGCGACCCCCATCGCCACGCGAGATATATCGGCATTCAGTTGTGAGGCGGCCTCTACCATGATGGGGCCCTGAACTGCCCATTGCCCACCGCCAGAGGGAACAAACATGTTCACGATGCCGGCACTAATGAATCCCCAGAAGGGCAAGGTATTTTCATTGGCAATGGCAACGAACATTGAGGCGATGTCTGCAGCCAGTCCGGTATGAATCATGATACCCATGATACCCGCATAGAATGGAAACTGCATAATGATGCCATAAGCCGATTTTGCTCCGCCTGTGAAATAAGTGATGTACTCCATGGTGCTGTGGGTGAAGAGCAGGCCTAGTGCAAAGAAGGTCATAATGACGATATTGAGGTTGACGGCACCGCCGGTAATGAAATATTGAGCTAGCCAAATGCAGCCGACAGCGCCCAGAAGAAGGGGAACAATTCTGGAGCGCTCAATCCTTTGCGCCGGTGTCAGCGTCTTCTTGTCAACTTTAACGTCAGGGTCCTGCTCTTCAAAGCTGATTTCACTTTCAGGAATACTTCTTCTCTCTTCATTGGCGCGCGGACGCATCATGACCATGGTCAAGGGGATAATCAGCACCAACGCAAACAAGATGATTAAGGTGTTAATGGAAAAAATCGTTTGTGAAACAGGAATAACACCCATGGCGGATTCGAGGAAATGGCCTTCGGTCGCGATCAAGGTAGGTATGGCACCGCCATACCCCGCATGCCATACAATAAAACCAGCATAGGATGCAGCGACCACGAGGGGATAGTGGATCTTGTCCCTGTGAACGATGCCCATCTCCCTTGCCACAATGGCGCCTGCAATTAAGCCGAAGCCCCATGAAAACCAGCTGCAAACCATCATGACCAAGGTGGTCAGGGCAATGATCTGGACTTCATTTCTGGGAAACTTGGCAAAAGCGACCAATATCTTGTTGACGATGGGGGTGTGCGCTAGTGCGAACCCTGTTACCAGCATCAAGGTGGCCTGTGCGGTAAATCTCAAAATATCGAAAAAGCCTTCTCCCCAGAAGTCTAGCACCTGGTTGGGTTGATAGCCTTTCAGCAAGCCCAGTGCGAAAACAATAAAGGTCAAGAAGAAGACAAAGATAAAAGCGTCAGGCAGGTACCTTTCGGCTACCTTGGTAAATATGTTCGCTATCGTTCTCATTGTAATGCCTCGCTGTTATAGGGGAGGTTCATCGACATGCAAGGGTTGTTATTGTCAGGTTGTAAAAGTGATTGTTGTTTAATTAGTTTAAGGATGTAACGATAAGAGAAGCTCCGGTTGCCAGGAGTATGGAGATATTTATTATCCTGAATGTTTTTTGGCTGATCATCCTGAATGCTGTGCGGCCGGCAAAGATGCCAGCAAACGCCATGGGAGTGAGTGCGGCAGCAATCAGCCAGGTGTTCCAGCTGCTGCCAATAGTGAAAACATGCGCAATCAATCCCAGAAAGTAGATGAAGAGAAAGTATATGAGTGTCGTGCTCCTCAAGGTGTGTTTGTCCAGATTGGTGCTGGAGAAGTAAAGAAGCAGAGGCGGGCCAGGCATGCCAAGGCTAGTGGTCAGTGCACCCGAAGAAAGGCCTGATATGATGTCCCGTGACCCCTTTTGTTGAATACTGAATCGGAGCAGTACGACAAAGGTCAGTGACAGGATGACGATCCCTGCAAATATCTTGAGCATTGTCTCGCTGAGGAAGAGAATTAGAACAACTCCGATAGGGGTGCCAATGATGGCGCCTTTTGCAAGGTTGTAAAGCAGGTGCTTGTCAACAGTCTTCTTCAGTTCCGGGTAGAGAATAAGGGATATGATCAGCGAAATGATTATGTTGATCTGGATTGCCTGATGAGGCTCGAAGATCAAGAACAAGAGTGGCGTGGCCAGCACGGAAAAGCCGAACCCCGTTGCCGCCTGCAAGGTGGAAGCGAAGAAAATGATCAGACAGGCCAGTACGATCGCTAACATTATATTTCCAATTGCGGCGTGGTTTGGGATCACCGTATTGCTTAGGCAAAGCCTGCTCAATGTCCCTATATAGACCGTAAGTATGTCTGCAGTGTTGGGGCTGGCAATCAGGCGGCAGGAGTGGCAGGTCGGTGGATGGCAAGGCATCAGTCACTGGTAGGACGGGAGCGGAACGGTTAGGCTGCCTCTCGTTTCGTTCTCTTTTGCCGATATAAGGTGTGCCCCATGACCCTGATGATTCTCGGCCTCGTGATCTTCCTCGGCGTGCACTCGGTGCGCATCGTCGCCGACGACTGGCGAACGGCACAGATCGAGCGGCTTGGCCTTACGCCCTGGAAGGCGCTCTATGCACTGGCCTCGCTGGTCGGCCTGGTGCTGGCGATCTGGGGCTACGGCCAGATGCGCCTGGATCCGCTCTTCATCTGGACACCACCGGTCGCCCTGCGTCACCTGGTCGCCCTGCTGATGATTCCGTCGTTTGTGCTGCTGGTGGCGGCCTATGTGCCGCGCAACCATCTCAAGGTGAAGCTTGGCCACCCGATGATCCTGGGCGTGAAGCTGTGGGCCTTCTCGCACCTGCTAGCCAATGGTCGGCTGGGCGACATCGTCTTCTTCGGCGCCTTCCTGGTATGGGCGGTGTTCGACTTCCGCGCCGCACGACGCCGTCCCCGACCCGCGCCGCCGGCACCAAGCTGGGCAGCCACCACCATTACGGTGGCAGTGGGTTTGGTGGCCTATGCACTCTTCGCCTTCTATCTCCACTTGCGCCTGATCGGCGTGCCGGTGATGCCGGCTTGAGGCCCCCTGACCATGGAAACCGCATTGATGTTACTGGCCACCGGCCTGGGGCTGGGCCTTTCGCCGCTGGCGTCCGGCACCGTCGGCTCGCTGCCGGGCCTGCCGCTGGCCGGGTGGCTGTTGGGGCGCGCCCGGCGGGTGCAACTCGCCGTGGTGGCCGCCCTGCTGGTGGCGGCGATGCCGGTCTGCCACCAGGCCGCCACGGTGTTGGGCTTCAAGGACGATGGGCGCATCGTGCTCGACGAAATCGTCGCCTTCCCGCTGACGGTGCTCGGGCTGTCGGCGGCTCGCCATCCCGCTATCCTGGCCGGGGCCTTCGTCGTCTACCGGGTGTTCGATATCACCAAGCCGTTGCCGGTGGCCCAGGCCGAGTCGCTCCCCGGCGGGGTCGGCATTGTGCTCGATGACAGCATGGCCGCGGTCATGACCTGGCCGGTGATGGCCGTGGGCCTGGCCCTGTGGCGGCGTCGCCGGCCCGTCTGAGGCCGCGGGATGCCATGCGGGGTGCGGTGAGGCCCTGCGCCGAGCGAACAGGTATCATTCCCGCGTGGCCAACGGTGGCGGAAACTCCACGTCGAAGCCCCGGGCGTCGAGCTGACGTACTCGCTCCGGACGTCCTCGATCGTCGAGTTCCACCAGGCCGATGCCGGCCCCGTTCCACAGGCGTTCGCCCGCCTTGGCCCGATCCGGGTCCCGCGGGGTGATCGCCATGCGCCGGCGCTTGGTGAACCAGTTGAGCGGTGAGCGCGGTGCGTAGAGCCAGCGATTCAGGCGGTCGAACCAGTCGAGCAGGGTGTCGGGGAAGGCGTTCTTCACGCCGCTGGAGGTGACCTGCCAGATCCGGGGGCCCGCGCGGCGGTGGCGGATGCGGATGTCGTAGACGAAGGAATAGTGCACGTCGCCGGAGAGAATCACGTAATGGCCCGGGGTGCGCGAGTGGCGGAAGATGTTGAGCATCACGCTGGCCGCGCCGCGATGGGCCATCCAGTTCTCGGCATCCACCAGCAGCGGCTTGCCCGCCAGAGTGAAGAGCTTCTGGATGATCTCGATCAACTTGACCCCGAACATCGGCGCGGGCGAGACGATCACCACCGAGGGGGCGTCCAGGATCTGCTGCTGGAGTTCCGACAGGGCTTCCCAGTCCATCAGCCCCGAGGGGCGCCGGGGGCTGCGCTCGCTGCGCCAGCGCCGGGTGCGGGTATCCAGCACGATCAGCCGCGGATGGCCCTCGACCTGGACCTCCCAGCCCTGGAAACGCAGCAGGCGCTGGATGACGGCGTCCTGATCTCCGGGGGGCAGCCAGCCATCCGCCGCGGCTGCCGCTTCGAGCAGGCGGGTGGCGTCGTCCAGAGGCTCGGCCAGGCGGTCCGGGTCATTGCCCCACCCCTGACAAAGCAGGTAGGCGAGCAACGCATTGCCGATGATCCGCCGCGAGAAGGGATGACCGTAGGCGGTGCGCTCCCAGTCGGCGGTGAGGTTCCAGTCATCGGTGACGTCGTGGTCGTCGAAGATCATCAGCGAGGGCAGGTGGGCCATCAGTCGGGCGCCGGCGGGCAGGCCCACGATGAAGGCTTCGATGATCGCCTGCTCCTGATGGAAGCGTTCGCCGTTGGTGTTATCCAGCGCCGGCTCGGTGATGCTCACCAGCCGCCAGGGCACCGGCGACCAGACCAGCAGGTACATGGCGATGACCTCGGCAAAGCTCATCAGGTGGTTGTGGGCGTTGGCGGAGGTGAACACCGGCTTGCGTGCCCCACCGAAGAAGCGCTCGCGCAGGTCGGCACTGTTCTTCACGTCGGGCAGCAGCGACTCGCGTCGGTAGTAGGTATCGGTGGCCGCATAGAGGGCCTGGCTGTCGGCTACGGTGGCCCCCTCGAGGGTCTCGTCGAATAACCCGAGGCGCTGGATCAGGGCATGGATCGTCACCAGCAGGGGACCGGCCACGTCGTCGGCATAGACCTGGTCGCCGGTCATCAGCAGCCAGGCCGGCCATGCCTCGGGGGCCTCGCGACGTTCGGCCAACCAGGCATCGGCGCGCACCAGGCCGTCCGGGCCGTCGTGGTGAGGCTTGCGGCAGGAGCCGTGCAGCAGCCGGCGGTGTGACTCGGCCAGCACGAAGCAGGGATAGGCGCCCCCCTCATGCAGCAGGTGGGGCGCCCAGTCGGCGATGCCGGCCTGGCCGGATGACGAGGTGATCTTGAGGTCGTAGTCGATGCGTACGCCCCGGGGTAGGGGCGTGTCGAGGGCCACGTCGATCAGGTGCAGCCAGGCATGGCGGCCCAGCGGCAGGCGCCGGAGTCGCCGGTCGTTCAGGCCCAGTCGCCGTGGCGGCTGGCCGGCGGGATGCAGCATCAGGCTCAGCGCGAGGGGACGCGAGCCCACCAGCCAGAGCACCAGGCGGTCCGGGGACAGTCGCCGCAGCAGTGGGCCGGCCAGTACGTCGGGGAGGGCAGCGTGTCGAGGGTCGGGAGACGTCATTGTCGCTCTGCGGCTTCCTGGAAGGGATCGCCAGGGCAGAGGCGCCGGGCCCCGCCTTGGCCTGTCGGACCATGGTAGCCGAGAATGGTCCCGTGTCGTGAGTTGCCGAGTGGCGGGCCGCGACAGCTTACCAGTGCCGGGGGTGTTCGCTGATGCGGCTTGCCGCGACCGTGAAAGCCGCCTGCCTGCGGCGGGCACGCTTAATTGGCCGGATCGAGGTAGAGACGCCCGGCATTGGCCAAGACGCTCAGTGAGCTGATCGTCATCGCCGTGGCGGCGATGACCGGTGGAATCGGCATCCATAATGCGATCCCCAAGGCCAGCAGGTTGTAGCCGATCGAGAATCCCAGGTTCTGGCGCATCAGCCGATAGGCGCGCCGGGCCAATTGATGCGCCTCCCGGACCTGGCCGATGCCGGGCGTGAGCAGCGATATGGCGGCGATATCGTGTGCCTGCCGTGTGGCACCGGCCACGCTGATCCCGGTCGTTGCACTGGCCAGTGCCAAGGTGTCGTTGATGCCGTCGCCGACGAATGCCGAAGGCTTGGGCAGGGCATCGACCAGCCTGGCCTTGGCGTCGGGTGTCAGCGCGGCATAGCGCTCCTCCTTCCGGAATCCCGCCCGTTTACCGACGGCCTCCACGCTGGTGCGCCGATCGCCACTCAGCAGGGCCACCGTCAGCGTGGCCCGGCGCAAGTGGCATACCGCTTCCGATGTATCGGCCGGGAGCGTCTCATCCAGCGCCAGCGTACCCTGCCAGTGTGCCCCCAGAGAAACGGCGACCAGCTTGCCGGCCAGATCCGGCATGTCGGGCAAGCGCGTGCCGCAACTCTCGAGCCATGTCGGTGAACCGACCCGAAGCCACGCGCCGGAGACGAGGCGCACCTCGACCCCCTGACCAGGATGGTGGGTCACCTCGACGTCATCAGCCAGCGCCAGGCCACGCTCGATGGCCCGGCGGCGTAGGGTCTGAGCGACGGGATGCATGATGCCCCGTTCCGCCTGGGCAGCGAGTTGCAGCAGCCGATCCGCCTCGATGCCCGGAGCGGTGCGTATCTCGCGGATACCGAGTCGGCCGCTGGTCAGCGTCCCCGTCTTGTCGAAGGCAATGCTGCGGGCCCGGGCCAGGCTCTCGAAGGCCGACATGTCCTTGAACACCAGGCCGTGTCTCAGTCCCTGGGCGCTGGCGGCCTGAGTCACCACCGGAATGGCCAGGCCCACGGCACAGGGGCAGGCCACGACCAGAACCGACAGCGCCCAGGCAAAGGCGGCCTCGACCTCTACACCCCGCAGCAGCGTGAGGCCGAAGGTAACTAGCGCCAGACACAGTGCCGCCGTGGGCAGCCAGCGGGCGAAGGTATCCGATAACTTCTGGACGTCTCCCTTGCGGGCAACCAGTTCGAGCATCCTGTGGCGCAGGGTATCGATGTAGCGGTTGCCCAGTTCGACCTCGACGATCAGCGTGAAGGCCGTGTCGGCATTGAGACAGCCTGCCTCGATACGGTCGCCACGGGTCAGGGTGATGGGGGCATGCTCGCCGGTCAGCGCCGCTCGGTCGACGCTTGCCCGGTCATCGATCAGCACGCCGTCGAAGGGCACGCCGTCGCCGCTCTCGACCCTGATCCGGTCACCCACACTGACCTGGTCGAGCGGTAATGCCACCCAATTTCCCGCCTGCCACACTCGGGCAGTATCGGGCGTCAGATCATCCAGGGCCGCCAGGGCATCGAGGCCATCCTGGCGACTGAACATCTCCACCAGGCGACCCACCAGCAGCAGCGTGATCAGCATCACGGCGGTATCGACGTAGACATCCGCCGAGCCATGCCAGAGTTGCCAGGCCGAGAACAGTACGGCACCCAGGGCGCCTAGGCTGACCAGCACGTCCATCCCGGGCCGGCCGGCGCGTAGGGTGCGCCAGGCGGCACGATAGAAGGGCACTCCCGAATACCCTACTACGGGCAGGGCCAGCGTGCTGGCCACCAACGCCAGCACCCAGTCGACGTCAGGCCCCAGCCCATAATTGAAGTACAGCAGGGACGAGGCCATCACCGTCCACATGCCGAACGCCACGCTGACCACGAGGCGAGTCACCAGGGTGCGTCTTTCCCGGGCCAGGCGTGTGCGGCTCTCTTCCGTGCTGGGGGTGTTGCCCAGGGAGTAGCCGAGCCTGCCGACATGCCGGCGCAAGATCTCGACATCCGTACGGGCGGGGTTCCATTGCAGAAAGGCGGTAGACGACATGAAGTTGACGCTGGCGTGCTCGACGCCCGGCTGACGCCGCAGGACGTGCTCTACGGCGAAGGCGCAACTGCTGCACCACATGCCGTGAACGGCAAATATGTTGTCCCGTGGCGACGGGCCGGGACACTCGGCGGGTTTGTCGGCAGGCGAGGCGGCGTCGCGCTTGGCAGGCTCGATCAGGTTCGGGGGCATGGCGCGCTGCGAGGCTATCGGTCCAGACTCAGGGTAGTAGATCTCGACGAGGGGAGATCGCGTCGGCCGATCCTGGCGGGCGCACTGGCAAGACCGAGCGCTTGTTTTCTATAGTGAGTTGCGTTGGGCCACGGGCGGTGCCGTTAAGGAGATAGCCAACAGACCCCGTCCAAGGAGAGGCGGTATGCCGCAAATTTTTCCCCGCCGGGCGAATTCGCTGGTGAGTGCGATGCTCTGGGGGGGACTGGTGGGGGGGGTCGCTCTGGTCATCGTGGCGATTACCCTTGGCAGTTCGGCCCACACTACCGGGGTCAATTCGACCCCCGAACAGCCGGTGCCTTTCAGTCATGGTCATCATGTCGGTGGGCTGGGCATCGACTGCCGGTATTGCCATACCAGCGTGGAGCAGTCCGATTTCGCCGGCCTCCCGCCGACCTCGACCTGCATGACCTGCCATTCGCAGTTGTGGACGAGCGCCGCCATGCTGGCGCCTGTTCGCCAGAGCCTGCAGCATGACAAGCCCATCGCCTGGGTGCGCGTCCATGATCTGCCGGATTTCACCTATTTCAGCCATCGTGCCCATGTGAACAACGGCGTGGGCTGCGAATCCTGCCACGGTCGCGTCGACAGGATGCCGATCACCACGCAGCAAAAGCCCTTGACCATGCAGTGGTGCCTTGCCTGTCATCGTCATCCGGAACCCTATCTGCGCCCCGAGAACCGGATCACGGCGCTGGGCTATGACCCGGCCGGGGACGGCATCCCGGGCCATGAACTGCGCGAGCACTATGGCATTCGCAAGGACAACCTGACCGAGTGCGTCACATGTCATCGATGAGCCACAACGACCTACAGCAGATTCGTCAACGGCTTTCGCATGCGCGGGGGCCGCAATACTGGCGAAGTCTGGAGGAGTTGGCTGAAAGCGAGGCGTTCGGCCGGTTTCTGCACCAGGAGTTCCCGCGGCTCGGGGCGGTGTGGGAGGCGCCGCTGGATCGACGCGGCGCCCTCAAGCTGATGGCCGCGAGCCTGGCACTGGCCGGGCTCACTGCCTGCGGTCGGCAACCGCCGGAATTCATCGTGCCCTACGTCAACATGCCCGAAGGGCAGGTGCCGGGGGTCTTGCGCGACTATGCCACCTCTCACCTGGTCGGCGGCTATGCCCATGGCGTGCTGGCCCGCAGCCATCAGGGACGCCCGGTCAAACTGGAGGGCAATCCGCAACATCCAGCCACCCTGGGCGCCTGCGATATCTTCTCCCAGGCCTCGGTGCTGTCGCTCTATGATCCGGATCGTGCCGCCGCGGTCATGCACCGGGGGAATATCGCCGGCTATGACGATTGGCTCATGGCACTGTGGGAAAGGCGTCGCACCTGGGAGGCGCGGGAAGGGCGCGGGCTGGCGATTCTCACCGGCAGCCTGACCTCACCGAGCCAGCATGACCGCTTGTCGACGCTGCTCGCACGTTGGCCACAGGCCCGTTGGTATGTGCATGAGCCGATTGACCGGCGTGCCGTCTACGCCGGCAGCGAGCTGCTGTTCGGCAGGCCCTTGGAGGCGGTCTACCATTTCGAGCGCACGCGCGTGGTGGTGTCGCTGGATGCCGATTTCCTGCAGATGCAACCGGGCTTTCTGCGTTATGCCCACGACCTCATGACACGGCGACGGCCTCGCGACAACGACGACGTTCTCACCCGGCTCTACGTGGTCGAGTCGACCCCCAGCATCACCGGCAGCGTCGCCGACCATCGCCATCGATTGGACTATCGGCAGGTAGAGGCCTTCGCGCGCCAGCTGGCCCGGGCGTTGGGCGTAGCGGTCGAGCCGCCCGATCGGCCCGGGGTGGCGGAGAGCTGGCTCAATCCGCTGGTCGATGACCTGCGCCGGCATGCCGGTGAGGCCGTGGTCGTTCCCGGTGACCGGCAACCGCCCGCGGTACATGCCATCGCCCATGCCATCAACCAGCAGCTGGAGGCCCATGGCCGGACGCTGGCATTCATTACGCCGGTCGATGCCGGCCATGCCGCGCCTGGCCTGGACGCGCTGACCGAGGCCATGCAGGCCGGTGAGGTCGACGATCTCGTAGTCATGGGCACCAATCCCGTCTATACGGCACCGGCCGATCTGGCGTTCGAACGGGCCTATCGACAGGTCCCCTGGCGCCTGCATTGGGGCGAAACCTACAACGAGACGGGGCGGCTGTCGCACTGGCACATCCCGGCTACGCATGCGCTGGAAACCTGGGGCGATGCCCGGGCATTCGATGGCACCACGAGCTTCCTGCAGCCATTGATCCAGCCACTGCATGGCGGCAAGACCGGCCTGCAATTGTTGACCGCGCTGACCCGGGGAATCGACGAGGATGCCCGCGAACTGCTGGTCGGCTACTGGCGTGAGCGGCATGACGAGGAAGACTTCACCACGTTCTGGCGGCGCTGTCTGCACGACGGCCTACTGGCGGGGTCCACATCCCTGGCCGTCGAGGTCACGCCGCGCGAGGGCTGGATGAACGCGTTGCCGCCACCTCCCTCGGCGAAAGAGCCGGCCGAGGGCATAACGCTGCAATTACAGCCGGACGCCGCGGTGTGGGACGGGCACTATGCCAACAATGGTTGGCTGCAGGAGTTGCCGCGTCCGCTGACCAAGCTGACCTGGAGCAATGCGCTGCTGGTCAGCCCGGCGCTGGCCGAGGCGCGAGGTCTCATGGAGGGGGAGGTGGTGCGAATTAGCACTCGCGATCATCGGCTCGAGGTGCCGGTCTACGTGCTGCCGGGCATGCCCGAGCGGGCGGTGACGCTGTCATTGGGCTATGGCCGCAAGGGAATCGGGCAGGTCGCCGATGGGGTGGGGCACAATGCCTATCGACTCCAGGCCAGCAGGCAGCGTTGGGCGATACCGGTCGAACTGGAGAAGACCGGCGACCACGAGAACCTGGCCGTTACCCAGCATCATCATGCCATCGAGGGGCGCGACCTGATTCGTGCCACCACGCTGGAGGCGTATCGCGACAATCCCGCGTTCGCCAAGCATCCGCCGCCGCAGGAGTCGCTCTACCCGGAACCCTGGCCTGCCGATCGTCAGGCCGAACATGCCTGGGGCATGGTGGTCGACCTGAGTGCCTGCATCGGTTGCAATGCCTGCGTGATGGGCTGCCAGGCCGAGAACAACATACCCGTGGTGGGGCCCGAGGAGGTCAGGCGCGGGCGTGAAATGCACTGGATCCGCATCGATCGCTACTTCGAGGGCCCTCTCGAGAGCCCGCGTCTGATCTTCCAGCCGGTGTTGTGCATGCACTGCGAAAATGCGCCCTGCGAATACGTTTGTCCCGTCGGGGCGACACAGCATTCGGCCTCGGGGCTCAACGAGATGATCTACAATCGCTGTATCGGGACGCGCTACTGCTCGCAGAACTGTCCCTACAAGGTGCGGCGCTTCAACTGGTTCGACTATACGGGGCGCCAGGCGACCTATCCTCAGCCCGATGCGGTGCACAATCCCGAAGTGACGATCCGTTCGCGGGGAGTCATGGAAAAGTGCACCTTCTGCGTACAGCGCATCAACCGGGCGCGCATCACCGCGGATGTTACGGACCAGCCGATCCGGGATGGCGAGTTACAGACCGCCTGTCAGCAGGCCTGCCCAACCCAGGCGATCGTGTTCGGCGATATCAGCGATAGTCAAAGCCAGGTCAGGAAGCTCAAGGAACATCCGCTGGCCTACGGCATGCTCGAACACCTTAATACCCGGCCACGCGTCTCCTACCTGGCCGGGGTGGGCAATCCTAACCGGGAAATCGAGACGCCTCAGGACGTGTCGCGGGTCAATCCGGACAGGACGCAGTCGCAGACCCGAGGTGGGCCGGGAAGCGACGAGCCGGTGGTGAGACACTTCGATCCCGAGGTGGCCAGCGGCGGCAAGGAGGGGGCGGCATGAGCCGGCATGACGAATCGCCACTGCTGCCTCCCGACCTGACCCATGACCAGCTCACCACGCGTATCTGCGACCTGGTGTTGCATCGGTCTTCGCCACGCGCCTGGTGGGGAGGCCTGCTGGTCTGCGGGCTGCTGGCGACGCTGTTCGTCTACGCCGTGGCCTACCTGTTCGCGCTGGGGGTCGGGGTGTTCGGTATCAATATCCCCGTGGCCTGGGGCTTTCCCATCACCAATACCATCTGGTGGATCGGCATCGCCCATGCCGGCACGCTGATTTCCGCGGTGCTGTTGATCACCCGACAACCATGGCGGGCGTCGATCAACCGTTTCGCCGAGGCCATGGCGATGTTCGCCGTGGTGCTGGCGGGCGTCTATCCCCTTCTTCATCTGGGGCGGCCGTGGTTGTTCTACTATCTGCTGCCATATCCCAATACCATGGAATTGTGGCCGCAGTGGCGCAGCCCGCTGGTCTGGGATTTCTTCGCCATCTTCACCTATCTGAGCTTCACCGCAACGTTTTTGTACGTGAGCCTGCTGCCGGACCTGGCCACCCTGCGCGACCGGGCGGCGACTCGCTTGGGGCAGGTGTTCTACGGCACGCTGGCGATCGGCTGGCGCGGCTCGGCCGTGCACTGGGCACGCTACGAGCGGGCCAACAGGGTGCTGTCCGCGGTGGCCGCGCCCATCGTGGTGACGGTGACGGGCATCATCTCGCTGGATCTGGCGGTGTCCATCGTGCCCGGGTATCACTTCACCATCTTTCCGCCCTATTTCGTGGCCGGGGCGCTGTTCTCGGGATTTTCGACGGTGGCGCTGCTGGCGGTGATCCTGCGTCGCATGTTCCGGCTTCAGGATCTGGTGACTCGCACGCATCTCGACTATCTCGGCCGTATGATGCTGCTGTTCGCACTGGTCGTGGACTACGCCTACACCCAGGAAATCTTCACCGCCTGGTATTCCGGCGAGGACTACTACCGTTATGTCTATATCGACCGCTGGACGGGGCCCTATGCCCCCGCCTGGTGGGGCATGATCTTCTGCAACGTGGTGCTGGTGCAGTTGCTCTGGTTCCGGCGTGTCAGGCGCTCACCACTCGCCATGCTGTGCCTAGCGATCACCAGCAATATCGGTATGTGGCTGGAACGCTTCCAGATCGTCTTTACCTCCACCCATGCCGACTATATGCCCTCGGCCTGGGGCGAGGCATGGCCGACGATGTGGGACTGGGCGGTATTCATCGGTTCGCTGGGCGTGTTCGGTGTCTTGCTGCTGCTGTTCGTGCGCCTTATGCCGCTGATTTCTCTGCATGACATGCGCGCCTTCATCGCCATGCGTGACAGGAGGAGCGACGATGGCTAAGCGCTACGGATTGCTGGCGCGTTTCGACACGGCCGACGCCCTGGTCGCCGCGGTTAAGGCAATGCACCAGGCGGGCTACCGCGCCCTCGAGCCCTGTACGCCCTATCCGGTAGCGGGCCTGCCGGAAGCCCTGGGGTTCACGTCCCGCTGGGTGCCGGTCATGGCGCTGGCCGCTGCGATCATGGGGGCGGTCGGCATCTATTTCCTGCAGTGGTACAGCAGTGTCGTGAGTTATCCGTTCGTGGTGGGCGGCAAACCGCTGCACAGCTGGCCGGCGTTTTTGATTCCCGCCTTCGTGATCGGCCTGCTGTCGGCGGTCGTGGGTAGCGTGGTCGCAATGCTGTTCGGCAACCGGTTGCCGCGCCCCTATCATCCGGCCTTCCATGTCGCCGAATTCGATCGGGTGACCAGCGATGGCTTTTTCCTGATCGTGGCGGCCAGCGATCCTTGCTTCGACGACAGCCGCACGGCCGCTCGCCTGCGGGAACTGGCGGCCGCGAATATCGTGGAGGTGCCGGCATGAGCGGCAGGCCGGTACGGAGGGGAATGGGGGGACTGCTGATACTGCTGGTGTCGGCCTGTGATCAGGGGCCGATGACCAACCAGCCCAAGTACGAGACCTTCGAGCCGGCGCCGCGCTGGCCGCACAATCAGTCCGCGCGGGTGCCGGTGGCCGGCACCGTGGCGCGGGGTGAGGCCATCGATCCGCGCGTGCCCGAGACGTTGCCGATGCCCCTGACCCGGGAACTCCTCGAACGCGGTCAGGCCCTCTTCAATATCTATTGTTCTCCCTGTCACGGCCGCGACGGGGCCGGCGCCGGCATGATCGTGCAGCGTGGTTTCCCGGCGCCGCCCACCTTGCACAGCGATCGGCTGCGCCAGGCGTCGCTGCGCCATTTCTACGACGTCATCAGTCACGGCTACGGGGTGATGTACGCCTACGCCGACCGGGTGGCGCGGTCCGATCGTTGGGCGATCGCGGCCTATATCGAAGCCTTGCAGCTTTCCCAGTACGCCCGCGTCGATGACCTGACCGCCGAACAGCGGGCCCGGCTGGAAGGAGGCTCATCCGGCCAGGCGGGGGAGGGAGCGCAGCAATGATGAGGCGAATGATCCCGGTCGTTGGTCTGGTGGCCTTGGCGCTGTGTGTGGTCGGTGCGATGCTCGACTGGACGGCTTTCCTGCGCAGCTGGCTGGCGGCCACGCTGACCTGGGGAGCCCTGCCGCTGGGGGCGGTGGCCGTGCTCATGACCCACAACATGACCGGTGGTGCCTGGGGGCACGCCAGCCGGCATGTGTGGCGCGTGCTGGCACGCAGTATGCCGCTGTTCGTCCTGGCCATGGTACCGCTGCTGTTCGGGCTGGATGAGCTGTTCCCCTGGATGCACCCGCTTGATGAGTTGCCTGAGACGGTTCGCCACAAGCGGCTTTATCTCAACGAGCCCTTCCTGCTGGCACGCTGGCTGTTCTACGTGGTTATCTGGCTGGGGCTGGCCTGGCTGCTGGGACACCGGGGCAGCCAGGCCCGGGCCGTGGCGGCGCCGGGACTGATCCTCTGGGTGTTGACGCTGTCCTTCTTCTCCTTCGACTGGTACATGTCGCTGGAGCCGGCGTTCTATTCGGACGTGTTCGGGCTGGAGCGGATTTGCGCCATGGTAGCCAGCAGCCTGGCACTGGGGCTGCTGGTTCTGGTGCCCTGCGTTCAGGCACCGATTCGCCAGGACCTCGCCAATATCTGGTTGGCCGTATTGCTGGGCTGGGCGTTCATGGGCTTTTCCCAGTTGATCATCATCTGGTCGGCCAACATGCCGGCCGAGATCGGCTGGTACCTGCAGCGTACCGAAGGCGTCTGGCACTGGATCGGCCGCCTAGCCTTCATCCTCTTCCTGCTGATCCCCTTCATCATCCTGCTGTCCACGCCAGCCAAGCAGAGCCGGCGGTGGCTGCGCAGGGCTGCCGGGATCTGCCTGGCCGGCTATGTTCTGCATATGCAATGGATGATCCTGCCGGCCTTCGAGGAGTGGCGGCCGGCGCAGGGCTGGCTCGTTCCCGCCGCGCTGGTAGCCGTGGGAGCGGGATTCGTGTGGATGACGGGACGGGGCCTGGAATGTCGGGAGGCATGCCATGGGTGACCCAGAACACATCCGCACCGCAGGACATGACACGCGCGATGTGCCGGCACGCCTCCCGGTGCTGTTCATCGTCTTCATGACCGTATTCGTGCCACTTGTGCTGGTGGGCCTGTGGGGGTTGATGGCCACGCTCTGGCCGGCTCTATCCGGGCCGGCCACCCCCTTTGCCGAGGAGCCCGTCAGCGTCCCCGACGCGCCGCCGTTGCAGGCCTCACCCGAAGCGGATCTGACGGCACTGAAGCGGCGCATGGAGCAGCGCTTGCAAGGGGTGGGCTGGATCGACCGGGAGACGGGGCGCGTCTACCTGCCCATCGACCGCGCCATGCAGTTGCTGGTCGAGCATGGGTTGTCCGAGCGGGGAACACGGGCCAACGACGACTCGGTGACGCCGTCGAACGTCAACACCTCTGCCGGCCCCGGCGCAGGACAGGAGGCAGGGAATGAATGACGAGGTCGCGGACTACCTGCCGGCGGTGGAAAAGGGGCTGCATCTGATCCCCACGCAGGCCAGCAGCCATGCCGGCCAGGTCGACCAGCTCTACTACGTGCTGATCGCGGCCTGCGCCATCATTCTGCTGGTGGTCGTCGGCATGATCACTTGGTTCGGCTTTCGCTACCGCGCCGGCAACGAGAAGGCGGATCGTTCGAGTCGGCCCTCGACACGCACCGAGAATCGGGTCGAGATCGCCGTGCTGGCGGCCATGCTGGGGGTCTTCATGGTCCTGTTTGCCTGGGCCACCACGCTCTATCTGAACGTCTATCGTGGCCCCGAACCGGCCATGACCATCGACGTGGTGGGAAAGCAGTGGATGTGGAAGGTGCAGCATCCGGACGGCACCCGCGAGATCAATTCACTCCACGTGCCGGCCGATGAAGTCATCCAGCTGCGTGTGACCTCCCAGGATGTCATCCATAGCTTCTTCGTGCCGGCCTTCCGGCTCAAGCGGGACGTGGTGCCGGGGACCGAGAAGATGGCCTGGTTCGAGGCGACGGAGCCGGGCAACTATCGGCTGTTCTGTGCCGAATACTGCGGCAGTTTCCATTCACGCATGCTGGGCAAGGTGGTGGTGATGGAGAAGGGCGACTATCAGGCGTGGCTCACGCGGCAGCGCTCCGGCGGGCGTCTTGCAGCCATCGGCCAGCAGCTGTTCGCGGCGCATGGCTGCAGCGGCTGCCACAAGGCGCAGTCGGGCGTGCGCGCCCCGAGCCTGGCCGGTCTCTATGGACGCCGTGTGGCGCTGGAGGACGGGCGCGTGGTCATGGCCGATGATGCCTATATCCGCGACTCGATCCTGCAGCCGAAAAAGCAGGTGGTGGCCGGGTTCGAGCCGCTCATGCCGAGCTTTGCCGGACAGCTCGATGAGGGCGATATCCTGCCGCTCATCGAATACATCAAGTCGCTGCAGCCCTCGGGGCGGAACAAGGAGCCGGTGCCGATGAGCCAGGGAGTACGCCCATGAGCGATGACGCCGCCAGTAGCCGAGCACCGGAAAGCTATCTGACTCACGGCTGGAGGTGGCGCGACTGGCTGTTGACCACGGATCACAAGCGGGTCGCCTGGCTATATACGGTATCGATCACCGGTTTCTTCTTTCTGGGCGGCATCGCGGCCCTGCTCATCCGCCTGGAATTGATGACGCCCCAGGGCGACCTGGTCAGTGCCGATATCTACAATCAGCTGTTTACCATTCATGGCGTGGTGATGGTGTGGTTCTTTCTGATCCCCTCGATTCCCAACACCCTGGGCAATTTTCTGCTTCCCCTCATGATCGGCGCCAAGGACCTGGCATTCCCCAGGCTCAATCTGCTGTCTTGGTATATCTATACCCTCGGCGGGATCTTCACCATGGCGGCGGTGATCACCAGCGGGGTGGATACCGGCTGGACCTTCTATACGCCACTGTCGACCCAGTTCACCGATACCGCCGTGATCGCGGCGATAGCGGGGGTCTTCGTGGTCGGCTTCTCGTCGATTTTGACGGGGATCAACTTCATCGTCACCACCCACAAGATGCGCGCACCGGGCCTGACCTGGTTCCGCCTGCCGCTGTTCGTGTGGGCCAACTATGCCACCAGCCTGGTCATGGTGCTGGCGACGCCGGTGCTATCGGCGACGCTGCTGCTGCTGATCATGGAGCGCCTACTGGGGATCGGGATCTTCGATCCGCGGTTGGGCGGAGATCCGATCCTGTTTCAGCACCTATTCTGGTTCTATTCCCATCCGGCGGTCTACATCATGATCCTGCCGGGAATGGGGGTCGTCTCCGAGCTGATCACCTGCTTCTCGCGCAAGACGGTGTTCGGCTATCACGGCATGGCGTTGTCGATTCTGGCGATTTCCGTGTTTGGCTTCCTGGTGTGGGGACATCACATGTTCGTTGCCGGGCAGAGCCTCTATGCCGGCATCATGTTCTCGCTGTTCTCCTTCCTGGTGGCGCTGCCATCGGCAATCAAGACCTTCAACTGGACGGCGACCCTGTACAAGGGACGGCTGATCTTCGCGTCGCCGATGATCTATGCATTATCGTTTATCGGCTTGTTCACCATCGGCGGCTTCACCGGTATCTTCCTAGCGTCGTTGGCGGTCGATATTCATGTCCACGATACCTACTTCGTGGTCGCCCACTTTCACTACATCATGGTGGGCAGCATGGTCACGGCCTATCTTGGTGGGCTGCACTTCTGGTGGCCGAAGATGACCGGACGCCTGTACCCGGAGGTCTGGGCCAAGGTGGCCTCACTGGCACTTTTCATCGGTTTCAATCTGACCTTCTTTCCACAGTACCTGCTGGGCTATGCCGGCATGCCCCGGCGCTATCAGACCTACCCCGAGGATTTTCAGATCCTGCATGCCATGTCGTCGCTTGGCGCGGGGGTATTGGCCATCGGCTATCTGCTGCCGTTGGGCTACCTGCTCTGGTCGCTGCGCTGGGGAGCGCGTGCACCCGCAGATCCCTGGCGAGCGGCAGGTCTGGAATGGCGCACCGGTTCACCGCCGCCCCCGCACAATTTCCTGAAGCCGCAGACAGTATCAGGGCCTCCTTATGACTACGATACCCTCGACAACCCCCAAGGCGAAGCCCGATGAACAGTTCGACGATCTGACGCAGCAGCGCCATGCCGATCTGATGGGCATGTGGTTGTTTCTGGCTACCGAGCTGATGCTGTTCGGTGGCGTCTTCACCGGTTTCGTCGTCTACCGCTACGCCTATCCCGAGGCCTTCGCCGAGGCGGCGACGCACCTGGATCTGGTGCTGGGCATGCTCAACACGGGGCTGCTCGTCACCAGCAGCCTGTTCATGGCGCTGTCCGAGCGGGCCGTCGGTGCCGATCGCAAGCGGCTGACGCTGCTCTTCCTGCTTATCACGATCGGCATGGGGGCCGTCTTCCTGGGCATCAAGGGCTACGAGTGGCACCACGAGTACAGCCAAGGGTTGATGCCGATCCTCGGGCTGGAGTTCGTGTATTCGGGGCAGCACGCCGATCGGGCACAGCTGTTCTTCAATTTCTACTATGCCATGACAGGCCTGCATGCCATGCATATGGGCGTAGGCATGATTTGGCTGATGGTGATGGTGGTCTTCACGCTACGCTGGCGGGATCCCCCCAGGCTGAGGCGGCAGTTCCAGATCAGTGGCCTTTACTGGGCCTTTGTCGATGTGATGTGGATCTTCATCTTTACCCTGCTGTACCTGTTACGTGCCTCGTCGTGACACACGCTATATCGCAGAGGTGGTGAATGAAGGATGTCAAGGCGCCGATTCTTGCCTGGCTGGCCTATCTTGTGGTGCTGGGCGCCAGTATCACGGTGACCCGGTGGGCCCCGGGAACGCTGGGCCATGTGTTCAACCTGCTGTGTGCCCTGGTGATGGCGTCGTTGGTCATGGTGTTCTTCATGGGGCTTCGCTCCGCGGACAATCTATTGCGTGTTTTTGCGCTGGCTACCCTCATGTGGCTGGCCATCATGCTGGGCTTGACCATGATGGACTATGTCTATCGTGAGATCGGCAGTTCGGCGATGCTTTCGGCCATTGCCTGACAAGAGGGCGGCATCGTTTTATCCAGGCGGTGGAGCGTCGCGCCCCGACGCCTGCCAGGGCGTGTCCCACACGGCGAGGAGCGCGTCCCGCGAGTGGCTTGCGGTATGCTGGAGGCCTCGGCAACGGAGGGCACATGTCTCACGATCACGGCCATCACCACGCTCATGCTCACGGCCACGACAGCCAGCGGCGGCTGGCCTGGGCACTCCTGCTCACCGGCGGCTTCATGGTCGCCGAGGTGGTGGGGGGCATCCTCTCCGGGTCGCTGGCCCTGCTGGCCGATGCCGGCCACATGCTCACCGACACCGCTGCCCTGGCGCTGGCCTGGTTCGCCGCGCGCATCAGCTGCCGGCCGGCGGACGACAAGCGCACTTACGGCTATCACCGGGTACAGATCCTCGCGGCCTTCGTCAATGGCCTGACGCTGATCGCCATCGTCGCCTGGATCGTGGTCGAGGCGATCCGTCGACTGCTCTCGCCGGTGGCGGTGCTGGGCACCCCCATGCTGGTCATCGCGGTCCTGGGCCTGGTGGTCAACGTGGTGGTGTTCGTCATCCTGCACCTGGGGGATCGGGACAACCTCAATATCCGCGGTGCGGCGCTGCACGTACTAGGGGATCTGCTGGGCTCGGTGGCGGCGATCGTTGCCGCCGGGGTGATCCTGACCACTGGCTGGATGCCGATCGATCCCCTGCTGTCCTTGCTGGTGGCGGCGCTGATCCTGCGCAGTGCCTGGAAGCTGACCCGGGAGTCGGGGCATATCCTGCTGGAGGGGGCCCCGAAGGAACTCGACGTAGCGCATATCGCCCGCGAGGTGCCGGCGCGCCTGCCGGCGGTCCGGGACGTGCATCATGTGCACGCCTGGTCGCTGACCCCGGCCCGGCACCTGCTATCGCTGCATGCGACCCTCGAGGAAGGGGCCGACCGGGAGGCGACGCTGGTGGCCATCAAGGCGGTGCTGGCCGAGGAGTTCGGCGTCGAGCACGCCACGATTCAGCTCGAGCGCCGTGACGGCTGTGTCGACGAGCCCGACCCGGGCACGGGCCGCCGGGACTGAGCCGTGTTCGCCGCGTCAGTCGGCGGGCTGGAAGGGGTGGTCGGGCAGCCAGATGCGCACCGCCAGGCCGCCGAGGCGCGCGCGTCCGAGGTCCAGTCGACCGCCATTGAGCTTCACCAGGTCGGCGACGATGGCCAGACCCAGGCCGCTGCCGGAGCGCTGCTCGTTGAGCCGGGCGCCGCGGGCCAGGGCGGCCTGACGCTGGGTGTCGTCCATGCCGGGGCCATCATCCTCGATGGCCAGCCAGGTACCCCCCGCGTCGCTGCCGCCACTGAGTGACACCCGGCTCCCGGCCCAGCGCAGGGCGTTGTCCAGCAGGTTGCCGGCCAGCTCCTGAAGGTCCTGCGGGTCCATGCGCACGCGCAGCTCACTCGGCAGGCTGTGGGTGAGCGCGATGGCGCGTCGCTCGGCCAGGCGTCCCAGTCCCTCAAGTATCGGGGCCAGGGCCGAGGCGACGGCGATCCGCGGCGCCAGGCTGGCGTCCCCGGCGGCCGAGGCGCGGGCCAGGTGATGGTCTACTGCCGCATTGATGCGCGTCAGTTCGTCACGGATACGCATGCGCCGCGGCTCGTCGATGCCATCCGCCAGGGTGGTCAGCACACTGACCGGGGTCTTCAGCGCATGGGCCAGGTTGCCCGCGGCGTGACGCGCATGCGCCATCAGTCGTCGGTCGCGGGCCAGTACCCCGTTCATGGCCCGGGCCAGGCGAGCGAGTTCCGGCGGCAGGCGAGTGTCAAGCCGTTCGGCATCACCGTTCTCCACACGTTGCAGGTCGTCCTGCAACTGCCGCATCGGGGCCAGGCCCCAGCGAACCTGCAGGGCCAGGGTGGCCAGCAGCAGCAGCCCCAGGCCGGCCAGGAAGAGCGTGACCAGGCGGGTAAAGCGGGCGAGTTCCGCGTCCAGGGTTTTCCGGGAGACCGCGACGCTGACATGCAGTGGGTCGTCCAGCGGGGCCAGTCGGATATCGCGCTCGATGACGCGCAGCGGCGTCCCGCGGGGACCTGCCAGGTCACGGATCATCACCTGGCGGTGGGAGCGGGTCGGCAGACGCTGGTCCCACAGCGAGCGGGAGGTCAGGGTGCGCTCGCCGCCGTCGCTGATCTGCCAGTACCAGCCGGAGAAGACTCGCTCGAAACGTGGGTCGCCCAGGGAGCGTTCATGGATCAGCCGTTGCGCCGCGGGATCCCAGGCGAGTCCTGCGATCACCACGTTGAGCAGGGCCGTCAGGCGCTCGTCGAAGGCACCGGTGGCGGTGGTGCGAAAATGGTGAGAAAGCCCCGCGCCGGCCAAGGGCAAGGCGAGCACGAGGATCAGCAGGGACGCCAGCATCAGGCGACTGGCCAGCGACGGTTGCCGCAGTCGACTCATGGCGTCTCGTCGCCTCCGACGAGGCGATACCCCTGGCCACGGTGGGTCTGGATGCGCCAGGCGCCCAGCTTGCGGCGCAGCCGGCTGATCTGGACGTCGATAACATTGGAGTCCGGCTCGTGGTCGCGATCGTAGACATGCTCGGCGAGCTCGCTGCGGCTCACCACCCGCGGGGCGGCGTGGGCCAGGTAGGCCAGCAAGCGCGATTCCTGGGCAGTTAGACTCACCGGGCGGGCGGCCAGGGTGACGCTACCGGTGTGGGTGTCGAAGGACATCTCGCCGATCCTCAGCACCGGGTGGGCATGGCCGTGGCTGCGCCGCACCAGGGCGCGCAGCCGGAACAGCACCTCGGCGGTCTCGAAAGGCTTGGTGACGTAATCGTCGGCCCCGACCGAGAAGCCGGCGGCCTTATCGGCCCAGCGGGTGCGGGCGGTGAGCACCAGTACCGGCGTGTCGATGGCGTCCTCGCGCCATTGGGCGAGCCAACGGCTGCCGTCGCCGTCGGGCAGGCCCAGATCGAGGATCACCGCGTCGTAGGCCTCGGTGCGCACCAGGAAGTCGGCCTCGCCGCCGGTGGTGGCGGTCTCCAGCAGCACGCCGGCGTCACCCAGGGCCTCTTGCAGCGCCTCGGCCAGCGCTCGGCCAGGCGTCCGCGATTGACGGCGCGCCAGGCCAAGCGGAAGGCGAGCAGGGCCAGCAGCGCCAACCCGATGCTTTGGTGCAGGTCCATCGCGGCGGCCTCGCCGAGGCCCTCCATCCACCAGTCGCTGCCCAGCATCAGCAGCACCAGCAGGGCCATGGACCAGTGGAGGGCGCGGGAGACGGGGCCGTAGCGGTGTTCGGTATCGAGCCAGTTCATCAGGATCACTCCTCTTCGGTGGGGACAGGATCCTTCTACACCACGGCACCTTACGGGAGCCTGAACGTCCCGTTCATCCCGGCGTCATCTTCGTTACACGAGCTTGCTCTCGCGCAGCCGGATCAGTGTCTCCGGGGGCGCGAAGCGGTCCGGGTCAGCCAGGTCCCAGTAGTCGCGGAACACCGCATGGTGCGATGCACAGCCCTGAAGCAGGGCATTGGGCGCCAGGAAGTCGTAGAGCGTATCGAAGCTTTTCACTTCATGGCGCGAGACGCGATGCATCACGTGCTCGGGGCCGAGCTCTCGCGGGTGGGTGAGGCCGGCGGCGGCCAGCATCTCGGCCAGCGCCCGGCGGGTACTGGCCTGGTAGCGCTGGACGCGCTCGGCCTTGAGGGGGATATCCAGCCGATCGCCTCGCCACCGGTCCTGGGTGGCCACGCCGCTGGGGCAGCGGTCGGTATGACAGCTCTGGGCCTGGATGCAGCCCAGGGCGAACATGAAGCCGCGGGCCGCGTTGCACCAGTCGGCGCCCAGGGCCAGGGTGCGGGCGATGTCGAAGGCGCCGATCACCTTGCCGGCGGCACCGATGCGCACCCGCTCGCGAAGCCCGGTGCCCACCAGGGTGTTGTGGACCAGCAGCAAGGCGTCGGTGAGCGGCATGCCCAGGCGGTTGACGAACTCCAGGGGGGCGGCGCCGGTGCCGCCTTCGCCGCCGTCCACCACTATGAAGTCAGGATGCTCGCCCTCCTCGTGCATCGCCTTGACCAGGCCGAACCATTCCCAGGGGTGGCCGATGGCCAGCTTGATGCCCACCGGCTTGCCCCCGGATAGCTCGCTCAGCCGCCGGATAAAGCCGATCAGCTCCCGGGGCGTGGCGAAGGCGCTGTGCGCCGCCGGCGAGATCACGTCGCGGCCTTCGGGTACGTTGCGGATCCGGGCGATCTCGGCGGTGACCTTGGCCCCGGGCAGGATGCCGCCATGGCCCGGCTTGGCACCTTGAGAGAGCTTGATCTCGATCATTCTCACCGCGTCCCGGGTTGCCTGCTCGGCAAAGCGGGCGGGGTCGAAGCGACCCGCACCGTCGCGGCAGCCGAAGTAGCCCGAGCCGATTTCCCACACCAGGTCGCCACCGCGGCAATGGTAGGGGGAGATCCCGCCCTCGCCGGTGTCGTGGTAGAAGCCGCCGCGCCGGGCCCCATCGTTCAGCGCGCTGATGGCATGCGGCGAGAGCGCGCCGAAGCTCATCGCCGAGATGTTGAACACGCTGACGGCATAGGGTCTGGGTCGGCCGGCACCGACGAGCACCCGGAAGTCGTCGTCCTCGATATGCGCCGGTGCCAGGGAATGGTTGATCCATTCGTAGCCGGTGGCCTGCATGTCACGCAGCGAGCCGAACGGCTTCTTGTCGATCGTGGCCTTGGCACGCCGGTAGACCAGGCTGCGCTGTTCCCGGGAGAACGGCACTTCCTCGGTATCGCGCTGGATGAAGTATTGGCGGATCTCGGGGCCGAAGGACTCCAGCAGGTAGCGGAAATGGGCGGTGATCGGGTAGTTGCGGCTCACGGTGTGGCGGCGCTGGAGGAGGTCCCGGGTGCCCAGGGTGGCGAGCCCGCCGAAGGCCAGCACGCCCCAGGCCCAGACAGGACTCGCGGCCAGTCCAGCGAGACTGCCGACCAGGCCCAGCAGGCTGAGTGCGTAGGCGCTGTAGCGCAGAGGGAGTGCAGGCATGGAGCGTTCCTGGCGGTGAGGCGACATATTTCATCATGCTGCCGGCGGTCAGGCTGTCAATCGGCTCTTTCTCACTAGGCCATGCAACAGGCGATGGTGGGCGAAGCCAAGGGGGTGGTGATCCACGTGGTGCCGAGCTTCAAGCGCCCGCGCAGCATGCTGTGCAGGGCTCTGCCGGTCCTGCATGATGGAGCCTTGGCTGATCAGAGATATAAAGGAATTTTATATATTAATTCAGGATTTCACAATTGATCCAGATGGTCACGGCGCTAGTCTGGCTTGGTGACTCCCGCCTCTGACCGGCAAAGGCGAGGGCCGGTGTTGCAGGACAACAAGGCATCCTTAAGTACGGCTAGCCTCTTGCCTTATATCAATGTGAAAATGCCTCCCGGTGCATTAACCTAGCTAAGAGGGTCATGCAGTTAATGAGCGTCTTCTCCCCACATCTCCCGCATGACTTCGATTACATCATCGTGGGAGCCGGCACCGCCGGCTGCCTGCTGGCCAATCGGCTGAGCGCCGACCCGGCCAACCGGGTGCTGCTGATCGAGGCGGGGGGGCGCGACAACTACCACTGGATCCATATTCCGGTGGGCTATCTCTACTGCATCGACAATCCGCGCACCGACTGGCGCTTTCGCACCGAGCCGGACAAGGGCCTCAATGGCCGCTCCTTGATCTATCCCCGCGGCAAGACCCTGGGCGGCTGCTCCAGCATCAATGGGATGCTCTATCTCCGCGGCCAGGCCCGTGACTACGATGGTTGGGCCGAGCTCACCGGCGACGACGCCTGGCGCTGGGAGAACTGCCTGCCCGACTTCATGAAGCATGAGGATCACTATCGCCTGGATGAGGGGGGTGACGCCGACGATACCCACCGCGACTATCACGGCCACGGCGGTGAATGGCGCATCGAGAAGCAGCGCCTGAAATGGCAGGTACTGGATGATTTCGCCACCGCGGCCGTGGAGGCCGGCATTCCGCGGACCCGCGATTTCAACCGTGGCGACAACGAGGGCGTCGATTACTTCGAGGTCAACCAGCGCTCGGGCTGGCGCTGGAACACGTCCAAGGCCTTCCTGCGCGGGGTCGAGAAGCGTGACAACCTGACCCTGTGGCATTCCACCCAGGTGCTGGGACTCGAGTTCGACAAAGGCGAAGGCGGCGAGCCGCACTGCCGCGGCGTGAAGGCCGAGCGGGCTGGCGAGAAGCTCGTGGCGACGGCCAGCCGTGAGGTGATCCTTTCCGCCGGGGCCATCGGCTCACCGCAGCTTCTGCAGCTCTCGGGGATCGGCCCCGCGGATCTGCTGGCCGAGCATGACATCCCCGTGGTGGCCGAGCTGCCCGGCGTGGGCGAGAACCTGCAGGACCACCTGCAGATCCGCTCGGTCTACAAGGTGACGGGGGCGAAGACCCTCAACACCATGGCCAACTCCCTGGTGGGCAAGGCCAAGATTGGCCTGGAATACGTCCTGAAGCGCTCCGGCCCCATGAGCATGGCGCCGTCCCAGCTGTGTGCCTTCACGCGCAGTTCCGACGACCAGCCACATCCCAATCTCGAGTACCACGTCCAGCCGCTGAGCCTGGAGGCCTTCGGCCAGCCATTGCACGACTTCCCGGCGATCACCGCCAGCGTGTGTAACCTCAACCCCACCAGTCGCGGCACGGTGAGGATCAAGAGCGCCGACCCGCGGCAGGCGCCAGCGATTGCTCCCAACTACCTGAGCACGCCTGAGGATCGTCAGGTCGCCGCCGACTCGCTGCGAGTCACGCGGCGCATCGCCGGACAGCCCGCCTTCGCGAAATATTCGCCGGAGGAGTTCAAGCCGGGGCTGGAGTATGAGAGCAACGAGGACCTGACGCGTCTGGCCGGTGACATCGGCACGACCATCTTCCACCCGGTGGGCACCGCCAAGATGGGACGCGACGACGACCCCATGGCCGTGGTGGACTCTCGCCTTCGCGTGCGCGGTATTCAGGGCCTTCGCGTCGTCGATGCCAGCATCATGCCCACCATCACCAGCGGCAATACCAACTCGCCGACCCTGATGATCGCCGAGAAGGCAGCGGGCTGGATCCTCGACGCCAGGTAATATTGCGGTCATCTAGCGCAAATAGGGTTTGACGTGCGCCCGGAGAGGGCGCATGATGCGTGCAGTTGGTTGGCAAGTGGAACATCGCAGGCGGTCATCGAAACGCTCATGGCATCGATTTCCCGGTGAAAGTTTCTTGTTTTACCCACTGCAACTCGGGTATTTCCCGGCAAATCTCAACGCTATTCGAGGAATTCGATAATGGCTACCGGTACCGTCAAGTGGTTCAACGACACCAAAGGCTTCGGCTTCATCTCTCCGGACGACAACGGTGACGACCTGTTCGCTCACTTCTCCGAGATTCAGGCTGACGGCTTCAAGTCCCTGCAGGACGGCCAGAAGGTCTCCTTCGACGTCACTCAGGGCAAGAAAGGCCTTCAGGCGTCCAACATCAAGGTTATCTGATTCTAGATAACGATTGATGAGCTGCCTTTGGGCAGTGGTATCGGGGCTCGCGAAAGCGAGCCCCGTTGCGTTGTGGGCAGGGTTTTATATTTCTGGTTCATGGCATTGTGCCGGGCATCGAGTCCGGGGGCGATGCCGTTCTGGGGCGGCGGATTCGCCAGGCGCGATGCTTTGCGCTAGGGTGAGGCTTTTTGCTAGCGGAGAGAGACCATGAGTGGCCCCGGTGAACGGATCCTCGAGCCCCGAAACGGCCAGCCAGCCGATGCCTGTGTGATCATCCTCCACGGCCTGGGGGCCGATGGGCGCGATTTCGAGCCGCTGGTGCCGGCGCTGTCGCTGCCGGCCGATGCCGCGGTACGCTTTATCCTGCCCCATGCGCCGCGCCTGCCGGTGACCATCAACGGCGGCATGGTCATGCCGGCCTGGTACGATATCCAGGAGATGAACCTTGATCGCCAGGTCGACGAAGCCCAGCTCAAGGCCTCCGCCAAGCGTATCCAGGAACTGATGGACGCCCAGGTCGACCAGGGCATTGTCGCCGAGCGGATTATTCTGGCCGGCTTTTCCCAGGGCGGCGCCGTGGCCTATCAGGCGGCGCTCAGCTATCCCCGCCGCCTCGGGGGGCTGCTGGCCCTGTCCACCTACTTCGCGACCGCCGACAGCCTCGACCCCGCTGCGGCCAACCGCGACCTGCCCATCGAGGTCCATCACGGCAGCTTCGATCCGGTGGTCCCTGAGGCGCTGGGCCGAGCCGGCTACGAGCGCCTGCTGGCCATGGGCTATCCGGCCCACTACCGCCGCTATCCCATGGCTCATGCCGTCTGCCCCCAGCAGGTGGCGGACATCGGCCGCTGGCTGAGCGAACGGCTGACCCGCTGAACGGCGTGCCCGAGGCCACGCCTATCCTGATCAATCTGTCGGGCCGTGGTGACAAGGACACCGACTACGTCGCCGACCGGCTCGCGCTCTGATGGGATCGGACCGTGTATCATGGCCGAACCTGGAGTAGGGTAAGGAATAGAGGGTGGAAGATCCACTCGTGACTCGAGGCGGCAAACCCCAGGGTGGGGCATGGCACGAATCAGGGATATGTGGCGAAACCGACGGAGGGCGCGCACCTCGGACGAGGATTCTCTCGCCGATCGGCTGCTGGCGCATTTCCCCGGTACGGTGATGGTGGTGGATGCCCACGGCGTCATCCTGCGGGTAGGGCCAGGCGTAGAGCGCCACACCGGCCATCCCGCCGAACAGTTGCTGGGCAAGCGCTTCACCCTGCTGGACATCGATCCGCTGCGCGGTGATCTCGCCCGAGCACTGCGCCACTGTGTGGTCGGTGGCCGGGAGTGGCAGGGCGTGCTGCTGTGTCGTCGTGCGGATGGCAACCTGACGTATCAGGACACCTTGATCCAGCCACTGCCCCATGGGCCGGGTGACACCCTGCAGCTTTTGGTGACTCAGCACGACGTGACCGAGCTTCGCCGTACGGCGCAACATGACCATGCCCTGCTGGAGCGGCTGCAGCGTAACGTGGCGAGGCTGCCCGGGGTAGTCTTCGAGCTGCGGCGTGAGGCGCAGGGGGATCTGGATTTCCTGTTCATCAGCGAGGGCCTGACGGCCGTGTGCGGGCTCTCGCCCCAGGCCGTCATGGACAGTTCTGCACGGTTGCTGGACCTGGTCCACATCGATGACCGCGAGGTCCTGATCACCTCCTTGATCCAGTCAGCGGTAAGCCTGTCGTCCTGGCGGCTGGAGTTTCGTCTCGACGTGGCGGGGAATACACGGTGGATAGAGGGGCGGGCCCTGCCGCGTCGCCAGCGAGACGGTAACACCCTGTGGGACGGTATGCTGATCGACGTCTCCCGCCGCAAGCAGGATGAGCAGCGGGTCCAGCAACTGGTCAGCACCGACATGCTAACCGGGCTTTTGAACCGTCGGGCGTTCTTCGACCATGGCGAGGCGATATGCGCGCATGCCGAGCGTCAGGGGCGCTCGGTACCCGTGGCGATGCTCGATATCGACCATTTCAAGGCGCTCAACGATACCCATGGTCATGCCGCAGGCGACCTGGCCTTGCAGACCTTCGCCGCGACCTGCCGTGACTGTCTACGTCCCTATGACCTGCTGGCACGGATAGGCGGCGAGGAATTCGTGATCATGCTGGTCGACAGCTCGGCGGAAGAGGCATGGCGTATCCTCGAGCGCCTGCGGGCCTCCGTGGCCGCCACCGAACTTGCCGTGGACTGCACAACCCTGCGCTTCACGGTCAGCATCGGCCTCACCTTCCTGGCGCCGGGCGCCAGCCTCGAGGCGTCGCTCGCCCGGGCCGACCTGGCACTCTATCAGGCCAAGCACGAGGGGCGCAACCGCATTGTCGGTCCCCATGACATCCATGCCCCCGACAGCTCCGAGGTGTCGGCCTGAGGCGGGAGGGGTGGTGAAACGGACAGGATGGGGGCAGGATAGGGGAACCGAGAAAGGCACAACAAAGGAGAGCTCCATGGGACTGTCGGAAGACTTTCGCCTGCCGGTGGCCTGCCCGAGCTGCGGCAGTCACCTGATGCGGGTGTCCAGCGTCAAGAATCCCGATGACCAGGTGCACTGCGCCTCCTGCCATCGTTTCATCTGCCTTTGGCACGAAGCGCAGACGGTACTGAGGAAGGGGCCGGGGGACGAGAGCGAGGCGCTGATCGAGAAGGCGGTCAATCGCTTCGACCGCTGAGTCGGCGTGTCGCTGTCGGGCGAACTCTTCCCGGCCAGCCTATTGGTGATCCTGGCGGTGGCCTGTCTCCTCGACCGCCACCTGGTGCGTGCCTGCCTGGCCTTCATCGCCTTCGCGCTGCTGATGGCGCTGGCCTGGTGGCGGCTCGATGCGCCCTGGCTGGCGCTGGTCGAGGCCGTGCTGGGCGCGCTGCTGACTGGCATGGCCCTGTTCCACGGGCTGGGCCGTCTGGGTGGCCAATCTTCTCTTCCTTCCCGTGACCGCGAACGTCGGCCTCGCCGCCAGGTCATGGCACGCTGGCCGGCGGCCCTCGTCTGGCTGGCCCTGGCGGGGGCCGCGGTGTGGGGGGTGACGGGGAATGGTGAACTCGCCGCGTCGGCCGAGGTGTCGCGTCGTCCGCTGCTGGCCGCGGGGCTGGCCATCATGGCGCTGGGCCTCTGGGCCTTCGCCCACCACCTTCACCTGCTGCGTCGCCTGTTGGCCTTCAACGTGCTGGGCTCCGGGGTCTTCCTGCTGCTCGCGGGGTTGGCCGGGCCGGTGGTCGAGGTCCAGGGGCTGATCCTGGTGGGGCTGGTGGTGGCTCTGGTCGGTTCGGTACTCGGCGCAGCACTGCTGCGTCGCCTGTATGCCCTGGACGGCCGGGTGACCTTGGGCGACGGACCGAAGAGTATTCGATGAGCGCGTCACTGGACGCTTTGTTGTGTGTCCAGACGACGGTGCTGTGGCTGGCACTGCTGGCCCCATCGCTGCTGGGTCTGTGGGCGTGGCGCTTTCCTCCGCAACGCATGCTGCCGGTGCTGCTGGCGGGTCTCCCGTTGCCGCTGGCGACCCTCTGGCTGCTGCATCGCGTCTCGGTCGGTGGCGAGTTCGAGGGCGCATGGTCTCCCGGTGGGTTGCTGCTCCACTGGCGCCTTGACGGCCTGGCGGGCCTGCTGTTGCTGCTCACTCAGCTGCTGCTGCTGGCCAGCGCGACCTATGCCGTCGGCCACCGTCGAGCCACCACGTTGGCCGAGTGCGCCTTCGCGGGATTCTGGCCGCTGCTGGGGGGCCTGGCTGCGGCGCTCGGCCTGATCTGGGTGGCCGCCGACCTGCTGATCCTCTATGCGGCGCTGGAGCTGATGGGGCTGTGCGCCGTGGGCATGATGCTGCTGCCCGGCAAGGGGGAGGCGCTGGTGGCGGGTATGCGCTATCTGCTCTATGCCCTGGTAGGGTCGCTGGCCTGGCTGCTGGGTGTGGCGCTGCTGCTGGGGAGTTCGGGGCGGCTGGACCTGGCGGGTCTGGCGGCCACCACCGAGCCGGGGCCGGTAACCGGCATCGCCATGGCGCTGTTGGCTACCGGCCTGCTGCTCAAGGCGGCGATCTTCCCGCTGCACGGCTGGCTGGCGCCGGTGCATGCCAGCGCCTGGCCCTCGGTGAGTGCCCTCCACGGGGCCCTGGTGGTCAAGGCCTCCTTCTTCATCCTGATGCAGCTGTGGCAGCGGCTGATGCCGGAGGCGGTGGCTGCGGCCTGGCTGCTCGGGCTCCTCGGCAGCCTGGCGGTGCTGTGGGGCGGGTTGCAGGCCTGGCGGGCCAGCGACCTCAAGCAGATGGTGGCCTGGTCCACGGTGGGGCAGCTGGGCTATCTGATGCTGGCCTTTCCGCTGCTGGCCGGCACCTCGGTGGCGGTGGCGACCCTGGCCTGGCAGGCCACCTGGCTGCAGCTGGCCGGGCATGCCCTGGCCAAGGCCGCCATGTTCATGGCGGCCGGCAACCTGGTGCTTTCTGCCGGCGAGAGTCGCCTTACAGGCCTGGCGGGGGCCAGCCGACGGCTACCGCTCCCGCTGATGACCTTCGGCATCGCCGCCGTGACCCTGATGGGACTGCCGCCCAGCGCCGGTTTTACCGCCAAGTGGCTGCTGCTGCAGGCGGCCATCCTCGCCGGGCAGTGGCTGTGGGTCGCGGTGCTGATGGCCGGGACCCTGCTTGCCGCCGCCTATGTGTTCCGGGTCTTGCGCTGCGCCTTCGTCGAGACCGCACCCTGCCATGAGGTCCGGCCGCTACCCGCGGGCATGGACCTGATGGCTCTGCTGCTGGCACTGGGGGCCTTGGGGCTGGGGCTTGGCGCCGAGTGGCCGCTGGCCCTGCTGCGTGAGGGAGGCAGGCCATGAGCGGGGCGCTTATTATCCTGGCCACCCTGGGCACGTCGCTGTTTACCGCGGTGATGATCTTCTTGCTGCCGGAGCGGGCCTTTCGGGCGCGCACCGGCCTCAACCTGGGAGCGGCCCTGGTCAAGTTGGGCCTGGTGGCCTGGATGGTCTGGGGACTCAGTCGCGGCCGCGAGTACACCCTCGCGTTCCCGGTCCTGGAGGGACTGGCCTTCGTGCTGCGCACCGACTCGCTGGGGATCATGTTCGCGGGGCTTTCCTCGCTGCTCTGGCTGTTCACCACCGTCTATGCCATCGGCTACCTGGAGGACTCGCCCAACCGCAAGCGCTTCTTCGGCTTCTTCAGCCTCTGCGTGGCCAGCACCTTGGGCATCAGCCTGGCCGGCAACCTCTTCACCCTCCTGGTCTTCTACGAGCTGCTGACCCTCTCGACCTACCCCCTAGTGGTGCATCGGGGAACCGCGAAGGCGTTGGCGGCGGGCAAGGTCTACCTGCGCTTCACCCTGCCCGCCGGGCTAGTGCTGATGATCGGCATGGTGGCCTTGCATGCTCTGGCCGGGGATATCCGCTTCGGCCAGCAGGAGATTCTCGCCGAACTCGCCCCCGGCCGACGTCCGCTGCTGGTGGGGATCTTCTGGGTGCTGATCGTCGGCTTCGGCGTCAAGGCGGCCCTGGTACCGCTGCACGGCTGGTTGCCACGGGCCATGGTGGCGCCGGCACCGGTCAGCGCCCTGCTGCATGCGGTGGCGGTGGTCAAGGCCGGTGCCTTCGGCATCGTGCGGCTGGTCTATGATATCTACGGCGTCGAGCTGAGCGCCGAACTCGGACTGCTGCACGGCCTGGTGGCCGTGGCCTCGGTGACCATCCTTTACGGCTCGCTGCGCGCCTTGGCCCAGCAGGAACTCAAGCCGCGGCTGGCCTACTCCACGGTGAGCCAGGTCTCCTACATCGTGCTCGGCATCGGCCTGTTCGGCCCACTGGGCACTATCGCCGCCCTCTCTCACCTGCTGCACCAGGGCCTGATGAAGAGCACTCTGTTCTTCTGCGCCGGCAACTACGCCGAGGAGCTCGGCATCCACCGCATCGACGAGCTCGACGGCGCCGGGCGACGCATGCCGCTGACTAGTCTGGCCTTCAGCGTGGGGGCGCTGGGCATGATCGGCGTGCCACCGGTGGTGGGCTTTCTGAGCAAGTGGTACCTGGGTACCGGGGCGATCCAGGCCGACATGCCCTGGGTGATCGTCGTGCTGTTGGCCAGCAGTCTGCTCAATGCCGCCTACTTCCTGCCGATCCTCGGCCGGCTGTGGTTTCGCCCCGGCCCCGATCACGGCGTGGGAGAGTGGCCGGCGGAGCGTCGCCCGGTCCGGCTGGAGACCCTTGCCTGGCTGCTGGTGCCGGCGGTGGCGACGGCGCTGTTCAGCCTGATGGCCGGCGTGCTGGCGGGTATGCCCTTCAGCCCGCTGGAGTGGACGACCCGAGTGGTCAACACGGAGTATCTGCCATGAGCGATGCGCTCTTTGCCCTTGCGCTGCCGACCGCGCTGCTCTGGCCACTGGTGCTGATGCTACGGGTATCGCTGACGGTGGCCCGGACCGAGCGCGGCCAGCCGCGGGCCCTGCTGGATGGGCTCTGGTGTACCGCACCGCTACCCGCCCTGGCGCTGGCCCTGGGAAGCGACGAGGGGGCGCTGGCGCTCGACTGGTGGCTGCTCGGCGGGCGCTGGATGCTGGACGGTACCCGGGGTCCGCTACTGGCCTTTACGGCGCTGTTGTGGCTGTTGGCGGGGGGGTATGCCCGGGGGTACCTGGCCGGCGAGCAGGCCAGGGCGGTAGCCGGTGACGGGGCGGCCGAGGTCCGGTTGACGCGCTTCGCGCTGCTCTGGCCGCTGACGCTCTCCGGCAACCTGCTACTGCTCGTCGCCGAGGACATCGCCAGCTTCTACCTGGGCTTCGCGGTCATGACCTTCGCCGCCTACGGCCTGGTGGTGCACGCAGAGACCCGGGACGCCCGCACCGGCGGCCGGGCCTACCTAGTGATGGCGGTGTTGGGCGAGGGCCTGATCCTGGCCGGGCTGCTGTGGGGGGCGGGCAGCGCCGGCACCACCATGCTGGATGGACTGCGCGAGGGCATGCTCGAGGCGCCAGGCGGTGCCTGGATGGGCCTGTTGTTGTGGCTTGGCTTCGGGGTCAAGGCGGGGGTGGTCGGGCTGCACTTCTGGCTGCCGCTGGCCCACCCGGTGGCGCCGACACCGGCCAGCGCGGTGCTCAGTGGGGTCATGATCAAGGCGGGCCTGGTCGGCTGGCTCTCCACCCTGCCGCTGGGCGAGCCGACCGCCGGCGAGACCTTCGTCTGGCTGGGGCGGGCCATGCTGGTGGCCGGCTTGGCGGCCGCCATTGGCGCGGCCCTCTATGGGGTCTGTCAGCGTCACCCCAAGGTAGTGCTAGCCTACTCCAGCGTTAGCCAGATGGGCATGGCCACCGCCTTGGTGGCCATGGGGCTCGTCGCGCCGACACTCTGGCCGACGCTGTCGGCGGCGGTGGTGCTGTTCGCCGCCCACCACGGCCTGACCAAGGGGGCGCTGTTTCTCGGGGTGGGCATCGGCAAGCATCCGCCACGCCTGCCGACCTGGCTGCTCTGGACCCTGCTGGCGCTGCCGGCGCTGTCGCTCACCGGTGCCCTGGCCTCGGGGCTGGCCGCCAAGTGGGCCGTCAAGGCGGTACTCTACGACGGCGGATATCCGACCATGGTGACCGGGTTGAGTCTGGCGGCGGTGGGGACCACGGCGCTGATGGCCCGCACCCTGTGGTGTCAGTGGCAGGGCAAGGGACAGGCGCGCGAGGAGGGTCTCGAGCCGCTGATGTCGCCCATGCCGCTGGCCTGGCTGGCGACCCTGCTGGCCGCGCTGACTCTGCCCTGGTGGCTGGGCGGTGAGCTCATGGTCCGCGGCTGGCCACCGCTCGATGAACTCTCCGGGCTGCTGTGGCCGCTGGCCCTGGGCCTGGTGGGGGCGGTTACGGCCTGGTCCGTGGCACGTCGTCGCCCGCTGCGGCTCACCTGGCGGCTGCCGCCCGGGGACCTCTGGTGGCCGCTGGTCAGGAGCGGGCAGCGGCTCCGGACGCGGGCTCAGGGCAGCCTGGACCGGCTCGGCAGCGCGCAGGGCGCCTGGGTAGCCTGGTGGGTGGCACGGGAGCGCGACGCCATCCGGGCGCTGGACGGCATGACTCGCGGCGAGGGGTGGCTGCGCCGCCATGCGGCGGTGCTAATGATGGGCTTGGCCGTGGGACTGGCCCTGCTGAATGTGTTCGCTCCGGCCTGACCCGCCGGCAAGGGCGACGAGGCAGGCCGGGCGGGGAAGGTCAGCGGGTCAGAGCAACTCCTCGCCGGCCAGCGCCAGCCGTGAACGCTCCACGCTCTTGAGGGTGACATGGCCAGCGTGGGGCCAGTCACGAAAGTGCTGGACCACGGCGGCCATGCCGCAGGTGTTGGCGGTCAGGTAGGGGGTGTCGATCTGGCCGACGTTGCCCAGGCAGACGATCTTGGTGTTGCGCCCGGCCCGGGTGATCAGTGACTTGAGCTGCTTGGGAGTGAAGTTCTGGGCCTCGTCGATGATCAGGAAAGTATCGTTGAGAGTGCGGCCGCGCATGAAGCCCGGGGCGCGGATCTGCACCCGTGATCCCAGCAGCTGGCGGGTCGCGCCATGGTCCCAGCTGCTCGCGCCATCCTCATCGCGCAGCAGATTATCCATGTTGTCGTGGAAGGCGCCCATCCAGGGCGACATCTTCTCCTCCTCGGTGCCGGGCAGAAAGCCGATGTCCTCGCTCATGGAGATCGGCGCCCGGGTGAAGACGATGCGCTCGAAGCGCTTGGTGTCCAGGGTCTGCTGGAAGGCGGCGGCCAGGGTCATGAAGGTCTTGCCGGTGCCGGCGCTGCCGGCGATGGTGACCAGGTCGATATCGTCGTCCATCAGCAGGTTGAGGGTGAAGTTCTGCCGGCTGTCATGGGCGTGCACGCCCCACACACTGGTGCCGTGACGGTAGTTGGTCAGAAGCTCCAGATAGGCATGCTTGGGCCCCACCTCGCGTACGATGGCCTCGAAACTGGCCCCGTTGTCGCTGTCGGAGACCAGCATGCCCAGGTGCCACTCGCGGGGGATGTCGCCGGCCAGCCGGTAGATCACCTTGTCGTGCTCGCGCTCGACGCGGACGTCTACCGCCAGGCTGTCCCAGAGCCCGCTGCCGTCGTGGCCGGCGTCCGGATAGACCCGCGCGCCGTTGATCATGGCGTCGCTGTCATCGAAGGCGCGGTCGGTAAGGTAGTCCTCCACCGGCACGCCCAGGGCCGCCGCCTTGACGCGCAGGTTGATGTCCTTGGTGACCAGGATCACCGAGGCGTCGGGGCGCTCGTCGCACAGCCGGCAGGTCTCGGCCAGCAGCCGGTTGTCGGGGCTCTCCTCGAGCGGGTCCAGTGGCTTGAGGTCGTTGTAGCAGAGGAGCCTCAGATGCCCCTCGGGGCCGGTAAGGCGCGGGATGGGGATGCCGTCGCGGATCTGATCGAGGTCGACGTTGGCGGTCAGGTCCGAGAGGGTGCGGCTGACCTGGCGGGCGGAACGGGCGATCTCGCGAATGCCGTTCTTGTGCTTGTCGAGCTCCTCGAGCACGGTCATGGGGATGACCACTTCATGCTCGTCGAATTGATAGAGGGCGGCGGGGTCGTGGATCAGGACGTTGGTGTCCAGCACGTACAGTCGGGTGGCCTTCTTGTCGATGCGTACCATCGGCGCAGCTCTCCTGATGATCACGAGTCAGACGTCAACGTGACGTCTCGATGTCGACACTGTCAGCGCGTGATGTCAGTTCGTTGACAAGGCGACGGTGTCGTCGGGCTCGGTGGGGCGCTCCTCCTCTTGTGTTGTTCTGACATTCGACAGGCGGCGGCTCCTGAGGTGCCGCCTGTTTTCGAGCATGAGCGGTGCGCGCCTATGCTGCAATGCATCATGCTGACGAAGCCTCAACGCTGGCTCAGCGGATGGTCTCGGTTTCGCGATAGACGCGCTCCAGGTCCAGGCTGGAGTGTTGACCCAGATCGTCGAAGTGCTCGGCGAGCCAGGCCTCGGTGGTCGTGCGCCCCAGGTCGTGAAGATGACACAAGAAGGCCCATTCGGCGTTGAGCTTGCTCGATACCGAGAGGTGCGACAGGACCTCGTCACCGCTGAGGTGGTGCAGGCGCGCCTCCTGATAGCAGCCGATATCGATGTCGTGATCGCCCAGCAGTTTCTGCAGCATCACGATCGTCCGCACTTCCTTGATCAGGGCCGTGTTGAAGGTGATCTCGTTGAGGCGGTTAAGGATCTCGGCAGCCGTCTGGGGCACCTCGCTGCGGTACATCGGCGTGATCTGCACCAGCAGGATGTCCCCGGCGCTGCAGTCGTAGAGCAGCGGTGTGAGCGTGGGGTTGCCGGTATAGCCGCCGTCCCAGTAGGCCTCGCCGTCGATCTCCACGGCCTGGAAGACGGTGGGCAGACAGGCCGAGGCCATCACCGCGTCGAGGCTCATCTCCTCACGACGGAACACCCGTTGCTTGCCGCTGCGCACGTTGGTGGCCGTGACGAAGAGCTCGAGATCCTGGCAGGCCCGGACCCGCGCGAAGTCGACGCGGCTGGCGACGATGTCGCGCAGCGGGTTGACGTCGAAGGGGTTGAACTGGTAGGGCGAGACGAGCCGGCTCATCAGGTCCATGGCGAGGTAACCGGGCGAGTAGTCGAGGCTCCAGTTGCCGGTCAGCATGTCCAGCGGGGTGCGGCGGATGGGGCTGGCCATGCCGGCCCGGCTCACCGCCTGCCAGAAGTCGCGCAGGGCCTGGCGCGCCGTGTGGCGGTCGCCGCGGGTCAGGGCATCGGCCATCACCACCCCGTTCATGGCCCCGGCACTGGTGCCGCTGATGGCCTCGATCTCGATGCGCTCGTCTTCCAGCAGCCGATCCAGCACGCCCCAGGTGAAGGCGCCGTGGGCGCCGCCGCCCTGCAGGGCGAGGTCGATACGCTTCTTTTCCGTCATGTTCGCTCCCTTGCCAGGCTGCCTTGATGCATCGCAGCATCAAGGCAGCATAACGCCCGACGCAGGAAGCGACCAGCCGCAGGATGTCTCGGGGTGGGGCAGCCTGGCCCTGAGCCTATTTGCGTTACCTGCCGCCGCTGATTAGTTTCAAGAGTGGGGCACACTCACGTCATGATCCTTGGAACCTCGCTCTCCTCCAAGCGAATCAGAGGGTAACGACAATGAACATGCAACTTGGCAAACGCCTGCTGATCGCGACCTGCGGTCTGTTGTTGACGACCACGATGGCCGCGGCCCAATCCACCACCTTCATCACCATCGGCTCCGGTTCCACGTCCGGCTTATATTATCCGACGGCGGTCGGCATCGCCAAGATACTCGGCGAGGCGGATGTCGGCCTGCGCGCCAACGCTCGCTCCACCGGTGCCTCGGTATTCAATGCCAATGCCATCGGCGAGGGCTCACTGCAGATGGGCATGATGCAGAACAACATCGCCCATTACGCCTATCACGGCACCGGTGTAAAAGCCTTCGAGAACAACAGGATCGACAACCTGCGCGGCCTGATCAGCCTGTACCCCGAAGCCATCCATATCCTGGCGCGGGAGGATGCCGACATCGAGACCGTCGCCGACCTGGCCGGCAAGCGTGTCTATGTCGGTGATGTGGGCTCGGGCACCGAGCAGGATGCCATCAACATCATGGAAGTGTTCGGTGTGAGCCTCGATGACTTGCAGGCGACGGTGCGTGGAAGCTCGGGCGATGCCGTCGGCCTGCTACGTGACGACAAGATCGCCGCGATGTTCTATACGGTGGGGCTGGGCTCGGCCGCGATTGTCGAGGCGGCCCAGACGGCGCCTGTCACGGTCATCTCGATCGCGGAAGATCCCCTCGCCCAGCTTCAGGACGAGTATGGTTTCTATACCCCCTTCACGATTCCCGGCGGGACCTACCCCGGTGTCGACGAGGACGTGAAGACGGTGACCCTGATGGCCATGCTCGGCGCCGACGCGGCATTGCCCGAGGAGGATGTCTACACCTTCATGAACACGGTGTTCAACGAGCACCTGGACGCCTTCTATAATGATGTCCAGAACCCCAACCTGGACGAATTCTTTACCGTCGAGAAGGGGATGGAGGGCATGTCCATCCCGCTGCATCCCGGCGCGGTCAAGTTCTTCAAGGAGCAGGGCGTCGAGATTCCCGATAACCTGATGCCGTCCGCCTGAGCCGCGGTCACCGCCATGCCCCACTCGCGGTGGGGCATGGCGGTGGCGAAACGGTCCCGGCACGGGTCAGGGGAGCAGGGAACGATGGCCGAGCAGCCCACCGAAGGCGGCGTCGGACCCGAAAAGGGGAGCGCCGAGGCACAGCGGGTCATCAAGGCGAGCGAATATGGGGCGCGAGCGCCGCGGCGGCCGTGGCTGCGCTGGCTGCTGATCCTGATCGCGGTCGGCTGGAGCCTGTTCCAGCTTTACGCGACCTACTCCGGTGCCATCAGTCCGCAGAAGCTCGGCGCCATTCATCTGGCCTTCGGCTTCGCGCTGGCGTTTCTGGCCTATCCCCCCAAGCGGGGGGCCGTCGAGCACATTGCCTGGTACGACTGGCTGCTGGCCATCGCCGGGATCGCCACCGCGCTCTATATCGTCGTCAATTATTACAATCTAATCGCGGTCCAGGGAGGCCTGCCGCTCACCCGCGATGTCTGGATGGGATCGGTCCTGCTGGTCATCCTGGCGTGCGCCGCCGCGCGTATCGTCGGCCTCGCCCTGCCGACCATCGCCGGTCTCGTCATCCTGTATGGCATTACCGGGCCCGCTGGCATCATCCCGCTGACCCCGCCCGACGTGATCTTCCTGCACAATGGCTATGATTGGCCACAGATCATCCAGCAACTCTATATCACGACCGAGGGCATCTGGGGCACGCCCATCCAGGTGTCGGCGTCCTTCGTGTTCCTGTTCGTGCTGTTCGGGGCGCTGCTGGACCGGGCCGGTGCGGGACAGTATTTCGTGGATCTGGCCTACAGCGGTCTCGGCGCCTATCGCGGGGGGCCGGCCAAGGCCGCGGTGGTCGCAAGCCTCTTGACGGGCATCGTCTCCGGCTCCTCGACCGCCAATACCGTGACCACGGGCACCTTCACCATTCCGCTGATGAAGCGGATCGGCTACCCGGCCGTCAAGGCCGGTGCCATCGAGTGTGCGGCATCCACCAATGGCCAGCTGATGCCGCCGATCATGGGCGCCGCCGCCTTCATCATGGCGACCTTTTTGAACCTTCCTTACTCCCAGCTCATCCTCTATGCCTTCGTACCGGCGTTGCTGGCCTATATGGGCCTGGTATTCACCGTGCACCTGGAGGCGCTGAAGCTCAACCTGGCCGGTGTCCCCAGGGCCGAACTACCGCCCTTCTGGCCGACCTTCTTGAAGGGCGCCCATTACCTGATCCCGGTGGCCTTCCTGCTCTACGAGCTCATGTGGGTCCAGCTCACCCCGGAACGTAGTGTGCTGAACGCCTTGGTCGTGTTGATACTGCTGATCCTCGCCCAGGAGGCCTGCCGTGGTGTGCGCGCCAGACACGGGGGGTGGAGGGGAGGGATGCGTGGCCTGTGGCGGGGGGGCCACCTGGTCTTCCAAGGGTTGGAGCAGGGGGGACGCAACATGACCACCATCGCCATCGCGACCGCGGCCGCTGGCATCATCGTCGGCATGGTCACCATGACCAATCTGGGCTATGGCCTGACCCAGGTCATCGGCGTGCTCTCCCAGGGCCATATCTGGCTGGTCTTGATCCTGGCGGCGGTGACATCGCTGCTTCTCGGCATTGGCCTGCCCACTACCGCCAACTATGTCGTGATGGCGGCGCTCGTGGCGCCGGTGATCGCCAACCTGGCCGGCGATATCGGCATGGCCGTACCGATGGTCGCCATTCACCTGTTTGTGTTCTATTTCGGCATCCTCGCTGATGATACCCCGCCGGTGGGGCTGGCGGCCTATGCGGCTGCGGCCATCTCCCGGGCCGACCCGGTACACACCGGCGTGCAGGGCTTCATCTATGACCTGCGCACCGTCATTCTGCCGTTCATGTTCTTCTTCAATCCGGAGCTGATCCTGCACGTGGAGAGCTGGTACCGGGGCGTCTGGGTCGTCTTCACTGCGGCGACCGGCATGCTGGCCTTCGTCGCCGCGACGCAGGGCTATCTGGTAACCCGGATGCACTGGTACGAACGCCTGCTGGTGCTGGGGGGTGCGCTGATGATGATCAAGCCGGGGCTGACCACCGACCTTCCCGGACTGGCCCTGCTGGGGCTGGTGTTTCTCTTTCACCGCCATCGCTCCATCGCCGCCGGTGGGCCCTCGTCCCTCTTCGGCCGGGGCAGTTACCCGGCGGCGCAACACAGCGACAGAAGCCCCCCTCGGTCGCGGCGATGAACCTGACCGCGGAGGCACACAGCGGCAGGGGGGCGCGTTCCCGGATGGCGATGTTCCCGAGTGGCCCCGCAAGGGAGTAGAGGCCGGTGTCGTCCGGATGGCCGGTACCTTCAGCGGACGTCGATCACCACCCGGTCGCCGTCGAAGCACACCGGCCAGGTGCGCAGCTTGACGGCATCGTCCTCCAGGCACTGGCCATCGGTGAGCCGGAAGTGCTGCTTGTGGAGCGGCGAGGCCACCACGGGCTCGCCTTGGATATCACCGACGATGCCGCGGGCGATGACGTTGGCCCCCGAGAAGGGATCGCGATGGTCCACGGCGTAGAGCTCGGTGGCGTGGCCGGCCTCTGCCGGCGTGTTCGGGCCGCAGGGAAGATAGAACAGCGCCATCTGGACCGGCCCCTCGCTCGTCTCGATCCAGGCGGCGACGCCGGAGAAGGGCACCAGATCGGCCTTGTTACACAGGGTCTGCCAGGTCTGGGTCATGGTCGGGGCTTCTGCGGTTGCGGTGGTCATGGAAAACTCCTCTGGTTGACGATTCTGCCGGAACAGGGCCCGAGGGGCCTGCCGAAGGAAGGTGGGAGTCAGTAGGTCGGATAAGCCGAAGGCGCATCCGACGTGGCGGAGACGCTGTCGACCTGGTCTGTCGGGTGCGCTCGCAAGCTCGCTTACCCGACCTACACGACTCGTATCGCTTTTCCTCTGGCAGGGGCAATGTCAGGCGGGCCGCAGCTGTCCACGCTCCTCGGTGACGATGATGTCCGGATCGGGGCGTGCGTCGTTGACGAAGCTGCGAAAGCGCTTGAGCTTCTCCGGATCCTGGATGGCATCCGCCCACTCGCACGCGTAGTTGTCGATGACGGTCTGCATCTGCGCCTCGAGCTCCTCATTGATCCCCAGGCTGTCCTCGAGCACCACCTCCTTGAGGTAGTCCAGGCCACCTTCGAGGTTCTCGCGCCATACCGAGGTGCGCTGCAGGCGGTCGGCGGTACGCACGTAGAACATCAGGAAACGGTCGATGATCTTGATCAGCTGCTCGTCGTCCAGGTCGGTGGCGAAGAGCTCGGCGTGGCGCGGGCGCATGCCGCCGTTGCCGCACACGTAGAGATTCCAGCCGTGCTCGGTGGCGATCACCCCGACGTCCTTGCTCTGGGCCTCGGCGCACTCGCGGGTGCAGCCGGAGACCGCGAACTTGAGCTTGTGCGGCGAGCGCAAGCCCTTGTAGCGGTGCTCGAGCCGGATCGCCATGCCCACGCTGTCCTGCACGCCGTAGCGGCACCAGGTGCTGCCCACGCAGGACTTCACGGTGCGCACCGACTTGCCATAGGCGTGACCGGTTTCGAAGCCGGCCGCGATCAGCTCGCCCCAGATGTCGGGCAGGTCCTCGAGGCGGGCGCCGAACAGGTCGATGCGCTGGCCGCCGGTGATCTTGGTGTAGAGGTCGTACTTCTGGGCCACCTGGCCCAGCACCACCAGCTTGTCCGGGGTGATCTCGCCGCCGGCGACACGCGGCACCACCGAGTAGGTGCCGTTCTTCTGCATGTTGGCCATGAAGGTGTCGTTGGTGTCCTGCAGCGGGATATGCGCGGCGTCGGTGATCGGCTCGTTGAAGCAGGAGGCCAGGATCGAGGCCGCCGCCGGCTTGCAGATGTCGCAACCCAGGCCCTGTCCGTGCTTGCCGATCAGCTCGCCGAAGGTCTTGATTCCCTCGACGCGAACGATGTCGTAAAGCTCCTGGCGGGTGTGGGCGAAGTGCTCGCAGATCGACTGGTCGACCTCCACGCCGCGGGCCTCCAGCTCGTGGTCGACCACGCTCTTGAGCAGGGCCGCGCAGCCGCCGCAGCCGGTGCTCGCCTTGGTCTCGGCCTTGACGGCGCCCAGGTCGGTGGCGCCGGCGTCGAGGGTCGCGCAGATCGACCCCTTGGTGACGTTGTGGCACGAGCAGATGGTCGCGCCCTCGGGCAGGGCGTCGGCGCCCAGGGTCGGCGCCCCCTCGGTAGCGGGCAGGATCAGCGCGGCCGGGTCCTCGGGCAGCTCCAGGCCGTTGCTGTAGTACTGCATCAGGGTGTCGTAGGTGGCGTTGTCGCCCACCAGCATGGCGCCGAGCAGCTTCCTGCCGTCGCTGGAGACCACCAGCTTGCGGTATTCCTGCTTGATCTCGTCCAGGTAGCGGAACAGCCGCGCGCCGGGATTCTGGTTGCCGTGGGCGTCGCCGATGGCGCCCACGTCGACGCCGAGCAGCTTGAGCTTGGTGCTCATGTCGGCGCCCGCGAAGGTCAGCTCGCCACCCAGCAGGGTGTCGGCGGCGGCCTTGGCCATCTGGTAGCCGGGGGCCACCAGGCCGAAGATGCTGTTGTTCCACAGCGCCACCTCGCCGATGGCCAGGATCGCCGGGTCGCTGGTCAGGCAGCGGTCGTCGATCACCACGCCGCCGCGCTCGCCCATCTCCAGGGCGGCGTCCCGGGCCAGTTCGTCGCGGGGACGGATACCGGCGGAGAACACGATCAGGTCGGTCTCCAGCACCTTGTCGTCCTGGAAGACCATGCGGTGGAAGCTGGCCTCGCCGTCCTCGATATGCTGGGTGGCCCGGCCGGTCAGCACCTGGACGCCCAGGGCCTCGATCTTCTCGCGCAGCAGCTCGCCGCCCTCGGCGTCGACCTGCATCGGCATCAGGCGGGGGGCGAACTCGACCACCGCGGTGTCGAGATCGAGGCCGCGCAGGGCGTTGGCGGCCTCCAGGCCCAGCAGGCCGCCGCCGACCACCACGCCGGTGGTGGCCGTCTCGGCCGCGGCGCGGATGGCATCGAGGTCGTCCAGGGTGCGGTAGACCAGGCAGTTGTCGCGGTCGTTGCCGGGAATCGGCGGCACGAAGGGGTAGGAGCCGGTGGCCAGCACGACCCGATCGTAGGCGTAGCGGCCGGCCTCGGTGACCACCTCGCCGGCATCGCGGTCGAGGGCGGTCACCGCCTCGTTCAGGCGCAGCTCGATGCCGTTCTCGGCATAGAGGTCGGCGTCGCACATGGCCAGCGACTGGGCGTCCCGACCACTGAAATACTCGGACAGGTGGACGCGATCGTAGGCACGGTGACGCTCCTCGCCGAAGACCGTGATGCAGTACCGATCGGTGGCACCCCGTTCGATGAGCTGCTCGACCAGGTGGTGGCCGACCATGCCGTTACCGATGATGATCAGGTGGTGTTTCTCGGAATGGGGCGTGTTCATGCGGCCTCCTTCTCGGGGCTATCGGTGTCTCGGAGAGGGGTCTCGTGCTCGGCGAGCAGGGCCTCGACGTCGGCCTGGCCGAGGGCCAGGGCCTGCCGGGCGGCGTCCAGTCGGGTGCCGGCCCGGGCCTGGGTGAAGAGCCAGGGCCCCATGGCGGTGTCGCCATAGAGCACGGCACCCTCCAGGCGGCCGTCGCGCAGCAGCAGGCGGCGGTATTCGCCCTGCTGCGGGTCGTGATAGGTCAGGGCCTCCTGGCCCGGCGCGGCCTCGGTGGGGCCGAAGGCATAGAGGGACACGCCGCCGACCTTGAGCTTGGTGGCCGTCGGGGCGTCAACGAAGCCCGCCGTCGCTTCCCCGGACAGGTGACGGGCCAGCACCTCGACCTGCTGCCAGATCGGCTCGACCAGCCCGAAGGTGCGGGTCCCGACCTGGCAGCACTCGCCGAGGGCATGGATGGCCGGGTCGGAGGTGGTCAGCCAGGCATCGACCCGGATGGCGCGGTCGCAGGCCAGGCCGGCCTCCCGGCCGAGCTCGGCGTTGGGCGTGATGCCGGCGGCGATGACCACGCGATCGGCGGGCAGTCGCTCCCCCGAGGCCAGGCGTGCGGCCGCGACATGGCCGTGGCCGTCGTCCTCCAGGGCGGCCAGTTCGACGCCGGTGGCGATCTCCAGCCCGCGGCCCTCCAGCTCGCGGCGCAGCAGCGTCGCGGCGGTGGCATCGAGCTGGCGGTTCATCAGGCGCTCGCTGCGCTGGAGCACGCGAGCCCGCATGCCGCGCTGACGCAGGCCCTCGGCGGCCTCCAGGCCCAGCAGGCCGCCGCCGACCACCAGGCCGCGGCCACCGCGCTGCGCGGCCTCGGCCAGGGCCTCGGCGTCGTCCAGATCACGGAAGCCGCCGACGCCGGCCAGCTCGATGCCCGGCACCGGCGGCAGGGAGGTACGCGATCCCGTGGCCAGTACCAGCCGGTCATAGGCGATGGCCTCGCCGCGTTCGGTCAGCACCCGGCGCCGGGCTCGGTCGATCCGGGTCACCCGCTCGCCGAGCCGGGTGCTCAGGGCGATGCCGGCCTGGCCGGCGATCTCGGGCAGGCGCAGGTCGTCATGGGTCATGTCGCCGGCCAGCCAGGGCGAGAGCAGGATGCGGTTGTAGGCCGGGCAGCGCTCCTCGCCGATCACGGTGATGCGGCGCGGCGCGGCGGCCTGGCGCACGAGCGTCTCGACCAGGCGCTGGGTGGCCATGCCGTTGCCGACGATCACCAGGTGCTCGATGGGATGCTGGGGCGAGACGGGTCTGGGAAGGGCATCGGGGCACATGTCGAAACCTCCTGAAACGCGAAAGACGCCTCGGCACCCCCTGGCATCGGGGGCGCGGAGACGTCTTCGTCTGGAATTCGGTGGGCGATCGCCGTTGATCGCGAGGGAGAGGCCTGGGGGCCCGCTCCGGTTACTTACAGGCTTTCAATTACCGGGCCAATTCTTGGTTCGTTTCAATAAAATCAAATAATTGTATCCATCGTGGCGGACGGCGGCGGGATGCCCGCCGCCGCTCGGACGGGTCTTATGCACGCTCCTGGTGCGTGGCGGCATCGAAATGCACGGGGCTGTAACAGGCCGACAGTCGGGCGGGGGCCAGCCGGCCACCGCGGGCCCGCAGCGCCTGGTCGAGGTGGGCGGCCATGGCGGCCATGGCCGCGGGGGAGGGGCGCAGGTCGCCGCCGAGCCGTTGGCGTGCCGGGCCCGTGTCGGGTGCCAGCGTCTCGAGATGGCTCACGGCCCGGTCCAGGTAGGGCGGCAGGGCCAGCCAGTCGCGTGCCTGGCGGGCATGCTCGGGCGAGGCCCCGAGCCAGTCGGCGGCCCCGGTCAGGCCACGGATCAGGGCGGCGAGAGTCGCGGGGTGGCGCTCGGCCCAGGACGCGGTGACCCCGAGGACCTTCTCGGGGTGGTCCGGCCAGAGCTGGGCGCCGGTGGCGACGATGCGACCGCCTCCCCGGTGCTGGGCCAGGCTGCCCCAGGGCTCGCCGACGCAGAAGCCGTCGATCTCGCCGGCCTGCATGGCCTCGACCATGCGTGGTGGCGGCAGCACCGCCAGCTCGACATCGCGGTCGGGGTCGATGCCGCCCAGGGCGAGCCACTGGCGCAACTGGTAGTGCTGGCAGGAGAAGGGGTAGACCATGCCCAGGCGGGGCCGCCGCTCGGGGTGGTCGGTGAGCCAGGCGCCCAGCGCCCGGGCGCTGTCGGCCGGCGCATCGCGGTAGTCGGCGCCGCAGCGCTCGGCCAGCGTACGGGACAGGGTAATGGTGTTGCCGTTGCGGCTCAGGGTGATCGGCGCGAGGGTGTCGCAGGGGGCACGCCCCAGCCCCAGGCTCATGGCCAGTGGCAGCGGGGCGAGCATCTGGGCGCCGTCGAGCAGGCCGGCGGCGACCTTGTCGCGCAGCGTCGACCAGGCATTCTCTCGGGAGAGCGTGACCTCGAGTCCCTCGGCGGCGAAGAAGCCGCCCTCCCGGGCGATAATCGGCAGGGCCGCGTCCAGCAGCGGAACGAAACCCAGCGTTAGCCGTGTGAGCTCAGCATCTTGCAATGGGGTCATGAGCCTTTCTCCAGGCGTTCGAGGATGTCGATGACGCTGTCGGCGACGGCGGCGATGCGCTGGCCGCGGTCCATGGCGAGCTTGCGCAGCATGCGATAGGCCTGTTCCTCGTCGCAGTCCTGGTGCTTCATCAGCAGTCCCTTGGCGCGCTCGATACGCTTGCGGTCGGCCAGCTGGTTACGGGCCTTGTCGAGTTCGCGGCGCATCGACTGGAAGGCATCGAAACGGGCGATGGCCACCTCGATGATGGCTTTGACCCGGCCAGGCACCAGGCCGTCGACCACATAGGCGCTGACGCCGGACTTCAACGCCGCCTGCATGGTGTCGGGGTCGTGCTGGTCGGCGAAGAACACCACCGGGCGGGGATTCTCGCGATTCAGTACGGCCATGCTGTCGAGGGTATCGCGGTCCGGGGACTCCATGTCGATGATCACCACATCGGGCTGGTGGCGGGCGACCATCTCGTTGAGGCTGGCCGGGCTCGGCAGGCGACAGATGACCTGGTGACCCTCGTGGATCAGGGCTTCCTCGACCATGGCGGCCCGTACGACCTCATCGTCGACGAGCAGGACCTTGAGTGGTGGTGGCATGGTGTTGGGCTCGTGATATTGGCGGTGAATGTCTGGCAGGTTTCATGCAAGGAATGTTCCAGTGCCTGGCGGGCGATAGGGGAGGTGCACTACGAAAGGGCAACGGCGCCACGTCGTGGCCGTTGGGTGCCGACCTGCTCCCCAGGCGGCTGTCCGACCCCCTGGCGTGGGGAGCGGTGCAGCCTGCCTTCCTCTGGTGCGAAAGCCGCGTCAGAAGCGAGGCCATGGTGCGTTATATCCCTACCGTCTTGATCCGGCGGCCCACTGTCGGTCGCCGCGAGGCCCCTCGCCATGGGCAGGAGGCCGTCCTCGGGTAAGGCATGGCATATGGATTGCATGAGATTGAATAAGTGAGATTGTGGCAATACGTGGTGGCAGCTCAAGCCGGGAGCCAACGTGGGGTCCCGCAATGAGCCACCCGGCAACATGACAACGGCGTCCAGCCTCGGGAACCTGCGGGTCACCGAGGGTGGGCGCCTTTTCTTTTTGCACAACCAATGAGGTATGCCATGCACCAGGCCCGAACGACTTGTCCCTACTGCGGCGTCGGCTGTGGCGTGCTGGCTCACGTCGATGACGATCGCCTGACCGATGTGGAGGGCGACGGTGACCATCCGGCCAACTACGGACGGCTATGCGTCAAGGGCTCGGCGCTCGCCGAGACCCTAGGCGAGCATGGCCGCCTGACCCGTCCCCGGGTCGACGGCGTCGAAGTCGACTGGGACACCGCGCTCGACGCCGTGGCCGAGCGGCTGCAGGCCACCCGCGATGCCGCCGGCGACCAGGCCGTGGCGGCCTACCTGTCCGGCCAGCTGCTCACCGAGGACTATTATGTCGCCAACAAGCTGTTCAAGGGCTTTATCGGCACGCCCCACCTGGATACCAACTCGCGGCTGTGCATGGCCTCGGCGGTGGCCGCCTACAAGCGCTCGCTGGGTGCCGACGCCGTGCCCTGCAGCTACGAGGACCTGGAGGAGGCCGAGCTGGTGGTGCTGGTGGGCTCCAACCTGGCCTGGAACCACCCGGTGCTCTACCAGCGCCTGCGCACCGCCAAGACCCGCAACCCGCTGATGCGGGTGGTGGTGATCGATCCTAGGGTCACCGACAGCTGCGAGATCGCCGACCTCTACCTGGGGCTTGCGCCCGGCAGCGACGCGCGGCTGTTTAATGGCCTGCTGGCCTGGATGGCCGACAAGGGCAAGCTCGACACCATCTACCTGGAGCAGCACACCCGGGGGCTCGACGAGGCGCTGGCCGCGGCCCGCGAGGACGATTGTACCGTCGAGGCCATCGCCGCCGACTGCGATGTCGACGCGGAGCGCCTGGAGACCTTCTTCTACTGGTTCGCCAGCCAGCTGCACGTGGTGACCCTCTATTCCCAGGGCATCAACCAGTCGTCCAGCGGCACCGACAAGTGCAACGCCATCATCAACTGCCACCTGGCCGGCGGCAAGATCGGCCTGCCCGGCGCCGGGCCCTTCTCGATCACCGGCCAGCCCAACGCCATGGGCGGCCGCGAGGTGGGCGGCCTGGCCAACCAGCTGGCCGCCCATATGGACTATGACTCACCTGGCGCTATCCAGCGCGTCACCCGTTTCTGGAGCAAGGCGTCGTTGACACCGACTCTGCCCGAGGGGCCGGGGCACAAGGCCGTCGAGCTGTTCGAGGCCATCGAACGTGGCGAGGTCCAGGCACTGTGGGTGATGGCCACCAACCCAGCGGTCAGCTTGCCCGACGCCAACCGCGTGCGCGCGGCGCTGGCGAAGTGCCCGCTGGTGATCGTCTCCGAGTGCATGGCCGACACCGACCTTATGCCCTATGCCGATATCGTGCTGCCGGCCTCGTCGTGGTCGGAGAAGAACGGCACCGTGACCAACTCCGAGCGGCGCATCTCGCGCCAGCGCGGGCTGCTGCTGCCGCCCGGCGAGGCGCACCACGACTGGTGGATCATCGCCCAGGTCGCCCATCGCCTGGGCTACGGCGAGGCCTTCGCCTACGAGCATCCCGCCGAGATCTTCGCCGAGCACGCGCGGCTCTCCGGCTTCGAGAACGCGCCCGACCACCCGGGCCATCGTGCCCGGATGTTCGATATCTCGGCGCTGGCCGCGCTGGATCGCGAGGGCTACGACGCCCTGGCGCCGATCCAGTGGCCGGTGACCGCCGACGTCCCCCATGGCACCGCCCGGCTGTTCGAGGATGGTCGCTTCGCCACCGCCGATGGGCGCGCCAGGCTCTTTCCGGTGCGTCCGCGGGGGCCCGTCCAGGCGCTCGACGCGACCCATTCGCTGCGGCTCAACACCGGACGCGTGCGCGACCAGTGGCATACCATGACCCGCACCGGCCGCGCGGCCCGGCTGATGAACCACCGGGCCGAACCCTTCATCGAAATCGCCCCGGAAGATGCCCAGGCGCTCGGGCTCGGCGACCAGCAGCTGGCGCGCCTGACCAGTGCCACCGGCGAGTACCGTGGCCGGGTCCGGCTGTCGCGCGGCCAGCGACGCGGCGAGGTGTTCGTGCCCATCCACTGGACCGATCGCTTCTCGGCCCGGGCCCTGGCCGGCAGCCTGCTCGCGGCCCATGTCGACCCGCTCTCCGGCCAGCCCGAGGCCAAGCACGGCGCCGTGGCGGTGACGCCGCTGGCCACGGCCTGCGAGGCCACCCTGCTGGTCGCGGGGGATCTCGAGGTCAGCGAAACCGTGCGGCAGAGCGCCGACTACTGGACGCGGATCCCGCTGGGCCATGCCGACCGCTGGCAGCTGGCCTGGGGCGAGGGCGAGGCGGGGCTGGCCCGCCTCACCGAGAGCCTGCCGGTGCCGGCCTCGCTGTGGTGCGACGATCCCGCCACCGGCCGCTGGCGGGCGGCCGGCCTCGAGGACGGCCGCTTGCGCTGGTGGCTGATGGTGGGGCCGCCCGCCGAGCTGCCGGGCCTGGCCTGGCTCGACGCACGCTTCGCCGAGGCGGCCGAGGGCCTGCCCCTGGAGGACGGGCGTCGCCGTCGGCTGCTGGCCGGCTGCGATGACGGTGGTGCCGCCAACGGCCCGCTGGTCTGCAGCTGCCACCAGGTGGGCCAGGCCGCCATCGTCGCCGCCATTCGCGCGGGCGACGCCAGCGTCGAGGCGCTGGGCGCGCGACTCGCCTGCGGCACCCAGTGCGGCAGCTGCATTCCCGAACTGAAATCCCTTATTGAAGAAAGTAGCGAAGAGGAGGGGCCCCATGTGCGCTCTGAACAGACCCCTGAAGCCGTTCAAGTTGCTTGACGGCATGCGTCCCTTCGCCGTCTTGGCGCGGCTGGGTGCGGGCGCCACGCGCTTTCTGGCCGATCTCAAGGGCGCGCGGCCTGATGACGGCGCGACCCAGCTGCCGCGGCGCGGCGAGTGTCGCCCGGGTAGCGTCTACCTGGTGGGCGCCGGCAGCGGCGACGTCGAGCTGCTGACGCTGAAGGCGGCGCGGCTGCTCGCCCAGGCCGACGCCGTGGTCTACGACCGCCTGGTCGGCGATGAGGTGCTGGCGCTGATCCCTGCCGGCCGCGAGCGCTACTACGTGGGCAAGGCCCGTGGCCATCACAGCGTGCCCCAGGCCGAGATCGGCGCGCTGCTGGTCGAGCTGGCGGGGCAGGGCAAGGTGGTGGTGCGCCTCAAGGGGGGCGATCCCGGGGTGTTCGGGCGTATGGGCGAGGAACTCTCTGCGCTCGCCGAGGCCGGGGTGCCGGCCGAGATCGTGCCCGGCATCACCGCCGCCTCGGCGGCCTGTGCCGGCATGGGCATCCCGCTCACCGACCGCGCCCACGCCCAGCAGCTGCGCTTTATCACCGCGCAGCTGTGTCGGACGGAAGGAACCCCCGACTGGGCCTCGCTGGCACGCCGCGACGAGACCCTGGTGTTCTACATGGGGCTGGCCAAGGTCGAGGCGATCTGTGCCGGCCTGCGCGGCGCCGGGCTGCCCGACGACTGGCCGATCATGCTGGTGGCCCACGCCAGCCTGCCCGAGCAGGCGGCGCTGACCGGCACCCTGGCCGATATGCCGGAGCAGCTCGCCGCTCACCCGCTGCCGTCACCCTGCCTGATCGTGGTGGGCAGCGTGGTGCGCATGGTCGCAACCAGCCCGGCGGCGGATATCTATACTGACGCGACTCGCTGAGGGGATGTGTCTCCGGCTTGCTTGGGCGGGCGGTGCCGATTGGTTGGCGACTGCAAGGCACCCTCAGGGCTCGCGTCCCAGGAAGGCCTCGAAAACCTCGCGGCTGGTCAGGTTGCGGGTCTCGTTGCCGAAGTGGTACCAAGCCGGTTTCTCGTCGATGAAGATCTGCGAATCGAGGGTCCAGGCCTCGCCGTCGTCAACCAGGCCGGCCGGCACGGCGTAGTGGTCGCCGGTCTTCAGACGATAGAAGAGGTGGGTGCCGCAGTGGCGGCAGAAGGCCCGCTCGGCCCAGTCCGAGGAGGCATAGAGCGTGATGCTGTCCCCGCCCTCTATGTCGACCCGTGACACCGTCTCCAGTGCCAGCAGTGGGCCGCCGCCCCAAGTGCGGCACATCCGGCAGTGGCAGGCGCCAACGTTCTGGCGGGTGGCCTCAAGGGTCAGGCGCACGGCTCCGCAAAGGCAGCTGCCGCGCGCCGTTATTCCATCTTTCATGGCATCTTCCTCGCTTGACTGCTGGCCGGGGTAGGGGGAGGCGCGGCGATCGCGGCCCCGGCACGCCGACGGTCGCCGCCCGGTTTGCCGGCTTCGTTCGAGACGGAGCCGGATCCTGTCGCGAGGCCTGCCGGACATATCAGGTATCGTTGAGGGCGGCATCCAGCGCCAGCAGCGCCGACTGCCAGGAGGCCGCATCGGCGGCTGCCCCGTAGGCCAGCGGCAGGTCATGCTCGGCGGCCATGGCATCGGCGTGCGGGTTGGAAAAGCCGTGGCTGGCTCGAGGATAGTTGATCACCTCGACGACGGCACCTTGCCTTTTGAGGGCCCGGGCCATCTCCAGTAGGCCGTGATGTTCGACGAACGGGTCCTCGGCCCCGTTGTGGATCTGGACCTTTCCCGTGAACGCCTGTGGCGTGCTCACCGACTGGGTCGGCACGCCGTGGAAGCTGATGGCGGCCTCAATCGGCATACCGGCCAGGGCCATGTTCATCACCACGCTGCCCCCGAAACAGTAGCCGATCGCCGCGATACGACTGCCGTCTACCGCCGGGTGCTCGGCGAGCCTGGCCATGGCCGCTTCCAGCCGGGCACGCGCGGCGGGCCAGTCCTCCATCACCTGGCGCGAGAACGCCTGCGCTTCATCTGGGTGCGAGGCCAACTGGCCATTGCCGTACATGTCTACCGCGAAGGCCACGAATCCCAGGGCGGCCAGCTGGTTGGCACGCGCCCGGGCGTAACTGTCCAGCCCCCACCACTCATGGACCACCAGTACCGCCGGTTGTGGACCCTCGAGACCGGCATTGCGTGCCAGGTAGCCCTGATAGGTGATGCCGCCGGTGGCATAGTCGAGGACCTCGCTGGTGACGCGTGGCCCCGTCATGACGTTGACCTCCAGGGTCTCGGAGGAAGTCGGCGGCTGTGCCGCGGCGACATTGCCGGCCGCGACCAGACCGGTCACCAGGCACAATGCAAGCATGAGAGGGCGCATGGGGGTCTCCTTGCCGGTGGCGGATGTCCTCGGTGAGGTCAGCTGTCCGGATCGTTTCATGATTTTTTAATATAGCGGGTCCGGCGGTATCCTACACGAATTGGCCGGTCGGTATGTGCTTGCGGGTGGGGTATGGCCGGGGTGACGTCGACGCGAGGCGGGCCAACGGCCGTTCAATCTGGCGGGTCGTATGGAAGTGCGCGGGTGGAAAGGAAGTGTGCTCGGGTGGCAACAGGGGCAAGCGGAGGGCCCTCGGGCAGCAGGGCCGGCCAGATCACCGGCCCCAGGCAGGGGGAGGCGAGATCAGAGCTGTTCGAGGATGGTCTCGGCGCTGCTTTGCTCCACGCCCTTGGCATCGACGCCCAGATAGTCCACCACGCCGTCGTTGGCGATCAGCGCGAAACGCTTGCAGCGCATTCCCATGCCGCCGGCGCTGGCATCCAGTTCCAGGCCCAAGGCGCGGGTAAGCTCGGCATTGCCATCGGCGAGCATGGTGATCTGTTGGGCGTTCTGGTCCTTTTGCCAGGCGCCCATCACGAAGGCGTCATTGACCGCCATGCAGGCGATGGCATCGACCCCCTTGGCCAGGATATCGTCGGCGCGGACCACGAAACCGGGCATGTGGGTATTGGAGCATCCCGGCGTGAAGGCGCCGGGAACGGCGAACAGCACCACCTTGCGGCCGGCGAAGAAGTCTCCGGTGCTCAGGTCCTCCGGCCCCTGGGAGCCGTTGGTCTTGATGGTGACATCGGGGATGCGGTCGCCCTTGGAGATCGTCATGGGGGTTTTACCTCTTGTCGGTCGGGTGGATGGCATATCGAGAGGATCATGTCGCCCGGGCCGAGGCCCGGGCGCCACGCTAATGTAGCAGTCGTCGCGGTGCTCCGGGAAATGCCGGCGACCGGCCGGGTCACGATGGCGGGTCGTCCAGGGTGAAGGCCGGGCGATGGAAGGCCGCCGCGGCTTCCACCTCGGCCACCCCGCAGATGCCGGGCTGGGGGGGGGCCTGGCCGGCGAGTACCGACAGCACCGCCCTCACGCCGTGGGAAAGCGACTCGAGGTTATAGCCCCCTTCCAGCACGAAAACCAGGTGGCCATCACAGTGCTCGCGGGCAATCTCCTGGAGCAGCCCGGTCATCGCGCCGAAGCCCTCGTAGGAGACATTGAGGGCCAGGTCGTGCCAGTGGGGATCGAAACCCGCGGAGACCAGAATCAGATCGGGCCGGAACCATTCCACCGCGGGGATGAGGATCTCGCGGAAGGCCTTTAGATAGGCCTGGTCACCCGTCCCGGGTGGCAGGGGGACATTGATGGTGGTACCTTCCCCGAGCCCTACGCCGACGTCCTCGAGTCGTCCCGAGCCAGGGTAGTAGGGAGCGGCCCGGTGGATATCAAAGAGCATCACGTCCGGGTCGGCCCAGAAGATGTCCTGGGTGCCGTTGCCATGGTGGGCGTCCCAGTCGATGATCAGTACCCGCTGGCAGCCCAGCGTGGCCCGGGCATGCTCGGCGGCTACCGCCACGTTGTTGAGCAGGCAGAAGCCCCGGGCACGGACCGGCTCGGCATGATGGCCGGGGGGACGTACCAGGGCGAAGGCGCTGTCGGTGCGCCCCGTCATCACCGCCTCGACGGCGGCAATGGCCGTGCCGGCGGCGACCTCGGCGGCATCGATGCTGCCGGGAGAGACCGCGGTGGTGTCCACATCCAGCCAGGCATTCAGGCCGCGCAGGGAATGCAGGCGTTCCAGGTAGGCGGTGGTGTGCACCCGGGCGAGTTGCTCCCGGGTCGCGGCCGCGCCGGCCTCGAAGCGCAGCCCGGGAATCGGTTCGCGCTCGAGCAGGTCGAGGATGGCGGAAAGACGGCCGGGATGCTCGGGATACTTCCAGGGGATGTTCAGGCTCGCGATCAGTTGACGAATGCGGCGATCCATGCGACCGGGAAGGAAGGGGGCGTCGCCATCCGGCTGATGGTCCAGGACACGGGCATCATAGAACGCGATCACGCGGTTGTCGTCACTCACGGGCTGGGCTCCTGTCGCGCCGATCATGAAGGAGGTGGCTACTCCACCGGGGGCGTGGGGCGCACCAGGATCTCGTTGATGTCCACATGGGCCGGCTGGTTGACCGCATAGATCACCGCGTTGGCGATGTCGCGCGGCTCCAGGGCGTGTTCCGGTGGCTCATCGAAGAAGGGGGTGTCGACCATGCCGGGTTCGATCAGGGTCACCCGGATGCCGCTGCCGCGCAGTTCCTCGCGCAGGTTGTAGCCGATGCCGGTCACTGCCCACTTGGTGGCGCCGTACATCGAGCCGGGAATGGTGGCGCGGCCAGCCGCCGAACCGGTGAGCAGCATGTGGCCACGGCTGCGCCGCAGGGCCGGCAGGGTGGCCTGTACGGTGAGGCCGACGCCGTAGATGTTGGTCAGGATCATGTCGCGCCACGCTTCGTGGTCGGCACCACTGAAGCCGCCCGGAGAGCCGCCACGTCCCGCGTTGGCGAATACCGCATCGATCCGCCCGAAACGCTCTAGGGCCTGTTCCACCATGGCTTGCTGGGCGGCCAGCGAGGTTACGTCGAGCGTGACCGTCATCACCTTCTCGGGCCCGAGCTCCCGGGCCAGCGTGTCCAGCCGCTCGGTAGAGCGGGCGGCCAGGATCAGCCGGTGACCTTCCCGGGCGGCGGCGCGGGCGGTGGCGGCCCCGATCCCGCTGGAGGCTCCGGTGATGAGCATGACTCTGTCCTGCATCGTCCTCTCCTCTCTGGGTGTCGGATCAGCCTATAGCATGGCCACAGGATGAGAGCGCTGCAACGTGCGGACACCAGGGCAAACGCATATTAGAGATTGAATCTCATTTCAGTCCAGGCAAGTGAGCTCGGTACCTCCTAGGATTACTATCCTTGTTGACGTCTTCACGACCTGACGGTCAGGTCATCAGGCAGCGGATGTTCGATCCGGCGGCCTCTCGTGGGACCATCACAACGGTAACGATAGCGACAAGCGAAGGAAGCCGGGACATGGGGAAGTCTCAAATGTTCCAGTTATAGCGCCTAAGGCTACATTAATAAGACGCGATTAAACTCAGGCGTGAGATTTCCCTGACGGCAGCGTCTGAATAGTGACCGACTTTACAATCATTCGAGATCGACCAACACTTATTCTGTCACCCCAGTACCACGATAACACCGTGGCCGAGGGGCTAAGATTGGTCTATCTTCCGGCCCAGAGGTCAGGAAGATGACAGCTGCCTGCGGGGACATAAAAAATCATGACACGCGGTCAAGACCCGTGGGGAATGACTCGCCTTTCGCAGGGCCTGATCACCAACAGCAATGGTTGCCAGCAACCATGAGGGAACGTGATCATCATGGAACCATCCAGGCAACTCATGATAGTAGGAAACGCAGCATCTCTTCAGGTCACACTGCAGCAGCTTTCAGGTTATGGATGGTCGATCCACCATGCCAATAATGCGCAGGAAGCGATGAAATTATTAAACGGAGAAGCCTGCAAGGTCGGCTTGACCACCATCGTACCGTCGGTATCCTCGCTTCCCTTTGAACTCGATTGGAGGTCCGGCTTATCGCAGATACAATGGGTAGCCATCATCGATCGTGATGCATTACAACACGACAAGGTTCGCGACCTGATCTATAATGCCTGCTACGCCTATCAAGCTCACCCCACCGATGTAAAAAAACTCGATATCTTGCTGGAGAGTGCGCTGGACATGGCAAGTCTCCATGAAGCTCACCCTATCCCGACGCTTTCCTGCCCGGGCGACGAATATCATATGGTAGGTGAAAGCCCGGTCATGCAGCAACTCTACCGAACCATCTACAAGGTGGCCGCCGCCGATGCCCCCGTACTTATTACCGGAGAATCCGGCACGGGGAAGGAACTCACGGCCCATGCCATCCATGTTCATTCATCCCGACATCATGGCCCGTTCAACGTCGTCAATTGTGGGGCTCTACCATCCGGACTCATTCAGTCCGAGCTCTTCGGTCATGAGAGGGGAGCCTTCACCGGCGCCAACCACCGCAAGATAGGCATCATAGAGAGCTCACAGGGAGGGACGCTTTTTCTCGACGAGATCGGCGACCTGCCCCTGGACATGCAAGTCAACCTGCTTCGTTTCTTGGAAAACCTCAAGGTATTTCGCGTCGGTGGTCTCCAGGAGATTCCCGTCGATGTCAGGGTTCTGGCTGCTACCCACATCGATCTCGAGAAGGCGGTGGACAGTGGAGAGTTCCGCGAGGACCTCTATCACCGGCTCAATGTGCTTCAAGTCAGGATGCCGGCGCTGAGGGATCATCCGGAGGACATAGAGCCCCTCGCCCAATTTTTCTTTCGGAAATTTTCTGCTGAAAAGCCATCTCGGGTCCATGGGTTCAGCCGCGATTGTACGGTGGTCATGCAGCAGTACCCCTGGCCGGGAAACATACGCGAACTGGTCAATCGAGTCAGGCGTTCCATGGTCATGTGCGAGCACAGGCTTATCACACCTTCCGACATGGGGCTGGAAAGAAGCCATGGCCTCTCCCGGGAAGCCGATACCCTTCAACAGGTACGCGACATGGCAGAGTCCGAAGCCATCAGGGCTGCCCTGGCACGCAACAAGCACAAGGTACGGCATGCGGCACGAGAACTGGGGGTCTCACGCGTCACCCTGTATCGGCTTATAGAGAAGCACCGTATCGACAAGAGCGGTGGCGCGGATGAGGGAAAACGGCCGATCCATCGATATCAGGATTCGTTCAACCAACCTCAACATGATGAAGGCAGGTCACAGACGCCTGCTGACCAGTCCTATTCATATTAGGAAAGGGTGTTGTGATCGACATCGGTCATGTCTCTCCCGTGCGGACGAGGCACTACTCAAGCAAGAAAAGGAAGGGAGTCATGAGTTCACGAGGCACGAGAATCCTCTACACCACTGGCCTGATATCGATGATCGGCTGCACGCCTGTTATGGCCCAGCAAATGGCACAGGATACGCAGATCCAACCGGTTGGTCAGGAGCCCGAGGAGCAGCAGGTCCAGCCAGACGTCCAGGCCATGGCGGAATATGGCGGTGTGCTGACGCCCAAGGGCAGGCTGGTACTGGAGCCGGAATTCCAGTACTCCCATGAGAGCATTAACCGCATGACATTCGAGGGTGTAGAAGTATTGAGCACCCTCCTGATCGGGGTGTTCACGGCACAGGATGTCGATCGGGACAACTATACGGCCGCGCTGACCGGCCGACTGGGCTTGACCGACCGCCTGGAACTCGAGATGAAGGTACCCTATGTCTACCGGGATGAGTCGAACCGAGTCACGGTCTCCGAAGTCGACCCCGACTTCTCTCTGGCTCGTGAGCTATCCAACGATGCGCTAGGCGATATCGAGGTGGCCGCCCACTATCAGTTCAACCGTGGCCTGGCTGGCATGCCCTATTTCATCGGCAACCTGCGCTACAAGAGCACCACCGGCGAGGGGCCCTTCGATATCCGCCGCAATAGTGCTGGCACCCCTTTGGAACTTTCAACAGGTACCGGCTTCCACTCCATCGAGCCCAGCATCACCATGCTGCTTCCCTCCGCGCCGGCCGTCTACTTCGCCAACCTGGGCTATGTCTTTCATCTTGAGGATGATGTCAACCAGCAAGTTACCCAGAATGATGAAGATCTATTCATCGATGATGTGGATCCTGGGGATGTTGTTCGGCTGAGCTTTGGCATGGCCTACTCCATCAACCCGAGGACTTCCTTCACGCTGGGCTACAAGAACGACTTCATCGGTGAGACCGAGACAGAATATGTCAACAACAGCGACGGCACCACCACTCGGGTCAATTCCAATACCCTGAACGTCGGCTCCCTGCTGTTAGGATGGTCCTATCGGATGAACCCTGATGTCTCCGTCAACCTGGGCCTAGAGCTCGGTATCACCGAGGATGCCCCGGACACGACCCTTAGCCTTCGCATGCCCATCGGTATGAACGCCTTCTAGCCAGGGACCTACGCCAAGGACACAACACCCGACGGCTGCCGAATCGGCAGCCGTCGCATTGCCTTCATCAAATTGCCTTCTGCGAGGGCGGCAGTCGGCTGATACCTGTTAGCGCAGGATACCTGAAAAAGAATCCATGATAGAAGCGCGCTGCTTGGCAGCTCTCAGTGCCCCGATATTGTTAAGTCGAATGTCGATATCGATCCGCTGTTGAATATCTCGCCCGGAGGCATTGCTCACCACACCACTCACGATGGCGTTACGAGTGATATTGTGCAGGGCCGCCGTGAAGCCCTTGGGGTCGTTCAAGGCAATCCCGGAAAAGTCCGCCAGGCCCGAGAGATCGATACCACCGGGGGTTATGTCGGTTACTGATAGTTCGGTACCGGCTCCCATCCGACTGGCTGACCTAGAGGGATCACGGAAGGTCTGGGAGACGAGATCGGTTCCCGCTTTCGTGAAGTTTACAACCGATACCAACTCGATACTGTTGTCGATCATCGTCTGCAACCTGGCCCCGAAATCTACGTCGAGACCACCGATATTGAACCCTGCCCGCATCTGATCGAGCTCGGTCTCGGCGATGACGGCCCCTCGGTGGAAGACATCCCGCGTCGCAGACGGTGACGAAATCTCCGTATAGAGTCTCGCTGATGCCTGGTCGTTCGAGTCATGTGCCCATTGCCCCTTTACCCACGCGTCGTTTGCTGCCGGAGAGGCCGCCTGGGTTCCTGCTGTCACCATCACCAGCAGAGCACCCATCCACCACCCCCCACCGATCCTTTGCATCATCCTAGCGAGCGATAGCATCTTCACATCTCCTCATCACCGGCCCATCTCATTGCTGGCGGGCAGGGTCAGCAGGCTGGCCCCGATGCTTGAGCGATTCACGCCTCTTGCCAGCGGTGAGTCGGGGCGCACGGCCCAATCCTTCTCGTTGTTGAAGTGGTTACGGGCAACCTCGATCTCCTCACGCGCCCCCAGAACCGTTCCGTTCCATAGGGCCTCGAAGTGCTCTCTCGGCACTACCTGAGTGCCTGCCGCGGGATCGCCCACCAGGATATTATCGGCATCGATGCCCTTGACGACGACGAAATGCTTGTAGCCTCCAGTATCCACCATGGTAATGGCAGGCACCCCGATTTTAATGAAGTCATCCAGGGTGATCCTGAACCCGTCGGCATTGAGTCCTTGGGCATCCAGGTAACGCTTCATGTCCAGCATGGAAAAACCATGTCGCTGGATCTGTTCGGCCTTTCCGGCATGGATCATGCTCTCGAAGACCTCTGCCTCGGTGGTTTTACGCTGGTAGTGAAAGGTCAGCAGGGTTGCAACGGATGCGGAGCCACAGCTGAAGTCGTATTGTTGCCTGATTACCCTGTCCCAGCCCTTCTCCTGTAGGCTCTTGACCTCGACCTGAAAGCTGCCGAAATCATTCGCAATGGCCACCTGGCCAGCATGGGCGACCAATGTGCTCCCAATGAGAACGAGTGACGCCATGCCAAAGCAGAATTGTCTGGTCAGTTTCATGGCACGTCTTCCCTTGGCTGGAACATCATGGGGCCGAATCTGGTCAAGGTTCAGTTGGCGATGAAGACACTGATCCCCACGGCATTGTTGATGGAGTTTCCGCCGCCGGTCACGGCGTTGAAGATTCCCGTACCACTATAGTTACCTAATGCATCGGGAGCGAAGCTGATGTTGCCCGAGACCATATCTCCACCGATATCGAAGGAAGTATCTGCCACCGAGGCCTTCATGTTCTGGACGCTTTTTACCGTATTGAAATTGACGATTGCATCACCCTCCCTGGCCCGTGCCTTGTCCATCTCCTCCAAGTCCATCCTCTCCATCGCGGCGAAGCCTTCTGCTTGAGGCGCAAGGCGATCATCTGCCTGGCTCTTTGATGCCTCGAAGGTGATCAGCACCAGGGAGAAGGCGAGAGCCATCAACTGCAGCTGTGGATGAGGCAAGGTTGTTGGAGTTGAAATGATTGATAACACCTTCATGGCCTTGACTCCCGGTATCCGGTTCATAGGGACAGTTCATCAAGGGAGCCGGTGGAGTTCACCTCCACCAGCTCCCGGCTCATCCGAGCGCCTCATGCATTCAGTATCAGTTGCCGATGCTCACGTTGCTGTGAGCCGCGACGTTGGTACCAGCCACCTGGGAGTTATAGAGGCCGGTGGACACGTTCATGTTGTTGATGCCACCGAACATTCCTGTACCAACGGACACATTGGCCGCACCGGTAGCCAGGCTGGCAGCGCCGCCATTGCCGCCGTTACCACCGGCTCCGCCATTACCGGCGAAGGCGAAGGCGTCACCGGTGGTGCCTTGGCCGGCGCCGCCGGCGCCGCCGTTGCCATTGCCGCCGTTACCGGCCAGGGCATCGGCATTGCCGCCATTGCCGCCGTTGCCGGCCAGGGCGGCACCCTCGCCGGTGCCGGTACCGGTGCCGGTGCCGGTTCCAGCCCCTCCGTCGCCAGAGCTTGCGCTGGCGGTGGCAGCAGAGTCAGCCGCGGCATCCTGAGTGCCACCGGCGGTGTTGTCATCATCGATATCCTCACCGGCGAGAATGGCAGCGATGTTCGCGGCCAAGGAACCGGAGGCCGCAGCGGAGCCGGAGGCGGTATCGCCACCCACACCGGCACCGAGTCCATCGCCGAGACCCACGCCGCTGCCGGTGGCGTCGCCGCCTTGGGCCCCTTCACCGCCGACAGCCACGGCCGCGCCACCGGCACCGCCGGTACCGTTGCCACCGTTACCGCCGACGCCGATGCCGAGATTCACGGCAGCCGCCGTGCCACCCGTGCCGCCCTGGGCCCCTCCAGCGCCTGCGCCACCGATGATGGTGATGCCGGCACCGACCACAGTGGAGTTCATCTCCTGGGTCGAGATCACGCTGGTGGAGGTGTTATAGGACTCGCTCATGGCCCAGGCATCCCCGCCACGGCCCACGGAACCGCCATTGCCCCCGGTACCGGTCCCGGTACCGTAGCCACCGGTGCCGGCGCCACCGGTGCCGCCGTTGGCCCCGATGGACTCGTCATCGTTGGAGTCATCGTTGTTAACCCCTCCATTGGCACTACCGCCAAGGCCGAGGCCTCCGGTACCGAAACCAGTACCGGTACCACCGTTGCCACCACCGCTGCTGCCGCCGACCGCAGTGGCCGTGGAATTCACGTCCTGGTCGGCTCCATCAGAGAAGGTAGCACTCGGGTTCGCGTGCGCCGTGGAGATGGCCATCACCATGGCCAGCAGAGGGGTACCCGCTATTACAAGATACTTTTTCATGATCATGTCTCCATTTGTTGTGTCTGCTGCAGCCTGCGAACTCGCGCCATCGTCCCTACGTTCACTCCTGGTTCCCTGAATGACGCTGCTTACTCGCAGTCACCAACCCATACAGCATGATCCATGCCAGTTGAGAACTCCTCGGATGCAATAGGTAATAGACTGCAAACGGAAGATTTATAAGTATTTACTACAATTCTTTCTGCTAAAGCACTGAGATGATCATAAATAAATCAATTCCTTATGGTGAGTGGGTGCGCGAAAATTCTTCATCAGACACTTAGGTGCCGGTCGCTTTAGCGTGTTTTTAATCGCAAAACATTCTAATGATCTATAAAAAATGATTAAAAATAGAAGCATTAAGATGCTTTTATCCAAGCGGTGCGCTTTCACCCTTTTGTGAAGCGAGATATGGCCTATCGGTGAGTTATAATCGTATGATTTTTATAAAATAAATTTTCACCCGGCTTTGATGTTATGAATAAGACGAGTTCAGGACAATAAAGGTATTGCCAGCGGCCATTAGCAACTAAATGGTTTAGTGCTTCAGGGGTGAAACACTAAAACCGGTGAAAAAGCCTGGCGTGCCATGCATTCCTTTCAGAAACAGTCCAGTAACGACATCACAAGAAGTGACTCAGTAGCATTACAACAAGTATCAAAAAAGTAACTATTTAGGCGGTTGCCGCGTGAGGTCCGCCAACTCCTTGTTTTCTCTGGCATACTACCGCCATTCGGCTTGCACCTCATCCGGTGACATGACCCTCAGCGGCATCAACGCCCCCAATGTCAGGATCACCACGATGCCATCGCCCCGCGGGGCGATGGCATCGTCAGCGCCAAGGGGGAAGGCTTCAGCGCAGCGTCAGGGCAGCGGCGCCGGTATCCTCGCCCACGGCATCGTGGTAGGCCTTGGCTTCCTCGGCCTCGACCTCCGGTGAGAAGCGCACCACCAGGGCGCACAGGGAGGCGATCACCACGGCGATGCCGAGGTAGAAGAGCCCCTGCTGGTAGCTCAGCGACTCCGAGCGGAACAAGAAGCCGGCGGCGACCGCCCCGGCGTTACCGCCGGCGCCGACGATGCCGGCCACCGCACCCAGCGCCTTCTTGTTGATGAAGGGCACGACGCCGAAGGTGGCCCCCTCGGCCATCTGTACGAAGAGGCTGAACACCAGCATGATGCCGATGGCCAGCGCCAGCACGTGCATCTGCGAGAAGAACATCAGCGCGACGCCCTCGCAGAGCATGGCGATAAACAGCCAGCGTACCCGGCCCTTGAGGCCGCCGTTCCTGGCGAACAGATCGGAGAAGATGCCGCCCAGGGTACGGGCGAACAGGTTCATCAGGCCGAACAGGCCGGCGATCATCCCGGCGGTGGCCAGGGTCAGGTCGAAGTGGTCGAAGTAATAGATGGCGGCGATGTTGTTGATGGTCAGCTCGACGCCGAAACAGGCGGCATAGACCACGAACAGGGCCCAGACGCGGATGTCCTTGGCGGCGGCGGCGAAGCTCTGGCCCATGCCGTGCTCGCCGCTGGCCGGTGGCAGTTCACCGCGGGCACGCAGCTCATCGAAGTTGCCGTCCGGGGCATCCTGGGTGAACAGGTAGTAGGCAATCCCGGTGAGGAATAGCACCACGCCGGGGACCACCATGGCCAGGCGCCAGCCGAAGGCCTCGTTGACGCCGAGCATCAGCAGGCCGGAGAACACCAGCGGCATCAGGATCTGGGTGGTGCCACCGCCCAGGTTGCCCCAGCCGGCGGAGGTCGCATTGGCGGTGCCAACCACGTTAGGGCCGAACATCACCGAGGTGTGATACTGGGTGATCACGAAGGACGCGCCGATGGCGCCGATGGCCAGGCGGGCCAGGAAGAAGGACTCGAAGCTGTCGGCAAAGCCGATACACATTACCGGCAGCGAGCCCAGGCAGAGCAGCCAGGTATAGGCCTTGCGAGGGCCGATCTTGTCACACAGCACGCCGATGGCCAGTCGCACGATCACGGTAATGGCCACCGAGGCGATGATGGTGTTGCCGATCTGGGTCTTGGTCAGGCCGAGGTCATCGCGGACTACCGCCATCAGCGGGGCGATGCCGAACCAGCCGAAGAAGCAGATATGGAAGGCGAACCACGAGAAGTGGAAGGCCCGCATCTGAGGGGTGTTGAAGGTGAACAGGCGTATCCTGTTGGCCTTGTTGCGCAGTTCCATGGGAATACCTCATCGAGGGACGTTCGAACACACGATCCTGGGCCTTCGCCGTTGAAGGTCGGGTCCGACGCACTCGTACTCCCAAGGGAGCCTGGTCCACGCCTGCCACTTGTCTGTCCCCTTTCAAGCAATAATATTGCCAAGTAATTTTTTTATCTTAAATTTCAGTTGATTGTGTGGTTTTTGGCTTCCTGGGGCCAGGCCCCCTTCGACCATCGAGGTGACAGCAGGGTGCAGAGTGGTATCGGGGATGCTTCGCCATGGTGCTGCCCCAACGTTGCGGGCCAAGGTGTGCCTCACCGCATGGCCACCCAGCGGTCGCAGTAGAAGTAGGCAGAGTGGGCCAGCCAGTTCGGGTCGGGGTAGTAGGTGAAGAGGTACTGGCCTTCCTTGAGGCTGTCGATCAGCGAGGCAGCCACCGGCTGGCGCACGGCCGGGCAGCCGTGGCTGCGCCCCAGGCGGCCGGTACGCTCGATGAAGGCCTCACTGACGTAGTCGGCGCCGTGGATGACGATGGCGCGCCGATAGGCCAGGTCGTTGACCCCCGGCTCGAGGCCCTCCAGGCGCAGCGAATAGCCGTTGCGGCCCTGATAGCTGTTCAGGGTACGGAACAGTCCCAGGCTCGACTGGTGGCTATCGGGCACGTTGGAGAAACGCTTGGCCAGGGCGTTGCCGGAGCCCTGGCCGTGGGAGACCAGCTCGCGGAACAACAGCCGCTTACGGTGGAGGTCGAAGACCCACAGTCGCCGCTCGGTGGAGGGCAGAGAGAAGTCGATCACCGCCAGGCGTTGGGCGGTGGGGTCGGCGCAGCGCAGGGCCCGGGCGGCGAGGTGCAGCACCTCGGGGTCGGCCCGGGGGGCCAGGTGAGTCAAGGTGCTGGTGAGCGAGGGAGAAGGAGAGGAGGGGAGTGAATGCCCCGGCGCGCGCATGGCGGCACGGGTCATGAAGTCGCCCCCCAGAGCGGGAAGGCTCTGCACCAGCAGGGCGACGGCCAGCAGCGGGCCGGTCGAAGGGCGCAACGAACGCATCGGTAGCATGGCGAGTCCCAGGAATGAGTGCTTGTCGTTTTTTATGACGAGGCGCCGCAAGTGCTGTCATCGTCCCTTGTATCGGCCGCCCCCTCGGGCCGTATTGTGGTCATGACGGTCCCTCTTGTCAGCCAGTCGTCGGGAGGTCACCTCATGCAAACAGCGGATACTCTGACAAGAACCCTGACAAGAGGGCTACGCCGGTGGGGAGTGGCCCTGCTGCTGTCGCTGGGGGCGGTGGTCGCTTCGGCCGACGCGCCGGTGGCGCCGGCCGAGCCTGGGGCGCCCTCCGCGGTGGAGCGTCTGAGCGGGGAAGGCGAGCGCCTCGCACGCTTCTATGCCCTACACGACGGGGGGCTGGTCTGGCAGGACGAAGCCAAGGTGGCCTCCCTGGTGGAGCTGTTGCAGCGACTCGATGGCGAGGGGCTGACGTCCCGGGACTATCGTCCCGAGCTGCTGCGCAACGAGGCTCGAGCGGCCTTCGACGAGGCCGCGGGCACCGAGGCGCGGGTACGCTTCGACCGGCGGGCCAGCCAGACGCTGCTGACGGCGCTTGGCCACCTGCAGCGGGGCAAGCTGGACCCCGAGCACCTCTATCCCGGCTGGGAGATGCCGGTGCCGCCACCCGCGCTGGATCTGACGGCGATCTCCCGCGCCCTGGAAGCCGGCGAGGTGAGCGAGGTGCTGGCCATGGCGCGGCCCGCTTCCGAGGACTATGATGCCCTGCGCCAGGCCCTGACCCGCTATCGCCACATCGTTCGCCTGGGCGGCTGGCCGCGGCTGCCGGTGCGCGACACCGCGCTGCACCCCGGTGACGTGCATGAGGACGTGGCCCTGCTGCGCCGGCGCCTGGCCGTGATCGGCGAACTGGAAGTGATGGTGGCGGACGTGGACTACTATTCGGGGATCGCGCTCGAGGCCCCGGCGCCACATCACTACGATGCCCCCCTGGTCGAGGCGGTGCGCCGCTTCCAGCGCCGGCACCTGCTCGACGACGATGGCGTGATTGGGGCCGAGACCCGGGCGGCACTCAATGTGCCGGCCACCCAGCGCCTGGCGACGCTTCGTGCCAACCTGGAGCGGGCACGCTGGTGGTCGGGCGGTTTGCCCGTTCCCCATGTGCGAGTGGATGTCGCCGGCCAGCGGCTGCGCTACCGGCGTCCTAACGGCAGGGTCTGGGAGACCCGCGTCATCGTCGGTCAGCCCGGCCGATCGACCCCGGTGCTGCAGTCGTCGATCACCCACCTGACCCTCAATCCCACCTGGACGGTGCCGCCGACCATCCTGCGCGAGGACGTGTTGCCTCGGGTGCGTCGTGATCCCAGCTACCTGGCGGCACATAATATGGTGGTGTTGAGCCCTCAGGGGCGGCGGCTGGATCCGGGGCGCATCGACGAGTGGCGTCCCGGGGCCGTGATGCTGCGCCAGCGGGCCGGTCCGCGGAACCCCTTGGGTCTGCTGGTGCTGCGCTTCCCCAACGATCATCTGGTCTATCTCCACGACACCCCCGATCAGCACCTCTTCCAGCGGCTCCGGCGGGCCCTGAGCTCCGGCTGCATTCGCGTGGAGGGCATCCTCGAACTGGCGGGACTGCTGTTCCAGGATACCGGCACGGAACGCGATCTCCGGGGGCTGATTGCCAGCGGCCGGACCCGCGACGTCGATCTGGCCCGGACGGTGCCGTTGGCTCTGCAATACTGGACGGCCTGGGGGGAGGGCAGTGGCCTGCCGAGCTTCCGACCGGACATCTACGGCCGCGACGGCGCCCTGCTCGCCGCCCTGGACCGTCCGGTGATGCGTTAGGACGTGAGGTCCCCTTGATTCAATTCAGCGGCGTCACTGGTAGCCCTTGGCCTGCAGTCGGAACAGTTGGGCGTAGCGGCCGCCCAAGGCCAGCAGGCTCTGGTGGTCGCCGCGCTCGAGGATGCGTCCGCCGTCGATCACCAGGATCTGGTCGGCGGCGCGCACCGTGGAGAAGCGATGCGAGATCAGCAGGGTCATGCGGTCACGGGCATGTTCGCGGAAGTCGGCATACACGGCGGCCTCGGCGGCGGCGTCCATGGCTGCGGTGGGCTCGTCCAGTACCAGGATGTCGGCCTCCTCACGCATGTAGGCCCGTGACAGGGCGACCTTCTGCCACTGCCCGCCGGACAGCTCCTGCCCACCCTTGAACCAGCGCCCCAGTTGGGTGTGGTAGCCGAATGGCATCGCAGTGATGAAGTCGTCGGCCAGCCCGCGCCGGGCGGCCTCCTGCCAGCGTGCCTCGTCATCGAAGGCGGTCACGTCACCGGCGCCCAGGTTCTCGCCCACCTTCAGCTGGTAGCGCATGAAGTCCTGGAAGATCACCCCGATGCGCCGGCGCAGGGCCTGGATGTCCCAGTCGCGCAGGTCGCTGCCATCGAGCAGGATGCGTCCCGCATCGGGCTCGTAGAGCCGGGTCAGCAGCTTGATCAGGGTGGTCTTGCCGGAGCCGTTCTCGCCCACCAAGGCCAGGCTCTGCCCGGGGCGCAGGTGCAGGGAGATGCTGGCGAGTGCCGGCGTGTCGCTGCCCGGGTAGGTGAAGGCGACTTCCTCGAAGCGGATGCCGTCGCCGGGAAGCACGCCTTGGGTAAGACGGCCGGCCTCGCTGGGAACCGGCTGCTCCAGGTACTCGTAGAGGTTCGACAGGTAGAGGTTGTCCTCGTACATGCCGCTGATTGCGGTGAGGCTGGCCGACAGCGCCGCCTGGCCCTGCTTGAAGACCATTAGGTACATGGTCATCTGGCCCAGCGTTAGCCGGCCCGCCACGGTGTCCACCACCACCCAGCCGTAGGCGCCGTAGAAGGCCAGGGTCCCGAGCAGGCCGAGCAAGAAGCCCCACGTATCGCGGCGAATGGTCAGGCGGCGGTCCTCCGCGTAGAGGGTATCGAAGATGTCGCGATAGCGCCCGAGCAGTAGCGGTTCGAGGCCGAACAGCTTGACCTCCTTGATGCTGTCCTCGCGGGCCAGCACGGTCTCCAGGTACATCTGCATGCGGGTCTGCGGCGAGCGCCAGCGGAACAGCCGGAACGCATCGCCCGAGAACTTGGCCTCGGAGAGGAACACCGGCAGGGCCCCGGCGACGAGCAGCGCGATCGCCCAGGGTGAGAACTGCACCAGCAGCACGCCGAAGCTGACCAGCGAGACGCCATTCTGCAAGAGCCCGAAGGTCTTGTTGACCAGCGCCAAGGGACGGGTTGAAGCCTCGCGGCGGGCACGGGTCAGCTTGTCGTAGAAGTCCGCGTCCTCGAACTGGGCAAGCGCGAGGGTGCCGGCCTTCTCGAGGATCATCACGTTGACCTTCTGGCCGAGCAGCGCCCGCAGCAGCGACTGCTGGGCCGACAGGCCGCGCCGGGCGAGGTGGATGGTGGCGATGATCAGGGCCTCCAGCGCCACGTACTGCAGCACCGGCGTGGCCAGGGTGACGAGCGAGGCATCGCCCTGGCGGTGCAGTTCCATGGCGGCCACCACGGCATCGACGATCAGCTGGCCGACCCAGGCGGCGATGGCCGGCAGCACGCCGGCCACCAGGGTGCAGGCCGCCAGTCCCAGGGTCAGGCCACGCGAGGTGTCCCACACCAGGCCCAGGGCCCGGCGGCTGTAGCGGAAGACACCGAGGAAGCCGGTGAGGGGAGGAGACGATTGCGGGGGAGCGGATGCCGCCAAGCCGAAGGGCCCTTCAGGGATGACCGGTCCAGTGTATCAGACTCCACCGCGGCTTCCTGGAGCGCCCGTTTCGCGACACCCTTGGGAATCACCGTAGTGAGCCGTGGGCCTTCTGAATGGCCGACTCGACACCAGTGACGAAGTCCTCCTCGGCGATCTCCTCGGCGAGGAAGTCCAGCAGGGCCCGGACCGAGGGCAGCAGGCAGCGCCGGGACGGGAAGACGGCATGCAGGATGCCGCCCCGGGGCGCCCAGCCCGGCAGCACGTCGATCAAGCGTCCTGCCTGAAGGTCCTTGCCGCCCACCAGCAGGCCTAGCTTGACCACGCCCATCCCCGCCAGGGCGGCCTCGTGCAGGGTCTCGGCGCTGTCCGTGACCAGGCGCGGTCGATGCGCGATCCGGGCGGTGACCCCGTCCGGGCCGACCAGGTCCCAGCGATGCTGCTTGTCGGGCTGGTCGAAATCCAGGCTGGGGAGCCGGCACAGGTCGGCGGGCGCGCGGGGCCGTGGATGGTCCTCGAACAAGCCGGGGGCCGCCACCAGTCGCTGGGGACTGCGCGACAGGACCTTCATGGTTAGGTCGCTGTCCTCCAGGGGCGGAAAGCGGATGCGGATCGCCATGTCGAAGCCTTCCTTGACCACGTCCACCCGGCGGCTGGTGGCTTCCACCTGGACATCGACCTTGGGGTACTTCGCCATGAAGCGGACCAGCAGGGGGGTGATCAGGTAATGCAGCACGCTCGGCGAGCAGCTCAGCCGCACCACGCCCCGGGGCTCGGCGCGATTGCGCTGGATCAGCTCGTCCGCCGCCTCCGCCTCCACCAGCATCGCCACGCAATGCCGATAGAAGGCCTGGCCGATCTCGGTCACCGAGAAGTGGCGCGTCGAGCGATTGACCAGCCGTGTCTCCAGGCGCTCCTCCAGCTGGGCGATGCGCCGGCTCAGCTTCGACTTGGGGATCCCCAGGGCGCGGCCGGCCGGCGCGAACCCCCCGTGATCCACTACCTGCACGAAGTAATAGAGGTCGTTGAGGTCCTGCATTCGATCGTCCTATTATTGCAACGGTCCGTGCCGAATGTGCCGTCTAGTGGGTTCGTCGTTCATTTAATAGGCTTCTTGTCATCGAGGCCATGTGCCTCCGCACCACACTCCGGAGCCCGACGATGAAGAAGATCCAAGCCGTATACGGCGCCCCTCACGGCCACTGGGTCGGTGACGGCTTCCCCGTGCGTTCCCTGTTCACCTATGACCGCATGGGCGCCGAGCACCTCAGCCCCTTCCTGATGCTGGACCACGCCGGCCCCTACACCTTCAAGCCGGCCAAGCGGCCTCGCGGCGTGGGGCAGCATCCCCACCGGGGCTTCGAAACGGTGACCCTGGTCTACGAAGGGGAGCTCGAGCACCGCGATTCCACCGGCAGCGGCGGAAAGATCGGCGAGGGGGACGTGCAGTGGATGACCGCTGGGGCCGGCATCATCCACGAGGAGTTCCACTCCCGGGCGTTCACCGAGCAGGGTGGCAAGCTGGAGATGGTGCAGCTCTGGGTCAACCTGCCGGCTCGGGACAAGGATACTCCGGCAGCCTACCAGACGCTGCTCGATGCCGACATTCCGAGCGTGGCGCTGGACGACGAGGCCGGCCGGGTACGCGTGGTGGCGGGCAACTATCTTGGTCATGAGGGGCCGGCCAGTACCTTCACGCCGATCAACATGTGGGACCTGCGGCTGACCGCGGGCCGGCATGCCACCTTGCCGGTGCCGGAGGGCCACAACACCCTGCTGGTGGTCCTGGAGGGCACCGTCCAAGTCAATGGCGAGACCATCGTGCGCGATGAGGCCGTGGTGAGCTTCGAGCGTCGTGGCGAGGAAGTGCACCTCGAGGCCAACAACGACGCCAAGCTGCTGCTGCTCAGCGGCGAGCCCATCGACGAGCCGGTGGTCGGCCACGGGCCCTTCGTGATGAACAGCGTGGAGGAGATCCACCAAGCCTTCGCCGACTTCCAACGCGGGAAGTACGGCGCCTTGAACGCCTAGTGGGAGGAATCCGCTGGCGTTCGTTCCCCGGCGGCAGACCCGCCGGGGGTGTTCCCTGATGCAATAGGAGAGCGATCATGTCCTTCACCTACCACCGCCTGAACAAGGATGACGTGGCCCTGCTGATGGTCGACCATCAGGCCGGCCTGCTGTCCCTGGTGCGCGACTATGGCCCGGACGAGTTCAAGAACAACGTGCTGGCGCTGGCGGATATCGCCAAGTTTTTCGATATTCCTACCATCCTCACCACCAGCTTCGAGACCGGCCCCAACGGCCCCATGGTGCCGGAGCTCAAGGAGGCGTTTCCCCAGGCGCCCTACTTCGCCCGTCCGGGCCAGATCAACGCCTGGGACAATGAGGACTTCGTCGACGCGGTCAAGGCCACCGGCAAGAAGCAGCTGTTGATCGCCGGCGTGGTCACCGAGGTCTGCGTGGCCTTCCCGGTGCTCTCCGCCCTGGAAGAAGGCTTTGAGGTCTTCGTGGTCACCGACGCCTCCGGCACCTTCAACCAGACCACCCGGGACGCCGCCTGGGATCGCATGTCTCAGGCCGGTGCCCAGCTGATGACCTGGTTCGGCGTCGGCTGCGAGTTGCATCGTGACTGGCGCAACGACATCGAAGGCTTCGGCGGCCTGCTGGCCGGTCACCTCCCGGCCTACGCCAACCTGATGCAGAGCTACGCCCAGCAGAGCCAGGACTAAGCCCGGTCGGCGCGGCCCCGAGTGGGGTGGCCTATGCTCTAGGTTGTCCTCCTAAGGTCGCGCCCCGGGATCCATCCCTTCTCAAGGAGTGCCGCCATGAGCACCCTCATCCAGGATCGTGAACTGGCTTCGTCCCTCGAGTGCCCGATCGTCGACGGCAAGCGCCAGGTCCAGCATGTTCCCCCGCGCACCGCCGATGTCGGCGGGATCCCCGTCAACCGGGTGCTGCCCTCGCGCCATCGTCGCCTGGTGGGCGCCTGGTGCTTTCTCGATCATGCCGGGCCGAGCGTCTTCAAGGGCGACTCTCGCGGCCTGCGCGTCGGCCCCCACCCTCACATCGGACTGCAGACCTTCACCTGGATGATCGAGGGTGAGGTGTTGCACCGCGACAGCCTGGGCAATGAGCAGGTGATCCGTCCCGGCCAGGTCAATCTGATGACCGCCGGCCGCGGCATCAGCCATACCGAAGAATCGGTGCCCGGCGAGACCCAGCTGCATGCCGCCCAGCTGTGGATCGCCCTGCCGGAGGCGGACCGACGCACCGATCCGCGCTTCGATCACTACCCCAACCTGCCGGGCTGGGAAGAGGAGGGGGTGGCCTTCACCCTGCTCACCGGCGAGTTCGCCGGCCGGCGGGCCCCGACCCTGGCCTTCTCGGCGCTGGTGGGCCTGGATCTGGACAGCCGGGAGGGGAGTACCATCGAGCTTTCGCTGCGTGAGGACTTCGAGTACGGTGTGCTGCCCCTGGAGGGCGAGTTGGGCATCGAGGGCGACACCTTCCCGTCCAACGAGTTGGCCTACCTGGGCCGCGGGCGCGAGCGCGTCACCCTGAGCCTGCCCGAAGGCGGCCGGGCCATCCTGGTCGGCGGCGAACCCCTGGACGAGGAGATCCTCATCTGGTGGAACTTCGTCGGCCACAGCAAGGCCGAGATCGCCGAGGCCCAGCGCGACTGGGAGGCCGGCAGCGAACGCTTCGGGAGCATCCCCGACTACGAGGGGGACCCCCTGACCCCGCCGCCGCTGCCCTGGTAGGTATCGTCATGACCAAAATGCGCGGCATGCCCCGTACTGTTCTGCCGGCCACCAAGGCGTGCATATCCTAAGGCCCCATGAGGGCGGCCAGGACTACGAGATTGTGGTGCGCTTCGCCTCCAAAGCCCAGGCCGATCGTTGGCGCTCGTCCGACGACATCCGCGTGGCGTGAGGTTATCGCTTGTGCTGCCCGCCGGGGCGTGGAGAGGGCTGCAAACGGCCATGCCCCGCACAAGGCGGGGCATGGCATCGGCAACGGGGGGACAATTAGGAGGCACGTCAGCCGTCGCTGTCCTCTTCCGAGGGTGGCTGGCCGGTGCTGGCCACCACGGTGCCCGTGGTGCCGCTGTCCAGGGCGGCCAGCATGGGCTCGGCCGCCTGCTGGAACGCCAGCAGTGCATCGCCTTTGAGGCTCTGGCTTTCCGGCAACTCGACCTTCATGGCGTTGACCTGACGGTTGTTGACCAGGACCTCGTAGTGCAGATGGGGGCCGGTGCTGCGCCCGGTGTTGCCGGACAGGGCGATCTTGTCGCCCATGGCCACCCGATCGCCCCGCTTCACCAGGGGCTTGGAGAGGTGCAGGTAGCGCGTCTTGTAGCCATTGTCATGGCGGATCACGATGTAGCGACCCGCCGCCGGGTGGTGGCCGACCTTCTCCACGCGCCCGTTGGCCGGGGCATCGACCGCGGTGCCGATGGGCATGGCGAAGTCGGTGCCCTTGTGGGGGCTGATGCGGCCGGTCACGGGGTGAAGGCGCTTGGGATTGAAGTGCGAGCTCAGGCGATAATGGCCGTCGAAGGGGAAGCGGTCGAAGGCCGGGTCAAGGCTCTCGCCCTGCGGCGTATAGAAACGGTTATCCTCGTCGTGGCGCACCACGGTGAGGTTCATGCGTTCGCCCTCGTAGCGCACGGCCAGTACCCGGGGCGAGAGGCTCTTGCCGTCGATGATGTCGGATTCGACCAGCACCTGGAAACGGTCGCCGCGACGGGTGTCGCGGCGAAAGTCGAGCTTCTTCTCCAGCACCCGAGAGAGTTCGCTCACTTCGCGGGTGGTCAGGCCGGTGGCCTGGGCCGAGCGGGCGAAACTGCCGTTGACCGTACCGGCATAGAGGCGCTGGGTGGCCTCGCCGGCGCGCTCGATGGTGGCCACCTCGAAGCCGTCATCGGCACGCTCGACCAGGTAGCCATCACGCACGTTCTGCATCATGCGCAGGGCCAGTACCTCGCCCTGTTCGTCGAGCTGGTACTCGAAGTGGCTACCCACCCGCCAGTGGGTCAGCAGGCGGGGCTCGGGCAGCGTCTCGAGCAGCGCCATCACCTCGCGGTAGCCCATGCCGAGGTGCTCCTGGGCCATCACGGCGAAGGTGTCGCCCGGCTTGACGGTGTAGGTCTCCCACTGCGGCACGAAGGGTTCGCTGGCGGCGATCTCCTCCTCCAGGATGATGGGGCCGTCGTCGAACAGCTCGAGTTCATCCTCCGAGACGTCACTGTAGGAGGTGGCGTCGGCGACCAGGCCAGCGTCGTGGTCCAGCATGCCGCTGGCGAGAGTGCCGACCACCACGGCGATGTGGCGGACGCCCTCGTCGAGCCGGGGGGCGACGGTGTCCGACGGCTGGGGCGAGGAAGCGGCAACGCTCGGTGCTGGGTGAGCGAGGGTGAGGGGTGGCGCCTTGTCGTCGGCCCTGGCCTGGCCGATGAAGTCGACGTCGACGACTTCCGAGGCGGTCAGCTCTGATAGGGGGACATGCTCACGGGTCGCATCCAGCGCCCGGGACGCGATCGCGATGGCATCGCTGACCGGCGTGCGGGCTTCCTCCAGGGAGGGCAGGCCCGGTCGGGCATTGGTGTCGAGGGGAATGAGGACGGTGTCGAGCGGCTGGCTCTCGCGCTGGACATCCTGGTAGGTGGTGACGATTCGCTCGGTGCCCAGCACGGTGACCATGGTAGCGATGGGTAACAGCAGCAACTTGTGCGTGCGCGGCAGCGAATGGAGAATTCGCATCATGGGTAACGGCCTGTAACAAAAGGTGAATAAGGAAAAAATGTCACGACGCCGAGACCATAACCCATGGCGTATGGGCTGACCATGCTGTATGGCCATACAGAAAAGCACCGGCCCGTCCTCCGAAGTCCTGTTCGAAGCCGTGCCAGCACGCAAAAACGCTGTTCCTTAACTCACCATTTGACCACCGGGAAGCGTACGATTGCAACCCGGGGGTGGGCCGGCGAGAAGCGGGCTACCCGGTCAGGGTCCCGTCATGGTGACCCTTTAATGGGGCAGGCCGCCGTGGTTCACGTAGATCAGGGGCGGGATGCTGCGGTGGGGATGATGGCAAGAAGCCAGGGGAAACCTCCATTCTTGAAGGTTCCATTGGCGTTTTGGGCTGATTTTTTCGAAAATTAAGCGCATTGATTTGGTGTTTATATACGAGGAAATCGAAATGTCTCGCGTGACCCTGGCCCAGTGGCAGATGCTCGCCGCGGTGGTCGACCATGGTGGCTTCGCCCGGGCCGCCGAGGCGATCCACAAGAGCCCTTCCACCCTCAACCATGCCGTGCACAAGCTGGAGCAGCAGTTGGGGGTGGCGGTGCTCGAGCCGGTCGGGCGGCAGGTGCGGCTCACCGAGGCCGGCAAGCTGCTGCTGCGTCGGGCCCGGCAGCTGCTCGAGAGTGCCGAGACCCTGGAGGACGTGGCCGAACGCCTGGCCGAGGGCCTAGAGGCCGAGGTAGTCCTGGCGATCGACCAGATCTTCCCTTCCAATGCCCTGGCCAGCGCCCTGGAGGCCTTCTCGGCGGCCTATCCCCATGTGCGGGTCCAACTCCACGAAACGGTGCTCAACGGCGGGGTCGAGATGCTCTACGACGGTCGCGCCGACCTGGTGGTCTCGGGGATCGCGGCCCAGGGCTTTTTGGGCGAGCCGTTGGTCACGGTGCATTTCATCGCCGTGGCGCATCCGGACCATCCGCTGCACGGGCTCGCGCGCGAGTTGGACCTGCGCGACCTGGCGCAGCATCGCCAGCTGGTGGTGCGGGATTCGGCCCTGCGACAGTCCATGGATGCCGGTTGGCTCAAGGCCGAACAGCGCTGGACCGTGAGCCATCTGGAGACCTCCATCGACATGCTCGAACGTGGCCTGGGCTTCGCCTGGATGCCCGAGACCCGCATCCGCGAGGCCCGGGCGGGGGGGCGTCTCGCGCCGCTGCCGCTGGTCGCCGGGGCGAGCCGTGAGTATCCTGTACAGCTGATCTACCGGGATCGCGACCGTGCCGGCCCCGCCACACACGCCATGGCCGAGGCCCTCAAGCGGGCCGTCGGTGACACTTGCCGAGAGGCCGCTTGCGAAAAAACCGAATGAATCGACCCAAAATGTGCGCTTGAGCCGCAGGCACTAGGCTTTATCCTGGCGCTGACCTGATCTTTAGCGAGGAGGCCTGACATGGGGCTGTTAATCGATGGTGTCTGGCATGACCAATGGTACGACACCGAAAAGTACGATGGCGAGTTCGTCCGCGAATCCGCCAAGCTGCGTGACTGGGTCACCGCCGATGGCAGCGCGGGACCCGACGGCCAGCGCGGGGTGCCGGCCGAGGCAGGGCGCTACCACCTGTATGTCTCCCTGGCCTGTCCCTGGGCGCATCGGGTGATGATCATGCGCCGGCTCAAGGGGCTCGATGCGCTGATCGGGCTGTCGTATGTCAGCCCGCTGATGCTCGACAAGGGCTGGACCTATAACCGGGAAGAGGGCGCCAGCGGCGACCCGGTCAATGGCGTCGACTTCCACCACCAGCTCTATACCCTGACCGACCCGGACTACACGGGGCGGGTCACGGTGCCGGCGCTGTGGGACAAGCACGAGGGTCGCATCGTCAACAATGAGTCGGCGGAACTGCTGCGGATGCTCAATGGCGCCTTCGATGAACTAACCGGCAACCGCCTCGATTTCTATCCTGAGGACCTGCGCGCGACCATCGATGCCGTCAATGCCGATGTCTACGACCATATCAACAATGGCGTCTACAAGTCGGGATTTGCTACCGAGCAGCGGGTCTACGAGAAGCACGTGCGGGCGCTGTTCGAGGCGCTGGACCGCATGGAGGCGCGACTCGCCGAACAGCGCTACCTGGCCGGCGAGTGGCTGACCGAGGCCGACATCCGCCTGTTCACTACCCTGGTGCGCTTCGATGCCGTTTATCACGGCCACTTCAAGTGCAACCTGCGGCGTATCGAGGACTACCCCCACCTCTCGAACTACCTGCGTGAGATTTACCAGTGGCCGGGCGTCCGGGAAACGGTCGATTTCGACCATATCAAGCGCCACTACTACTACAGCCACGACCACCTCAACCCGACCCGCATCGTGCCCTACGGGCCCGTGCTCGACCTCAACCGGCCCCACGACCGCGAGCGGCTGCCGGGGCAGGGCGTTCGGGAGAAGACATGAAGCTGCGAGTTACGCGCTGCGAGCTACGAGCAACCAGATAGGCTGTCTACGAAGCCCGAAGCCCGAAGCCCGAAGCCCGAAGCCCGTATCAAGCATTCTTCGCCAGCCAGCGATCCAGCGCGTTGGCGAACTCGCGGCGATCCGTATCCGAATAGCCCTTGGGCCCGCCGGTATGCTCGCCGCTGGAGCGTAGGGTCTCCATGAAGTCCCGCATCTGCACTCGGGCGCGGATATTGTTGGCGTCCAGAGCCTCACCGCGTGTGGTCATCACCGCCGCCCCCCGCTCGATGGCCGTCATCGCCAGCGGCAGGTCCGAGGTGATCAGCAGGTCGCCGTCCCGAAGGCGGGTGACGATCTCGTCGTCGGCGGCGTCGAAGCCGTGACTCACCGCGAGCCCCTTCACCCACTTCGAGGGCGGCAGCGGCACTTGGTGGTTGGCCACGAAGGTGGTCGGGGTGGCGGTACGCTCGGCGGCGCGTACGATGATCTCGCGGGCCACCTTGGGGCAGGCGTCGGCGTCGACCCACAGGCTTGGCATAGCAGGGCTCCTGTCCTTACAGAGGATTAGAAAAGCGGCGGCGGCGAAAAGGCTGGCCAGGTCAAACCCACGATGGTAGCATGCGCGCTCCTCGCATGTGTTGACCCCACCATCATGACGACGCCACCTTGCTTACGGCTTTAGAGCCTCTAGGTGGGCGCCGAAACGCCAGGCACAGTGACAATGAACTGGGCCCGACGCGTTCGAATTGTGTAGATGGAGCGCCACCGAGATCCCGCCACCCGGGCGAGATCGGCGCAGACGGTCGCCACAGCGGCCCATGCGGCCATCCTCGATGGCCCGGGCCAAATGCCAGGTGCGACCGGCGTCCCCGACTCCGCTAGTGAGACCTGCCTTCGGGCAGGGTGCCTGACCGTGTTGACCGTGTCAGGGACGCCAACGAATTTCTGCCGGCGCTGCCGGCCTACCAAGGTGTGATTCATGACCTCGACTTCTGTCGCCTCGCCGAGCTTCGGCGATCTGGCCCTGCTGCCTGACGTTCTCTCTGCCGTCGAGACCCTCGGCTACGAGACCCCGTCGCCGATCCAGGCGCAGACCATTCCGGCCCTGCTGGAAGGCCGCGACATGCTGGGCCAGGCCCAGACCGGCACCGGCAAGACCGCCGCCTTCGCCCTGCCGCTGCTCTCTCGCCTGGAGCTCTCCCGCCGTGAGCCCCAGGTGCTGGTGCTGGCCCCGACCCGCGAGCTCGCTCAGCAGGTGGCCGTGTCGTTCTCCAAGTACGGCCAGAATCTCCAAGGCCTGGAAGTGGCGACCCTGTGCGGTGGCCAGGAGTACCGCGAGCAGCTGTCCGCGCTGAAGCGCGGGGCCCAGGTGGTGGTGGGCACCCCCGGCCGGGTCATCGATCACCTGGATCGCGGCAGCCTGAAGCTCGATGGGCTCTGTGCCCTGGTGCTCGACGAGGCCGACGAGATGCTGCGCATGGGCTTCATCGACGACGTCAAGCGCGTGGTCGCCGACACCCCCCAGAACGCCCAGCGGGTGTTCTTCTCCGCGACCCTGCCCAGCGAGATCGAGCGAATCGTCAACCGCTACCTGGTCGACCCGGTGAAGGTGGCCATCGAGTCCCGTACCACCACCGGTGAGAACATCGAGCAGCGCCTGGTGCGCGTCGACGGCGGGGCCAAGCTGGAAGCGCTGTCGCGCATCCTCGAGGTCGAGCCGGTGGACGGGGCCATCGTCTTCGTGCGCACCCGGGCGGCCTGCACCACCCTGATGGAGCAGCTCACGGCGCGTGGCGTCAACGTCGCCAGCCTCTCCGGCGACCTGGATCAGAGCCTACGCGAGCGCACCATCACGCGCCTCAAGCGGGGCAAGGTCGACGTGCTGATCGCCACCGACGTGGCCGCCCGTGGCCTGGATGTGCCGCGCGTCACCCACGTCATCAACTACGACCTGCCCCAGGACAGCGAGGCCTACACGCACCGCATCGGGCGCACCGGGCGTGCCGGCCGCACGGGCGTGGCGATCACCTTCGTCGGCTTCCGCGAGGGCCGCAAGGTGGGCTGGATCGAGCAGGCCACCGGCCAGAAGCTCAGCGAGATGGCCGTGCCCGACGAGGCGGCCATCCGTGCCCACCGTGACGAGCACTTCCACCAGCGCGTCATCGCCGCCTTGACCAAGGGCGCCGAGGAGCAGCGTGCCCTGGTGGAGCGTCTGGTCGAAGAGGGGCATGACCCGATCGAGCTGGCCTGCGCCTTCTCCGCCATGGCCCGCGCCGACGAGGCGCCCATCGGCCGCCTGCAGGCGCCACGCAAGGAGCGTGCCCCGCGTGACGGTAAGCCGACGCGCCGCGAGGGCGGTCCCCGCGACCGTGGTCCCAGCGAGGGCATGACGCGTTATCGCGTCGCCGTCGGCCACAAGGATGGCGTCAAGCCGGGCCAGTTGGTCGGTGCACTCGCCAACGAGGGCGGCATCGAGGGCGCCCGTATCGGTCGCATCGACATCCGTAACGCCTTCTCGGTGGTCGAACTGCCGAGCAGCCTGCCGGCCAGCATCCTGGCTAAGATGGCCCGTGCCCGGGTCGCCGGTCGCCCGCTGGAGATCAGCGAGGACCAGGGGCTCGAGCGCGCCCCGCGCCGCCGGCGTGACGATGGCGAGGCACCGATTCGCCGCCGCGAACGCGCCTGAAGCCATAGGGGCCGCCCATTGGGCGGCGCCTGACTCACCCTGACAGGTCGGAGCTTGCTCCGGCCTGTCGTCGTTCGGGAGCCCTGAATGACTCGCACAAGGAGGAAGTGATCGTGTGGAAGCGGCTGCCGTTTCGTCTACGCGGCTATTTAATCACCATGACCGGCGTGCTGCTGCTGTCGCCGGATGCGCTGCTGGTCAAGGACACCACGGTGGACGTGGCTACCTTCATGTTCTGGCGTGGCCTGCTGCTCGGCCTGGTGCTGTTGCTGATCGCCGCGGCTCGCTACCGTGAGCGGTTGTTGCCGGCCGTGCGCGCCTGCGGCCCGGCAGCCATCTGGTGTCCACTAGCCTTCGCCGCCAGCGCCTGGGCCTTCGTCGGTGCCAACCGGCTCACCTCGGCGGGCAACGTGCTGGTGATGCTCAACCTGGCGCCGCTGGTCGCGGGGCTGATCGGCATGTTGCTGTTCGGTCAGCGGCTGCGCCGTCAGACCTGGATGGTGATCGGAGTGTGCATCACCGGGGCGAGCCTGATGGCCCTCGGTGAGGTGGGGCAGGGCAGCCTGCTGGGCCTGGCGGTGGCGCTGATCATCCCGGTCTCCATCGCGGTGAACACCACGGTGGCCAGCGCCCAGCGCGGCAGCGGCCAGCGGGGCCTCGACACCACCGTGGTGCTGCCGCTGGGCTGTCTGGCGATGCTGCTGCCCGCCGCCTTGATGGGCGGCGCCCAGCTCCCCGGCAGCGAGGACATGCAGCGCCTGGCGCTGATGGGGCTGTTCCTGCCGCTGGCCTACTTCCTGATCCAGACCGGCGCCCGCTACCTGCCCGGCGCCGAGGTCAGCCTGGTGATGCTGGTCGAGACCCTGGTCGGCACCCTGCTGGTGTGGTGGTGGGTCGGCGAGGTGCCGGCGCCACTGGCCTTCGTGGGCGGCGGCCTGATCGTCGCCGCTATGCTGATTAGCAGCCTGCGCGACCTGAGCCGCCAGCGCCGCAAGGCCGCCGAGGGTGCCCCGGACGCCCGGCGTCTGCACGATGCCGCCGCCGAGCGAAGCCTCGAGCGTGGCGAACCCGCGCCGCCGGTGGGCGAGCGGCACTGAAGGCAGCCAGGGTGCGGCGTCGCTGACCATGGCGTGGAAGTCGGCTCGTTCATCAGATTTTTCGCGGGATACCCGGTACTTTTAGTGCCGGGAGGGATAGCGAGTCGCCCGCAGGGCGACCTACGCCACCGCCCGTCCCGCTCCTCGTTTTGAGTTGAGAGTGGGTGTCTGGTGGTAGCCGTAGCCATCACCGCGCTGAATCAGGGTGCAGTGGCGATACGAGATCCCCTGCACAACGCCGTGCAGGGTCTGGATATTGAAACGGCCGGTCTGGCGGATCGCGACACGGCCGACATGCACGCCGGCTTTCTTGCCGCTGGGGACAATGGCCTTGACCCTATCGCCGGTCTGGAAACCTCGTACCTGCTTCCGGCGCATCAAGTAGCCGCGAGGGAAGCCGTGCCGGGTCAAGCGCGTGCGCTGGTAGCTGCCCCGCCCCATGGCTTTGATGATCAGTGTCGGCACTTCCCAGCGGTGCAGGGCGTCCAGCGGCCCGACACACGCGGCATCCAGGGCGTGCGTCTTGGCGATGCCGAGTCGCTGACGGTGGTACTTGGTCAGCCCACCGCTGCCCACAGTGACTGGCAGGCCGGTGGCCTTGAGCGCCTGGAGCAGCGCCCAGCGGGTGGCGTTGACGACGCTGGCATCACGCAGTGGGCGCTTGAGCTGACGTTCCACGCGATCACGTCGCGTCTTGGCCGACAAGCCATTGGTTTTCAGGCGCTTCCTCAGCCCCCTGTCGGTGGCAAAGAAGTCGGCAAGAGGCCGGTTGTCCTTGGCCTGGTTGCAGTCATGACAGGCAACGGTGAGGTTGCTGATCCGGTGGCTGCCGCCACGCGAGCGCGGCACCACATGCTCCACTTCCAGCGGGGTGTTCTGGGCGCCGCAGTAGGCGCACTCACGGTCCCATTTCTCCAGCAGGTACTCGCGCAGCTCGTAGCCGAGCAGGGTGCCTTGCTGATACTCGACGCTGCTGATCTCCGGGTTCTCCAGCTTCTGAGTGTCGAAGCGCACCAGCTCCTGGCTGATGGCGGTGATCGGGGCCAGGCGGCGCAGCCGCGTGACCCAGGCCATGACGGTATCGACGCGGTGCTG
>NZ_JACHXP010000004.1 GCF_014192215.1 Halomonas cerina
AAGCTCGAAGCTCGAAGCTCGAAGCTCGAAGCTCGAAGCTCGAAGCTCGAAGCTCGAAGCTCGAAGCTCGAAGCTCGAAGCTCGAAGCTCGAAGCCAGGATTTGTCTTCCCGCTTCCAGCTTCAAACTTTCAGCTTCAGGATTGCGTTCCCCCTACGGTCAGCTCGTCGAGCTTGAGCGTCGGCTGGCCGACACCCACCGGGACCCCCTGCCCCTCCTTGCCGCAGACCCCGATGCCGGTGTCGAGCTCGAGGTCATGGCCGACCATCGACACGCGACCCATGGCCTCGGGACCGTTGCCGATCAGGGTCGCGCCCTTGACCGGAACGGTGAGCCTGCCGTCCTCGATCAGGTAGGCTTCGCTGGCCGAGAACACGAACTTGCCCGAGGTGATGTCCACCTGGCCGCCGCCGAAGCTGACCGCATAGAGCCCGCGACGCACGCTCTGGATGATATCTGCCGGGTCATCCTGGCCAGCCCGCATGTAGGTGTTGGTCATGCGTGGCATGGGCAGGTGGGCGAAGGATTCACGGCGCGCATTGCCGGTAGGCGCCATGCCCATCAGCCGGGCATTGAGCTTGTCCTGCATATAGCCGGTGAGGATGCCGTCCTCGATCAGGGTCGTGCTTTGCCCCGGGGTGCCCTCGTCATCGACGCTCATGGAGCCACGCCGGTCGGCCAGGGTGGCATCATCCACCACGGTGACGCCGGGAGCCGCCACCCGCTCGCCCATGCGCCCGGCGAAGGCCGAGCTGCCCTTGCGGTTGAAGTCCCCCTCGAGCCCGTGCCCTACCGCCTCGTGCAGCAGGATACCCGGCCAACCGGCCCCCAGCACCACCGGCATCTGGCCGGCCGGCGCGTCGACCGCTTCCAGGTTGACCAGGGCCTGGCGCACCGCCTCCCGGGCATAGCGTTCGGCGACATTCTCGTCGCGCAGGCGCGCCATCGGGTAACGACCGCCGCCGCCGGCGCTGCCCCGCTCGCGGCGCCCGTTGCGCACCGCGATCACGCTGACGTTGAAGCGCACCAGCGGGCGAATATCCGCCGCCAGGGTGCCGTCGCTGGCACGCACCAGCACCACCTCGTGCACGCCGGTCAACGAGGCGCTGACCTGGCTCACCGCGGGGTCGGCCGCCCGAGCGATCCGGTCGGCGAGCTTGAGCATGGCCACCTTGTCGTCGGCGGAGAGCCCGGTCAACGGATCGACTCCGGCATAGCGGGGATCACTGGCCACGGCGATACGGGGCGCCACCGCGAGACGATCACCGCGCCTGACGATGCCGGCCGCGGTGCGCCCCGTCTCGGCCAGGGCATCGGCGGTGATCTGATTGGAATAGGCGAAGCCGGTCTTCTCGCCGGCCATGGCCCGTACCCCGACGCCGCCATCGATGTTGTAGCTGGCCTCCTTGACCTCGCCGTCCTCCAGCACCCACCCCTCGTGCCAGCTGCGCTGGAAGTAGAGATCGGCATAGTCGACACCCGGCCCCATGGCATGGCCAAGGCCGGCGTCCAGTGCATCGAGATCCAGGCCGCCCGGGGCCAGCAGGGTCAGGACGGCGTCATCAAGCAGCGCATGTGTCGGTGAGGTCATTCGGCACTTTCCAGAGAGATCTGCGGCGAGGTCCAGGGTCCCCGCACGCGATAGTGAATTCGGGTGACGCGATCGATGGCATCACCGAACAGCTTGTCGGCGAGGTAGAGCGCCCCGCCAACCACCGGCGCACCGGCGATCACCGCCGCCAGTGGCAGGTTGCGGCTCACCGGCACTGTGACGCCGAGCCGCATGTCGAGTTCCCGACGGGCCAGGGCGACACTGCCATCCAGCGTGAAGCGGGTGGCCGGTCCCTCGATCATCACCGGTCCGCGGGTTTCCAAGACCCCACCATACAGGGTCGCGTCACCGCTGACACGGTCGAAGGCGGTGCCTTGTCCGGTGACGTCGGAAAAGTCCAGGCGCAACCGGCGCAGCAGGTAGTCGACGTTGAGCAGCCCCACCAGCCTCGCGGAGGGCGACTCGAGATGGACAAAGCGGCCATCGCGCAGCCTGACCGCCAGGCTGCCTCGGGAGCGCTCCAGGGCGAACTGCCAGGGGGCACCCGGCCAGGCCAGCTGACTCTGGACGCGGGTTTCCGCGCTGCGCAGCACCACCGGCTGGCCGAGGGCCGCCAGGGCCGTCCCGGCGTCTCCGCCATCGAGGTCGAGGCGGGCCCGGGTCAGGCTGGCCGACGAGCCGGTGGCCTCCCAGACCAGGTCGCCATGGGCCGAGATCTCGCCCAGGGTCAGGCCCAGCGGCTGAAGCCGCAGGCGCTCGGAACCGGCCTGCCACCCCACGTTGAGAGGGCCGAAGCGCTGGCCCTGCCAGGTCAGATCGGCGATCCTCAGACGCCCGACCGGCAGCCCGTCGACCCACGCCGGAAAGGGGACCGGTTCGGGCGGGATGGCGAGTTCGTCGAACAACCGCCCTCCCCCCTGCCGCGTTCCCTCGGCCGACGGCACCAGGCCATCCAGGGTCAACCGCTCCAGGGCGATGTCCAAGGGCACCGACAGCCCCGGTCGATAGTCGACGTGCCCGTCCAGCAGGCTACCACCCAGATCCAGACGCCAGCCCCCCGCATCCGGACGCCCCTGGGCGGACAGCGAGCCGAGACAGCGCGACTCGACGCTCAAGCAGTCGGTTTCCAACCTTACCCGGGACAGGGACACCGCGCCACCGGCCTGCGCCGCACCGCCCTCGGCCAAGGGCGCCAGATCCACGGCCCAGTCTCGCGGGGCCAGGCGCGGCAGGTAGGCCAGCACCGACCAGCCTGCCCCCTCGGGCCAGGCCAACGGCGCCTCGCGCCCGATCCACACTTGCCCCTGGCCGCCGCCCCGCTCTCGCCAACGCAAGCCGAGGCGACTGCCGAGCCGCCCCCTCAGCCGCATTTCCTGCTCCAGGACCAGGTCCAGACGTAGCGGCAGTATCGCCTCGGCGGCCTTGCCCAGTGGCGCCGGCAGGGCGATGCTCAACCCCTCGAGGGTGCTCTCCAGGTGCAGCGAAGGCGCCTCGCCGCCGATGGCCACATGACCTTGCCACGGCAGGCGGCCCTGCACCACGTCGTCACCCCGCGGGATCCCGGCCCGGGTCAGCAGCGCCTCGGCGGTGGCGGTGCCGGAGAGCGCGATCTCCCCCGCGTCGGTCTCGAGGGTAGCCCGAACCGGTCCCCCTAGCAGGCGGCCGGCGAGCTCTCCAGAAAGCGCCCCCTGACCGGCCGCCTGGTGCCAGGCCAGCGGGCCCGACAGCGCCGTCACCTCGAGTCCGGAAGGCGCGTGGCGCAGTTGCGCCCGATCGAGACGGCCCTCGATGTCCAGCGCCAGGGCCTCGGGTGAGGCCAGCGGCAGGGTCAGCGACAGCTCGGCCGTCGCCTCACCTTCGCCTTGCAACGACTGCACCGCCGCCATGCCCTCGACCGGCATCGCCGCCAAGTAGTCCCGAAGGGCCGGCACCCCGGCTGCGAGGTCGGCCGTCACCGCCACGCGCCCTTCCGCCAGGCGCACCTCGCCCTGCCTGGCCCGGACCCCAAGACTCACGGCATGGTCGATGTCGGCGCTCAGGGTCTCGTCTTCCACCGCCAGGCGCCCCGTGACTTGCGTCAGCGCCGGCCAGTCCGGGGCGAAGGGCAGCCGGCCATCGACGACCTCGAGATCGAGTTCCAGGGTCGGGTCGATCTTCTCGTCCTCGGACGCCCGGGGACGGATCGGCACATGCAGGCGCAGCGTCCCTTGGGATACACGACCGGCCACCTCCGCGGCCAGCCAGTCTCCGAGCTCGGCGTTCACCTTCTGGCGCAGCAGCGGCATGGGCAGCCAGTCGGTAAGCGGCCGGGAGACGGCATCCACGTCGTGAAAATCCAGCGACAGGCCGAAGCCACCGCGACCCTGCCCGCCGACGGAGAGCCCGAAGCCGCCCGTCACCCCGGCCCCCTGCCAGACGGCTTCGAGCCCGCGACCACTGACGAAGCTGTGCGGCCCGTCATAGGCCCAGTCCACCTGGCCACTCGCCCGGGTGAGGCGCATGGGCGCCTGGAAGAGCTGCGGGAAGTACAGCTGCGTGCCGTCGCCGCCCGCGAACTCGACGTGTCCGGTGAGATTGCGCGATTCCACCCAGATATCCAGCGGCCCCCCGCCCGGGGCCTGCTGCCAGGGCGATACCTCCACATCGGTGGCCGAGGCGCGCGCCAGCCACTCGCCTTCGCGACGCCCCAGGGCGAGGCCCGTGACACGCCCGCGGGGCGCCAGGGTGGCGACCGTCCTGGCCAGCCCTTCGGGAAGCGGCAGGCGGCCCTGCCAGGCGGCCAGGGCGCCCAGTTCGAACCCGCTGGTGGTGAGCCACCAGTCCTCCCCGGCGCCCGTGGCGTGCCAGTAGCGGGGTACCGCCAGACCGGAACTTCCCTCGGCGCGCACCGGCGCGGCCCAGTCGGCGCTCTCGGCATCGCCCTCCAGCCAGGCTTCCCAACCCTCCTCCTGGCGCAGCCACTGGCCACGCACGCTGAGCTCGCGCAGCACGATCGACGACGGCTCCGGCCCAGGGGGCACATCCTGGCGCTGCAGCGAGAGCAGCGGCACCTCGAGGTCGAGGCGAGCATCGGCCAGCGCCCCTCGCTGCCAGCGCCCCCAGAGCCTGGCCTGGCCACTGGCGGCCTGCAGCGCCAGGCGATCGCCGACCCCCAGCAGTTCGACGACACTCAGCAGGCTCTTCAGCTGCATGTCCGCTTGCAGCGCCGCGCTAAAGTCCTGCAGGCCACCGGGGCCAGGCACCAGTTCCATCACCACCCGCATGGCCTGGTCGCGCTGCCCTGCCACTCGCACCTCGCCCTCGAGATGGGCGCGCCGCGCATCTCCGGTCATCAGCAGCCGAGGGGCCTGCAGGATCGTCTCCTGGCGCTGGCCATGGAGCACCACCCGCAGGTCCTCGACCCAGGCCCGCTGACGCAGTAGCACGCCTACCCAGAAGTCCAGCCGCTGAAGATCGAAGCGCCCCTCGGGCGTCAGCGCCTCCGGCACCTCGGCGGGAGCCGGCCAGCGCCAGCGTCCTTCCTGATCCTGGTAGAGGTGCAGGGTCACGCCCTCGAGACGGGCCTGGGAGAGCCGAGGCATGCCCAGGCGCAGGCTGTCCAGGGTATCGAGGCGCAGCCGGGCCCGCTCCACCTCGAGCAGCGGGAAGTGTCCGAGCCCCTCACGGGAACGGAGGTCCAGGTCGGCGAGTTCCAGGCGAGGATCAAAGCCTGTCAGGCCGCCGTCGAGGCGCTCGAGGGTCACCACCGCCTCGAGACGCGACGACAGCAGGCTCTCCAGACGCCCGGTCACCGCATCGGCCTGGCCCAACAGCAGGCGCAGGACCAGAGTCAGCAGCGCCAGCACCGCCATCAGCAGCGCTATCAACGTCAACGACCAGCGGATGACCAGGCGAATCGGCGGCATGGACTCACATCAGCACGATGTCGTACTGCTCCTGGGAATAATGGATCTCGACCTGGAAGCGGATGGTCTTGCCGATGAACTCCTCCAGGTCTGCCACCGCCGCCGATTCCTCGTCGAGCAGCCGGTCGACCACCGCTTGGGAAGCCAGCACGGTGTAGGTCTCGGCGCTATAGGCCCGCTCCTCGCGCAGGATCTCGCGGAAGATCTCGTAGCAGACCGACTCCGGGGTCTTGAGGGTTCCACGCCCCTGGCAGGCCGGACAGGCCTCGCACAGGGTCTGCTCGAGACTTTCCCGGGTGCGCTTGCGGGTCAACTGGACGAGCCCCAGTTCGGTGACGCCGGTACACTTGGTCTTGGCATGATCGCGCTCCAGCGACTTCTCCAGCATCCGCAGCACCTGGCGCTTGTGCTCGGCGTCCTCCATGTCGATGAAGTCGATGATGATGATGCCGCCGAGGTTGCGCAAGCGTAGCTGGCGCGCGATGGCGGTGGCGGCCTCGAGGTTGGTCTTGAAGATGGTCTCTTCGAGGTTGCGGTGCCCCACGTAGCCGCCGGTGTTGACGTCGATGGTGGTCATCGCCTCGGTAGGATCGATGACCAGGTAACCGCCCGATTTGAGTTGGACCTTGCGCCCCAGTGCCTTCTGGATCTCGTCCTCGACGCTGTAGAGGTCGAAGATCGGCCGCTCGCCGGCATAGTGCTCGATACGCCCCACGGCATCGGGCATGAACTCCTCGGCAAACTCGAGGAGCTTGACGTGGTTCTCCCGGGAGTCGATGCGCACCTTCTCGATGTCGTCACGCATCACGTCACGCAGGATGCGGATGAACAGTGGCAGGTCGTCGTAGATCACGCTGGGCGCCGAGGCGGTCACCCGGCGCTCGCTGACCTTGCGCCACAGGCGCAGCAGGAAGTGCATATCGGTGGCCAGCGCCTCGACGCTTACCCCCTCGGCGGCGGTGCGCACGATGAAGCCGCCGGTCACCTCCAGGCTCTGCTCGGCCAGGGCCGTCTCGATCAGTCCTCGCAGCCGCTCACGCTCGCTCTCGTCCTCGATGCGCTGGGAGACCCCGTTGTGCGGCGCGTCCGGCATGTAGACCAGATAACGCGATGGCACCGAGAGATGGGTGGTCAGCCGCGCCCCCTTGGAGCCGATGGGGTCCTTGGTGACCTGCACCACCAGCGACTGCCCCTCATGGAGCAGGGTGCCGATAGAGGCCTGATCATCGGCGGGGGTGCCCGGCGGCATCACCTCGTGGGCGTGGATGAAGGCGGCGCGGTCGAGCCCGATGTCGACGAAGGCGGCCTGCATACCAGGCAGCACCCGGACCACCCGGCCCTTGTAGATGTTGCCGACAATGCCCCGGCGTCGGGCCCGCTCGATGAAGGCCTCCTGAAGCACGCCGTTCTCGACCACGGCGACGCGGGTTTCCATCGGCGTCAGGTTGATGAGTACTTCACCGCTCATGCGGAAATCCTTGTCCAGAAGAAACTCGGGGCATTATGACATAGCGCGATTCCATATCGGCACGCCCTGGCGTGCCAGCAGCGACGCGGTCTCGAAGAGCGGCAGGCCCACCACCGCCGAATGGCTGCCCTCGAGGCGAGCGATGAACACCGCCGCCAACCCCTGGATGGCGTAGCCGCCGGCCTTGTCCACGGGCTCGCCGGTAGCCCAGTAGGCACGGATCTCGTCCTCGTCGATCACCCGCATCACGACGCGGGTAGGCACGCAGGTCTCGAGCAGCCCGGCCGGGCCGCTCACGGCCACCGCGGTCAGCACCTCGTGGGATCGGCCCGACAGGGAGCTCAGCATGGCCGCGGCATGCGAGCGCCCCTCGGGCTTGCCGAGGATCTCGCCGTCGCGCACCACGGCGGTGTCCGACCCCAGGACCGGCAGCGGTGACAACCGCGCACCGGCCAGGGCCTTCTCGCGGGCCAGCCGCGTCACGTAGGCGTCGGCCGGCTCCCCAGGCCGCGGGGTCTCGTCGATATCCACCGGGCATACCTCCACCGCCACCCCGATCGAGGCCAGCAGATCACGACGACGGGGCGAGGCCGAGGCCAGGCAGAGCACAGGGGACACATCAGGAGCAGGCATGGCGGACTCCCGCATCAGGAGCTGGCGGGACGGCGGCGCAGGGCCCGGAACAGGGTAGTCAGCCAAGGCCACAGGGCCGCCCCGATCAGCGAGGGCAACAGGAAGGAGAGATGGATGGAGAAGGGCCCCAGCAGGGTGCGCAGCCACTGCTCGACCAGCTGGACCGTGCCCAACAGCACCAGGATCAGTACCGCCTGCTGCAGCAGCGAGTAGGCCCGAAAGCGCGGATAGACCAGCGCGCAGAGGAAGGCCAACAGCGACAGCAGCAGGGCATTCTGGCCCAGCGGCGCGCCCTCGATCAGGTCGAGCAGAAGGCCCAGCACGAAGCCATGGAAGACGCCGACCCGTCGGGGCACCCTCATGCACCAGTAGATGAGCATCAGCCCCAGCCAGTCGGGGCGCCAGATCTGCCAGCCATCGGCCAGCGGCATCACCTGCAGGCAAAGTGCCAGCAGCAGGGTCAGCCAGATCCAGGGCAGGTTCACGGCGGGGTTACTCGTCGCCATCACGCTTCCTTCTCGATCAGTCCCGCTACCTCCAGGGCAGCCTCGAGGGCGGTAGGCGACAGGTGGCGGGACCAGCCGCCCCGCCCGGGCACCGGATGCGGCTCGGGAGGAAACAGCAGCAGGAAGTGGCGGGAGCGCTGCAGCTGGGCGACCGGCACCGCCGTGACTCGGGCGAAGGGCTGGCCGGGATCGTGGACCACCTCGGCGACCCGGGCCACGGGGTAGCCGGCAGGGAAGCGGCCCGCGAGCCCCGACGTCACCAGCAGATCTCCTTCGCGGATGTCGGCGGTGTCGGGAACATGCAGCACATTCAGCGCTTGATAGTTCCCGGATCCCTGGACGATAAAGCGCAGTCCATTGCGATTGACCTGGACCGGTAGGGCATGACTGGCATCGGCCAGCAGCAGCACCCGGCCGGCATAGGCCGATACCGCGGTGACCTGTCCCACCAACCCCGAGGCATCCATCACCGGCTGTCCCACATAGACCCCGTCACGATGGCCGCGGTCGATCACCATCTGGTGGGTGAAGGGGTCGGCATCCAGCGACAACAGTTCGGCGGTGATGTAGGGGATATCCCGCTCGCGGGTGGCCAACAGCAGCTCGCGCAGCCGCACATTCTCCGCGGTGAGGCTGGCCATGCGCTGTACCCGGTGCGACAGGGTCAGAATCTGCTCGCGCAGCCGCCGGTTCTCCTCCACCAGGGCCTGCTGGTCCGAGAGCACCAGCGCGCCCCAGTTGAGGGCGTCACTCGGCAGGCTCACCAGCCACTGGATCGGCGCCACCAGGGTGGAGAGCTGAGCCCGCACGGCCTCCATGCGTCTGGAGTGCAGATCGGCAACCATCAGCCCCGTGGCCAGCAGGGCACACAGCAGCATGCGATAACCGGGTACCGATCCGTGCGAGAACAGCGGTTTGATAGAGGGTCCCCCTGCGATATCCCGTGCAGGTCGTCAGTCGCTAGACAGGAGCTCGAAGGTGTGCTGATCGATCATCTCGAGGGCCTTGCCGCCGCCGCGAGCCACGCAGGTCAGCGGATCCTCGGCGACCACCACCGGCAGGCCGGTCTCCTCGGCGATCAGCTTGTCCAGGTCGCGCAGCAGCGCCCCGCCGCCGGTCAGCACCAGGCCGCGCTCGGCGATATCGGAGGCCAGCTCCGGGGGCGCCTGCTCCAGGGCGCTCTTCACCGCGGCGACGATGGAGCTCAGGGTCTCCTGCAGGGCATCGAGGATCTCGTGGGAGTTAAGGGTGAAACTCCTCGGGATGCCCTCGGCGAGGTTGCGGCCCCGCACATCGATCTCGCGCAGTTCACCGCCCGGGTAGGCACAGCCGATCTCCTCCTTGATCCGCTCGGCGGTGGCTTCGCCAATCAGGCTGCCGTAGTGGCGACGCACATAGGCAGTGATGGCTTCATCGAAGCGGTCGCCGCCGACGCGGATGGATTCCGAGTAGACCACGCCGTTGAGCGAGATGATGGCGATCTCGCTGGTGCCGCCGCCGATATCGACGACCATCGAGCCCTGGGCCTCTTCCACCGGCAGGCCGGCCCCGATCGCCGCGGCCATCGGCTCCTCGATCAAGAACACCTCACGGGCACCGGCCCCCTCGGCGGACTCCTTGATGGCCCGGCGCTCCACCTGGGTCGACATGCAGGGGACGCAGACCAGCACCCGCGGGCTCGGGGTCAGGAAGGTGCTCTGGTGGACCTTGCGAATAAAGTACTGGAGCATCTGCTCGGTGACGGTGAAGTCGGCGATCACCCCATCCTTCATGGGCCGGATCGCGGTGATGTTGCCGGGGGTACGGCCCAGCATGCGCTTGGCATCGAAACCCACGGCGGCCACGCTGCGCATGTTGCCGGACTGGCGAATCGCCACGACCGACGGCTCGTCGAGCACGATGCCGCGACCGCGGACATAGATCAGCGTATTGGCCGTCCCCAGGTCGATCGACAGATCGCTGGAGAACAGCCCCCTCAAGCGTTTGAACATGGAGTCGTTACCTAGTGCAGTCCGGGAGCCCTGTGCGGTGGCAAACGGTATCACCGTGGCCCCCCTGCAGCAAGCGCAACCCCGTGCGCCGCCCCCCGCCAGACCTGCCAGCCGCGGCCGGGATGTGGTACCTTTTGCGGTCATTTTACCTGACCCCATCCCTTCGAGGACATCCGAACATGGCGCTTGAACACGCAGACGTTCTCAGGGCCGCCCATCTCGCCCGGCTCGGCATGGACGACGAAGAGGCCGCCCGTTACCTGGACGACCTCGGCCGCATCCTGGAGATGGTCGACCAGCTGCAGGCCCTCGACACCCAGGGGGTCGCCCCCCTGGCCCACCCGCTGGATGCCACCCAGCGCCTGCGCGCCGACGAGGTCACCGAGAGCGACCAGCGCGAAACCTTCCAGCGCTGCGCGCCGGCGGTGGAAAACGGCCTCTATCTGGTGCCGCGGGTCGTCGAATGATTCGCCTCGCCCTCCCCCGTCAACGGCAAGCCATCACGGAGCCCAGGGCCCATGCATGACAAGACACTGACCGAACTCGCCGCCGCGCTGTCCGCCGGCGAGTTCTCCAGCCGCGAGCTCACCGAGCACCTGCTGGCACGCATCGAGCGCCACGATGGCGAACTCAACAGCTTCATCACCGTCACCGCTGAGCAGGCCCTCGAGGCCGCGGACCAGGCCGATGCCGCCCGCGCCCAGGGCGAGGCCGGCCCGCTGACCGGCCTGCCGCTGGCGCTGAAGGACATCTTCTGCACTCGGGGCGTGAAGACCAGCGCCGGCTCGCGGATGCTCGACAACTTCGTCTCGCCCTATGATGCCACCGTGGTCGAGAAGCTCGCGGCCGCCGGTACCGTGAGCCTCGGCAAGACCAACATGGACGAGTTCGCCATGGGTTCGTCCAACGAGAATAGCTTCTATGGCCCGGTGAAGAACCCCTGGGACCTCGCCGCGGTGCCCGGTGGCTCCTCCGGCGGCAGTGCCGCCGCGGTGGCCGCGGGGCTGGTGCCGGCGGCCATGGGCACCGACACCGGCGGCTCGATCCGCCAGCCGTCGGCCTTCTGCGGCCTCACCGGGCTGAAGCCCACCTACGGCCGAGTATCGCGCTACGGCATGATCGCCTACGCCTCGAGCCTCGATCAGGCCGGCCCCATGGCGCGTTCGGCCGCCGACTGTGCGCTGCTGCTCGGCGCCATCGCCGGCCATGACCTGCGCGACTCCACCAGCGTGGCCCGGGGGGTACCCGACTATACGGAGGAGCTCGACGCCCCGCTGTCCGGCCTCAAGATTGGCCTGCCCCGGGAGTACTTCGGCGACGGCCTATCGCCCGAGGTGGAAGGCGCGGTGCGCGAGGCGATCGGCGTCTTTGAGACGCTGGGCGCCACGGTGCGCGAGGTCAGCCTGCCGCATACCCCCTACGCCATCCCCGCCTACTACGTCATCGCCCCGGCGGAGGCTTCCTCCAACCTGTCACGCTTCGATGGCGTGCGCTTCGGCTACCGCTGCGAGGCGCCGGCCGACCTGATCGACCTCTACAAGCGCAGCCGCGCTGAGGGCTTCGGTGAGGAGGTCAAGCGGCGCATCCTGATCGGTACCCACACTCTGTCCGAGGGCTTCTTCGACGCCTACTACAAGAAGGCCCAGCAGGTGCGCCGGCTGATCCGCCAGGACTTCCTCGACGCCTTCGACGAGGTCGACGTGCTGATGGGCCCGGCCTCGCCGACGCCGGCCTTCGACCTGGGCGCCAACAAGGACCCGGTATCGATGTACCTGCAGGATATCTACACCATCGCCGTGAACCTGGCCGGCATTCCCGGTATCAGTGTGCCGGCCGGCTTCACGGGAGGCCGCTCCACGGGAGGCCGCCCCACGGGAGGCCGCCCCATCGGCCTGCAGATCCTCGGCACCCACTTCGCCGAGGCGCGGCTGCTCAACGTCGCCCACCAGTTTCAGCAGGCCACCGACTGGCACCTGCGCCGTCCCGGGATCATTGAGGAGACCGCCTGATGCAATGGGAAACCGTGATCGGCCTGGAGGTCCACGTCCAGCTCGCCACCCGTTCCAAGATCTTCTCCGGCGCCTCCACCGCCTTCGGCGCCGAGCCCAACACCCAGGCCTGCGCCGTGGATCTGGGCCTGCCTGGCGTGCTGCCGGTGCTCAACGAGCAGGCCGTGGCCATGGCCGTGCAGTTCGGCCTGGGCATCCATGCCGAGATTCCCGAGGTCTCGGTGTTCGATCGCAAGAACTACTTCTACCCGGACCTGCCCAAGGGCTACCAGACCAGCCAGATGTACCATCCCATCGTGGGGCCCGGCGAGGTGGAGATCGCCCTCGACGACGGCAGTACCAAGGCCGTGCGCGTGCACCACGCCCACCTCGAGGAGGATGCCGGCAAGTCGCTCCACGAGCTCTTCTCCAACGGAAGGGGCCACGGCATGACCGGGATCGACCTGAACCGGGCCGGCACCCCGCTTTTGGAGATCGTCTCCGAGCCGGACATGCGCAGCGCCAAGGAGGCAGCAGCCTACCTCAAGGCGATCCATTCCATCGTCACCTACCTAGGGATCTCCGACGGCAACATGGCCGAGGGCTCGATGCGTTGCGACGTCAACGTCTCGGTGCGCCCCAAGGGCCAGGAAGCCTTCGGCACCCGCGCCGAGATCAAGAACGTCAACTCCTTCCGCTTCGTCGAGCGGGCCATCGAATACGAAGTGGAACGCCAGATCGAGCTGCTCGAGGATGGCGGCACGGTGATCCAGGAGACGCGCCTGTTCGATCCCGAGGCGGATGAGACCCGCAGCATGCGCACCAAGGAGCAGGCCAACGACTACCGCTACTTCCCCTGTCCCGACCTGCTGCCGGTGGTGCTCGACCAGGCCTACGTGGATCATCTGCGCGACACCCTGCCGGAACTGCCCGCCGCCAAGCGTGCCCGCTTCGAGGGCGAGCTGGGCCTGTCCGCCTATGACGCCGGGGTGCTCTCGGCCAGCCGCGAGATGGCCGAGTACTTCGAAGAGGTCAAAGACGTCTGCGGCGACGCCAAGCAGGCCGCCAACTGGGTGCAGGGCGAGCTCTCCGGAGCCCTCAACCGCGAAGGCTTGGCCATCGGCGACAGCCCGGTCTCGGCCCGCCAACTCGGCGAGCTGATCCGCCGTGTCATGGACGATACCATCAACGGCAAGGCCGCCAAGCAGGTCTTCCAGGCGCTGTGGAACGACCAGGGCGAGAGTGCCGACGAGGTGATCGAGGCCAAGGGCCTTAAGCAGGTTACCGACACCGGTGCCATCGAGGCCATGATCGATCAGGTCATCGCGGACAGCCCGGCCCAGGTGGCCCAGTATCGCGACGCCGAGCCCGAGAAGCGCGGCAAGATGATCGGCTACTTCGTCGGGCAGGTAATGAAGGCCTCACGGGGCACCGCCAATCCCCAGCAGGTCAACGCCCTGCTCAAGGAGAAGCTCGACGCCCTGTGCTGAGGCCTGGCACGGGCGCGCGACTGCGCGCCCTGCGTAACCTGAAAGGTATATCCCAGCGCGAGCTGGCCAAGCGTTGCGGCGTGACCCACTCCAGCCTCTCACTCATCGAGCAGGGCAAGGTGAGCCCCTCGGTGAGCTCGCTGAAGAAGATCCTCGACGCCATCACCATGAGCGTCGGCGACTTCTTCGCCATGGACTTGGAGAGCCGCAACCGGGTCTTCTATGCGGCCGACGAGTTGGCCGACGTGGACACCGGCCGCGAGATGATCGCCCACCAGGGCGAGGAGGCCGGCGTGCTGCTGGAAGGCGAGATCGATGATCACCATCGGCGCCGACGCTCGGGTGCTGGGCCCCGGCAAGGCCTACTACTTCGACACCAACGTCTCCCACCGCTTCCGCAACCGCGATAGCGTGCCCTGTCGGCTGGAGAGCTGCGCCACCCCGGCGTGAGCCTTCTGACTGGCCGATAATCGCCCCAACATGACGCGGCCAAAGTCGCATTCGTACATTCAGCGACAATCTGATATCGCTCTGTTACGCTTTCCTGAAAAATAGGATACCAATGCATCTTACGACGAAAGTTGGGACTACCTCCTCCTCATTGGAAGCAGGTTGTCATCACCAGCGCAGGAAGCTAGGCAGGGAACATGGAACCATTCTTCGAGCGACCCATACTCAACTCGCCCTATGAGTACCCCGGCCGCCATTGGGAGCTGGATGATCAGGGCCAACCCACCCAGAAAATCCTAGAGAAGCGTCGCAAGGCTGAGTTCATCACCCCTATCCCCAAGCCCAAGAAGCGCAAGGATGGCGGCAAGCAGGCCACCATGGCGTTCGACGAAGGCCTGGGGCTGTCTGATGACGACCAGCAGTACGATCACACGGCCGTTATTACTGCCGTACGTGAGGAGGTGGACAAATGGCGCCGCCTCCCCAACCCCAGCGACTGGCGCGTGACCCCGGAAACCGCCCGGCTGCTGCAGCACTGGCGACACCATGACTACGCCGGCATCCGCCCCTTCTTCTGCCAGGTCGAGGCCGTGGAAACGGCCATCTGGCTGACCGAGGTCGCCCCGAAGATCGGCAAGAACGGCGCTCGCTTCCTGGAGCACCTGGCCAACGCCAACAACGAGGCCAACCCGGAGCTTATGCGCCTGGCGCTCAAGCTCGCCACCGGGGCCGGTAAGACCACCGTCATGGCCATGCTGATCGCCTGGCAGACCCTAAATGCCGTGCGTCACCCCAACAGCAAGCGTTTCACGCGCGGTTTCCTGCTGGTTGCCCCCGGCATCACCATTCGCGACCGCCTGCGCGTGCTGATGCCCAATGATCCGGACAGCTACTACAAGAGCCGCGAGCTCGTGCCCAGCGACATGCTGGAGGATCTGGGCAAGGCCAAGATCGTCATCACCAACTACCACGCCTTCAAACGGCGTGAACGCCTGGAACTCTCCCGAGGTGGTCGCCTGCTGCTGCAGGGGCGAGGCGGGGATGAGCTGAACACGATCGAATCCGAAGGCCAGATGCTGCAGCGGGTCATGCCCGAGCTGATGGGGCTGAAGAATATCCTCGTCATCAACGACGAAGCCCACCACTGCTACCGCGAGAAGCCGGGGGACGCCGACGAAGAAGCCCTCAAGGGCGATGAGAAGAAAGAGGCCGAGAAGAACAAGGAAGCCGCCCGCCTGTGGATCAGCGGCCTGGAGGCGGTCAATCGCAAGCTGGGCGTTGCTCGCGTGTATGACCTCTCCGCCACGCCCTTCTTCCTCAGCGGTTCAGGCTACGTGGAAGGCACCCTCTTCCCCTGGACCATGAGCGACTTCTCGCTGATGGATGCCATCGAGTGCGGCATCGTCAAGCTACCCCGAGTCCCCGTGGCCGAGAATATCCCCGGCAACGAAATGCCCATGTTCCGCGAACTGTGGAAACACATCGGCAAGAAGATGCCCAAGAAAGGTCGCGGTCAGGGCAAGGAGCTCGACCCCCTCAGCATCCCGGTAGAGCTGCAGACCGCTCTCCAGGCCCTCTATGGCCACTACGAGAAGACCTGGCAGCTCTGGCAGAAGGCCGGCATCAAGGTGCCCCCCTGCTTCATCGTGGTGTGCAACAACACCGCCACCTCCAAGCTCGTCTACGACTACATCTCCGGCTTCGTTCGCGAGAACGAAGATGGCACAGAAAATGTCGAGAACGGCCGCCTGGAGCTGTTCCGCAACTTCGACGAGCACGGCAACCCTCTTCCCCGCCCCAACACCCTGTTGATCGACAGCGAACAGCTGGAGTCCGGCGAGGCCCTGGACAAGAACTTCCGCACCCTGGCCGCCGACGAGATCGAGCGCTTCAAGCGCGAGGCGCTGGAACGGGGCGGGGCCCTGGCCAACGACCTGCGCGCCGGCAAGGAGATCGACGACGCCACGCTGCTGCGCGAGGTCATGAACACCGTCGGCAAGAAGGATCAGCTCGGCGAATCCATCCGCTGCGTGGTCTCCGTCTCCATGCTCACCGAGGGCTGGGACGCCAATACCGTCACCCACGTGCTGGGCGTGCGCGCCTTCGGCACCCAGCTGCTCTGCGAGCAGGTGATCGGCCGCGCCCTGCGCCGCCAGTCCTATGACCTCAATGAAGAGGGACGCTTCAACGTCGAATACGCCGACGTGCTCGGCATCCCCTTCGACTTCACCGCCAAGCCGGTGATCGCCCCGCCCCAGCCGCCACGGGAAACCGTTCAGGTCAAGGCCGTGCTGCCGGAACGTGAAGCGCTGGAGATCACCTTCCCCCGCGTGGCCGGCTACCGCGTGGAGCTGCCGGATGAGCGCCTCACGGCACACTTCAACGAGGACTCGGTGTTCGAGCTCACCCCGGCCATCGTCGGCCCTTCGATCACCAAGAACTCCGGCATCATCGGCGAGGCGGTGGACCTCAGCCTCGAGCATATCCGCGACATGCGACGCTCCTCGCTGCTCTTCCACCTCACCCAGCGCCTGCTATACACCAAGTGGCGTGACCCCGGCGAGGAGCCCAAGCTGCACCTGTTCGGCCAGCTCAAGCGCATCACCCGGCAGTGGCTAGACACCTGCCTGGTCTGCAAGGGCGACACCTACCCTGGCCTGCTGATGTACCAGGCCCTGGCCGATATCGCCTGCGACCGCATCACCGCGGCCATTACCCGTGCCGAACAGGGCAAACGCCCCATCAAGGCGGTGCTCGACCCCTACAACCCCACCGGCTCCACGGTGCACGTCAACTTCCCTACTACCAAGACAGAGCGCTACGAAACCGACAGCCGCCACTGCCAGCTCAACTGGGTGGTGCTCGACAGCGACTGGGAGGCCGAGTTCTGCCGCGTCGCCGAGGCCCATCCGCACGTGCTGGCCTACGTGAAGAACCACAACCTCGGGTTCGAGGTGCCCTACCGCTACGCATCGGAAACCCGCAGCTATCGCCCGGACTTCATCGTGCAGGTCGACGACGGCCACGGCGAAGATGACCCGCTCAACCTGATCGTCGAGATCAAGGGTTACCGCGGCGAGGATGCCAAGGAGAAGAAGGCCACCATGGATACCTACTGGGTGCCCGGGGTGAACCACCTGGGCAGCTATGGCCGCTGGGCCTTCGCCGAATTCACCGATGTGTTCCAGATGCAGGACGACTTCGCCAGCAAGGTCGAGTCCGAGTTCCACCACATGATCAGCCGCGTGACCGCCAAGCCGGCAGCGTAAGGGATTTACCATGGCCAGAAAGACACAATCCACGACTCCCAAGTCCGTCGAGTCTCTCACCCACGACGAGGCCACGCGGCGCAATATCCCCACCGCCGAATACCAGTCGGTGATGCGCAAGGACGACCAGGCTCCGGTCAGGGTCAGCTACCCGCGCGGCAACGGTGAGCTGAGCGAGGAGAAGGAGAACCGCAACCGCGATCTGGACCCCCAGCTGGTCTGGCGCGGCAAGGATCAGCAGGACTGGTCCGATCTGGTGGTGCACGCTCCGCCGCTCTACATCCAGGAGAAGGTGCACCCCAAGGTGCTGATCGACGACCTGCGCCGGCGCAGCGAGGCCGATCAGCAGGCCAGCGACGACCAGCACGATCTTTTCGCCGATTTCAACGGCCTGGAAAACGACGCCGCCACTACAGAGTTCTACCAGCACGAGGCCCACTGGACCAACCGCATGATTCTAGGCGACAGCCTGCAGGTGATGGCCAGCCTGGCTGAGCGCGAGGGCCTGCGCGGCAAGGTGCAGTGCATCTATCTCGACCCACCCTACGGTATCAAATTCAACTCCAACTTCCAGTGGTCCACCACCAGTCGCGACGTCAAGGATGGCAATGCCGCCCATATCACCCGCGAGCCGGAAATGGTCAAGGCCTTTCGCGATACGTGGCGGGATGGCATACATTCCTACCTGACCTACCTACGTGACCGACTTACAGTAGCTCGAGACTTATTGACCGATTCTGGCTCCATCTTCGTGCAGATTGGTGATGAAAATATACACAGAGTTAGAGCGGTGATGGATGATGTTTTTGGAGAGCAGAACTTTGCCAGCTTAATCACCATTCAGACAACCACGGGCTTTGAATCAAATTACTTGGGCAATATGTCCGATTTTGTCCTTTGGTACACAAGAGAAAAATCAAGCGGAAAATCAAGACCTCCTTTTTATAAAAAGGATTTCACGTTGGGGGAAGGAAATGCGAAATGGCTATTTTTTGATGACTTCACCTACCGTGGTGTTAGCACTAAGGAAACTCGAGGCGCACACCCCATTCCTAGTAAAGCAAAACCATACTCGCCGGGTGATATGGCATCACAAGGTCGCGCTAAAGATAAACAACCTTTTGCATTTAGAGGAAAAACTTATGATCCGTGGAAAAAGAACTCTCACTGGAAGGCGAACTATCCGTCAGGCGTTGAGCGCCTTGCCAAGGCTGGACGGATTCATGTAGCCAAAAACTCGATTCGATATATACGATTCCATACTGATTTCGAGCTAGCAGTTCACGGAAATATCTGGACCGATACTGGTTCGGGAAATTTTACAGATGACAAGGTGTATGTTGTTCAGACAGCAACAAAGGTCATCGAGCGCTGTCTTTTGATGGCAACCGATCCTGGCGACTTGGTCCTAGACCCCACCTGTGGTTCAGGCACCACTGCCACCATCGCAGAACAATGGGGCCGTCGCTGGATCACCATCGATACATCGCGCGTAGCGCTGGCCCTGGCCCGCGCCCGGATCATGGGTGCCCGCTACCCCTACTATTTGCTGGCCGACAGCCGCGACGGCCAGCTTAAGGAAGCGGAAATCACCCGCACGGCGCCCTCCAGCCAGCCTACCCGGGGCAATATCGGCCACGGTTTCGTGTACCAGCGAGTGCCCCATATCACCCTAAAGGCCATCGCCAACAACACCGAGATCGATGTGATCTGGGAGCGCTTCCAGGAAACCCTGGAGCCGCTCCGCGAGCGGCTCAACGACGCCGTGGCAGCCAAATGGGAGGAGTGGGAGATTCCCCGCGAGGCCGGTGAGGAGTGGCCGGAAGAGGCCAAGCAGATTCACGCCAGGTGGTGGGAGCAGCGCATCGCCCGCCAGCAGGAGATCGACGCCTCTATCGCCGCCAAGGCTGACCAGGAGTTCCTCTATGACAAACCCTACGAAGACAGGAAGAAGGTCCGCGTCGCCGGGCCCTTCACCGTGGAGAGCCTCTCGCCCCATAGGGTACTGGGCGTGGACGAGAACGACGAGCTGATCGACCCGGCCGTTGCCGAGAGCGAGGGTGACTACGCGGAAGAGCGCGACTTCGTGCAGATCATCCTGGAGAACCTCAAGACCGCCGGGGTCCAGCAGGCCCACAGGGAAGACAAGATCTCCTTCACTTCCCTCACCCCATGGCCAGGTGACCTGGCCTGCGCCGAGGGACGCTTTGTTGAGGGTAAAGGGGTCGAAGGAGGCGACGAGACAGCCGGCCAGGAGAAACGCGCCGCCATCTTCATCGGCCCCGAGTTCGGCACCGTCTCCCGCCCGGACCTGGTGGCCGCCGCCCGCGAGGCCGGCGACGCCGACTTCGACGTGCTGATCGCCTGCGCCTTCAACTATGACGCCCATTCCAGCGAGTTCGACAAGCTAGGGCGCATACCGGTGCTCAAGGCGCGCATGAATGCCGACCTTCACATGGCCGACGACCTCAAGAACACGGGTAAGGGCAACCTCTTCGTCATCTTCGGTGAGCCGGACATCGATATCCTCGATGCCGCAGGCCCGAATGGAACAGGTGACGGCGAACCGGGACAGATCCAGGTCAAGGTCAACGGGGTCGACGTCTTCCATCCCAACACCGGCGAGGTCCGCTCCGATGGCGCCGAGGGCATCGCCTGCTGGTTTATCGATACCGACTACAACGAGGAGAGCTTCTTCGTGCGCCAGGCCTACTTCCTCGGTGCCAACGACCCCTACAAGTCGCTGAAGACCACTCTCAAGGCGGAGATCGACGAGGACGCCTGGGCGACCCTCCACAGCGATACCTCGCGACCCTTCGCGAGGCCGAAGGCGGGGCGCATCGCGGTGAAGGTAATCAACCACCTCGGCGATGAAGTAATGAAGGTGTTCCGGGTATAAGCACAAGGAAACGATGACATGATCGAAGGCGCAAGGAAGCTCCCCGTCCACCACCTGACCATCCGCGTGCCCTGGCATGACAACGGGTGGCAGGGCACCTTCTGCCACAACCCCTGTAGCAATACCAGCTGCACCATCCTGCCCCGCATTGCCACCGGGCGTGACGACCGCCATGAAACCGAGCATGCCGGCGAGAGCCTCGAGGGGCTGGAGCGAGACCAGCTACCCCCCTGCGTGGATGAGCACGGCACCATCATGGCGCCCTTCCCGCAATCGCTGCTGAAACACCATCCCTATGCCAAGACGTCGGAAACCACGCACGGACACTTCGCCCCGACGCCCTACACCATACCGCCCTACTCGGCCGCCGCGATTCCCTTCCGCTGGATGCTCAAGGATCAGGCGGAGGGCAACGACCGCACCGGGGTCACTAGCCGGGCGGAGGCCTTGCAGCTCGGCTACGAAGTCGCGCGCGAACCCGAGCTGGGCTTTGACACCAACTGGGCCCAGGAAGGCACCAACCAGCGAATTCTGCTGGATACCTTCTTTAGCGCGGCCAAACCCGAGCAGTCTCTGGTGTTCTTCTACGCCAAGCGCACACCCCTCGCGGAAGACCCCCGCCGCGTGATCGTCGGTGTGGGCCGGGTGAAGAGCGTGGGCGCACCCACAGAGTATCGCTATGCGGGAGAGTCCCGCCCAACGGACCGGATCACCGGCTACCTCTGGGAGCGCAACATCACGCACTCCATCCGGCCGGATGTCAACGATGGCTTCCTGCTCCCGTACCAGGAGCTGCTGGTACTGGCTGAACAGGATGACACCATCGACCTGACGGACTGCGCCGCCTTCGCCCCTGACGAGTACTTCGAGAAATACTCCTACGGTAGCGAGCTGCTCCCTCAGGACGGCGCCATCGCCTCGCTGCTGGCCCTGGAGAAGGCTATCAAGGCTATGCGCCATCTCCTGGAGGCCCCCTGGGACGACTTCCTGGAGTGGATCGACCGCGAACTGAACCGGCTCTGGCAGGTTCGTGGCGCCTTCCCGGGCCTGGGGTCCGCCCTGCATGCCTTCGGCCTCCCCCACGGCAACCTGCTGGCCTGGCACCTGCTGGGCGACAGCGAACGACCGGTCGACCCCTGGCCGCTGCTCGGCGAGGCCCTGAGCCACCCCGACAGCCTGCCGGACTACCTTAGCGAAGGGATCGGCAAGACCCAGCGCCAGAAGTGGGAAAAACTGCCTGACGAACGCCGCGACCTGCTGATGCTGCTGGCCCGCTTCAACCTGTCCAACGATCAGGCGCTGCGCTGGTACCAGGCCACCGAGCGTGAATCCGCCAGGATCGGGCTGTCGGACAAGGAGATACTGGCGAATCCCTATCTCGTCTACGAACAGGACCGCCTGCAGGAAGACCCCATCGCCTTCTCGGTCATCGATCGCGGACTCTTTCCGCCTGAGACGCTGCGCCAGGCATTCCCGATACCGGAACCCAGCCCGGTGCATGAAGCCATCGACGAACGGCGCGTGCGTGCGCTCATGATCCATGTGCTGGAGCAAGCCGCCAGCGACGGCCATACCCTGCTGCCCGCCAGCTGGTTGATCCGGCGTGTACGCCAACAGCCGATGAAGCCTGACTGTCCGCTGGATGCCGATACCCTGTCGGTTGTCGAGGAGTGTCTCTCGCCGGACATCGCCGGCACCGCCATGGCGGACGAGCCGGCCTACCAGCTGCGGCGATTCACTGAGACCTCGCAACTGATCAGAAGCGTGATCACCAAACGCCGCAAGGGTACCCCCAATGGCGGCGAGCACGACTGGCTGGCTCTGGTCAACCGGGCGATTGACGGAAATGAGCTGACAGCGGCCCTCGACGATGACGACCAGCAGGCTCGCAAGGAGAAGGCCGCCGCCCTGGAGCAGATCTATCGGTCCCGCGTATCGGTACTGATGGGCTCTGCCGGTACCGGCAAGAGCACCCTGCTGAAGGCCCTCTGCGCCATCGAGTCGGTCACTAATGAAGGCGTGCTACTGCTGGCACCTACCGGCAAGGCGCGCGTGAGGCTCGAGCAGGCCAGCGGGATGGCCGGCGAGGGCAGGACGATTGCCCAGTTTCTCAATGGCCTGAACCGCTACGATGGCAAGACCGGGCGCTATTACGTCAACAGGTCGGCCCCAAAGTCCTCGGCGCACAGGACCGTGGTGATCGATGAGTGCTCTATGCTGACCGAGGAGCAGCTGGCGGCCCTTCTCGATGCCACCCAGGGCGTGGCTCGGCTGATTCTGGTCGGGGACTCTCGGCAGCTTCCACCCATCGGGGCCGGCCGCCCTTATGTGGATATCGTGGAGCACCTGAAACCGGGTAATGTCGAGAGCTTGTCCCCGCGGGTGGCACCGGGCTATGCCGAACTCACGGTAACGATGCGACAGCAGGGCCACGCGGAAAACGTACGCACCGATCTGCTGCTTGCCAATGCCTTCAGCGGTCGCCCCCAGGATGCGGGTGCCGACGAGGTGTGGCATACCCTCGGCGGGACAGAGTCCCCCTTCGTGAAACTGGTGCGCTGGAACGAGCCGGATCAGTTGCAGGCGAGGCTGATGGAAGAGATGGTGGCAGAGCTGGGTGAGCTCGACTCCATCAATGATGAAGTTGGACTCGAGGAGACCATCGGCGGTGTGCGCTCTGAATTCAAAGGCCAGACCAACGTCTTCTTCAACAACCGCTACAAGGATCTCTCGGGAGCGTCAGAGAAGGCCGAAGCGTGGCAGATCCTGTCCCCGGTGCGGCAAAGCCAGGTCGGGGTGCTGGCTCTAAATCGAGCCATACAGCAACAGTTTCGCAAAGATTTCATCGGAAAGGCGAATGCTACAGGATACAGACGTGTCATTCCGAGCCCTGCAGGTCCGGAAGGCATCATTTACGGTGACAAAGTCATCAACATCCAGAACAACAAAAAACGCTATGTCTACCCGGCAAAGGATGACAAATACGTAGCCAATGGAGACATTGGCATCGTTGTAGGCCACAGAAAAAAAAGAACAAGAAACAAGTTTCCGAAAAGCCTTGAAAAAGACCTTGAAGTCGAACTCTCCAGTCAATCCGGCTTCAAGTACCATTACAAACCGTGGGAGTTCGATGGTCAGGAAAAGACACCTCCACTAGAACTCGCCTATGCACTGACCATACACAAGACCCAGGGCAGCGAATTCGGCACGACCTTCCTGGTCATTCCCAACCCCTGCCGCCTGCTGTCACGGGAGATGCTCTATACAGCGTTAACTCGGCACAGAGAGAAGGTGGTCATTCTTCATCAGGGCGATTTCCGAGACCTGCACAGGTTCAGCCATAGTCAGTCATCGGAGATCTACCGCCGCATGACCAACCTGTTCTCGACATCCAAGCCTGTAGAAATCAAGACTGGCAACCAGTCCGTGTTCCTCGACGACAACCTGATCTACCGGACAGAGAAGAGAGAGCTGGTCCGCTCAAAATCAGAATGGATCATTGCCGACAAGCTTCACCGTGCAGGCATCGATTACCAGTATGAGCAGCCGCTGAAGCTTGGCGGCGTTGAGCGCTATCCGGACTTTACCATCAAGGATGATGACGGCGGACAAGCCTGGTACTGGAAACATAATGGCATGATGAACAACCACGAGTACCGGCAGCGCTGGGAACGCAAGCTGGCGGCCTATCGCCAACAGGGGATACTCCCGCTGTCAGAGGGCGGCGGAGACAACGGTATCCTGCTGGTGACGGAAGAGCATCAAGGTAAGGGGCTCAACGCCGAGGAAATCGAGGCCAACATTCAGCTGGTACTGAACGGATGATGGATGCCATGACAACTCAACAACAAGAGGCCTTGAGTCAGGCTGGCACAAAGGTTCGGATGAAATACGACCCAAGCCAGATAGGCGAATGCACAGGTAAGGCCGATGACGACGACGGTGACTTCCTGGTACAGGTCAGCTTCAATGGAAAGCGCCCGGACTGGTTTATAGCAGATCAGCTGGAGCTGTTAGAGGAAGAAGTCGAAGACGACATCACCCGCATACGCACGGGGCGAATCGATACGATCGATACCTTGAAACGCGCCTTTGCCCGGATACAGCTGGGCGGGAAGATGTCTGAAATATTCTATAGCATGGACACGACACATACGGAGTTCATGCCCCACCAGTTCAAGCCTGTCCTGGCCATGCTGGATTCTCCTTCTCAGGGCCTGTTGATTGCCGATGAAGTTGGTCTGGGCAAGACCATTGAGGCAGGCCTGATCTGGACAGAACTAAGATTCCGAAAGCAGGCACGGCGCCTACTGGTTGTCTGTCCCGCCATGCTGACAGAAAAATGGCAATACGAGTTGCGATACCGCTTTGGCACGGCCGGGACGATCACTGACGCCGCAGGGTTATTGGAGATCCTCGAGCATCCTGATCAGTTGACGGTGGACAACCAATGCATCATCTGCAGCCTGCAGGGAATACGCCCACCAAGCGAATGGGAAAAAGCGGAGACCTCGTCACCCGCAGCACGCCTTGCACGCCGCTTGAATGAGATGTCGGTAGAAGACCCTGTCTTCGATATGACCATTATCGATGAAGCACACTACCTGAGAAACCCGGAGACGGCTTCTGCCACGCTCGGAAACTTGTTGAGAAGGGTGTCTGACCACATCGCCCTGCTCACCGCTACCCCGGTCAATACCAGCAATCGCGACCTGCATAGCCTGGTTAGGCTCGCTGACCCCGACCAATTCCAGTTTGCGGATCAGTTCCAGTCAATACTGGAAGCCAACCGACCACTGGTCAAGGCGTCCAATGCCCTGAAACTACAAGCCTCGACATATGGCAATGTGCTGGAACACCTTACTGACGCACAACAGCACTGGGTGCTGAGGAGAAGTGAACAGTTACAGGAACTGATCGAAGAGCTGGAAGGATATGACCTGTCGACGACGCCGAACTCTTCACAGCGTATAAGACTCAGGGAACGCATCGAACGATTGAATCTGCTGAGCCACATCATCACACGGACCCGCAAGCGTGAAGTGATGGTCAACCGCGCCACCCGGGAGGCGAAGCATCTCGAGGTACCGATGAGCCCAGAGGAACAGTCGGCCTATGATATCGCGACCGAAGCGATAGCACGTTACGCCGAAGAGAACGACTCACCCGAAGGGTTTCTCCTGGCCATGCCCCAGCGCCAGATGTCCAGCTGCATCTTTGCTGCGGTAGATCACTGGCTCAACACAAGCGGCCTGGTCGAGGGCGATAATGGCCAGTTTTATGAGGACACCGGGGAAGATGGCAGGGTTCTCCCGGAATCATCATCTCGCCTGATCGGACATATCGGCCGGCATATTGCCGGCAAGGTTGATCTGAGTGCTCTTCGGATCAACGACTCGAAATATGCGCAGCTGATCGAGGCCCTATCCGCGTTTCTTAAGCGACACTCTGATGAAAAGGTCATTGTATTCAGCTACTTTAAGAAGACGCTGAGCTACCTTAACTCACGCCTGAAGGAGGATGGCATTCGCTCTGTCATCGTACAGGGCGGCCAGGACAAGAAAGCCATCATAGATGAGTTCAGGAACAGCAGGACACAACAGGTTCTGCTGTCTTCGGAAGTCGCATCCGAAGGTGTTGACCTGCAGTTCATGAGATTCATCATAAACTATGACCTGCCATGGAACCCCATGAAGGTCGAGCAGAGAATAGGCCGAATAGACCGAATCGGACAAAAGTCCCCGAAGATCAACATCTTTAGTTTTGTGTACAAGGACACTATAGACGACAAGATCCTGAATCGCCTCTTCGATCGTCTCAACCTTTTCGAAAACGCCCTTGGTGGCGCCGAAGACATTCTCGGCGACAGCATTTCGGTAATGAGCAAGAGACTGTTATCGGGAAAGCTGACACCAGCACAACAGCAAGCCCAGATTGAACAGACAGCAGATGCCATAGAGCAGCGGCGGCGAGATGAGGAAATCGTTGACGAAAGCTCATCCAGCCTTGTGGCACTTGGCGATTACATTCAGTCCCAGGTAACCGAGGCCCATAGCTCCAACAGGAAGATTTCAGACGAAGACCTGATCGAATATATAACCGACTTTCTTGATAGATATGCACCCGGGCACACGATCAATAACTCAGAAAGGGATCATCAATTTTCGATAAGACTTCCTGCCAATATAGCCATCGATTTTGGTGATTTCACAAGAAAAGAAAAGCTCACTCCATCCAGGCTATCAACCGGGCATGAAAAGTCTTTCATTATCAACAACCAGGTGGCAAGTGGAAGCACACAAAAATACGAGCTGGTCAATCAGTTCCACCCTTTCATAAAATATATCTGCCAGAAAATTTCGCAGGAGGAACCTCATACACCGCTACTCGCACTGAAAGCGGATGCTTCGAATATTCCTGTTCTCAAGGGAGGTGGAATCTACGCCTTCAAGATAGAAAACTGGTCATTCTTGGGCAGCAAGGAAGAGGATTTTGTACGTTCAGCATTCGTCAACTGCAACACGTTGGATGAAGTTTCAGGGAATGAAGCCAGTGAAATCATGGGCTGCATTCGGACTCATGCAGAAGACTGGCTGGAAGCTCCAACCCAGCTGGATTGCGATGACAAGATAAGACACAGCATCGATACTGTTGAGAAGCTGCTTGCTCGGGAGTACAGAAAGGAACTTAAGGAGAAGCAGTCAGAGAACAACGATAGGGTAAGAATACAGGAAGACTCTGTAAGGAAGAGCCACCAAAGAAAGCGTTCACAACTGGAGCAGGCAATCAGCAACAACATGGGCAATGATCGCTATATAAAAATGACACGGGGCCGGCTGAAGTCACTGAAAAATCAGACAGAGATGCTGATGGAAAAAATAAATAACAAGAAACATATCAAGGACTGCAAAGAACCTGTCGCAGTCGGAATACTGAAGGTGGAATGATGTCGCATAAGAAACCTACACTTGGCAATCAGTTCTCGGGACTCTTTGATCAAATCAAGGTCAGATTTGATGACAAGCCAACCTCCGAGGAAAAGCCCGAGCATGGTCAAAAACGAAAAGACAAGACACGTGAAAAAAATCCACGAGGCAAGGTCAAGGCCAGGTCATCGGTAAAGCGAAAGCCCTCTAAACCCAAAAAAAGAAATTATGTTGAAGTTAAGGCACCTGATACAAGCTGTTACGACGTACCCAGAAGGCCTTCTGGGTCATCAACCAGCAAAAATTTGTCGCCCGTAGATCTGCCCCCTCTCCACGAAATTTCCGCCGACGTAGAAAACCTCGATATACATCTACCTAATTCTAATGCCATAGCATCTCCCTCTATCAACCCTAACGACGGCATGACAGCTAGAGATGGAGAGCCAGCAATCATTGGGCTGGATTTCGGCACGGCCTTCACCAAGGCCATCATTCATTGGAGAAACCGTCACTACATAGTCGACTGGAAAGATATTATTGACGCCAAGGACCCGCACTTACTTCCTTCCTCTTTCAGTGAGCATACTTCTGGATCCACTTTACTGGGTGATGTCGATGAAGCCGGCTGGACATCCAAAAAAGGGCTCAAGATATCGATCATCGAGAATACAGCCGACAACAAAGCTTCCGACATCGATGCAACGATATTCATCGCCTTGGTCACACGTTACATCCGAGGTTGGGCAGAAAAAAAATTCAAAGACATGGGTGCTGAAAAACTTCGCTGGCGACTCCATGTCGGCCTCCCAGCCTCACCATTCCAGAGCGAAAAAAAACAAGATAGGCTCATGCGGATAGCGAGTCACGGCTGGTCCATTGGCCTTAACCAAGGCATCATTACGCGCGAATCAGTCACAGACGCGACAGCGGGACCATCCCCAGACTCTCATATTCCCATCAAGGTAGTACCGGAATTTCTTGCTCAATTATACCCTTACTTGAAATCGTCGAAGAGCCAGGAAGGATTGCACGGCCTCATTGATATCGGAGCCGGCACCGTTGACTTTGTGATATTTAATATTGTCAGAATCGATAATTCTGACAAAATCCCAATCTTCGGGGACAATGTATCCCCATTAGGCTCACACTACCTGATTGGTGCCCTGGCCGGCCGCAGGGGTCAAACTATCCCTTGGCACGATTCCGATGCTTCAAAGTCTTTTGCTTTTTTTTCTGAACGAACGGGAGAGCCTCGAGAGGAAATATCACTAAGAACGAGAATTTTTGATCAACACGTCAAGAAGGCTTTAGGGCATGCTCTAAAAAGTGCTCGCTCATTATTCACTAATTCTCCCGTATGGCGTAGGCAGAATGAATTCCCATTCTTTCTTTGCGGTGGCGGTTCCCATATCACCTTTTACAAGCATTCCATCAAGAACAGGAAGTCTTTGAGCATTGCCTACAGAAACATTCCATTGCCAAAAAACATTGTGGGTGATATCAACCCAAAATCCTTCCATAGATACTCGGTAGCTTACGGGCTCAGCATCTTGCCAAGAAACCTGGCAGCCATCACGCCCAAGCGCGACATTGACCCCGTCCTCCCCCCCGACCCCATTGAAACGGAGGATAGAGATGCAAGTCGCTAACGGAGGGCCATCCACGTCAATACAATGCTTTTCCTTATAGGTGTGTGCATGAAATTTCTCATATCCGACACTTTCACCAGCAGCCTCGGCAAACTCACAGGCGATGAGCAAAAGTCAGTCAAGACAACTGCCTTCGATCTTCAGATCAACCCCGCCAACCCTGGAATGAAGCTCCATAAACTGGACAAAACCAAGGACAAGAATTTCTGGTCGGTCAGAGTAAACAGTGATATCAGATTGATTGTTCACAAGAGCCATGAAAGCCTTTTACTTTGTTACGTGGACCATCATGACAAGGCCTACCGCTGGGCTGAGAGCAGAAAACTCGAAATACACCCTAAAACCGGTGCGGCTCAAATTGTTCAAGTCAGAGAAACCGTACAGGAAATTAGAGCACCTCACTATGTAAAGACTGAGCCTGAGCAAACAGCCGAGACAAAGCTATTTGACGGTATCGCCGAGGATACTCTTCTGGGCTATGGCATACCCACCGAATGGCTGGATGATGTTCGCCAGGCAGATGAAGACACTTTGCTGGAATTGGCGGAACACCTCCCTGCCGAAGCGGCCGAGGCGCTACTGGAACTAGCAACTGGCGGCACACCTCAGCCTGCACAGCAATATACAGGTGAGAGCCCCTTCAATCACCCCGATGCACAGCGTCGCTTCAGGGTCATGTCCGATGTAGAGGAGCTCGAACGGGCATTGAGTTCACCTTGGGAAAGGTGGAGCATCTTTCTCCATCCGGCACAGAGACAATGGGTAGAACACGACTATAATGGGCCGGCTCGTGTCTCGGGCTCTGCCGGAACCGGCAAGACAGTAGTGGCACTGCACCGTGCTGTGTATCTTGCCGATCAAAATGCGGACTCGCGTGTCCTTCTCACGACATTCTCTGATTCCCTTGCCAGGATGCTGGAGACAAAACTCACTCTATTGATTGGTAATCGTCCAAGGCTGAGAGAACGTATTGATGTCTATTCGATGGATACCTTAGGTGAACGGCTGTATGACTTCCATCACGATTCAGCACGCCTCGCCACTCGAGAGGAGGTTGAGGCTCTATTAGTAGGTTTATCTAATTCCCAGCAGGACCATTCTTTCTCCAGGCGATTTCTGATAAGTGAGTGGGAAGACGTCGTGGATGCGTGGCAACTAGACAGCTGGGAAGCCTATCGCGACGTTCGCCGGCTTGGGAGGAAGACTCGACTTCCAGAGGCACAGCGCTTGACGCTGTGGACCATATTTGAAGAGGCAAAGAAGACTCTCAAGCAACGTGGATTAATCACCAAAGCGGGCCTTTTTTCCGAACTGGCATTCGCCATGGTGCGTCGCTCAACACCACTCTATGATTTTGCCATCATCGACGAGGCCCAAGACATAAGCGTCCCCCAGTTACAATTTCTGGCGTCTATGAGCGGCAACAAACCAAATAGCCTGTTCTTCGCTGGTGATCTCGGTCAACGGATCTTTCAGCAGCCGTTCTCATGGAAAGCACTCGGCGTTAATATTCAGGGGCGATCCCGTACTCTACATATTAACTATCGTACTTCGCATCAGATTCGTCGACAGGCCGACATGCTACTTGACCCCGAGCTTTCTGATGTAGATGGAAATTCGGAACAACGCACGGGCACAGTCTCAGCCTTCAATGGCCCTTCTCCTGACTTGAAAGCTTTCTATTCTCACGATGAGGAAGCCAAATACGTGGCACAGTGGCTACGCCATTGCCGCTCACAAGGGATCGAGCCTGGCGAGATGGCCATCTTCGTCCGCTCACCCAGTGGGCTGCCCAGGGCAAGCAATGCGGTCGAACGTGCAGACATGGAATGGCTCGTACTTGACGAGAAAATGCAATCTACAACGGGCATTGTGACAATAAGCTCCATGCACCTAGCCAAGGGTCTTGAATTTCGTGCCGTTGCTGTGATGGCCTGCGATGATGATATTCTGCCATCCCAGGAGAGGATCGAATCGGTATCAGATAATGCCGACCTTGAAGAGGTCTATAACACCGAACGACACCTACTTTACGTTGCCTGCACTCGGGCGAGAGATCAACTTCTGGTCACCAGCGGTGATGAGCCCTCTGAATTCATGGATGATATGCTTATTTCATCCTGAATCTCATTAAATTTAGCCAATTTTGGTCTTCTCGATCTCCCTACGCAACGCCTCCGCCTCCTCGGTCAGGGAGGCGTTGGTGCGCATGTCGCCGTTGCGGGCGGCCTGCATGGCTTGCTCGAGCTTCTGTTCGTAGGCCTTCTGTAGCTTCTTCGCCGGATCACGCTTGAAGAGTCCGAACATGGCGGTGGCTCCTGCCGGGGAATATCCTGACAGGCTACGCGCCCCAACGGCAAAACGCTATTCAATAGCTGTACATATTATAAATTTTGTACATAAAAGGAACGAGGCCGGCACCCAAGGTGCCGGCCGCGCCGTGTCGGGCATGGTCAAGGCGGGTCAGGTCGCAAGCGATATCCACACGCTCTTGAGGTCGGAGTACTCCTCCAGCGAATGGTGGGACTTGTCACGGCCATTGCCGGACTGTTTGACCCCGCCAAAGGGCATCGTCTGGTCACCGCCGGCCCAGTTGTTGACGAATACCTGCCCCGATGCCAGCCGACGCGTCACCCGCATGATGCGGTCGATGTCCTGGCTCCACAGGCCCGCGGCCAGGCCATAGACGCTGTCGTTGGCCAAGGCAATGGCCTCCTCCTCGGTATCGAAGCCGAACACCGCGAGCACCGGGCCGAAGATCTCCTCGCGGCCGATGGCCATGGTGTCGCTTACCCCGTCGAACACCGTGGGCGGAATAAAGAGCCCCGGCTCGTCCAGGGCCTTGCCCCCGGTGCGAAGCGTGGCGCCCTCCTCCACGCCACGACGGATATAATCGAGCACCCGCTCATACTGGGCCCGATCGACAATCGCGCCCATGAAGCTGGCCGGATCCAGCGGGTCGCCGGGCTGCATCCTCTCGGCGGCGACCAGCACCTTCTCGACGAAGGCTTCGCGAATGGGGTTCTCCACCAGCAGCCGGGAACCGGCGATGCACACCTCACCCTGGTTGTGGAAGATCGCCGCGGCGGCGTGCTTGGCCACCCGGTCCAGGTCCTTGCAGTCGGCGAAGACGAGGTTCGGGCTCTTGCCGCCGCATTCCAGATAGACCCGCTTGAGGTTCGACGCCCCGGCGTACTGCATCAGCTGCTTGCCGGTAGCCGTGGAGCCGGTGAAGGCCAGGCAGTCGACCTCCAGGGACAGCGCCAGCGCCTGGCCCACCGTATGCCCGAAGCCCGGCAGCACCTGGAAGACGCCACGGGGCAGCCCCGCTTCCTTCGCCAGCTGCGCCAGGCGCAGCGCCGAGAGCGGCGACTTCTCCGAGGGCTTGAGGATCACGCTATTACCGGCCGCCAGCGCCGGGGCGATCTTCCAGGCGGTCATCATCAGCGGGAAGTTCCAGGGCACGATGGCCGCTACCACGCCCAGCGGCTCGCGCAGCACCAGGGCCAGGGTCTCCTCGCCGGTGGGCGCCACCTCCCCGTAGAGCTTGTCGATGCACTCGGCCTGATAGCGCAGGCAACCGATGGCGCCGGCCATGTCACCCAACGAACTGCTCACCGGCTTGCCCATGTCCAGGGTGTCGAGCAACGCCAGCTCGTTCTTATGGGCCTCCATCAGCTCGGCCAGGCGCAGCAGCACCTTCTTGCGCTTGCCCGGCGCCAGGCGCGACCAGTCACCACGGGCGAAGGCCGCTCGAGCGTGGCGGACCGCCACCTCGGCATCGGCGGCATCGCAGCTGGCCACCCGGGCCAGCACCTCGCCGGTGGCCGGGTTGCGCGTCTCGAAGGTCTCGCCGCTCGCCGCCGCGACGGACTCGTCGTCGATAAAGGCACGGGTCTCGAAGGTCAGGGCGGCGGCCAGCGCCTGCCAGTCGTCGCGGGTCTTGGGGGCCTCGATGCGCATGCGGGGAACTCCTCGGTCGCGGCTCGGGACGAAAAGGGTTGCCAAGGTCCCAGCATCGGCCCAACGATAGGCTATCCGCAAGGCCTCCCATCCCCGAGGTGAATGCCATGCCCGTCGCCGACGAGGTCGAGGCGTTTCTCGACACCTACCCCCCTATCGACAGCATTGACCTGCTGATCAGCGATCTCAACGGCGTGCTACGTGGCAAGCGCCTCCCGCGCGATAATCTCGAGAAAGCCTATCGCGACGGCATCAACCTGCCTGCCTCGGTGTTCGCCCTGGACATCCTCGGCCACACCATCGAGGCTACCGGCCTGGGCCTTTCCAGCGGCGACGGCGACCGAGTCTGCCGTCCCGTGCCGGGGAGCCTGATGCCGAGTCCCTGGTTGCGCGATGGCCGCCAGGCCCAGCTGTTGATGACCATGACCGAACCCGACGGCACCCCCTTCTTCGCCGATCCCCGTCAGGTGCTGGATCGGGTGCTCGAGCGCTTCCGCCAGGCCGGCCTAATACCGGTGGTCGCCGTGGAGTTGGAGTTCTACCTGATCGATCGCCACCGGAATCGCCTGGGCATGATCCAGCCGCCCCGCTCGCCGGCCACCGGCGAGCGGGCCACCCAGAGCCAGCTCTACTCGATCCACGAGCTCGACGAGTATGCCGAGCTGCTGGAGGAGATCCAGGCCACCGCCCGGTGCCAGCGGCTACCCCTGGACACCGCCCTCAAGGAATGCGCCCCGGGCCAGTTCGAGATTACCCTCCGTCACGGTAACGATGCCTTGGCGGCTGCCGATGCCGCGGTCCTGCTCAAGCGTCTGATCAAGGGCGTGGCCCGGCGCCACGGCTTCGAGGCCACCTTCATGGCCAAGCCCTACGCACAGCAGGCCGGCAGCGGCGCTCATGTCCACCTCAGCCTGCTCGACGCGGCGGGGCGCAATGTCTTCGCCGCTGCGGACGGCGACCCGCTCGGCACGGCGCGCCTGCGACAGGCCGTGGCGGGACTGCTCGCGCTGATGCCCGCCTCGATGGGGATCTTCGCCCCCAACCTGAACGCCTTCCGGCGCTTCCAGCCGGGGCTCTACGTGCCCCTGGCCCCCACCTGGGGCTACGACAACCGCTCGGTGGCCCTGCGCATCCCCTCGGGCGCCAACGCCGCCCGCCGTATCGAGCATCGTGTGGCTGGGGCCGATGCCAACCCCTACCTGCTGCTGGCGAGCTTGTTGGCAGGCATTGAGCATGGCCTGCGTCATGAACTGACGCCCGCGCCGGCGATCACCGGCAACGCCTATGACCAGGTCGCCCCCAGCCTGACCAACAGCTGGTCCCGGGCCCTGGACCTGCTGGCCGCCAGCGAGCCATTGACCGAGGCACTGGGTGCCGACTTCCTCCAGGTCTTCCTGGCCACTCGGCGTGCCGAGCGCGACCAGGCTATGCAGGTGGTCAGTAAGCTGGAGGTCGACTGGTACCTACATCAGGTATGACGGCGCCCCGGCCAGGGCGCCGTCGTATGCAGGCTCACTCACGGGCGTCTTACGCCTCGTCGTGCTTCGCCTCGTCGACCACCACGCCCCACTGCGGCTGGCCCTGCTCCAGCAGCACACGCTCGCCCTGCGGGGCACTCTCGAGCCGCGCGGTCTGCGTCACGCCGTTGTAGTGCCAGCTGACGTCGTAGCCCACGGTCTGCTGGTGGCTGTCGGTAATCGTCTGGCAGCGCTGCTCGGTGGTGGTCACCGTCTGCCCCGTCTCGATGCGTCGCTGCACCTCGCGGCCGGCCAGGCCACCGCCCACGGCACCGGCCACGGTGGCGATCTTCTTGCCGCTACCGCCACCGATCTGGTTGCCGATCAGGCCGCCCACCACGGCGCCGGCGGCGCTGCCGAGCAGACTATGCGGATCACGGGTCGGCGCCTGACGGGACACCACCACGTCCTCGCACACCTCGCGGGGTGTCTGCACGGTGCGGGTCACCGGGGTCACGTCGGTGATATCGGCATACCGGGGCCCTTGGGGCTGCTGCTGCACCTGCCAGGCCCCGAAGGCCAGGCCACCCAGGCCCAGCACGGCCAGGGTGGAACCGACGATGATCGATTTGCTCATGGCATGGTCTCCTTCGCATCGCCTCCCCCGGACCCATCCAGAAGAGGCAGTTTTATCGATGTCGACGACCAGCCTAGCAGTTATCGAACAGCGTTCGTAGCCGATTGCCCCAAATTGCACGATGATTGCTTCGGCGTCGCACCCAAGCGACGCCGGCTGAACCCCACGGCAACCCCATGGATGAGAGCCGCGGCCATGCCGGCCCGAGACAGACGTTCCGCCGCGGCGCGAGGGAACGGACCCTCTGCGAGGAAGCCCGGTCTCGTCGGAGGGTCGAGCGGTAGAGGGCTAGAGGCCCAGCCGATCGCGGATCTGGTAATACCAGGCACCCAGCGCGGAGAGCGGCACCCGCAGCAGGCGCCCGCCCGGGAAGGGCAAGTGGGGAATCCCGGCGAAGGCGTCGAAGCGCTCTCCCTGCCCATGCATCACCTCGGCGATCAGCCGCCCAGCCAGGTGCGAGCAGGTGACGCCGTGGCCGGAGTAGCCCTGGGCATAGTAGACGTTGCCGTTGAGCACCCCGAACTGGGGCAGCCGGTTGAGGGTCATCAGGAAGTTGCCACTCCAGGCGTAGTCGACCCTGACGTCCCTCAACGGCGAGAAGGTCTTGACCATCTTCGGTCGGATCACCGCCTCGATGTCGACAGGACGCTGGCCACCATAGTTGACACCCCCGCCGTAGAGCAGGCGATTGTCGCGGGTCAGGCGGTAGTAATCGAGCAGGTAGTTGCAGTCCTCGACGGCGAGGTTGTTCGGGATGAGGTCGGCGGCCAGCGCCTCGCCCAGCGGTTCGGTGGCGATGATCTGGGTGCGGCAGGGCATGGATTTGCGCTCTAGCGTGGACAGCACGCCGCTCAGGTAGGCATTGCCGGCCATCACCACCCGCTCGGCCCTCACGCTGCTGCGGGCGGTGCGCACCACCACCGGCTCGCCGTGCTCCACGCCGGTGACCGGCGAAGTTTCGAAGATCTGGCCCCCCAAGGACTCGACGGCGGCCGCCTCGCCGAGCACTAGATTGAGGGGATGCAGGTGGCCGCCACCGTGATCCACCAAGGCCCCCACGTAGCGCTCCGACCCCACTTCACGCTTCACCGCCTCACCCTCCAGCAGTTCCAACTCGTGGTAGTCATAGCGCTCCCAGAGCGCCTTGTGCTCGCGCAGCCCTTCGAGCTGCCTGGCAGTGCAGGCGGCGAAGAGGTTGCCGTCGCGCAGGTCGCAGGCGATGGCGTAGCGGGCGATGCGCTCACGGATGATGCGGTTGCCCTCGAAGGCCATGTCGCCCAGGGCCCGGGCGGTCTCGGCGCCATGCCGGGCCTCGATGACGTCCAGGTCGCGACTGTAGCCGTTGACGATCTGCCCGCCGTTACGACCGGAGGCACCAAAGCCCACCCGGGCCGCCTCGAGCACCACCACCTTGTGGCCCTGCTCGGCCAGGTGCAGAGCCGAGGACAGCCCGGTGAACCCCGCCCCTACCACGCAAACATCGCAGTCGATGTCGGCGTCCAGCGGCGGTCGCGCCAACGCCGGATTGGCCGTGGCCGCGTACCAGGAGGCCACATGCTCGGTATCGTGTGAGACGTTCATGTCCCTCCCCAAGGGTGATCGCGTTATCCGCCCGATCCGCGTCAATGCTAGACCCGCAGCAGCAGGTGCTCGCGCTCCCAGGAACTGATGACCTGGAAGTAGGCCCTGTGCTCGGCGTGTTTAACCGCCAGGTAGCTATGGGTGAAGCGCTCGCCAAGGATATCGGCCAGGGGCTGGCACTCATGCAGCAGATTGAGGGCGGGGCCGATGTCGTCGGGCAGCTTGTTGCCTCCCGACCAGGCCGAACCGACCACCGGCGGTCGCGGATCGATCTCGCCCACCAGGCCCAGATAACCGCAGGCCAAGGAGGCCGCCATCACCAGGTAGGGATTGGCATCGGCCCCGGCCAGACGATTCTCGACCCGGGTCGCCTCGGGAGACGAGACCGGCACCCGCAGCCCGACGGTGCGATTGTCCATGCCCCACTCCACGTTGATCGGAGCCGAACCGCTGCTTCCGGTGCGCATCAGGCGACGGTAGGAATTGACGTTGGGGGCCAGCAGCGGCATGGCGGCGGGCAGGTAGCGCTGCAGTCCGCCGATGAAATGGTGGAAGTGGTCACTGGGCTGGCCACCGCCTCCGGCGAAGAGGTTATGGCCGCCGCGGCAGTCGAGCAGGCTCTGGTGGATATGCATGGAGCTGCCCGGCTCGCCGGCCATCGGCTTGGCCATGAAGGTGGCATACATGCCGTGGCGCAGCGCCGTCTCACGCAGGGTACGCTTGAACATCACCACCTGGTCGGCCAGTGCCAGGGGATCGCCATGCTGGAAATTGACCTCCATCTGGCCGGCGCCCTCCTCGTGGATCAGGGTATCCAGGTCCAGGTGCATGGCCTCGCAGTAGTCGTACATCTCCTCAAACAGCGGATCGAACTCGTTGACCGCGTCGATGGAGAACGACTGGCGGCTGCTCTCCTGCCGCCCGGAGCGCCCGATCGGCGGCTCCAGCGGATAGTCGGCGTCGGTGTTGGTCTTGACCAGATAGAACTCCACCTCCGGCGCGATCACCGGCCGCCAGCCGCGGGCCTCGTAAAGCGCCAGTACCCGCTTGAGCACGTGGCGCGGGGCGAGCTCCACCGGCTCGCCGGTCAGGTAATAGCAGTCATGGATAATCTGGGCGGTGGCATCCTCCGCCCAGGGCACCAGATAGATGGCCTCGGGATCGGGCACCAGTTCCATGTCGCGCTCGGCGGGATTCCAGAACCGGATGTCCTCGTCGTCCGGGTAGCCGCCGGTGACGGTCTGGATGAAGATCGTATCGGGCAGCCGCGGCCGCCCGCCGCCCAGGTACTTGCCGGCCGGCATGATCTTGCCCTTGAGGATGCCGGTGAGGTCGGATACCAGGCACTCGACCTCGGTGATGCCGTGGGTCTGGAACCAGTCGTTGAGCAGCGGCTGCTCCTGTCGGTTACTCATGGACGGCCCTCATCGTGGTGGCGGCTGGCGACATCAGAGCCGGTCGCGCAGCTTGTAGAAGGTGGTCGCCAGCACCAGCAGGGGTGTGCGCAGCAGGCGCCCACCGGGGAAGTGGCGATGCGGCATGGCCGCGAAGACGTCGAAGCGCTCGCTCTGGCCGGCGATGGCCTCGGCCATCAGCTTGCCGGCCAGGCCCGCCAAGGCCATGCCGTGGCCGGAGTAGCCCTGGGCATAGTAGAGGTTATCGCCCAGCCGGCCGAAGTCTGGCGCCCGGTTGAGGGTAATGGCCACGTCGCCCCCCCAACGGTACTCGATGGGCACCCCCGCCAGCACCGGAAACAGCCGGGCGATCTTGGCGTCCATGCGCGCCTCGAGGCCACGCGGCGCCTGGCCGTTGTAGCTGACCTCGCCGCCGTAGATCAGGCGCCGGCCGCCGGAGCGCCGGCCGCCGGGTCGCCGGCCGCCGGAGAGGCGGTAGTAGTCGAGCACGAAGTTGGCATCGGACAGGGCATCGTTTCTCGGCAGCACACGGGCCGCCTGATCGGCGGTGAGCGGGGCGGTGGCGACCATGTAGTTGGCGACCCGCATGATGCGCCCCGAGCGCTCCGGGATGAGCCCCGCCGGGTAGGCGTTGGTCCCCACCACCACGAAGTCCGCGATCACCCGGCCGGCATCGGTGACGACCGTGGCGGGTCGGCCACGGCGGATCTCCCGGGCGGCACTGTGCTCATGCAGGCGGACCCCGGCCTCGCGCGCCGCCCGGGCCAGCCCCACGGTGTAGTTGAGGGGATGAAGGTGGCCGCCCTCGACCTCGCGGAGTGCCCCGGGGTAGGCGTCGGTGACCACATGCTCACGCAGCGCCTCGCCCTCGAGCCATTCGAAGGCGTCATAGTCGTAGTCGCGGGCCATACGCTCACGGAACGCCTTGAGCGTCTCGATATGGCGCGGCTTGACCGCGGCGTGCAGGTAGCCCCAGGCGAGCTCGCAGGGAATAGCATGACGCGCGATCCGTTCGGCGGTCAGGCGCACCGCCTCGCGACTCATCGCCCAGATATCACGGGCCCGTTCCCGGCCCAACGCCTTCTCCACGGTGGCGATATCGGTACCCAGGCCCGGCAAGATCTGTCCGCCGCTGCGTCCCGAGGCACCCGCACCAATCTCTCCGGCCTCCAGCAGCACTACCGCGTAGCCCCGCTCGGCCAGGTGCAGGGCGGCCGAGCAGCCGGTGATCCCGCCACCGATCACGCACACATCGGCCCGCACCTCGCCCGTCAGGGGGGGACAGTCACCGAGGTCGACGGCGATGGAAGCGCGGTACCAAGAAGCGGGTCGCGTCAGCGCAGCGGGAAGGAGCATGGGAGTCACCTGTCGGCACCGCGGCCCCGGCACGCGGGGTGAATCCTTTACAGTTTGGCACCCGCGCGTCGACGGGTGTCAAGCCTTCAATCCCTTACGCCGTTTCGTCCCGTGCGCAGACCGGGCAGCCCGGGTCCCGCGGGACCCGGAAGTGACGCCACCGACCGGTCAGTCCATCGAAGGTGGAAAGGCCCTGGTGCACTCGGCCGGCACCGCTGACCAGCTTGATCGCCTCCAGCGCCTGGAAGCTGCCGATCAGCCCCACCAGGGGCGCCACCACCCCGCTCTCGGCGCAGGAGAGCACCTCGTCGCCCGCCCCATCGGGGGGGTACAGGCAGGCGTAGCAGGGGCTTTCGGCATCCCGTGGCTCGAACACCGCCAGCTGGCCGGAGAAGCGGATCGCCGCCCCCGAGACCAGGGGCACACCGGCCTCGCGGCAGGCGGCATTGACGGCGTAGCGGCTGGAGAACCGATCGGTGCAGTCGAGCACCACATCGGCCGTGGCCACCGCGGTCGCCAGGGCCTCGCCCTCAAGGTGGGCGGTGACCGTCTCGATGCGACAGCCTGGGTTCAAGCCCAGCGCCGCCTGCCGGGCCGACTCGGCCTTAAGACGTCCCAGGTCGTCGGTGCCATGGGCGATCTGGCGTTGCAGGTTGGAGAGCTCGACCACGTCGGCGTCGGCAATGGTCAGCCGCCCGAACCCGGCGGCGGCCAGGTAGAGCGCCACCGGCGACCCCAGTCCGCCGGCCCCGACCACCAGGGCATGGCCGTCCAGTAGGCGCTGTTGGCCCGCGATGTCGACCTGCTCGAGCATGATCTGGCGGCTGTAGCGCAGCAGTTCCTCGTCGTTCATGGTGACACTCACTTGTCCTCGAACTCCTCGATGTCGGGCACGTGCAGCGAGAAGTCTTCCTTGACCTCCTCCATGACCACGTAGCTCTTCGACTCCTTGACCCCTGGAAGGGTCAGCACCACGTCGCCGAGCAGTTGACGATAGGCCGACATCTCGGGAATGCGGCACTTGAGGATATAGTCGAACTGCCCCGAGACCAGGTGGCACTCCTGGATCTGCGGCAGCCGGGCCACCGCCCGGCGGAACTCGTCGAACACCGACGGTGACTGGGTTTCCAGGCTAATCTCGACGAACACCAGCAGGTTGGCCTTCAGCGCCCGAGGGTCGAGCACGGCCTTGTAGCCGCGGATCACGCCGGCGCGCTCTAGACGTTTGACACGCTCCAGGCAGGGCGTGGTGGAGAGTCCCACCTGGGAGGCGAGATCCACGTAGGAGATGCGGGCGTTCTCCTGCAGGCAACGCAGGATCTTGAGGTCGATACGGTCGAGCGAGCGGGTCTTGGTTTTCATGGGGTCCTGGCACGCCGGTCGGCGTTTCGGCGGTTCACGCCGTCATGGCCGTGCATTTGCCTGAAATCCTCCCCAATCCCGGGGTTTCGCGGCAATCGCGCATGCCTGAAAGACGGCTATTGGTGTTTCTTGCTGACGTCAGATGTACCACAGCCGACCCGTCGGGCTCCAGTCGACACGTCTTAACGCGATTCGTCGGCCTGACGCCCCAGGCTGACCCGTGGATGGCCGGCCAGGTCGCGATGGCAGGACACCTCCGTAAAGCCCGCCTGCGCCAGCGCCTCGCCCACCATCGCCCCCTGCTCGGCGCCATGCTCGAGGAGCAGCCAGCCGCCCCGCGCGAGATGGTGGCGGGCTGCCTGGACGAGATGGCGCAGGTCGGCCAGGCCGTCATCGGCCGCCACCAGCGCTCTGCGAGGCTCGAAACGCACGTCACCGCGTTCCAAGTGAGGATCATCCGCGGCGAGATAGGGCGGATTGGCCACGATCAGCGCGAAACGCTCGCCGGGAAGGGCGGCGAACCAGTCGCTGTGGCGAAACGCGACATTGGCAATGCCCAGCCTCGCCGCATTCTCCCTGGCCAGAGCCACCGCCTCGGAACGGATGTCGACCCCGAGCGCCGTCCAGCCCGGTCGCTCGCTGGCGAAGGCCAGGGCGATGGCACCGGTCCCGGTGCCCAGATCCAGCAGGCGCCCCTCGGGGGCCTGAGCCCGGGCGAGTGCCGCCTCGACCAGGGTCTCGGTATCCGGGCGGGGGATCAGGGTGCTGGGGTGGGTGGCAAGCGAGAGCCCCCAGAACTCGCGCTCACCGGTGAGGTGGGCCACCGGGCGTCCCTCGGCCCGGGCCGCCACCAGGGCCTCAAAGCGCGCCTCGGCCTCGGGCTCGGCCTCGCGGTCGCCCCAGGTATAGAGCCAGGTCCGATCGACGCCCAACGCATGGCAGAGCAGTACCTCGGCATCCAGGCGGGGGGTCGGCGAGCCCGCCGCCAGGCGTCGTGCCGCCCGGACCAGGAGTTCGTCCAGGCGCATCATCCGGCCTGCTGCAGGGCCGCCAGCTGCTCGGCCTGGTACTCATGAATCAGCGGCTCGATCACGTCGTCGAGTCCCTCGCCGGCGATGACCTCGGAGAGCTTGTAGAGGGTCAGGTTGATGCGGTGGTCGGTCACCCGCCCCTGGGGAAAGTTGTAGGTGCGGATACGCTCGCTGCGATCCCCGGACCCCACCAGGGAGCGGCGCTCGTCGGCCTGCTGCTGGCGCTGGCTGGCCTGGGCGGCCTGCTTGAGGCGCGCGGCCAGCAGTGACATCGCCTTGGCGCGGTTCTTGTGCTGGCTGCGCTCCTCCTGGCACTCCACCACCATGCCGCTGGGCAGATGGGTGATGCGGATGGCGGAGTCGGTGGTATTGACGTGCTGTCCGCCCGCCCCGCTGGAACGGAAGGTGTCGACGCGCAGCTCATTGGGGTTGATGTCGACATCCCCTACCTCGGCGGCCTCGGGCATTACCGCCACGGTGCAGGCCGAGGTGTGGATGCGTCCCTGGGACTCGGTGGCCGGCACGCGCTGCACCCGGTGGGCGCCGGACTCGAACTTGAGCCGGGCATAAACGCCTTCGCCCTTGATCCGCGAGATGATCTCCTTGTAGCCCCCCTGGTCGCCGTGGCTGGCGCTGACCACCTCGACCTTCCAGCCGTGCTGCTCGGCATAACGGGCATACATGCGGAACAGATCACCGGCGAACAGTGCGGCCTCGTCGCCACCGGTGCCGGCGCGAACCTCCAGGAAGACGTTGCCGGCATCATCCGGGTCGCGAGGGATCAGCAGCTGCTTGAGCCGCCCCTCCAGGGCCTCGAGGCGCTCGCGTCCCTCGGCCAGCTCCATCTCGGCCAGCTCGCGCATCTCGGCGTCGGCATCGCGGGTGAGGGTCGTGGCTGCCTCGATGTCGCTCTCCACGCGCCGGTAGTCCTCCCAGGCCTGCACCAGGGGATCGAGCTCGGCATACTCGCGGGAGTAGTCACGGAAGCGCGCCTGGTCGGCGATCACCTCGGGGTCCGCCAGCAGGGCGGCGAGCTCCTCGAAGCGCTCGGCGAAGTCGTCGAGACGCTGACGGAGAGTGGCTTTCATCGGCGAGTCCTATGGGGATGGATCGGAGGGTTCATCCAGCAGCAGCGCGGCGGCGGCGTCCAGCAGTTCATGCTGCTCATCGGACGCGGCATCGCGCAGCGCCACCGTGGGGCGATGCAGCAGGCGGTTGGTCAGCTGGTGGGCCAGGCGGCGGACCACCTCCTCGGGATCCTCGCCACGGGCCAGTCGCGCCAGGGCCTGGTCCCGGGACAGGTCACGCAGGGCCTCGCCACGGGCCCGCACCTCGCGGATCAGCGCCCCGCCGCTGCGCAGGCGACGTTCGTGCTGCCAGCCACCCACGCCATGCTCGATCAATGACTCGGCCTGGTCGGCGGCTACCTGGCGGTGACGGCGATTCTCCTCGATGACCGCCTCGAGGTCATCGACCGTATAAAGGAAGACATCACCGAGTTCGCCCACCTCGGGCTCGATGTCGCGGGGCACGGCGATGTCGACCATGAACACCGGGCGGTGGCGGCGCTGCCTGAGGGCCCGCTCGACCATGCCCTTGCCGAGCAGGGGCAGGGGGGCGGCGGTGGAGGAAATGACGATGTCGGCCCTGACCAGCGCCTCGGGGATCTCGTCGAGGGTGATCGCCGCTCCCCCCAGGGTACCGGCTAGCTGCTCGGCCCGTTCCCGGGTACGGTTGGCCACGGTCAGCTGACGTACCCCCGCCTCGTGCAGGTGACGGGCCACCAGCTCGATGGTCTCCCCGGCACCGATCAGCAGGGCCCGGGAGCGCGAGAAGTCGTCGAAGATGCGACTGGCCAGGCTCACCGCGGCATAGGCCACCGAGACGGGATTACGACCGATGCCGGTGCGGGTCCGTACCTGCTTGGCCACGGCGAAGGTGTGCTGGAACAGGCACTCCAGTTCCCCGCCGAGGCCATGGGCGCGACGGGCGGACTGGTAGGCCTCCTTGAGCTGGCCCAGGATCTGCGGTTCGCCCAGCACCATGGAGTCCAGCCCCACGGCCACCCGCATGAGGTGACGGGCCGCGTCGTTCTCCAGGTAATGGTAGGCACAGCGGGTCAGGTCTTCGATCGCTAGGCCGTGGAAACGTCCCAGCCAGTCGAGGATCTCCCGCTCGCCGGCGGTGTCGGTGACGCAGTAGAGCTCGGTACGGTTACACGTGGAGAGCAGCGCCGCCTCGCGCACCTCGGGCAAGCCGCGCAGCTCGGTCAGGGCCGACTCCAGCTGGGCCGGGGTGAAGGCAACCTGCTCGCGTACCTCGACGGTGGCGGTCCGATGATTGATTCCCAGGGCAAGCAGCGTCATGCGTTCGGCGTCTTCGGGTGATGTGATGGCCGGGGCAGGCGTTCGCGCTCGGCACCCGGTGTCAAGGCGCAGGATTCTATCATACGCGGACGGCCGACGGCGCCATGCCGACGCGCCGACCTTTGCCGGGCGCCGGCGAGCCGTTATGCTGGCGCCTCGGCCACCAGCTCGAGACTTGCATGCGCCTCGGACCTTTCATCCTGCCCCGTCGACGACGCCTCCTGCCCCCCCTGGCCCTGGCGACCTTGCTCGTCGGTTGCCAGGGCCTGCCTACCGGCGTCTCCCCTGCCGTGCCGCACGACCCCATGGCCGACGCCCCACCGGTGGCTCAGGGGCTGGATGCCGAGGGGCTCACTTCGCTGCTGGTGGCCGAGCTGGCCGGCCAGCGTGGCGACTATCGCCGCGCCGCACTCGGCTACCTCGAGGCGGCCGAGCGCTATGCGACGACCGAGCTGATCGAGCGGGCCGCCCTCGCCGCCCGCTTCAGCGACGATCCGGCCCTGCTCGAGGAGACGGCGCGGCGCTGGCAGGCCCTGGCCCCCCGGGATGCCTCGCCGGCCCGCCTGCTGGCCAGCCTGGCCGTGCAGCGCGGCGATTGGACCGAGGCCCTGTCACAGCGCCTTGCTGCCCTGCGACGGGGCGGTGAGAGCGAGCTGACCGACTTCGTGGAGATGGCCCTCGACGCGGGCACGGCCCCTGCTCCCCTGCTGCGGCTGATGCGTGACTACCTGCAGGACAATGGCGACACGCCCGCTCAGCGTCACGATGCCGAGCTGGCTACCGCGCTGCTGGAAGTGGCCGATGGTCAGCCTGCGGCAGCCAGGGCACGCCTGGATCGCTTGGCCCGTCAGGCCCCCGAGCTGCCGGCCCTGTGGCGGATCCGCGCCCAGCTGGCACTGGAGGCCGACGCGCCGCGCCAGGCGCTGCGTGCTGCCCGCCAAGGGCTGGAGGTCGCGCCGGACGATCCCCGCTTCTTGCTGCTCACGGCCCAGGCCGAGATTCGCCTGGGCCGCATCCCGGCCGCCGAGGCCACCACCGATGCCCTGCTCGAGGCACATGGCGATACCCCCGAGCTGCGCCTGGCCCTGACACGGCTGTACCTGGAGGAGGGCTACCCGGCACCGGCCCGACGCCTGCTGCTGCCGATGGCAGGCGAGGACACCCCCCCGCCACTGGTCTACTTCCTGCTCGGGGCCATCGCCGAAGCGGAAGGCGAGGTGGACAACGCTCTTCTCTATTACCGCCAGGTCCCCGAGGGCGAGCAGTTCCTGCCCGCCCGACTCAGCGCCGCCCGCATGCTGATCGCCGCCGACCGGCTACCCGATGCTCGCACCTTCCTGCGCACCGAACGCCAGCGCCACCCGGCCTACGCTTCCGAGCTGGTCTCGATCGAGGTGGAACTGCTCGACCAGGCCGGCCGGCGCAAGGAGGCGAACGCCCTGCTCGATGCCGCCTTGGCCCGCTCTCCCGGCGACACCCGGCTGCGCTACCAGCGGGCCATGCGGGCCTACCAGGACGGCGATCTGGCGGCCATGGAGGCCGACCTACGCGCCATCATCGAGCGCGATCCGGACAACGCCAATGCCTTGAACGCCCTGGGCTACACCCTGGCCGATGAGAACCTGGAGGGCCGCCTCGCGGAAGCCAGGTCGCTGATCGAGCGCGCCCACGCGCTGGAGCCCGATAACCCGGCCATCCTCGATAGCCTGGGGTGGGTCCACTATCGCCTGGGCGACCCTCAAGCGGCCCTGCCTTGGCTGGAGCGCGCCTGGGCCGCCATGCCCGACCAGGAGGTAGCCGCTCACCTGATCGAGGTCCTCTGGGCGCTGGACCAGAAGACGCGCGCCCATGCCCTGCTGGAGGAGGCCCGACAGCGCTTCGAAGAGCACCCGCGCCTCGACGAGTTGCTGAAGCGCCACCCCGAGATCGCCGACTGATACCGACCGCCTGAACGGAACCCGCCCATGACCATTACGCTGCCGTTGCGCCTGCTGCTGCTTCTGCTGACCCTGTTCCTGCTGGCCGGCTGCGCCGGCCGCGCGCCTGCTCCCGTCGGCGACCGTGCCGCCGGTCAGTGGGAGGCCCAGCGCGAGCGCCTGTCACGGCTCGATCACTGGGAGCTCTCCGGGAAGGTGGGGCTGCGCACCCCCGAGGAGTCCACCAGCGCCACCCTCGACTGGCGCCGGACCCCCTACCATTTTCGCCTGCTCATCAGCGGCCCCTTCGGCAGCGGCCGCAGCGTGCTGGAGGGTCGCGAGGGTCGTGTGTCGCTGACCACCGGCGAGGGACGCTTCGAGGCCGAAAGTGCCGAGGCGCTGATGCGCCAGCAGCTGGGCTGGTCGCTGCCGGTCGCCGCCCTCGACGACTGGATGATCGGCCTACCCGCCGCCAACCGCCCGCATCGGCTGGCGCGGGACGCGCTGGGCTTCCCCCACCGCCTGGAGCAGGATGGCTGGCAGATCGAGTACCGTGACTGGACCCGGGCCGAGAGCCTCTGGCTGCCCAGGCGCCTAGTGATGACCTACGGCGACCTGCGGGTGACCCTGGTGGCCACCGAATGGCGCCCGGAGTCCACGGATGTCTGACGTCCCCCCGCTGGTGCTGCCGGCGCCGGCCAAGCTCAACCGACTGCTGCGCATCGTCGGCCAACGTTCGGATGGCTACCATACGCTGCAGACCCTGTTCCAGTTCCTGGATATTGGCGATACCCTGACCCTGCGCGGTCGCGGCGACGGTAAGCTGCACCTCACCCCGGCCCTGCCCGGCGTGCCCGATGAGGCGAACCTGATCCTGCGTGCCGCTCGCCTGCTGAAGGAGGCAAGCGGCTGCCGGCTCGGCGCCGACCTGCACCTGGAGAAGCGCCTGCCCATGGGGGGCGGCCTGGGAGGCGGCAGCTCGGATGCCGCCACCACCCTGCTCGGGCTCGATCATCTGTGGGGGCTCGGCCTGCCCCTCGCGACCCTGGCCGACCTGGGCCTGGCCCTGGGGGCCGATGTGCCGGTCTTCCTGCACGGTCACGCCGCCTGGGCGGAAGGAATCGGCGAGCGCCTGACGCCGGTCACGCTGGATACCCCCTGGTTCGTGGTCGTCCACCCCGGCATCGGCGTTTCCACGCCGGCGGTGTTCAAGGCACCACAATTGACACGCGACACCCCCCCGATTACCATGGCGCGCGCACTGCAGGGGGGAGCGGCGAGCTGGCGAAACGACTGCGAGGCCACGGTCCGGGAGCTCTATCCCGAGGTGGCGTCCACTCTCGACTGGCTGAACGCGCGCGCACCGTCCATGCTGACGGGCACCGGCGCCTGCGTCTTCGCACGGCTCGCATCCGAACGCGAGGCCGACAATCTTCTCGCCGAGATGCCCGAAGGCTGGTCGGCCTTCAAGGCACGCGGCCTGGATCGCTCTCCCCTTCATGATGCCTTGGGTCGATGGCCATCCGCCTGACCGGTGGAGGCGCCCTCGTTCGATCCGGCACGGCAAGGTTGCTGGGGCATAGCCAAGCGGTAAGGCAGCGGTTTTTGGTATCGCCATGCGGAGGTTCGAATCCTCCTGCCCCAGCCATGTCCGTCCGGAGCGTTCGTCGATCCCTACCCTGAAGACCCTACACTGCAAAGGTGGCTGCGCGTGTCAAAATTGATGGTTTTCGCCGGGAACGCCAATCCCGAACTCGCCCAGAAGGTTGCCGAGAGTCTGGACAACCGTCTGGGCAACGCTACGGTTGGCCAGTTCAGCGACGGAGAGGTCGCGGTCGAGATCAACGAGAATGTGCGCGGCAAGGATGTCTTTCTTCTGCAGTCCACCTGTGCACCGACCAACGACAACCTGATGGAGCTGATCCTGATGGTGGATGCCCTGCGCCGCGCTTCCGCCACTCGGATCACCGCCGTGGTGCCCTACTTCGGCTATGCCCGCCAGGACCGCCGCGTACGCTCCGCCCGAGTACCGATCTCCGCCAAGATCGTCGCCGATATGATGGTCAAGGCCGGGGTCGACCGGGTCATGACCATGGACCTGCACGCCGACCAGATCCAGGGGTTCTTCGACGTCCCGGTGGATAACGTCTACGGCTCGCCGATCCTGCTCGACGACATCGAGCGTCAGAACTACGACGACCTGGTGGTAGTCTCGCCCGACGTGGGCGGCGTGGTCCGGGCCCGCGCCATTGCCAAGCAGCTCAACGCCGACCTGGCCATCATCGACAAGCGCCGTCCGTCGGCCAACCAAGCGCAGGTGATGCATATCATCGGCGAGATCGACCACCGTACCTGCGTGGTGGTCGACGACATGATCGATACCGCCGGTACCCTGTGCAAGGCCGGCGAGGCCCTCAAGGAGCACGGCGCTCGACGCGTGGTGGCCTATGCCACCCACCCCATCCTCTCGGGCCCCGCCGTGGACAATATCTGCGGCTCCGTGCTCGACGAAGTGGTCGTCACCGATACCATCCCGCTGTCGGATGCCGCGCGACGCAGCGGCCAGATCCGTCAGCTCAGCGTGGCCGGGCTGATCGCCGAGGCGATCCGCCGGGTCAGCAACGAGGAATCCGTCAGCGCCATGTTCCACTGAGACTTTTTCCACTGAGATTCTCATCGGGAACGCGGTGCCGGACACGTGCCCTTCGGGGCGTCCGGAGGCGTCGTGGTCTGGTCGCGGACCCCGGCGTTCTCCTTACTTCAAGCAAGAGGCAATTCCATGTCCGATTACACCCTCAACGCCAGCGTTCGCCACGACCTGGGGAAAGGTGCGAGCCGCCGCCTGCGTCGTGCGAACGAGCAGGTACCGGCCATCATCTATGGTGGTGAGCAGGCGCCGCAGCCCATCGCCGTCGACAAGACCAGCTTCTACAAGGCACTGGAGGAAGAAGCCTTCTTCTCCTCCGTGATCACCCTGCAGGTGGATGGCAAGGCCCAGCAGGTCGTGGTGCGCGACCTCCAGCGTCACCCCTTCAAGCCGCTGGTCACCCACGCCGACTTCCTGCGCATCGACGCCACCCACGAGATCACCCTGCGTGTGCCGTTGCACGTGGTGGGCGAGGACAAGTGCAAGGGTATCAAGGACGAGGGCGGCGAGTTGCACACCCTCTCCAACGAGGTCGAGATCAGCTGCCTGCCGAAGGACCTGCCCGACTACCTCGAGGTCGACATCACCGAGGTCGAGTTGGGCACGACCCTGCACCTCTCCGACCTGAGCCTGCCGGCCGGCGTGACGCTGGTCGAACTCACCCACGGCGAGGACCATGACAACGCCGTGCTGAGCATCACCAAGCCGAAGGTTCGTGCGGAGGAAGGCGAGGAAGCCCAGGGCGGTGAAACCGCCGAGGGCGAGGAAGGCAGCGCCGAGTAATCGGCCTTGCCGGGGCCGCGTCGACCGACGCGGCCCGCCATCGTCACGATCAAGCGCTACGGCGCTTGATTTTTTTTTGGAGGCAGCGAAGATGCGCCAGGTCAAAGCGATCATCGGGCTGGGCAACCCCGGCAAGGACTATGAAGCGACCCGTCACAATGCCGGCGCCTGGCTGGTTCATGCCGTGGCACGGGCCGCCGGCAGCGAGCTGCGCCCGGACAAGAAGTTCCTGGGCCAGCATGCCCGGGTGCACCTCGACGGCCACGAGGTCCACCTGCTCGAGCCGGGTACCTTCATGAACCGCAGCGGTGGCGCCGTGGCGGCCCTGACCCAGTTCTTCAAGATCGCGCCCGACGAACTGCTGGTGGTTCACGACGAGCTCGACCTGCCCGCCGGCACGGCGCGCTACAAGCAGGGCGGCGGCCATGGCGGTCACAACGGCCTGCGCGACATCATCCGGGCGCTGGGCAACGACAAGTCGTTCCATCGCCTACGCATCGGCATCGGCCACCCGGGCGAGGCGCGCCAGGTGACGAACTACGTGCTGGGACGCCCCGGCAAGGCCGAGCGCGCCGCCATCGAGGCCGCCATCGACGAGAGCCTGGCCACCCTGCCACTGGCCGTCGCCGGCGACTGGGCGAAGGCCATGAGCCAGTTGCACAGCTTCAAGCCCTAACGGGCGCAGCGAGCTCCGGGCATCGAGCCGCGAGCTCGTAGCTCGTAGCTCGTAGCTCGTAGCTCGTAGCTCGTAGCAACGATAGAATACCCGCCCATCGCCATTCATGAATTCGCTTTCCAGGAAGATCCCATGGGTTTCAACTGCGGTATCGTGGGCCTGCCCAACGTCGGCAAGTCCACCCTCTTCAATGCCCTGACCAAGTCCGGCATCGACGCCGAGAACTTCCCCTTCTGCACCATCGAGCCCAACGTCGGCATCGTGCCCATGCCCGACCCGCGCCTCGACCGGCTTGCCGAGATCGTAAGGCCGCAGAAGGTGCTGCCCACCACCATGGAGTTCGTCGACATCGCCGGCTTGGTGGCGGGGGCCTCCAAGGGGGAGGGGCTGGGCAACCAGTTTTTGGCCAATATTCGCGAGACCCAGGCCATCGCCCATGTGGTGCGCTGCTTCGACAACGACAACGTCATCCACGTGGCCAACCAGATCGACCCCCGTACCGACATCGAGACCATCAACCTGGAGCTGGCGCTCGCCGACCTCGACACCGTCGACCGGGCCATCCAGCGCCTGACCCGCGTGGTCAAGAGCGGTGACAAGGACGCCATCGCCACCAAGGCGATCCTCGACCGCATTCAGCCCCACCTGGCGGAAGGCCTGCCGCTGAGAAGCGCAGGCCTCGACGACGACGAGAAGCGTCAGCTCAAGAGCTTCGGCTTCCTGACCCTCAAGCCCACCATGTACATCGCCAACGTCAACGAGGATGGCTTCGAGGCCAATCCCTACCTGGACGTGGTCAACGAGATCGCCGCCGAGGAAGGGGCCGTGGTAGTACCGGTATGCAACCAGATCGAGGCCGAGATCGCCGAGCTCGACGAGGAGGAGCGCGCCATGTTCCTCGACGAGATGGGCATGGAAGAACCCGGGCTCGACCGGGTGATCCGCGCCGGTTATGCCCTGCTCGGGCTGCAGACCTACTTCACCGCAGGGGTAAAGGAGGTGCGCGCCTGGACCGTCAGGGTGGGCGCCACCGCCCCCGAGGCCGCCGGCGTGATCCACACCGACTTCCAGAAGGGCTTCATCCGCGCCGAGGTCATCGCCTATGACGACTTCGTGACCCTGGGCGGCGAGCAGGGCGCCAAGGATGCCGGCAAGTGGCGCCTGGAAGGCAAGGACTACATCGTCCAGGATGGGGATGTGATCCACTTTCGCTTCAATGTCTAATATCGAAGACCATCACCCTGGGTCGTCGATCGGGGCTGTTCCGTCGACAGGCCTGTAGGTCGGATAAGCCGAAGGCGCATCCGACGTGACGGAGACGCTGTCGGCCGGGTCTACGCCACTTGACGGCCGGGGGCGTCTCCGGTAATATCCGCCCCCGTCGAAAGGCTACGTAGCTCAGTTGGTTAGAGCACATCACTCATAATGATGGGGTCCCCTGTTCGAGTCAGGGCGTAGCCACCAGATACCGAAAAAGCCCGTCTGGCGAACCAGGCGGGCTTTTTGGCTTCGGGCTTCGGGCTTTTTGGCTTCGGGCTTCGGGCTTCGGGCTTCGGGCTTCGGGCTTCGGGCTTCGGGCTTCGGGCTTCGGGCTTCGGGCTTCGGGCTTCGGGCTTCGGGCTTCGGGCGGCCAGCTTATCTTGCCGCCTTCCAGCTCGCCGCCCGTAGCTCATAGCCCAGCCTCAGGGCAACTCGGCGCGGTTGAAGAAGGCCGTCAGCACCCGCGTCAGATGCTCGACGTCATGGGCACCGGCGGTCTCGCGGATGGAGTGCATGGCCCACTGGGGTACGCCCACATCCAGGGTCGGCACGCCGAGCTCGGTGGCGGTGATCGGCCCGATGGTGCTGCCGCAGCCCATGTCGGCCCGGGTGACGAAGGTCTGCACCGGCACCTCCACCTCGCGGCACAGATCCCGGAACAGCGCCGCGGTGGCGCTGTTGGTGGCGTAGCGCTGGTTGGCGTTGACCTTGATCACCGGCCCGCCATTGAGCGCCGGCCCATGGGCGGCGTCGTGCCTGTCCGGGAAGTTGGGGTGCAGGGCATGGGCATTGTCGCAGGAGATCAGCCGCGAGGCCTGGATCAGGCGGATGACCCCCTCCTCCCCTGCCTCGCCCAACTGGGCGTTGACCCGGCGCAGCACATCGCCGAGGAAAGGGCCTTGGGCGCCGCAGGCGCTGGCGCTGCCCACCTCCTCGTGGTCGTTGGCCACCAGCACGGCCCCCTGGCGGCCGTCACTCTCCAGCAGTGCTTCCAGCCCCATGAAGCAGGACAGCAGGTTGTCGAGGCGTGCACCGCTAATCAGCTCGCCTTCGACGCCGACCCGGGCCGGCGGCTGCACGTCGTAGAGGGCCAGTTCGAAGTCGAGCACCTCGACCTCCTCGAGGCCATGCTCGGCGGCCAGCCAGTCGCGCAGCAGACGCTCCAGGTCCGCCGCTTTCCCGCCCTGCAGCAAGACCGGCGCCATCTCGGTCTGGGCATTCATGGCCCGGCCATTGTTGGCCTCCCGGTCCAGGTGGATGGCGAGGCTCGGGATGATCGCCACCGGCCGGTCGACATCCAGCAGCACGCCTTCCAGGCGACCATCGGGATGGCGCACATGCACCCGCCCGGCCAGCCCCAGGTCGCGGTCGAACCAGGGCGCCAGCAGCGCCCCACCATAGACCTCCACGCCGAGCTGCAGCCACCCGGCGGCAGTCTGGGCGGCTTGTGGCTTGAGCCGCAGGCCAGGGCTGTCGGTGTGGGCACCGATCAGGCGCAGGGCCTCCAGGGGCTGCGCGGGCAGCTGCAGGGCGATCAGCGAGGAGTCGTTGCGGCACACATAGACCTTCTCACCGGGCGATAGCCGCCAGGCCTGGGTCTCCTCGAGGCACCGGTAGCCGGCGGCCTCCAGGCGCTCGGCCATGTTGGCCGTGGCGTGCCAGGGGGTGGGGGATCGACGCAGGAAATCGAGCAGGCGCTCGAGCCGGGCATCCTGGGACATGGGCTTCCTCTATCGCAAAGCGGTTGGGGGTCTTGGGAACTCGGGCAAGCTGCTATAATGGCTCTTTTCGTCCATGCAACTTGCCAGCCGAGCCGAGGTCTGGAGGGAAGAGTGTACATGAATCCTGGAGTGCTTCATCGATGAGCCTGTTTGTCACCCTGGGGCGTGCGTCGGCCCTGTTCCTGCTGCTGGCCGGCTCGACGGCCCTGGCACAACCCGCGCCGAGCGATGCCCAGCGTCAGGCGGCCGTGGAAGTGGCCGAGTCCCTGCGCTACGGCCACTATGCGGAGGTGAGCCTCGACGACGCCTGGTCGCGGCGGGCCTTCGCGCGCTACCTGGATATCCTCGACGGCCAGCGTGCCTACCTGCTGGACCGTGATGTGGAGGCCTTCCGGGATCTCGAGACGACCCTGGACGACGCCATCCTCGACGGCGAGCTGTCCCGGCCCTATGCGCTCTTCGAACGCTACCAGACCCGCACGGAAGCCCGCCTCGAATGGCTGTTGGCCAGGCTCGACGAGGGCCTGGACTTCAGCTTCGACGGCGAGCAGCGCCTGGCTCTGGAGCGCGAGGACGTGCCCTGGGTCGACAGCGAGGCCGCCCTGGACAGGCTATGGTCCAAGCGCCTGGAGAATGCGGCCCTGACCCTGTCGATCAGCGGCCAGGACGATGATCAGGTGATAGAGACCCTTCGCCAGCGCTATGAAGGCCAGCTCAACCGCCTCCAGCAAACCAATGCCGAGGACGTCTTCGGCCTGCTGATGGCCGCGGTGACCGGCACCATCGACCCGCACAGCGAGTACCTCTCGCCACGTCAAGGCGAGTCCTTCGACATCCAGATGCGCCTGTCGCTCGAGGGCATCGGTGCCCTGCTGCAGGCCGACGGCGAGTATGTGAAGGTGGCGAGCCTGGTGCCGGGCGGACCGGCCGAACGCGCCGGTGTGCTCGAACCGGCCGATCGCATCATCGGGGTCGGCCAGGAAGGCGAAGAGATGGTCAATGTGGTGGGGATGCGCCTGGACGACGTGGTGGACATGATCCGCGGCCCCAAGGGCACCGTGGTCCGTCTCGACATCGTGCCCGCCCAGGCCGTGGACATGACCCGCTCCAAGGTCATCGAGATCACCCGCGATACCGTCAAGCTGGAGGACCAGGCCGCCCGGGGCGAGGTGATCGAGCTCGAGCGAGAGGACGGCGTCCACCGGGTCGGCGTGATCAAGGTCCCGACCTTCTATGTGGACTTCGACGCCTGGCAGGCCGGCGAGGAGGACTACCGCAGCAGCACCCGCGACGTGGCCAAGGAGATCGAGCGCCTCAAGGCCGAGGGCATCGAGGGCATCGTGCTGGACCTGCGCAACAACGGCGGGGGCGCGCTGCAGGAGGCCAATTCCCTGATCGGCCTGTTCATCGATCGCGGCCCCACGGTGCAGGTTCGCGACGCCCGCGGGCGTATCAGCCTGTATGGCGACACCGAAAGCGGCACCCTCTATGATGGCCCGCTGACCGTACTGGTCAACCGCCTCTCGGCCTCCGCCTCGGAGATCTTCGCCGGCGCCATTCAGGACTATGGTCGCGGCCTGGTGGTGGGCACCGATACCTTCGGCAAGGGCACGGTGCAGACCCTCAACGAGCTGAGCCACGGCCAGATCAAGCTGACCCGCGCCAAGTTCTATCGCATCTCCGGGGAAAGCACCCAGCACCGCGGCGTACAGCCCGATATCGCCTTCCCGAGCCTGGTTGATCCCGAAGTGATCGGCGAGAGCAGCCTCGATAACGCCTTGCCCTGGGATACGGTTCGCGAGGTGCAGTACCGGACCTATGGCCAGCCCGACGCCTTCCTGGCCCCCCTGCGCGACCGCCATCGCGAGCGAGCCGACGAACAGCCCAACTTCCACTACCTGGAGCGCCAGGCGGAACTGGCCAGCCGCCTGCGCGAGCAACACACCAGCGTCAGCCTCAACCGGGAACAGCGCCAGCGCGAGGCGGAAGCCCGCGAGGCCGAGCAGCTGGCGCTGGAGAACGAGCGTCGCCGGGCGCTGGGAATGGCACCGCTGGACGAGTGGATCGACGCCCGAGACGAGGAGGCACTCCCTGGCGATGACGACAAGGCCGAGCCCATCGACCGCGCCCAGGTGCGGGAGGCGGCCCAGATCCTGCTCGATTACGCCGGCATGAAGGGAAACTGGCACCTCGCCGAGCACATGTGACCCCCGGCGGGGATGACGGTCATCATGGGCCGGGCGCGTGAAGCAGCCCGGCCTTTTTCATTACACCGCTCGACCAGGCGATACCCGCCCTGCCCTGGCGGCAGGGATGGACAGGCCAACCGGCAAACTGCCTCACTCGGTCACGCAATAAGCAGGAAAGCGAACCGCGACAACAGCCACAATCAGAATGACGACGAAAAAAGGGGGAAGGGAAATCACGATAGGCAAGAGCATTGGCATCTGGCTCCCCGAGCAGGACTCGAACCTGCGACCCAGTGATTAACAGTCACTTGCTCTACCGACTGAGCTATCGGGGAATGACATGCTGGCCCTTGCGGACTAGGAAGGAAAGGTGGCTCCCCGAGCAGGACTCGAACCTGCGACCCAATGATTAACAGTCATTTGCTCTACCAACTGAGCTATCGGGGAATGACCTTTGCGATTACTGCCGTGCTCGTTGCTCCGGGAGGAGGCTGGCTCCCCGAGCAGGACTCGAACCTGCGACCCAATGATTAACAGTCATTTGCTCTACCAACTGAGCTATCGGGGAATGGCCTCGAGCACGGGGCGTAGTATACGCATCGGCTTGTAAACGTCAAGGCCCGGCAGGCGTGGCAGACGCAGCCCCCAACGCAAGACGCCCGCGCGACCAGAGGGTCGGGCGGGCGTCTCGGGCTGTCCTGGTGGCTACGCCCTGACTCGAACAGGGGACCCCATCATTATGAGTGATGTGCTCTAACCAACTGAGCTACGTAGCCATTCCACGAATCGTTCCTCCACGAGGCGATTCGACGGTCGTGAATTATGCACGCGAGCCCACCACATGGCAAGCCCGATCCTCCCTCCTCTCAGGCCTCGATCCGGGTGGCCTCCTTCCCCTGGCAGGGTCGGTCCCCCCTGAAATCACTTTATTAATTGAACGTTCAATTTAAAAATGGCAAGCTGTCCCTATGGCCACATGCCGTAGTGGCATGGTGGCAAGACAGCTTTCCCGGGAGAGGAGGTCGCAAGGTGCCCAAGGTCGGAATGGAACCCATCCGTCGCCAGCAGCTGATCCAGGCCACCATGGCGGCCATCGACGAGGTCGGCCTGGCCGATGCCACGGTGATGCGCATCGCCCGGCATGCCGGCGTCTCCGCCGGCATCATCAGCCATTACTTCGGCGGCAAGGATGGCCTGCTGGAGGCGACGATGCGCCAGATCCTCAGCGATCTCGGCGAGGCCGTCACCGCCCGCCGCCGGGCCCTGGCGACGACGTCTCCCGAGGCGCATCTGGCGGCGATCATCGACGGCAACTTCGACCGTTCCCAGGTCACCGGCCCGGTGGCCAAGACCTGGCTGGCCTTCTGGGCCAGCAGCATGCACAAACCCGAGCTGGCGCGCTTGCAGCAGGTCAACGATCGCCGCCTCTACGCCAACCTCTGCCACCAGCTGCGCCGGCTGCTGCCCAAGGAGCAGGCCCGTGATGCCGCTGGGGCGCTAGCCGCGATGATCGACGGCCTGTGGCTGCGTGGTGCCCTGACCCCCGAGGGGCTGGATAGTGACCGTGCCCGGCGCCTGGCCCGGGACTATCTCGACCAGCTGCTTCACGCCCATGGGGTGGCCACGACACCGGCGACGCCTCGCTCCCTTTCCACCGAGTCCTGACGGGAGGTCCCATGACCCACCACGACACCGAAACCCTCTACATCGACGGCCGCCGGGTGGATGCCACCTCCGGGGAGACCTTCGCGGTCGTGAACCCCTTTGATGGCAGCGCCCTGGCCGAGGTCCCGCAGGCCAGCGAGGCCGACGTGGACGCCGCCGTCGACGCCGCCCGCCGTGGCCAGCAGGTCTGGGCCGCCCTGTCCGGCATGGAGCGCGGGCGCATCCTGCAGCGCGCCGTGGCGCTGCTGAGGGAACGTAACGACGCGCTGGCCGAGCTGGAGAGCCGCAACACCGGCAAGCCGATCAGCGAGACCGCCGCGGTGGACATCGTCACCGGCGCCGACGTGCTCGAGTACTATGCCGGCCTGACCGCGGCCCTCGAGGGCAGCCAGATCCCGCTGCGCGAGTCCTCCTTCGTCTACACCCGACGCGAGCCCCTGGGCGTGATCGGTGCCATTGGCGCCTGGAACTATCCGATCCAGATCGCCTGCTGGAAGTCGGCCCCGGCGCTGGCCGCCGGCAATGCCGTGGTCTTCAAGCCCAGCGAGGTCACCCCGCTGACCGTCATGGCACTGGCCGAGATCTTTACCGAGGCCGGCCTGCCCGACGGCGTCTTCAATGTGGTCCACGGCGACGGCCGGGTCGGCCAGATGCTCACCGGCCACGAAGGCATCGACAAGGTGTCCTTCACCGGCGAGGTGGGCACCGGCAAGAAAGTGATGTCGGCCGCTGCGGCCTCCACCCTCAAGGACGTGACCATGGAGCTCGGCGGCAAGTCGCCGCTGATCGTCTTCGACGACGCCGACCTGGACCGTGCCGCCGACGCCGCCATGATGGCCAACTTCTACTCCAGCGGCCAGATCTGCACCAACGGCACCCGGGTGTTCGTGGCTCGCGCGATCAAGGACGCCTTCGAGGGCAAGATCGCCGAGCGCGTGGCCCGCATCAAGGCCGGCGACCCGCTGGACCCGGCGGTCAACTTCGGTCCGCTGGTCAGCTTCGAGCACCAGGAGAAGGTGCTGTCCTACATCGCCATCGGCAAGCAGGAAGGCGCACGGGTGCTGGCCGGCGGCGAGGCCTGGGATCAGGACGACGATTCAGGGATTGACTGGGCCCGCGGCGCCTGGGCTGCCCCCACGGTATTCACCGACTGCGTTGATTCGATGCGCATCGTGCGCGAGGAGATCTTCGGCCCGGTGATGGCGATACTGGCCTTCGACGACGAGGAGGAGGTGATCCGCCGCGCCAACGACACCGTCTACGGCCTCGCCGCCGGCGTCTTCACCGAGGGGCTCAACCGCGCCCACCGGGTCATCCAGCGTTTGGAAGCCGGCATCTGCTGGGTCAACACCTGGGGCGAGTCCCCCGCCGAGATGCCGGTGGGCGGGTACAAGCAGTCCGGGGTGGGCCGCGAGAACGGCCTCGAGACCCTGGCCCACTACACCCAGACCAAGTCGGTGCAGGTCGAGATGGGCCCCTTCGAGTCGGTGTTTTAAGGAGATCCCATGTCCCAGATCCGTGAATTCGATTACGTCATCATCGGCGCGGGGTCGGCCGGCAATGTCCTGGCCACTCGCCTCACCGAGGACCCGGACGTCAGCGTGCTGCTGCTCGAGGCCGGCGGTCCGGACCACCGCTTCGACTTTCGCACCCAGATGCCCGCCGCCCTGGCCTATCCGCTGCAGGGCAAGCGCTACAACTGGGCCTTCGAGACCGATCCCGAGCCGCACATGAACAACCGGCGCATGGAGTGCGGCCGCGGTAAGGGCTTGGGCGGCTCCTCGCTGATCAACGGCATGTGTTACATCCGCGGCAATGCCCTCGACTACGACGGCTGGGCCAAGCGAGCCGGTCTCGAGGACTGGACCTACGCCGACTGCCTGCCCTACTTCAAGAAGGCCGAGACCCGTGATATCGGCCCCGACGCCTATCACGGCGGCGATGGGCCGGTTAGCGTGACCACGCCGAAAGAGGGGAACAATCCTCTTTATCACGCCTTTATCGAGGCGGGACAGCAGGCCGGCTATCCGGCTACCGAGGACGTCAATGGCTACCAGCAGGAAGGCTTCGGCCCCATGGACCGCTTCGTCACCCCGAACGGGCGGCGTGCCTCCACGGCGCGGGGCTACCTGGACCAGGCCAAGGGGCGATCGAACCTGACCATCGAGACCCGGGCGACGACCGATGTCATCACCTTCGCAGGCAAGCGGGCTACCGGCGTGCGCTATGCGCGTCGCGGCCAGCCCCGGCAGGTCCACGCCCGCCGCGAGGTGCTGCTGTGTGCCGGCGCCATCGCCTCGCCGCAGATCCTGCAACGCTCCGGCGTGGGCCCGAAGGACGTGCTCGAGGAACTGGGCATCACCCCGGTGCAGGTCAACGAGAACGTCGGCGCCCACCTCCAGGATCACCTGGAGATGTACATCCAGTACGAATGCACCCAGCCGATATCGCTCTATCCGGCGCTGAAATGGTACAACCAGCCGAAGATCGGCGCCGAGTGGCTCTTCCTCGGCACCGGCGTGGGGGCCAGCAACCAGTTCGAGGCGGCGGGCTTCATCCGCTCTCGCGACGAGGAAGAATGGCCCAATCTCCAGTACCATTTTTTGCCCATCGCCATCAGCTACAACGGCAAGAGCGCGGTGCAAGCCCACGGCTTCCAGGCCCATGTCGGCTCCATGCGCTCCGAGAGCCGCGGCCGGGTGCGCCTGACGTCCCGGGATCCCGAGGCCGCGCCCTCGATCCTGTTCAATTACATGTCCACCGACAAGGACTGGCAGGAGTTTCGCGACGCCATCCGCCTGACCCGGGAGATCATCAATCAGCCGGCCTTCGATGCCTATCGCGGCCGGGAGATCTCGCCGGGAGCGGATGTGCAGAGCGATGAGCAACTGGACGCCTTCGTCCGCGAACATGCCGAGACCGCCTATCATCCCTGCGGCAGCTGCCGCATGGGCGAGGGCGAGGATGCCGTGGTCGACGGTGCCGGCCAGGCGCATGGCCTGGAGGGCCTGAGGGTGGTCGATGCCTCGCTGTTCCCGGTGATCCCCACCGGCAATCTCAACGCCCCGACGATCATGTTAGCGGAAAAGATCGCCGACAAGATCCGCGGCCGCGAGCCCCTGCCGAGAAGCGACGCCCCCTACTACGTGGCCGGCGACGCCCCAGCGCGCCAGATACCGCGACGTCCCGCCGCCTGAGTTGTATCACCACTTGACCGCAGTCCCCCGTCCTGGGCAACCAGGGCGGGGCGTTGTGCATCGGGCCCTCCCGGATATGGCCGATCGGCGAGAAATGGACTAGCCTGCAGGCATTAAAACAACTGTTCGAATGCTGCCACCATCCTCCGAGGGACGACCCCATGCTGACCCTGATCCTCTTCGTGCTGGCCGTGGCCGGGCTGCTCATCGTGATGCGTCGGGAGGCAGGTGCCCGGCCCGCGCTGGCCGTGACCGCGGGGCTCGGCCTCGTCGGTCTGGTCGCCGGCGCGGCAATCATCGGCACACTGCTGCTGATCGCCGCCGCGGCCATCGCCGCCTGTGGCCTACCCGTCCTGCGGCGCCGCTGGCTGAGTCCACGCCTTTTCCAACGCTTCAAGCGCGTTGCCCCCAAGGTCTCGGCCACCGAGCGTACCGCGCTGGAGGCCGGCAGCGTGGCCTGGGAAGGCGAACTCTTCAGCGGTCGCCCCGACTGGCAACGCCTGCTGGCCTTTCGCGACGAGGGCCTGAGCGAGCAGGAGCGGGCCTTTCTCGACCACCAGTGCCGTGTGGCCGCCGGCATGTGCAACACCTGGGACATCGCCCGGGAACGGGCCGACCTGCCCCAAGAGCTCTGGGACTACCTCAAGCACGAGCGCTTCTTCGGCATGATTATCCCCCGGGAATACGGCGGCCTGGGGTTTTCGGCCAAGGCCCAGTCGCGGGTACTGCAGAAACTCTCCATCAACGAGATGCTGATGGTCACCGTGGGCGTGCCCAACTCGCTGGGACCCGGCGAACTGCTGCTCAAGTACGGCACCCAGGCCCAGCAGGAGCACTACCTGCCGCGCCTGGCCGATGGTCGCGAGATCCCCTGCTTCGGTCTCACCGGTCCCCGGGCGGGGTCCGACGCCACGGCCCTGCCCGACACCGGCGTGGTGTGCAAGCGAGTGATCGATGGCGAGGAGGTCCTGGGGCTTACGCTCAATTTCGAGAAGCGCTGGATCACCCTGGCCCCCATCGCCACCGTCGTCGGTCTGGCCTTCCGCCTGTTCGACCCGGACCACCTGCTCGGCGACGAGGCCGACCGCGGCATCACCCTGGCGCTGCTTCCCCGCGATACCGAAGGCATGGAGCTCGGCCGCCGCCATCACCCCATCGGCAGTCCCTTCCTCAACGGCCCGATCCGGGGCAAGGACGTCTTCGTGCCGCTGTCCACCATCATCGGCGGCGAGGAGATGATCGGTCAGGGCTGGCGGATGCTGGTGGAGTGCCTATCGGTGGGCCGCTGCGTCACCCTGCCCTCCGGCGCCGCCGGTACCGCCGCCTACGCCCTGGGCTGGAGCGGCGGCTTCGCCCGGATCCGCCGACAGTTCAACGTGCCGGTGGCCGAGATGGAGGGCATCCAGGAACCCCTGGCCCGCATGACGGCCCTGACCTACATCGCCCAGGCCGCGGTCTACCAGACCGCCAACACCATCGACCATGGCGAGAAGCCGGCGATCCCCTCGGCGATCCTCAAGAGCCAGCTCACCGAGTTCCAGCGGTGGGTACTGGCCGACGCCATGGACATCCATGGCGGCAAGGCGGTGACCCTCGGACCGCGCAACTACCTCGGCATCGCCTACAGCGCCAACCCGGTGGCCATTACCGTCGAGGGCGCCAACATCATGACCCGCAACCTGATGATCTTCGGGCAGGGGGCGATCCGCTGCCACCCCTATGTGCTCGAGGAGCTGGCCGCCAAGGAGGCCGATGATCTCGAGGCCTTCGACGCCTCCGTCTTCCACCATGTCGCCCTGGTGCTGGGCAATGCCACCCGGGCACTGACCCAGGGACTCGGCCTCGGCCGACCCGATGTGCCCTTCGACGAGGTCGCGACCCCCTACGCCCGCGAGGTGGCCCGGCTGTCCGCCGGGTTCGGCCTCGCCACCGATGCCGCCATGGCGAGCCTCGGCTCGCGGCTCAAGCAGCGCGAGATGCTCTCGGCGCGCCTGGGTGACGTCCTCGCCAACCTCTACCTGGTCAGCATGGTGCTCAAGAGCTGGCATGAGGGCGACAAGGTCGAGGGCGAGGCGCCCCTGCTTCACTATGCCTGCCGCCTGCTGCTGGGTCGCGCCGAGCAGGCCTTCGACGAGCTGTTCGACAACCTGCCGCAGCGTCGCCTGGGACGGCTGCTGCGGGGGATCGTGATGCCCGCCGGCCGGCGCTGGAAACGTCCCCACGACGACCTGACCCGCGAGATCGCCCAGGCCGTGTCCCGGCAGACCCCGCTGCGTCGCAAGCTCATGGCCAACATCTGGACCACCGACGATGGTCCCCAGGACAACCCGCTGGCCCGCTATGAGGCCCTGCTGACCACCCAGGAACGCGCCGAGGCGCTCTATCGCACCATCGACAAGGCGCATGCCAAGGGCGAGTTGCCCGCCGAGGCACTGCATCCCGAGCAGCGAATAGAGGCCGCGCGCAAGGCCGGCATCCTCTCGGAAGACGATGCCACCTTCATGCGTGAACGGGAGGCCGAGGTGCTCGACATGCTGAGCGTCGACGACTTCGCCTACGACGCCTTCGTGCCCGACAAGAGCAAGGTGCTGCGCCACCATCCGGCCTGACCGGTGTCACCCACGCCAGCGCCCCGGCTTGGCCGGGGCGCTGCGGCGTGCCACGCCGTGGCAGCTACAACGGCCACACCAGCAGCACCATGGGAATCGCCACCACCATCACCACCAGCGAGAGCGGCAGCCCGAGCCTCCAGTAGTCGGCGAAGCGATAGCCACCGGGCCCCATCACCAGGGTATTGGACTGGTGGCCGATGGGCGTGAGAAAGGCACTGGAGGCGCTGATCGCCACCACCATCAGGAAGGGGTCGAGCGAGGCGTCGAAGCCCTCGGCGAGACTCGCCGCGATGGGCGCCATCAGCAGCGCCGCCGCGGCATTGTTGACCACATTGGAGAGCAGCAGACAGATCAAGAACAACCCCACCAGGGTAATCACCACCGGCCAGGCGTGGCCCAGCGTCAGCAGCCCCTCCGCAATCACCCCTGCCCCGCCGCTGGTTTCCAGGGCCTCACCCACCGGGATCATCGCCCCGAGCAGCACGATCACCGGTCCATCGATCGCCTGGTAGGCCTCTCGTAGCGGCAACACCCCGACCAGCAGCGAGACCAAGGCTGCACTGCTGAGGGCCACCGCCGCGGAGGCCAGGTCCATGACCATGGCCAGGATCGCCACGGCGAAGATCGCCACGGAGAGCAGCATCCGCCTCGGTTGGCCCAGGGTCAGGTTGCGGCTGGCCAGCGGCAGGCAACCCAAGGTGGTCAGGCTATCGCCGATTTCCCCCTCACCGCCCTGAAGCAGCAAGATGTCGCCGGCGCGAAAGCGGATGTCGCGTAGCCGCTGGTTAAGGCGTCCCCCGTCCCGGGCTACCGCCACCAGGTGCAGACCGAACTGGTTGTGCAGGCGCAATTGGGTCACGGTGCGGTTGATCATCATGGAATCGTTGCGCACCACCGCCTCCACCAGATGGAGGCCTTCGGTGTCCACCGAGGGACGCTTACTCTTGTCCTTGCCCTTGCCCTTGTCCCTGCTCTGCTCATCGTCGACGCCCGGTGCCTCGGCCGACTCGTCGCCCTCGAGGTCCTCCTCAGGCGGTGGTTCGGGGCCCACCACCAGCCCGGCCTTGTCCTCGAGCAGCTTCATCTCCTCGGGACCGGCTTCCACCATGAGGACGTCATCCTCCTGCAGGGTGCCATGGAAGGCGTGACCGGCATGGCGCGTCTCGCCGCGGATCACGGCCAGCACCGGAATGGTCTCCTCGACGGCCTTGTGCAGATCGCGCAGCGACCAGCCCGTCGCCTTGCCATCCTCGGGGACGCGCAGCTCCACCAGGTAGTGGGCGGTGTCGAACATCTCCTCGGTGGAGGCATTGCCCACGCGCTGGGGCACGAGATGCCGCCCCAGCAGGATGATGAACACCAGGCCGGCCACCGCCACGGAGGCGCCGACCGGGAAGAACGAGAACATGCCGAAGCTCTCGCCGGTCACCGAGCCGCGGTAGCTGGAGATGATGATGTTGGGCGGAGTACCGATCAGGGTCGTCAGGCCGCCGAGCAGCGAGCCGAAGGCCAGGGGCATGAGCAGCAGCGATGGCGGGCTATCGTGCTCCCGGGCCATGCGGATGGCCACCGGCAGCATCAAGGCCAGGGCCCCGACGTTGTTCATCACCCCGGAGAGGATCAGCACCGTCCCGGTGAGCACCAGCATCTGCAGGATCAGTCGATCGCCGACCCTGAGGGCCTGCTCGGCGATTAGGTCGACCAGCCCCGAACGCTCGAACCCCTTGCTCAGCACCAGTACCGCGGCGACGGTGATCACCGCCGGGTGGCCGAAGCCGAGAAAGGCCTCCTCGGCCGGTACCAGATCCAGCAGCACGGAAGCGAGCAGGGCCGCCAAGGCCACCAGGTCGTAGCGAAAACGCCCCCAGGCGAACGCTACCAGCGTCAACCCGAGCACCATGAACACCAGCGTACTGCCATGCATGCCGCGCCATCTCCTTATGTGGTCATCGCTACCTTCGGCACAACAGCCGTGGCAAGGAAGTCCAGTTGCTTCCCGCCGACAGGCATGGCTACACGATGCGCTGCCAGGCCGTCGCCTCGGCCACCGTGTGCTGGAACTTGCGTCGCGTCTCGCGGATCACGAAGGGCATGTCGACCGGCTCCTGGATCAGGGCGAAGTGAGGAGCGAGGATCTCGCGCATCCCGTCGAGCACGGTCACCGGCTCCCCGTTGCGCCGATAGCCACCGATCCAGTTCTCTCGCGGCGTGAAGGCCTCCATGAGGGTATAGGGCGAGCTGATCACCAGCACGCCCTCGTCGTCAAGGTAACGGTGGAGGGAGGCCAGAAAGGCACGGGGATCTTCCAGCCTGTCGATCAGGTTACCGGCGAAGATCAGGTCGTACCCGCGATGTTCTGGCCCCAGACGGCAGGCATCGCCGAGGGTGAACGTCACCCTGTCGACGACATCAACCAGGCCGATATCGCGAAGCGAGGCCAGCACCGATGAACCGAGCTCTCCCTGGTCCCTGAGAAAGTAGCTCACCTCGCCCCTTTGCCGCATCAGCCTGGCGCTCTCGATGAATCGCCGGGAGAGATCCACGCCGGTGACATGATCGAAGTCCTTCGCCAGTTCGAAGGTGCTGCGCCCCACGGCACAACCCAGGTCCAGCGCTGTCCGTTTCGGGCGCTGCCCCATCAGCTCGCGGCACAGGGCGGCACAGCGAGCCGGATAGTTGCCGACGCCGAAATACGTATCACCATAGTGGAAGGCCAGGTACTGATCGAGCAGTTCGTCCGATTCGTAGTCGTTCATGCCTCGGCTCACGGGGCGCAGGTGCGAAAACCGGTATAGACGTCGTTACGCTGAGGCAGATATGCCTGGCGATAGGTACCGCGGATCAGCGCCGCGGACGTGGCACAGCTCCCCCCGCGGGTGACCTTGTGGTCACCGAACTGCAGCGTCGACATGAAGGGGTAGACATCGACGGAAAAACCGTCATAGGGCAGGAACTGGTCCCGAGTCCATTCCCATACCGTGCCTAGCATCTGCCGGCAGCCAAAGGGGCTCTCCCCCTCGGGCATGGCAGTAACCGGCTGCTGCGCCATCCCCGTGGCATTCATGTCGACCTCCAGCGGATCGGCCTCGTCTCCCCAGGGAAAACGACGGAACGTCTCACCAGGACGATTGCCCAGGGCGGCGACCTCCCACTCCCGTTCGCTCGGCAGTCGTCGCCCCGCCCACCGGCAGTAGGCCTCCGCCTCCCAGTAGCTGACATGGGTGACGGGACACTCGGGGGAAAGGGGCCGCCACTGATCGAAGAGACGTTCCTGCCACTGCCCCTGATGGTGGCGCCAGTAGAGGGGATGACGCGGGGTACGCAGCAGAGGCTCGGAATGGCCGTGCACCAGCGCCACATCCACCTCGGTATCGAGCCACTTGCGTCCGCCGAAGGACCACAGTTCGCGACGCTCATACCCCCCATCCTCGATGAAGGCGAGGAACTCGGCATTGGAGACGAGGGTGCGCGAGATGTCGAAGGCCTCCAGTGTGACCGTGTGCCGCGGCTTCTCGTTGTCGAAGGCGAAGTCGCGGCTAGCGAATTCCGGGGAATCGGCGGGCATGCCCACGACGTAGGTGCCGGCCGGCACCCGGGCGTCGCCGAGCGGCCTCTCCGTCGCCCCCCCTTCTTCCAGTTGGCCGCCAGTCGGGCGCAGCGTGGTGCTGGGAGGGGGAGAATAGCCGACACTCTGACGACACCATGTCATGGATTCGATATGCATGTGCTGGTGGAAGATCGCGTAGCGATGCAGATAGCACGCCCAGGCCGTGAGCGGTCGGGTACGCAAACGTTCCCCGACGCGGTCATAGATCAGGTTGAAATAGCGGCGCGTGCCCTCCCGGTCGGGGAAGAGCTCCGCGCGCCAGCGATCGCGATGCGCGACGTAGAAGGAGTCCCAGAGATCATCCATGGCCGGATCGACGTGGGAAGACCGATCGAGCTCCTCGAGCACGAAGACCTCAAAGAAGAAGGCGGCGTGCCCCATTTCCCACAAGGGCGGATTGATGCCCGGGTGATAGGGTACGCTCAGTTGCTCCTCCGGCAGGCTATCGACCAGCACCAGTGTCCGCTCGCGCGCCGCTTCAAGTGCCTGCAGCAAGCTCTCTCTGGCGTCCATGGGCCTCCTTTGTCACATCGCATGCGTCCCTGCAGTACAACAGGAAAGTCAATAATTTCCAAGACAGCCCGGCCTGTCCCGATGCCCGGGCGAGGCGACTCCCGGTGCTTGGCACCGACCGAGCGCTAAGGCTCGGCAAACGGCAGGGGTGCCGTGCCGCGGCGTACCTCGAAGACATTGAGGGTCATCGCCACCAGGGCATAGTAGCCCAGCACCCCGACCAGCTCGACCACAGCGGGCTCGCCGAAGGCCGCCACGGCCTCGGCGTAGAGTGGTGCATCGACCCGCCGGGTGGTGTAGAGCGCCTGGCCCAGGCGATAGACAAGCGCCTCGTCGTCGCGCGCGAAGGCCGGTTCTTGCCCCGCCCGCAACGCCTCGATCACCGCCTCGGTGACCCCGGCCTCCCGGGCGATGGGTTCGTGAATCTGCCACTCTGCCTGGGACTGCCACCAGCTCGCGGTGAACAGGATCGCCAATTCCGTCAGGCGCGTCTCCAGACGGGTGCCGTAGCGACAGAAGGCGCCCAGCCGCTGGGCGTGATCGGCCAGCGCCGGGCTATGGATCCAGGCCAGGAAGGGGCCATCCAGGTTGCCACGGGGCCCACTCAGGATGGCCTCCAGCACGCGGCGCTGCTCGGGGGCCATACGAGACTCGTCCAGCGGGGTGAGACGTGATTCGATCGCCATGGGTCCCCCTTTAGTGATCGCCCATCACACGGGCCAGGGCGGTGTCCAGCTTGTCGACGAGCTCATCCAGGTGCGACTCCTCGAGGATGAACGGCGGTGCCAGCAGGATATGATCGCCTCGCTGCCCGTCGATGGTGCCGCCCATCGGATAGCACATCAGCCCCGCCTCCATGGCCGCACGCTTGATCGCCGCGTTCAGCTTTCGTGATGGCGCAAACGGTGTCTTGTCGGCCCGGTCCGCCACCAACTCGAGGCCCTGGAAGAGGCCGCGGCCCCGGATATCGCCCACATGAGGGTGGTCGCCAAAGCGGTCGAGCAGGCGTTCGCGCAGTCCCTCGCCCAGCCACCGGACCCGTGACAGCAGATCGCGCTCCTCGATGGCCCGCTGAACCGCCAGGGCGGCGGCACAGGCCGTGGCATGGCCGATATAGGTATGGCCGTGCTGGAAGAAGCCCGAGCCCTCGGCGATGGCCCGGCGGATGCGCTCACTGACCAGGGTCGCCCCGATGGGCTGATAGCCGCCGCCCAGGCCCTTGGCGATGGTGATCAGGTCGGCGCTGACCCCTTCCTGCTCGGCGGCGAACAGGCTGCCGGTGCGCCCCATGCCGCACATTACCTCGTCGAGGATCAGCAGTACGCCATGGCGATCGCAGACCTCGCGGACCCGCCGGAAGTAGCCCGGTACCGCCGGCACCGCGCCCAGGGTCGCCCCCACTACCGGCTCGGCGACGAAGGCCATCACCGACTCCGGCCCCAGCCGCAGGATCTCGTTCTCGAGTTCATGGGCCAGGCGCTCGCCGTAGGCCTCCGGCGTCTCGCCTGCCGCCTGCCCGCGGTAGGCATAACACGGGCTGACATGGCTCACCTCGACCAGCAGCGGCTCGAACTGCTGGCGCCGCCAGGCGTTACCGCCGGTCGCCAGCGCCCCCAGGGTATTGCCGTGATAGCTCTGGCGGCGCGCGATCAGGTGACGACGCTGGGGCTGGCCGATCTCGATGAAGTACTGCCGCGCCAGCTTCAGCGCCGCCTCCACCGCCTCGGAGCCTCCCGACACGAAATAGACCGACGATAGCCCCTCGGGGGCGCGCTCGACCAGGAAGTCGGCCAGCGTTTCCATGGGCTCATTGGTGAAGAAGGAGGTATGGGCATAGGCGAGCCGGCCGACCTGGTCGCGGATCGCCTCGATCACCTCGCCGTCGCTGTGGCCCAGGCAGGACACCGCGGCGCCCCCGCTGGCGTCCAGATAACGTCGCCCCTCGGCATCGACCAGGTAGGGGCCGTCGCCCTTCACGGCCGTGGGGTAGCGCTGCTTGAGGTGACGATGGAAGACGTGGCTCATGGGTGGCCTCCGGGGCACAAAGCGGGCATAGCACAGTACGCCCCTCGCAATTTGCCGTAAAACAGTTCATTCGTGGATAAGCGCAAGCGCATCCACCATGACATCACCGGCGAAGCCTATGGAATCAGAATAGTGGAACCGGTGGTACGGCGATTGGCCAGGGCCTCCTGGGCCGCGGCGGCGTCCTTGAGCGGATAACGCTGGGCGATGTCGACTTGGACCTTGCCGCTTTCCAGCATGGCGAAGAGATCATCGGCCATGGCCTCGAAGCGCTCACGGGTGTCGGCGTAACCGGCGAGGCTCGGGCGGGTGACGTAGAGCGAGCCCTTCTGGTTGAGGATGCCCAGATTGACCCCCTCCACCGGCCCGGAGGCGTTGCCGAAGCTGACCATCAGGCCGCGCTTCTTCAGGCAGTCCAGGGACGTCTCCCAGGTATCCTTGCCCACCGAGTCATAGACCACATCGCACATCGCACCATTGGTCAGCTCGCGGACCCGTTCGGCCACGTCCTCCTGCGTATAGTCGATGGTCGCCCAGGCGCCATTCTTCTCAGCAAGCGCCGCCTTCTCGGGTGAGCTCACCGTGCCGATCAGTTTCACGCCCAGCGCCTTGGCCCACTGGCAGGCGATGGAGCCCACGCCCCCGGCGGCGGCATGCCACAGGATGGTCTCGCCGCCCTGAAGCGCGTAGGTCTGGCGCAGCAGGTACTGCACGGTAAGTCCCTTGAGCATCGCCGCCGCGGCGGTCTCGCAGTCGATGCCCTCGGGCAGGCGGACCACCTTCTCCGCCGACAGGGTGTGCAGTTCGGCGTAGGCGCCCAGCGGCCCCTGGGCATAGGCGACCCGGTCACCCACGGCAAGGGACGAGACGCTCTCGCCCACGGCGTCCACCACCCCGGCGCCCTCGGTCCCCAGCCCCGAGGGCAAGGAGGCCACGGGATAGAGCCCGGTACGGAAGTAGATATCGATGAAGTTGAGGCCCACCGCCTCATTGCGGACCCGCACCTCGCCGGGGCCCGGCGCGGCGGGAGTGACATCGACGTATTCGAGGACCTCAGGCCCACCGGTACGGGCGAACTGGATACGCTTGGCCATGGCCATCTTCCCTCTGCGGCTTATGGAATGGAGGCCTAGTCAAGCGCTCCGCTCCGCAAGGGTCAAGTCGCGTGGCTCACAGCGTCGCCGGGAAGGCTTCCAGGCCACGGACGAAGCGTGCCTTGTAGTCGTCGAACAGGGCCCGATCCTGCTTGAACGACTGGACCACCGACGCCTCGTCGAAGGTCAGCGCCCGGGGCAGGTCATCAAGACCGGTGGCGGGATGCCGGGGCCCCAGCCCGATACGCACGTTTCCATGTCCCGCGAACCAGCGGGTGATGCCCGCCTCGCGGAAGCGCTGCTCCTGCTCGGCGTTCACGGCATCGATACGCAGCGGCGCCTTCTGCGCCAGCTCACGAATCAGCCGCTCGGCCGGACGCACGACACTGTCGGTTTCCAGTGCGGCCAGCAGCAGCACGGTCATGCTGCTAGCGGCCTCGTCCAGGACCAACAGGGCCAGCGCCACCGGCCGCGCGTCGTCATCGACCAGCGCCAGCACCCGGGCGGCCTCCTGCTTGACCAGCACCCCCAGCACCCCGGCGAAGGTCACCAAGGGGGCGATGCCCGCCTGGTGCCCATAGGTCTCGGCGCACAAGCGGGCCAGACAGGCCTCGCGCTGTGCCTCGTTCTTGATGTTCACGACTCGCATCGACGGATCCCCTTTGTCGCCTGGCGCCCGGCCCACGGCCGGGAACGAAACCGCGCAGCCTAGCATATTCGCCGCCGCGTCTCCCGATCACTGCCCGGTGTTCGCCGGCGCACCGGGGCGCTAGGCTAGAGACGCTCTCGCCTGCCCGACGACAAGGACGCCCCATGCCCCATCCCGAGATCGCCCTGCCCCGCCTGATCGCCCACCGTGGCCTGTCCGCCCGAGCCCCGGAAAACACCCTGACGGCAGTGCGGGCCGCCCATGAGGCCGGCTGTCGCTGGGTCGAACTCGACGTCCAGTTGCTTGGCGACGGCACGCCGGTGATCTGGCACGACCGGGACGTGAAGCGCTGCTCGAACGGGCGCGGCAGGCTGGCGACCCTGTCGCTGGCCGGGGCGAAGCGGCTGGATGCAGGCGGCTGGTTCGCCTCGGCCTTCGCCGGCGAGCCGATGGCCACCCTGGAGGAGATGCTGGCGCTGCTGGTGGAGCGAGGCATGGGGGTCAATCTCGAGCTCAAGGTCAATCGCGGCCATGATCCGACCACCCTGGCCGAGGTGGTGGTGCCGACGGTGCTGGCCGCCCTGCCCCCCGAGCAACGCCTGCTCTCCTCCTTCGATGCCCAGGCCCTGGCCCGCAGCCGGGCCCTGGCCGGGCCGGAGCAGCTGGCGCTTGGCGTGCTGTTCAAGCGGATCCCCGATGACTGGGCCGAGCGCTGTCGGGCCGTCGCGGCCTATAGCGTGCATGCCGACTGGCGCTACCTGCGCGAGACGCGCGCCCGGTCCATGAAGGCCGCCGGTGTCGCGATGCTGTGCTATACGGTCAATGACATCGAAGTCTTTGAACGGCTCGGGCGCTGGGGCATCGACGGCGTCTTCAGCGACGACCCCGGCAGGCTCGTCGACCAGGGGGCATGAGCCGTCCCCTCAGCGCCGCTCGCCCGACCGCGCCTTGCCGTGCTCGGTGTCCAGGAGCTGCTTCAACTCGGCGAAGTCGGCGCTCTCCAGGGTCTCCCCGGCGATCTGCCGCTGCTCCTCGATGAGCTCCCGCAGTACCTGGTCGGTGGTCAGGGGATTGGCCAGCACGACCCGGAAGACCGTGATGGCCTGACCGCCATAGTGCGCCGGGGTCAGTCGGGTTCGCGACACGAAGGCATTGCCCCGCTCGCGTTGTGTCTTCTGAATGGACTGCGTCATGCGGTTCAGGGCATCGTTGATCCGCTGGCGCAGCGCGTTGTCGGCTTCGCCCAGCAACGCCTGAAGGCCGGTGGGCGCCCAGCGATAGGTGAGGATGTTGAGTTCCGGTTCGGTAATCAGCTCGAAGTCATCGAGCACCGCGATCCGGTCGGCGAAGCGTCGCGCCAGCTGAATGCCATTGTCGATCAGCATCGCATAGCCCTGACGACCAATGATCTTCAGCGCCGACTGCACCAGCATCGCCATGCCGGGACGAGAGCCTTCCAGGGTGGTGCTGCCCAGATCCTTGGATCCCTGCCGAATGATGTACTGGGCATGATGCTCGATGCTGCCGAGCGCGGACGGCTCGCGGAACAGCACCATGCCCGCCCCCATCGGTACATAGAGCTGCTTGTGTGCGTCGATGGTGACGGAGTCGGCCCGCTCGATGCCGGCGAGGCGCGGGCGATAGCGGTCGGAGAACAGCGTCGGGCCGCCCCAGGCGGCATCCACGTGGAAGTGAATCCCCTGCTCCGCGGCGATGTCGGCCAGGCTGTCCAGCGGATCGATGTTGCCGGTCTCGGTCGTGCCGGCGATACCGACCAGCGCGAAGGGGCGTATCCGCTGTCGTTTGAGCCGCTTCAGCGTGGCGATCAGGGCGTCGGGCCGGACTCGGTTGTAAGCGTCCGTCTCGACGGCGATCATCTGATCGCGTCCGATCCCCAGCACATCGGCCGCCTTGGCAAGCGAGTAGTGGCCGCGCTCCGAGACCAATACCGCGGCGCCGTCACAATCATAGTGACGCATGGCGCCGAAAACGCCGCTGCGGCCGATGCCCGGAAATTCGCCGTCGGGACCGAAGGTCCGGTTTCGGGCGGCCCAGAGCGCGGTAATGTTGGCGACGGTCCCCCCGGAGCAGAAGGCACCGAGGCGATTCTCGCTGTGATGCAGCCAATGGTCGTAAAAATCATCGGACTGCCCGTAGATCAGGCGATGCAGCATGCCCAGCACCTGACGCTCCAGCGGCGTGAAGGCCTTGGAGGTTTCGGTCTTCACCAGGTTCTGGTTCAGCGCGATCATGATCTTCGACAGCGGGATCATGAAGTAGGGCAGCGCCGACGTCATGTGGCCGACGAAGTTGGGCGAGGCGGTATGCACGGATTGCGCGACCACCTTGTCGAGCAGGAACCGGGTCTGTTCGGAAACGAATACGGGAGCTTCAGGGATCTCGGTATCGTGGAAGTCTCGCTCGATGATGGCCAGGTCGGTCTCTTCCGCGACGATGTGCTCCTGCAGGAAGCCAGCAAGATTCGCCGAAATATCCCGGTCCAGACGGTTCAGCGTCGACCCGGGTGCTTCCGGAACGGTGAAGATCCTCATCAGATTTTCCCAACTGCTTTCGGCGACCTTTGATTGCTTACCCATGGAACCCTGTTGCCTCTGGAGGACGAAAGCGCGGTGGACTATCGGCTCCATCGGCCACTACACCGCCGCGCCATGGAGGTGATCATGCATGAGGAGGAAGGACGCCACAATCCCATCGGCCTCTCCTCGCCCCCGCAACCTTCATGTCGCTCGACACATGATGCCATCAAGGCCCCAGCAGGCGTTGGATGGCGGCCATGTCGAGATGGGCCTCGATGGCGTCGGCCAGGCACTCCAGCTCGCGCTCGCGGTGGGCCGCGTAGTCCACGGCGGCGTCCTCGCCCTCCAGGCCGAGGCGCCGCAGCAGCGCCGCACAGGCCGGCGCCATGTCGAACAGGCCGTGCAGGTAGGTGCCCATCACCTGGCCATCCTCGCTGACCGCCCCGTCGGGTCGACCGTCGAGGTCCATCAACGGCCGGGCCAGGGCGGGGCCCTCGGTGACGCCATTATGGATCTCGTAACCGCTGACGGGGCTGCTCCCCGGCTGCAGGGTCCCGCGGACGTTGCGCAGCTGCTTGCCCGGCACCAGACGGGTGCGCATGGGCAGCAGGCCCAGCCCCGGCACGCTGCCGGCCGATCCCTCCAGGCCGTCCGGGTCGTCGATGGCCTCGCCGAGCATCTGAAAGCCGCCGCAGACGCCGAGCACCTTGCCGCCATAGCGCAGATGGCGGTGGATCGCCGCCTCCCAGCCCTGGTAGCGCAGCCACGCCAGGTCGCTGGCCGTCGCTTTGCTGCCGGGCAGCAGGATGATGTCGGCGGGCGGGATCGGTCGATCCGGCCCAACGATGGTGAGCGAGACGCCAGGATGCAGGCGCAGCGGGTCCAGGTCGGTGTGATTGCTGATCCTCGGCAGGGCCGGCACCACGATGCGCAATGTCGGCTCGCCGGTCTCGTGACCGACCAGTCCCACCCCGTCCTCGGCGTCGAGCAACAGGCCCTGCAGGTAGGGCAGCACCCCCAGCACCGGCTTGCCGGCATGGTCGGCGAGCCAGTCGAGCCCCGGCTCGAGCAGAGCGAGATCGCCGCGGAAGCGGTTGATGATAAAGCCCGGGATGCGCGCCCGCTCGCTGTCGGCGAGCAGCGCCAGGGTGCCCATCAGCTGAGCGAAAACGCCGCCGCGGTCGATGTCACCGACCAGCAGCACGGGGCAGTCGATGGCCTCGGCGAAGCCCATATTGGCAATGTCATTGTCGCGCAGGTTGATCTCGGCGGGGCTCCCCGCCCCCTCGGCGAGGATGACGTCGTAGCGCCGTGACAGCCGCTCCCAGGCCGCCAGCACGGCCTCGCGGGCCTGACGCTTGAAGGCGTGGTAGTCGATCGCTCCCATGTGCCCATGGACCCGGCCGTCGAGGATCACCTGGGCGCCCTGGTCGCTCTCGGGCTTGAGCAGCACCGGGTTCATGTCGGCATGGGGGGCGAGGCCACTGGCCGCCGCCTGAAGCGCCGTGGAGCGACCGATCTCGCCACCGTCGGCGGTCACGGCGCTGTTGAGCGCCATGTTCTGGGGCTTGAAGGGGGCCACCGAGACGCCGCGCCGGGCCAGCGCGCGACACAGGCCGGCCACCAGGGTGCTCTTGCCGGCATCCGAGGTGGTGCCCTGGATCATCAGTGTCGCCATGATAGTCGTCGTCCCATCACCGTCGTTGCATTGCCCTTGCCCCAATAGTGTCACTATAGTATCACTTACCACTTCCCAGACGGAGGCACCCATGAAAGTCGAGCTGGTGACCAATCTCAAACGCCAGGCCACCAAGATCCTGGCAGAACTGCACGACTCCAAGGAGCCGGTGCTGATCACCGAACACGGCAAGCCCTCCGCCTACCTCGTCGATGTGGAAGACTACGAGTTCATGCAGCGCCACCTGGCATTGCTGGAAGGCCTGTCTCGAGGGGAACGGGCGGCCCTGGAAGGACGGACCTACTCCCAGTCGGAGGCGAAAGAGAAGCTGGGCAAATGGCTGACGTGATCTGGACGGATCCCGCCCTCTCCGACCTGGAGGCCATTGCCGACTATATCGCCCTGGACAACCCCAACGCCGCCCGCAAGCTGGTGACAGCGGTATTTGCCGCCACCGAACGCCTCGAGACCCTCCCTGGATCAGGCCGCACGCCCCCGGAACTTCCCGATTCCGTTTACCGGGAAGTTGTCGTGCCACCTTGCCGGGTCTTCTACCGCCAGGACGCCGATAGCGTGCTGATACTTCATGTCATGCGCGAGGAAAGACAGCTCAGGACCTATCTCTTGGGCAGCTGAACTACCCGCTTTACAGCAGGCTACAATTCGATGCCCTTCTGGGCCTTCACCCCCTGTTCCTTGAAGGCGTGCTTGACCACCTTCATCTCGGTCACGGTGTCGGCCAGCTCGATCAGCGCCTCGGGGGCATGACGGCCGGTGACCACCACGTGCTGCATGGGCGGGCGCGCCTGGAGGTCGTCGAGCACCCGGTCCAGGTCCAGATAACCGTGGCGCAGGGCGATGTTGAGTTCGTCGAGCAGCACCAGCGCGTAGTTTGGATCGGCGAGCATGCGCCGGGCCTCTGCCCAGGCGGCCTCGGCAGCGCGGATGTCGCGCTCGCGGTCCTGGGTGTCCCAGGTATAGCCCTCGCCCATGACGCGGTAGTCCACCCCGGGCAACTGGCGGAAGAAGGCGTCCTCGCCGGTGCTGAAGGCGCCCTTGATGAACTGCACCACGCCCACTTTCATGCCGTGGCCCAGGGCCCGGGCCAGCATGCCGAAACCGGAGCTGCTCTTGCCCTTGCCGGGGCCGGTCAGCACCAGCAGCAGGCCCTGCTCCCTGTCGGCGGCCTCGATGCGCTGGCGCATGATCGTCTGCTTGTGCGCCATGCGACGGGCGTGTCGTTCGGGATCGATGTCGTGTCGGCTCATTGGGATCTCCTTGGTAGCCGGGAGCGTCAGCGCCGCGGGACGAAGACGGGTGCGCCGTCCACCTCGACACAGGTCAGGGGCTGGTCGTAGAGCCGCTCCAGGGCGGCGGGGGCCAGCATGGCCTCGGCGGGCCCCCAGCAGGCCTCGCCATCGGGATAGAGCAGCAGCACGTGGCTGCACCAGCGGGCCGCGAGATTCAGGTCGTGCAGGCACATGACCAGACCCCGTCCCTGGCTGGCCTGCTCGGCGAGCAGGTCCATGACCGCCACTTGGTGGTGCAGGTCGAGGTGGTTGGTGGGCTCGTCGGCGAGCCAAAAGCGCGGCGACTGGGTCAGTACCGTGGCCAGGCTGACCCGCTGGCGCTCGCCGCCGGAGAGGGTCGCCAGTTCACGCGCGGCGAGATGCGAGAGCTCCAGACGCGCCAGCGCCGCCTCGGCCCGGGCGAGATCCTCGGGTCCCTCCTGCTGCCAGGGCGCGAGGAAGGGGTGACGGCCGATCAGCGCCGTCTCGCGCACCGTGGCCGGGAAGTCGTCGTGGCGCTCCTGGAAGACCACCCCCAGACGCCGGGCCAGCTCGCGGCGGCGCAGGCGGGCCAGCGGCCGGCCGTCGAGGTGGATCTCCCCCGCCCGCGGCGGGCGCAGCCCGGCCAGGGTGTGCAGCAGGGTGGTCTTGCCCGCACCGTTGGGGCCCAGCACCCCCCAGCGCTGGCCGGGGGTGATGCCGAGATCCAGCGGCCGCCCGGCCGACCGGCCCGGCACGTCGATCACGAGCCCACGGGTTTCCAGCCCGGTCACCGGCGACTCCGGTGCAGCAGATAGAGGAAGGTCGGCACCCCGAGCAGCGCGGTAATCACTCCCACCGGCAACTGCTGGGGGGCGATCAGGGTGCGCGCCAGGGTATCGGCCAGCGTCAGCAGGGTCCCGCCGGCCAGCAGGCTGGCCGGCAGGATCAGTCGCTGGTCGTTGCCCAGGCGCAGCCGCAGCATGTGCGGCACCATCAGGCCGACGAAGCCGACGCTGCCGGCGGTGGTCACCGCCACGGCGGTGAGCAGGCTGGCCAGCAGGTAGAGGGTCCATTCCAGGGGCCGCACCGCCACGCCCAGGGCGGCGGCCTGGAGCCCGCCGCGCGCCAGGACGTTGAGCGTCCGGCCCAGCGGCAGCATGACCATCAGACTGGCCGCGGCCACCGCCAGCACCGGCCAGGGCGTGCTCGCATAGGCCAGATCGCCCATCAGCCAGTAGAGCATGCCGGGCAGCCGCTCCACCGGGCTCACCGCCAGCAGGAAGGTGATCAGCGCCCCCCAGCCGGCCGCCATCACCACCCCGGTCAGCAGCAGGCGCGTCGGCGTCCAACTGCCGCCGCCATGGGCCAGGCCGAAGACGATCAGCGTCGAGGCCAGCGCCCCGACGAAGGCCGCCCCCGAGACCAGGGCGGCGCCGAGGCCGGCGAGCATGGCGGCCAGCGCGGCCACCGAGGCCCCCCCGGAGAGTCCCAGGACGTAGGGGTCGGCCAGGGGGTTGCGCAGCAGGATCTGCATCAGGGCCCCGGCCAGGGCCAGCAGGGCCCCGGTGCCGAAGGCCGCCAGCGCCCGGGGCAGGCGCAACTCGAGCACCAGGGTACGATGCAGGGGTTCGCCGTCACCGGACAGCACCGCCAGCAGCTCGCCAGGCGCCAGGGACACGCTGCCGAGTGCCAGCGCCAGCCCCTGGGCCAGCAGCGCGGCCAGGGCCAGCCCGGCGAGCGGCCGCAGGCGTGGCGCCAGGACGATACGAGACGCCCTAGCGCCGGCCACGGGCCGTCTCCAGATGAGCGCAGAGCGCCCGGGTACCCTCCACCAGGCGCGGGGTGGCCCGCTGGACCAGGTCGGGGTCGACGAAGAAGAGGTTGTCGCGACGCACCGCGGTCATCTCCGGGAAGTCCCGCCAGGCCTCGAGCCAGGTGGAATCCGCCTTGCCCATGCCGCCGGTGATGATGACCTCCGGGTCCCGGGCCAGCACCGCCTCGACGGCGATACGCGGCACCAGCGGCGCCTCCTCGGCGAACAGGTTCTCGCCGCCGCACAGCGACAACGCCTGGCTGATCCAGTGCTCGCCGTTGACGGTCATCAGCGGCTGCTCCCAGACCTGGTAGAAGACCGGCACCGGGTCGGCCTCGGCATAGCGGCCACGCAGCGTGGCCACCTCGCTGCGCAGTTCCGCGGCCGCCGTCCCGGCGGCCTTGTCGGTACCGGCCAAGGCGCCGAAACGTTCCAGGCTCGTGGCGATGGCGGCGACATCGCCGACATCGGAGAAGAACACCGGCAAGCCGAGCCCCGGCAGGCGCTCGATCTGCTCGCGGGGATTGCCGCCGGCCCAGACCACCACCAGGTCGGGCTCCAGCGCCAGCAGGGCCTCCAGGTCGAGCCGATCGTAGCTGCCCACCCGGGGCAGTTCGGCGGCCGCGGGGGGATAGTCACTGAAGCTTACCGCCCCGACCACCCGGTCGCCGGCCCCGGCGGCGAAGAGCAACTCGGTGACCCCCGGCGAGAGCGCCACGATGCGCCGGGCCGACGCGGCCAGGCAGACCTCGCGGTCGGCGTCGTCGGTGACGCAGACCTCGGCGGTGGCCGTGGCCGGGACGAGGCCGGTCATCCCCAGCCATAGGGCCAGGGCCGCCAGCGGGGACAGCAGGCGTCGACCGGTGATCATTCGCCGAACCGCACGCTCAGGAAGGCCGCGCGGCCAGCGCCCTCGAAATCACGGCCACTGAAGTCGCGTGCCGTGACCACGTCGCGATCGAAGACGTTCTCGAGGGACAGCCGCGCCGCCCACCGGGGAGCGAACCGCCAGCCGGCGCGCAGGTTGACGATGCCGAAGCCCGGGAGACGCTCCTCGTTGGCCGTGTCGTTGTAGCGATGGTTCTGGGCGATCCACGAGCCGCCGAGGGTCCAGTCGCCCAGTTCGCGGTCGGCGTCGAGGCGCAGGCTCTGGCTGGCGCGGCGCACCAGGCGCTTGCCGGTCTCGTGATTCTCCGGGTCCGTGTAGGTCAGGGCCGCACGCAGCGTCCAGTCGTCGAGCTCGGCACCGGTCGCGACCTCCACGCCGCGGATGCGTGCCTCCTCGACGTTGAAGGGGGCGAACCGGCCTTCCTCGAGGGTGAAGGCGATCATGTCGTCGATCTCGGTCTGGTACACCGCCAGGTCCCAGAAGCCACGCTCGACCTGGCCGCGCAGGCCCAGCTCGAGGGTCTCGGAGCGCTCCGCCTCGAGGTCGGGGTTGCCGAAGCCGGGGAAGTAGAGCTCGTTGAAGGTCGGCGCGCGGAAGGCCGTGCCATAGCTGGCGCGCAGGGTATGGCGGTCATCGAAGGCATAACCCAGCGCCAGGCTACCGGTGACTTCCTCGCCGAAGGCCTCGTTGTCGTCGTGGCGCAGGCCGGCCTGAACGTCGAGTGGCGAGAAGTCCATCAAGGCCTGGGCGAAGACGGCGACGTTGCTGCGGCGGTCCTCGTCATAGTCGACCGTGCCGTCGACCTCGTCGCGGCTCGCCTCGGCACCGGCGATCAGCTCGTGGTCGCCCAGCGCGACGGTGTTCTGCCAGCGGGCGGTATGGGTCAGGGTGTCGATGACCGAGTCACCGAAGCTGTCCTCGTTGTCGCTCTCGTCCCGGGCCTCACTCAGCGTCAGGCGGCTGGTCCAGGTGTCGGTGATGGGCAGCTCGCCGTAGACACCGGCGACCTGCTGGACGTAATCGGTATCGCCGCCGACGAATTCGGTGTTGCCCCGGGCCCGCAGCCCCAGCACGCCCAGCTCGGCCCCGCTGTCGAAGGCATGAGACACGCGGACGAGGCCGGTGGTGTTGTCGTAGCCCTTGTCGCCCTCGCCCTCGACGACCTCGGTGCCGTCGGTGTCCAGGCGACTGGCGGCAACATGGTAGCGAGTGCCGCCCTCGCGCCCGGACAGCGAGGCACTGGCCCGCTGGGTATCGAAGGAGCCACCGCCCAGCGAAATACGTGGACTGGGACCACCTTCCCCCTCGGGGGTGAACAACTGGATGACGCCGCCCACGGCATCGGCGCCATAGAGGCTGCCGCGGGGTCCCCGCACGATCTCGATGCGCTGGAACATCCGCGGGTCGAGAAACTGCCAGGCGGGGCCGCCGGTGGTGGCGGAACGCAGGCGAATGCCGTCGATCATCAACAGGGTCGATTCACTGCCGGTACCGCGCATAAAGACGCTGGTGTTCTTGCCGAAGCTGCCGCTGGAGGATAGGTCGACGCCGGGCTGGGCGCGCAGGATATCGGCGAGGTCCTTGGGATCCTGACGGCGCAGGTCACCCTCGTCGATGACGGTGACCGAGGCGAGGCTCTCGTCGGCGGTGCGCGGCGCCAACGTCGCGGTCACCACCAGGGGGTTGAGGCGCAGTTCGGCCTCGTCGGCGCCGTCCTCGGTGTCGGGGTCGGCGGCGGTGGCCAGCGGGGCCACGCCCAGGCAGAGGGCGGCCAGCGCCCAGCGGCGGGAGAGAGGTGCTGTCATGATCGTTTTCCCAGGGCCGCACACACCCGTGCGGCAATGAACCCTTGAAAGGCCAAGCGCGGGAAGCGGGAGGGAACATCGGCGTGGCGCCCTGCCCTCGGATCGCCCGCCGCGTCCTGGCATGTGCTCACAGGCCGGTCTCCGGGCTGACGAGCGAGGCCAGTGCCTCGGGACCGCCGCCTTCCCGTGCCGTTTCGACACAGTGGCGTTGGGCGGTCCCTGACTCGATCACCGTTGCGGGGGCAGCGTCGGACTGGCCTGGCGGCGTCACCGACTTCCCGTTTCAACCGTCCTGTCTGCACAGGACTGGAGCCTGCCGGGTCCGACAGGCTCCTTGGTCACCTGAGAGTGCGCGTAAGCTAGCAACCGGTTGAGGGGGCGTCAACGCGAATGCTACGCCGAGTTGACCTGGTGCAGGCAGCGGGCCAGGCCGTGACGGACGTACCAGGTCTCCCGGGCGCGGGCCGCGGCGTCCTGGGCGAGCCAGCCGGCCAGGTCGCGCAGACGGCGATCTCGCGCCTCCAGGGGCACGATGCCCCGCCCCATCTCCGGCAGGATCAGCACCGCCTCGACGCCCTGGTCGCGCTCGGCCCGACACAGGGCGTCGAGCTCCTCGGTCAGCCGTCGTCGCAAACGGTCGTCGTCGGGCTCTTCGATCAGGGCCGTGGCCAGCCAGTCGGCCCAGCCGGTGATCACCGGGGTCGTGCTCCGGGCGAGGCACTTCCGCCAGCCACCCAGGCCCGCCTCGTCCACCGCGACCCAGGCCGCCTCGGGATAACGGCCGGCTACGAGGTCGCGCTTGCCGGCGCAGGCACCGCCGATGAACAGCTGCACCGCCAACCCTCCTCGCCATGGATGAAGATGAAGCGCCGCCCCTGGGCCTGACCGACGCTGCCCTCCCAGAAATCGATGGTCTCGAAGCGTCGACGCAGTTCACGGATCACGCCGCCGTGGGTGACCGTCAGCACTCGACGATGGCCTTCGGCCTCGGCGCACGCGAACATCGCCGCCAGCCACGCGTCGAGGCGAGCCCGCAGCGCCCCGGCGGACTCGCCACCGGGGGGCGCCTGCTCGCCGCGGCTGTCGATCCAGGCCCGATAGGCCGGCAGGTCCTTGAGCTCGTCATAGTAACGCCCCTCGTAGTCGCCGAAGTCCAGCTCCCGTAGGCGAGCATCCAGCCGCGCCTCGGGGGTTGCCAGGCCCTCGCGATCTTTTCCTTCCAGAACATGGGCCAGGGTCTGGCGGCAGCGGATCAGGTCGCTGCAGTGGATGGCGTCGAAGGTCTCCGCGGCCAGATGGTCACGCAGCCGCGCGAGGCCCGGACCGGCCTCGGGCATCCGCAGCGGGATATCGCGATGGCCCTGGTAGCGGCGCTCCTGGTTCCAGGCCGTCAGGCCATGGCGCACAATCACCAGCTCCAGCTGTGCCGGCTCCGTCATCGGCGTTCCTCCTTTCCATCGACCCAGGCCGTCAGGCCATGGCGAACGACCACCAGCTCCAGGCGATCAGCAGCAGCCATAGTTCTCCTCCTTCGATGGCGGCGCCGACGATGTCGCCGTTGATGCCGCCGAAGGCCCGGCGCACCGCCAGGCCGTAGACGATGATGAACGCGGCCAGGCCCAGCGCCAGCCAGGCCCCGCCGGGCACCCAGGCCGAGAGCGCCAGCGGGATCACGGCGGCCAGGACCAGGTCACGTCGGGTCAGGCTCTGCTGCCAGGCATGGGCCAGCCCTTCGCCACGGGCGGCGGGCACCGCCACCAACAGCCCCACCGCCCCGAGCCGGCCCAGGACGATCACCGGCACCAGCCACCAGGGACTCGCCCCCGCCGCCAGCAGGGCCCACAGCAAAGCACCCTTCCAGGCGAGGTGGAAGACGAGTGCCAGCACCGCGAAGCTGCCCACCTGGGCATCCTTCATGATCGCCCAGCGCCGCTCCAGCGGGGTGTTGCTGCCCAGGGCGTCGGCCAGGTCCATCAGGCCATCGAGGTGCAGGCCGCCGGTCAGCGCCACCCAGAGGCTGAGCAGAGCCAGCGCCAGCAGCGGTGGCGGCAGCAGGCCCTGGAGCAGGCTCCCCGCGATCGCCACCAGCGTCCCCACCAGCAACCCCACCAGCGGGTAGGCCCGGGCCGCCCAGCGGCGGGTGGCAGGCGTCCAGGGACAGGCCAGCGGTACCGGCAGACGGGTCAGGAACTGGATGGCCAGCAGGGCGCCGAACGCCGCGTCCTTCATGGGGTCGCTCCTTTCCAGTCGATGGCCAGGCCGGCCACCACCTCGATGACCCGGTCCGCCTCGGCGGCCAGGTCGCGGTGCAGACGCTGCAGGAAGGCCAGGTAGCGCCACACCAGGGGATCCCGGGGCGGCAAATCCTCGTTGATGTCGTTGGAGACCACCACCAGGGCGATATCGCGTCGGCGGGCCGTCTCGATGAGCCGCGCCAGCATCGCCCGCCCTACCGCCTCGTCCAGGCCCGCCTCGAACAGCGCCTGGCTGGCCCAGAGGGTCAGGCAATCCAGCAGCACTACATCGCCGTCCTCGACGTCCACCAGGGCACCCGGCAGGTCCAGGGGCGCCTCCAGGGTCGTCCAGTCGGCCCCCCGCTCGCGGCGATGACGGACGATCCGATGGGCCATCTCGTCATCGCTCTCCCGGGCGGTGGCGAGGTAGACGAGCCGTCCGGCGCGCGCCGCGCGGTACTCCCGCGCCAGGGCCTCGGCCACGCCACTCTTGCCCGAGCGCGCCCCGCCGGCGACGAAGGCGATCACGGACGCCTCCACTCGGCCAGGGCCTCGAGCAGGCGGGCATTGTCGTGGCCCTCGCGCAGGGCCAGGCGCAGCCAGGCGCCGTCGAGGCCCGGGAAGCCGTGGGTATGCCGGGCCAGCAGGCCGCGGTGCAGCAGGAAGGCGAACAGTGTCTCGGCCTCGGCAACGTTTCGACCGCCGCGCAGCAGGAAGAAGTTGGCCTGGGTCGCCGGCACCGTGAACCCCAGCGACCGGGCCGCCTCGGGGACGGCTGGGCGCACGGTCGCCAGCCAGGCGCGGGTGCGGGCCAGGTAGTCGTGGTCGGCGAGCAGCGGCGCGACCAGGGCCTGGGCGAGGGCATTGACGCTCCAGGGCATCTGCCGGACAGCAAGGCGGCGCACCGTCGCCGGTGCGCCGAGCAGATAGCCGAGGCGCAGGCCCGGCACGTCGAACCACTTGGTCAGAGAGCGCAACAAGAGCAGGTTCGGCGCCTCGGCAAGCAGGGCATTGAGTCGTTCGTCGCCTTCGGTGAAGTCGACGAAGGCCTCGTCCACCACCAGGGTGGTGCCCGTCTCGCGCGACCGGGCCAGCAGGCGCGCGATGTCCACGCGGGCCACCAGGGTGCCGGTGGGGTTGTTGGGCCGGCACAGGAAGGCGACATCGACCCGGGCGAGGGCCCGCTCGGCAGCCTCGACCTCCAGCGCGAAGGCCTCGCCGCGCAGTGCCAGGGTCGCGACGTCCAGGCCATGGTGCCGACAGGCCAGCGCGTACTCGCTGAAGGTGGGCTCGATCACCAGGGCCTGGCCGCCGGCATGCAGGGCCGCGGCCAGGTAGATCGCCTCGATGCCGCCGTTGGTGAGCAGCACTTGCTCCGGGGCCAAGCCCTCATGGTCGGCGATGGCCCGTCGGGCCCGGTCGTCGTCCGGGTCGGGATAGCGAGTCAGGCGTTCGCCGGCGCCGGCCAGCCAGTCCGTCAGCCAGGTCGGCGGCCCCAGCGGGTTGAGGTTGGCGCTGAAGTCCGTCACCGGATGGTCGGCCGACAGGTCGAAACGGGCCAGCAGCGGGGCCACTCGCCCGCCATGAGGCGGCCAGTAGATTCGGCTCATGTCAGCCACTCTCGTACCAGGATCAAGGGCGTCATCAATACCAGGAAAGCCAGCCAGCCGCCGTGCATATGGCGAATGGCCCGATCGATATGGCCGACACCCAGGGGTGCCAAGGGCCGGCCCAGGGTGGCTCGGTGCGACGGCCGGCCGCCATAGTGGTTGAGCCCGCCGAGCCGCACCCCCAACAGGTGGCCCACCATGGCCTCGGGCCAGCCGGCGTTGGGACTCGGGTGGCGTGGGGCCTCGCGCCGGGTGGCGGCCAGGGCCCCGGCGACCTGGCTGCCGGGGATCGCCCGGGCGGCCAGCCACATCGCCAGGGCGGTGAGGCGCGCCGGCAGCCAGTTGGCGGCGTCGTCGAGCCGCGCCGAAGCCCGGCCGAAGTCCTCGAAGCGGGGGCTGCGGTAGCCGACCATGGAGTCCAGGGTGTTCACCGCCTTGTAGGCCAGCGCCAGGGGCGCGCCGCCGAGCAGCGCCCAGAACAGCGGGGCGGTGATGCCGTCCACGGTATTCTCGGCCACGGTCTCCACCGTTCCCCGAGTCACCTCGGCCTCGTCGAGGCGCTCGGTATCGCGACCGACGATCATGGCCAGTGCGCGTCGCGCCTCGGGCAACTCGCCCCGCACCAGGGGCTCGGCCACCGCCCGGGCGGCCCGGGCGAGTCCCTTGGTGGCCAGCGCCGTGCCCAGCAGTGCCAGCTCCACGATGCCGGCCAGCCAGGGGCTCCGCGCGGCCAGCCCCGTCAGCAGTCCCCAGGCGAGCCCGCCGGTGCCGACCACCACCAGGACGGCCAGGCACAGGCCCCGACGGCGGCGGGTCGCCGGCGAGCCATGGTTCCAGGCTTGCTCGAGCCGGGCGATCACCCGGCCGATCCCGACCACCGGATGGGGCAACCAGGGCGGGTCGCCGAGCAGCAGGTCGAGCAACAGGGCGGCAACGACCAGCCCTAGTAGCTCCAGAGACAGCGGGGCGAAGGTCATGGGCCTCAGCCCTCCGGGCGATCATCGATGCCGGCCTCGGCGAAGGTGGCCATCTCCGCCAGCATGGCGGTGGCGGCTTCCAGCAGCGGGAAGGCCAGGGCCGCACCAGTGCCCTCGCCCAGGCGCAGGTCCAGGTCCAGCAGCGGTTCGGCGTCCAGCACCGCCAGGGCCCGACCATGGCCGGGCTCATGGGAGCGATGGCCGAAGATCAGGTAGGGCCGCAGGGCCGGGTCGAGCCGACAGGCGGTGAGCGCGGCCACCGTGGCGATGAAACCGTCCACGAGAATCGGCATCCGCCGCGCCGCCGCCTCCAGGTAAGCCCCGGCCATGGCGGCGATCTCCAGCCCGCCCAGCCTGGCGAGCACGTCCAAGGGCTCGGCGGGGTCGGGCGCGCGTTCGGCTAGCGCCGCCTCGATCACCGTCCGCTTGTGGGCCAGGGCCTCGCCCACCACGCCGGTTCCAGGCCCCACCAGTTCGGCCACCGACGCGCCGGTGAAGGCGGCCAGCATGGCACTGCTGGCGGTGGTGTTGGCGATGCCCATCTCGCCGACGATCAGGCAGCGGCAGCCCGCCTCGGCGGCGCGTCCGGCGGCCCGCCGGCCGACGGCCAGGGCCGTCCGGGCCTCGTCACGGGACATGGCATCCTGCCGGGCCAGGTTGGCGGTGCCGGGACGCACCTTGTCATGCACGATCCCCTGTGCCGGCAGATCACCGGCCACGCCTACGTCGACCACCTCGAGGCGCGCACCGATGCGCCGGGCAAAGACGTTGATGGCCGCCCCGCCGGCGACGAAGTTGGCCACCATCTGGGCGGTGACCGCCTGAGGGAAGGCCGAGACGCCCTCCTCGGCCACGCCGTGATCGGCGGCGAAGACCACCACCCCGGGTGGGGTGACCCGCGGGAAGTCTTCGCCGGTGAGGCCGGCCAGGCTCACCGCCAGGGCCTCGAGACGCCCCAGGCTGCCGGGGGGCTTGGTCAGGGTAGCGAGATGGCGGCCGACCCGTTCGGCACAGGCGGTGTCGGGGGCGGGAATGAACGGCGAGTCGTTCACGGGGCGTCTCCGGGCATCCTTGTCGAGCCGCACATCCTACCAGAGGGGGACTGGTCGGGCCTGCCTCCGGAACTTCCATCGAGTGCTAAGCTGATTCAGGCCACAACAATCACAACGATGGCCCGGCCGGTGACGCCGCTTCCCCCCTGCCGGGCGCCCTAGGAGTCAGCGCCATGACCAAGAGACCTCCGCGCACCCGCGGTCTCCACGAACTCTATGCCGAGGACCCGGAGAGGGCCGACAAGCTGCTGTGGGACCGCGAGGTCGATCCCGTGACTCGCCGCGGCTTCCTCAAGCGCTCCAGCCTGCTGGCCATGGCCGCGGCGGTGGGCGCCCAGATCCCCTTCGCCGACCGGATGCCGGGCGGCCTGATCCCCGCCGCCCTGGCCCAGAGCGAGGAGCCCTTCACGCTGCAAGGCAAGGAAGGGCTGACGGTGCTCAACGACCGGCCCATCAACGCCGAGACCCCGGCCCATCTGCTCGACGACGACATCACGCCGGCCAAGCACATGTTCGTGCGCAACAACGGCATCCCGCCGGCACTGGAGAGCATCGACGTCGATGCCTGGCGGCTCGAGATCGCCGGCGAATCCTGCCTGACGCCCACGACCTTCTCCATCGCCGAGCTCAAGGAGCAGTTCCCCCACCACACCTACCAGCTGCAAGTGGAATGTGGCGGCAACGGGCGCAGTGAGTTCGTGCCCTCGGCGAGTGGCAACCAGTGGACCACCGGGGCCGTGGCCTGCCCCTCCTTCACCGGGGCGCGGCTGCGCGACGTGCTTCAGGCCTGTGGCATCGCCGACGACGCCGTCTATATCGGCTACTACGGCGCCGACGACCATGTCAGCGGCGATCCGAACAAGGCGCCCATCTCGCGTGGCGTGCCCATGGAGAAGGCGCTGGAGGACGAGTCGCTGATCGCCTGGGCGATGAACGGCGAGGACATCCCCTACCTGAACGGCCACCCACTACGACTGGTCTGTGGCGGCTGGCCGGGGTCGGTCTCGGGCAAGTGGCTCAACCGCATCCTGATCCGCGACCAGAAGCATGACGGCACCAAGATGGCCCCACCCTCCTACAGCGTGCCCAAGCACCCGGTCGCCCCAGGCAGTAACGTGCCCGATGAGGACTTCGTGACCATCCACTCGATGCCGGTGAAATCCCTGGTGACCTTCCCGAAGTCGGGCATCACCCATGCCCTCGGCGAGCCGCTGACCGTGCGAGGCCATGCCTGGGCCGGGGACCTGGCCGTGAAGGCGCTGCAGGTCTCCATCGACTTCGGCGCCACCTGGCAGCCCGCCGAATTGAAGGCGCCCCCCAACCGGCTGGCTTGGCAGCGCTGGACGACGTTGGTGGAGTTCCCGGAGCCCGGCTATTACGAGGTGTGGGCCAAGGCCACCGACGAGGAAGGTCGCGCCCAGCCAATGGTCGTCCCGGGCTGGAACCCCAAGGGCTATCTCAACAACGCCTGCCACCGTATCGCGGTCCAGGTGGCCCGGGAGGACGCATGACGCTTGCACACGCCATCGGCGCTTCCCTGCTGGGGCTGGGACTGCTGGGGCTGCCGCTTTCGGCCCTGGCCCAGCAAACCGACCCCGATACCGGCCTGGTCATGGCCGAAGGATGGCAGACGGTACGCAACAACTGCACCGCCTGTCATTCGGCCAATCTGGTGACCCAGAATAGCGGCTCACGCAACCACTGGGAGAAGCTCATCCGCTGGATGCAGGACACCCAAGGCCTGTGGCAATTCCAGCCGGAGACCGAAGCCACCATCCTCGACTACCTGGCCAAGCACTACGGCCCCAAGGAGGGCGCCCGGCGCCCGCCCCTACCCCGCCACCTGATGCCGGACAACCCCTACTCGACGATCGCCGAGTCAGGTTGACCGAGTGCCCGGCCCCCGGAGCCGCGTCAGGGCCGGAAGGTAATGGCCTGATAGGGGTGCCAGTCGAGTGCTCACACGCCGCCGGCAGATTTAGGGCATCAGCACCGCGGCGCCGGAGAGCCGTCCCTCGCGCAGGTCGTCCAGGGCTCGGTTGGCGTCCTCCAGCGGGTAGGCGGTGGTCTCGGTATGGATGGGCACCTTGGGGGCCAGCGCGAGGAACTCCTCGCCGTCACGGCGCGTGAGGTTAGCCACCGACTTCAGGCTGCGCTCCTCCCACAGCAGCCGGTAAGGAAAGGACGGGATGTCGGACATGTGGATGCCGCCTGAGACCACCACGCCGCCGGGGCGCACCTGGGACAGGGCGATGGGCACCAGCTCGCCCACCGGCGCGAACAGCAGGGCGGCATCCAGCGGTTCGGGGGGCGCCTCGTCGCTGCCCCCCGCCCAAGTGGCCCCGAGCCGCCGGGCAAAGGCCTGGGCCTCTTGGTCGCCGGGGCGGGTAAAGGCATAAAGGGTTTGCCCCTTGGCGATCGCCAGTTGGGCCAGGATATGGGCCGCGGCGCCAAAGCCATAGATGCCCAGCCGACAGGGCGCGTCGCCGCCGGCGAGGCGCCAGGTGCGGTAGCCGATCAACCCGGCGCACAGCAGGGGCGCGGCGGCCTGGGCGTCCTCGGCGGGCAGCGGGAAGCAGTAGCGGGCATCGGCCACGCAGTATTCGGCATAGCCGCCGTCTCGCGTGTAGCCGGTGAACTCGGCCCGCTCGCAGAGGTTCTCGCGCCCGGCCAGGCACTGGGGGCATTCGCCGCAGGTCCAGCCCAGCCAAGGCACGCCCACCCGCTGCCCCACTTCCCGGTTCGACACGCCCTCGCCCAAGGCATCGACCTCGCCGACGATCTCGTGGCCGGGCACCAGGGGCAGCTTAGGACGCTCGAGCTCCCCATCCACCACGTGCAGGTCGGTGCGGCAGACCCCGCAGGCCAGTACCCGGACCCGCACCTCGCCGGGGCCGGGTTCGGGTAACGGCAGACATTCGAGCTGCAACGGCTGGTTCGGGGCATGCAGCCGCATGGCACGCATCTCGCTCATCGGGCACTCCTCGAGAGGGGATCACGCCCCGAGCATAGCGCAGGTCTCAGGCGGTGACCGCGACCTCGTAGCCGGTGAACTTGCGCAGGTTGATCACGCCACTGTCGAGGATCAGGTACTGGCCCTTGATGCCCAGCAGGGTGCCCGCCACCTGGCGGGCCTTGTCGAGGTTGTGAGAGACCACCTTGCGGGGGTACTCCAGCACCGGATAATCGAAAGCTCGCGGCACTTCATCGAGCTCGCGGATGGCCTCAATGCCGAAGCGCTCGCGCAGGTTGGCAAGTCCGGCGCTCAGACGGTCGAGCAGGCGGTCGCGCGCGGCGACCAGAGCGATGTCTTGGGTCTCGCCCTTGAGCATGCTACGCCAGTTGGTGCGGTCGGAGACCTCCTCCTTGAACAGCACCTCGACGAAGCCGGACTGCTGGCGGGAGTCCACCTCGAGGATCGGCAGCGCCTGTACCGCCCCCTGGTCGAGCCAACGGGTCGGCACCTGGGTGCCCCGGGTGATGCCCACCTTGAGGCCCGAGGCGTTAGCCAAGTAGACCACATGGGGCTGGAAGCAGTGACGTTCGCCCCAGTCGGGTTCGCGGCAGGTACCCTGGAAGAAGTGGCAGAGCTCGGGTTTCATGATGCAGGTATCGCACTGGGCCAGCTTCTTGAAGCAGGGGTAGCAGTGTCCCTGGCCGAAGCTCTTCTTCGTCGCCCGGCCACAGTGGGTGCAGGCGATGGCCCCGGTCCAGGTCAGGCGCAGCGGTCGGCCGAGCCGGGCATTGAGGTCCAGGCGGTGCTCGCCGACGCGCAGGGTATAGCGCGCCGGGTGACCCGGCACCACGGCCATCTTGGTTAGGCAGCCCGTGAGGATCACCGCCTCAGTCATGGCTGGCGTCCCGGGCCAAGCCGGCCCTCTCCGGGGGCACGTCCGCCCCGCTGCTGGCGCCGCCACAGGTGCGCTGCTCGAGGTAGCCGACCCGCGCCTGCTCGGGCACGCCATTCTCCATCTCGTAGCGCATCACCGCCTCGAGGCACAGTTCGGTCTGCTCGGGCGTCAGGAAACGGCCATCGGGCCACTTGCGCAGCGACACCGCTTGCTTGAGGCTCTCGTAGATGGCGGGGGTCATCTGCTGGATCATGCGCTCGAAGGTCATGTCGCTCATGGCAAGGCTCTCTTGAAAAACGTATCGAGGGGGCCTCAGCGCCGCGCGCGACCCCGGCGGGAATGATACCAGCCCAGCACCAGCCCCACGACCAGCCCGCCCACATGGGCCTCGTTGGCCACATTGCCGAACCCCACCAGTTCGGCCATATCGGTCATGGTGAAGACCATCCAGCCGAGCATGAACACCACCAGCATCTGCGGCACGAAGAAGCCACTGTCGGGCGCGCGCCGCGACAACAGCCAGACATACCCCAGCAGGGCGAAATCGACGCCCGACATGCCACCGAACAACACCGTGCCGGTGGCATACTGGGCAAGGTTGCCGCCGATACCGGCGGTGAGCAGCAGCAGCAGCATGCGCCCGCTGCCATGCAGCGTCTCCACCTGACGACCGAAGTACCACAGCCACAACAGGTTGAAGATGAGATGCATCCAGCCGAAATGCAGGAAGGCCGGGGACAGTAGTCGCCAGACCTGCCCCTCGGCCAGGGTCGTCAGCAGACGGCCGACCATCAGCTCGCCGCCGGCCACCCACACCGGCACGATGGTCAGCGCCACCACCACCAGATCGCCGAGCACCTGCATGGCGGCGAAGACCAGCAGACAGAGCGTCATGGCGCCGGCCGTCACCGGGGCCAGGCGAAATGGCATCAGCAGACCGTCGGCACCGGAACGGGACGGGGACGGCCGGCGCCGAGGCGCCATCGGCTCGCCGCGGCGCCAGCGTTCCACCAGGTGCAGCATCGCCTCGTGCTGCTGCGGATCCACCAGCCATAGGACCTGGCCCTCGGTCTCTTCGGTGACACGATGGCCGATGCGGTGGGCCCAGAGCGCCTGGCGCAACTCGCGGGTATCGACATCAGAGGGGAGCAGGATCATCCGGTACATGGTCGCCCTCGTGGCAGGTCGGGAGGCGGCGCGTGAAGGGCCCGCAAAGAAAAAGTCCGGCGGAGGGGGCCGCCGGACAAGAGCAAGGGATCATTCAAGGGAACACCTACTCTGACGGGCCAGGGGAGACGAAGTTCACACCGCCGGGACGAAAATTGCGTAAAGAATTGTATCAATCGAAATCGATCTCCCAGGGCTCCGGACGCGCCTCTTCCTCGCGGGGCACCCGCACCCAGACGAAATGGTCGGCATTCAGCCGCGCCTCGCCGCTCCAGCGATAGGCGACCAGGCGGCCGAACTTCACCGCACTGTAGTCCAGGCAGGCGATGTTGGACGTCGGCAGTGCCGGGATCCCCTCGCACCAGTAGTGGCCGATGAACAACGGCCGCTCCTCGGGCGCGTAGTAGCTCAGCCGGGCATGCTCGGTCTCGGTCAACGGGCGCTGCTCCAGGTCTCCCGGCAGGTTGTCGGGCTGGAAGACCACATCGCCCCAGGTGCGCGGCGCCCGTGCCCAGAAGTGGGCACGGAAACTGCGCCGCGTGAAGCCGTCACCAGAGTGTATTTCGAGGCCCTCGGGCAGGGGCACATGACAGCCCCGCGTCAGCCGGTCGAGAATGCGGAACTCCCGCGTGCCCGGCTGTACCGCCGCCTCGAGGAAATCCATGTCGATACGGGCATCGGGACGCTCACGACGCAACCCCTCGATCAAGGCGTGGTCCCAGCAGGCATGCACGACTCGCAGCCCCTCGAACTCCAGGCACAGCGGAATGTCGAGGCACCAGGCCAGGACCTCCTCCCACTCCTGGGGGTGATCGCGGTACTGGTCGAGGGTTTCCTTGATGATGCGATTGTGGCGCGGCGTATGTTCGCGCAACCACTCGCGTCCCGTCCCACCGCGGGCACGGTGGCAATAGGTCAGGGCATTGATCTCATGGTTGCCCATGACGATGTAAGCCTCGCCCTCCTCTACCATGCGCCGGGCGATGGACACCGCCAAGCGGATGCGCGGGCCGCGGTCGATGAGGTCGCCAAGGAAGATCACCTTGCGCCGCGGATGACGGTAGACGCCCGCGCGGCAATGATAGCCCAGACGCTCGAGCAGGGTCGCCAGCGTGGCGCCACAGCCGTGCACATCACCGATCAGGTCGTACCCCTCGAGGGCGTGATTGCGGCTCACCTCAGTCTCCCAGGCGGTTGCTCCAGCCCAGCTTGCTGCGCAGGACCTCGTAGAAGTTGTGTCCCAGCGGATGCACCAGTTGCACCCGCTGCGGCTTGCGGCGAATCACCAGCACATCGTCGGGCTTGGCGACGGCCCGTGTCTGACCGTCGCAGCTGATATGGGGATAGGTCTGGTTGGTCTCGCCGATGTGGATACGGATCTCGCTGGCGGCATCGATGGCGATGGGGCGACTCGACAGGGTATGGGGAAACATCGGCACCAGGGTCACGACATCGAGCCGAGGGTGCATGATCGGGCCACCACCGGACAGCGCGTAGGCCGTGGAACCGGTGGGGGTAGCCACGATCAGGCCATCGCTGCGCTGGCTGTAGACGAACTGGCCGTCGATGAACAGCTCGAACTCGATCATGCGTACCGCCTTGCCGGGGTGCACGACCACCTCGTTAAGGGCGTCACCGCTACCCACCAGGGTCTCTTCCCGGTAGAGCTCGGCATCTAGCAGGAAACGTTCCTCGATCTCGAAGTCCCCCTGGAGCACCTCGCCGACCCGCGCCTCGAGCTCATCGGGTGAGATGTCGGTGAGAAAGCCGAGTCGGCCGCGATTCACCCCCAGCACCAGGGTGCCGCTGTAGCAGAGGGTCCGAGCCGCCCCCAGCAGGCTGCCGTCGCCCCCCACCACGATCACCAGATCACACAGCTCGCCGATCAGCCGCCGGCTGGCCTCGGGATGGCCATGATCGAGGAGCACCGTGGCGGTGCGATCCTCGATGATGATGTGATACCCCCCCGCTTCGAGGAAGCGGATCAACCGCTTGAGGGTCTCGACCACCTTGGCACTGCCCAGGCGACCGATCAGGCCGATGTTCTTGAAGGCTTGCATGCGCGGGTCCCTCGCTTCGCCGGCCGCTCATTATGACGGCGGGTTCCGAGGGGGGCAAACCGACCTCAGGCGACCTGTAGCGCCCGACGGCGCAGCCACCACTCGTTGAGCGCCAGCGAGCCGACGATGATCGCCCCGCCGAGCGCCAGCCGGGGCAGGTCGGCATCGCGGTTCCAGATCACCAGGTTGACCAGCAGCCCGGCGGGAATCAGGGCGTTGTTCATGATCGCCAGCGCTCCGGCATCGACCCGGGTGGCCCCCAGGTTCCAGAGGAAGTAGCCCACCCCCGAGGCTACCAGCCCGAGCCAGGCCAGCACGCCCCACTGCACGCCGGTGGTCGGCAGCGCCGCCGTACTGCCCAGCAACACGAAAGCCGGCAGCGCTACCGCCAAGGCGCCGAGGTAGAACCAGCCGAAGACACTGTGGCGGGGCAGCGACGCCGGTAGACTCGCCGAGAGCCGGCGATATCCCACCTGACCCAGGGCGAAGCAGAGGTTCGCCCCCTGCACCACCAGAAAGCCCAGCCAGAACCCGCTGTCGAGTTCCTGATAGCGGATCACCGCCGCCCCCAGCACGGCCAGGCCGGCGGTGACCAGGTGGAAGGGGGTGAAGCGCCGGAACAGGGCATCGTCCAGCAGGGCGATATAGAGTGGCGTGAAGATGGTGAACAGCAGCACCTCCGGCACCGAGAGCAGCAGGAAGGACTGATAGAAGAAGATGTACATCACGCCGAGCTGGATGGCGCCGAGTCCCATCAGCGTCAGCCGCTGGCGCCCCTGCAGCAAGCGTGGCCGCAGAAACGGCAGAAAGACCAGCGCCGCCAGGGCGATCCGCGTCAGCACCGCGAAGTAGCTGTCCACCTGACCGGCAAGGTAGACGCCGATCAGCGAGAACGAGAAAGCCCAGAGAATGGTGATGCCGACGAGATAGCCCAAGGCTCGACTCCGGTGTGACAGTGGGGACGAGGAGGATTATACCGGCGAGAGGCGCACTGCCAAGGCTCAGGCGCGGCGCAGCCAGGCCAGGACATAGACGACCCCCGGCACCCAGCCGAGCAAGGTCAGCCCCAGAGAGAGAGCCACCCGACGGCTGCCGCCGCCCGCCAATCCCATGGACAGCGGCGGCAGCAGCACGGCCAGTGCCACCAAGGCGGCGAAGGGCTCGGGGCGAGCCGGGGCCCCGGCCTCCGTGTCGCGCGCCCGGGACGCCAGGGCATCCTGGGATGACCGCGCTTCTTCCCTGGCCTGGGGCGTGAAATGCTGCACGGCCCGTTCATGCTCCAGGGCCTGGCGATGGGCCTCGTGGTCGATCTTCTGCTCGAGCGCCTCGGCGCCCTCCGCCAGGGTGTCATGCAAGCGCTCCCAATCCTCCCAGTCATGGGGCGTGCCGGCCCTAGGGCGGTGATCGCCGGCCTCCCGGGCCCGGGACCAGGCCTTTTCCTCCAGGGTATTGGGACGCTCCCGGTCGCGCTCTCCGTCCAGCCCCTTGCGGGCCAGGTATTCACGGGCATCCATGATCGGCTCCCCCATGGTCTGGCAAGTGACTTCCCCAAGGCGTCCCGCTGGCCGGTGATCCCTCTGCAGGATGAGGTTTCCGTGCTGCGGGACGGACAGGAACAGTGTGCCATACTTGGAGTGATGCGCTGCGCCCCGGTTCCAGAAAGCCCTGGTATGCCCGCATAGCGTTGGCAACCGGGCCCATCGGCGTGCACATGACAATGGCAAGGCTCGTCTATGCTGACATCGAGAAACGCTACGGGCCCATCGGCATCCCGCGGCACGTCCTCCTGAATGCCCCTGGGAGACGGTCGGGCGCCTGCCCCGTAGCGACAGGCCACCACCGCCGGCACGAGGAGAACCGCCATGCCCAACAAGGCCCCCACCATCGTCCGTGACATCATGTCCCGCGACTGCTACCGGGTTACCGGCAAGACCTCGGTGGCCACCCTGGCCGAAGGCCTGGCACTGCACCGGCTGCCGGGAGTGCCGGTGGTCGACGACCATGACCACCTCATCGGCTTCATCTCGGAACAGGACGTGCTGGGCAAGGTGCTGGAGAGTTCCTATCTCGATGAGGAGCCGCCCCTAGTCCGTGAACTGATGCGTCACGAGGTGCTCTCCATCCCTCCCACCAAGAGCATTAGCGACCTCGCCCAGGAGATGCTGGGTGCCAAGCCCAAGGTTTATCCGGTGGTGGAACAGGAACGCCTGGTGGGTATCGTCACCCGCCGCGATGTCCTGAGCGCCCTGCTGCGCATGCGCCATTCGTGACCACCGCCTCCGGCATGCCACCGCTGGCCGGCCAGGTGCCGGAGGCCACCATACGACAGGCGCCTCCCCGAGCCGACAGACGGCCATGCCCGGACAGCCGGCCAGTCAGACAGGGCGACAAGAAAAAGCCGCCTTGCGGAACACAAGACGGCCAAGGATCGAAACTGCAAGCCGGACCAACAGTGTTAGCGACTGCCATCGCGCTGCTGTCCGTGCTTGTTCTGACAGCCTAGCCAACAAAAGTTCGCCGAGAAGGCAATTTTTTTCACGCCACCTCCACGCAGTTCCCTGCTTGCCGGGTACAGGTGCCAGGCGCCGCCCAGACGGCAGGGCACGCGTGGTAAGCGAACAGGGACGGCACGAGCGACGAGCACTTGCAATAAGTAAGCGATTGGATTTACTATCCAATCGCTTCGCGGGTGTAGCTCAATGGTAGAGCAGAAGCTTCCCAAGCTTAAGACGAGGGTTCGATTCCCTTCACCCGCTCCAATCGGCTGTAAAGCAGCGTCATCAAGCGACACCCTCCCTCACCAAGCCGCTGAATCTCCTCGAAATCCTGTCCATCAGCGTCATTGGGCGTAAACGTATAGCTCCGCCATTTTGTATGGTGTCGTGTATGGTGAAGCCATACATGCCATTCACCATACAAAAATGAAGCGTACAGACATCAAGCGTCGCCCCCGCATCGACACGCCGGTGGTCATCAGCACCTAAGACGCCGGGCAAGCGGCCGATGGGCTTCCGTGCCATTCCGTGGAAGGTCCCGCACGCATCATCTACATCTACGCCATTAGGTGTAGGAGAATGGCGATGCCGGAGACCGGCAAGACGCTTCGAGACATGGCGCCTCAACTTTTCACCCCCTTGACTTGGTTGATCTATCGTATGGGGCGCCTCGCCGTGTCCGGGGACACCCTTTCCCTTGGATCACCGTCTTCCTGACGCCTCGTCGGCACGGCGCCCCTACTCACCTGTTATAAAAGTACTCTTTAGCTACCACCATCGTGCATCACCCTGATGTCGGCACCTACCATAACGCCAAGGGTATCCCCCCCGACCCGATCGGCATGGAAGCCCTGCCTACCTGCGGTGGCCGTAGTAGCCGGCCCCTCCGTGGCCTTATACTTACATTGCACACGCCCGCCCAGCGATCCGATACATCACAAGAGCAGGCCCGAACCTGCCATTCCGGTCGCTCGGCGAACCGGCACCATGACTCAACGCGTCAAGGACAGCTTCAATGAACAATCCCTGTATCATCTGTGTGGCCATTACCGGCAGCCTGCCACGCAAGGAAAACAATCCGGCGGTTCCGATCACCATCGAAGAGCAGATCGAGAGCACCCAGGCGGCCTTCGAGGCCGGGGCGAGCATTGCCCACTGCCATGTCCGCAACGAGGATCAGACCCCGACCTCGGATCCCGAGAAGTTCGCCCGCCTGCTCGAGGGCCTGCGCAAACACTGCCCGGGGATGATCGTCCAGCTGTCTACCGGGGGACGCTCGGGGGCCGACCGTGAGCGCGGCGGCATGCTGCCGCTGAAGCCCGACATGGCCAGCCTGTCGGTCGGTTCCAACAACTTCCCCACGCGTGTCTACGAGAACGCGCCGGACCTGGTGGATTGGCTCGCCTCCGAGATGCTGACCTACGACATCAAGCCCGAGATCGAGGCCTTCGACCTGTCGCATATCCATCAGGCGGTGAACCTGATGAAGCAGGGCAAGATCAAGGCGCCGCTGTACGTCCAGTTCGTGATGGGCGTGAAGAACGCCATGCCGGTCGACAAGCCGACCTTCGACTTCTATATCGAGACCCTCGAGCGACTGGCGCCGGGCTCCCAGTGGTGCGGGGCCGGCATCGGGGCCAACCAGCTGGTCCTCAACGAGTGGTCGATCGCCGCCGGTGGCCACACCCGCACCGGTCTCGAGGACAATGTGCGCTGGGACAAGGAGAGCCTGGCCCCCTCCAATGCCGCCCTGGTCGAGCGGGTGGCAAAGCTATGCGAGCAGTATGAGCGTCCCGTGGCCTCCTGGCAGCAGGCCCGGGAGATCCTCGAGTTGCCAATGCCCTGACAGCGCGACCACCCCGGGGCCCGGCCATCGCCGGGCCCTTTTGCATGGGAGAACACCGATGGCCCTGTACCTGCTGGTCTTCGCGGTCTGCCTGCTGTTCTTCGGCACCCTCGTCGCCGTGCTGATGTTCTCGCGCACGCCCCGCTATCGTACCGAACCGGAACATCTCCTCGAGCTGTTCGACAAGGCCCTGGAAAGCCGTGTCAGCGAGACCGAATGGACCGCCATCGCCGGCTACCCGATTCGCCATGATGACTACCTGGACGGCGTACGCCGTCGCGCCCAGCGTCTTATGGACGAGCATGGCCGACACGATCGCGTCAGCCGGGGCAAGCCCTTGCTGGACGCCACGGGCCAGGAGGAGCTGGCGGCGCTGCGCGACCACCTGGCGGCCCATACCCGGCTGCGGCGTCAGCAAGACTGATCCCGCCCCGTCGGCGTCTCTGGTAGCATGGTCTGTCATGTCGATGACCTGCCCAGCCGGGGGACGACCATGTCCAGCGCCATTCGCCAGATCCCGCTCGACACCATCACCCACCATCATGCCCACGACTTCCATCAGATCGTGATCGGCCTGAGTGGGCAGGCCGATTTCGAGATCGAGGGGCTGGGCGGCGCCACCTCCGCTTTCTCCGGCTGCATCGTGCCGGCCAATCACGTGCACTACTATGCCGGCCACGGGGACAACCATCAGCTGATCCTCGACCTCCCCGGCGACGCCCTGTCACTGACCGGCTACCATCATGACCTCTCGCGCCTCTTCGATGCGCCGCGTTTCTTTACTCTGGACGACCCGCTCAAGCGCTACCGGGACTTCCTGCTCCAGGAGTTGCGCCTGCTCTCCAGCCGGGGCCCCATCGACCCGGTGCACCACGAGCGTCTCGCCTGCACCCTGCTGGGCTCGCTGCATGCCCGTCTGGCCCACGCGACGCCGCCCCGGGGGCGGCGTCTCGACCTGGCGGCGCTGGATCGTTACATCGACCGCCATCTCGGCAGCCCGCTGCGGGTCGCCGACCTGGCGTCTGCGGCCTGCCTGAGCGAGGCCCACTTCACCGAGCGCTTCCGTGCCCAGACCGGCCTGTCCCCTTGGCAGTACGTGATCCGCCGCCGCCTAGAAAGCGCCCATCGCCTACTCCTGCAGAGCCATCTGCCGCTCTCGGAAATCGCCGCACTGACCGGCTTCACCAACCAGAGCGCCCTGTCGCGGGCCTTTCGTCGTGCCTTCGGCCATTCCCCGAGCCAGCTGAGGCAGGCCGGCGGCCCGCAGCTAAAGACCATTGCCCCCGGCCGTTAGACCTGGGTCGCCACTTCAACCCCGTACCCGGCAATATCCGTGGAAAGGTAAAAACCTCCCGGGGATTCGACAAGCAGGCTCTCGCCTGCCCCCCTACCCTCTAAGGATGCCCCGAAACCGCCGGCAACAGTCACGTCTCGCCGGCGCCGGGCCCTGCCCTCTGACGACACAACGGCTTACCACCGGGGGACCCTAGCTTGATGCTCAATGCCAACCATATGCTGGCCCGTGACAGCTGGCGCCAGGATCTCGATACCCTCTTCGCGCGCATCAGCGAGCACTATATCGTCGACGAGAATGCCTTCGTCGACGAGTTGGTCAAGGTGCTCGACGCCAGCCAGGAAGATTTCCGGCGCATCGCCGACAAGACCGCCGACCTGGTGCGCGAGATCCGCGAGATGGATACCGCGGTGGACACCATCGACGAGCTGCTCCAGCAATACAGCCTCGATACCCACGAGGGCCTGATGCTGATGTGCCTGGCCGAGGCCATGTTGCGCATTCCCGACAAGGCCACCGCCGACGCTCTGATCGAGGACAAGCTCGGCCCGGCCGACTGGCAGGCCCACGTCGGCAAGAGTGAGTCGTGGATGGTCAATGCCTCCACCTGGGGCCTGTTGATGACCGGCCGGGTGGTGACCCTCGACAAGCCCCGCGAGGGCAAGCCCTCGGGCTTCATCAACAGGATGGTCAATCGCCTGGGCGAGCCGGTGATCCGCCGCGCCATGGTCGAAGCCATGAAGGTCATGGGCAAGCAGTTCGTGCTCGGCCGCGATATCGACGAGGCGCTCAAGCGCTCCAGGCCGCTGTTCGACAAGGGCTACACCTACTCCTACGACATGCTCGGCGAGGCCGCCCGCACCCGGGCCGACGCCAGGCGCTACTTCGAGGACTACGCCCAGGCCATCCGCCAGGTCGGCCAGACCAGCCAGTCGCTGTCGGCGAAGACGCCGGCCCCCTCGATCTCCATCAAGCTCTCGGCCCTGCACCCGCGCTACGAGTTCGGCCGTCGCGAACAGGTCCTGCGCGAGCTGGTAGGTACCGTCAAGGAGCTCGCCACCCTGGCCCGTGAGTGTAACGTGGCCATGACCATCGACGCCGAGGAGGTCGATCGTCTAGAGATTTCCCTCGAGGTGTTCCGTGCCGTCTACGAAAGCGAGGCCTGCCGTGGCTGGGGTCACTTCGGGCTGGTGGTGCAGGCCTATGCCAAGCGTGCCCTGTCGGTGCTGCACTACCTCAACCGCCTGGCCGACGACCAGGGTGACGAGATTCCCCTGCGTCTGGTCAAGGGCGCCTACTGGGACACCGAGATCAAGGAATCCCAGCAGCTCGGCGTGGACGGCTATCCGGTCTTCACCCGCAAGGCCTCCACCGACGTGGCCTACCTGGTCTGCGCGCGCTTCCTGCTCTCCGAGGAGACCCGCGGACGCCTCTTCCCGCAGTTTGCCACCCACAATGCCCATACCATCTCGACCATCCTGGAACAGGCCAACCAGGCGATCCGGCCCTTCGAGTTCCAGCGCCTGCATGGCATGGGCGAGGCCCTCTACGACGGGGCCCTGGCGCATGCGCCCCAAGGTACCTACTGCCGGATCTACGCGCCGGTGGGGGCCCATAAGGACCTGCTGCCCTACCTGGTGCGCCGCCTACTGGAGAACGGTGCCAACTCCTCCTTCGTGCATCAGTTGGTCGACCCCAAGGTGCCGGTGGCGTCCCTGTGCGTGCACCCGGTGGACACCCTGCGCCAGTATGGCAGCTACGCCAACCCGCGCATCCCGCTGCCGGCTGATATCTACGGCGAGAAGCGGCGCAACGCCCGCGGTGTGAACCTCAATATCCGCAGCCAGTACCAACCGCTGATGGACGCCATGGGCCGTCATATGGAGACGACCTACCGGGCGCGCCCGCTGCTGGCCTTCGAGGTCACCGACGCGCCGTCCCGGTCCCATGAGGTCCCAAGCCCCTACGACCGCCGCCAGCCGGTCGGCACGGTGCAGTGGACCACCAAGCCTCAGGCTGAGCAGGCCCTGGACGCCGCCTGGGACGCCTTCCCACGTTGGGAGGCCACCCCGGTGGCCGAGCGCGCCGCCATCCTGCGCCGCTTCGCCGACCTGATGGAGACCCACCTCGCCGAGCTGATGGCATTGTGCTCCCGCGAGGGCGGCAAGCTGCTGACCGACGGCATCGACGAGATTCGCGAGGCGGTGGACTTCTGCCGCTACTACGCCATGCGCGCCGAGGAGCTGTTCGCCGAGCCGACCCGCCTGCCCGGGCCCACCGGCGAGTCCAATGAGCTGGTGATGGGCGGCAAGGGGGTGTTCGCGGCGATCAGTCCCTGGAACTTCCCGGTGGCGATCTTCTGCGGCCAGGTGGTCGCCACGGCGGTGGCCGGCAATACCGTACTGGCCAAGCCTGCCGAGCAGACCTCGATCGTCGCCCATCGCGTCGTCGAGCTGCTCCATGAGGCCGGCATGCCTCGCGATGTCGTCCAGCTGCTGCCCGGCGACGGCCCCACCGTGGGCAGCGTGCTGACCCGCGACCCGCGCCTCACCGGCGTGGTGTTCACCGGCGGCACCGACACCGCCCAGATCATCAACCGCGCCCTCGCCGGCCGCGATCATGCCCCGCTGCCCACCCTGGTCGCCGAGACCGGGGGCATGAACGCCATGATCGTCGACTCCACCGCCCTGCCCGAGCAGGTGGTCGCCGACGTCATCCAGTCGGCCTTCCAGAGCGCCGGTCAGCGCTGCTCGGCGCTGCGCGTGCTCTATCTGCAGGAGGACGTGGCCGACCGGGTCATCGAGATCCTCGACGGCGCCATGGCCGAGTTGCACGTGGGCGACCCCCGCGACCTGGGCACCGACGTCGGCCCGGTGATCGACGAGGATGCGCGCCAGGGGCTCGCCGCCCACATCGACAGGCTCAAGGGCGAGGGTCGGCTGCTGGCCGAGACCCGGCTCGACTCGGCGCATACCGGGAATGGCACCTTCATCGCCCCGGTGGCCTTCGAGATCGACGGCATCGAAGCCCTGGAACGGGAGCAGTTTGGCCCGGTGCTGCACATCGTGCGCTACCAGGCCGGCGAGATCGACAGGGTAATCGAGTCGATCAACGCCCGCGGCTACGGCCTAACCTTCGGCGTGCATAGCCGCAACGAATCCTTCGCCGATGAAATAGCGAAGAAAGTTCGCGTTGGTAACGTCTACGTGAACCGCAATATCATCGGGGCCGTGGTGGGCGTGCAGCCGTTCGGCGGGCAGGGCCTGTCCGGCACCGGTCCCAAGGCCGGCGGTCCGCACTACCTGCTGCGCTTCGCCACCGAGAAGACGGTGACCGTCAATACCGCCGCCCTGGGGGGCAACGCGTCACTGCTGGCACTGGGAGACGAGTGAACGCCACTCATCAACACAACAACACAACAACACGGAAGGCCCCTATGGTTGATAACAATGCCACTATCAGCTCCAAGTTCGCGCTCGACCCGATCGTGATGCTCGCCATCAGCATTCTGGTCTGCATGCGTACCAACAACCTGTCGGCGCTACATCCGGCCTAATAAACTGGAGACGTTTTTATGGCTATTGGTATCTGGATCAGTCTTATTGGTTACTTTGTGCTCATGATCGCCATCGGCTTTTATGCTATGCGCAAAGCCACGTCTTCGTCCGAAGATTACATGCTGGGTGGCCGATCCCTGAGTCCAAAAGTGGCGGCTCTATCGGCCGGTGCTTCGGACATGAGTGGCTGGCTGCTGCTAGGTTTGCCCGGGGCACTGTTTGCATCCGGCCTGGGTTCGGCCTGGATCGGTATCGGCCTGCTCGTGGGTGCGTTCTTCAACTGGACACTGGTCGCACCACGCCTTCGTGAACAGACGGTTCACTATGGTAATGCGATCACCATTCCGGAGTTCCTGGCGAACCGGTTTCCAACTCAGGCGATGTCGCTGAGAACGGTATCCGCTGTCGTCATCGTGGTCTTTTTCGCGGTTTACACGGCGTCAGGCCTGGTGGCAGGCGGCAAGCTGTTCGAAAGCGCGTTTTCCGGCGTTATCAACATTGGTGGCCTGAGCGACTACGCCGCAGGTGTCGTCATCACACTGGGCGTGGTACTTGCCTATACCGTCGTCGGCGGCTTCCTGGCCGTGAGCATGACGGACTTCGTGCAAGGCTGCATCATGATGCTGGCACTGGTGATCATGCCGGCGGTTGTGCTCTTTGGTGAAGGTGGCGGCGGTTTCGCCCAGGCGTCACAGACCCTGAATGAAGTCGATCCCACGCTACTATCATGGACGGAGGGACTGACCTTTATCGGCTGGCTGTCTGCGGTGACCTGGGGGCTGGGTTATTTCGGGCAGCCGCACATCATCGTGCGCTTCATGGCCATCCGGACGCTGAAGGAAGTGCCTACTGCCCGTAACATCGGTATGAGCTGGATGCTCATCTCCCTGATCGGCGCGATCTCTCTGGGTGTGTTCGGCCGGGCCTATGCGATCCGCAATGGTATGGATGTCGAGGATCCGGAAACCATCTTCATCATCCTGGCGAACCTGCTGTTCCATCCGCTGGTCACCGGCTTCCTCTATGCTGCACTGCTTGCTGCGATCATGAGCACCATTTCCAGCCAGCTTCTTGTGTCGTCATCATCACTGACCGAGGACTTCTACCGCCTGTTCCTGCGTAAAGAGGCGACGGACAAGGAGACCGTCGGCGTAGGCCGGGTTTGTGTCGTACTGGTGGGTCTGGTGGCAGCCGTCATTGCGTCTGATCCGGACTCTCAGGTTCTGGGGCTGGTCAGTAACGCCTGGGCAGGCTTCGGTGCGGCGTTTGGCCCGCTGATTATCCTGTCGCTGATGTGGTCGCGTACCAACGGCGCTGGCGCCATCGCGGGCATGGTGGTAGGTGCCGCCACCGTCATGGTCTGGATTTCATTGGGCTGGAACGCAGAGTTCATGGGGGGTCCCGGTGTGTACGAGATCATTCCTGGCTTCATCGCTTCCTTCATTGCCATCCTGGCAGTGAGCAGCGCGACTGCCGACGCCGGTGAGTATCAGCACATCACTCGCTAAAGGAACGCGCATAACGCACTCAAACTGGAAAAGCCGCCTTCGGGCGGCTTTTCGCGTTTCCGGGTTCAAGCCCGGACTTCGAGCACCACGATCACCAGCGCGAATCCCCACAGGGTCAGTCGACTCCAGGACGCTCTCGCCTGGCGCCATAGCCACCCCCTGCCGACACCCAGCGTGAGAGGGCGCGCGAAGGCCATTCCCAGGGCCCAGACCCCGAACCCGATCAACGGCACGCGCCAGGCCAGCGGCAATGCCTGGAGGGTCTCGGGCCGCAGCAGCAACCAGATGGCGATCCCCGCCGCCAGCAGCAGCATGGTCAGTGGTCGTTCCAGCAGGCCGGGACGAGACCCGGCGAAAAGCGTCCTGTCGACCATATCGGTGGCTCCATGCACAACGTTTCCCTTCAGTGAAGCCGAAACCCGGCCAGCCGGCGAGGCACCGTGTATGAAATATGAAAAATTGTACAAACCTTACAAAACAGGGCTAGACTATCTTCGTTCCCACCATATAAAACGCGTATCTTTTCCTATTAGTGTCATAGGAAAATTCTACAAGACCTTTAGAAACGCTGTTCGCTATGATCATGATCAGCGATGCGCCGGCGCCGAATCTCGCTGCCGGCACCTTGGATGACACAGGGAGGACTCCCATGAAAACGATGCGCCTTATGACCGCTGCCGCCCTCGCCACTGCCGGCGTTGTCGCCACCCAGACCGCCATGGCCTACCAAGCCGGGGATATCTATGGTCGGGGTGGCGTGGCCAAGACCGAGGTCACCGATGACAACGGCCGCGTAGCCGGCGCGGATCTGGACATCTCCGACGAGCGCGGCTACTCCTATGGGCTGGGCTACCAGTTCCACGACAAGCTGGGCATCGAGCTCAACGGCACCGAGCCCGTCGAGCATGATCTGGCCCTCGGCGGCGCCGGCATCGGCAGTGTGGAGCGCATGCCGCTCAACCTGATGCTCAACTATTATCCGCTCGGGGGCACCCCGTCTCGTGTCCAGCCCTATGTGGGTGCGGGGCTCAACTACACGCACTTCTCCGAGGAGGAGCTGGCTGGCCTGGACGTCGATGAGTCCTACGGTGCCGCCGGCCAGGTCGGCGTGGACTTGGCGGTGACCGACTACCTGCTCGTCGGTGCCTTCGCGAGATACGCCGATGTAGACGCCGATGTGTCGGTCGGCGGCACCGACATCGGTGAGGCGGAAGTGGATCCGACGACGATCGGTGGAGTCCTGACCTTGCGCTTCTGAGTCGTCTCCCCCACGTCAGACGCCGGGTCTCGGCCCGGCGTCGTTTTTCTTGATCCCCATCAAGACGACCGCCACGGCCCATTGCGCTAGATCAAGAGTCGCCTGCAAGCTCCTGCGTAGACTCGTCTCCACACTTACGGCGGCTCGCCGCCCGATCCACGAGGAGACCCGTCATGCGCAAGCCCAAGCTGTCTATCCTGCTGATCGCCGGACTCGGCGCCATCGCGAGTGTCGCCAGCACCCAAGCCCTGGCCTATGGAGTGGGAGATCTCTACACCCGGGTCGGGGTGGCCAAGGTCGAGCCCAAGAGCGACAACGGTGACATCCTGGGCGGGGTCGATGTCGACGTGGATGACGACAGTGCCTTTGCCTTCACCCTGGGTTACCGCTTCACCGACAAGCTGGGCGTGGAACTGCTGGCTGCCGAGCCCTTCGACCATAACTTCCAGGTCGAAGGCGTCACCGGGGGGTCTGTCGAGCACCTGCCGCCGACCCTGACCGTTCAGTACTATCCGCTCGGCAGCACCGAGGCGCGTGTTCAGCCCTATGCCGGTATCGGCGTCAACTACACCCGCTTCGATGACGAATCGCTGGATGCGCCACTGTCCGTCGAGTTCGATGATTCCTGGGGCGCCGCCGGCCAGCTCGGCGTCGACCTGCTGATCGACGAGCACTGGGCGCTGAACGCCGCCGCCTGGTACCTGGATATCGACTCCGATATCACCATCGGTGACAACGAAGCCGGCGAGGTCGAAATCGACCCGGTGGTGGTGATGGCCGGCCTCAGCTTCCGCTTCTGAGACGTTGCCTGCCCCTCATGACACTTAGCGCGGCGTGTGGCGAGACAGCCCCAGCGCAGCCAGGGTGGCGTCATCCAGGCCGTGCACCGCCTCGACCTCGCTCAGGCGGGCATGATAGGCCGGGCTCAGGAAGACCTCGCCGGCCAGCAGGTGGGCAAGATATTCCCGGGCCGGTCGCAGTGCCGCCGCGGTGGTGCCGGGCGTGGCGATATAGACCCAGGCCTCGATGGGTCCATGGCCAGTGTGGATCGGCAGGCGATGGCGATCGTAGTCGTGGGGGTAGCCCTCGAAGGGGTCCATCCGGTGGATCTGCTGCGCTTCCTGCAACTCGAAGAGCGCCCCCTCGACACGTTTCCCCGGGGACGGTACCACGTTGGCATGGCTGATGCCGGCCACCCGGGAGGCCTTGTCGAAGCGCAGTTCGTGATCGGCCAACACCCCGGGCAGCGCGCGGCGGGTGCTGCCGATGCGGGCCTCGACCCGGGCCGGGTTCATATTACTGCCATAGGCGAAATAGTACAGCATCGGCACCTCAGTTCTCGGTGACCAGGCGATCGATGTGCTCGACCACCTTGCACATCAGCAGACGGTCGCTGGCCCGGGCACCTTCCTGGGTCAGGTAGGCCTCCACCGCAGGCGCCACGTCGCAGGTCGCGGGCATCGGTGCGCGGGCCTCCACCAGCGCCTCCAGCCGGGCGATAAACACGAAACGCAGCCACTGGGGCAACGCCATGGTGTCGATGCAGAATGGCTGGGGACTGTCGAAGGCCTCGGGCTCGGGACGCTCCATGCGCCACATGTCGGCCGCCTTCATGGTGGATTCGAGTTCGCGCAGGGCCTGATCGAGTTCCTCGTGTACGCTCATGGAATGTCACTCCGGTCGGTCTGTGGCTTCATTATCCCGCCTGGACGTGCCGAGGGCCAACCCCGGCTCAGGAGGACGGGATGGCAGGCGCAGCGGCCAGCACCTTGCGCAGGAAGTCACGGGTCCGGGGATCGCGGGGCGCCCCGAAGAGCCGGGACGGGGGCCCCTGCTCGACGATACGCCCGCCCTCCATGAAAATCACCCGATCGGCCACGTCCCGGGCGAAGCCCATCTCGTGGGTGACCACCAGCATGGTCTGGCGCTCGGCAGCGAGCTGCTTCATCAGCGCCAGGACCTCCTCGACCCATTCGGGGTCCAGCGAGGACGTCGGCTCGTCGAACAGGATCACCTCGGCCTGAGCCGCCATGGCCCGTCCGATGCCGACCCGCTGCTGCTGGCCGCCGGACAACGACGCCGGGTAGGCATCGGCCTTGTCGGCCAGGCCGATGCGCTCGAGGATCTCTCTCGCCCGGGCATGGGCCTTGGCCTTGGGCCAGCGGTTGACCACGATCAGCCCCTCGGCGATGTTCTGAAGCGCCGTCTTGTTGGCGAACAGCGCATAGTTCTGGAACACGAAAGCCGTGCGCCGCCGCGCCGCCAGGATCTCGGCACGGGTCGCGCGGGTGACATCGACGTCCAGGTCGCCGAGGGTCAGATGACCCGCGTCGGGGCGCTCCAGGAAGTTCAGGCAGCGCAACAGGGTCGACTTGCCGGTCCCCGAGGGCCCGATCACCACAATGATCTCGCCCTGCTCGATCGACAGGTCGATGCCATCGAGCACGGTGGTGTCGCCGAAACGCTTGACGAGATTGGTGACCTTGATCATCGGCGATACGCCTCATTGAGCCGAACCTCCAGGCGACGCTGCCCCCAGGCCAGCAGCTCGACGATCAGCCAGTAGATCACCGCTACCGTGATGAAGGCCTCGAAATACAGGAAACTGCCGGCAGCCTCCTTCTGGGTGGCACCCATCAGCTCGGTGACCCCCAGGGTGAAGGCCAGAGAGGTGGCCTTGATCATGTCGATGAAGTAGTTCATCAGGGTCGGCACCGCCACTCGCGTGGCCTGGGGCAACACGATGCGGCGCATCAGCTGACCGTTGGTCATGCCGATCGACAGCGCCGCCTCGGTCTGGCTGCGATCCACCCCGACGATGGCGGCACGGATCGACTCCGCCATGTAGGCGGCGAAGTGCAGCGTCAGCCCCATGATGGTGGCGGTGATGCCGTCGATCTGGGTGAGGAAGGCCACTACCTGGGGCAGCCCGTAGTAGAACAGGAACAGCTGGACCAGCAGCGGGGTGCCGCGAAAGAAGGAGATGAACAGCAGGGTCACGCCGTTCAGCCCCGGAATCCCCAGCACCCGGATCACCGCCAGGCCGCAGGCCAGTACCAGGGCCAGCACCATGCCCGCCATCGCCATGCCCAGCGTCAGGGGCAGGTAACCGAGCAGGATGGGCACCAGCCCCAGCATGTAGTCGAAATCGAGCACGCTCATGTCGGGCGCCTGGGCTCCTCAGGGACGGGTAATGTCGGTGCCGAACCAGCGCTCGGAGATCTCGGCCAGGGTGCCGTCCTCGCGCAGCGCGGAGAGCGCCTCGTCGACCCGGTCTCGCAGGGTCCGGCCGGCTTCGGTGTCGCGGAACGGCAGGGCGTTGCGGATCTCGGAGAACGGCTGGCCGGCAAGCTGCAGGGGCAAGGGCTTTTCCTGGATCACCTGGCTGGCGCTGACCCGGTCCATGACGAAGGCATCGACGCGACCCAGGGCGGTGTCCTGCTCGATATTGCTCTCGTAGGTGCGGATATCGATCTCATCGGCGTAGGGCAACTCGCGCAGCAGCTGTTCGTAGTTGGACCCCAGGTTCACCGCCACGGTCTTGCCACGCAAGTCCTCGATGCCGTCGATGGTCTCGTTGCCGGCCTTGACCACCACCTGGGCGCCGTCATACACGTAGGGCTGGGTGAAGACGTACTTCGCCTGGCGCTCCTCGGTGATGGTGATCTGGTTGGCGATGGTGTCGATGCGGCCGGACTCGAGCATGCCGAACAGGCCAGAGAAGTTGGCGGTCACGAATTCCACCTCGGTGTCCATCTCCTCGGCCACCGCTTCCATGACGTCGACCTCGAAGCCCTTGAGGGTATCCTGCTCAACGAAGGTAAAAGGAAAATAGCCGCCGGACATGCCAACCTTGAGGGGCTCTTCCTGAGCCGGGGCGTTGCCGGCGAAGGCGATGGCGCTGGCAGACAGCATCGTCAGAGCAAGGGAACGTAACATAGCGGGTGCCTCCACTGAGGATAAAGAGTCATATGGAATAAAAAATGGATTTTATATTCCGTTTTTTCCACGCAAGATAGAGGAAATCCCGGTTCACGGCCAATAGGCATCGATTATGCCTACGATAGCCGGAGCCCGCAGGGGGTTCATTCACAGATATCCTGAACGTCCCTGTGGATAAGCCTTGGAAAGATACTCCATCCGCCGTCGCCATGGGCCCCGGCGGCAACTGGTCAGGAATTGACCACCCCCCACCGAGCACCGCTCATCTGGCGGGCTGACAGGACGTGAGTGCCGCGGTAGAGTGCACGGTCCGAGAGTGGGGAGACAGCATGCAGCCGATCGACAGCCTTCACGACTTCTTCGTTCGCAGCGGAGCCGAGGTTAGGCTCTACCATCTGGGCCGTCGCGTCACGCCCTGCGAGCTCGCCACCCTGGCGGCCCTGGAAAGCGGCGAGCAACCTTGGCCACAGCCCTGGCAGGGTAAGGCCCGCCTGGCCATGGTGTTTCGCGTCGGTGAACTCGAGGATCCGCTGATCTGGTTTCTGGCCTTGCCGCTAGACGAACAGGGCCGGCTCGACCCGGCCCCGCGGGACGCCTTCCTGCAGCGGTTGCTCGAGACGCTGGGCCGCAACGTCCGGGGCCTGGGCCGCGAGGACGGCGAGCAAATCGACAACCTGATGAAGGACAACCCCCTGGTCTTCACACCCTCGATGCCCTTCCAGGCCGTGCTGCACGCCCGGGCGAGCCTCGACCTGGGCCATCCGGCGAGCCAGCACCTGGAGCCGGCGGAGGCCTACCTGGAGGGGCAGCAGGCGCTGGACTGGCGCGCCCTGGGGCTGCAGGGCCTGGCCGATTTCGCGGTGCGCATGGAGGCCGACCAGGCCAGCCGCCTGGCGGCACGCCTGCCGGCCCTGCCTGGCGAGGTCCTCACCTCGCTGTGCTACTGTCTGGAACATGTGGCGATCCCCGAGGGCCTGGCCAAGGCCCTGCGCGCCCGGGGTGAGGCGGCCGCCGAGACCGGCGATATCGAGGCCTTCTGTGCCTGCGTGCGGGCCGTCGCCGGCGCCGACACCCACATGGCCGGTCCCTGGTTCGACACCCTGCTCGACGACCCCGAGACCTGTGGTCCGGACCTGCTGGCCGCCATCGCTGCCCGCGGCTGGCAGCACCTTGAAGATGCCGAACGCCTGCCGCGCTTCCTGGCCCGGCTGGCCGAAGAGCCCCGGGCGGACTTCATGAACCTGGTCCGCGATCTGGCCCTGATTCCGCGGCTGCGTCTGCCGGTGCTGATGACGCTTCGCGAGGCCCCTGCGGATACCGCCATCGCTCGTCGTCTGAGCGAGCTGGGGCGCTGAGTCACGCTGCGCAAGGGAGGAGACCCATGAAGGAGCTGCCCTACCAGGCCAAGGCGGTGATCGGCCGCCGCGAGATGGTGACGCTTCCGGAGCTGCACTTGACGCTCTGCGCCAAGGCCGACACCGGCGCGCGCACTTCGTCGCTGCATGCCGAGGACATCGAGTCCTTTGAAGAGGATGGCCACCTCTGGGTTAGCTTCACCACCCGCAGTGGCGGTCCTGCCAGCCCGGCCCATGTCTTCCGTCTGCATCTACACGACCGCCGCCGGGTGACCAGTTCCAACGGCCAGGCCGAGTGGCGCTATGTCATCCGCACGCCCTTGCAGCTGGGCAAGCTGGAGTTTCCCGTCGAGCTGACTCTCGCCGATCGTCGCAACATGCGCCACCCCATGCTGCTGGGCCGGCGTGCCCTGCGCCGCCTGCTGGTGGCCCCCGGTGCCGCCTTCCTGCACGGCGAGCCCTGACCCCTTCGCCCATTTCCATCCGCCCGGCCTGGAGTCCCGACATGCATATCGCGCTGCTGTCCCGTAACCGCAACCTCTACTCCACTCGCCGTCTGATCGAGGCCGCCGAGGCCCGGGGCCACACCGCCCGGGTGGTGGATACGCTGCGCTGCTACATGAGCATCGCTTCCCATCATCCCTCGATGCATTACAAGGGCCAGGAGCTCGAGCCCTTCGACGCGGTGGTCCCGCGGATCGGGGCCTCGATCACCTTCTACGGCTGTGCGGTGCTGCGCCAGTTCGAGATGATGGGCACCTATGTGCTCAACGACAATGTGTCCATCACCCGCTCCCGGGACAAGCTGCGCTCACTGCAGTTGCTCTCTCGCAAGGGGCTGGGCCTGCCGATCACCGGCTTCGCCCACTCCCCGGACGACATTCCCGACCTGATCACCATGGTCCGCGGCGCCCCCCTGGTCATCAAGCTGCTGGAGGGCACCCAAGGCATCGGCGTGGTGCTGGCCGAGACCAACCAGGCCGCGGAGTCGGTGATCCAGGCCTTCATGGGCATGAAGGCCAACATCATGGTCCAAGAGTACATCAAGGAGGCCCGGGGCGCCGACATCCGCTGCCTGGTGATCGGCGACAAGGTGGTAGCGTCAATGAAGCGCCAGGCGGCCGATGGCGAGTTCCGCTCCAACCTGCATCGCGGCGGCAGTGCCAGCGTGATCCGCATTACCCCCGAGGAACGCTCCACGGCCATCCGTGCCGCCAAGGCCATGGGCCTACGGGTCGCAGGGGTCGACCTGCTGCGCTCCAACCACGGGCCGGTGATCATGGAGGTGAACTCCTCACCCGGCCTACAGGGCATCGAGACCGCCACCGGCAGGGACATCGCCGGACTGATCATCGAGCACCTCGAGAAGAACGCCGCCCCTCGGCGCAAGACGCCCCCCAAGCCCAAAGGCTAAGAGGAATCCGGCAAATATTTGCCCGCCAGGACTGGCAAAAGCCAGGCGACACCCCCACAATCGGCGTCACCGCAGGAGGTGACCACCCATGTTTCTCGACAATCGCCAGGTGGCGATGGACAACGTGCTGGAAGCCCTGGCCGACAGCCTCGATTACTTCCAGGACAACCTCGAGCGCCTGAATCCGTCGCTGCGCGACACCCTGAAGCCCCACTACGAGGCCCGGGCCACGTCGCTGCGCCAGCTTCAGGAACTGGCGCGAACCCATCTTGACCTCCTCCCCCGTGATGCCGATGTCGAGCGCGACGACTATATGTGGCTATGGAGCCGCCTGAAGAGCTTCGTCGGCAACGATAGCCTGGTGCTGATCAACGAGTTGCTCGAACAGGAGCGCGTGCTGATGCAGGCGCTCTCGACCCTGTTCACCCACCCCCTGCCCGACCCCATCGAGCCAGTCACCGAGGAGTGCTGGAAGGGGTGCCGGTCGTTGATCCGCGAGCTGTATCGCCTGCAGAAGCAGCACCAGAAGCGCTGACATCCACGTTGGGCAGCCCCGACGGCATGATCTCCAGCGGCTCCTGCGGCCCCAGGAAGTGTGGCTCACGCTGCCACAGGTAGAGATCTCCCAGGGTCCCCACTCGCGCCACCCACTCTCTCGCCTTTAGCCGCCACAGGCTGGTCACCGGCCGCTCGGGGGCGACGCAGCCCGAGGCCTCGAGCCCCAGCGCCTCGGCGATGAACAGCGCTCGAGGCAGGTGCCACGCCTGGGTGACCAGTAGCGCCCGTTCGACCCCGAAGACGTCACGGGCCCGGGCCAGGGTATCGAAGGTACTGAACCCCGCGTAGTCCAGGGTCATGTCCTCGTCGCGCACCTGGCGACCACGCAGGTCCCGCCACATGGCCACCGGCTCGTTGTAGTAGCGTGTACGGTTGTCCCCCGAGAGCAGCAGGTGGTCGACGCGTCCCAGGCGAAGCAGCTCGTGGGCCGCGATCATGCGGCCCTCGAAATGGGGATTGCGATGGCCGCTGCGAGTCCAGCGGGAGGTGCCGAAGACAATGCCCACCCGTTCGGGCCGGCAGGACGCCAGGTCATGCTCGATCCGCTCGCGCGTCGCCCCGATGACCCACAGGTTGGCCCCCGCGAACAGTAATGTCGCCAAGAGCGCGAGCGCCCCCAGCGACATCAGGATTCCCTTGAAGACCTTCCAGAATGGCAGGCGCATGGCGCTCCCCGACCCAACCGCCAGCGATAGCCAGTCAGAACATGCCCAGCTCGAGCTTGGCCTCGTCGCTCATCATCTCACGACTCCAGGGCGGATCGAAGACGATCTCGGTGTGCACCTGACGGATCTGCGGCGCGCCGAGGATCTTGTTGCGGGCATCGGCGGCGATGACGTCGCCCATCCCGCAACCGGGGGCCGTGAGGGTCATGCGGATGGTGACGATGCGTTCGCCGCTGATCAGTCGCTCGATGCGACAGCCGTAAACCAGTCCCAGATCGACGATATTGACCGGGATCTCGGGGTCGTAGCAGGTGCGCAGCTGGTCCCAGACGAACTGCTCGATCGCTTCCTCCGAGGCATCCTCCGGCAGGGTCGGGCGCGGTAGTGCCTCGAGGCCCAAGGCATCCAGATTGCGGCCCTCGATCAGGTAGAGTCGGCCCTCGAAACCGACGCTGACCGAACTCCCCTTGGCCTGCATGACGCTGACGATGCTGTCCTCGGCCAGCGTCACCGTCTTGCCGAAGGGGATGGAGATAGCGTCCACGTCACGCTGCAGCGGCAACGTCTGGCCCTTTTCCAGATGGGCGATCTGCTCGATGTCGCTCATGTCACTCCCGGGTCCATTCAACGCAGCATCGCCACCACCCGCTCGAGGCCGTCGACGAAGACATCGACCTCCTCCGGGGTGTTGTAGGCGGCGAAAGAAGCGCGGCAGGTGGCGTCCACGCCGAATGACGAGAGCAGCGGCTGGGCACAATGGTGGCCGGTGCGGATCGCCACGCCCAGCTGGTCGATCAACAGGCCGATATCCTGGGCATGGGCCCCGTCGACCACGAAGGAGAGCACGCCGACCTTGTCCGGGGCCGTGCCCAGGATCCGCAGCCCCTCAATGCGTTGCACCCCCTCGGTGGCATGCTCGAGCAGGCGGCCTTCCCAGGCGCCGATCAGCTCGAGGCCGATCTCGCTCACCCACTCAAGCGCACGGCCCAGGGCAATCACCTCGGCGATGGCCGGGGTACCAGCCTCGAACTTGTGGGGAATGTCGGCAAAGGTAGTCGGTGCTTCGAAGGAGACCGTCTTGATCATCTCGCCGCCGCCCTGCCAGGGGGGCATGGCCTCGAGCAGCTCGGCCTTACCGTAGAGGACGCCCGCTCCGGTGGGCCCATAGGCCTTGTGACCGGAAAAGGTATAGAAGTCGGCATCGATGGCGCGCACGTCGAGGGTCTGGTGCGGCGCGGCCTGGGCCCCGTCGACCAGAATCCGCGCCCCGTGCTCGTGGGCGACGCGTGCCATCTCGGCCACCGGATTGCGGGTGCCGAAGGCGTTGGACACATGATTCACCGCCACCAGCCGGGTGCGCTCGGTGAAGAGATCACGGTAGGCCGCCTGGTCCAGCACACCACGCTCGTCCACCGGGATCACCTTGATCGTGAAACCGAGCTCGCGGGCCAGCAGCTGCCAGGGCACGATATTGGAGTGATGCTCGAGACGCGAGACCAACACCTCGTCACCGGGTCCCAGGTTCGCGCGTCCCCAGGCATTGACCACCAGGTTGATGGCCTCGGTGGTGCCCCGGGTGAAGACGATCTCGCGGGTCTCGGCGGCATTCAGGAAAGCCCGCACCGTCTCGCGGGTCCCCTCGAAGGCCGCGGTGGCTTCGTCGGCCAGGGTATGCAGGCCACGATGGATGTTGGCGTTGTAGCGGCCATAGTAGTCGTCGAACACCTCGATCACCTGCCGCGGGGTCTGGCTGGTGGCGGCGTTGTCGAGATACACCAGTGGCTTGCCGTGGACCTCCCGATCGAGGATCGGGAAGTCGCGACGGACTCGGCACACATCGAGCAGCAGATCGCTGAAGTTGGCCATGATTCAGTCCTCGCTGAGGGCAACGGCGGCTTCCACCAGCCCCGCCAGATTGAAACGCTCCGGCAGCTTGCCGGCCACCGCCAGCTCGACCCGTTCGGCGACGACATCGAGCCCCACCTGCTCGAGTACCTCGCCGGCGAAGGCCAGGGTCAGCAGCCCCCGCGCGGTCTGTTCGTCGATGCCGCGGGTACGCAGGGCGTACACCGCCTCCTCGTCGAGCTGACCGGTGGTGGTGCCATGGGAGCATTTGACATCGTCGGCATAGATCTCGAGTTCGGGCTTGGCATCGATGTGCGCCCGGTCCGAGAGCAGCAGGTTGGCGTTGCTCTGGAAGCCCTCGATCTGCTGGCTGTCCCGCTTGACCACCACCTTGCCGTTGAACACGCCATGGGCGCGATCGTCGAGGATGCCCTTGTAGTTCTCGTTCGAGAAGGTGCGCGGTGCGTTGTGGTTGGCCAGTGTATGGTTGTCCACATGCTGGCGGCCCTGGCCATAGAACAGGCCATTGAAGTGGGCCTCGGCGCCTTGGCCATCGAGTTCGGTCACCAGATCGTTACGTACCAGGCCGCCGCCCAGGTTCAGGTTGAAGGAGGTGTAGCGACTGTCGCGGGCCTGTTCCACATGAATGCTGGCCACGTGCAGGTCCTGGTGGGGGGCCTCCTGCAGCTTGTAGTGGGTGAGGATCGCGCCACGCTCCAGGAAGACCTCCTCCACCAGGTTGGTGAAGTTGGCGGCCTCGGCCTCACCCACGTGATGCTCAATCACGGTGGCTTCGCTGCGACTGCCGGCCTCGATGAGGATGCGCGGGTGGCTCATCACCGCCTGCTCACCGGCCCGGGACAGGAACTGCAGGATGATGGGTTTCTTTACCACGGTACGCGGCGCCAGGCGGACCACGGCGCCCTCTTCCATGAAGGCGGTATTGAGGGCGGCGAAGGGCGAGAACTCGACCCCGGTCAGCCGCCCCAGCGGTCCGCCCACGGCCTCGTGATTCTCCGCCAGCGCCGCGGAGAGCGGCATCAGCGCAACGCCCTCGGGCAGGTCATCCAAGTCCGACAGGGCCGGGGCGAACACGCCATCCACGAAGGTCAGGCGGTATGCCTCGAGGGGCAGCGTCAGCGTCGCCGCCGTGGCCGGGGAGAACTCGGCGTCCCTGGCCAGGGTGAAGTCACCCGTGGCGATGGCGCGTACATCGGTGTACTTCCAAGCCTCGACACGGCGATTGGGGAAGCCCAGCGCCTCGAAGCGCGCGGCCCCGGCCTGGCGCCGCGCGGCGATCCAGGTCGGCTCGAGCCCACGCTGGGCATTGCGCTCGGCGAGACGATCGAGAAAGCGTTGCACATCGCTCATGCTGCGGTTTCCTCCAGCACCCAGTCGTAGCCGCGAGCCTCGAGCTCGCGGGCCAGCTCGGCATCGCCGCTCTTGACGATGCGGCCATCCACCAGCACATGCACCCGGTCGGGCACGATATAGTCGAGCAGGCGCTGGTAGTGGGTCACCAGCAGGATGGCCCGATCCTCGGCGCGCAGTGAGTTGACGCCATCGGCGACCACCTTCATAGCGTCGATGTCGAGGCCGGAGTCGATCTCGTCGAGCATCGCCAGGCGTGGCTGGAGGACCAGCATCTGCAGGATCTCGTTACGCTTCTTCTCGCCGCCGGAGAAGCCCTCGTTGACGGCGCGCTGCAGGAAGCTGGTGTCCATCTTCATGAACGCCACCTTCTCCTTGATCAGCTTCATGAACTCCGGCGCCGGGATCTCGCCCAGGCCCTCGGCCTCGCGCTTGGCGTTGAGCGCCGCCTTGAGCAGGTAGATGTTCTTCACCCCGGGAATCTCCACCGGGTACTGGAAGCCCAGCAGCAGGCCCTTGCGTGCCCGCTCCTCGATCTCCATCTCGAGCACGTCCTGGCCCTCGAAGGTGACCGTGCCCTGGGTGACCTCGTAGCCGTCCTTGCCGGCGATGACCGCCGAGAGGGTCGACTTGCCGGCCCCGTTGGGGCCCATGATGGCGTGGACCTCCCCGGCGTTGATGGTCAGGGTGAGGCCCTTGAGGATCTCGGAACCCTCGACCGTGACGTGCAGATCCTTGACTTCGAGCATGTGTGACACCTTGATTCGTTTCGCGCCGCCCCGCGGCATCGGTAAATTCGGTTATCGATCCCAGCTGAGACCTTTAGCCCACCGCACCCTCGAGGGTGACGTTTAGGAGGGCCTCGGCCTCCACGGCGAACTCCATCGGCAGCTCCTGGAAGACGTCCTTGCAGAAGCCGTTGACGATCATGTTCACCGCGTCCTCCTCGGAGATCCCCCGGCTCTGGCAGTAGAACAGCTGATCCTCGCCGATCTTGGAGGTGGTCGCTTCGTGCTCCACGGTGGCGGTGCTGTTGCCGATCTCCTGATAGGGGAAGGTATGGGCACCGCACTGATCGCCGATCAGCAACGAGTCGCACTGGGTGAAGTTGCGCGCGCCCTTGGCCCGCGGGCCGATCTTGACCAGACCGCGGTAGGACTGGTCGGCGCGACCGGCGGAGATGCCCTTGGAGACGATGGTGGAACGGGTCCCCTCGCCGATATGGATCATCTTGGTCCCGGTGTCGGCCTGCTGGCGGCCGTTGGTCACCGCCACGGAATAGAACTCGCCGATGCTGTCACGGCCGCGCAGCACGCAGGACGGGTACTTCCAGGTGATGGCGGAACCGGTCTCGACCTGGGTCCAGCTGATGTGGGAACGATCACCGCGGCAGTCGCCGCGCTTGGTGACGAAGTTGTAGATGCCGCCCTTGCCGTCCTCGTCACCGGGATACCAGTTCTGCACCGTGGAGTACTTGATGGAGGCGTCTTCCAGCGCCACCAGCTCGACCACCGCCGCGTGCAGCTGGTTCTCGTCGCGCTGGGGGGCGGTGCAGCCCTCCAGGTAGGAGACTTGGGCACGGCTCTCGCAGATGATCAGGGTACGCTCGAACTGGCCGGTATTGGCGGCGTTGATGCGGAAGTAGGTGGACAGCTCCATGGGGCAGGTCACGCCTTCCGGCACGAACACGAAGGAGCCGTCGGTGAAGACCGCCGAGTTGAGCGCCGCGAAGTAGTTGTCGCCCTGGGGCACCACGCTGCCCAGGTACTGTTTGACCAGTTCCGGGTAGTCGCGAATCGCCTCGGAGATGGAACAGAAGATCACTCCCGCCTCGTGGAGCTTCTCCTTGAAGGTGGTGGTCACCGAGACGGAGTCGAAGACCGCGTCCACCGCCACGCCGGCCAGGGCCGCCCGCTCGTGCAGCGGAATGCCCAGCTTCTCGTAGGTCTCGAGCAGCTTGGGGTCGACCTCATCGAGGCTCTGGGGACGATCCTCGTCACGCTTGGGCGCGCTATAGTAGGAGATGGCCTGGTAGTCGATCGGCGGGTAGTCGAGGTGCGCCCAGGAGGGCGGCGTCATCTTCAGCCACTGGTGATAGGCCTTGAGGCGCCATTCCAGCATCCATTCGGGTTCGCCCTTCTTGTGGGAGATGAAGGCGATGGTGCTCTCGTCCAGACCCGGCGGTACCGTATCGCTCTCGATGTCGGTCACGAAACCTTCCTTGTATTCGCGACGGACAAGCTGTTCCATTTCCTGACTTGCCATGATGTTGTCCCCTCCCGGGCTGGTTGGGTCAGCGAGCGGGGCTCGCCTCGGGTAGTGATTCCGAAGGTGATCAGGCCTCGGCGGCCAGGCTCACGCTCTGTATGGGCAGCTGCACCGGCAGCTTGATGGGGGTGGTGTCGGCCAGGTGAGCCAGGGTCACGCTGTCGAGCAGGGTGCGCACCGCCAGCGAAACCCGCTGCCAGTTGTCGGAGACCCCGCAGGTCGCGACCAGATCACAGTCTCCCTCGGCCTGGCTGCACTCGGTCATCGCCACGGGCCCCTCGATGGCCGCAATGATGTCGCTGGCGGTGATCCTGGATGCCGGCCGAGCCAGGGAGTAGCCGCCCTGGGCACCGCGGCGCGACTCCAGAAGGCCGGCGCGCACCAGCATCTTCAGGGTCTTGCTGACCGTCGGGTACGGCAGCTGTACCGCCTCGGCAAGGTCCGCCGCGGCATGCGGTTGCTCGGGGTGACGGGCGATCTGCGCCATCACCACCGCCGCATAGTCGGTCAGACGAGAAAGCTTCAACAAGGCCGACTCCCGGGGACCATGCCCCTTCCGTTCGATTGGGGACCATTTTAGTCCTGTATCACTTTGATGTGAAGCCCTACCACCCACAAGATGCGAGAACCCCCCACGATCACCGCACGTTCGCCACCGTTAGCATCAATAAAAGCAATCATTCTCATTTTCATAGGCTATCATGTACAAATCGCCGAGATGCGTGGCCGGCATGCATGAGCTCCCCAAATTCTTGGCATTTCGCATCGTCATGCCCGTAAAAACAATTGCATAACCAGCTCTGCTATGCTGCTTCGCTTCTCACGGGGCATACGACGTTCCTGTTCCTTCCGGCGAACCGCCCATCCTCGGCCGTCACGGCACCGGCGCCCGGCTATGCTTGCCAAGGGACCAGGCTCGAAAGGAGACATGATTTGGAACTGATTCAGTACGCGCTGGATAACCTTGACCTGCTGACGTCGCGAACCATCGAACATATCGCCCTGGTCGGGGTCGCCGTGGGCATCGCCACCCTCACCGGCGTGCCCATCGGCATCGCCATCACCAAGAACGAACGCCTGGCCAAGGCCGTGCTCTACGTGGCCTCGATCATCGTCACGATCCCGTCCATCGCCCTGTTCGGCATTATGATCCCGGTGCTCTCGCTAATCGGCCAGGGCATCGGCTACCTGCCGGCGGTAATCGCCGTGCTGCTCTACTCGCAGCTGCCGATCATCCGCAACACCTACACCGCCATCCACAACGTCGACCCGGCCCTGCGCGAGGCGGCCCGCGGCATCGGCATGAGCCAGAACCAGCGCCTGCGCATGGTCGAGATCCCGCTGGCAGTCCCCGTGATCATGGCCGGGGTACGCACGGCGGTGGTGCTCAATATCGGCGTGATGGCCATCGCCGCCTATATCGGGGCCGGGGGCCTGGGCACCTTCATCAGCCGTGGCATCTCGCAGTCCGACCCCCGCCAGCTGATCGTCGGCGCCGTCGCGGTCAGCCTGCTGGCGATCCTCGTCGACTACGCGCTGCTGGCCATCCAGAAACGCCTGACCCCCAAGGGCATGGAGCGCGCCGCCGAGACGGCATGAGCGCCTCGCCCCGTCTCATCGACAAGGACCCCCTGCATGATTCGACTGGATAACTTGACCAAGGTCTTCGACACCCCCAAGGGCGCGGTCACCGCCGCCGATCACATCAGCATGGAGGTCCCGAGCGGCGAGATCTGCATCCTGCTCGGCCCCTCCGGCTGCGGCAAGACCACCACCCTGAAGATGGTCAACCGGATCATCCGCCCCACCTCCGGCAAGGTGTTCCTCAACGGCGAGGACACCACCGACCTGGACACCCAGGACCTGCGTCGCAGCATCGGCTACGTGATCCAGCAGATCGGCCTGTTCCCCAACATGACCATCGAGGAGAACATCACGGTGGTGCCCAGACTGCTGGGCTGGGACAAGGCCAAGTACAAGGAGCGCGCCCGGGAGCTGATGCGCATGATCGCGCTGGAGCCGGACGCCTTCCTCAAGCGCTACCCCAGCGAGCTCTCCGGCGGCCAGCAGCAGCGCATCGGCGTGGCCCGGGCGCTCGCCGCCGACCCGCCCGTGATGCTGATGGACGAGCCGTTCGGGGCCATCGACCCGATCAACCGGGCGGTGATCCAGGACGAGTTCCTCAAGATGCAGCAGGCGCTCAAGAAGACCATCATGTTCGTCAGCCACGACATCGACGAGGCGATCAAGATGGGCGACCGGGTGGCGGTGTTCCGCGAGGGGCGCCTGGTCCAGTACTCCACGCCCGACGACCTGCTCGCCGCCCCCAAAAACGCCTTCGTCGAGTCCTTCCTCGGCGAGGACCGGGCGCTCAAGCGCCTCAACCTGGTCAAGGTCCGCGAGGTGGTGAGCGACGAGATCGGCACGGTGCGGCCCGGCGACACCCTGGAACAGGCGCTGGCCAGGATCGACGACTTCGGCTACCAGAATTCCATCCTGATGGTCAACGACAAACGCCAGCCGGTGGGCCTGATCACCCGGGCCCTGGCGCGGACCACCAAGGGCTACTGCCGCGATCACTTCCAGAACGTGCCGGCCACGGTGGCCCTGAATGACGACCTGCGCAAGGTGGCCTCGCTGATGTTCGCCCAGGACACCACCTGGCTGCCCTGCGTCGACGATGAGGGCCGCGTCTGCGGGCAGATCACCCAGCGCGCCATGACCCACCACCTGGGCTCGCGCTTCCGGCCCACCCAGGAAGACGACACCCCAACCCCCGACGCGGCAATCAAGGAGTGAGCCGATGCCCATTCAGCGTCTGAAAGGGGCCCTGCGCATCCTGCTGTTTATCGCCATCTTCTTCGGCGGGGTGTGGAGCCAGTCCAGCGGGGTCATCGACGATTTCCTCTTCTACCTGCCCGACGTGCAGTACCTGGCCGTACAGCACCTGTGGTTGACCGCCATCTCCGGCGGCCTGGCCATCCTGGTGGCCATCCCGCTGGGTGTCGCGCTGTCCCGGCCCAGCATGGCGCATCTCGCCGAGTCGGCCATGCAGATCCTCAACGTCGGCACTACCATCCCCACGCTCGCGGTGCTGGCGCTGTCCATGAGCTTTTTGGGCATCGGCACGGTACCGGCGGTATTCGGCCTGTTCGTGGCCACCCTGCTGCCGATCACCCGCAACACCTATGCCGGCCTCAAGGGCGTGTCGCCAGCCCTGATGGAGGCCGCCGCGGGCATCGGCATGTCGCCGGCCCAGCGCCTGTTAAAGGTGGAACTGCCCAACGCCCTCTACGTGATCTTCGCCGGCATCCGCACCGCGCTGACCATCAACGTGGGCACCGTGCCGCTGGCCTTTCTGATCGGCGCCGGCGGGCTCGGCGAGCTGATCTTCACCGGCATCGACCTCTACGACCCGGTGATGATGCTGGCCGGGGCCATCCCCACGGCGCTGCTGGCGATCGTGGTGGATGCCCTGGTCTCTACCACCGCCTTCGTGGTGGTGCCTCGTGGGGTGAATCCGTCCCGCGCCTGAATCACCCGACACCGGTTCCCAAGTCTGCCCCCCGGCAGCACCGGTAGCGGCAACAAGAAGAGGAGAAGCATCCATGAAACGCTTGATGACAACCCTGTCCGGCCTGGTCCTGGCCGGTTCCCTGGCCACCGCCCAGGCCGAGGAGATCGTGGTTGGCGGCAAGAACTTCACCGAGCAGCAGATACTCGCCAGCATGACCACCCACTACCTCGAGGGCCTGGGCCACGATGTCGAGACACGCGCCGGCATGGGCTCCGCCGTGCTGCGTCAGGCTCAGGAGAACGGCCAGATCGACCTCTACTGGGAATACACCGGGACCTCGCTGATCAATTACAACGACGTCACCGAGTCGCTCTCCCCGGAGGCGACCTACCAGCGGGTCAAGGAACTCGATGCCGAGAAGGGCCTGGTGTGGCTGGAGCCATCCGACGCCAACAACACCTATGCCCTGGCCATGCGTGAGGAGACCGTCGAGGAGACCGGCATCGAAACCCTCTCCGACCTGGCCACTGCGATCAACGAGGGGGAGGAGCTGACCTTCGCCCTGAACGCCGAGTTCTATGCCCGCGAGGACGGCTGGCGACCGCTGCAGCAGGCCTATGACTTCCGCGTCAACCGCGCCGACGTCAAGCGCATGGACTCCGGCCTGGTCTACCAGGCGCTGCGCGACGGCCAGGTCGATGTGGGCCTGGTCTTCGCCACCGACGGGCGTATCCCGGCCTTCGACTTCCAGGTACTGGAAGACGACCAGAACTATTTCCCGGCCTACGCCCTGACCCCGGTGGTGCGCGAGGAAACCCTGGAGGCCAACCCGGAACTGGCCGAGCAGATGAATGCCCTCTCCAGTCTGCTCGACGACCAGACCATGGCCGACCTCAACGCCCGGGTCGACGTGGAGCGAGAGACCATCGAGGACGTGGCTCAGCAGTTTCTCGAGGACAACGACCTGCTGTAACGACCGGGCATCGCCGACACCCCGCACGCAGGCCGCCTACGGGCGGCCTTCGCCCCCCCCCCCTCCCCCCTGGCACGGGGCTGATGGAACCACGGCCGCCGCCACCGACCAATGCTACCGTCAGGAGAGCCTCGATCATGCACTATCAGGATTCGCTTCATGTCGCCGCCGCCCAGGTCAACGCCGGCCTCAGCGAGGTCGACGCCAACCTCGACCGCCACCTCGCAGTCATCAATGAGGCCGTCGGCCGCGGCGTCGAGCTGCTGGTCTTCCCAGAGCTCTCCCTGACCGGCTATGGCCTGGGCAGCGCCGTCATGCAGGTCGCCATGCCCGTGGCGGATCCGCGCCTGCGCCAGCTGGCCGAGGCCTGTGGCGAGATGCAGACGGTGGTGGGGCTTGTCGAGGAGGCCAGCCCCGGCGAATACTACAACGCCCTGGCCATCCTCCAGGACGGCGAGATCGTCGCCGTGCACCGCAAGCTCAACCTGCCGACCTATGGCGGGCTCGAGGAAGGCAAGTGGTTCACCCATGGCAGCGAGCTCACCCACATCCCGGTGCGTCCCGGCTGGTCGGCTACCCAGTTGATCTGTGCCGACCTGTGGAACCCAGGCCTCGTCCACGCCGCCCTGCTGCCCCGCCCCACCGTGCTCTGCGCGCCGATCAACTCGGCCTCGGGCATCGTCAGCGACGACTTCTCCAACGAGCAGAATTGGGCGCTGAACGTGCGCTTCTACGCCATGACCTACGGCACCCCGGTGATCATGGCCAACCGCTATGGCCCCGAAGGCCAGAGCCATTTCTGGGGCGGCTCACGCATCCTCGGCCCGCGTGGCGAAGTACTCGCCGCGGCCGAGGACCGCGAGATGCTGATCACCGCCACCCTGTCGCGTACCCAGATCGCCCGGGCCCGCTTCGAGCTGCCCACCCTGCGCGACGCCGATACGCCTCTGGTTCGCGAGCTGATGGCCGGCTACCGCTGATCCACCGGAATCCAAGCACCGGGGGCCTCTTCTTTTTTTGGGTATCCGGATTAAGTGGTTGATGCCCCCTTCTGAGCCACCAAAAATCTTAATCTTCCCAGAAGGTTGATAGATCGATGCCGTAGTTCGTCTCGGGCTCGGGGAGGCCCATGCTATAGGTCATTGTGGCCTTGCCCAGGAAGGGGGATTCCTTGGTCTGTGGCGCCTTCTTCTTGTGCTTGGTGGTGTAGAGCATCCGGGCCCGCATCACCTCGAATGAGTAGCCCCGGCCATCGCGGTTCTTGTCCTTGGCCAGCCGGTTGATCGACTCCGTGAAGGCGTTGGTGACCGGGATGTCGGTCTCGAAGTAGGTCAGCATCTCCTCACGCCATCCGCTGACGGCGCTGACAAGTTCCTTCCAGACCTCCTTCTGCCCTTGCGGGATGTCGTCAATCCAGGCAGCCAGCGCCTTCTCAGCATCTCGCCGGGTGGCACAGTCCCAGATGTGGTAGAACTGCTCCTTGTGCTCGTAGGCTGCCAGGAGCTGGGGGAAGGCCCTCGTCCAGGTTTCCATGATGAGACGTTCGCGGTCGGAGACGTCGTGAGCCGCTTCGTCACCGCATCCTGCTGACGACCGGGCAACAGGTCCAACAGGGTGCGCTCTTCCAGGTTGGTCAGGATGCAGCGGTAACGCCGGTTCAGGTACAGCTCGTCGATACCCAGGCAGCGGGGTGTCTCGAAGCGGTGCCAAATCGCCAGGAACTCAGCCTTCTTCTTGAAGATGTCGCGTATGGTCTTCTCATCGAGGCCCGGAGTTATCGTCAAATCTGGTGGATGGCGGTCAGGCCGCATTCCTGTCTGATTGATCGGCTACCTGCTCCCCGTCCTGAAACTTGACGCCGCTGACGACCAGCTCCAACTTCTGGAAGTGCTTGATCCGCCTCCAGCGTTTTTGGGCGGTCTGGAGCAGTTTGAAGACCATCGCCAGGGTCGTGTCCCGGGAGCCGCAGTTCCGGCTGCGCTTGGTCCTCAGGCGGACCGTGGCGAAGGTCGACTCGATCGGGTTGGTGGTGCGGAGGTGCACCCAGTGCTCTGCCGGGAAGTCGTAGAACGCCAGCAGTTCGTCCCGATCCTTGGCCAGGCATTCCATCGCCTGGGGGTACTTGGCGCCGAAGCGCTTCAGCGTGCGGTCGAAGGCCTGATGGGCTGCCTCGCGCGTCTCAGCCAGCCAGATCTCGTGCAGATCGGCCTTGACCTTGAGCTGCACCGACTTGGGCAGCTTGTTCAGCACATTGGCGGTCTTGTGAACCCAGCAACGCTGGTGTGCCGTGGCCGGATAGATCTTGCTCAGGGCCTTCCAGAAACCAAGCGCGCCATCGCCAATCGCCAGCTTGGGGGATTCCGTCAGGCCACGCTCTCGCAGCCCCGTGAGCAGCTCTTTCCAGCTGGCCTCCGACTCGCGATGGCCATCCTCGACGGCGACCAGTTCCTTGCGGCCATGTGCCGTGACGCCAACGATCACCAGCAGACACAGGCGATCATCCAGACGCACATTGCTGTAAACGCCATCGACCCACCAGTAGACGTAGCGGCGGTCCGCCAAGTCCCGCTGACACCAGGCCTTGTGCTCGTCGAGCCACTGGGCCTTCAATCGCGAGACCGTGTTGGCCGACAGGCCCTTCGCCTGGTCACCCAGCAGGGCCGCCAGGGCCTCCTGGTAGTCGCCGGTGGAGATGCCCTTGAGATAGAGCCAGGGAATCAGTTCCTCGACACTGCGGGCCCGTTTCAGGTAGGGCGGCAACAGGGTGCTGTTGAAGCAGGCCTTGCCGCCACTCCGATCCCGCACCTTGGGCACCTTGACGGTGACGTCACCGATGCCGGTCTGCACGGTGCGCTCCGGCAAATACCCGTTGCGCACCACCGCCTGTCGACCGTCCTCCATATTCGTGTCGGCATACTGTGCCAGGAACGTTGCCAACTCGGCCTCCACGGCCTTGGCGATCAGGTCTCGTGCCCCTTGGCGCAACAATTCATGCAACGGGTCGGAGACCTCGGGTTCTGGCTGTGACAGGGCTCGGAGGGTAGAATCGGTCATGGCGTATCCGCTCTTGTTGATTGAGATCTTGGTCGTGATCAATCAACAGGATACGCCACCCTTCCTACCTCCTCTCGTACACCAGAAATCACCATAGCTCCGAGGCCCGTGGTATCGGCTACATAGGCGTAGGGGTGGTTGAAGGCTTCCTTTTCAACGTGGCTGTATAACCTCCTCGTCATACGGCGATCATCCACCATTTCGGGGAGTGCTGGGCGGAATGTCTTTCCGCAGGCCCGGCAGGTGTAGCGACGACGGACCACCCAGAGGGTGACCCGCTTTCCGTGGATGGGGAGATCACGATAGGCCACATCGCGCTTGCCGAACCTGACAAGCTCACCCTCAACGCCACATTCCTCGCAAGCTAGAGGCTCAGGAGCTTCGACCTGGTAGTGGAGATCATGCTCTTCCACCTTAGTGCCCAGGACGTGGTATTCCGGTAGATGGAGAATGTTGTCAGCAAACTGCGTCATGGCATGGGCGTTTTCGTGGCAAGTGTCAGTGACCGGGATAGTGTCTGTTTGGCATGATGGGTAATGCCGGCTACAGGGTGATGAGTATGCCGCCACTGGCAAGAACGACGACTACCGCCCAGGCGGGCAGTTTCCAGACGCTGAGCAAGAGGAAGCCGGTCAGCGCCAGGGCGAACTCACGGGGGCCGAGAATGGCACTGGTCCAGACCGGCTGGTAGAGGGCGGCGCCCAGGATGCCCACGACTGCCGCATTGGCCCCGCGCATCAGTGCCTGCGCGCTATCCCAACGGCGGAATCGGCTCCAGTGGGGCAGTACTGCCACCAGCAACAGCATTCCGGGCAGGAAGATCATCACCATCGCCAGGGCGGCACCGAACAGTCTGCCGCCGAGCGGCCCCATCACCGCGCCCAAATAGGAGGCAAAGGTGAATAGCGGCCCCGGCACGGCCTGGGCGGCGCCGTAGCCTGTCAGGAACTCGTCCGCACCGACCCAGCCGGATTGCACCACCTCGGCTTCCAGCAACGGCAGCACGACATGCCCACCGCCGAAGACCAGGGCACCGGCGCGATAGAAGGCGTCCATGACCGCCAGGGCTGCGGAGGGGCTGGCCCAAGCCAGCAGCGGCAAGCCGACCAGCAGAGCAACGAAGGCCAGCCCCGCCAGATGGCCGGCACGCATCGAGACAGGCAGCGGCAGATCGTGCATATCAGATTCGGCGTGGGCCCGACACAGTGCCATGCCAGCCAGGGCACCGATCACGATGGCGGCCACCTGTCCCAGCGGACCGCTAACCAACACCACGGTGAACACGGCGGCCAATGCAATACCGGCGCGCCGGGGATCGGGACAGAGGCTGCGGGCCATGCCCCACACAGCGTGGGCGACAATGGCCACCGCTGTCACCTTCAGGCCGTGAATGATGCCCTGGCTGATGGGGCCATCAAGCACGGCAGAGCCCAAGGCGAACAACACCAGCACAATGGCCGAGGGCAGGGTAAAGGCCGACCAGGCTGCCGCTGCCCCCCAGGGGCCGGCGCGCATCAGCCCTATGGCGAAGCCCACCTGACTACTGGCGGGTCCGGGCAGGAATTGGCACAGCGCCACCAGGTCGGCATAAGCCTGTTCGGAGAACCAGCGACGCCGCTCCACAAACTCGGTGCGGAAGTAGCCGAGGTGGGCGATGGGGCCACCGAAGGAGGTCAGGCCCAGCAGTAGAAAGGCACTGAAGACTTCTCTGGTGCGCCCGACAGGACGTGGCGTATGGCTCATCGATCGGACTCCTTGTCACCTTTGTTTTGACGTGCAGGTCCCGTCATTCATGGCCTCACCGGTAAGCTCTCGCAGCTGTCGCTTGGCCACCGCCAGCCCTTCCCGACCGAAGTCGGTTGCGCGGTAGAGCCTGCGGCGAGTGCTTCCCTGGTACTCTTCCCGGGAGGTCAGGTACCCCTTGCGCTCCATCGAATGCAGCATGGGGTAGAGGGTACCGGGGCTCAGTCGATAGCCGTGGTGAGCCAGCTCGTCGATCATCCACTGGCCGTATATCTCATGCTCGGCCGCGTGGTGCAGGACGTGTAGCCTTACCAAGCCGGCGAGCAGGTCATGATGCTCCATGGCGTTGCTACCTGCATTATCAAAAACGAAAATCGATATCGGTTTTCGTTTTACCCAACCAGCCTCCACATTACAAGGTGGCGTACTCCCTCATGAGTGAGGGGGGGATTCCAATGGAGGCAGGCAGCCATGGGCGCCGGGAACCTTCGTATCGCTGATTGGCCTGCCGCTCTGACCTTGGGCTTCGCTGTGGCTGGGTTGAGAATGCCCTCGGCAACGCCGAACTCGGATTCAGCCAGTGCCAGCACCACGGTGAGCATCATGCCGATAGTCAGGCCGACCAGATAATTCTGGCCATAGGTGTCTCGCGCTTATGCGGTTTCAAAGGTGAAAAGGGAGGTATCGAGTTGGACGCCAGCGCTTATGACGCCTGGTACAAAACACCACGAGGGCGATGGATCGGCAGCCGTGAGCTTGATCTGATTCGGGGCTCGCTGGCGGCGCACCCCGGTGAGTCGTTGCTGGACGTCGGCTGTGGTACCGGCTATTTCACCCGTGGCCTGGCTAAGCAATGGGAGGGGCCGGTGTCCGGCATCGACAGCACGTAGAGAGCGCCGATCCCTTTGCTCGCCTGGAACTGGTGACCGGCGATAGTCAGCAGATCAATGCCCAATGCCTCGACATCAATGGCGATCTTGCCTACCGCCTGGGCGGAATCGGTATGCAGCAAGACGCCACGGCCGGCGAGCTGCCTGGCGATGTCAGCAACAGGCTGAAGAGTGCCGACCTCGTTGTTGGCCAACATGATCGAGACCAGGGCCGTGTCAGGATGCACGGCGTCGACCACGGCTTGGGCAGAGACCTGCCCCGTTGCATCGACAGGCACGATGGTCAGTCGCAGGCCGTTGTAGAGGCGTTCGGTGCCATAGGGGGGATCGTTGATGATGATGAGCGTCTGCATGGTGACTCCTTGCCATCATTCAATAAAACGATAGAATGATGGATAGAGATATTGTCGCCTGTCAAGTGGCACGCTGTTCTGCTGACGCCCCTCGGAGAGACCCCATGATTTCGCAACAGGACCTTCTCGATACGCTAGCCCAGGTCGCCCGCGCCCTGGGTAACGGGCATCGCCTGGCGTTGCTGGAGCGCCTGGCCCAGGGTGACGCCTCGGTCGAAACCTTGGCCAACACCACGGACCTGACCGTCGGCAATGCCTCCCAGCACCTGCAACACCTGCGCCGGGCGGGGCTCGTCACTGCCCAGCGTTCCGGCAAGCAGATGATCTACCGCCTGACCGATGAGCGGATCGTCAACCTGCTGGGCCTGCTCAGGCAGGTGGCCGAGACCAACCTGGCCGAGATGGAGCGGCTGGTCAGCCGGCTGTTCGCGGAGGATGACGCCGATGGCGTTCTGGAGGCGATCAGCCGGGACGAATTGCTGGCCGGGCTTGCCAGCGGCGAGGTGGCACTGCTGGATGTGCGTCCCGAGGAGGAGTACGAGGCCGGCCACCTGCCCGAGGCCATCAACATCCCACTGGAGCAGTTGGAAGACATGCTGGGCAAGCTGCCCCGGGACAGGGAGATCGTGGCCTACTGCCGAGGCCCCTATTGCGTCCTGTCTCACGAGGCCGTACAGCGCCTGCGTCAACTCGGCTATCGAGTCCGACGCTTCGAGGAAGGGTATCCAGAGTGGAAAGCGGCGGGGCTGCCCATCGCATGACCGGAGGTACCGCCATGTCCGATACCCTCCTGGCCCATGAGCCGCTTATACGCGGGGGTGCCTTCGCCTTCGTTCTGCTGGCGATGGCACTGTGGGAGGTCGTTGCCAGGCGACGGCCCCAGAGGATTCATCGTCGTCAGCGCTGGCCAAGCAACCTGGCCATCGTGGTCCTCGATACCTTGGCGGTGCGCCTGTTCTTTCCGCTCGCCGCCCTGGGGGCTGCCCTGGTTGCCGCCGAGCAGGGCTGGGGCCTCTTCAACCTGGTGTCGGTCCCGATATGGCTGGCCGTGGTCGTCTCCGTCGTCATGCTGGACGTGGCCATCTACTTCCAGCACCGCCTCTTCCATGCCGTGCCCTGGCTATGGCGGTTGCATCGGATGCACCATGCGGACCTGGAGTTCGATGTCACCACGGGGCTGCGCTTCCATCCCCTGGAAATCCTGATCTCGATGGGTATCAAGCTCGCCGTGGTGACCCTGCTTGGGGCGCCGGCGCTGGCAGTGCTGATCTTTGAGGTGCTGCTCAACGCCACCTCGATGTTCAACCACGGCAATGTCCGCCTACCCCTCAGGCTTGACCGCTGGCTTCGCCTGGTCGTGGTGACACCCGACATGCACCGTGTCCACCACTCCATTGTCCGCCAGGAAACCGACAGCAACTTCGGTTTCAACCTGCCTTGGTGGGATCGACTGTTCGGTACATACCGAGATCAGCCTGCCGCCGGCCACCTCGGCATGACGATCGGTATAGAGGACTACAGAGATGCGCATGACCTGCGGCTGGACCGCATGTTGCTTCAGCCCTTCGTGAATCCTCCTCGTGACGAGAAGCGATAGCGGCTTTGAGGCAGCTCCGTCGTTCCTGCCAACCAGAAAATACGGAGAGAACGAAGCGTGTGCCGGTGTTAGAAAACACCGGATGCACCACTTAATCCATCCCCATCGTTTTTACGAACTGCCGATAGGTTACCCCCTTGGATGGATCTCCTGCCTCCCTGAGTCCTTCATGGCTACGAGCACGCATGGACGGTAGGCCATCGGAGGCACACTGCTTCCCTTCCTCACCATGGTGGAGGGCCTCAAGCTCTGTGCTCAGGCCTGCGCCAAGGCTGTGAGCCGATTATCGTGTTGTGCAGGACATGTGTTTCATTGCTGCATGAAATCATCGATTCATGCACTATTGAAAAGCATGTCTGGGACAACGACGATCTCGTCGCCAGAAAGCTCACTGCGCTCATCCACTTGGCGCCCGAACCCGAGAGGAACCCATCATGAGCAAGACATCCTCCAGACCCTCCGGCAAGGTCGTCGCGACGGGCGGCGTGCTGCTCACGGCCTGCGCGGTCTGCTGCGCCCCGCTGGTCGTCCCTTTCCTGGCCGCGTTCTTCGCCGCCGGTGGAGTCGGCCTGACGCTGGCGGGACAGATCGGACTTGGCATCGCTGCGCTTGGCGCGGTCGGCGGTTATCTCTACCTGCGCCGTCGCGCCGCATCGAAAAGGGCCGGAAGCTGCGGTTGCGGACCGACCGGCGGATGCGCCGATGCGGGTCAAGCGCAGCGCGACCCGAGGGCCTGAGTCCATGGCACACGGTTGCGGAAGCCAGAACAGCGACGACATCGTCGCCAGAAAACTGACCGCCCTCGCCCATCCCGTTCGCCTGGCGACGATTCGCCAGTTGGCGGCGGCGGGCCCCACCGGCCTGGCGGCAGGCAGGCTCGCCGAGCGCCTCGACGTGGCGCCGAATGCGCTGACCTTCCACCTGCAGAAGCTGGCCGCCGCCGGCCTGGTCGAATCGCACCGCGAGGGCCAGTTCGTCTATTACCGCGCGGAGTTCGATGCCCTGCTGGCATTGACGGACCACCTGGTCGGTGCCTGCTGCAGCGAGGCCGAGGAAAGCTGTGGACCCCGCTGCCCCACGTCTCGCGACCGGTGACCCTCCGCCTCGCCTGAGGGTCCATCCACACCGCTCATCAAAAGGGAGCGCAAGATGATCCAGACAGCCCCCACCCAACCTTCCTGGCCCAGGGCGATCGGCATCGGGATCGCGGTGTCGGTGCTCACCGCCATCGTGATGATCGCCTTGTTGAAGGTCGGCGTATCACCCTTCCCGAAGCCCCCTTCCCTGGCTTTCGCCGAGACCCTGCTGGGACGGCCCCTGCCGATGCCGGTCGGCCTGCTCTTCCATACGGTCTACGTGACCTTCTGGTCGGTGGTGTTCGTGCGCTATTTCCCGCGCAAGACCCTGCCGACCGCGCTGGGCCTGGCCGCTGTGCTGTGGGTCGTGATCCTGGTGGTGTTCTTCCCCGTGGTGGGCTGGGGACTCGCCGGCCTGGCGATCGGTCCTCAACTGATTCCGGCGTCCGCCCTGCCGCACCTGCTGTTCGGCCTGCTGCTGTGGGGGCTGGACCGCTATGTCGGCGGGCATGGCGGGACATAACACCTCATCCAACGAAGCCCGGCGGTCGATACCGCCTAAGTGATAGCAAGAGAAGAAATACTCGTGATTCAAAAGACACTCTCGGCCCTGACGAAATATGTCGTGTTGCTGTTTTCCCTGGTCCTGGCACCGGCGGCGATGGCGCTGGACGCCGAGCCGTTCAGCATGGAGCGATTCGAGGCGCTGCAGGAGCAAGGGGAAAGTGTGCTGGTGCACATCAGCGCGCCATGGTGTCCGAACTGCCAGAAGCAAAAGCAGATTCTCACCGAGTACCAGCAGCAGTACCCGGACGCCGGGCTGCATATCCTGAACGTGGACTACGACACCCAGAAGCAGTGGGTGACCCATTTCAAGGCCCCGTATCAGTCGACGCTGGTGCTGTTCTCGGGCACCGAGCAGGTCTGGTTCTCCGTCGGGGAAACCCGCAAGCAGCGGATTTTCGGCCAACTCAATGCCGTGACTGATGAGTCTTGAACTGGCGGCGCTTCCCCTCGCCTTCCTGGCGGGGGTAGTGGGCATCCTGTCGCCCTGCGTCTGGCCCCTGGTACCGGTGGTCATCGCCTCGTCCGCCACCACCGGCCGCTTCGGCCCCCTGGCCCTGGCCGGAGGGCTGAGCCTGTCCTTCGCCCTGGCCGGCAGTGTGCTGATGTTCGTCCTGGTCAACCTGGGGCTGGACCCGGAATCTTTCCGTTACCTCGCCGCCGTCATTCTGCTGGCTGCGGGGGCCGTGCTGGTGATCAAGCCCCTGGCCAATCGCCTGACATCGGGACTGTCGTTGGTAACGTCCCGATGGAATCTCGACGCCAGCGCCGAGCGCTGGTATGGCCAATTCGGCGTGGGCCTGCTACTGGGCCTCGTCTGGCTGCCCTGTGTGGGTCCCACCTTGGGCGCAGCGATCGGGCTGGCGTCCATGGGCCAGCAGATGGGCCTCGCCTTTCTGGTGATGCTGATGTTCGGCGCGGGCACGGCGGCGGTCCTGCTGGCGGCCGGCCTGTTGTCGAGGCGGGCGATCGCCCGCTGGAATGCCACGGCCATGAGGAGCGCGAACCTCGGTAAACGCCTGCTGGGCTGGACACTACTGCTGTTGGGAGGACTCGTGCTTACCGGCATCGACAAGGTCCTGCAGACCTGGGCGGTGCAGATGCTGCCCGCTTGGGTGACGGGCCTGTAGGGGATTCCTGCGGAACAGTCCTTGCGCCGGCGTTCAACCGGGAAACCAGGAAGAGAGGCCGGAAAGCCTCGGCGAGGATGGAAGAGGAACATCACGCCAAGCCAGGAGGTACCATGACAACGATCGATACCGCCACCCTACATGACTGGCAGCGGCGACACCGGGATTTCACCCTGGTGGATACCCTGCCGGCCGAGGCCTTCGCCAAGGGACACCTGCCGGGGGCCATCAACATCGTCTCCGACGACATCATGGACGCGGCGCCCGCCGGCTTCCCGAGAGGCAGGCGACCATCGTCGTGTATTGTGCCAGCGAGGACTGCAAGCGGGCCGGCCGTGCCGCCGAACGCCTGACCCGCCTCGGCTACACCGAGGTCTACCACTATGGGGGCGGCAAAAGGGCCTGGTTGGCCGAGGGATTATCACTGGAACACTGAGAAGGATCCATTCCCATGCGTGATTGGCTGGAACGCCAGCAATCCTGGATCTATCTGATCTTCATCCTGGCGGGTCTGGCCATCGGGCTGGGCCTGCCGGACATGACATCCCGGCTGGAAGCCGTCCTCTGGCCGCTGCTCGGCGGGCTGCTCTATGCCACCTTCACCCAAGTGCCGCTGACGCGAATCGGCCAGGGCCTCAAGGACTGGCGCTTCCTGGTGGCCCTGCTGCTCGGCAACTTCGTGGTGATCCCCGGCGTGCTGGGCGGACTGATGACCCTCCTGCCACTGTCACCCGCCGTGCAAGCCGGCGTGCTGCTGGTGCTGCTCGTTCCTTGTACCGACTGGTTCATCAGCTTCACCCACCTCGGCAAAGGCGATGCCGGCAGGGCCATTGCCGCCACACCAGTCCTCCTGCTCGTGCAATTGATGACCTTGCCCGTCTATCTCTGGCTCTTTCTGGGCGCGGAATGGTTTCAGGCCGCGATCAGCACCCACCTCCTCAGCGCGTTTGCGGGGCTGATTCTCACCCCCTTGGCCCTGGCCTGGGTGACCGAGCGGCTGGCCGAGCGCAGCCTCAATGCCAGACGGTGGGCTCATGGCTTGGGCATGCTGCCCGTGCCACTGCTTGCGCTGGTGGTCTTCGTCATCGCGGCATCCCAAGTGACGACCGTTACCGTCCTCAGCGGGGTGTTGCTGCAGGTGCTGTTGATCTTCGTCGCCTACTTGATCTTCGCCGCTTTCCTGGGCAAGACCCTTGGTAGACTGTTCCAACTCCCCACGCGTTCAGCCAGAACCCTGACCTTCAGCTTCGGCACCCGCAACTCCTTCGTGGTGCTGCCCATCGCCTTGGCGCTGCCCGAGGCCTGGCAAGCTGCCGTGGTGGTCATCGTCTTCCAGTCGCTGGTCGAACTGTTCGGCATGGTGGCCTACCTGAGCTGGGTGCCGGGCAAGTTGATCCCCGGGTCCTCTCCCTCCTAGCCGCACGGCTCCGTGACGACACCTCTCGGCGGCGCCTGGCGATCTGCACCATGGCGCCGACCAGAGGGTAGTTCACCGGACGAAACCCTTGAGTAAACCAAGCACTCATCAACCGAGAAATCCGGTGAGTTAGAGAGTAGAGACCTTTGTGCGATAACCAGAAATCAACCAGATATTCCGGATATCCCTTTTTTTATCCACCTTTGCATCAAAAAATGCTAGAATCTCCGGCATCTATTGGACGCTAGAATAAAGAAGATTCCCGCATGAAGGATACCGCCAGCAGCATTCTCGTCATGGGCGTTTCCGGGTCAGGAAAGTCTCATATTGGACGCCGTCTCGCCGAGACCCTCGACGCAACCTTCATCGATGCCGATGACCATCACAGCCCGGCGAACATCGCCAAGATGGCCCGTGGCGAACCCCTGAACGACGAGGACCGCGCCACCTGGCTGGCGACCCTGTCCGGTTTCTATCGGGACTATCGCGCCCAGGGCCAGCCCTTGGTCATCGGTTGCTCGGCATTGAAACGCCGCTACCGGGACATCCTGCGCCAGGGTGCGCCGGACCTGGCGATCCTCTATCTAGACGGCAGTCGCGGCGTCCTGCTGGAACGACTGGATACGCGGGGAGATCACTTCTTCGCCGGTGCCGATATGCTCGACAACCAGCTCGCCACCCTGGAGCCCCCCGGTGATGACGAGGCCATCCGCCTCGATATCCGGAAATCGCCACAGGACATCGTCGACGAATTCCTGGCCATCACCACCGGAAATTGAGTCAGGATTTTCCGACGGACACTTACGCAAAATACGGCGCCATAGCACCGCTTGCTCCGTTATCCTTTGTAGCCCTCTCCCTAGAAGAAAGGGATATTTCTACTTTCCTTCCACCGATTCATGATGATCGGCGAGTGCCAGGATACCGGCGAGGGTCGCGCGATCGCTTTCTACCTCGACCACCGGCACGCCATGTGTCTCGAGGGCGATGCGATACAGGGCATTCAGCGACGGGCTCCCCACCAGGATGACCTCCTGCTCGCCCTGAGCATGCTGAGCAAGCACTTCCGTGCCGATCAGCACGCCCGAGAGGAAGCCGGCCACCGACTCGGCGCCGAGCCCGGCATGCAGATGCCGGCTGCGGGTCTCGAACAGGGCATGCAGCACTCCCGCGGGGTGCCGGGCGGCAGCCAGGCCTTGGCGGAAGCCTGCCTCGTCGAGTCCCTCCCGGCCTCGCGAGGGTTCGCCGACCAGAGTGTGATAGCGCACCGCATGGTAGAGCTCGCCGGTCATCATGGTGGTGAAGTCGATCAGTCGTCCCTCCACCAACCGCGCCCACTTGCTGTGGGTTCCGGGCAGGCAGCAGACGCCCTGTTCAAGCTGCTTCAGCGCCAAAGCGCCGAAGGCCTGGACTTCCTCGCCGCGCATCACGTCCACGTGAGCATCGCGCACCGCCTTGAGGCCGGGGACGATCCAGGCCGCCTCGAGACCGGGGGCCGGCATCAGCCCTGCGGCAAGCTCCGCGGGACCGGCTGGCACCTCGAGTTGGGGCGCCTGACACCAGCCGCGGGCGGATCCGACCATGCCGGCGAGATATACCGGCACCCGGTCCCCATCCCGCCAGTCGCTCAGCTGAGCCGCGCAGTAGTGCGGAAACTCGTCGGCCGACAGTGCCCGCAGCCCGGCCTCCGAGCGGCGGCTGTCCAGGCACTCGCCGGTCTCGCGATCCACCAGAAAGGCCCGGAAGTTGCTGGTGCCCCAGTCCACGGCGATCAGGCGACGCCCCGTCATGCCACACCCTCCCCCTGCAACCGGTGCCACTCGGCGACGAGTTCCCCCGCGATGCGTCCGACATCCTCGGCAGACCGGTCGGGCCGGTAGAGGTTGCCCCCGAAGCCGAAGCCGTCGATGCCCGCGGCGAGCCACTCGGCCATGTTGGCCCGCTCGATGCCCCCTACCGCCAGCACCGGCACTCGGGGCGGCAGGATGGCGCGGATGTCACGGTAGTAGCCAGGCCCGAGCCGGGCGGCTGGGAACAGCTTGAGCCCCCGCGCCCCGGCACGGACCGCGGCCAACGCCTCGGTGGGCGTCATGCAGCCGATCAGGGGCATCAGGTCATGGGCGAGGCCGACGGCGATGACCTCGGGGTCCGTGTTGGGGGTGACCAGCAGGGGGGTGCGCCGCTCGGCCAGCCGCTCGGCGTCCCTCGGGTCGAGCACCGTGCCGGCCCCCACCAGGACGCCCGTCGGGCAGCGGGCCACGGCGCGCTCGATGCTGGTCCAGGGATCGGGCGAGTTGAGCGGAATCTCGATCAGCCGGAACCCCGCCGTCACCAGGGCATCGACGACGGGCTCGACCTCGTCGGGGGTGATGCCGCGCAGGATGGCCACCAGCGGCCGCGTCGCCAGAATCTCGTCGAGGAGCCTGTCTTGGGGTTGGGTCATGGGGTCACCACTCTGCCACCGCACCGTCCTCATGGGTCCACACCGGGTTGCGCCAGCGATGCCCCACCCGGGCGCGTTCCTCGACGAAGGCCTCGTCGATCTCGACCCCCAGTCCCGGTCCCTCGGGGATGGCGCAGAAGCCGTCCTCGATGACCAATGCCGACTTGTCCACCAAGTAGTCGAGGACATCGTTGTCGCGGTTGTAGTGGATACCCATGCTCTGTTCCTGAATGAAGGCGTTGTGGCTCACCGCATCGACCTGCAGGGACGCCGCCAGGGTCAGCGGCCCCAGCGGGCAGTGCGGCGCCAGGGCCACGTCATAGGCCGAGGCCAGCGCAGCGATCTTCAGGCCCTCGCTGATGCCGCCGCAGTGGGAGAGATCGGGCTGGACGATGTCGATCATGCCGTCGGCGAGCAGATCGCGGAACGCGAACCGGGTGTGCAGCCGCTCGCCGGTGGCCAGCGGATAGCCCAGGCCGCCGGCGATCTGCTTGAGGCAGGGCAGGTGCTCGGGGGTCACCGGCTCCTCGACGAACATCGGGTGGAAGGGCTCCAGCTCGCGCAGCAGCGCCTTGGCCATGGGCCGATGCACCCGGCCGTGGAAGTCGATGCCGATGCCCACGTCGGGCCCTACGGCATCGCGGGCTTCGGCCACCCTGGCCACGGCGTCATCGACCTTGCGGTGGGAGTCGACGATCGCCAACTCCGGGGTGCCGTTCATCTTGAAGGCGGTGAATCCCTGTTCCACCAAGGCCTTGGCCCCGGCCGCCACATCGCTCGGGCGGTCGCCGCCGGTCCAGGCGTACATGCGCATCCGGTCGCGGATCCGACCACCCAGCAGTTGGTGCACGGGCACCCCCAGGTCGCGCCCCTTGAGGTCCCACAGCGCCTGGTCGATGCCGGCGATCGCTGACATCAGGATGGGACCGCCGCGGTAGAAGCCGCCGCGGTAGAGCGTGTTCCACAGGTGCTCGATACGGTGCGGGTCCTGACCGACCAGGTAGTCGGCGAGCTCATGGACCGCCGCCTCGACGGTGGCCGCCCGCCCCTCGATGACCGGTTCGCCCCAGCCATAGACGCCGGCATCGGTCTCGATCTTGAGGAACAACCAGCGTGGCGGCACCTGCCAGGTCTTCAGTCGCGTAATCTTCACGGTTTACCTCTCGGAAATCGGGGAAGCGCCGCCGGCCGTAGCCGGCGCGAGATCACACCAGCCACATGGCCAGGTTGGGCCAGAACAGCAGCGCGAACAGCACGCACAGCTGCAGGGCGATAAACGGCAGCAGCGAGACGAAGATATCCTTGAGGCTGATCCCCGGTGGCGCCACGCCCTTGAGGTAGAAGGCCGCGGGACCGAACGGCGGCGACAGGAAGGAGACCTGCATGTTCACCGCGAACAGGATGCCGAACCAGATCGGGCTGTAGCCCAGCTGTTCGACGATCGGCACGAAGATCGGCAGCGTCAGCATCGCCACCCCGATCCAGTCGAGGAACATGCCCAGGACGATCAGGATCCCCATCATCACCAGGATGACCACGATCGGCGCCACGTCGAGCCCCAGGATCATGCCCGAGATGAAGCGGTTGCCGCCCATCAGGTTGTAGACCCCCACCAGCGCCGCGGCACCGATGCCGATCCAGATGATCATGCCGCAGGTGACCAGCGTCTGGCCCAGGCTGCCGTGCAGGGTCTTCAGCGAGAACTCGCCACGCGCGACCACTGCCAGCAGCACGCCGAACACGCCCATGGCCGCGGCCTCGGTGACCGAGGCCACCCCGCCGTAGATGGTGCCCAGCACCAGCATCGCGATCAGCCCCGGCACGATGATCGCCTTGAGCGCCTGGCCACGGGTGGCGAAGCCCTCGTTGCGGTCGGCCTCGGTCATCGGCGGGCCCATCGCGGGGTTTTTCATGCAGCGCACCAGCACGTAACCGATGTAGGAGAGCATCAGGATCACCGCCGGGGTGATCGCTGCGGTGAACAGGTCGGCGATCGACTCCGAGGCGATCAGCCCGTAGATGATCAGCACGATGGACGGCGGCATCATGGTGCCGAGCGCCCCGCCGGCACACACCACGCCGATCGACAAGTGCTTGTCGTAGCCCAGGCGCAGCATCTGCGGCAGGGCCAGGATCCCCAGCAGCACGATCTCGCCGCCGATGATCCCCGACAGCGCAGCCAGGAAGAAGGCCACCACGATGGTCTGCACCGCCACCCCGCCGGGGAGCCGGCCGGCGAACACGCGCATGGCGTTGAACAGGTCCTTGGCGATCCCCGAGCGGTCGAGCAGCGAGGCCATCAGCACGAACATCGGCACCGCCACCAGCGAGTACTCGGTGACGAAGCCATAGACCCGACTGGTGACCAGCGGCAGGGCATTGGGACCGAACCAGCCGAAGGTGAAGGCCAGCGCCACCAGGCCGGTGATGAAGGCCAGCGGCAGGCCGGTGACCAGCAGGGCGAAGATCGCCCCGACCAGCAGAATCGTTCCATCGGCGATCGTCATGACGCGTTTCCTTCGTCGTCGGTGGTGGGCCTGGCGCGCAGCGACTGGATCATATGGATGAAGGCCTGTACGCACATGATGATCAGCGCGACCATGATCACGCCCTTCACCAGGGCCGGGAACGGCGGGTTCCAGGCGGTGCCGGAACGCTCCAACTGCCACTCGCCGAGCGGGTTGTGGGAGGCCTCCCAGAACATGGTGTAGGCGGCGTAGCTCATCGCCAGGCAGAAGGCGAAGGTGACCAGGTCGTTGAAGCGGTCGAGCCACAGCCGGAAACGCGGGCCAACGCTGTCGTAGAGCACGCGCACGCGGATATGGCGGTTGCTGGCCAGGGCCGCCGGGCCGCCCAGGGCGAAGCTGACCGCGACCAGCATCACCACGCTCTCATGGACCCAGGAGGTCGGAGAGCCGAAACCGTAGCGCATGATGACCTCATAGACGCTGATCACCATGGCGATGAACACCAGCCAGGCGGCGCCGCGGGCGCACCACACCACGCCGCGGTCGAAGGCGCTGCGCACGGGGTCCGGCTCGGGTTCGGGCTCGCCGGCAGTCGCCGGGACGAGCTCATCCTCGCCCGGCGCGACATGGTCGTCGTTACGGGATTGGGGAGACATGGGATTTCCTCTATACGATGAAGACGTCAAGGCTCGCCAGGACGAACGGCGAGGCCTTATCCGGCCTCGCCAGTCGCTGCGAAATCAGCAACTCAGGACTGTTCGGCAGACGCCTCATCACCGGCGGAGGACGCCTCCTCGGCCTGCAGCAGGTTGTGGTTTTCCAGGTACTGGACCACCGACTCGTAGAATTCCTGGGTGATCTCGTTCTTCTCGGCCCAGGCCGCCCACTCTTCCTTGGCGATACTGCGGAACTTGGCACGCTCCTCGGCAGGCAGGTCGATGATCTCGATATCCGGGTTCTGCCGGGCTTCCCGCACCGCTTCCATGTCGCGGGTCTTGAGTTCGGCCACCATCTCGTAGGCCAGGGCATCGACGGAGGTTTCCAGGATCGCCTTGAGGTCATCGGGCAGGCTGTCCCAGATTTCCTTGTTGAGCGATACGGCCACCATCGGCAGCGAGTGGAAGCCCGGGTACAGCGGATAAGGGGCAAACTCGTGCAGCCCCTGGGCCTGATTGGTGGCGAACACGGTATAGTCCGCGGCATCGATCACCCCCTTCTCGAGGCCGGTATAGACCTCGGAGCCCGGCAGGTTGACCGGGGTGGCACCGGCCTTTTCGAAGACGTTGTAGACCATGCCTTCCGGGGCACGCAGCTTGAGTCCCTGCATGTCCTCGACGCTGCGGATCGGCTTGGTGGACGGCAGCGATTCCAGGCCGGTCGCCGCGGCACCGACCAGGTGCAGCCCATAGGGTTCGACGAGCGTGTTGTAGAGCTCCTCACCGCCGGCATTGTTCATGTAGTCGAGGAAGTCATAGGGGTCGCTCCAGGCACCGACCAGATTGCCGATCATGCCGAACGCCGGGTTCTGGCCGGTGAAATAGCTGGGATCGGTCAGGTGGCCCTGCAGGATGCCGGACCGGACGGCCTGCAGCGTCTGGTTGGCCTGGACCACCGCCCCCACGGGCAGGATCTCGATGGCGATGCGTCCACCGGACATCGTCTCGACATTGTCGGCCCAGGCCTTCTTCATCTCGAATTGCGGCTCACCGGACGTTTCCGAGGTCTGGAAGGTCCATTCGTATTCGGCCGCCTGGGCGTTGAAGGCCAGGGCGCCGAGGACGGCAACGGTGAGGGTCTTGAGCGGAGTAGGTGCAGACATGTGAAATCCTTTAATCGCTTGTTGTAGGAGATTCGATGATGGGGAGTCGGCGGGTCAGGCCCTCGAGGCCGAGATCCCGCCCGGTGCGGTCAAGCACCGCCAGGGCCGCCTGGGCGGCCTGTTCGGGCTGGCGCAGGCGGATCGCCTCCATCACGCGGCGATGCCGCTCCATGCTGTCATGAAGTTCATCGGCACTGTGGTTGGAACGTTCGACCAGCAAGGCGATCGCCGGCTTGAGCACATGGCTGATCTGCGCCCAGACCAAGTTGTGCGACGCGGCGAAGATAGCCTCGTGGAAAGCCACGTCGTACTCGTCGTGAGACCGCCCGCACCAACATAGGTCGTCATGCTCGATGGCGCGAATCATGCCCTCGTAGGCGGTCTCGATCGCCAGCAGGTCGGCGGCGGTGGCATGCTCGGCGGCCAGCCGGGCGACGAAGGGTTCCACGGCGACCCGGAAGGTGAAGATCTCACGCTGGATGACCGGATTGGGATGGGCAAAGCGCGCCATCCAGGCACTCACCCGCGGATCGAGTAGGTGCCATTCCTGCAGGGGGCGGACTCGGGAGCCCTGGCCGGAGATGCGGGTCAACAGCCCCGCCGCCACCAGGACCTGCAACGCACTGCGCACCGTGCTGCGGCTGACGCCGAAGCGCTCGCAGAGATCCAGTTCTTTGGGCACGAAATCCCCCGGCGAATACTCCCCGCTGAAGATGGCCTCGGCGAGGACGTCGGCGATATCGGGACGCGCCGTGCGGCGGTCGGTGTCGGTGGATCGGGACATGGTCGTCTTTCCGAAGCGTGGCGGCCCTTGTCGGACCCTATGTCATCTATGTCGGACATAGGGTCTAGCAAAATCGGACTTACTGCCTTTAGACTTTGGTCTCGAGCCTGCTTCCGTATAGAACTCGCCATGGCGTCTGAGGCACCGCATCATTTCCCCCGGCGAAGCTCTTCTACTCCTTCAGGACGGCGACGCTCACTCATCCCAATCCAGCCATCGGGCAAGCCGCTTCAGGCGCCGATGCAGGAAACACCGCGTGTCCTGCTGCCCCGACGTGGTATCGCCTGACCAGCATCGCAGGGTGGCGAGGAAGAGGGCGCTGAGTGCGAGTTCTTCCCGCTGGGCGCGACGACTGCCATAGGGGGCCTCGAGGCAGGCCGCCTGGCGCCACCACTGAATAAGCCGCGACAGCTCGAAGATCATCGGGACCCAGGTATGCGGGTGCGGTGGATGCGCCTTGGTCCTCAGCATCTGCGCGGTGATCTCGCGGTGCGGCGCCAGGGCATCGAACCAGGCCAGCAGGCAGTGCTCGAGGCGGTCGCGCGCCGGCCAGTCGGCGAAGCCGCCGGGCGGGTCGGCGAGCATGGCCGCCAGCCCCCGACGGAACCAGGCATCGGCCACGGCATCGAGGTCGCGATAGTGAGCGAGGATGCGCGAGGCGGGCACGTCGAGCCGAGCCGCTACTTCCGTCAGCCTCACTGCCTCCCAGCCCTGCGTCTCGGCGATGACCAGGGCGGTCTCGAGGATGGCGTCGGCGAGGTCCGAGGTCGCCTGGGGCGTAGGGTGCACAGGAATCATGGCCATGATCATCGCTCCGAGGCTCGCGCCTGGCGCCACCGCGGGATCCAGGCTCCTCTTCTCAGGGTAGACACGAAACGGCGTCGGATGACGACGTTTGCGGCCTGAAGCCAGTCAGGCACAATCGTCGTTACCCTTATGCAACTCGACAGGATCAGCGTCATGCCCGATCGACCGGTCACCGTCTTCGGCGGCACGGGGTTCCTCGGCGCCACCCTGGTGCGCGAGCTGGTGGAAGCCGGCCGCCCGGTGCGGCTGGTCGCCCGACGCCCGGCGCGGCCGGCCTGGGCCGAGGCCGCGGATCCGCTGGAGCTGGTGGCCGCCGATATCCGCCGCGACGACGCGGTGGCCGCGGCGCTCGACGGCGCCGCGGCGGTGGTCAATGCGGTGAGCCTCTACGTCCAGACCCGCCGACTGAGTTTCGAGACCATCCACGTAGAAGGCGCCGGTCGTCTGGCACGGCTGGCCCGGGAGGCCGGCATCGAACGGCTGATCCATGTCTCGGGCATCGGCGCCGATCACACCTCCCCCTCGGCCTATGTGCGCGCCCGCGCCCATGGCGAGGCGGCGGTCCTCGAGACCATGCCCCGCGCCATCATCGTCCGTCCCAGCGTGCTGTTCGGTCCGCAGGATGCCTTCCTCGGGAGCCTGGCGGGCCTGACACGGCTGCCGGTGATCCCGCTGTTCGGCCGGGGCGAGACACGCCTGCAGCCGGTGCATGTGGTGGACCTGGCGCGCGCCCTCGCTCGCCTGACCGGCGAGCCGGGGACCCCGCGACGGCTGTTTGAGTTCGGCGGCAGCGAGGCGATGACCTATCGCCAGATCCTCGAGCTGGTGCTTGCCCACCTGGGACGCGAGCGACCGCTGCTGCCAGTGCCCTTCCCCGCCTGGCGGGTGCTGGCCGCCTTCACCGGGCGGCTGCCTAACCCGCCGCTCACCCGCGATCAGGTCATTCTGATGAGCCGCGACAACGTGGTCGGTGACGGGGTCGGTACCTTCGATGACCTGGGGATCGCTCCCCGTTCGCTGCGGGAGAGCCTGCCTAACTGTCTGACGCCGACCGGTCGCTGATCAACGGCCGTGATGGTGCTCGGCAGACACCCGCCAGACCGTCTATGGTGAAAGTTATGAAGCTTTTCACTCTTAATGCCAGCCGATCCTTCGGCGAGAGCGTGGCCAAGGCGCTGGGTATCTCGCTGGCCAACCACGAGGAGCGCGAGTTCGAGGACGGTGAGCACAAGGCACGTCCGCTGGAGAGCGTGCGCGGTGAGGACGTCTACGTGCTGCAGTGCCTCGACGGCGTTGGCAACCAGAGCGTCAACGAACGGCTGTGTCGGCTGCTGTTCTTCCTGGGGGCCGTCCGCGAGGCCGGCGCGGCACGCGTGACCGCCGTGATCCCCTACTTCGCCTACGCCCGCAAGGATCGTCGCACCAAGTCACGCGACCCGGTCACCTCGCGCTACATGGCCATGCTGCTCGAGGCGATGGGGATCGATGCGGTGATCACTCTGGACGTCCACAACCCGGTGGCCTTCCAGAACGCCTTTCGCTGCCGCAATGTCACCCTCGATACCCGCCGCCTGTTCACCGACCACATGCGTGAGCGCTGCGCCGACGGGCCCGTGGTGGTGGCCTCTCCCGACCCGGGCGGCGTGAAGCGCGCTCAGGGCTTCCAGGAGATGCTCGGGGCCGTGCTCGACCGCGAGGTCGGATCGGCCTACATGGAAAAGCGCCGCAGCGAGGGCAAGGTCAGTGGCACTCTGCTGGCCGGCGAGGTCGATGGTGCCACCGTGCTGGTGGTCGACGACCTGATCAGCTCCGGCGGCACCCTGCTGCGCGCCGCCGAGGCATGCCTGGACCGGGGGGCGCAACGGGTTTTCGGCCTGGCCGCCCACGGCCTGTTCGTCGGCGATGCCGACCGCGTGATCAGCGATCCACGGCTGGAAAAGATCGTGGTCACCGATACCGTGCCGCCGACACGACTCGACGCGCGCATCGCCCGCGAGCATCTGGAGGTAGTCAGCGCCGCCCCGCTGTTCGCCGAAGCCATCCGCCGCCTCCATGAAAACGGCTCGCTGACCGAGCTCCTCGAAGGCCCGGCATGACGGCCCGAGGCACCATCGACGCGCGTCCTGATTGTTGTTCGCCAGCCCCCCGTCTCGTTCGACTCACCGAGCCGGAGCGGCGTCCAACTCACGGCAGGCCTGCTGCGCAAGGGCCAGATACTGCCTGGCTCGTGGCTCCCACTTGTCCGGGTTACGTGGGTTCGGCTCAAGCAGGTGGGCGAGCGTCAACCGCGCCCGCAGGCAGGCGCGGTACGCCGTATAGAAGGCCAGCAATCGCCTGCCGGGTCGATCCCCCAGGGCGCGGGCACACTGCCTGATGAGTTGCTCGCCGATCCAGGCGGCCCCGAGTCGGTCGCACTCGAGCCCAAGAAAGCTCAGTTCATCGAACGGATCTACCAGGCGCAGGGGCCGGCTGAATTCGAGGCAGTCGATGACCACGGGGGGGTCGGTCAGGCAGATATGCTCCGGCCGCAGGTCGCCATGGCCCTCGACGATCCGCCCCCGATGCACGCGATCACCGAGCAGGTTGGGTTCCTCCGCCAGCAGTCGATCGAGCCGGCCCAGGACGGCCTGCACTCTCTCCGCCGACAGCGAGAATCGTGAATCGTCGAGAACCTCCCGATTCCTATCGTGTTCGCGAGCGAAGTGTGCCAGGTATGTTTCCACCGGCATCGCCACCGGCTCGCGGTCGCGGTAGAAGGCGGCGAGCCGGTCGCCGACCCGAGCGATGCGCTCGCGGGTGACGGTGCCCTCGGCCAGGGCCACATCCAGCAGTTGGTGCTCGGGAAGTCGCTTCATCACCACCAGCCAGTCGACCACCGACTTGCCCCCCAGCGCCAGGCGGCCCTCCGCGTCGAGGCCCAGTGTCTCGACCCCGAGATAGACGTCCTCGGCCAGGCGGCGGTTGAGCCGCACTTCCTCGCGGCAGAGGAACTCCCGGTCCTCGAGGAAGTGACAGTCGCGGTAGCTGTACTCGACGGGCTTCTTGAGCTTGTAGACCCGTTCTCCCGCCAGAAAGACCCAGGCCATGTGAGTCTCCCTGACATCCACCTTCCCGTCGAATCCGGGGTAGGCCGCTGCCGACGCGAGAAACGCGACCTTGTCCCGAAGTGGGACATCGTCAACGTCAGCCGCCGGGTCGCTGGATGGAGGCTTGGCCATGGGTGGTCCCTCCCAGTGCACTACTTGAGTTTCATACTTTCTTGTCGAATGCCGACTTCCGCTGCATCGATCCACTGCCGCCTCGGTTGGCTCGCCGCCAGCCTCGACCTTCGTGGCCGCACGCCGGGTAGACGTACTGCAGGCCATCGTCATCGGTGAAGTCGGAGGCGCACTCGGGGCAGGGGGGCAGGTCGTTCAAGCGTCAGTGCCACTCGAGACATAGGTGGCCTCGGGCATCACGCCGCACCCCGGTGCCGAGTGGCCCACCCTCCCGGTCGAGGAGGCGACACAGCCAGGCGACATCCTCACCCGAGGCCCGGTTCAGACGAAAGTGTCGGCGTTGCAGGGGCACCAGCGTCAACCGCACCAGGATCCCGTCGACGGTTCTCAGGGTGGGAAAGTAGAGCAACGCTAGGTCGTCGCGGAATTGCTCGTGGCCGGTGATGCCCTCGTAGTCGTTGATGAGATCGCCACAGCCATAGAGGATCAGCTTGCCATGGTGAACCTCGATACCCCGCACATGGTGGGAGGAATGGCCCCATACCAGATCGACCCCGGCCTCGTCGATGAGCCGGTGGGCGAAGGCACGGTGCGCCTCGGGAATCTCATAGCCCCAGTTGCTCCCCCAGTGCAGCGAGACCACCGCCACTTCTCTCGGTTGGCGCCCGTTGGCGACCTCATCCCCGATGGCCCGCAGCGCCTCGGATGATAGTTCGGGCAGCACGTTGATTCCTGGCTGCGTCTCGCTGGCCGCCCAGTCGAGCGGCACGCCACTGCAGGGCAGCCCGTAGGCGAGCAGACGCACGCTGCCGCCCGGTACCGCGAAGCGCTGCGGGACGGCCGCCTCGGCCCGGTCGCGGCCGGCACCGACCTGGGGTATCCCGGCCGCCTCCAGCACCGTCAGGGTCTCGAGCAGTCCCTCGCGGCCCCAGTCCAGCACGTGATTGTTGGCCAGCACGGCGCCATCCACCCGGGCCTCGGCAAGCACGGGCAGATTGGCAGGATGCATGCGGTAATTAATGCCCTTGAGCTGGGCATCGTTGCTGGTGGTAACGGCTGTCTCTAGGTTGATCAGCCGCAGATCGGGAGCCTGACGGTCGAGCCATGCCAGGGCGTCGCCCCACACGTAGGGAAAGTCCACAGGATAGGGAATGGGGCCGGTCACCCGCTCGGCCAGCGCGACATAGCCGGTGGCCGAGCGCATGTAGCCCTCGTGGAGATGCGGGGCACCGGGATGCGGCAGGATCTGGTCGATCCCGCGGCCCGTCATCACATCGCCTGTCAGCCACAGTGTGATCTCGCTCCGGTCAGCGCTCATCCACCACCTCGTCATCACCCCGATCCCGGCAAGGGTGAACCGTCCTGCCAGAACCGGGGTGGTTGGGTCGGGTCACTTCACCTCGACCTTGCGCCGAGTGGCCTGCTGGAGCTTGGGCAGGACCAGCTCGAGCAGACCGTTCTTGAAGGAGGCGGTGGCCTTGTCGGCATCGACCTCGCCGGGCAGGGGCACCGTGCGGGTGAAGGCGCCGCGTGAGATCTCGGAATAGTAGTACTCCCCTTCCTCCTCCTGGGTTTCCTGGCGTTGCTCGCCCTTGAGGGTCACCGCCGTATCGGTCACCGAGACGTCGAGGTCCTCGCGCTCAAAGCCGGGAATCTCGGCACGCAGCACCACCTCATTATCCCGGTCGATGACATCGATCTTGGGCACCTGCCCCTCGAGGGCCGCGAAACGCTCTCGCAACGGCTGCTCCCAGTGCATGGGGTGCCGCCAGCCACGCTCGAAGAGACCGTCGAGCAGGCGTTCGAACTCCCGAAACGGGCTGACCGACCGTGAGGCCGGCTCCCGTGGAGCGTCACGGGTGGCAGGGGGGGTCTCCTTGGAAGATTTCTTGGCCATGAGGATCACTCCTGACGTGGACGGATGGGTTATCGGCACGCCGGGCAGCCGTGCACTCTCACGCTACCGCGCGCCGTGCACCTATCATCAAGCGTAGTACAGGCCCCGCGCCTGGAGGACGCGCCCGCCTTCCTGTTCTGTTACACTTGGCCGATGTCCTCGTGCCACAGCTCCGGCGAGGCCGCGATGAACGCCTCCATCAGCGCGATGCACTGCGGGTCCTGCAGGATCTCCAGTTCGACGCCGCGCTGACGCAGCAGCGCCTCGTCCCCCTGGAAGGTCCGGTTCTCGCCGATCACGACCTTGGGAATGCCATAGAGCAGGATGGCCCCGCTGCACATCGGGCAGGGCGAGAGGGTGGTATAGAGCACGGACTCGCGGTAGACCGACGCCTCATGCCGGCCGGCATTCTCGAGGGCATCCATCTCGCCGTGCAGCACGGCGCTGCCCAGTTGCACGCGGCGGTTGTGCCCCCGGCCGAGGATCACCCCCCGGTGAACCAGCGCCGAGCCGATGGGGATGCCCCCCTCCTCCAGTCCCCGGCGGGCCTCCTCGTAGGCGGCCTTCATGAAGTGGTCCATTCGTTCCCTCCCGGCATCATGCGTGTAGGCTCAGCCTACGCTGTCCCATCCGGCCCCTGCCAGCCCGACCAGCTCCTCCACGGCAGGTGCCGGTCAGTGCGGGGATTGTGTGATGGACGCCCCACCCTCATCCTGACAGGTTGGTACTGGTAGCAGGAGTCGAACATGACCGACCGTCTTCCCCACCCCCGTATCCTGGTCTTCGCGGGCAGTATCCGGGCCGGCTCGTACAACAAGCGGCTGGCGCGCCTGGCCGCCGAGCGCATCGCAAGGTCAGGCGGCCATCCTACCTTCATCGACCTGCGCGACTATCCCATGCCGCTCTACGATGGCGACCTGGAGGCCGACCAGGGGCTGCCCGAGAATGCCTTGGTGTTGCGCTGCGGCCTGGCCGATCACGACGGCCTGTTGATCGCCTCGCCGGAATACAACAGCTTCATCACCCCGCTGCTGAAGAACACCATCGACTGGCTGACCCGTCCCCACGAAGGCAAGAGCGGCCTCGAGCTGTTCAAGGGGAAATATGCCGCGGTGGTCTCCGCTTCCCCCGGTGGGCTCGGCGGCCTGCGCAGCCAGGTCCTGGCCCGTCAACTGCTCACCCACATCGGCGTGACGGTGCTGCCCGACCAGCTTGCCGTGGCTCGGGCCGGCGAGGCCTTCGATGACCAGGGCCGGCTCAAAGACGAGGCCCAGGGAGAGCAGCTGGACGCCATCTGCCGGCGGTTAGTGGAGACGCTACGCAGCCTTAAGACCTGAAGCGCTTCTTGCGGCACCCGGCGTGGGTTGCACCATACTGGGAACAGAGCATGGCAACCCCGAGGCAGCGGCATGGCCCTGGACGCACTCGATGGCCCCTTCCGCCACCACTACCTGACGCACGAGGCCCTGACCCGCCAGCTCGAGGCCTGGGCCGAGGCCTTCCCCGAGCTGGCCCACCTGCAGAGCATCGGCATGACGCCCGAGGGACGCGAGCTCTGGGTGCTGACCATCGGGCCGGAACCGGAGCGTCGACGGCCCGGCGTCTGGGTGGACGGCAACATGCACGGCACCGAGCTGGCCGGCTCGAGCGTCGCCCTGGCGGTGGCGGAGGCCGCCCTGGCCCTGCATCTCGCCCCCGAGCTGCTGCCCGCCGGCTGGCCCGAGCACCAGTGCCGTTTCCTGCGCGAGGTGCTGTTCTACATCTGTCCCCGCCTGTCACCGGACGGCGCCGAACGGGTGCTCAGGCAGGGTGGCTTCGTGCGTTCCGCCCCCCGCCGCACGCCCGGCACGCCGGCGCGACCCCACTGGCGCGCCGCGGACCTGGACGGCGATGGCCGCTGCCGCTACCTGCGCCAGCATGACGCGGCAGGCGACTTCGTCGAGTCCCCCGACCACCCCGGCCTGATGCTACCCCGCCGGGTGACGGACCCGCCTCCCTACTGGCGGCTCTACCCCGAAGGCGTGATCGAGCACTGGGACGGCATGACGGTTCCCGAGCCCGACTGGCTGGCCGACACCCCGGACTTCAACCGCAACTTCCCCTGGGGCTGGCAACCGGAGCCTGAGCAGGTCGGGGCCGGCCAGGTCCCCGGTGATGCCCCCGAGACCCGTGCCGTCATCGACTTCGCCCTCACCCATCCCAACCTCTATGCCTGGCTCAACCTGCACACCTTCGGCGGCGTGTTCATCCGTCCGCTGGTCGATGCCCCCGACAGCCGCATGGACCGCCAGGATCTTGCCCTCTACCGGCAGCTCGCCGACTGGGGCCAGGCACTGACCGGCTATCCCACCGTGAGCAGCTACGAGGAGTTCTGCTACGAGCCCGAGACCGCGCTGCACGGCGACCTGACCGAGTTCGCCTACCACCAGCGGGGCTGCGTGGCCCAGGTGTGCGAGCTCTGGGACCTCTTCCATCGTCTCGGCCAGCCACGTCCCGCGCGTTTCATCGACCACTACAGCAGCCTCGACCGCGAGGGGATGGCGCGACTGGCACAGTGGGATCGCGTCCACAACCGGCAGCGGCTGTTTGGCGACTGGCAGCCCGTGACGCATCCCCAGCTAGGGGAGGTGGAGGTCGGCGGCCTGGATCCGTGCATCGGCCTGTGGAATCCGCCGCCGGAGATCCTGCCGGCGATCTGCGACAGCCTGTCGGCCTACTGGCTGCAGGTCGCCTGCCTGATGCCGCGACTGGTGATCGAGGCCGTGCACCTCTCACCACTGGGCGCCGGCTACCATGAGCTGGAAGTCACGGTGGCCAACCACGGCTATCTGCCGAGCCACGGGGTGCAGGCCGCCCGTGAGCGGCCCTGGAACACTGGGGTGGAGGCCCAGGCCAGTGCCGTGGGCTGCCGGCTCAAGGCCCCCGCTCAGGCCCGACAGCGCCTGGGGCACCTGGATGGCTGGGGGCGTGGCCTGGGCGACACCGCCCATATGCCCTGGTTCCAGCGCTCCCGAGGCAACAGCCATCAGGCCCAGGCGCGCTGGTTGATCGAGGGAGAGGGCGAAGTGACGGTGCGGGTCGAAAGCCCGCGGCTGGGAAGCCTCAGCCGCACGATTCCGATCGGTGGCTCCCGGGACACGACAGCCTCCTAGATGCCGATGTCCTCGTCGTACTCCTTGTCGTCGTGGGTCTTGAGCGGCGAGTCCTCGTCGCACTCGGGCGAGTGGGTGAAGGTCTGGGTGACGTCGAGCAGGCCCAGCTCCTGGATGGCACGCCGCCCCAGCAGCACCGGATAGTTCATGTCGTCGCGGTCCTCGAGGCTGAACTGCTCCTGGTAGCGAGTACCGCCCATGCAGATCGTCATCAGCACCGCCGGGCGACGGTCCTGGCCGCCGGCCCCGGTCAGGATCAGCCGGCGGAAGACCTTGCGCTCGTATTCCCTGGCGACGACGTCGCCGGTGGCCTCGTCCTCGACCTCGACTTCGAAGCGCACCCACTCCTCGCCGTCGCGCGTGAACTCCTCGATATGCTCGGCGTGCATGGACGAGGTCAGTGCCCCGCTATCGAGTTTGGCCTTGAGTTCCACCCCCCAAGGCTCAAGGGTGGTCTTCTCGACCCAGCCATACACCTCGGGCTCATCGGCAACGACGGCACCGCTCAACAGACAGGCCCCCAGCAGGGGGAACAAGGCGTGACGCAGGGCGGTTTTCATGCCGGCTCCTCGGGTAACGTAGATGAATGACACTGACAGATTAAACAGGCTTCCGATTGGACGCATCGCAGGCATGGATAGTCGACGGACCGGCATGGCCCTTGGACGCCTCAGATATTGTCACGTGGGATGGATTCGTTCCATGTGCGAGAGAACACCCGCTCTCCCCCTTCATAGGCATCCAGGGTGGCATTGAGGTGGAAGTGCGTGGCCGTGGTGGACAGCACCGTACGGGTGGCCGTGTCCACGCGCCAGTCGCCTCGCTCGACGCGGCGGCTGTTGACCACCTCGCCGCAGACCGTGGCGTAGTCGTCGTTGGCGTAACGATAGCTCTCGGTGACATCATAGCCAAGCGTCAGGTCCGGGTCGTCGAGGCGCCAGCAGCCATCGTTGTCGATCACCCTCAGGGTGGCTTCGTTGGTGGCCAGGTTGAATAGCACCGTCCACTCGCGATGGGCGGGCACCAGCAGCGTGGTGGCCGGCCCCGGTGCCATGCGCGGCTCGCCGAGGTCGGGCAAGTCGGCATCCTCCTCCCGCATCGGACGCGACGGCAGCCGCATCCGGCACCCCCCGGGGTAGAGCGTCAGGGCCACCGGAAGCGGCGAGGGCCAGGCCAATGGCCAGTACGAGGACGACACCGCCACCCGGATCCGGTTGCCCACCGGGAAGGCCTGGGCGACATGGTTGAGACGCACCGAGACTTTGTAACGCGCGCCGGGCGTCAGCGGCTCGGGGTGGGCATGGCCGGCACGGTGGCTCAGGTTCAGCAAGCCGTAGGTCACCAGCGTGACCGAGCCATCGGAGGCGATATCGGACAGCCGCACGGCGACCATCGCCTGGGGCCGGTCGGCCGAGAGCTCGAGCTCGACGACGGGCTGGCCGAGGATTTCCACGGCCTCGGCCAGCGGGGCGCTGTCGAAACACAGCGTGCCGCCATCCTCCAGGCGCTGGTCGGTGGGCAGGTCGGTGCTCTCCGAGTAGCTGCACCACTTGCCGGCGAACAGCCCCACGCTCAACGGGCTGCGGATCGACAGCGGCGCCGTGTCGGGCCGCCCCGCGTCGTCGCTCACCAGGCCCGCCGACGACAGGCCATACGTCAGGGTGTGCAGGCGCTCACTCGGCCACTGCGTCTCGGCGACCCAGCGACCGGGACGGTCGTCGCTGATCGGCGAGACGCTGTCCTGCATCCAGGCCCGAAGTAGCGGCTCCTGATCCACGCCATTGTCGATCCCCTTCAGCCAGCGATCCCACCAGCGCAGGCATTCGCCGAGGAAGTCGATGGACGGGCCCGGCCCGCCCAGATGAGGATACTTGTGCCCCCAAGGCCCCACCAGGCCCTTGCGCGGGACCGCCAGGTGCTGCATCAGCCGGAACACGGTATTGCAGTAGCCATCGGCCCAGCCGCTGACCGCGAACACCGGGCAGCGGATCGCCGCGAAGTCCTCGCAGACCGAGGCATGACGCCAGAAGGCATCGCGACGCTGGTGCGCCAGCCAGTTCTTGAGCCAGAGCCCGCTGCCTTCGAGACGCTGGAACCACAGCTCGCGCCAGCGATCGCCGACGATGGCCGGATCCGGCGGGCAGGCATTGTAGGAGAACATCACCGAGGCCCAGGACAGGTTGTCGGTGAGCAGGCAGCCGCCCATGTAGTGCACGTCGTCGGTATAGCGATCATCGGAGGAGCAGACCGAGATCACGGCCTGCAGTTCGGAGGGCTGCAGGGCCGCCACCTGAAGGGCGTTGAAGCCGCCCCAGGAGATGCCCATCATGCCCACCCGGCCGTTGCACCAGGGCTGGGTGGCGATCCAGCGGATCACCTCGAGCCCATCGTCGAGTTCCTGGGGCAGGTATTCGTCATACAGCACACCATCGGAGTCGCCGCTGCCACGCAGGTCCACCCGCACACAGGCGTACCCGTGCCGAGCGAAGAAGCCATGGACCTGACTGTCCCGGCCGGAGCGGAAGTCGCGCTTGCGATAGGGAATGTATTCAAGAATCGCAGGTACCGGCGCCTCTTCCGCCCCCTCGGGCAACCACAGCTTGGCGGCCAGGTAACAGCCGTCCGGCATGGGAATCCAGACATTCTCGATGACCGTCACTGCCTTCTCGTGTCTCTCCGCCATCTCGCCCCCTCCCGACCCGGGATGCATTGCCAGGCCCGGCCCAATGGCGGTCCTGTCATCGTATATGCTTCAGGATACACCGCCGACAGCGGTGCTTGCCCCTGGAAGGAAGCGCCATGAAGATCGTCCAGCATTTCCCCCGCGAAGTCAGAGTCCTCGAAAATGTCTGGATTCCCATGTCCGATGGAACCCGACTGGCGGCTCGCCTCTGGCTGCCCACCGACGCGGAGCAGGACCCCGTGCCGGCCATTCTGGAGTACATGCCTTACCGCAAGCGCGATTTCACTCGCCTGCGCGACGAACCGCTGCACCGCTACTTCGCGGGCCATGGCTACGCCTGCATCCGCCTCGACCTGCGCGGCAGCGGCGACTCCGATGGCGTGCTCCACGATGAGTACCTGCCCCAGGAGCTCGATGATGCCGTCGAGGCCATCGACTGGCTGGCCACCCAGCCCTGGTGCAACGGCCGGGTGGGCATGATGGGCATCTCCTGGGGCGGCTTCAACGCCCTCCAGGTGGCGGCCCTGCGCCCCGCGCCGCTCAAGGCGATCATCACCATGTGTTCCACCGACGATCGGTATCAGGACGATGTGCACTACCAGGGCGGCTGTTTGCTCAACGAGAACCTCGGCTGGGGATCCGTGCTGCTATCCTGCGCCACGACGCCCCCGGACCCGGACATCGCGGGCGCCGACTGGCGGACGAAGTGGCGGCATCGCATCGAGCAGGTCCCCTTCTACCCGCTGGTGTGGATGCGTCATCCCCATCGCGACGCCTACTGGCAGCATGGCTCGGTGTGCGAGGATTTCGACGCGGTGGCCTGCCCGGTGTTCGCGGTGGGCGGCTGGGCCGATGGCTACGTGAACGCCATCCCGCGCTTGCTGGCCGGGCTGACGGTGCCGCGCAAGGGCCTGATCGGGCCTTGGTCCCACGCCTTTCCTCATGCCGCCCTGCCCGGTCCGGCCATCGGCTTCTTCCAGGAGGCCCTGCACTGGTGGGATTACTGGCTGAAGGGGGTAGAGACCGGCGTCATGGATGAGCCCATGCTGCGGGTGTGGATGGAGGAATACGTGCCCCCCGCGCCGATGCATGCCGAGCGCCCCGGGCGCTGGGTGGCGGAGGAAGCCTGGCCCTCGCCGCGACTCGAGGAAAAGACGCTCTACCTGAACGTGCTGTCGCTGGGCGCACACCCCGACGGCGAGGATCGCATGCGCCTGGCCTCGCCGCAGACCACCGGGCTGACCGCCGGCGACTGGTACGGCTTCGGCTCCGAGGGCGAGGCACCGATCGACCAGCGGGAGGACGACGGCAAGTCCCTGGTGTTCGACGCCGACCCCCTCGAGGAGCGCCTGGAGATCCTCGGTGCCCCCCGCGTCTCGCTGGCCCTGTCGGTCGACCGTCCCGTCGCCTTCGTCATCGTGCGCCTCAACGATGTGGCCCCCGATGGCGCCTCTGCCCGGGTCAGCTACGGCATCCTCAATTTGGCCCAGCGCGACAGCCGTGAAGCCCCCGAGCCCATGACGCCGGGCCGACGCTATCAGATCACGCTCCAGCTCAACGACATCGCCTATGCCTTCGCCCCCGGCCACACCCTGCGGCTGGCGATCTCGACCAGCTACTGGCCGGTGATCTGGCCGGCCCCGGAGCCCGTCAACCTGACCCTCTACACCGGCGCCAGCCAGCTCATGCTGCCGGTGCGGCCACCGCGCCACGAGGATAGCCAGCTGCGGCCCTTCGAGCCGCCGGAACGCGGCCCCATGCCCGAGATGACCACCCTGACGGTGGCCCCCTTCCGCCGGCAGGTGGAGCGTGACCTGACGACCGGCATGTCGACCTACCGGATCTCGACCACCGGCGGGGACTTCGGCGACGCCGCCGTGGCCCGCCTCGAGGATATCGACCTGACGGTCGGCTATACCATCACCAAGACCTACCGGATTCATGACTACGACCCGGGATCGGCCGAGGCGACGGTCGAGCAGATCACCACCCATCGCCGCGGCCCCTGGTCCACCCGTCTGGAATGTCGCACCCAGCTGACCGCGACGCCCCACAGCTTTCGCATACGGGGGCTCCTCAAGGCCTACGAGGGGGGCGACCTGCTCGCCCGCCGGGACTGGGACGAAGAAGTCAGCCGCGACCTGCTGTGAGCTCAGGTGCCGACATCGAGGCCTTGGCGCGAAACCGCGGCCTCGAGGATCAGCCGCAGCAGCTCGTGATAGGGATAGCCCGCCCACTCGGCCATCAGGGCCAGCTTGCCGTCCCAGTACCAGGTGGGATTGGTGTTGACGTCGAGCAGACGCGGCTGGCCATCCTCGCCCTCGCGGAAGTCGAAGCGTGCATAGTCGCGCAGACCCAGGCGCCGGAACAATGTCACGGAATGGTCGATCAACTGGCTCCACTTGACGTCATCGATCTCGGCGCGGCGGAACCGGAGCCTTGCCCAGTAGGGAGAGTCCGGGTCCGCCTTGGAGCCATAGGTGAGGATCGGCGGCAGCGCCGGGTCCAATGCCGTGTAGTCGATCTCCAGAGGCGGCAGGACCGTGAACCCCGTCGCGGGATTGCCCACCAGCCCGACCGTGTACTCGGCGCCGGTGAGGAAGTCCTGGATCAGGGCATCGACGACACCGGGCTGCGCGGCCAGCCAACGCAGGTAGGTCTCGGCCTCCCCCGCCTCCTGCACCACGCAATCCCGGGTGATGCCGAAGCTGCCGCCGCTGCTGTTGGGCTTGATCAGGCAAGGATAGATAGTGGGCAGCACCAGCGGGTCGGCGGCCAGGTCCACGTAGGTCTCGTTGGGCACGGGGATCCCCTGCCCCGCCGCCAGCGCCCGAACCAGGGCCTTGTCGGTGGTCAGGCTGATGCTCATGGGGTCGGCGCCGGTATAGGGAATGCCCAGGATCTCGAGCAGCGCCGGGATATCACGTTCCAGCTCCCAGTGATTGCGGAAGCCGGTATCACATAAGTTCAGCGCCAGGTCGAAGGGCACGGCACGCAGGTCGTCGATCAGCCTGGCATGGTGATCGAGGAAAGTGAAGCGATACCCCTCGAGCTGCGAGAGGGCCGTGTGCAGGTGCTCGACTGCCTCGCGTTCCTCGTCGCCGAAGCGCCCGCCGACGGCATAAGCATACGGCAGCCGAGGGTCGCCCAGCACCACCGCCACTGTCAGGTCTCCCATGGTTTCTCCCCTCACTTCCCCTGGCCTGACACGCCCACTCGGCCCGGGTCCCCATGACCACGCCGATGGCCAAACGTCTTGCGCATCATGCGGAACTAGGCAAAGTATAGCCGTTCTTCTTCGCCATCATGCGGCATGCGACAAAGGCCGTCGGTGATGATATGACACGGGGATCATGACAGCATGAGTACCGTGAAACGGCTTCGCGGCTATCCGGTCAACATCATAGGCTTACGCCCAGCTACACTGATTCACCAGCCACCCGGAGGCCAGGACCATGCACCCCCTCACTCCTGAAGGGCAAGGTATCATCGACGATCTCGCCCAACGTCACGGTTTCAGCCGCGACGCGATCTTGCACATGCTGTGTGCGCTACGCCAGGGCAACGGCAGCATGGCGATGTTCTCGCATCCCGAGTTCGGCGGCCCGGGGCAGTGGATGTACGGCGGCACGCCGATGCTGAGCGATGCTCTCAACCATTCCCTGAGACGCCGCGTGGACGCCCTCTGTCATGAGCTTTCGGAGAGGCTCGCCAACCAGCCAACGCTGCTCGATGGTGGCCACGCACCGCCCCGCGACCCTGGCCACGCTGGGGATCAGGCCACGGCGAGTGGTGACGCCACGTCATGGGCCGGCCCGTTCGCGTCGGCTTCTGATACCCCCTGGTGGCCAGCCGAGCTGGGCACGCCGACGGCCACCGGCAGCCAGGATGGCCTGCGCTATGCCTACTTCGCCGAGGCGCGACGGCTGGCCATTCAGCGCGGCGACAGGGTCCGGGTCCATGACACCGGGGAGCATCGCATCACGGGCATCGCCACGCAGCAGCAGGGGGCAAACAGCTCGGTCACCTTCACTAGCCAGTCCGGTCAGGTCGACCTCGCGAGCCTGCCAGTCATCTCGAGCCATCAGCCCTCGGACACGCGGCCGTCCGCACCGGCGGATGCGCATGCACCGGACTCCGCCGTCTCGGTATCGGACGCCGACCCGGCCTTCCGGCCCGACACGGGATACGCGAGCGCTCCCAGCCAGGAGGCCGAGCTGCTGAATGCCATCGAGCGTCTCGGCGAGCTCAGGGACAAGGGGATCCTCACCGAGGAGGAGTTCACGACAAAGAAGGCCGAACTGCTGAGCCGCCTGTAGGCCAAACTGCCGGTCGATGACGGCATTCGAAGGGGATAGCGCAGGCGGCAGCGTAGTAGACTCCAAGGGCAGGATCCTGTGTTATGACAACCGCGCTTCACCGACGTGTGCTAACCGTGTCATCGCCACCGCCACCTCGTGACGAACGCCATATAGGAGCCTATGTCGATCGACCCCCATCGCCTCTGGCGTAGTCGCCTCAAGAACGGCCTGCAGACCCTGCTGATCCTGGCCAGCCTGGCCTTGGTGGTGGCCCTGCCCGGCTACCTGCTCGCCGGTGGGCTCGGGGTGGTGGCGAGCCTGGTCGTCGTGATGACAGGGGTCTACGCCAGCAGCTGGGTGCCGGCCCGGGTCATCCTGGCCAACGCCGGAGCCGGGCTGCTCGAGCGTCACCAGGCGCCCACGCTCTACCGGGTCCTCGACCTGCTCTATCGACGCGCCGGCCTGTCGGACTCGCCGCAGCTCTTTTACCTGCCCTCTCCCGACCTGAACGCCTTCGCCGTAGGCAGCGGCGATAACGGCGGCATCACCGTCTCCGACGGCCTGCTCCGGACCCTGACCCTGCGCGAGCTGGCCGGTGTGCTGGCCCACGAGGTGAGTCACCTGCGCCACGGCGACACCCGAGTGATGTCCATGGCCGCAGCCATGACCCGGCTTACCCTGTGGCTGACGACGCTTTTGCAGGTAAGCCTGCTGCTGATGCTGCCCTTGATACTGACAGGGGAGATGACGCTGCCTTGGGGGGTATTGCTGGTGGTGGCCTTCGCGCCGACGCTCAGCACCCTGTTGCAGCTCGCCCTCTCGCGGAACCGCGAATACACCGCGGACCTGGACGCCGTGACCCTCACCGGCGACCCTGAAGGGCTGGCGTCGGCGCTGGCGGTACTGGAGCGCCACCATGGCCGCTGGCTTGCCACCCTCTTCGGCCGGCAGCCCCCGACCGATGTGGAGTGGCTACGCACGCATCCCCCGACCGAAGAGCGCATCCGCCGGCTGATGGCGGCCGGCCACCAGCACCCTCCTCTGCACTCGCATCTCGACGAGGAGCACGTCCAGGCGCCCCCGGAGATCCTTGGGTATCCCAACCCGATGGACAGGCGCTACTGGCGCCATCGACGACGCTGAGCCGGCGTCCCCGATCATTCCTTTTCCCCAGACAACAGGAGAGAGATTCCATGAGCGACACGACGAGCCCCTGGACACTTTCCATGCCCGAACCGCAGTTCGACCTGATGCGACGCATCCTGGCCGCGCCCAGTCCGGTGGGCCTGGAGGCTGCGATGACCTACGGGGTGCTCAAGCCCCGCTTCGACAGCTTTGCCCCCTCGGACTGGCGGCTGCACCAGTTCAAGGGCCATGCGGGCGTGGTGCTGGATACCCACCCGGGCCGCGACGACCTGTTCAAGGTGATGCTTATCGGCCACGCCGACAAGATCCGCATGCAGGTCCGCTCCATCGGCGAGGATGGCAAGATCTGGATCAACACCGACTCCTTCCTGCCCACCACCCTGCTCGGCCACGAGGTCAAGCTGTTCAGTGAGGATCCACAGGCGCCGGGGAAGTATCGTGTGATCGAGGGCGGGACCGTGGAGGCCCTGGGCGCCATCCACTTCGCCGACCCCGAGGTCCGCGAGGGCCGCAAAGGGGTGAAGAAGGAGCAGATGTACCTGGACCTGCAGATCCACGGCGAGAACAAGAAGCAGCAGGTGGAGAACCTGGGCGTGCGCCCCGGGGATACCCTCATCCTCGACCGTCCCATCCGTCACGGTTTCAGCCCCGACACCTTCTACGGCGCCTACCTGGACAACGGCTTGGGCTGTTTCGTCACCGCCGAAGTGGCACGCCTGATCGCCCAGGCGGGCGGTACCGACAAGGTGCGGATGATGTTCGCCATCGCCAGCTACGAGGAGATCGGGCGCTTCGGCAGCCGGGTGCTGGCCGGCGAGCTCAAGCCCGATGCGATCATCGCCGTGGACGTGAACCATGACTACGTGGCCGCCCCCGGCATCGGCGACCGACGCATGCAGCCGCTGGAAATGGGCAAGGGCTTCACCATGTCGGTGGGCGCCATCGCCAGCGAGCAGCTCAACCGCATCATCGAGACCACCGCCCGGGAGCACGGCATCCCGATGCAGCGCGACATCGTGGGGCCGGACACCGGCACCGATGGCATGGCCGGGGTGCTGGCCGCCGTGGACTGCGTCGCCACCTCCATCGGCTTCCCGATCCGCAACATGCACACCATCTCCGAGACGGGTAATACCCGGGACGTGCTGGCGGCCATCCACGCCATCACCCGCAGCGTCCAGGCCCTGGATGCCCTGCCGGACCCGCACCGGGAGTTCCTGGACCACCACCCGCGCCTGGACCGGGCCGGGGCGCTTAGCCACCAGGGTGGTGACCAACCCAACGAGGAGAAAGAGGAGAAGAAATAGGCCACCGGCCGCGCCGTCACCGACACAACAGCCGGGAGCCGCGGCCTGGTCACCCGCGTCACGGGCGGCTCATGGCAGCCGTCCCTGTCGCGCCAGTCGCCGCCTGACCCAGCGCCGATAGGCCCATGCCAGCAGCGGCTTCACGCCCGGTAGCCCGATCAGCCAAGCCAGCGGCCGGAGCCGCGGCACGCGGCGCATCAGCAGGATATAGGCATCGAGGCCGTCAGCGATCCGGCCTTGGGCATCTTCCACGTGCAGCGACAACAGCGCCGCCCGAGGGTCCACACCGCGCTCGCGCAGCCGCTCGACGTGGTGGTTGACGTCGATCCACTCCACCGAGGCGGCCGCCTCCCCGGCCCAGCGCTCGTAGCGCGCCCTGTCACGCCGGCAAATGGGGCAGTCGGCGTCATAGTAGACCTTGAGGGTATCGAGACCTGGCATGGTTTAGCTCCTGGTGGTCCTGTTCAGGGCCACCGCCAGCAGAGGCGCCATGGCGATGGCATTGCTCTGATGGGCGATGCAATCGGTGCTCCAGATCTCGCCCACCCCCGCGGCCTTGATCACGTCAAGGGCATCGCTGACGAAGAGGGCATGGGTGACGGCCACATCGACGGAGGCGGCGCCGACGGCGAGCAACGCCTCGGCGGCACGGGCCAGGGTATGGCCGGAGCTGGCCACGTCATCCATCAGCACCACCTGACGGCCATGGGCGTCGATCTCGGGCAGTGCGATCACCACGTCCCGATCGCCGTTGCGAGACTTGCGGCAAGTCCCGAAGTCGAAGCCGGTGAGCTCGGCGGCCTGGCGCACCCACTGCAGCGCCTCCTCGTCGGGGCCAAGCAACAGCGGATGGCGGCGCTTCTCGGCGATCAGTTCCGCCAGGCGAGGGGCGCCGGAGAGCGCGATGGCGTGCTCGAGGGGGATCGCCTGGTCGAGGCGCGAGATGCGGTGCAGGTGCGGGTCCACGGTGATCACGGCATCGAACAACTCGGCGAGAAACCCGCCAACGAGGGTCTGGCTGACGATCTCACCGGGATGAAAGGCGATGTCCTGGCGCATGTAGGCAAGATACGGCGCCACCAGCACCAGACGCCTCACACCCTGGCCTCGCGCATGGCGCGCCAGCAGCAGCAGCTCGACCAGCTTGTCGTTGGGCCGGTCGAGGCTGCGATAGATCACCAGGGTCTCGGGGAAGGCGCCCGTCTCGGCGAAGGGAAGCCGGAGCTTGAGCTCCTCGTCGGGAAAGCGATGGCGGTCGATGAGGTGGGCGGGTAGCCCCGCCGCCTCGGCGAGGCGCCGTGCGGGGGCCGCCTCGCCTTGGAAATGCAGCAGCGCGATGGTCATCAAGCCTCCTGTTCAGAACTCGACGTTGAGCCGGGTGATCTCGTCTTTGCGGCCCAGGCCGAAGCCGCTGTCGCGCTCGCTGGCCTGGTGGGCGAAGGCCAACTCGTTGCGGTAGGCGGCATAGACCCGGTAGAGCGGCTGGCCGGCGGCCATCTCATCGCCGATGCGCGCAAATAGCTCGACTCCCGCGCCGGCAGCCTTGGGGGCACCGGCCAGGCGGGCGATGCGCGCCAGCCTGAGGTTGTCGATCGCGGTGACCACCCCCTTTACCGGCGCCACCACCTCGAAGCGGTGGGGCGCCAGGGGCGGCGCCTCGGGATCGAAGGGCTTGCCGCCCTGGGCCTTGATGATCGCCTGCATCTTCTCGAAGGCACGGCCGGCATCGAGGATATCCCGGGCGATGCCGAAGCCATCGCCGCCACGCACGTCCGGGTCGAACTCCAGCATTCGCCCAGCTAGGCGCAGGGCCTTCTGGCGCAGGTCCATGGGCGCCTCAGGATGGTTGGTGAGCACCCGTATCACATCGCGGGCCTCCAGCACCGGACCGATGCCCCATCCCACCGGTTGGCTGCCGTCGGTGATCACCACATCGAGGGTCAGGCCCATGCGCCCCGCCACGAACTCGAAGAGCTTGCGCAGCCGGCGCGCCTCGGGCATGGAGCGCACCTTGGCATGGGGCCCCACGGGAATGTCCAGCAGCAGGTGGGTGGAGCCGGCGGCCACCTTCTTGGAGAGGATCGAGGCGACCATCTGCCCCGGGGAGTCGATAGAGAGCGGACGCTCCACCGAGATCAGCACGTCGTCGGCAGGCGAGAGCTGGCTGGTGCCCCCCCAGGCCAGGCAGCCACGATGGGTGCGCACGATGTCCCCCAGGTCACCGAAGGGCAGATCGACCCTGGCCAGCACCTCCATGGTGTCGGCGGTTCCCGAGGGCGAGGTGATGGCTCGCGATGAGGTCTTGGGACACAGCAGCCCGTGGGCGGCGACGATGGGCACCACCAGCATGGAGGTGCGGTTGCCGGGAATGCCGCCGATGCAGTGCTTGTCCACTACCGGGTGCTCGTGCCAGTCGAGGCGGCGCCCGACGCGGCTCATCGCATCGCTGAGGTAGAAGACCTCCTCGCGGTCGAGCTCGCCGCGATCACAGGCGACCACGAAGGCGGTTAGCTCGATCTTGGAGTAACGCAGCTCGGCGATGTCGCGAATGATGTGCCGGAAATCGTCCCGGGAGAGCCGCTCGCCGGCGATCTTGCGATGCAGGGCGGGAATCGAGGCCGGGGGCTCCGCCTGGGAGACGCGGACCGGGTGCCCCTCCGCCACATTCAGCGAGGCGAAGGCATCCTCGGAGAGCCCCAGCTGCCCGCAATCGACGATGTGGCTATCATCCACCACGTTGAGGCTGGCCAGGATGCGCTGGCCATTGGCACGGATCTCCACCTTGGAGAGGGCCTGGAAGCCCTCGGCACGGTAGAGGGCACAGTCGCGGTGCAGATAGGCCACATTCTCACGGTAGGTATCGATGCCTACCCGCTTGAGCGAGAGTGGCGAGAGGGTATCGTCCAGGGCCTCGGCCCGAGGGGCGGGGGTCGTCTTCATGATGGCCTTCCCTGCACCAGGGACCGGCTTGCCGGTCCCCGTATCACGCGGTGACGGATGGCTTTATCCTAACAGTACCTCGGAGAAGCGTCATGGAATCGACGCCATGGTGGCCCGTGACGGCGAGTCCGAGGGCGCGCTAGGCTTGCCGCACCCCTGACACCGGACCGGAACCTCGTCTGTGACCGATGCTACCCTGGATGCTGGCCACCTCTGGGCCGTGGCCATCACCCTGATCGCCGTCGTGGCCTGCGTCTTGCTGCACTACGAAGTCTCGCTGCGGCTTTGGCGGCGCCTGGAAAAGTCTCGCAGTACCCTGCGTCGGCGCTTCCTCAAGCTGACCTTCGGCCTGTTCGCCGCCCATATTACCGAGATCTGGCTGTTCGCCCTGGCCATGGCCCTGCTCGGTGAGCACCCCCTGGCCGGGGGCCTGTCGGGCATCGGGGCGGTCAACTTCCTCGATTACGTCTACTTCTCGGCGATCACCTACACCACCCTGGGCTATGGCGACCTCTTCCCCACCGGCCCGATCCGCTTCCTGACGGGCACCGAGGCGCTGATCGGCTTCATGCTGATCACCTGGTCGGCTTCGTTGACCTTCCTCGAGATGCAGCGCCACTGGTCCACGCGTCGCGAGCATTGAGCCATCCCTCGGCCAGGGCGACACGCCCCGTGCCGTCCCTGCCCGTTCGGGCACAGGCCCTGGCCACACGCCATCCACGGGGGCGCAGCCCGACTCGGCGCTGGCCATGATTGTCCCATGCCTGAGATTAACGGAGAGGCGAACCTCAGTCGTCGGGTATCAGCCGCTCGTTGACGTCGGAAAAGGCGAAGCCGGCTTCCGGGCCGCCGGCGATGACATAGATGGCCCCCTCCACCGCCGCCGCATCCAGGCCGTGGCGGGCCGTGGGCATGGGCGGCAGGCGCTCCCAGCGATCCTCCTCCGGGTGGTAGCGCTCCGCTTCGTCGAAGGTGCGTTCCTCGGGCGTGAAGGTCTCGCCGCCGAACAGGTAGACCCAGCCGTCGAGCGCCGCCACGGCGACCCCGCTGCGCCCGGTGGGCACCGGGGCGCCCTCCTTCCAGCGATCGTCCTGCGGGTGATAGATCTCGTTGGTCGTCAGCCGAAAGGTAGTGTCGTCGCGACCGGCGAGCACCACGATGCGACCGTCGATCGCGGCGGCACGGTGATGGTTGCGTGGGGTGGGCATGGCCGCGAGTTGGCTCCACAAGTCGCGTTGCGGGTCGTAGACCTCGTGGACGCTGACATCCTCCCGGCCGTGCGTGGTGCCGCCAATGGCGTGAATGCGCCCGTCCAGCACGGCCGTGGCCAAGGCGCCCCGCGGGGTGGGGACCACCGGGCCCTGGCGCCATTTATCCGCGTCGATGTCGTAGATGTGGAAAGCGTCGGTGGGGGTGAAGCTGGCTTCATCGAAACCGGCAATCACATAGAGCCGGCCATCGTGATACTCGAAGCCGGCGTGATTGACGCCATGCGGCAGTTCCGTGAGGGCTTCCCAGCGGTCGTCGCCGGGGGCATAGGCGAAGAGCGTGCGCGGCGCCGTGGCGTCGCGCTCACCGGCCTGCTGGAAGCCGCCGGCGAGGAAGATGCGCTCGCCGTCGGTGGCCACGCTGACCTCGGTGCGCGCCTCGGGTAGCGGTGCCATCCGGTGCCATTCACCGGTAGCTTCCCGAACCTCGGCGACGGCCAGGGGGGCCGCCAGGAAGAGCCCCAGGGCGGCACCCAGCCAGCCGCCATGGGAATAGCGTGCTCTGGAGGGCATGGTAAACCTCCTCTCGATGCTGTCACTCGCGCCTTTCCCCATGGCTCTGGTGCCCTACTGGTGGCGGCGTGTGAACCTCCCTTCAGCTTAGCAGGCGAAAATGCGACGCTGGCAGCTGGATCCTGTCCAGGAACGGTGGGCACCCCGTCAATGTCCTCGACCTGACGGCCACCCTCCCCTGCCGTTATAAACGGCCCGTCCGGAAAAGAATAAGGAGGACAAGCAGGATTAGCCTGACAAGGCCGCCGCCCCTGCCTGCGGGCTTTGTTGCACTGCACAAAAATCCCTGCTAGTATGCCCTGCATCAGGACGGGGATCGCCCGTTCCATGGCACTTAGAACCCCGGAGGTTCCCATCATGACCAACGCATTCGCATTCAACACCAAGCAGTTTGACACCGCCCAGCTCGATTCCCTGTTCTTCGCCCCGGCGCGCGCCTTCGCCGCCCTGTCCGTCGACTACACCGAGAAGCTGGTCAATGCCCAGCTCGAGGCCACCAAGACCTATGCCGACACTGGCCTGGCGCAGCTGCGCAGCCTGGTAGAGGTCAAGGATGCCGAAGGCCTGAAGAGCTACCTGGAAGGCCAGCAGGAGGTCGCCAAGGACCTGACCGAGCGGCTGAAGGGCGACTCCGAGAAGGTGGTGGCCCTGCAGCAGGAATTCGTTCAGGAAAGCCAGAAGCTGACCGAGAGCAGCGTCAAGCGGGCTCAGGAAAGCGCCAAAGAGGCTTCCGAGACCGCCACCAAGGCTGCCAAGTAAGCCTTGCGCCCGGTCCTCGGGCCGGGATGACGTAGACATTCAGCAGGCCGCCGATCGATGATCGGCGGCCTGTTTGTGTGGTGCGCCAGGCATGGCGCACCACGACATCGCCCATCCACGAGGGATGGGCGGGCCAGCGCTGGGTCCAGTGGGTCAGGGTCTGCATGTCGCGTCCTTGTGCTTCAAACTTCACGGCCGAGCAGGGCCTCGTCGAAGGGGTAGCGGGAGAACTTCTCGATGCCCGTTTCGGTGATCAGCACCTCCTCCTCGAGCTTGACGCCGTCGGCGGCGCCGACCTCGCCGATGTAGCTCTCCACCGAGACCACCATGCCGGGCTCCAGAATGCCGTCCTTGGAGAAACGATCGAAGTCCATGTGGTGGGCCACCAGCGGTGTCTCGCCGTGCATACCCACCCCGTGGATGATCGACGGGTAACGCCGGTCGAGGAAGCGCTCGGGAATCTTCCAGGCCTTTTCGGCGATCTCGCGGTAGCTCATGCCGGGCCCCAGAATCGACATGTTGTGGTGCACCTGGTCATAGGCCATGCGGTAGAGCTCACGCTGGTAGGCGCTGGGCCGCCCCGGGCCCACGTGGAAGGTGCGCGAGAAGTCGGAGTAGTAGCCATGGCAGCCGATGGTGTCGGTGTCGAGTGCCACCAATTCGCCGGGACGGATCTTGCGGTCGCTGGCCTCGTGGAACCAGGGGTTGGTGCGTGGCCCGGAGTTGAGCAGGCGGGTCTCGATGAACTCGCCGCCGCCGCGGATCACCTCGCCGTACATGATGGCGAACAGCTCGTTCTCGGTGACGCCGGGCTTGATGGCGGCCTCCACCTCGGCCACCGAGGCCTCGCTTGCCGCCATGGACTGGGCCAGGCAGGCGATTTCCTCCGGGGTCTTGAGGCGCCGGCAGTGCAGGGTGTCCTGCATGCAGTCATAGACATCGAGCCCCTGGGCCTCGAGTGAGCGCGCCAGGTTCAGTGCGCAGCGGTCCAGGCCGACCTTGCGGTTGCCGCGGCCGTGTTCCTGGACCAGCTCGGCGATCTCCAGACCGAAGGGGTCCGAGGAGAGGTTGTCGCGCTGGTTCACGGCGGACCACACCACCTTGGAGGTACGCGAGGCGTCGATGGTCTCCAGCCAGGTGGAGACGTGGGCGCTGCCCGGGTACTCGAAGAGGATGATCGGCCCTTCCAGCGGCACGTAAAGGTAGCGCGTGGAGTTGCGCAGGAAGTAGCCGAACATGTTGCGCGACCCGCTGGCGTAGCGCTGGTTGTTGGGGTCGAACAGCACCAGGGCGGCGTAGCCCTGCTCGGCCATCATGGCGCGCAGGCGCGCCAGGCGTCCGGCGCGCAGCTGCACGGGGTCGAAGGCGGTGGGGATGCTGTCGCCGTTGGCCATCGGCGCAGACGGCACGACCGGAATCCGGTCCGGTTCGCTGTCGGTCAGCTTGTCGGATTCGACGATGCTCATGGGGACTCTCGCTGTGTCGTCAGGGCGATAACCGCCTGCGGGCGCGGCCATCGGCCAGGGCAGGTACGGAGACGCGGAATCGGGCCTCAATCGGTCAGGCTGTCGCTGCGCTGCATGCCCTCCTCGAGCAGGCGCTCGTGGACCGGCGCCAGGCGGCCGAAGATGCGCTGGGCGCGCTCGGGGCGGCCGATGACCCCCGGTTCCTTGGCATAGGCGAAGATCACGGTATGCCGCTCCCGGTCGCCCTTCACCGGGGTCACCCGGTGCAGCGAATAGCGACCGAAGAAGATCTGCAGGTCGCCGGGCGACAGGTCCAGGGACTTGAGCCGCGAGCGGTCACCGTCGATCACCTTCTCGACCTCCTCGAAATTCTCGCCCTCGGGGCTGCGGATGCCCGGGGCATACTCGAAGCGGCCGCCGCCGCGGGACTGGCGAGTCATCAGGGTGACGATGAACTCGTTGGTGTCGTAGTGCCACGGATGCTGGCAGCCCTCGCGCAGCACGTTGACCACCAGGTCGGCCAGCGGGTCGGCGTACTGGTGGATCTCCTCCATGCCCACCACGGCGCCGATGAAGCGCTGGAAATCGGGATGCTCGTAGACCTGGCGGATGAGGGTATCGCGCCCGATACGATCGCCGGCGACGAAGCCGTTGGTGCGATCATCGAAGCGGTTCACCGGATGGTGGGCCGGCTTCTCGACATCACCGGCGCTGTTGTAGGGGTTGGTCTCGGTCTGGTTGTAGTGGGCCTCCGGTGAGAGCCGCTCGGTCTCGCGCTCGAGCCGCGCCAGAGCGTCCTCGGGGACGAAGTTCTTGAGCACCACGCAGCCGTCCTCATCGAGTTGTCGACGGCACTGTTCGGTCAAGGCGCGGCCGGCCTCGCCGTCCAGGTCGTCGATGGGGTAGCGGGCCAGGTCGATCAGGCCAGCGAGGGTGTTGGTCGTCTGGACGTCGGTGGCTGCCTGCATGGGTCTCGTGCTCCTGGCGTTTCCGGATATTCGCTAGACAGCCTAGTAACGCCACTCCCATGATAGAAATGAATGATTGAGATACGACCAATTGCAGGGACTCATCGATCATGGATACCGTGCTGCTGCGCACCTTCGTCACCGTGGCCGAGTGCCAGGGCTTCAGCGCCGCCGGCAAGGTGCTGCACCGCACCCAGTCGGCGGTGAGCCTGCAGATCAAGCGTCTCGAGGACCAGATGGGCCAGGCGCTGCTGGAGCGCACCAGCCGCAGCGTATTGCTGACCGCCCCGGGGGAGCGGCTGCTGCCCTATGCCCGCCACATGCTCAAGCTCGAGGACGAGGCTCGCGAGGCCTTGGGCGAGAAGCCACGCGGCGAGCTGATCCGCTTCGCCACCTCCGAGGAGCAGGCCGGAGCCTACCTGCCTGCCCTGCTGCCCCGCTACGCCGAGCGCTTCCCCGACACGCGCCTGGAGATCCACTGCGATATCAGCGCCGCACTGGTGCAGCGCTTCCGGGAGGGGTTGCTGGACGTGGTGCTATCGATCCGCCATCTGCCGACCCAGTCGGGCCAGTTGCTCGGCTGGGAGCCGATGATCTGGGTGGTGGCCGAGGACATCTCACCGGCCGACTGGGCGACTCTGCCTCTGGCACTCAATCCGGAGGGGTGTATCTTCCGCGCCCATGCCCTCTCGGCGCTGGGCCGCGAGGAACGGCGCTGGGAAGTACACTATGCCAGCCAATCGCCCACCGGCATCAACCTGCCGGTCCAGGCGGGGCTGGCGATGACGGTGAAGACGCCGCGCAGTGTGCCCGAAGGGTGTCGCATCGTCGGCGAGGCGGAAGGCCTGCCGCCCCTGGGACAGGTGGAGATCGAACTGCACCGCCGCCCGGGTCACCCCAGCGAGGCGCTGGCGGCGTTCTGCGAGGAGCTGGAGCACTTGGTGGTCGACCACGACGGCGTGGCCGCCCCGGGGCCGAGCGAGGCCGACACCTGAGCCGGGGACAAACGCCGCGGGCCCGCGTCGATGGACGACGCGGGCCCGCCTGGTCTGCCGGGGCGCGACGAGGCGCCGCCCGCATCAATCGCGCTGGTAGGTGCCCACCAGGCGGTTCATGCCGATCAGGTGCGGCTCGACCTGCTTGAGCAACTCGGGCAGTGAGAGCCCCTCCGGCAGATCGGTGGCCTTGTCCAGCGCCAGCACCCAGAAGTAGTAGTGGTGCGTGCCGTGTCCCTCCGGTGGCATCGGGCCTCCGTAGCCGTTCTTGCCGAAGTCGTTGAGCCCCGGGGTGCCCTCGCCGCTGTTCTCCGCCAGCGAGGTGGTGGACGCCGGCAGGTTGTAGAGCAGCCAGTGAACGAAGCCGTAGCTGCCGTTCTGCACCAGCGGGGCATCCGGGTCATGGCAGATCACCGCGAAGCCCTTGGTCCCTTCCGGCGCCCCCTGCCAGGTCAGCGCCGGCGAGCGGTCATCACCCTCGCCGGTGTACTTCGTCGGGATGGCGTCCCCGGGGGTGAAGGCGGAACTTTCCAGTTGCATGGTCGAGAGTGCAAAGGCCATGGCGGATCAACCTCCCTGAACTGTCGAATGAATAGGGATAATGTCGCCTCAGCGTCGGAGAAAGCCCGACGCCTGTCAACGAGGTCCGTGCATGGCATGATGGCGCTGGTCCCCTCTTTCAATCCCTCGTCTTGCTCCGGGAGTCCGCCATGCCTCGCCTGCTGATCGTGGCTCATGCGCCTTCGCCCAATACCGAGCGTCTCCGGGCAGCCGCCGAACGCGGCGCTCGCCATCCCGACGTCGAGAGCGTCGAGGTGATGGTCAAGCCGCCCCTAGAGGCCGGCCCCGAGGACGTGCTGGCCTGCGATGCCATCCTGCTCGGTACCACCGAGAACCTGGGCTATATGAGTGGCGCCCTCAAGGACTTCTTCGACCGCAGCTACTACGCGGTGCTGGAGGAGAAGCAGGGCCTGCCCTGCGCGCTCTACATCCGTGCCGGCCACGACGGCACCGGCACCCGCCGGGCGGTGGAGAGCATCGTCACGGGGCTGCGCTGGAAATGGGTGCAGGCCCCGCTGCTTCTGCGCGGCGCGTGGCAGGACGCCTTTGCCGACCAGGCCGAGGAGCTCGGCCTGTATCTGGCCGCCGGGCTGGACAGTGGCATCTTCTGACGTTTAGGTCCCTCTCGCTCGCCTTTCTGCAACGCTGTGCTATACCAGAAGAGGCATGGGGATCGGTTCCTGGCTATATGAAGGATCGCTATATTTTCTAGTCATGTTGAAGGACATGGCTGATTTTCACGGATCCGTCACCATGTCGCCCGGGAGGTGACATGATCCCTGCATGGCAGCCTTCTCCTCCAGCCTCCGCTTCATCACCGGATCTGACCTGGGGGATACCCACGCCGGTACACACAGCGCCCACGGAGACAATCCATGACACCACATCGCCACGGATGTGCGCCTCGGGCGCCAACCCTCTCTCATCCTCTGCTCCTGGCCTGCCTCGGTTTGTGCCTGTTGCTGGGGCTTCCCACGGTCGGCATTGCCCAGGAGCGCCTGTTCATCGGCACCGCCAGTCCTGCCGGGGTCTACCATATAGCGGGACGCACCCTCTGCCGGATGGTGGACATTCCGTGCCGGGCCAGGCCCACGGCAGGTTCCGCCGCCAACCTGGAGGCGCTGCGCAGCGGTGAGCTGCAGATCGCCCTGGCACAGTCGGACCTCCAGTATCAGGCGATTCACGGTGAGGGGGGCTTCCAGGCGGCCGGGCCGGATCCCTCGCTGCGCGCCATTTTCTCGCTGCACAGCGAACCCTTCACCCTGGTGGTACGACGCGACGCCGGCATCGACGACCTGGCAGGCATCACCCGACATGCCATCAATATCGGCAACCCGGGATCGGGTCAGCGGGGCACCATGCTGCGGCTGATGCAGGCTAGTGGCTGGAGCCATAGCGATTTCGTGCTGGTCAACGAGTTGCCCGCCGACCAGCAGTCCCTGGAGCTGTGCCACGGCAACGTCGATGCCATGGTTTACACCGTCGGGCATCCCAACCCTTCCGTGGCCCAGGCAATACGCCTGTGCAACGCGGCCCTCATTAACGTGGAGGGTGAGGCCGTCGACCGGCTGATCGCGGAGAATCCCTACTACAGTCGTGCCTGGATTCCCGGCGGGATCTACGGACCGGACCAGCCGCCGGTACGCACCTTCGGTGTCCGCGCGACCCTGCTCGCGTCCGAGCGTACCGATCCCGATCTGGTCTACCGGCTGGTGTCCGCCGTGTTCGACAACCTGCTGCGCTTCAAGGCCTACCACCCCGCCTTCTCGGTGCTGACCCGGGAAGGCATGATCCATGATGGCCTCACCGCCCCCCTGCATGAGGGTGCCCTGCGCTACTACCGGGAACAGGGTTGGCTCGACGAGGCAGGCACGACGAACGCGCGTCATGAACCGCGGCACGAGACCCACCCCCTACTCGCTAGCCACGACTGAGCCATGTTTGTGACGCCCCCGGCACCTCACTCGGTGTCGGGGGCGTTTCAGGGGGATCAACCCCAGCGCTCGAACACCGTGGCCACGCCCTGCCCCATACCGATGCACATGGTGGCCAGACCCAGGGTGGTATGGCGGCTACGCATCACGTTCAGCAGGGTGGTACAGATGCGCGCGCCCGAGCAGCCCAGTGGATGGCCCAGGGCGATGGCGCCACCATGCAGGTTGACCTTGTCGTCCATGGCATCGCGCAGGCCAAGGTCCTGGAGCACCGGCAGCGCCTGGGCGGCGAAGGCCTCGTTGAGCTCCACGGTGTCGATGTCATCGATGGTCAGCCCCGCCTTCTTGAGCGCCTGCTTCGACGCCGGCACCGGACCGTAGCCCATGATGGAAGGATCGCAGCCAGCCACGCCCGTGGCGAGCACCCGAGCAATGGGCGCAAGCCCCAGTGCCTGGGCCCGCTCATGGCTCATCACCGCCAGGCCGGCCGCGCCCACGGAGAGCGCCGAGGACGTCCCGGCGGTGATGGTGCCCCCACGGGGATCGAACGCCGGCTTGAGTTCGGCCATCTTTTCCAGGCTGGCGTCACTACGGATCACCTCGTCGCGGTCGACCCGCACCCGGAAGTCGCGCTCATCATGGCCCTCGACGCCGATGATCTCGTTGTCGAAGCCACCGTTCTCCGTGGCGGCCTGGGCGCGCTGATGGGAACGCACGCCGAAGGCATCCTGGTCCTCCCGGGAGACGCCGTGCATCTTGCCCAGCAGCTCCGCGGTCAGGCCCATCATCATGGCCGCCTTGGCCACGTGCTTGCTGGCCGCCGGGTTGACGTCGACGCCATGGGTCATGCCGATATGCTCCATGTGCTCCACGCCACCGATGATATAGAACTCGCCTAGGCCCGCCTTGATGTTCGCCGCCGCGATATGCAGCGCACTCATGGAGGAGCCGCACAGGCGGTTCACCGTCTGGGCCGGTACCGTGGCAGGGATGTCGGTAAGAATCGCCGCGTTGCGCGCGATGTTCATGCCCTGTTCGAGGGTCTGGTTGACGCACCCCCAGATCACGTCGTCGACCTCGGTAGGGTCGAGCGCCGGGTTGCGCGCAAACAGCGCCTGCATCGTCGCAGCGGACAGGGTCTCGGCCCGTACGTGACGGAAGGCACCGTGCTTCGCCCGCGCCATGGGGGTCCGCACGCAATCGACCACCACGATGTCTCTTGGATGCCAGCTCATCGATATCTTCTCCTGTTCGCGGTGGCTCAGGCCCCGGGGGCCGGATAGAAGCGCTCGCCATGGCGGGCCATGGCACGCAATCGCTCGGTAGGGGCGTAGAGAGGACCAAGTTCCTCGGCCAGGTCATCGGCCAGGGACACAAACGCCTCGAGCCCCGTGGCCTCGAGATAGCGCAGTGCGCCACCTCGGAAGGGCGGGAAGCCGATACCGTAGATCAGTGCCATGTCGGCCTCGGCTGGCGTCCCGACGATGCCATCCTCCAGGCAGCGCACCGTCTCCAGGCATAGCGGCACCATCAGGCGCGAGATGATCTCTTCGTCGGAGAACTCCCGCTGCTCCTTCGCCAGGCCCTCGACCAGTTCGATGGCCGCCTCGTCGTTGACCTTCTGCGGCTTGCCCTTGCGATCCTCCTCGTAGGCGTAGAACCCCTTGCCACTCTTCTGGCCCAGGCGCTCGTGGTCGACCATCGCCCGGATCACGCGCCGGTCGTCCTCGTCCCCCATGCGCTCCGGGAACCCCTCGGCCATCACCTCGCCGGCATGCATCGCGATGTCCATGCCCACCACATCGAGCAGGTAGGCCGGGCCCATGGGCCAGCCAAACCGCTCCATCACCGTGTCGACACGCTGGAAGTCGGCTCCCTGGGCCATCAGCTGGCCGAAGCCGCCGAAATAGGGGAAAAGCACCCGGTTGACCAGAAAACCCGGGCAGTCGTTGACCACGATCGGCGTCTTGCCAATGGCCCGAGCATAGGCCACGGTGGCGGCTACCGCGGCATCACCGGTCTTCTCGCCCCGAATCACCTCCACCAGGGGCATGCGATGTACCGGATTGAAGAAGTGCATGCCGCAGAAGTGCTCGGGGCGCGTCAGGTTCTCGGCCAGGCGGGTGATGGAGATGGTCGAGGTATTGGAGGCAAGGATAGCCTCCTCGCCCACCCGGTCCTCCACCTCGGTAAGCACGGCATGCTTGACCTCGAGGTTCTCGGCCACCGCCTCGACCACCAGGTCGACCTGGCCGAAGTCGCCGTAGGAGAGGGTCGGGCGGAGATGAGTGAGCCGCTCGGCCAGCTGCGCTGTCGTCAGCTTGCCACGCTCCAGCTGCTTGGCGAACAGCTTCCGGGCCTCCTTGAGGCCCGCCTCGATGGCTTCGGCCTTGATGTCCTTCATCAACACGGGGACGTCCTTGGAGGCGCTTTGGTAGGCGATGCCGCCACCCATGGTGCCGGCGCCCAGCACGGCGGCCTGCCTGACTGGCCGGGCTTGCCTGGCGTACTGGCCGGCCGTCTTCTTGACCGCCTGGTCGTTCAGGAACAGGCCCACCAGGTTGAAGGCCACGTCGCCGAGCGCCTGTCGGATGAAGGCACTGGTCTCGATGGCCTGGGCCCGGTCACGCCCCTCGCCGGCGCCCTTCTGCACCACCTTGACCGCCGCCACCGGGGCCGGATAGTGCGGTCCCGCCTTGCCGGCGACATATCCTTTCGCGCTCTCGAAGGCCAGCATCTGCTCGATGGGCCCCAGCTTCAGCGGCTCCTGCTTTTCCTCGCGGCGCGCACGATAATCCAGTTCACCGGCCTCGGCCCGGGCCAGGATGTCCAGGGCCGCCGCCTCGAGCGCCTCGGCCGTGACCACGGCGTCCACAGCCCCCATCGTCAGCGCCGTCTCGGCCCGGTTCTCGCGGCCACCGGCAATCCACTCCACGGCGTTGTCGGCGCCGATCAGCCGCGGCAGGCGCACGCAGCCGCCCCAGCCCGGCAGCAGGCCGAGCCGGGTCTCGGGCAGCCCGAGCTTCGCGGACTCGGCCATGACCCGGAAGTCGGTGGCCAGGCTGAGCTCGCAGCCACCACCCAGCGCCAGGCCGTTGAGGGCGGTGACGGTGGGAAAGGGGAGATCCTCGATGGCATTGAAGATGGTATGCACCCGCCTCAGCATGTCGCGAATCGCCTCCTCTCCCTGCGCGAACAGGCCGTGGAACTCGGTGATGTCGGCCCCGACAATGAACGCCTCCTTGGCGCTGCCGATCATCAGCCCCTTCAGCCCCTCCTCGGCCCCCAGCGCACTGACCGCCTCCTCCAACTCGGCGATCACGGTGCTGGAGAGCGTGTTGACAGACGCCTCCTTCCGGTCGAAGGTGAGCGTGGCGATCGCATCGCTCGCGTCTCCGGTCCCCCGCACCACCGTGATGGCATTGCCTTGATAGATCATCCAGGAATCTCCCCACCAGCATTCATACGCCCGTTTCATTCCAGTCAGCTTGGTTCAGGCTCCCGATGCCGTCAAGCCGCTGCGACGCCTCGTGTGTTCACGATTCGTGTCCTCGATCGGCCATGGCCGCCGGACACGGGGTGTCGTGTATGGAGTGTAGTGTGAGGAAGCCCGGATGAACGACGAGACCTACCCGTCGAGTGCCCCCGACCAGGCGCTGCCGCCCCCCCGCGCCACCCCTCGACTCAGCGCCTGGCAAGGCCGCATCGAGCGCCTCATCGAAGCACTGCGCCCCTGGCACTGGCTGTGGCCGCCCATCGCGCTGGCCGCAGGGCTGGCGAGCTTCTTTTTGGTGGAGCGCCAGCAGTGGCTGGGCGCGGCCCTGTCCCTGGGCATGCTGCTGGCCTGGGGACTGTTGCTGTCGGAGAGCCTGATTGGGCGCGTCCTGGCGCGGCGTGGCTACCCCACTCTGCCGCGTGGCGTGACCACCTTCATTACCCAGATGATCCACCAGGAGACGCTGTTCTTCTGCCTGCCCTTCCTGCTGGCGACCACGGTATGGAGCAGCGGACAGGCGGTGTTCACCCTGACCATGCTGGGGCTCGCCCTGCTGTCGATCATCGATCCGCTCTACTACCGCCTGGCGGGCAGGCTGCGCTGGCTCTACTTTGCCTTCCACGCCCAGTGCGTCTTCCTGGTGGTACTGGTCACCCTGCCGACCCTGCTGCACCTGACCACCGGCCAGAGCCTGCTGCTGGCCCTCGGTGCCATGCTGCTCTTCAGCCTGCCGAGCCTGATGCATCTATTGCGACCGATGACCCTCCGTCGCTGGCTGGCGATGCTGGCCTTGCTGCCGCTGCTGGCGGGAGCCGGCTGGGCCGGACGGCTGTGGGTGCCTCCGGCGAGCCTGTGGATATCGGGCAGCGCCCTCTCTCCCGGATTCGACACCCAGGCACGCCAGCCACAGGAAAGCCTGCGCCTCACCCCCGAGGCCCTGCGACGCCACGGCCTTTATGCCTACACGGCCATCCACGCCCCTCGCGGCCTGCGCGAGGAGATCGTCCATGTCTGGCGCCAGGAAGGGAAGGTGGTGGACCGTATCCCGCTGGAGATCCAGGGCGGACGCGAGCGGGGCTACCGGGCCTGGACGCACAAGCGTAACTTTCCCGAGGATATCGAGGGTCGGTGGCGAATCGACGTGATGACCGCCGTTGGCCAGCGCATCGGCGTGTTGCACTTCACGGTGGACGACACCCCCGAGGCCGCCACTCTGGCCGATGGCCGTATCACCTCCCCTCCCGGGATACCGGGCCTGGCGGTCCGACAGTGGCTGCCCCGTCCCGCCGAGCGGGCCGAGGACACCACTACCGATGCCGATCCGCGCTGAGCGTATGCCTGCTATCGACTTGCATTACACGCCGGTGCTCCGGACAATCCGGCCAGACCTCACTCCCGGATGTCACATCCCATGCACCAGAACATCGGTTTCCAGCTCTCCCGCCTGCCGCGCCTCTGGCGCGCCGTGATCGACCGGCGCCTGGCCCCCTTGGGTCTGACCCAGACACGCTGGATCACCCTCTACCACCTGTGGCAGCTGGGCGACGGCCAAGCCCAGTGCGACCTGGCACGGGCCATCGGTGTCGAGGCCCCCTCGCTGGTCCGCACCCTCGACCAGCTCTCCGAGCAGGGGCTGATCGAGCGTCGCCCCTGCGACCAGGACCGGCGGACCAAGCGTGTCTTCCTGACACCCGAGGCCACTCCGCTGCTGAACGAAATCGACAGCGTGGTCAGCCAGGCCCGCCGGGAAATGCTGGACGGCCTGGACGCGGCGGAGGTGGATCAGTTGGCCGCCTTGCTGTCACGCATCGAGGAGAACGGCCTGGCGATTCAGGCCCGCGAAGCGCAGGAGTGATCGGCCTCAGGGGGGAGGCGCGGGCTGGATCCGCCGCCGGGAAGCCGGCCGGTCTGGCCGCCCCGCCAGGACATCGCGCAGGGCCGCGAGGCGCGGCAGGAGCGCTTCCAGGGCGTCGACTTCCAGCGACTCATCCCACCACAGGGTCAGCGTCCCGGCCCCCGACTCCAGCACCATGGCGTCTTCGGGAAGCGCGGCCAGGACCTCCTCGAGCCGTGCCACCACCGGCGCCGGCAGCGGCCGCAATGGCTCGATACGCCAGCGCCAGCCGGAGACGCAGGGCTTGAGCGAGGCGCTGGACACATCATTATGCACCAGCACGAAGTCCGGCCCAGGCCGCTGCTGGGGATAGGCCCAGCGGTAGGCGGCCATCGCCCCCCCCGCCTCGTGGAGTGGCGGCGTCTCCAGCCTCACCGTCACCCCCGCCTTCCGGGCGGTCTCGCGCAGCCGTATCTGGCGCTGCTGGCGGCGCGACGGCCGCAACCACATCGCCGGGGCGAACACCAGCCCGACGACCACGATGATCAGTAACCAGACCATGGCGTCTCCTTCGTGAATCTTGATGCAAGTCGTTGTCTTGTCACGGCGAGCATCCTAGAGTGGAGGCACTACCACAACCCGCTGGACACAACCCGGAGACATTCGCCATGAGCAACGAGTACCGCCATGTCCTGGTGGCCGTCGACCTGACCAAGGACTCCCATCGTGTCCTGGAGCGCGCCATGCAAATCGCCGACCGCAACCAGGCCAAGCTGTCGATCATGCACACCCTGGAGCCGCTGGGCTTCGCCTATGGGGGCGATATCCCCATGGACCTGACCAGCATCCAGGACCAGCTCGACGAGCATGCCAAGCAGCGCCTGGCCGAGATCGCCGACAGCCATGTCCCCAAGGAGAACCAGCATGTGGTGGTGGGCATGCCGGACACCGAGATCCATCGCTTCGCCGAGGAGCAGGACGTGGACCTGATCGTGGTCGGCTCCCATGGTCGCCACGGCTTCGCCCTGCTGCTGGGCTCCACCTCCACCGGCGTGCTGCACGGCGCCCAGTGCGATGTGCTGGCCGTGCGGGTGGGCCGGAAGGGCGAGGAAACCGAGGAGTAATCTCCCTCCTCGCCCCTGCTACCCCGAAAGGCGCCCTATGGGCGCCTTTCCTGTCCTTGCCTCCGGCCCGACAACCCTCACCCTTCTTCCTCGGCCATCGCCTCGAGCGCCATCCAGCGCTCCAGGGCCGTTTCCAGCTCGGCCTGCCGGTCGCTGAGCGCCTGCAGGGTGTCGGTGACGGTGGCGCTGTCCTGCCGGTAGAAACCCGGGTCACCGGCCTGTTTCTCCAGAGCGGCCACCTCCTGCTCCAGACGCTCGATCTCGGCCGGCAGGGCATCGAGCTCGCGCTGCAGCTTGTAGGAGAGCTTGGCCTTGCGCGTCGCCGGCTTCTTCTCCGCCGCCGGGGCCGACGCGAGCGCCGGGCTCGCCTCGGCAGTGGGCTCGGCCCCTTGGCGAGCTGCGCCGTCCCAGGGCGCCGGCGGCAGCTTGCCGCCCTGGCGCACCCAGTCGCTGTAGCCGCCCACGTATTCGCGCACCCGCCCCTCACCCTCGAAGGCCAGCACGCTGGTCACCACGTTATCCATGAAGGCCCGGTCGTGGGAGACCAGCAGCAGGGTGCCGTCGAAGTCGAGCAGCAGCTCCTCGAGCAGCTCCAGGGTCTCCACGTCCAGGTCATTGGTGGGCTCGTCCAGCACCAGCACGTTGGCCGGCTGGGTGAATAGCTTGGCCAGCAGCAGGCGATTGGACTCGCCGCCGGAGAGCGCCTTGACCGGCTGGCGGACCCGCGCCGGGGTGAACAGGAAGTCCTGCAAGTAGCTCATCACGTGGCGGTCGCGACCGCCCACGGTGACCCGGTCGCTACCCTGGGCGACGTTGTCGTAGACGGTCTTCTCGGGCTCCAGGCCGGCACGCAGCTGGTCGAAGTAGGCCACCTGCAGCTTGGTGCCCATGCGTACCCGGCCCTCGGTGGGCTCAAGCTCGCCGAGCAGGATCTTGAGCAGCGTGGTCTTGCCGGCGCCGTTGCGGCCGATCAGGCCGATGCGGTCGCCGCGCTGGACCTCCAGGGAGAGATCATCGATCACCACCTCGTCGCCGAAGCGCTGGGTCACGTGCTCGAGTTCCACGACCCGCTTGCCGCTGCGCCCGCCGCTGTCCACCGCGAAGTTGGCGCGGCCCTGGCGTTCGCGACGTTCGCCGCGCTCGCGACGCATCTGCTCGAGTGCCCGGACGCGGCCTTCGTTACGGGTCCGCCGGGCCTTGATGCCCTGGCGGATCCAGGCCTCCTCCTGGGCCAGTTTCTTGTCGAACTCGGCATGCTCCCGGGCCTCGACCTCCAGCTCGTGGGCCTTCTGCTCCTGGTACCTGGCATAGTCACCGGGATAACGGCCCAGACGGCCTCGGTCGAGCTCGAGAATCGCCGTGGCCAGCTTCGACAGGAAAGCCCGGTCGTGGGTGATGAACAGCACCGCCCCGTTGAAATCCGCGAGCTGCTCCTCGAGCCAGGCGATGGTGTCCAGATCGAGATGGTTGGTGGGCTCATCCAGCAGCAGCAGGTCGGGCTCGGCCACCAGGGCGCGGGCCAGGGCCACCCGACGTCGCCAGCCCCCGGAGAGGTCGGCCATCGCGGCGTCCTCGGGCAGGCCCAGGCGGGTCAGCACCACGTCGATGCGCTGGTGGAAGGACCAGCCGTCGATCGCCTCGAGGCGGGTCTGCAGCGTCGCCATGCGCGCCATGTCGGGCGTCTCGTCGTGGATCAGGTGGTGGTACTCGGACAGCAAGGCGCCGGCCTCCGGCAACCCTTGGGCCACCACGTCGAAGATGGTCTCGCCGGAGGCCTCGGGCAGGTCCTGCTCCAGGACGCCGATCTTGAGCCCGGGCGCGCGCCAGATGCTGCCCCCATCGGGGGTGATCTCACCGGCGACCAGCTTGAGCAGGGTCGACTTGCCGGTGCCGTTGCGGCCCACCAGGGCCAGGCGCTCGCCTTTCTCCAGCACCAAGTCGGCACCGTCGAGCAGCACCTGGGTGCCGTAGGCCAGTTGCAGCTGTTCCAGACGTAGCAGGGTCACGCGCTCACCTCTTCATTCGACAAGACCACCAGTGTAACGCATCGCGCCCCGGCGTGGCCCCACCCTGCCTGTCCCGGGTACAATGTGCGCCCGCTTCACAGGAGTTCCGCCTTGGCCGACACGACCGATACCTTCGACGAGTTTCTGCCCGAGGCGCTGAGGTTTTGTTCGCCGGCCCCACTGGTGGACATCGGCGCCAATCTGACCCACGCAAGCTTCGCCCGCGACCTCGAGGCGACACTGCGACGCGCCTGGGCGGCCAACGTGACCACCCTGATCCTGACCGGCACCGACCGCGAGCATGCCGAACAGGCGGTCGCGTTGGCCCGCCGCCACCCGGGACTGCATGCCACTGCCGGGGTGCACCCCCACGACGCCAGCCGCTGGGATACCGCCCAGGAGGCGGCCATGCGCGCGCTGCACCGCCAGCCGGAGGTGGTCGCGGTGGGCGAATGCGGGCTGGACTTCAATCGCAACTTCTCCACCCCCACCGAGCAGGAGCGCGCCTTCGAGGCCCAGCTCGGCCTGGCGGCGGAGAGCGGCAAGCCGCTGTTCCTCCATGAACGGGATGCCGGGCGCCGCCTGCGCGAGATGCTGCACGCCTGGCGCGACGATATCGCCGATGCGGTGGTGCACTGTTTCACCGCCGACCGAGAAACCCTTTACGGCTACCTGGACCTCGACCTGCACATCGGCCTAACCGGCTGGCTGTGCGACGAGCGCCGCGGCCACCACCTACGCGCGCTGGTCGGCGAGATTCCCCTGGATCGGTTGATGGTGGAAACCGATTGTCCCTACCTGCTGCCGCGCAATTTACCTGCCAAACTCAAGGGCAGGCGCCACGAGCCGGCCCTGCTGCCGTGGATCGTGCGCGAGATCGCCCACTGGCGAGGCATGCCCGAGACCGAACTGGCCCAGGCCACTACCGCTACTGCCCGGGCCTTCTTCAGGCTCGATGAGACGATCGACGACCACCACGCCCTCGAGGAGGGGCATCGAGATGGATGAGCTGCCTGCCTTCATTGCGGTCGAGACCGGCGACGACGGCGACCTGCCGCTCTCTATCGCCTGGACGCTGGACGATGGCCGCGTCAAGCACACCCTGATCCAGCCCGACGACGACTGGCTGGACACCGAGATGGTCTCGCTGGGTGCCTATAGCCTGGAGGAGCTCAATAGCATGGGCGTGAGCCCGCTGGACGTGATCCGCGAACTGGAGGCCGACCACTTCAATGCCACCCTCTATACCGCCGGGGTCGGCGACGACGAGATGGCCCTGGCGCGGCTGTTCGATACCTACGGCCTTGACCCCTTCGTCGAGCTGGCCCCCGCCGAGAGCCTCTACGGCGATCTCGAGCCGGGCGCCTGGGCCCGTGCCCGCGGCGAGCTGTTCGGTGAGCTGGGGCTGGAGCCCTTGCGTCCCGAGGAGGAGATCCAGGTGATGCTGATGCTGCATCAGCGGCTCAGCGGCGGCGAATAGCGCCGCTCAAGGAGGTCGTACCATCGCCCAGCAGTTGCCGGGCCCGCTCGGCAATGGCCGCCGTCGAAGGCAGCGTCGCGGTCGCCGCGGGGCCCAGGGCGATGAAGCTGTCCTCGGCGGTCAGGCGATGCAAGCGGTCGGTGGCCAGACCACGCTCCACCAGGGCGGTGATGACCTCCTCGCTGAGTGAGCCGGTGCGCCGGCACTCGTCGACACACAGCACTTGGGTGCAGTCCGCCACCTGGCGATGGAGGGCGTCGTGGTCGAGCCCGGTCAGCCAGCGCAGGTCGATGATGCGCACGCCCTCACCCGCCTCCCCCAGTCGAGCCCGCGCCTGATGCGAGAGGTAGACGCCGTTACCGTAGGTGATGATCGCCAGGGCCCGTCCCTCGCCGTCGCGGCCGGGCCGGCCGACGGGCAGCCGATGCTCGGGGCCGGGATCGATGCAGCACCAGCGCTGATCGCCCTCTTCCAGGAGGTCCCGGGTGTGGTAGCGGGCGATCGGCTCCAGTACCACCACCACGCGCTGCTCTTCGTCGGCCAGGCGCACGGCCTCCTGCAGCAGCCCCACCGCGTCGGCCCCGTTGGACGGACAGGCCACCAACAGGCCGGGGATATCGCGCAGCACCGCGATGGCGTTGTCGTTGTGGAAGTGGCCGCCGAAGCCCTTCTGGTAGCCGAGCCCGGCGACGCGCACTACCAGGGGGTTGGTGTACTGCCCCCGGGAGAAGAAGCTCAGGGTCGCCGCCTCGCCGCGCAGCTGGTCCTCGGCGTTGTGCAGGTAGGCGAGGTACTGGATCTCCACCATCGGCAGCAGGTCATTGTGGGCCAGGCCGATGCCGAGCCCCAGGATGCTCTGCTCGTCGAGCAGGGTGTCGATGACGCGACTGGCCCCGAACCGTGCCTGCAGGCGTTGCGTGACGCCATACACGCCGCCCTTGCGGCCGATGTCCTGCCCCGCCATCACCAGATGCGGATACTCCCCCATCAGGCGGGTCATGGCCTGATTGATCAGCCGGGCCATGGGCGCCGGGGCGTCGTCCGCCACGGCCGGCGCGACGCTCGCCCGGCGTCGCGAGGGGCGTGTCGGCGGCACGATGCTGGCCATGACCTCGGCGGCAGAGGCCAGCCGCGGGCACCCCACGAGCGTCTCGGCCACCCGCGCCACCCGCTCGCCGACGGCGCGGTACAACGCCTCCAACTCGGCGACGGAGAGCAGGCCATGCCGGCGCAGCAGCCCCGCGCCGATCAGCAGCGGGTCGAGAGCCTCGTCGGCCTGGATCCGTGCCGGCGAGAGATAGGACTGCTGGGCATCGGAGCCGGCATGGCCCATCAGGCGCACGCAATGCATGTGCAGGAACACCGGCTGCCGCCGCCGCCGGGCCAGGCGTTCCGCCTCCCGGGCGGTGCGATAGGTGTCGAGGGGGTCCAGGCCATCGCAGCTTAGATAGTGGATTCCCGGTCGGGCGCGCATGCTGGCCGCCACCCAGCCCTTGGGCGTCGGTGTCGAGATGCCAATGGCGTTGTCCTCGCAGACCAGCACCAGCGGCATGGGCACGGCCTGGTAGGCGGCCCAGCCGGCGGCGTTGAGGGCTCCCTGGGCGGTCGAGTGGTTGAAGGAGGCATCACCGAAGCTGCACAGCACCACGCCGTCGGTCGGCCAGCGGCCGCCTCTGCCCAGGCGACGCCACAGGCCCAGGCTGTGGGCGGCCCCCACCGCCTTGGGCAGGTGCGAGGCGATGGTGCTGGTCTGGGGCGGCACCGTGAGGCTCACCGAACCCAGCACCTTGTGACGCCCGCCGGATATCGGATCGTCCACCGCGGCACAGAAGCTCAGCAGCAGGTCGTGCAGCGGCGTCTGGCTAGGCAGCGCCTTGCTGCGCTGGATCAGGAAGGCGGCATCGCGGTAGTGCAGGAAGGCCGGATCGGTAGGACGGAAGGCCGCGGCGATGGCGGCGTTGCCCTCGTGGCCGGCGCTGCCGATGGTGTAGAACGCCTCGCCCCGGGCCTGCAGGCGGCGCGCCTGGTAGTCCAAGTGGCGGCTAAGCAGCTGCGACTCGAACAGCTCGACCAGTCGGGGGCCATCCAGCCCGGCCGCCTCCAGCTGCCAGGAGTGCCTCGGCAACGGCCAGTCGTCACGGCGCAGTGCCGAGAAGAAGGCATCCTCTAGGGGGAAGGGGTCGACCACGGCCAGGCTCCTCGAGATCACACTCATCCTGGCCTCAGCCTAGGCCATGGCGGTCACCCTGCCATCTCGCCGGTGCGGCGGCGCGGCACAGCGACGACGATCAGGCCGGTAGTGGCGCCAGGGCTTCGCGCCCGAGCGCCACGGCCGCCTCGAGGGAGAGGCCTTCCTGGTAGTAGCCCTCGAGGGCACGCCGGAAGGCCGCCGCCCGGCGCGGCAGGCCCTCGGCCGCGTAGCGTGCCGCCCGGGCCGCGACCCGGGCCTGGAAGGCCTCCCGGTCGACCGCCACCTCGCCCAGGTTGTCGACGCTGACATTGAAGCGTCGCCCACAGGCCGCGGCGAACAGGCTCTCCAGCGCCTGGGGAACCACCTCCACCGCCTCGAAGGCGCGCTGCTGCACGGCATCGCGGCCGTCGGGCAGGTACCAGTAGCCGTAGTCCTCGAGCTCACGGCGCCGGGCCCCGGCGATGCACCAGTGGCTAATCTCATGCAGGGCGCTGGCGTAGAAGCCCCGGGCGAAGACCACCCGGTGACAGGGCGAGTCGGCGTCGGCGGGCCGGTAGAGCGGCTCGTCGCCGCCCCGCACCAGGCGGGTGCGGTAGGTGGGCAGGAAGAGGCCGTCGAACAGGGCGATGACATCCTCGAGACGATGACTCACACGGGCACCCGGGCGTGGAGAATGGGCGCCACAGTATAGCGAGCCGGGCATGGCGGTGAAAACCGCCGCCACACTGACAGGATCAGGCCGTCGACACGATGTTCTGGTTGAGATGGAAGACGTTGTCAGGATCTCAGTGCTGCTTCCACTGCGGCCATATCGCCGACACGATGCCGCTCGATGTGCGGACCTGGGACTGCCCGGCCTGCGGCACTCAGGGCATCGACCGCGACATCAAGGCGGCGCGAAACATCTTGCAGGCCGGCAAGGCGACAACACGGGAATCCTCCGCCAATTGAGCCCGTTCGCCCATGTGGAGCGCGAGACTCGAGATATCGCTTGAGCTCGTGTGCGGCGAAGGCCTTGTCGTTTGATGAGCAGTTCGATCATGCCTATGTTGACAGTATCCTTTTAATTAAGAGTTCATTTCCAACCCCCCACCAATGGTGGGCTCCGGGGGCAAGGCGAAGCGAGGGTCCTTTGCCATCCATGGCAAAGGTAGCGCCCAAGGAGGGGTTCACAGCGCCCTCGCGAAGGCTTGCCGACGGAAAACCCCACCCTGTCCAAGGGGTTGTGAAAGAAGTTCTAAAGAGATGCTGACCGATAGCATGCAACACTGGGCCAGCAGACCACACACGCCGTTGATGGGAGGGGCGGAACATGGCGGACTGGCATATCGAAGGGCAGTACATGGAGACCTGTAACTGTGATTTCATCTGCCCCTGCATCGGGTCGAACCTGACCGCACGGCCCACCGAAGGCGATTGCAAGGCGGCGATCGCGATGCGTATCGACGATGGCAACAAGGACGGCACGTCCCTGAACGGCCTGGCGTTCATCGTCTTGCTGCACTCGCCCGGGCCCATGGCCGAAGGCAATATCAAGGTCGGCCTCATTATCGACGACCAGGCAGACGAGGCCCAGACGCAGGCCATCAGCGAGATCGCGTCGGGCGCCGTGGGCGGCCCCATGGCTGGGCTAGCGCCGCTGGTCGGTGAAATGGCCGGGGTCGAGAAACGGCCGATCACTTTCACAGAAGACGGGTTGAAGCGCACCGTCGAGGCGGGTGACTTGGTCGACCAGGCCTTGGAGGGGGTGCCAAGCGTATCGAAGGAAGGCGAGCCGATCTATCTGGAAAATACGGCTCATCCGGTATCGACGAAACTGGCCTTGGCCAACGCGAGCCATAGCCGTTTCCACGCCTTCGGTATCGACTGGGAAGACGCCAGCGGGCTGCGCAATGGCCACTTTGCCCCCTTCTCCTGGATAGGGTAAGCGCCCCTAGCGCTCGGGAGGCATCACCGATGGCCTTGGCAAATGTCCGTAGCGGCTGGCGGTACGAGCGGTATGTCGCGCTCGCCGGCCTATTTGCCATGGCGGCGCTTGCGTGGCTTTATCTGGGGGTCGAGGCCCATCGCATGGAGGCGATGCTGGGCGAGATGGCGGGGTCGGGTCCCATGGAGGCGCCAGACAGCGCGTGGAATGCCGGTCCGCTCTTGCTCACCTTGGTCATGTGGACGGTGATGATGGTCGCCATGATGCTTCCCAGTGCGACACCCGCCATCCTGCTCTACGGTGCGATGGCGAGAAAAAGCCGAGACCGCGCCTCCGGTTTGCCATCCGTGGGGGTCTTCACGATGGGGTATCTGGCCGTCTGGACCGCCTTCAGCTTGGCGGCGACCGTCCTGCATGCCGCTTTCGACACCTGGCGTTTGCTGACCCCCGCCATGACGTCGGCGAGTACGCTGTTGAGCGGAAGCCTGCTCATCGCCGCCGGCATCTATCAGTGGCTTCCGATTAAGAACGCCTGCCTGGAAAAATGTCGCGCACCGCTTCAGTTTTTTCTGTTCCGTTGGCGGCCGGGGGCGCGAGGCGCCCTCCAGATGGGGGCCGAGCATGGACTGTTCTGTGTCGGCTGTTGCTGGGCCTTGATGTTGCTGCTGTTCACCGCGGGCGTCATGAACCTGCTCTGGGTCGCGCTGATTGCCGCCTTCGTTCTTATCGAGAAGCTGGCGCCTGGCGGGGCACTCATTGCTCGGATCGCCGGCGTGGTGCTGGGGGTCGTCGGCGCCGCCTTAATCTTGGGTAGCGCGTAGTCGAGGGAGGGGGCATCCCACGCTGATTCGCCTCTACCTCTACCAGGACCGCATCGGAGGGGCCCCCTGCTAGACTAGCTCATTTGCCCCGCCGGCATGAGGCTTGGGGCCGTGTCGACCCGGCATGGAGCATTGCCCTTGGCTCCGCTCACCACCACCCTGCTCGACGTCACGCACCAAGAGACGCATCCGCTCATCCGCCTGGCACTGTCGATCTGGGCGGCGGTTTCCGTCGGCATTCGCCTGTGGATGCCGCTGATGCTGTTCATCGCCAGCTTGAACTGCCGGTGGAGTAAGCCGGTGCGTCGGGACTTGGGCGTCGTACTCGGCCTGGCGATGCTGTCCGGCTGCGGCCAGGACGTTGCCGATGCCCGTCTGACCGAGTATCAGGAGCAGTTGGCCGCCGCCCTGGACCAGTCGGTACCGACACCCCGGGCCCCCGACAATATCGGGGCCTTCCCTGAGCCCGACAGGCGACTGTTCGCGATTCCCGAGACCCGCGAGGGCATGCTGGACATGTTCGCCCTGCGCGGCTGCCATATCGCCAACCTGGTGGCCGGTCGCAATAACCAGTTGGGTCGCGTCGCGCCTCCCAGCCAGCGTTGGCTCTATGAGCTCGCGCTGTGGCGACGGCTGAGTGGCTGCTGGAACACCGAGGTCCCGGAACAGCTCTCCGCGGACGACCGGGAGCGGCTCACCCGCCTGACCCGGACCAAGACCCAGCAGCTGCCTCGGGTGAGCTGGAATGCCCTGTTCGACTCCAGCGAATGGGTGGGCAGCTTCTCGCGGGCCAGCTCGCCGCTGCCACCGCAAGAACTGGCTGCCGTGGAGGCACAGCTGGGTGCCCTAGCCTACCTGCGCGACGCCACTCTGCACCAGTTCGACCGCAGCTGGACGCCGGACTCGGCGACCCTCGAGGGCCATCTCAAGACCCTGCAGGAGCGCCCGTTCTCCGCAGAACTGCTGCGCACCCTGATGCTGGCCGAGCGACGGCTCGTCGAGGCCTCGCGGCTGCTGGAATCGGCGCTTGCCGAGCGGATCTGCCCGGCCGATGCCACGCTCGTTCCCCCGCCCGACTGGCTGGAGCGGCTGGAAACGGCCTCACGGCGCTGGCTCACGGCCATCGATCGCCTGTTCGCGGTGCATGTCGACCCACCACCGGCGATCACGGACTACCGTCGTCGCTGGCTCTCGCAGGAGGCGGCAGGCGCCCCCTTCCCCGCCTTCCAGGCGGCTCGCGAGCATCACACGGCACTGCGAACCACACTCGATCACCGTTGCAGTTGACCCCAGGGGCTTAACCCGGGTCGCGACTCTGTGCTATTGATGATCTAACGATGACGTTGTGCGCTGCCAAGTGGCCCAACCAACGATGCCATGATCACGCAGCAGGAGGGACATCATGGGAATCCCGCTGTCACCCCGCCCCGCCCGGGTCATCGACCTGGAGACCATGCGCCGACGCCAGCGGGCCCGGCGACGACTGGTTCGCCTGTCCCCCGAGCAGGACGGCCTCGAGATGGTCTATCGCGTCTCCGAAGACACCGAAACGCTCTACGGCATGCCGCTGCTCGCCTGGGGCCTCCAGGAGGATGGCGAGGTCGTCGGCCTGGTGCCCTGGATGGAGGCGCTCACCCCCTGCCGGCGGCTCGACGCCGCCGACCATGGACAGTTCATCGGTTACCGAGACCCGGAAACCGAAGAACTCTTCGAACAGGCTCCGGAGCACAAGGTGCTCGAGCTCGAGCATGCGGCGGCCTATTTCGACTATGAGGAAACGGTGGAACCGACCCTGATCCAGCAGTTGCCGGAGACTCAGGGTACCCATGCCCTGTGCATGGACGAGAGCGACGCCCCTTGGCAGCTCAAGCAGGTCTTTGGCTGGCGGCTCTACAGCGACGGCGCGGTGGAGGCATTGCTCGCCGACGAATGCCTGATCGACTCGACGCCGATCCTACCCGGCGATTCCTGCCTCTACCCCGGCCACAGCCGCCATCGGGTGGTGTACTTCTTCCAGCGTCAGATCGCCAACCGCATACGCCGCGAGGACCCTGCCACCCTGGAGGCCCTGGCCTTGATGGTCATGCCCGACGGCGATGGCGAGACGCCGTTGAAGTGAGACCCTCTGGCCCCGCTTCAACCGAGACGTATAAAGTAGAGGTATCTGCCGTCCTCCTCCTGCTGCGTGAGCAGCTCATGCCCCAGGAAGCTGCAGAACTTGGGCACATCCCGCGTGGTGGCAGGATCACTGGCCACGACCTTGAGGACCTCCCCGGGCCGCATGTCGCGCACCTTGTTGTGCATCAGCATGATCGGCTCGGGGCAGTAAAGCCCGGTGGTGTCCAGTTCGGCATGGCAGGCGGGCAGGGACTTCTCGGAATCAACCATCGATGACCTCGCGTCAGAAAGGACAAGAAGAGTCGGGAGCTACTTGGATGATCAAGATCATTATCGAACGTCGCATCATGCCCGGGCTGGAAGAGGAATACGAGGAGGCGGCCCGCGAGGCCATGCGCCAGTCGCTTGGTGCACGTGGCTTCGTCGGCGGCGAGAGCCTCGTTGAGTTGGGGCACAGCGATCGTCGCCTGATGATCACCAAATGGCGAGACATCAGCACCTGGAAGGAGTGGTACCAAAGCGAGCAGCGTGCCCGGGTCATGCAGCAACTGCTGCCATTGCTGAGCGAGGATGAACGCATTCGGATCTACGAACCGAGCTCATGAACCCTTCGCGAGCAATGGCATGCCCTGCGCCATGGCGCTCACCCCAGCAGGCGGACGTGCACGGTTACCTCTTCCCGGTCATGGTAAAGCTGGCGGCAGGCCATTTCCACGTGCACCCCGGCCGAATCGAGGGCATGCTCGAGCCTCAACAGGCAGCCCGAGACGGTCTCCCAGCGCCGCTTCATCGGCAGCTTGAGGTTGAACACCGCCTCGTGGCACCAGCGCCGGACGAGCCAGCGCTCGACCATTGACACTACCCGCGCCGGCTTGTCGACGATGTCGCAGACCAACCAGTCCAGCCGCATCGGCGGTTCCCACGTAAACCCATCCTCGCTTAGGTGTTCCACCAGGCCGGTGGCCATCAGGGCCTTGTCCATGGGGCCGTTGTCGATGGCATAGACATGCATGCCACGCTGCACCAACTGCCAGGTCCACCCCCCCGGCGCCGCTCCCAGGTCGGCCGCCTGCATGCCATCGGCGAGCCGCTCGTTCCAGGCATCCCGTGGGACGAACTCGTGCCAGGCCTCCTCGAGCTTGAGGGTCGAGCGGCTGGGGGCCGCATGGGGGAAACGCAGACGACGAATTCCCCCGGATAGCTCGCTGCGATTGCCCGGGAAGCTCATTCCCAGTTGGACCCGGTCGCCGTCGCTCCACAGCAGGTGGAGGCGACGCCCACTCGCCTTGCGACGCAAGGCCCCCCGTTTCCTGAGTGTCGACTCCAGAGGGCGCCTGAGGGCCTTGATCAGTCCGGAAAGAGCCTTGGCCTCGTTGGTGTCCGGCGTCTCCTGCCAGACCGATTCGAAGCTCCAGCCACTGGCCACCACCTGGTCGATGATGGTCGTCAGCCGATCCTCACGAAAAAGCGAGAGAGGCGCCAGGGCCACCAGGCTCTGGCGGGCAAACACCAGCGAGGTCAGCGGCAAAGCCCGATGTAACCCATTGACCGGCTCGTCCCCATCGATCACGAAGCGAACGAAGCCCGTGTCGCACCGGTACTCGGCCCTTCCGGGCCAGCCCAGGGCGATGGCCTTGTCGGTGATCTCGGCGGCCAGATCCGGTTCGAAGCCCGGACGACAATAGAACAGCAGTTCATTCGGCGTGGTCATGGTGTCCCCTTCTCTCCTGTGAAGACCAGGCACCGGAGGCGAGCAGTTCCTCGATGTCCTGGAGTTGGACGTTGAGGGCATTGGTGGAGATCTGGATCTCCCAGAGGGAGTAGATCAAGGAGATCGACAGCGAGATCAAGCTGATCCCGAACAGCACCAGCCCGAGCAGGTCGAGGGACAGGAAGAGGGCGAACATGGAGAGGGTACAGAGCAGGAAGCTGAGCACACCGGCCAGTTGCATCCGCTTGGTCAGCGAGATCCGCTTGCGCAGCAGCAGGATCTGCCTGGCATTCACTTCCTGGTGCTGGCTGCGCTCCTCGTCGGCCAGCTTGCGAATCAACTGGGCCAGGGTAAGGAAACGGTTGGTATACGCCAGCAATAGCAGGGAGATGGCGGGAAACAGCAGTGCCGGGGTCGTTAGGCTCACGTCGATCCGTCTCCATCGGCAAGAAAAGCCCTCTATGATAGCAGGCTACTCACCGCCGGGCGACGGGATTCACAGCCGAATAATGGCCGAAGGCTCGCTCCCCACCGAACGCCATGCGCATCGGCCAGAAGGAGGTCGTATCAGGCCCGTTCCCAACTTGCCTGGCGGAGTCACCCGCAGGCTCTAGACTGCAAGGAGAGAGCCGTCGCCACGGTGACCCAAGCGCCGACACCCGCACAGGAGGAGGTCACAATGAACAAGACAGACGTCCGGACCCTCCAGCAGTACCTTCGCGAGAATGGCACCTACAGCGGCAAACTCGACGGTATCCGCGGCCCCAGGACCCGCGCTGCCGTGGGCGCCACCCTAGAAGCCCATGCCGACACCTTGCCGGAGGACGCCGGCACCTGGAGCGACCGACGACGCACGGTGGTCTGCCTGCAGCTGGCCTGTCGGGAACGCAAGATCGAGGTCGGCCCCCTGGACGGCCTGTGGGGGCCGCAGACGGAATACGCCGCGGATGTCCTGGCCACGATCCACCGGACCGGCAAGCCGCCCGTGCCCTGGCGTGACCAGACACCGCTAGATGTCAATCCCAACGGCTGGCCCAGGGAAGCCGAGCTACGGCAGGTGCTGGGTTCGCCGACCCGCAAGCCCCCGATGGTGGTGGTGCCCTGTCCCTGGAAGCTGGCCCTGGCCTGGGACCTCAACACCTGCCCTACCGGCATCGGCTGCCACGAGCGGGTCGCCGACAGCCTGGCGCGGGTCCTCGACAGGGTGTACGACCACTACGGCCCCGAACGGCTCATGGAACTGGGCCTGCATCGCTACGGTGGCTGCTATAACAAGCGTCGCAAGCGAGGCGGCACCGCCTGGTCCACCCACGCCTGGGGAATCGCCATCGACTGGGATCCGGCCCACAACAAGCTCAAGTGGGGGCGTGACCGTGCCCACCTGGCCGGGGCGGAGTACGACACCTGGTGGCAAATCTGGGAGGAAGAGGGCTGGGTCAGCCTCGGCCGCACGCGCAACTTCGACTGGATGCACGTGCAGGCCGCCAAGCCCTGAGCGATGCAGACCGGGGGATCTCTTCCTTTTCCCAACCCGGCTGACGGGATCGGCGACCGGCGGCAGGCCTCGCCGGGCGTCTGGAACGGGGGTCTCAGGCCTTCAGGATGGTCATGCGCCGCGTCTCGTCGTCGGGGAAGACGCGCCCCGTGCGCAGGGCGGCGAACAGGTGCAAAAAGACCACCCCGGGCTCACCGATGCGCTCCCCGGAGCGGAAGTAGGTGTGTCCTTTCGGGTAGTCATAGAGGGTGTTCACATCGTCGCAGTCGACGGCATAGACGTTGCGCGGGGTCAACAGCATGTCTTCCGGCCCGGTATGCCCCAGGCGCCGCGAAGCGATGCGATGCTTCAGGTTCGAGGCCTTGCTGGCCCGCAGCGCCAGGTCGTCCGAGGCGAAGTAGACGGTGACATTGCGCGAGGCATGACAGATCAGCTCGCCCGGTCCCCCCACCTGCAGCGACTCATTGACGATATCGGCGGCGACCAGGAAGGTATTGCGGAAGAGCAGCGGCACGCCGCCGGGCAGGTGGTACTTGTCCCAGGCGCGCAGGGTCTCGCGCAGTACCCGGTTGCCCATGGAGTGCGCCAGCACGTTGATGCGCTTGAGGCAGGGCACCTCCTGCTCATCGAACTGGAGGGTCTCCCGCCAGTGCAGGAACTTCTGCAGTACCCGGGCGAAGGAAAAGCCGCTGAGGTCGGCGGATTCCTGGTCATCCCAGTAGTCCTTGACGATGCCCAGGTCGTTGTCGCAGGGCCAGATGACCGGAACCACGAGGACCTCCTTCGGCTCGGCGGCCTCGCACAGCGTCTGGAGTTCATGGGTGGCGGCGAAGACATCCTCGGGCAGGTTGGAGAAGCCGTGGATGAAGAACAGCAACTGGCGGTGCTTGCTGTCCTTGAGCCGTTGCAGGAAGGCCTGGTGGCCGAGCTCCTCGTAGACCTCGAGGCCCAGTCGCTCGCAGAAGAATACCGAGTTGCTGGCGGCGTTATTGGCCAGGTCGAAGTCGAAGTTGCGGTTAAGCCGGGTACGAATGCTCTGGCGGGGCAGGCGATTGGTGATGAACAGCATGACACACCTCCTGGCGAGGCAGAGGCCAAGGGCAGGGCAAGGGGCCCGCGCTTGACGCCCGTGCTCTTGCGTCCAGAGATCTTGAGATCAGGGCACCTGCGACCCGTACTCTGAAGCTAGCACAGCCCTTCCCTCACGGCAGCGCGAAGCGCGCCCTGAAAGCCTCGACGACACGCCGTAGATCGGGCTCGAGGCGCGATAGGGCCTCCTCGGCGATCGGGGTCGGCACGCCGCCATGAAAGGCCTCGGCCATGCCGCCCGCCATACAGGCCAGGGTATCGGCGTCGCCACCCAGGGAAACGGCATTGCGGATGGCCGCCTCGACGCCGTCGGCCTCCAGGAAGGCGATGATAGCCTGGGGCACCGAGCCACGGCAGGTGACATCGAAGCGGTAGCCGGGCCGAATGTCGTCAAGGCTGGCCGAGAGGTCATAGCCGAAGCGCCCCTCTACCTCGGTGAGAATCTCGGGCTTGGTGGCCCCCGCCCGGGCCAGATAGATGACGGCCGCCACGGCCTGGGCACCGCGGATGCCGTCGGGGTGGTCGTGGGTCACCTCGGCACTGCGCCGGGCCAGCACCAAGGCGTCATCCAGGGAGCCGGCGGCGAAGCCCACCGGACCGACGCGCATGGCCGAGCCGTTGCCGAAGCTGTGGTAGGGGTCGCGCGCGCGGCCCGCTGCCCACTGACGGAAGATGCCGCCGAAGCCAGCATCCGGGTAGCGGTGGTAATAGTCGTGGAAGGCGTCGACGAAGTCCCCACCCTCGAGCAGCACCTCGGCCACCGCCACGCTCAGCACGGTGTCGTCGGTGAAGGTGCTCTCAGGGGTGAACAGCGGGAAGTCGCGGCGCTTGGTCCCGGCCCCCTCATGCACCGAGCCGATGATATCGCCGGCAATGGCGCCCAGCATGGCCTGCCTCCGTCCTCGGTTCCCTATGCCATCAGCATAGTCGACCCCGGATGGCCCGCGGGAACGGCAGCGCGGAGGATTCTCTCGTGGCCGTCGCGGCTCAGGCCGGGAAGGGGGTCAGGGTGTCGCCGAGGCGCAGCGTCAGCCCCTCGCCGGCGAGCAGGATGGCGTTCTGGCCGAAGTAGCCGCCGGGCGCCGGGCGGGTGGCCATCTCCACCAGGGTGCGCAGCGGCTCGCCGGGCACGGCGATCTCGCCGGTGGCCTGATCCACGGTGGTGATCTTGCAGCGCTGGCAGGGCTTGCGCAGGCCCAGGCGGACCGCGCCGTCGTGGGTGGCCAGACTCGTCCAGCCGTCCTCGGCGAAGGGCGCGGCACCCTCCACCACGATGTTGGGTCGGAAACGCGCCATGGGCACCGGGACCAGGCCCTTGCGCTCGAGCATCCGGTTCACCTCGGCCAGCGAGGCTTCGGCGGTCACCAAAAAAGGATAGCCATCGGCAAAGGCCGTATGGGGCGTCTCGCCGGGCTGCAGGAAGCGTGGCTCGACCCGGCGGCGATGGTCCGGTGCCAGCCGCACCAGTCGCAGGCCGCTGCCCTGATAATCCCCCAGCACGCCGCCGAGCCACGCGGCCGCCTCGGGCCCCTCGTCCAGCGCCTCGCACAGGTCGTCCCAGACGTAGACCGGCAGGCGGGGCTGATCATCGCGGGACAGCGAGAGGCGCAGCGACGTCGCTTCGGGGTGGTCTAGCACCAGCGCGTCGGCCTCGAGACGCACCTCGATACGGGCCATGTGCGGCAGCTGGCGCTGGGTAACGAAACGGCCGATATCGTCGACCACCATCCAGTTACGGTCATGGATCAGGCCCCAAGGCCCGACCTCCGCTCGGTCCAGGGGGATACCGCGCAGCGACTTGACCGGATAGATGTTCAGCTGGGTGATCTTCACCGATGCCCTCCCTGGCGGCGTCTCTAGAGGCGACGGGTCTCGATGACATAGCCGATGATGGGATAGCCGGCTTGCCGGGCGGCCTTCTCGGCCTCCAGTTGAGCCTCGAGCTTCGAGATACTGGTGGAATGATGCTCGAAGACGGTATCCAGCTCGAGTTGCTTGGTGCGCACGGCCAGCCTGACGACATGGCCGGTCTTCATCGCCTTGGCGTCCCTGGGCGCCGGTCGCGGGGAGGCAGTGCGCCGGGCCGGCCTGCTCGCCTTCGCCTCGGTGCCCTTCTCGGGCTTGAGGAAGGCATCGATCTCCCGGCGCATATTCTGCTCGAAATCATTCAATTCCGTATCCATCGGGTCTCCAAGTGCCTCTATCGTGACGGCAAGTATATCAGATTGACATCCACCCTTCCCTTCGCGCTGACGCGCCTGAGGAGGAGAATGCTTTTGAGGGTACCAGCTGAACACGGCTGGCCAATGTGCTGCTGGCGGCCTTGCAGGGTGGCAAGCCGCTGAAGTCAAGAGTGCACGTCTTCTGCGCCTTCGGCCAGATCTCTCCATTCGGGTAGGGTCGGCAATATGTCCCGGAAAAACTCCCGCCCCCGAGGAAAGGTGCGGCCCAACTGACTGAAGGCCTCGGGACGAATCCATTTCGCCGCGGCGACTTCATCGACTGCCAATCGCATTTGCAACGATGCATCGGCCGGCACAGCCAGCCACCAGTAGAGATCGTAGTCCGCGCCATCCGCGCCACATTCCCACACTAGGCGTAACGGTCTAACCGTCAAGCCGACTTCCTCTTTCACCTCCCTGACCACGGTGGTGGCCTGGTCCTCATCGGCCTTGACTTTGCCAGATGGCGGGGCCCAGTAGTCCGCACCCGGAACCTGGTGACCACGCTGTATCACCAGCACCCGTCCGTCCGCCACGATGACCGCCACGACAGCCGCTCTCCTGACCTTGGCGAGTTCATTGTTCATATTATCCTTTTGGGCCCCTCTATACATGGAGCCTTACGCCTCCTCCCCTGTCATGTGCTGCTGGCGGTAACGCTTCTCGGCCTTCAGCTTGGCGGTGGCACTGATGGGTGGGGCATGCTGCTCCGCCTCCGTGATCCTCTGGGCCAACTCCTTCAGGTAGCCGGCCAAGTCCCGGGCAGCCGCCTCGTCGCCCTCCTTCACCAGCGGCAGATCGACATCGCGCAGCAGGCTGGCGGCTCGCCGGATATCGCTGAAGGTGGTGCTGGCGGCACGATGAGCGCCGGCCCGGTCGCCAGGACTCAGGAAGGTACTCAATGCCGAGAGGGCGGCCACCAGCATGGCGACGCCCGCGGTGAGCGGGGCCGGCAGTTCCGAGAACGCCGAAACGCCCGCCACGGCGGCGAGAATGGTCGACGGTATACCCAGCATCAGGTGCACCTTGCCCCAGCGCCAGCCCGCCAGGAAATGCGCATCGGCCGCGATCATCGCCTCCTTCTCGATGTCCGTCGCCTCACGCCTGACAGCCTCCAGGATATGCTGCATCCTGTCTCCTCCCATGGTCGAAAGGCTAGCCTGTCGCGACCTTTCGGTGCTCTCTGGGCCGACGGCTCCTAGGGCTTGGCCATCAGGTCCGCTCGCCAGGCCCGCCAGAAGGTGATGCCTTGCAGCACGGCCAGCAGCGCCTCGTACAGCGCCGGCAGCCACAAGAGCCCCGCGGCGAACAGGAAGAACAGCGCGAACACCCCCCGGAACAGGATCGACAGCAGCGCCACCAGGCGGTTATGCAACGGGGCCAGGGCAGCCGGCAGGTAGAGCAGGCCAACCACCAGCATGGCCAGGCCGGTGTAGCGGACCCAGGTCAGGGGGTAGGGCACCCCGGCACCGAGGATCCCGAGCAGGCTCGCGGGCCACCACCACAGCCACAGGCCGAACAGCACATTGAGGGCGATGCCCACCTGCATCACTCGCCGAAAGCTCCGGAAGGTGTCGTGTGAGGTCGGCATGTTGGTACTCCCTGGCCAGAGGCGTCAGCGCGAAACGTTAGCGTCAGAAGGTCAATAGATAGTCGAGCAGCACCGCCCGCTCTTCCGCTGTCAACCCGGTGCCGTAAACGTGGCCCTGGTTGCCGTTACCGGGCAGGCGGGTGTCGAAGCAGAAGCCCTTCTCGAGGGGCTCCCCGGGCGTGCAGGCGGGGGCCACGAAGCCACCCTTCGTGCCGTCCAGCACGTCCAGGCCGCGCACGAAGGCCACCGGGCGCTCCGCCGGCGGCAGCAGCAGATCATGCAGGGTCGGCACCGAGCCGTTATGCAGGTAAGGGGCCCGCAGCCACAGCCCGTCGAGCGGCTGGTTGGCGTAGCCGTCGGTCTTGCGGAAGTGGCGGAAGCGGTAGCGCTCGTCATCGGCGAACAGGGTGAGCTGGTCGCGGCGCAGCGTCTCGGTGTAGCTGTCAAGGCGTGCCGGATCGGCGTTGAGCACGTCGTTGGACAGCACCGTGCCCAGCCGCTCGCCCTCGAAGACGAAGCGCTCGCCCTCCTGGTAACCGTGACAGTCGGCGCAGTGGCGCATATAAAGTGCCTTGCCGGCCGTCACGCGCGCGGGATCGGGCTGGTAGGGACTCGCCGGCGGCGCGAGGTCGAGCAGCCAGTCGGCCACCCGCTCGATGGCCACATGGTCGACGCTCTCCTCGGTGACGCCGGCGCCCAGGGCGGCGCTCAGGTTGCGCTCCTGCAGCGAGGCGTTGTTGCCATCCCAGTGCAGGTCCATGCCCTGGCGGGGACGCTGCAGAAAGATCGACGGGAAGTCCGCGGTGCCGATGCGTTCCGCCTTTGTCAGGTCATCGACGGCCATGTCGAACTGGATCAGCTTGTAGGGGTTGAAGGTGTCCACCCGCCCCGGGCCCCAGGACGGCTGCACGGCCAGCAGCGGGCCGAGCATCGCCCGGGTCTCCAGCAATCCCTCGCGCACGCGCGGCAGCACCACATGTCGCCAGATCAGACGCTCGATCCAACCGAGTTCTTGTCCCTGAGATTCCATTGCCTGGAAGACAGGCTCCGGCGCCAGCCGCGGATCATCGGCGATGTCCATCAAGAAAGTGATGAAACCGTAGAGGTCGAGATGGTTGGCGGGCATGCCCGAGATCAGTCGCGGCTGCGCCTCAGGGGAGTGGCGCACCGTCCCGGTGTGGCACACCGCGCAGTTGAGCCAGCCAAGCTCCACCCCACGCACCTCGCGAGTGCCCACGCCGATGGGCAGGTCGCCCGCCGCGAGACTGTCGCCCGGCGCATAGAGAAAGCCGAAGACCGCATAGCCCTCCTCGCCCAGCGTCTCGGGGAAGAGTTCGGGCAATACCCGCCATAGGCGCACCGGCAGGCCGCTTGCCGGCTCGCTGCCGATGGAGCCGTGCCAGAAGTGGGTTTCCGGGTCGGCGTAGTGGCGCACCGACTCGCCGCTGTAGCGCCACAAAGTGGGCAGACCGATCGCCAGGACCAGCACGCCGGCCAGTACCACAGCCAGCGCCAGCAGGGTCAAGGGAAGCCGCCGCCGACGTCGACGGCGTAACGCCTGCTGCACGGCGGTGACGGGGGGCTCCTGATGTCTCATGGCAGCCTCAGGGCGTGTGCGAGGGTGGCACCGGCGGCAGCTGCAGCTCGGGCCGAGTGTCGTAGATGGCCATCAGGGTCTCGATCATGCGCGCATGATCGCCGTCGAAGCGGTCGAGCTCATAGCAGCCCAGGGGGTTCTTGGGTGCATTGAGCAGGCACTTGTTGCAGAAAGTGCAGGGGTTCTCCGGCGCGTCGAGGCCTGCCTGCCACCGGCGAGGCAGGTCGGGGTTGGCGATCAGCGCCCGGGCACTGGAGACCGCGTCGCAGGCGCCGGATTCGATGGCCTCGCGTACTCGGGAGGCGCGCTGGTAACCACCGGTGCTGATCACCGGGATGCCTACCGCCGCGCGGATGGCCCGTGCCTCGTCTAGGCCGATGCCCTCCACCTCCCGGCCCCGCCGATGGCGGAACCACAACCAGCGAAAGATCCCGCGTAGCGCCGGGTAACGGAACAGCAGGTAGTTGCGGAAGGTGTCGACGCCGGCGGAGAGCATGGTGTCGTAGGTAGTGGTGATGGTCTCGAAGGGGAAATCCCCCGGCGGGTTCAGGGGATGGGGAAAGAGGCTACCCAGCGAGACATGCAGGGCGTCGGCCCCCGCGGTCTCTACCCACTGGCACACCTTGACGGTCTCCGCCAGGGTATTGCCCTTGCCCTCCCAGGGCAGCACATCGTTGTGATCGACGGCGCTGAGCTTGACCTGCAGATGGAAATCGGATCCCACCCGGTCACGGATCGCCTCGATCACCTCCAGCAGGAAGCGCGCCCGGTTCATCAGTGAGCCGCCATAGCGGTCGCGCCGGTCGTTGATGGCCGAGCTCAAAAACTGAGTGAACAGGTAGCCGTTGGCGGCGTGAAGCTCCACGCCATCGAGTCCCGCCTCCCGAGCGCGCCAGGCGCCGCGGGCGAAGGCCTCGACGGTGCGTTCGATCTCATGCCCGGTCATCGCCCGGCACAAAAAGCCGTGGAGCGACTCCTTGTGGTCGGTCGAACTCAGCGCTCGGCGGTGCTGGTTGTGCACCCCGGGCAGGTCCATCTGCCGGCCGGAGTGGCTGAGCTGCAGGATGTACCGGCAGTCGAAGCGGTGCACCGCCTCGCCGAGGCGCTGCCAGAGGGGGATGAAGTCGTCGCGGTGGATGGTGGCATAGCCGGCGACGATGCGCCCCTCCATCTGTACCGGCACGAAGGAGGAGAGGATGGCCCCCACCCCGCCGCGGGCAAAGCGGCACTCCCAGTTGATGCGGGTCTGGGTCAGGCTGCCGTCCTCGTTGTCGAAGCGCCCGGAGACGTTCGAGCGCAGCAGGCGGTTCTTGATCGTGATATTGCGCCATGTCAGCGGCGTGAAGATCACATCGTCGCTCATGTGCCTCGCCCTCCACGCCGTGTCGCCATGGCCTGCTCCCAGATCGCCGCCAGCAGTGCCAGGATGAAGCGCTGGGCCGGGCAGTGTGCCCAGCTATCGGCCATGAAGGCCAGGTCCCGATCGCCGCTCGCCCGAGCGGCGCCCGCCAGGCGCAGTACCACCAGGTCGCCGGGTGTCAGCCGGCGCGGCGAGCAGGGCGTCGACAACGGCGCCTGCACCTGACGCAGCAGCGTTTCCGGTGGACTGAGACAGCGGCCAAGCACCGCCGAGATCGGCAGGCTGTGCGCCTGGGGCGTGGCGGCCAGCGCGCGCATCGCGGTCAGCGACGCCACCAGGTTATGCACGGCGATGCCGGTGGCGTGCAGGGCCAGCGGATCGCCTTGGGCGCGCGCATACAGCAATCGCCGGGCCCGGCGCAGGCGTCCACTGAGCAGTTGGCCCAGCGCGCGCAGGGCGTTCACTCGCGGATAGGCGTCGAGCCGCCGGGCGGCCGCATAACTCGCTGCGTCGGCACGGTAGTCGTCCACGAACAGTCGTCCCAGCAGCCCCTGGGCGGCGGGCCCCAGCGTCTCGGCCTCGGCCCGGCCCGCCACCACCGCCGCCAAGGGTTCGAAGGCGGTATCCTGGCGCCAGGCTGCCGCCTGGGCTTGCTCATCGAGCCGTCGGCCCAACGTGGCGTGGCGGGCTTCGCGGCCTTCGGCCGCTCGGGCCAGCAGGGCGGGCAGCGCCTGGCCGTCGAACAGGAAGGCCTGACGCAGGCGAGCCAGGCGCAGGCGATTGATCAGCCTGCCGCCGGGTGCCAGGTGGCGGTCGAGGCGCGGCTCAGCATCCAGCCGGCGGATCTCCCGAGCATCGCTCACCTCCAGCAGGTTGACGAGACCGGGAATGCTCAGGCGCCTGGCCATGGTTCCCCCCTATCCATGCGGGCTAGCCGCGTGACCACGGAAAGAAGACGTTGCGTACCCCGGCCATCCGCGGCGTCAGTGCCGGGAAGTGGCGCGTGATCACCGTACGCAGGCTGTTGTTGTCGATCCACTCCATGCCCGCCCGGGTATAGACCTCGGGGGTGTAGTCGTCGGTGAAGAAGCGGTCGCTCTTGAGACGCCGGGAGGCCATCAGGATGAAGATCCGGAAGGCGGTATCACTGAAAGCGAAGCCGGGCGGTGGCGTCTCGGCGAGGCAGCCGGTCAGCAGGTCGACCTGCTCTACGTCACCGTAGACCGCCTCCAGCTCGCGCTGCCATTCGGGGTTGTCGGTGAGCTCGGCGAAGCTCGCCGGCGCCGGCATGTCGATCAGCCGGCGAAAGCGGCAGTAGCGCGGCACCCCACGCTCGCGATCGCGCAGCACATCGATGGTCGCCAGGTCGATGGTTCGGCCATGAGGGGCCTGTTTGGCATGCTGCTGCAGGTGGCGCGGGAAATTGTGCAGCACCAGCGCCCCGGGGTGGCTGGTGGCCAGCGAATAAAGCGCATCGGCCAGCGATACCTCCTCATACAGGGTCTGGACCTGTGCGCCGGCCACGTCGGTCAGCCCACATTCCTTGAGTGGGCCGTCATCCGCCGAGCGCCGAAAGCTGAAGTCGTCGGGGACCAGCGGGTGCATGCGGTAGACGGCGGTAAACTCCTCGGTGATGGCGTAGGGCGCGGCGTGGTGGTCCGCCGGCGAGCCGACGATGCCGCTGAGCAGTTCACTGTCGCTGACTCGGCCGCGGCTGCGGTAGAAGTGCTCGTCGAGCACCCCCCACCAGTTGGCGCGCATGCCGAAGCGTAGCTCCGGGGTATCGAGCAGCGCCGGTGTCCACTCCACGGTGTGGATCTTGGCGATCAGGGCGGCGTTGATCAGGCGGGCCTTCTGGAACAGCCATTCGCCGTCCCGGTCCGGGTACTCGATGCGTAGCCGGTCGACGATGGCATTGTGCTCGCGCACGAACAGGGTATGCATCAGCGACAGCCCCACCCACCAGTTGCCGTTGACGCCTGCCAGTTCGATGCTGTGCTCGTCCAGGGGCAGATGACCGTCGGGCCTGAGGTAGAGCTTGCCGTCGGGCAGCAGCTCGCCGCTTTCGGGGTCGCAGCGCACTAGGCGCTGGCGCTTGCGGCTGCTGCCGTAGAGCTGGGAGCCGTCCCACCACTGGGTCTCGGTGTTGAGGAAGGTCGCCGGGAAACCCTCGTCGGCGGCGCCGCGGGTCGAATCCCCACGGGAGCGCAGCACGGTCATACGCTCCCAAGGCCAGTCGTCATCCTTATCGAGGGGAATCTCGTGGGGGGTCGCCTCGGTGTCGTTGCCGCCGTGGCTGAACCAGTCATGGACCATGAACTGCAGCCAGGCGGGCACCAGGACGTTGAGGGTGGTCGCCGGGGTGAAGCTCTCGCGGGTCATCAGCCGCCGGCTCACCACCCGCGGGCTCGGCGTCATCAGCGCCTCGCCGGTCTCGCCGAAGGTCTCGGCGATCGGTACGTTGCGGCCGAAGCGGGTATGGGCCTTGCCCATCGACGGCGACGCTAGGTCGTTGTAGCTGCCGTCCGCGGTGCGGCAGCCGCGGACATCGAAATCATCCTTGTCGGGGGCCGACGGGCGCTCACGCTCAGTGTCGTGGAGGTTGTGCCAGCGCAGGTTGCCGCGCAGGGCGACCAGGTTCAGCACGGCGATGAGGAAGGGAAACTGGTGCCACTGGCGGCGCCGGTTGATGCGTCGAAAGAGTCGACCGAGCAGGCCGCTGCCGCGTTGACCGAACATGGGACTCCTCCCTGGATAGTGCCGTCGATGCCAACGGGCGGGACGGGGACTCGGCGACCCTGCCAACCCTGGGCCACCTGAAGCCGAGAGACTTCACCCTTGAAGGATGAACGTGACCATGCTGCAAGTGACAACTAACCTTTAGCACAGCGTTTCACCCCCCTCAATGTCGCGCCCCGGTTTCCGGGGCCCAAGGAGGACGCGTGACACAGGGCGGCTATGCGACAGGATTCCGGACCATGGTGCTGCTGGGCGTGGCCGCCAACCTGGCCCTGGCGGTGCCCGCGGTCTTCGTGCCCAATACAGTGATCATGCTGGTAGGGGGAGTACCGGTGACGGAGACGGTGTGGCCCGCCTTCGCGGGCTGGCTGCTGATCCTGCTCAGCCTGTTCTACCTGCCCGCCGCCCTCGATCCTTTTCGCTATCGGGTCGTCGCCGTGCTCACGGTGCTGGCGCGCTTCGCCGGGGTCGCCTTCTTCACCCTGCTCTATCCACAATTTCTGCTGCTGGCGCTGTTCGACCTGTTCTTCGGCGTCACTCAGGGCGCCCTGCTGCTGGCGCTCGGCCGACGCTGAGCGCTGTCGTTGGCTCATCCGGGAGGAGGCGGTCATGGCATTCCGGCATCACACGAACTCCAAGCAATCTCGTCGCTGGCTCGGCTGGCTGGCCTTGCTGTTGGCGCTGGGCGCCGCGCTGGCGGCGTTCGGCTGGTATCAGCTGTTCCGTGAGGAACCGCAGCACTTCGACAGCGTCGAGGCCTACTACCGCTACGGCTCCATCGGTACCGAATCGGAGGAAGGCCTGCCCTACTGGGTCTGGCGTGTGCTGCCGGGGTTGTTCCCGCAGCACCTGCCGGGGGAGGGAGAGGACGAGGGCTACGCCGCCCTGGGGATCGTCTGGGAGGAAGGCGAACCCACGCCGGTGGGCTTCTCGTTAAAGACCATCGGCTTCCCGCGCATCGGCATCAACTGTGCGGCCTGCCACACCGCCACCTACCGCACGGCGGCGGACGGCGAGCGCCGTATCGTGCCCACCGGTCCTCACCAGACCTTCGACCCCCAGGCCTACCTGCGTTTCTTGGGGGATGCCGCCGCCGACCCAGATTTCACCGCCGACACCCTGCTGGCCGCCATCCAGGAGGAGACCGAGCTCTCCTGGCTCGACCGATTGCTCTATCGCTTTTTGATCATTCCGCGCACTCGCGACGGGCTTAGGGAGCAGGCCGAGCGCTTTGCCTGGACCGAGGAGCGCCCGCGCTGGGGACCAGGGCGTATTGACCCCTTCAACCCGGTGAAGTTCCACCCCGACCTGCTGGCCCTGGACCCCGCCGAGGATGACACCATCGGTAACTCCGACATCATGGCGCTGTGGGCGATGGATGCGCAGGAGGGCCATGCCCTGCACTGGGACGGGCTCAACGACTCCTTGACCGAGGTGGTGCTCAGCGGCGCCATCGGCGACGGTGCGCGGCCCGACTCCCTGCCCGTGGAGGCGCTTGAGGAGCTTGCGGCCTACCTGCGCCATCAGAGGCCACCGCCCTACCCCTTCCTTGACACCCTGGACAGGCAGATGGCGTCGCGCGGCGAAGTGCTCTTCGAGGAGACCTGCGCCGGCTGCCACGGGCCCGACGGGGCGCGTACCGGCACGGTGATCCCGCAGGCGGAGGTGGGCACCGACCGTCACCGCCTGGCGATGTGGACCGCCGAGGCGGCCGAGCGCTACAACGCCTACGCCGAGGAGTACCCTTGGGACTTCGACGCCTTCGTCAAGACCGACGGCTACGTGGCCAAGCCGCTGACCGGCCTCTGGCTGCGCGCCCCGTACCTGCACAACGGCTCGGTGCCCACCATCGAGGACCTGCTGCGCCCCACCGAACAGCGCCCCGAAGTATTCTACCGCGGCTACGACGTCTATCACCCCGCACGACTGGGCTTTATCCACACGGGCGAGGCGGCCAAGCGATACGGCTTTCGCTACGATACGCGCGAGCCGGGCAACGGCAACGCCGGCCACGAATACGGCACCGAGCTCCCGGCGGAGGATCGCGATGCCCTCGTCGAGTACCTCAAGACGCTCTAGGTTCCAGTGGGAGGCAGCACCCGGCGCCGGACCGGCGGGTCAGGCGTGGATGACGAAGCGGCCGATGTCGTCGACTACCAGCCAATGGCAGTCAGGGGGGCAGGCCGCGTGCCTTGATATCGCACCGGGATGTCACCATCTGAGAAGCGAATGGCCAGATCACATCCTCTGGGCCAGAGTACCGAGAGCGCAGTGTCACGCAGGTGGTGCACATGGAGTTCAAGGATTACTACGACATCCTGGGCGTCGACGAGGACGCGGAACCGGCCGCCATCAAGCGGGCCTACCGCAAGCTGGCGCGCCAATACCACCCTGACGTCAGCACGGCCGCGGACGCCGAACAGCGCTTCAAGGAAGTCAGCGAGGCCTATGAAGTGCTCAAGGACCCGCAGAAGCGCGCCGAGTACGACCAGCTCCGCCGCTACGGCACACAGACCGCTGGCGGCGGGTTCCAGCCCCCGCCCGACTGGGACTTCGAACACGCCTTCAGCGGCGCGGATGCACAGGGGTTCAGCGACTTCTTCGAGGCCATCTTCGGGCGCGGCGGCATGGGCCAGCGCCGCTCGGGGGCCCAAAGAAGGTCCGGCGGCTTCGACCTGCGCGGCGAAGACCTCCATCATCGTCTGGCCCTCTTCCTGGAAGAGGCCTACACCGGGGCCAAGAAGGCAATCACCCTGCGTGTCCCCGAGGTCGACGAGCGCGGCCGCGTCGTGCATCGGGAACGCACACTCAACGTCAAGATCCCTGCCGGCGTGGTCTCGGGGCAGAAGATCCGTCTTCAGAGGCAGGGCGGCCCGGGCATGGGCGGTGGCGAGCCGGGGGATCTCTATCTCGAGATTGCCATCGCACCGCATCCCCACTACAAGGTGGAAGGCAAGGACATCTACGGCGAGCTGCCGATCGCGCCCTGGGAGGCTGCCCTGGGGGCCACGGTGCCCGTGAAGACGCTGGGCGGTTCGGTCAACCTCAAGGTCCCCGAGGGTGCGCAGGCCGGCCAGAAGCTGCGCCTGAAAGGCCGCGGCCTGCCCGGCAAGCCCGCGGGCGACCACTACGTTGTACTGCAGGTGGTGATGCCCAGGACGCTGTCGCCGCGGGCCCGGGAGCTCTTCGCCGAACTGGAGAAGGAAGCCGCCTTCGATCCGCGCAGTAAGCAGGAGTCATGACCCATGAGCCGCAAAAACCCCACCCTCCACCTCGAGACGGAGCTGATCGAAACCCGCCACACGGTGACGCTGCGCGAACTCTGCATCCGCTGCCACACCGATGCCGGCTTCATCGAGGAAATGGTGAGCTACGGCGTCATTGAGCCACGCGGCGCCGCGCAGCAGGAGTGGCGCTTCTCCGTCGATGACCTCCTGCGCCTGCAGCGCGCCCGGCGGCTGCAGCGCGACCTCGACCTCAACTCCCCCGGCCTGGCGCTGGCGCTCGACCTGCTCGAAGAGGTCAACGACCTGCGCCGTGAACTCGCCGAACTCGAAGCGACGCACCCCCTGCGCCGCGCCCGCGACCGCTCGTGAGCGCGACGGTCACCCCGGCCGAGGCCTGGCCTAGACTGCTCGTGAGGTGAGACGTCGAGGAAATGCCATGGCTGCCGAGTTCCGCTTTCACGACCGCCTGAACGACTTCCTGCCGCGCGAACGCCGCGACCGGCCTCTGCCCCATGACGTCACACGACGCGCGGCTATCAAAGACGTGATCGAATCGCTGGGTGTGCCCCATACCGAGGTGGACGTGATCCTGGTGGACGGTCGGTCGGTGGGCTTCGAGCATATCCTGACCGGCGGCGAGCGTGTCGAGGTCTACCCCTGGACGACCGCTCCGCCTGACGCCTACCACCTGCGTCCCCCCCTACCATGCCGACCGCGCTTCGCGCTGGATGCCCAGTTGGGCCGACTCGCCCGCTACCTGCGCCTGCTGGGCTTCGACTGTCACTACCGCCATGATATCGGGGACGCTGAGCTTGCCGCCTGCGCCGACGAGGAGGATCGCATCCTGTTGACGCGAGACCGCAACCTGCTCAAGCGAAAGCGTATCCGACTCGCCCACTGCGTGCGCCACGATCGCCCCCGGCGACAGCTCGAGGAAGTCTGCGACGAGTTCGACCTCTACCCGGCCTTCTGCCCCTTCACGCGCTGCACGCACTGTAACGGTCGCCTCGTCCCTGTCGACAAGGCGGCAGTGATCGACCGACTGGAGCCCCTGACGCGGCAATACGTGGACCACTTCCTGCAGTGCCAGGACTGTGGCCAGCTCTACTGGCACGGCAGCCATGTCACCCACATGGAGAGGCTGGTGGAACGACTGCGGCAAAAACGCGCGACACCTTCAGGCTGACCCCCCACGCCGTCGTCCCAGGGCGCGGTTACCTCGACCCAGGGTTGAACTTCCGCATCCCGCTCCTAAGCTGAAGGTAAAACACCGCCCGCTCCCCTGGCGGCGCATCGGGCAGAGTCCCGTCAAGAAAACGCCCATTTCCCGCACGGGTAATACGGAACGCCTTTATCCACATCATGAGGAAGCTTTTTCATGGTCGATCGCCTGGATCCTTATCCGACACGCCTGAAGGAATATCGCTCGCCGCTGATGAGACAGGAGCCGGTGGTGCATTCCCGCAACCAACGACGCTGGGATGGTCCCCTGGATGAAGTGGCGCTCTCGCGCTACGAACGAGACGGCTTTTTGTGGTTCAACGGCTTCTTCTCCCGGGATCGGACCGAACCGTTCTTCCAAGAGCTCAAGGAGATGGAGAACGATGCGGAGCTGATGGGCTCCGAGCAGGTCATCAAGGACCCCCAGACCGGTGCCATCCGCTCCGTGTTCGGCATGCACAAGCTCTCGAAACAGTTCGACCGGTTGACGCGGGACCCGCGCGTCCTGGGCATGGTGCGACAGCTGCTGGGCAGTGAGGTCTACATCCACCAGTCACGCATCAATGACAAGTTCGGTTTCCAGGGCAGCGGCTTCGACTGGCACTCGGACTTCGAGACCTGGCACTCGGAGGACGGCATGCCGAAAATGCGGGCCGTGAGTGCCTCCCTGATGCTGACCGACAACAACGAATTCAATGGGCCGCTGATGCTGATTCCCGGCTCGCATCGCCTGTTCGTGCCCTGCGTGGGGGAGACCCCGGAGATGAACTGGAAGGAGTCGCTCAAGGCTCAGAGCATCGGGGTGCCGGACCGTGATGCCCTGGCCAGCCTGGCCGAACGTGGCGGCATCCAGGCTCCCAAGGGACCGGCCGGGTCACTGCTGCTGTTCGAGTGCAACACGCTGCACGCCTCGAACGAGAACATGTCGCCCTGGCCGCGCTCCAACCTGTTCTTCGTCTACAACAGCGTGGACAACGCCCTGGACGAGCCTTATGCGGCCCCGTCACGGCGTCCCGAATTCCTCGCCTCGCGCGACGGCATCGCACCATTGACCATGTATGACGACTTCCCGGAACTCAGCGGTCAGGGGGTCGAGCCGTTGCGTTGAGGCCCTCGCGCCAGGTGGAAGTTCTCATACAGGAAAGCCGTGGCGCTGACGCCACGGCTTTCGATCATGGTCTCGGCCAACCGGATCAGAAGCTGGGCTTGCGCTTCTCGACGAAGGCACTCATGCCCTCCTTCTGCTCGTCGCCGGCGAAGCAGAAGGCGAACAGGGCGGTCTCCAGCGCCAGCGCGCTGTCCAGGTCCTGTTCCAGGCCGTCGTGGATGGCCTGCTTGGCGGCGCGCACCGCCTGCGGGCCGTTGCCGCCGAGTTGCTGGGTGAGCTCTTCCCCGTAGGCCTCGAGTTCGCTCTGGGCCATCACCCGGTTGACCAGGCCGATGCGCAGGGCCTCGGCAGCGTCGATCTTGCGACCGGTGGTGCACAGGTCGAGGGCCATGGCCGGCCCCACGCGACGCGGCAGGCGCTGGGTGCCGCCGAAGCCCGGGATCACGCCGAGCAGCACCTCGGGCTGGCCGAAGAGGGCGTTGTCGCTGGCCACCGCCCAGTCGCAGGCCAGGGCCAGCTCACAGCCGCCGCCCAGACAGAAACCGTTGACCAGGGCCACGGTGGGCACCGGCAGGGTCTCCAGGCGCTTGAAGGTGGCCAGTGCCTGACGACCGAAGGCGCGTGCCTGCTCCGGCGTCTTGTCGCGCATCTCGCCAATATCGGCACCGGCCACGAAAGCCTTCTCGCCGGCGCCGGTGATCAGTACGGCACGTAGGTCATCACGGCCTTCCAACTCCACCAGCACGCGTTCCAGTTCGGCCAGCACATTGCTGTTCAGGGCGTTCAGCGCCTTCGGCCGGTTGATGGTCAGGCGCACGATACCGGCGTTGTCGACGACCTCGATCAGTGTCTCGCTCATGGGGGCTCCACGATGGGTTGTTGTTGAGGTATACCGCCCAACCCTAGCGAACGCTAGGTTGGGCGGCAATCCCCCTTTTGTTGGGCCTACTCGTAAATATGAAAGCCACGTCCGCTCTTGCGCCCCAGGTAGCCGGCATCGACCATGCGCCTAAGCAGCGGACAGGGGCGATACTTGGGATCGCCGAAGCCTTCCTGCAGCACCTCCATGATCGCCAGGCATACGTCCAGGCCGATCAGGTCGGCAAGCTGAAGCGGACCCATGGGATGGGCGGCGCCGAGCTTCATGGCCTGGTCCACGGCGTCGGGGGTGGCCGCCCCCTCCTGCACCAGGAAGGCGGCCTCGTTGATCATCGGCACCAGCAAGCGGTTGACCGCGAAGCCGGGGGAGTCGCCCACCGGCACGGCGGTCTTGCCCAAGTCCGTGGCCAGCTGCTCGATACGCGCCACGGTGGCATCACTGGTCTGCTCGGCGCGAATCACCTCGACCAGCTTGAGCACCGGTACGGGGTTGAAGAAATGCATGCCCACCACCCGCTCGGGACGCTCGCAGACCCCCGCCAGGCGCGTCAGCGACAGCGACGAGGTGTTGGAGGCCAGGATGGCATCGTGGGTCAGGTGGCTCAGGTCGCGGAACAGCTTCTCCTTGAGCGCCGGCTGCTCGGGGGCGGCCTCAATGATCACCTCGCAGTCGCGCAGGGCGTCCAGAGCGGTGGTGGTATCCAGCTGTGCCAGGGCGGCGTCCTTGTCGGTCTCGGACAGCTTCCCCTTGGTCACCAGCTTGCCCAGCCCCTTATCGAGGTTGCCCCGGGCCCGGGTCAGCTGCTCGTCGGCCACGTCATAGAGCTTGACGGGAAAGCCGCTCTGGACGAGGACCTGGGCGATGCCTTGGCCCATGGTGCCGGCGCCGACCACACCGATCGGTTGTTGACTCATTTGCACTCTCCTGATGTTTTCTCGTGGTCTGCTGAGGAGCTTTCTCCGGCGGCAAGCCTGCGGGGAGGCGCTGTGAACCCTTCCCTGGGCGCTACCGACGCCCTGCTTCGCTCTCGCGTCCTGCGCCGCTTGCAGGACCGGTGCTGGCCATCCATGGCCAGCCCGTTCGGAGGAATCCTCCTCACCCCTGGCGTAGGACCTCCCCTGCGGCTTGCCCCCGAACGCTCCTCGCTTGGGTCAACTGAGATAATCACTGGTGATTCGCTGCTACTGCTTGCGCGCTTCTTCGCGCAGCACGAACTTCTGGATCTTGCCGGTGGAGGTCTTGGGCAGCTCGGTGAAGATCACCGTCCTGGGGGCCTTGAAGTGGGCCAGGCGGCTGCGGCAGTGGTCGATGATCTCCTGCTCGGTGACCTCGCCGTAGCCCACCTTGAGCTTGACGAAGGCGCAGGGCGTCTCGCCCCACTTCTCGTCGGGCTTGGCCACCACGGCGGCCTCCTCCACGGCCGGGTGCGTGTAGAGGGCATCCTCCACCTCGATGGTGGAGATGTTCTCGCCGCCGGAGATGATGATGTCCTTGGCCCGGTCCTTGATCTCGATGTAACCGTCGGGGTGCCAGACGGCGAGATCGCCGGTATGGTACCAGCCGCCTTTTAGGGCCTGCTCGGTGGCCTCGGGATTCTTGAGGTAGCCCTTCATGACGTTGTTGCCGCGCATCAGGATCTCGCCGATGGTCTGGCCATCCTTGGGCACCGGCGCCAGGGTCTCAGGATCGGCAATGCACAATGCCTCGAGCATGTGGTAGCGCACGCCCTGGCGCGCCTTGAGCTTCGCCCGCGCTTCCACGGACAGCTCGTCCCAGGCCTCGTGCCAGGCACACACCGTCACCGGACCGTAGACTTCGGTGAGACCGTAGACATGGGTCACCTCGATGCCGAGCGTTTCGACCCCGGCGATCACCGAGGCGGGCGGGGCGGCGCCGGCGGTGGTGACCTTCACCGGATGATCGAAATCGCGCTTCTGTGCGTCGGGCAGGTTGACCAGGCCGTTGAGCACGATGGGGGCGCCACTGAAGTGGGTCACCCTCTCATCGGCGATCAGGGCCATGATCTTCTTCGGATCCACCCGGCGCAGGCAGACGCTGACGCCGGCGTTGGCGGCAATCGTCCAGGGAAAGCACCAGCCGTTGCAGTGGAACATCGGCAGGGTCCAGAGGTACACGGGGTGGTGGGGCATGGCCCACTCGAGGAGGTTGCTCACCGCGTTCAGGTAGGCGCCGCGATGGTGGTAGACTACCCCCTTGGGCTTGCCGGTGGTGCCGGAGGTGTAATTGAGCGAGATCGCCTGCCACTCGTCCTCGGGCAGCCGGTAGGGATACTCGGGATCGCCTTCGGCGAGCAGCGACTCGTACTCCACCTGGCCGATACGCTGTGGTGGGCCCTCGAAGAGGGCATCGTCTACGTCGATCACCAGCGGCTTGGGGTCGAGTTTCGCCACCGCCGCCTCGATGACCCCAGCAAACTCGGGGTCGACCAGCACCACCTTCGCCTCGCCGTGGGCAAGCATGTAGGCGATGGCCTCGGCATCCAGGCGGATGTTGAGGGTATTGAGCACGCAGCCGGCCAAGGGCACGCCGAAGTGGGCCTCGAACATGGCCGGCACATTGGGCAGCATGGCCGCCACGGTCTGGCCGGGCTGAATGCCATGCAGCTCCAGTGCCGAGGCAAGACGCCGGCAGCGCTGCCAGGTCTCGGCCCAGTTGCGGCGAATCTCGCCATGGACCACTGCCGGGTAGTCGGGGTAGACGGTAGCGCTGCGCTCGATGAAGGTCAGCGGCGAGAGTGGCACGTGGTTGGCCGACGTACGGGGCAGGTCCTGCTCGAAGATGCTCTGGGTCATGGGGACTCCATGGAGATCCTGGAAGATGTGCTGACACAAAGCCGCCGGCACAGGAGCCGACGGCAGGAAGGTCACTGGGTGTCAGGGTCGAAGGCGGCGAGACTCGCCATGCCGGCCTCGATCACCGCGCGCTGGGCGCGGCCCACCGGCAGCCACTGGCGGATGGCGTAGTCGGCGCTCTGGCGCTTGGCCGTATAGAAGGGGTCCGGCCGTCCGGGGTCCGGCCGTCCGGGGTCATCGCTGCCGGCCTCCTCGGCGGCCATGGCCTTGAGCGCGGCGCGCCCCATCTGCCAGGCGCAGAGCACGTGACCGGTGAGGCTCAAGAAGGGCGTGGCGTAGGCCTGGATGGCGTCGGGGCCGCGCTTCGGGTCGCTGCCCTCCTCGAGCAGGGTGGCCAGGGCCGCGGTGAGATCGGCGGCGCCGGCCGCAAGCCCCTCGCCCAGGGCGGCCAGCCCGGGGGTCACACAGAGCGCCCGGGCGGTGCCCTCCACCTCATCGATCAGCCCGGCCAGGGCGGTGCCGCCATCGCGCTGCAGCTTGCGGCCGGCCAGGTCCAGGGCCTGGATGCCGTTGGTGCCCTCGTAGATGGGGGCGATGCGGGCATCGCGCAGCAACTGGGCGGCACCCGTCTCCTCGATGTAGCCCATACCGCCGTGCACCTGTACCCCCAGCGAGGCGATCTCCACGGCCTGGTCGGTCGAGAAGGCCTTGACCACCGGGATCAGCACGTCGGCCTTCGCCTGGGCCGCCTGGCGATCGCCTGCGTCTTCCGCGTGGCGGGCCACGTCCAGTTGGTCGGCACAATAGAGCGCCAGCGCTCGCAGGGCATCGGTGCGGGCCCGCATGGAGAGCAGCATGCGCCGCACGTCCAGGTGGTCGCCGATAGGACACTCGGCACCGCCGCGGCTCTTCGGGAGGCGGCCCTGCACCCGGTCCCGGGCGTAGGCAAAGGCGTGCTGGCACGCCCGCTCGGCCACGCCGATGCCCTGCACGCCCACCTTGTGGCGCGCCGCGTTCATCATGGTGAACATGTGGTTGAGGCCACGTCCCTCCTCACCCACCCGGTAGCCAATCGCGCCGCCCTGCTCACCGAAACTCAGGGTACAGGTGGGCGAGCCGTGGATACCCAGCTTGTGCTCGAGGGAGGTGCAGATGACATCGTTGCGCGCGCCCAGCGAGCCGTCGGCGTTGACCAGGAACTTGGGCACCAGAAACAGCGAGATGCCCTTGTTGCCCTCGGCAGCGTCGGGGGTGCGTGCCAGCACCAGGTGGAGGATGTTCTCGGCGGCGTCATGCTCGCCCCAGGTGATGAAGATCTTCTGGCCGGTCAGGCGGTAGTGGTCGCCCTCGGCCGCTTCACAAGGAACCGCCCGGGTGCGCACCTTCGAAAGATCCGAACCAGCCTGGGGCTCGGTGAGGTTCATGGTGCCGGTCCAGGTGCCCTCGACCAGCTTCGGCAGATAGAGGGCCTTCTGCGCGTCGCTGCCGTGATGGGCCAGCGCCTCGATGGCCCCGGCGGTGAGCATCGGGCAAAGCCCGAGGGCCATATTGGCGCCGTGAAGCATCTCCTGCACCGCGCTGGCCACCACCTCAGGCAGTCCCTGACCGCCGTGGACGGCAGGCACTCCGATGCCATTCCAGCCGCCCTCGACATAAGCGCGATAGGCCTCGATGAAGCCATCCGGCAACTGGACCTTGTCCCCTTCCAGACGACAGCCCTGGCGGTCGCCACTGGCATTGAGCGGGGCCCAGACGTCACCCGCGAGCCTGGCCGCTTCGTCCAGCACCGCCTCGACCAGCTCGGAGCTGGTCTCCTCGAAACCAGGCAGGTCAAGCGAGCGGTGCTCGAGGAGTTCCTCGAGCACAAAGCGGAAGTCACGGACGGGGGCGTGGTAGGGGAACATGGGTCACCTCTAGGAAAAACAATATTTCCGATAGTAGATTTCCTACTTATGATTGCCCATTAGCCCTAGGTCGATGCCGGAAGCCGAATGCGCCTTCAGCTGCGAGCCGCTTCCGTCGCCATGGTAGTCTCGGTCGAGGTACCCTCTTCTTTATCATCGTAGTAGACGATATGCGATGCGTCGGGGGGTGGCGGCCCGACCAGGGGCTCGGCCACCTCCACGTCGGGCACGGCCCCGGACAGGTCCTCCACGCGCTCGTGCTCCAGGGCTCCCTGCATCCACTCCTCGGTCACCGACAGCTCGGCACCCACCGCCGACATCGGTGTGGTGGGGGAGAAGCGTGCCACCGGTACTGGCGCCGGCCGCACACTGCGCCGCCAAGCGAAGAAGCCGACCAAGGCCAGACCCAGGGTACCGAAGGCCCAGAACAGGCCGGTATCGCCCACCACGCTCATCACCGGCGAGATCAATGGCGGGCTCAACGCCGAGCCGATGGCATTGATCAGCAGCAGGCCCTGACTCATGCGTACCAGGGCGCCGGCCGGGGCCCGGTCGGCGGCATGGCCCACCGCCACCGGGTACAGCGAGAAGACCCCGCCGCCGAGCAGAAACAGCAGGCCGGCCAGCAGCCAGGGGCTGAGTGGCAGCCACAGCACCGCGACGGCAATCATCACGCAGAAGCCAGAGATGCCGATCAGCACCATCTGCCGGTCATGGCGATCCGACCAACGTCCCACCGGGTACTGCAGCAGCATGGCCCCCAGCACCACCACCGCCATCATCTGGCCGACCCGGTCCACCGCGAAGCCGACCCGCTGCAGATAGAGCGGCAGCAGGGAGTAAGTCGCTCCCACGGCTAGCCCCGAGCCGAAGCTGCCCACCACCCCGGTAGGCGTCAGGGTGATCAGGCGCAACGGCGAGAGCGGCTCGGCCTTCTCGAGCAGCGGCGAGACCCGTGGGATCATCGCCATGGGCAGCACCGAGAGCGAGGCCAGCAGGCCGATCACCATGAACGACGCCGCCCCCCCCATGGCCTCGGTGATGCCGAGCAGCAGTTGGCCCAGCACGCCGGCGGCGTAGAGCGAGATCATGTAGAGCGCCAGCAGCCGGCCGCGTACCTTGGCATCGCCGGAGACCAGCAGCCAGCTCTCGATCACCAGGTAGACCCCCACCGTGGCCCAGCCACCGATCAGGCGCAGCACGAACCAGGCCCAGGGCTCGAAGACCAATCCCTGCAGCAGCACGGTCACCGCCACCAGGGAGGCGAAGCTGCCGTAGGCGCGGATATGGCCGATACGCAGCAGCAGCCGGTCATTGAGCATCGCGCCCAGCGCCAGGCCGATGAAGTAGGCCGAGGAGACCCAGCCGATCACCACCGCCGACTCCCCGGCGGCGTCCAAGCGCAGGGTGATCACCGTGGCCAGGAAGCCGTTGCCGATCCCCAGGATGAAGAGCCCCATCAGGGGGGCCAGGGCCATGAGCAGCAACTGCCGGGACATGAGCGGAAGCCTCGAAAGGGACGGTGGGACGGGTGTCGCCGCAGCCGTGCAGGGAGAAGAAAAGGTGCGGTCTAATATACGCTTGGCGCCGGTCGCCGCCAATCCCCCTTCCCCGGCCACGTCGATATTTTTTCTTTCGATAACGGCATGTTATCGAAAGTGGTCGGTCATCGACGCTGCAGCAATACGACGTCGCCGGCGGGAAAGTGCACGCTCATGTCGAGATACCGGCCGAGCCAAGTGAAGCTGGTCTCACTGAAGAAGCACACATGGGTCGGGTCGAGGATATAGTGCCAGCCCGAGAAGGCCTCGGGCGAGTGCACCCGCTTGGTCATCAGGCCCAGCCAGCCGCCCGGCACCAGGCGTCCGGCCAGGCCCTCGAGCTCGCGGCCGGGGGTGAAGAGGTGCTCCACCACCTCGGTGGCGGTGATGAAGTCGTAGGTGGTCTCCAGCACCTGCCGATCCGGTGCATAGAAGGGGTCATAGATCGCCATGGGATGGCCGGCCTCCTCGAACATCACCGACAGCGTTGGCCCCGGACCGGCGCCGAAATCGAGTCCCCGGGCACCGGGCGACAACCTCGCCCGCAGCGGGTCGAAGAGCCGCGACAAAAAGCGCCGGTAGCCGGGGTCGTCCGGCGAGTTCTCATGCCGATCGTAGACCGCCTTCTCCTGTGCCGGTGCGAGCCGCTGGTCAGACGGCACGAACACCAGCGCGCACTGTCGACAAGCCAGGTAGTCACGCCGGGCATCGCGGTGGTAAGGGACGCTGTCGGTTGACCCGCATAGCGGACAGGTCTGCATCATCGTATTCTCTGTAACAGATCAATTCTCCAAGGAGTGCGCCATGCTGTCAGGTCTGGACCACCTGGTCATCACCGTGACCGACATTTCCCGCGCCGTCGACTTCTACTCCCGCGTCCTGGGCCTCGATGTACGCTACCGTGACCGAGAGCGCGTCGACCTGATGCTCGGCGACATGTCCCTGCGCCTGCACTGGACCGCCACCGACATCTCGCCTCGGGCCGCTACCCCCACCCCCGGTAGCCTGGACCTCTGCGTGCGCAGTGTGCTGCCGCTCGACGAGGTTCAGCGCCACCTGGAGGCGCTGGATGTCGAGGTGGAGCTGGGCCCGGTGACCCGCCAGGGCGCCAATGGCGATATCACCTCGCTCTACCTGCGTGACCCCGACGGCAACCTGCTGGAGATCTGCCGACCGCTCAAGCCCGCCGGCGACTGAGGCAACAATCCGTCCCGCCCGCGCCTGAAGGCAGGCCTTCCGCCGCGCCGGTCAGGGCAATCGCAGTTGAACATGACGAAGGGCGCCGGTGACAAGTCGAAGAGGAGGTCTTTTGCCATGGATGGCAAAAGTAGCGCCCACGGAAGGGTTTACAGCGCCTCCTCGTAGACCTGTCGACGGATCAGCCCCGGTGACAACGCTAACTGCAATAGCCCTGCCGTGCCGGTGGCATTGTCGGCGACGGCCGGTATCATGGGCGCCAGTCACCGTCTTCAGGGAAGCGCTATGAACAACCCAACACCACACGACCGGGTGGTCGCCGATCAGGGCGGCACCCCCGACACCACCCTGCCCATCGTGGTGTATGCCCTGCACCTGGCCGGCATCATCACCGGCGGGCTGACCTCGCTGATCGCCGTGGTCATGGCCTACGTCTACCGCGGCAAGGGCCCGGCCTGGCTGGACGAGCACTACCGCTACCAGATCCGCACCTTCTGGATCGCCCTGCTCTACTTCGCCGTGTCGGGACTGCTGACCCTGGTGGTGATCGGCTTCCTCACCTGGCTGGCCGCCGTGGTGTGGCTGGTCATTCGTTGCGTGAAGGGCCTCAAGGCCCTCAACGAGCGACGTGCCCCGGACGACGTGGACACCTGGCTGTTCTGAGATGACCGACACGCCATCCCGTTCCCGCGACCTTCAGGCCCGCGCCGTCGCCCTGTTGTGGCGGAGTCTCGCCCGGCGTCGTCTGTCCACCCTGTGGCGCCTGGCCCGCCTGGTGGGCCCGCTGGTGCAGGGCATCAGCCGTCGGGAGCGCGAGGTCACTCGGATCAACCTCGCCGAGGTCTATGCCGAGCGCTCCGAGACAGCGCGCCGTCGGCTGCGGCGCGAGAGCCTGGTCCATTCCAGCGCGACCATGCTCGAGCTGGGTTTCGCCTGGCTGGGCCCGGCCGATCGGGTCGAGGCCTCGATCCTCGAGGTCCATGGCCGCGAGCTGCTCGACGAGGCCCGCGCCGGCGGGCGCGGCGTGATCGTGCTGGCCCCGCACTTCGGCAACTGGGAAGTGCTGAACTTCTGGCTCTCCGGTCACTTCCCCTTCACCGCCATGTACGAACCGCCGAAGCTGACGGCCCTCGACCCGCTCATCCGCCGAGGACGCGAGCGCCAGGGCGCCCGCCTCGTGCCTACCACGTCCCGCGGCGTGGCGGCCCTGCTCAAGGCGCTCAAGCGTTCCGAGGCAGTGGGCATCCTGCCCGATCAGGTGCCCCACTGGGGCAGTGGTGTCTTCGCGCCCTTCTTCGGCCGTCCCGCCTACACGGCGACCCTGCTGCCCAAGCTGGTGGCCCGTACCGAGGCGCGCGTGGTCACCGGCGTGGCGAGGCGCCTGCCCGGCCGCGGCTTCGCCATCCACTTCCTGCCCGCCGATGAGCGGGTCTACGCGCCCGACGAAGCGACCTCCGCCGCCGGCGTCAACGCCAGCGTCGAGGCCACCATCGCCTTGGCCCCAGCCCAGTACCAGTGGGAATACAAGCGCTACCGCAAGACGCCCGAAGAGGCCGAGGGTCGCCCCGACTTCAAGCGGTTCCGACTCTACTGACCGATGCCGCCGCCGTGCGTATCGAGGAGGCCCCATGCAGCAAAGCCGAGAATGCGCTGCATGACTCGTTCCACGCCGTTCAAGGTGCTGGCATGGCTCGTGTCGATCCTGGCGGCGCTCTATCTCTTCTATCTCGTCGCCGCCAACGCCCTGCTCAACAGCGACTGGGCACGCAGCCAGCTTGAGCGCTCACCACGGTTCACGCTGAGCTGGGAGCACGCCTGGACGGCCTTTCCCGGTCACCTGCGAGTCACCCGGCTCCGCCTGGCCGGTACCGCCGCCGAGCGCCACTACACGCTGAAGACGAATGCCGCCACCCTGCACGTCGCCCTCACCCCCCTGCTCGCGCATGAGCTACACCTTCGCGAACTCAAGACCGAGGGCATGCGTCACGCGAGTCTCGACGCCTATCGCCTACAGGGCAGCGGCACCCTGCGGCTCGCTGGCGTTCGCTGGCGCGCCGGTGAGCTCAGTGTCGATAGGCTAGCGCTGGCGCTGGAAGCAGGCACCCTGCAACACGGCGACACACCGCTGGTGGAGGATGTGGTGCTCGATGCCGACCTGCGCCTGGCTCCGCTGATCTTGGCGAAGCATTCCGGCAGAGAGGCGGCGCGTTTCGTCTCCGGCACCCTCGACCTGGCCGGGCGTAGCAACGCCTACGCGGTCTTCAACCCCTACCTTGCCGCCCTGGGCTGGCTAGCGATCGGCGGACACGGCGACCTGCAAGGCGAGCTCGCCATCGCAGACGGCGAGCTGCAGCCGGGCAGTCGCCTGCGCCTGGACTCCCCACGCCTGAGCGTGCGGCTCGATGAGCGCCACTGGCTGGCGGATGGCGCACTCTACCACCTTCAAGGTGCCGGCACGGTGGCGGCTGAAGTCGGCGAGGACACTCGCCTGACCGTCCAACTCGACGATATCGAGATGGTCGACCTCCTCCCCGAGGCCACGCCGACCTCCACGTCTCGTCTCCTGCTCAGCGGCGAGGGTTTTCGGCTCGAGTTGGTCGCTGCCGCGCTGCGCCTGCATGCGCCCCCTGAGGAACTGCAGCGTGTCGAGCTTAGGTGGCAAAGCACCGAGACGGCCGATATCGCCGCCTTCAACCGCTACCTGCCGGCGCCGATACCGCTCGAGTTGAAAGGCGGCTCGGCACGGCTACAGGGTGGGCTGATCTTTGAGGCCGATCGCCTCACCGGCGGTTTCGACCTCACCGGCGAGGCCATTGCCCTGCGCCTTGGCGAACGACCGTTGACGGGGCGTCTCGCCCTGAGCCTGCCCATTGCCGAGCTCGACGTGACACATGGCACGCTGGATCTCTCCGGGACCCGTTTCGATCTCGAAGCCGCCGCCCCGGGGGAGACGCAACCGCTCACCACCGCCCTGGAGCTGCCTATCGCCCGCTTTCATTCGCCGCTGGCCTGGCGGGAGCTGGACGACAGCCTTCTGTTTGGCGGCGAAGTGCCCTGGGACGCGACCTTGGAGCTGCGCGGCCACGTGGCCAATCTCGGCGTGCTCGATCCCTTTCTCGCCGACTGGTTCGGGGGGAGTGGCCTCGCCCTGGAAGGCGGCGGCCGCCTCGCCGGGGCCCTGCGCATCCGGGACGGCCAGCCCTTGGCAGGCAGCCGGCTGGAGGTGCGCTCCGAAGCGCTGGGCGCACGCTTTCGCGGCTTTCACGCCCGCGGCGACGGCCAGGCACGTCTCGCCCTGGTACCTGATGCCCGCTATCCCGAGGCGAACGTCGAACTCGTCTTCGACGACGTCGCCCTGACCCGCACCGCGGATGGGCGCCGACTCTTCCAGGCCGAGCATCTCCTGCTCGCCGCCACAACGGAAGCAAGGCCGCAGGCCACCCACTCCCCGACGGCCCAAGTGACATGGTGTGACGCGCGCCTTCCCAGCGTGAACGTGCTCAATGCCTACCTACCGGTATCGGCACCGCTGCGGCTCCATGGCGGCCAGGCCGACAGCGACGGACATCTCACGCTGCACGAGGGGCGCCTTCGGGGAGGCATCACCCTGACGGGCGAGGCCATCGACGGGCGCCTACTGGAGGAGGAGTTCCACGGCGAACTGGACGCCACCCTGGCGCTGCGCGACCTCGATCCCGCCCGCCAGCACCTCGACATCTCGGGCAGCCGAGTGGAAGTGACCGCATCGACGAACGACGAAGCCCCGCTGCGCACCCTGCTGGTCGCCCGCCAGGCGAGCTTTCGGGGCGGTGTCGATTGGCCCGGCAGCGAGGCGCCGCGCCGACCGCTCTCCGGCACGCTAGAGCTGGAGGGCCTGCTCGACCGGCTCGGCTTTCTCAACGCCTACCTTCCCGAGGAGCACGGCCTGGCGATCCAGGGGGGTGGGCGGCTGAGCACCGAGCTGCGCTTCGCCGACGGCGAGGCCGTACCCGGCAGCCGGCTCGACGTACACTCCGAGCGGCTCGCCGCACGCTTTCTGCATTACGAGGCCTTCGGTGACGGCTCGCTCATGATCGAGATCGCCGACCCCGGCGCCAAACTGCATCTTTCCCTGCCCCGCTTCGGCCTGCGCCGCCAGGGGGACGCCGGCACGCTGATCGAGGGCCGCCTACTGGATATTCACAGCCAGGCACGGCACTTCGCATTACCCGAGGGGCTGCGCTCACTGAGCACACGCATCGACATGCCTCATGTTGTGGCGCCGAACCTGGCCGCCTTCAATGACTACCTACCGGAAGGTGGCGGCATCGAACTGCTGGCCGGCCAGGCAACTATCGCCACCCACCTCCAATTGGAGGGCACGGACGCCGTCGGCACACTGGCGCTGCAAGCCCCCCGTGCCCGGCTCGCCTTCGACGAGCAGACGCTCGACGGCGAACTGAGGCTGGCGATGCGACTCGCCGACGGCGACCTGAAGACCCTCCGCTTCGATGTTTCCGGCTCGCAGCTGAACCTCGACGACGTACGCTTGATGGACGACAACGGAAGCCTCACCCAGGGCTGGTGGGCGCGGCTCGCCCTGCCCGAGGGACGCATGCGCTGGGAGGCACCGCTCGACCTCGACGCCCGGCTCGAGCTGGCCATGCGCGACAGCGGCCTGCTGGTCAACCTGTTCATCGACGCTGCCGGGGAACGACGCTGGCTGCGTGACCGGCTTACCCTCGGTGAAGTGCACGGCAAGGCCCGCGTGATGCTGAACGACGATACCCTCCGCCTGGAGGATCTCGCAATGTACGGCGGCAACCGCCTGGAGCTGCTCGCCAACCTCGCCCTGCGCGACTCCCATGTGGCGGGCCGCGCCTTCGCTCGTTATGGGCCGCTGCGGCTGGGCATCGAGCTGGACGATGGTCGGCGTCGCTGGCAGTTGCGCAATGCCCGAGAGTGGTACACCAGCGGTCGATCCGCCAGCGAGCTGACCCTGCCCGAACGACGAGAGTGGTTCGACCAACTGGACGCGCAGCCGGAATGATCCGAATGCCGGGATGGGTGGCAAGGCCTCGCCAAGCTGCTAGACTGATCCACTCGCTTGACGGGGTGCCGGTGGAACCGGCTGAGATGGCGCAGGCTAGTGCTCGATACGAGAGAGCCCAGCGCTGGTCCCGTGGAACCTGATCCGGGTGGGCGTGGGCCTCGGCCCCGCGTGAACCGGCGTAGGGAATCAGGCGGTGGGCCCGGCACGCTCCCTTTCCATCCGGCCCTCCTCCCATCTTCCGCTGCGTCCGCCCTCCGGATCCCGACCGCACCGGAGGCAAGATGGGCTACCGCTTCAGCGATCTGACCGACGCCTGCCAGCCGGACTGGCGCGCCTACATCGAGCACGACTTCGTACGCGCGCTGGGCGCCGGGCACCTCGACGAGGACGCGTTTCGTCACTACCTGGAACAGGACTACCTGTTCCTGGTGCATTTCGCCCGGGCCTATGCCCTGGCCGCCTACAAGAGCCAGACCCTGGCCGAGCTGCGCCATGCCGTCGAGGGCCTGAAGACCATCCTCGACGAGGAACTCGACCTGCACATCGGCTACTGCCGTGAGTGGGGCATCGGCGAGGACGATCTGGCGGCGCTGCCCGAGGCCCGCGCCACCCTCGCCTATACCCGCTACGTGCTGGACACCGGCAGCCGCGGCGACCTACTCGACCTGCACGTGGCTCTGGCCCCCTGTCTAATCGGCTACGGCGAGATCGCGGGCTGGCTGAACGCCCAGCCCTTCACGGTGCGCGGCGTGGCCAATCCTTATGACGCCTGGATCGCCATGTACGAGGGCAACGCCTTCCAGGCCGCGATGCAGGATGAGCGGGCCTGGCTCGACGCACGGCTGGCCGAGGTCACCCCAGAGCGCTTCGCCCGGTTGGCGACCATCTTCCGGGATGCCACGCGGCTCGAGATCGATTTCTGGCAGATGGGACTGGATCGCTCGCTGTAGCGGGCTGGTCCTATCGCCACCGCCAGGTTGGTGCTGGTCGCGCCGACCGATGACCGTTACCAAGGAAGGACCGGAAGCCCAGGCTCCACCACCACGCTTGACGGGGTGCCGTTGATGACGGCTGAGATCATGCCTCTCGCCACCGGGCGACAGCATGGGTCCCGTTGAACCTGAACTGGCTAGGACCAGCGTAGGGATCAAGCGATCGAGCAGACTGACCTGCCGCGCCCCTGACCGCTGTCCTCCCTGACAACACCATACATCCAAGGGAGAACACCGATGAGCAAGACCGATCACTTCCTCGCCGAGAGCGCCCGCGTCGACGAGGCCGCCATCCAGCCGCTGCCCGGTTCACGCAAAGTCTTTGTGACGGGTTCGCGCCCCGACCTCCGCGTGCCCTTCCGCGAGATCACCCTGTCGCCGACCCGCACCTCCGGGGCCGACGAGGCCAACCCGCCGCTGCTGGTCTACGACACCTCCGGCCCCTATACCGACCCCGAGGTCTCAGTGGACCTGCGAAAGGGGCTTCCCGAGCTGCGCCGCGCCTGGATCGAGGAACGCGACGATACCGAGTTCCTCGACGGGCCGACCTCCGAGTATGGCCAGCGCCGCGCCAACGACCCCTTGCTCGCCAACCTGCGCTTCGACCTGACCCGTACCCCGCGCCGCGCCAAGGCAGGGCACAACGTCACCCAGCTGCACTACGCGCGCCAGGGCATCGTCACCCCGGAGATGGAATTTATCGCCATTCGGGAGAATCAACGTCGCCAGGCGCTTGGGACGGAAGAGGTCGAGCGCATCCTCGGCCATCGGCATGCGGGCGAGGGCTTCGGCGCCCGGCTCCCCGAGGAGATCACCCCGGAGTTCGTGCGCGACGAGGTGGCCGCGGGCCGGGCGATCATCCCCTGCAACATCAACCACCCGGAATCCGAGCCGATGATCATCGGCCGCAACTTCCTGGTGAAGATCAACGGCAACCTCGGCAACTCGGCGGTGACCTCCTCCATCGAGGACGAGGTCGACAAGATGACCTGGGGCATCCGCTGGGGGTCGGACACCGTCATGGACCTCTCCACCGGGGCCAACATCCACGAGACCCGTGAGTGGATCATCCGCAACGCCCCGGTGCCGATCGGCACGGTGCCCATCTACCAGGCCCTGGAGAAGGTCAATGGCGTGGCCGAGGACCTAACCTGGGAGGTGTTCCGCGACACCCTGATCGAGCAGGCCGAGCAGGGCGTGGACTACTTCACCATCCACGCCGGCGTGTTGCTGCGCTATGTGCCGCTGAGCGCCAAGCGGGTCACCGGCATCGTCTCCCGGGGCGGCTCGATCATGGCCAAGTGGTGCCTCTACCACCACCAGGAGAGCTTCCTCTACACCCACTTCGAGGAGATCTGCGAGATCTGCAAGCGCTACGATGTCGCCTTCTCGCTGGGCGACGGCCTGCGCCCGGGCTCCATCGCCGACGCCAACGACGCGGCCCAGTTCGCCGAGCTCGAGACTCTCGGTGAGCTGACCCGCATCGCCTGGCAGCATGACGTCCAGGTGATGATCGAGGGACCGGGTCATGTGCCCATGCACCTGATCAAGGAGAACATGGACAAGCAACTCGCCGAGTGCGACGAGGCGCCCTTCTACACCCTGGGGCCGTTGACCACCGACATCGCGCCCGGTTATGACCACATCACCTCGGGGATCGGCGCGGCGATGATCGGCTGGTACGGCTGCGCCATGCTCTGCTACGTGACCCCCAAGGAGCACCTGGGGCTGCCCAACAAGGACGACGTCAAGACCGGCATCATTACCTACAAGATCGCCGCCCATGCCGCGGATCTCGCCAAGGGCCACCCCGCCGCCCAGCGCCGCGACAACGCCCTGTCCAAGGCGCGCTTCGAGTTCCGCTGGGAGGACCAGTTCAACTTAGGGCTGGATCCCGACACTGCCCGGGACTACCACGACGAGACCCTGCCCAAGGACTCCGCCAAGGTGGCGCATTTCTGCTCCATGTGCGGGCCCAAGTTCTGCTCGATGAAGATCAGCCAGGAGGTCCGCGACTATGCTCGGGACAGGGGCCTCGACGGCGACCGGAACGCCGTGATGCAGGGCATGGAGGAACAGGCGGAGAAGTTTCGCCGCGAAGGCGGCGAGCTCTACCGGGAGGTATAAGGCTCGACGCGGGCCTTGAAACGGAATGCCCCGCTGCCACCCTGTAGCGACGGGGCATTCTTCATAGGCGGCTCGGGCCCGCGCGGTTCAGAAGCGGTAGGTCAGACCGATGCTGGCCGCGTCGAAATCGAAGTCCGACTCCTCTAGGTAGCGCATGTAATCGGCACCCACCGCCAGGTTCGGTGTCACGGCATAGCTGGCACCGGCACCGTAGGAGAAGTCGCTCTCGCTGTCGGTCCTTTCGAACTCCACCTCGGTGCCCCCTAGCAGGCCATAGACCTTGAACGCCTGGGTGATGGGCAGCATACCCTTCACATAGCCGCCGGCCAGGTAGTCCAGGTCCACCGAACCGTCGGAGCCGCCGGTACCCAGGTGGCCTTCGATGGCGAGGTAGTCGTTGAAGGCCACGCCGCCCCGCAGCCGCAGGCCGGTGCTGTCGAAATCGCTGCGCCCATTCCGGTCCAGTTCCCAGTACATGGCATCGGCACCGACGTAGGGGCTCGGTTGGTAGGCCAAGGGCCCGCTCTGCGCCTGAACCGCACCGGTGACAAGCAATGCTGCCAAGGATGAGGCGGTAATGACTGATGTTTTCATGGCCATCTCCCATTGATAGGCTTGCACTCTTTGTCGTCGAGGGCAGGGGCAACTTACGTACCCGGCGATGTCAAGTGGGGGCCCATCAGCTGAGGGCTATGGGGAGGGTATCGTGATGCCGACGACGAGCGCCCCCGCCGGGAGAAGGTCGGGGGCGCTCATCATTCCGTTTCCGACTGGAGTCGACAGGGGTCAGAAGCGGTAGGTCAGACCGACGCTCGCCGCGTCGAAATCGAAGTCCGACTTGTCGAGGTAGGGCCCGAACGCAAATCCCACCTTACCTCTGCCGCGACTGGCCCAGCAGCATGCCGGGTATCCCTACTTTCTGACGCAACGCAGCATGCATTCGCCGTTACGACATCCACGGCACCAGCCATGCATCGTCAGAAGGCCCTGGGGTTGCCGATGGCCGGCCGCGCCATGGTGTTCGTCTTCCCCGACCTCAACACCGGCAACACCACCCACAAGGCGGTGCAGCGCAGCACCCGGGGGCAGCATCGCCCCCATGCTGCAGGGCCTGATGGAACGCGCTCTATCCCGCTCGCCTCTATCGGCCTAGAGTGGAAGCATACATTGTTCGCTAAGCAGCAGGAGGCATGCCCATGACGGCGCAGGACCGGCCCACGGCCTTGGCAGGAAACGGGAGACGCGCTCAGCTATCGCTCTTCGCACGCAACTTCTTCAAGCATCCCCGTATGCTGGGCTCGATCATCCCCAGTTCCCCCTTTCTGGTGCGGCGATTGGTCGAGCGGATCGACTGGCAGAACACCCGGGTGATCGTCGAATACGGGCCCGGCGTCGGGACCATCACCCGGGAGCTCCTGCGCCACATGCCAACGGAGGTGACCCTGCTGGCGCTAGAGACCAATCAGGAGTTCGTCGACTTCCTCCAGCAGTCGCTGCCAGATCCCCGGCTCCGAGTGGTCCGGGGCTCCGCCGAGACGATCCAGGCCGAGCTGACCCGCCTGGGGCTACCCGCCGCCGACTACGTAGTGGCCGGTATCCCCTTCAGCACCATGCCGGCCACAAGCCGCGAGTCCATCCTCATGAACAGTCTGGACGCGCTCTCGCCCCAGGGCTCCATGCTGATCTACCAGTTCTCCTCCAAGATATTACCCGACCTACACCGCGTCTTCTCCGACGTAGAGTGCGATTTCGAGCCCCTCAACATTCTCCCGGCGAAGCTCTACTACTGCCGCCCCTGAGGCGCCTGCCCGACCACCGCACCGATTGGAGAGATGGACCGCCCTCAGCCTCTGATACCGCCAGCAACGGGTGATCGTCATGGCCGGCCCTGAGGGCATGGCCTGAGACGACGCCCCTGCCGGTGGGGACGTCGCCGTTCAAGGCTACGCCAGAGCGTCAGAAGTGATAGCTCAAGCCCACACTGGCCGCGTCGAAGTTGTAGTTCTCCTCGTCGAGGTAGCGCATATAGTCGGCCCGGGCCGCCAGATTGGGCGTCACATCCAGTTCGGCGCCGCCCCCATAGGAGACATCGTTCTCCTCGTCGACGTCGAGCTCCACCTGGGTCACCCCCGCCAGGCCGTAGAGGCGAAACTGCGACCCGAGCGGCACGCTGCCCTTGGCATAAAGGCCGACAAGGTCATCCAGCTCTACCCCTTCATCGGATCCGCCGGTGCCCAGATGGCCCTCGAGGGCGAAGTATTCGTTGAACGCCAGGCCACCGCGCAGGCGCAGACCGGCACTGTCGGCATCCTTGGCAGGTCCGTCACGGTTGAGCTCCCAGAACATGGCGTCGGCACCGAGATACAGGCTCGGCGCGTAGGCCAGGGGACCCTCCTGGGCCTGAGTGGCGGTACCGACCAGCAGCAGGACGGCAGAAACAGCAGGTAGCGCGACGGGCTTCATGAACCACCTCCATGTAGGAAAGAATGTTTCAAATTGTTACGCAAGCAGTCTGGTCGCGCTTCGGTCAAAATGCAATATCCCTGGCTGAGAAAACCCGCCCCCTGATGGTCCTCATGATGAAGGGGTTCCATTGGAGCCCTCATCCCGTCGTGAGTTGAGGGCTCACGCGCCGAGACGCCCCGCCATAGGCGAGGAGGGCTCGGCCTGGTCCCGGCGCGGCATGCGACCGGCCAGGTAGGCACCGCGCCCGGCCTGAACGGCGGCCTTCATGGCCCGGGCCATGGCTACCGGGTCGTGGGCATGGGCGATGGCGGAGTTCATCAGCACGGCATCGCAGCCCAGTTCCATGGCCAGCGCCGCCTCCGAGGCGGTACCGATACCGGCATCGATCAGCACGGGCACCGATGAGCGCTCGATGATCAATCGAATGTGGTAGGGGTTCTGGATGCCACAGCCCGAGCCGATCAGCGAACCCAGCGGCATGATGGCGCAACAGCCCAGCGACTCGAGTTCCCCGGCCACGATGGGATCGTCGCTGGTATAGGCCATGACATCGAAGCCGTCGGCGATCAGCGCCTCGGCCGCCTTGAGGGTCTCCACCACATTGGGGTAGAGCGTAGTCTCGTCGCCCAGCACCTCGAGCTTGACCAGGTTATGGCCGTCCAGCAATTCCCGGGCCAGCCGGCAGGTACGCACGGCGGCCCGAGCGTCGTAGCAACCCGCGGTGTTGGGTAGCAGGGTGTAACGTGACGGCGGCACCACCTCCAGCAGAGGCGGCTCGTCGTTGCCCTGGCCCAGGTCGGTGCGGCGTACCGCGAAAGTCACCACCTCGGTGCCGCTGGCTTCGAGGGCCGCGGCCGTCTCTTCGGCGTTGCGATACTTGCCGGTGCCGACCAGCAGGCGCGAGGCAAACTCACGGCCGGCAATACGCAGCGGTTGGTCGTCTAGCGTCATCATCACAGGCTCACTAGGTCGAAGTGGATAAAGGCCAGCACCAGCAACAACAGAAAGACGGTCTCCGCCACCATTAGAATCACCGGTTTCCAGCCCACCACGGCCAGCTTCTGGAAGGAGGTCTTGATGCCCAAGGCGGCGATGGCCGTGACCAGGCACCAGCGTGACAGATCGGTGAAGCCCTCGGTGACCACCGGTGGAATCCAGCCGAGACTGTTGATGATCACCAGCGCCACGAAGGCCACCAGGAAGGTCGGCAGCATCGGCACCTTGCCTCCCCCATCCTCCTCCTGGCGGTTGCGACGGAACAGGAACATGAAGACCATCACCGCCGGCACCAGCATCGCCACCCGCAGCAGCTTGACGAAGGTCGAGACATCACCGGTGTTCTCGGAAATCATGTAGCCGGCACCGACCACCTGGGCTACGTCATGAATGGTGCCGCCGAGGAAGATACCCGCGTTGGTGTCACTCAACCCCAGCACGCCGACGATCAGCGGATAGGTCACCATCGCCATGGTGGACAGCGTCGTGACCCCCACGACGGTCATGATGGTGTTGCGCTCATGGGTGGCATTGCGTGGCATCACCGCCGACAGGGCCAGGGCCGCCGAAGCGCCACAGATCGCCACCGACCCGCCCGTGAGCAATCCCATGTCCCGATCGAGGCCCAGCAGGCGCGCCAGCACGGCCCCCATGACGATGGTCAACATCACGCCACAGACCACGGTAAGCACCGGTCCGATGCCGAGTTCGGCGACCTGCTCGATGGTGATACGCACGCCGAGCAGGGCGACACCGATCCTGAGCACCTGCCGGGCGGCAAACTCGACACCGGCCAGGCAGCGCCCTTCCTCGGAGAGAAAGTGCAGGGTCATGCCGAAAAGCAAGGCGTAGAGCAGCGTCGGTCCGCCGTAGTGATCGGCAATGAATGTGGTGGCCAAGGCGATGGTGATGCAGATCATCAGCCCCGGGAGAATGCGTTGGAAGGGCTCCAGGCTGCGGGGCAGGGCCCGCTTGTGAGCCTGGAGGGTCGACATATCGGATGCGCCATCGGCGTCTCGACGAGTCATATCGCCACCTTTGTAAGCCAGGGGTCGATCATCGCTTCCTGCGACACAGGATCGGCCCTTCGTTGTTTGGAATAGGGATCCCGGCAGGGAAACGCTCGGGGGACGTCCTCACCGGACATCGGGGCCGGGCGCCCATTACCGGCCCCACGGGCGTCATGTTGCATGGGCGCTGGAAGGGAAGTTAGGACCAGTTACGGGCCGGCCTTGAGGCCAATCCGGGCGCCACTATCAGGAGGCCCGCGCATGCTGGGCATGCGCTGCCTTGATCATGTCGGCCGCCTTCTCGGCGATCATGATCGTGGGCGCATTGGTATTGCCGGAGACGATCACCGGCATGATCGAGGCGTCCACCACGCGCAGCCCCGCCAGGCCATGTACGCACAACTGGTCATCCACCACCGCCAGCGGGTCATGCCCCATCTTGCAGGTACCGGCCGGATGATAGATCGTCTGGCTGTGCTGGCGTGCCGCCTCGAGGAGTTCCTCGTCGCTCTGATACTGCGCCCCAGGCACGTACTCCTCGGTAATCACCGAGGCCAGCGGTTCCTGCTCGGCGATGCGCCGCGCCACCTTGATGGCATCCACCGCGACCCGGCAATCCTTCTCGGTGCTCAGGTAGTTGGGCCGGATCGAGGGGTAGACGGCGGGGTCAGGACTGGTAATGCGAATGGAGCCACGGCTAGTCGGGCGCAGCTGACAGACCGAGGAGGTAAAGGCGGAGAAGGGATGCACGCCCTCGGCCGGCTTGTCGGCAGAGAGCGGCTGCATATGAAACTGGATATCCGGGCGCTGCAGACCATCTCGGGACCGAGTGAACACACACACCTGGCTGGCGGCGAGGGTCAGAGGGCCGGTACGGGTCAACAGATACTGGGTGCCCACCGCGAGTTTCCTCAGGGGATGACGCACTTCGTCGTTGAGCGTTCGACAGCGCGTCTTGAACACCAGGCGGACCTGCAGGTGATCCTGCAGGTTCTCTCCCACCCCCGGCAGCTCGTGCAGGCACTCGACCCCGACCGCTTTGAGATGCTCGGGGTCCCCGATGCCGGAACACTGCAGGATCTGCGGCGATCCGATGGCACCGCTGGCAAGCAGGACCTCGAGGTTGGCCCGCACGCGCTCCAGACGCTCACCATGACGATACTCGACCCCCACCACACGCTTGCCCTCGAGCAGCAGCCGCTGGCAGTGCGCCCGCTTGATGATGGTAAGGTTGGCTCGCTTCTGGGCCGGTCGGAGAAACGCCTTGGCCGTCGAACAGCGAAAGCCTTTGTAGGAAGTCTGCTGGAAGTAGCCCACCCCTTCCTGGGTCGCCCCGTTGACGTCGCGATTCTCGGGAATCCCGGCGGCCTTGGCGGCCTCGATGAACCGCTCGGCGATCTCGCGTCGCAGCCGCAGGTCCGACACCTTCAACGGCCCCTCGGTGCCGTGATACGGGTCGGCACCGCGTTCCTGACACTCGGACTTCTTGAAATACGGCAATACGGAATCGTAGTCCCAGCCCGCGTTGCCCGCCGCGGCCCAGTCATCGTAGTCCTCGCGCTGCCCCCGGATATACAGCAGTCCATTGAGAGAGCTGGACCCTCCCAGCACCTTGCCGCGAGGCCACTGCAGGCGACGGCCATTGATCCCTTCATCCGGATCGGTGAGGTAGCACCAGTCCGTCGCAGGATTGTGCATGGTCTTGAAATAGCCGACGGGGACATGGATCCAGGGATTCCAGTCGGCACCGCCCGCTTCCAGCAACAAGACCTTCGCCGTGGGATCCTCACTGAGCCGATTGGCGAGCACACACCCCGCCGACCCGGCCCCCACGACGATGTAGTCAAAGGCTTCTTGCTTGTTAGTTGTTGATTTCATAGCAAATTCACCATAACGAAACATTTTGTCTCGTTTATAATGCACGACAACCTAGACACTCGTCAATAACGATTCATTTCGTCTCAAAAAAACTTGAAATTATCGGCTGCTTGGCATATTTTGAGATCGTACTCCTCAATTGATCAGACGATGAAGCGAGGAGTCTGGCACACATCACGCACCATCCCTTCACAAGTCCAACCACAAAATGCGGGAGTCCTGCTCATGAAATCACCGTTTGGTAACGTATCTCGCCGGGACTTTTTGAACATCTCGGGACGCTTCGGCCTCACCTCCACCCTGATCGCGGCCTCCGGGCTAGGCGCCGGCCTCACCGCCAGCAGCCTGGCCCGAGCCGCCGAGCAGGAACAGCAGCGCCGCTATCAAACCGAACCGAAGTTCCAGCTTCGCTTCGGTGCCTCGGGATTCAACGAGCGAAACCTCGACATCCAGAAGTCCGGTCAGTTGTTCTTTGCACGCGATCTCGAGGAACGCACCAACGGTGCGATCCGTGTGGAGTTCATGGGGAGCAATGAGGTCTGCAACCAACTCGACTGTGTCAGCAAGGCCCAGCAGGGGATCGTCGATATCTTCTCTGCCTCGACACAGAATTCCGCAGGGGGCGCGCCCTACCTCAACATCCTCGACTTCGCCTATATGTTCCCGAGCGTCGCCTCGATGTTTCATTTCTTCTACGACAAGCGGAGTGAGACGCTGCTTCGCGAGCCGCTGCGCCAGCGACACAACCTGCAGTTCCTGTACACGCACTGCGACCTGAGAGGCCTGATGCTGGGCCTGAAGTGGCAGGACAGGCCGCTGGTGACCAGCCTGGAGCAGCTTCAGGGCACCAAGAACCGTGTTACCGGCACCCAGCTCGGGCGTATCGCCATGGAACAGCTAGGGCTCAATCCCGTTCCTGTCGCCTGGGAAGAGACCCTGGATGGGCTTCGCCAGGGCCTGCTCGACGGTGCCGAGACCTGGATGAGTGCCGTGGCTTATGCGGGCATGGCTCCCGTGGTGTCCCAGGCGGTCGACCTGAGGTTCTTTGCGGGTACCGAGCATACGGCCATGAACCTCTCCAAGTTCGAGAGTCTGGGTAGCGAACTTCAGGAACAGGTCATGGAATCGGCCTACTGTGCACAGATCTTCACTCAGGGCATGAACGAGGCCGGTCGCTACCAGATCGTCGGTGCCACCGAGCATCCTGCCGAGGGTACCGTCTTCGCCGAGAACAACGTCCGCGTCGCGCCTCTCTCGGATGCCGAGCGTGACAAGGCCGAGCAGCTCTGCGCCCCGGAATTCAACCCGGAGCCCTGGGAGCAATGGCGAGAGCGCCTCAATGCCTGGGCCGGTGGCGTGGACATCTACAAGGAAATTCATGGCATCGCCCGTGAGATACCGCGGGACACTGCCGCAGTCAATGTCAAGCCTCAGCGCTGGTGGAAAGGCTGAACCGGAGGCTCATGATGGCAAACCACAATTACCAACACGTTCAACCAGCCACGAGATGGCTGGTTCCCCTCCGCTGGCTGGATGAGAACCTTGAGAAGTGCATCATCCTTCTTTCGTATGCAGGCATGTCCGGCATCATCTTCGTGGAGGTCATTCGCCGATTCTTCTTCAACGTTCAAGCCCCCTGGAGCACTAGCATCCCCGTGCTACTGTTCCTCTGGCTGACCTGGTTCGGTGCCTCACTCAACGTAAAGAAGCGCACGCACCTGTCGCTCAATGAGATCCGCATGCGCCTGCCCTACACCGGGCAGTTCCTGTGCCTCATCCTGGATGCCGTGCTGTGGATCGGCTTCGGGGTCATGGTGATCAACTTCACCATCGACCAGGTACAACTGGCCTACAACAACTTCGCCATCGTGCCGGGTACCGATAACGTCATGCAATGGTGGTTCTACCTGGCCACACCGCTTGCCTGGATACTGATCATCTACCGTGTCCTTCAGAACCTCTTCGCTGACTGGCAACGCTTCCGCCTGCGTGAGCCTTTCAACCTCCAACCCTCGATAATGGATTAGGAGGACAGATCATGACAGACGGTCTTCTTATCGGCCTGATCACCACAGGCGTGACGCTCTTCTTTCTTCTCGGTGTGCCCATCTTCCTGGTCATCGGGCTATGGGTGGTCGGCACCAGCATGGTCATCGACTTCACCCTGGCCAATATCGGCGTGACCCTTTTCCAGGGCCTGAGTTTCTTCGGCCTGCTTGCCCTGCCTTTGTTCATTCTGACGGGTGACCTGATCAACGCGGCGGGTATCGCCAAGCGGCTATCCGACTTCGCCTACTCGGTGCTTGGCTGGCTGCGAGGCGGCATGGGAATGTCGACGCTGGGCGCCTGTGGCCTCTTCGCGGCGATCTCGGGCTCCAATGCCGGTACCACGGCGACCATAGGCTCGATCATGCATCCCGAAATGAAGAAGAATGGCTATGATGACCGCTTCTCGGCGGCCACCGCGGCATGCGGGGGCACCGTTGGCATCATCATTCCACCGAGCATTATCTTCATCGTTTACGGCTTCATGATGAACCTGTCGATCAGCGATCTGTTCATCGCCGGCATGATTCCCGGGGCCATGATGGTGCTGGGCATGATGGTGGCTTGTCATCTGGTGGCGCGGCGTCATGGCTGGGGCACTCTGATCCCCTTCAAGGTCAAGGAAAGTGCCGGCTTCGCACGCAAGGCCTACCTGGGATTTGCCACCATCGCCGTCGTCCTTTACGGCATCTACTCCGGCAAGTTCTCCCCGACCGAGGCTGCCGCCATCACGGTAGGCTTCACCTTAATCGCGGGGCTGATGATCACCCGGGAAATCAGCATCTTCCGGTTGCCCGCCATCATGCTTCGCTCGGGACAGATCGCCGGCATGCTGGCACCGCTGATCGCCATTTCGGTGGTGATGCAGCAGCTGCTATCCGTGCTGGGCGCCGGTCAGATCCTGGAAGGACTCTTGAATGATCTTGGCAACTACTATGTCATTCTTGGCGCTTGCATGGTGATGATCCTGCTCGCCGGTATGATCCTGGAGAGCCTTCCCGTCACCATCATCCTGGCCCCTATCCTGGCGCCGATCGCCCAGAACGCCGGCGTGGACCCTATCCACTTCTCGGTAATCTTCCTGGTGGGGGCGGCCATCGGCTTCGTCACACCGCCGTTCGGTCTCAACCTCTACGTGGCGAGCAGCATCACCGGCATTCCCTATCTCAGGTTGGTGCGCTACGTGATACCGTACTTCATCGCGCTGATAACCGCCTGGCTCGCCATCGCCCTGCTCCCGCCACTTTCCATGTTCCTGGTCAACCTGTGACCCGGCCGATGCGCAGCAGGCCCCCGGGCCTGCTGCGCTATCATCGCGGCAGCCACCAACAGGAAGCTCGTCGTAAGGAAAGCCCATGTCCAAAGACACGTCCACCAACACCACGCTCCTCCGCGCGATCCGCCTGCTCGAGGAGATCGCCACCGCCGACTACAGCATCAGTGCCGCGGATCTCGACAAGCGACTGGACATCCCCAAGCCGACGATCCACCGCCTGCTCAAGCAGCTTGAGGATCAACAGCTGATCACGCGCGATCTGGACGGCCGCCACCTGCTGCCCGGGCCACGGCTGCATCGCATGGCCATGGGCACGCTGGCCAACGAAAGCCTCAAGGCGCCGCGCCGCCTGTTGCTGGAGCGCCTGGCCAGGGAGGTGGGTGAAACCTGTAACCTGTCGCTGCTTGATGGCCATGAGCTGCTCTACTACGACCGGGTGGAAACCAACTGGCCGGTACGTGTCCAGCTTACCCCCGGATCACGCCTGCCGCTGCACTGCACGGCCAGCGGCAAGCTGTTTCTCGCCCTGATGCCTCCCCATCGGCGCCGTACCCTGCTGTCAAGCCTGACCCTGGACACCCATACCCCTTATACCCTGACATCCGTCTCGGCCCTCGAGGAACACCTCGCCCAGATCGCCCGGGACCGGCTGAGTACCGATAACGAGGAGTTCATCCAGGGCATGGTGGCCATTGCGGTGCCCATCTATGATCAGGTGGGCCATATGCAAGCCACCTTGGCGATCCATGCCCCGCGTCTACGTCATTCCATCGACTCGCTGCTGGAGTGGGCACCGCTGATGCGACAAGTCGCCTCGGAGCTTGAAGAAACCCTCTAGCCCGGTGCCCACAGAGGCGGGTGGTAGGCTTGCGGCGTTACCCTTCGCCGGCGGCCAGGATAAGTCGATCGAGCTGGTGCTTGGGCATGTCGTGGATATGCAGACGACGAGCGGCATAGAGCGCGGCTCCCAGGCCTCCCCAGCCCACCAGAGCGATCCAGGACGGCAGGCCAAGGGCACCCGGCGAACCGGGAATCAGCAGCAGCGCCAGGAAGCACAGGCTGCTCATCGCCCCCAGCAGCGACAGCACCTTCTTGAACGGCGACACGCAGCCGTCGTAGTGCTCGCCCGCGCAGGTCGGCGACCACTTGAAGCACTTGTAGGCCACGGCACAGCAATAGAAATAGGCGATTGCCACGCCGGTGGCGGCCATGTCGACGATCCACAGCAGCACCTCACGACCAAACCAGGGCGCCAGCAGGCAGACGCCGCAGGTGAACAGGATGCCCGCGGACGGCGTGCCATGGACGGGATGCAGGTGGGCGAATACCTCGGGCAGGAACGTCGCGCGCCCCTGGGCGAACAGCAGCCGGCTGGTGGAGATGTAGAACCCGTTGAGTCCGGTCGCGATTCCCATCAGCAACGCCACCGCCAGCATCGCCAGCCCGAGGTTACCGAGTACCCCCTGAACCACCTCGCCGGTACCCCAGACCGGCGACCCGGCCACGAGTTCGGTCCAGGGCATGGCAATCGAGGTCGCGACGATCAGCACCGAGTAGTGCACAGCCGCCATGAGCAGTGCCAGCACGATCAGCATGAAGGCCTTGGCCGGCGAGAAATCGAACTCCTCCGCCGCCTGGGGCACGCTGTCGAAGCCCACATAGGCCCAGGGCGCGATGGCCACGATGGCGAAAACCGCCGACCAGGTCGCCTTGTCCGGCTGAAACAGCGGCATCATGTTGTCGAAGGAGGTGGTAGGCGATACCAGCATCCCGGTGACCACCAGCAGTGCACCGATCACCAGCAACATACAGAAGACAAACTGGCTCTTGCCGGAGAGGCTTCCACCACGGATGTTGATCCAGGCAAACAGCATCAGCGCCAGGCTAGCGATGGCCACTTCTCCGAAGTACACTTCCCACCCGGCGATGGTGTACATCTCGCCGAAGGTCGCGATTTCCGGCACCAGAAACTTTGCCAGTAGCGCCAGTGCCGAGGCATTCAGCGCCACGATGGAGATATAGCCCAGCGTCAGGAACCAGCCGCAGAAGAAGGCATGACGGCGTCCAAACCCCAGGTAGGCGTAGGAGAAACCGCCCCCGGTGACCGGGAATATCTTGATGAGGAAACCGTAGCTGACACCGATCACGATCATCAGCAAGGCTCCGATGGCCAGTCCGATAATGGCCCCCATGGGGCCCGCTGTGGCGATCCAGTCTGCGGGTAATACGAAGCTCCCCCAGCCGATAGCAGAGCCGAAGGCAATTGCCCATACCCAATGCGGTTTCAGGCATTTCTTGAGCTGATTGGCTTGTTCCATGTTACCTCTCCTCTCGACCCCAGGGTGCCCTGCTAGCGGCGCCTTCCGATGCCTTATCTTGTCCAGCATCTTTTGGGAATTGTCGATCACGATTATTCTTGTTTCGCTACCTGCCCGGGATGTCAAGACATAGCCGCCAGGCGAAGACAGGACCCCATGAACATCGGCACCCTCGGGCGATGAGGCCTCACGAGGCCTTGGCAGGCACGACGACCACGGGCACCTTGGCCCGCTTGATCACGCCCTTGGTGACCTTGCCGGCATAGGCGGCGACAAAGCTGCGTTTGTTGGCCGCCATCACGATCAGGTCGCTGCCGGAGCGACTGGCGAAGTGAGTGATCACCGACGCCGGGTAGCCCTCGAGCACGCTACGCGTCACTTCCTTATCACCATAGGCGTCGTGTAGCTCGGGATGACGTCGCCAGAAGATGTCGATTCGCTGGTCGAGCTCCTCACGGGCCTGATCGAGGCGTTGTGCCATCAGGGTCTCAAGCATCTCCCGGTCGCGGATATTGACCTTGAGGGTATTCACCACGTCATCGGACAGGGACTTGACCGCATGCAGGATGTGAAGCTCGGCACCGGTGGCCAGTGCGAGCCCCACCGCCTGGGTCAGCACCAGGTCGCAGTCGCCTCTCAGCCCCACGCAACACAGGATACGACGGATATCATGGCTCATGATTCCTCCTCGGCCACCACAGGCGCGACTGGTGCGCCCGCGATGGCCTCCATCACGTGATTTTGCCATCTAGTAGCCCAGCAGGCTGGGCAACCACAGCGAGATCTGCGGGAAATAGGCGATGATGAACAGCGCCACGATGGAACCACCGGCAAAGGGCAACGCCTTCAAGGAGATCTCCTCGATCGACGAGCCCCCGATCCCCGAGGCCACGAACAGGTTTTCCCCGAGCGGTGGCGTCTGGAAGCCGATGGCCAGGGCGCAAACCACCACGATGCCCACATGCACCGGGTCCATGCCCAGCATGTACATGATCGGCAGCAGCACCGGTGTGAGGATCATGATCGCCGCCAGGGTCTCCATGAACATGCCCACGAACAGCAGGAAGAAGATGATCATCGCCCAGATGGCATAGGTGTTATCGGTGACGCCCAGCATCACCTCGGCAATGTAGGCAGGGACCCGCTGTTCCACCAGCAGGCGACCGAAGACGGTGGCCGTGAACAGGATCAACAGCACTCGCCCGGTGATCCAGGTGGTGGTCTCTAGCGTCCTCAGGGCTGGTTTCCAGGCCAGTTCCTTGTGCAGGAAGATGCCCACGACCAGCGTATAGAAGATCGCCACGATGGCCGACTCGGTGGGTGTGAACAGGCCGCTATAGATACCGCCAAGGATGATGAGCGGTGCCAGCATCGACCAGACCCCCTTGCGCAGGGTCCCGCGGATCTGCGGAAAGGACCAGTGATCGGTCAGGCCGCGATAGCCACGCTTGCGAGAAATGAAATAATTGATGGTCAGCAGGCAACCGGCGATCACCACTCCCGGCATGATGCCGGCGATGAACAGCTTGGGGATCGACAGGGTCTGAAAGGCCCCGTGCTCGGCGACGGCTTCCGGAGGCGGCTGCAGCCCCATGCCGGAAATACCGAAGATGACCATCGGGATCGAGGGTGGAATCACCACCCCAAGCCCTCCCGAGGAGGCGGTGATGGCGCTGCCGTAGCCCCGGTCATAGCCGCGGCTTGCCATGGCCGGGATCATCAGCATGCCCACCGCGGCAGTGGTCGCCGGACCGGAGCCGGAGATCGCCCCGAAGAACATGCAGGCAAACACCGTCGCCGCGGCGAGGCCACCGGTGGCGGGCCCGGCGAAGGCCTCGGCGATGTCCACCAGGCGCTTGGAGATACCCGCGGCCTCCATCAGTGCCCCGGCCAGGATGAAGGCCGGCAGGGCCATGAGGGGGAAGGACCCCACCGAGGTAAAAGCGATCTGCACGAACGCCATAGGATTCTCACCCAGGCTAAGATAGGTGGCCAATGCCGCCACCCCCAGCGAGACCGTGATGGGCGCGCCGAGGATCAACAGCAGGAAGAAGGCACCGAACAGGACATAGACAATCGTGGGATCCATACTCATTGCTCCCGCGGTTTCGGGCCATTACCCGTCGCGTCATCGTGGTGCTTGAACTTCTCGACCTCTTGGGACTCGGGGTCCACGAGATCCACCTTCTTGACGAACTTCAGGTAGTTGTTCTGGAGGATGCGCAGCGTCATGGCGACGAAGGCGATGGGCAGAATCAGGTAGAAATATTTCATCGGAACGCCCAGGGTCTGGGACTTCCAGAAAAGGTTCATCTTGTTAAAGACGAAGTCGTAGCTCAGGTAGATGAAGACCGCGTTGAAACCGATCCAGATCAGATCGGTGAGCACCATACAGAACGACTCGACCCACCGGGGAAAGAACTTGAACTGGAAGGTCACCCGGTTGTGGGCCGACATCTTGGTGGCATAGACCGCCCCAAGATAGGCGAACCACACGAAGGCGTAAGTCGCCAGTTCATCACCCCACGGCAGCGAGTAGCTGAATAGGTTCCTGAGCACGATCTGAGCGAACAGCAGCAGGACGAAAGACACCAGGAGCAGCTGGCAGAGCACGCCCTCCAGGTTGTCGATGATCTTGAAGAGTAACGGTTTCATGAGGTTGGCCCCTTGACGATCAGGCTCCCGGTAGGCACCTCCCCGCACCGGCACGAAGGCCGATGCGAGGGGTACTGCATGCCGTGATGCCGGGGATCACTCTGCCGGTGCAGGATCGCGGCCGAGGGCGGTCAGCACCTGGTCGAGTTTTTCCTTACCCCCGATGCTGTCGTAGAATTCGGGCCAGATACCGGTTGCCAACTCGATCCACTCCTGCTCGTCGTTGGCGGGGTGAGTGATCTCCATGCCGTGCTCTTCTACCAGGCGTTCCTTGATGGAGGCCTCGGTCTCGAGCAGGTACTCGTAGCTGTGATCGGTCGCTTCCTGGCCGGCTTCCAGCACCAGTTCCTGCATCTCGGAACTGAGACTCTGGAACTTGCCCTCGCTGATGATTAACGGCTCCATCGAGAACACATAGCAGCTCTCGGTGACATGGTCCTGGACCTCATAGAACTTCATCGCATCGATGGTGATATAGGGGTTGTCCTGTCCATCGACCACGCCCTGCTGCAGCGCCGTGAAGGTCTCGGACCAGGCCAGCGGATTGGGATTCACGCCCCAGGCCTGGTAGGCAGAGATCATGATCTCGTTCTTGGGTACCCGGATCACCAGCCCTTCGAGGTCGGCAGGGGTGGCCACGGGCCTGACGGAGTTCGTCAGGCGACGGCACCCGGAATAGGCCCAGCCCAGGATGCGCACGCCGGCATCGCGGATGGTGTTCTGGGTGAGTTCCTCACCGACCTCGCCTTGGGTCAAGGTGCGTGCATCCTCCGGGCTCTGGATCACATAGGGCAGCGTCATCACGCCCACCGTGGGTGAGAAGGGGGTGATGTTGTTGATGGCGAGTATCGACAGGTCCAGCAGGCCCATACTGGCATTGTTGACGGTGTCCTGCTCGCTGCCGAGCTGGCCGTTGGGAAACAGGTCGACGGTCACTTCACCATCGGTCTTCTCCTCAACGAGATCGGCAAAGGTCGTGCCCAACTCGTACTGGGTGCCCCCGGCGGCATCGCCCAGGGCCATCTTCCAGGTCTCGGCCATGGCGTTGCCGCTCAAGGTCAAGCTCGCGGCGGATACTGCCATGGGGATGATCAGTTTCTGGATACGCATGGTGACCTCCAAGCCTTGTTATTGTCGGAAAGTCAGGATGTCAGCGTGACGTAACGCTTGCCTGGATGACCGGCAGAGGACTTCAATCTGGTCCGATCATCGAGATACGTGCCGTTCGCCATATCCTGATCATCATGTTCTACGCTCTCGCCTGTCGTGCCACTAGAACCAGTGAGACACCGTCGATTGGTCCAGCTCTGTAAGGGTGTGCAGGACAGTCGGCGGGCACCCGTCGGGTTCGGATTCCAGGGCCATGGCCGCCGGAGGTATGGCATACTCAGGAGTTGCCTATTCATCAGCCGTGGCGAGACATAATTTCAATGAGCCAGTTTCTCTTCCATCTCGACCCCGACCTGCCGGAGAGCCTTCAACGCCAGTTACGTGAGCAGATCGCCCGGGCCATCCTGGACGGCCATCTGCCCCTGGACGAGGCGCTTCCCTCCAGCCGCAAGTTGGCCAAGGAACTGCACGTGGCCCGCAACACGGTGATGCTGGCGTACGAACAACTGCTCGATGATGGCTATCTGATCGCCAAGAAGCGCAGCGGCTACTTCGTCAATCCCGAGATTCTCGAGGGCCGTGCCGAGAAGCCCGTGCGCCTGAACGACATCGATGCCGAGCGCCTGCCTTGGGAAGACCTGCTGACCATGCATCCCTCTCGGCAGTCCACCATCAGCAAGCCCAGTGACTGGCATCGCTACGACTATCCCTTCATCTACGGACAGATCGATCCCGAACTGTTCCCCACTCAGCACTGGCGGGAATGCAGCCGCGATTCCATGAGCGTGCCGGCGATTCGCAGCTGGGCGGTGGACCACCTCAATGACGACGACCCCCTGCTGATCGAGCAGATCCACCAGCGGCTGCTGCCGAGGCGGGGAGTGTGGGCGAATCCCGAAGAGATCCTGGTGACAGTCGGCGCGCAGCAGGCCCTGTGGATGACCTGCATGCTGCTGCTCAAGGCCGGGCGCAGGTTCGGCATGGAAAACCCCGGCTACGTGGACATGTACAACATCGCCCGCACCTTTACCGATGACATCCGCCTGCTGCCGGTCGACGACCAGGGCATGCGCTTGGAAGCCGATATCACCGACTGCCAGCTGGTCTACGTCACGCCTAGCCATCAGGCGCCGACCACGGTCACCATGCCCTTGGAGCGACGTCGCGAGTTGCTGGATATGGCGGAGATCGACAACTTCCTGATCATCGAGGACGACTACGAGAGCGAGACCAACTACCTGGACAACCCCACCCCGGCCCTGAAGAGCCTGGATCGCCACAACCGGGTGATCTACGTGGGCAGCCTCTCCAAGACACTGGCACCGGGTCTGCGCCTGGGCTACATGGTGGGGCCGCCGGCGCTGATCCGCGAGGCCCGCGCGCTACGTCGCCTGATGCTGCGCCACCCTCCCACCAACAATCAGCGCGCCGTGGCGCTGTTTCTCGACCGCGGTTACCACGATGCCCTGCTGCGCCAGATCCACCAGGTGTTTCACAGCCGTTGGCAGCGGTTGGGCGAGGCCCTGGCTCGCCACATGCCCCATGCTTCGGTGCCTTCCACCTATGGGGGGTCCAGCTTCTGGGTGAAGGGTCCCGAGGGCCTCGACTGCCATAAGCTTCAGCGCCTGGCCGCCGAGCAGAGCATCCTGATCGAATGCGGCGACATCCACTTCTTCGATGCCCCCCGCCTCGAGTACTTCCGGCTGGGGTTCTCGGCGATTCCCGAGTCGCGCATCGAGCCCGGCATCGAGCACTTGGCAGCACTGATTCCTCAGGCCATCACCAAGCAGTAAGCGACTGACGGCCCTTCCCCCACCACAAGGCCGCCCCGAGGGCGGCCTGGTGACTGGATGACGCCTGATGCTGGGCCTAGAGCACTTCGTCCTTGAGGTGGTACCAGCGATACAGGAAGCGCTGGCCGAAGCGCCGGAAGGGGGCGAAGGCCTGGGACTCGACCATCTCGCGAATATTGGGATACGGCAGCCGGGAGGTGAAGATCGGCAGGTCCAGCTCCTTGCCGTGACCGGCGATCCACTGTGCCAGGCGCCGGCCGGCCTGGGCGGAATACATCACGCCGTTGCCGCCGTAGCCCAAGGCATAGTAGACCGTTTCCTTGGCATCGGGCTGATGAATGCGCGGCATCATGTCATGACTGACGTCGACCCACCCCCACCAGGAGTAATCGAGTTCGATGCCCTCGAGCGCCGGGAACTTGCGATGCATATCGCCGACCAGCAGATCCTCGTACTTCTGCTGCGGCGCGTCGCGGCCGGTGATCGCACTGCGGCTGCCGATCTGCAGTCGGTTGTCCGGCAGCAGACGGTAGTAATGGCGCAGGATTCGGGTATCGGTGATCACCTGGCGCGTGCGCAGGCTGCAGGCCTCGATCTCGTCATCGGTCAGCTGACGCGTGACGATGGAATTGGAGAGGATCGGCAGCAACCGGTTCTTGAGCTCGCGATGCAGGGTCTGGGAGGTGTAGCCCCCGGTGGCGATCCCCACCGCGCGCGCCTTGACCACCCCACCGGGGGTCGTCAGGTAGTGCACGCCGCCCCGGGTCTCGAAGCCCTGCACCGGACTGGCCGGGTGGATCTTCACCCCCAGCGCCCGGGCCTTGCGGTGATAGCCGAAGGCCAGCTTGCCGGCGTGGATGCCGATGCCCTCGGGCTCGTGCATGGCCCCGGCGGCTTCCCGGTCGCCGATCCAGTCGCGCTTGACCGTATCGGCATCCAGGATCCGGACATCGTAGTCGAAGGTCTCGCGTAGCAGCTTCGCTTCCTTCTCCAGAGTCGGCATGACCTTGTCGCGATGGGCCACATAGAGATGACCGCCGGGTTGCGGATCGCAATCGATATCGGCGATCAACTCCTTGAAGGTCGCCATGCCATCCAGGCATTCCTGATGAAGCTTCAGGGCGGTCTCCAGGCCGTAGCGCTGGATCCACTGGGAGCGCTTGAGGCGGCCGGAAGCACACTGGGCCTGCCCACCGTTGCGGGTCGAGCAGCCCCAACTGGTGCGGTTGGCCTCCAGCACCGTGGCCTTGATGCCGTATTCCCGGGCCAGGAAGATGGCGGCGGTCAACCCCGTGAAGCCGGAGCCGATGATCACCACATCGGCATCCGTGTCCTGCGTGATGGGTCCGTCATCGGCGGGGGGCTCGCCGGCTGTGCCGATCCAGTAGGTGGGCGCATAGTCACGCCCTGCCCCCGGTGTCGCAGCCTTCAGGGGATCATAGGCCGGATCATACGGCTGGGAGGGTGAGGTCTTGCCCTCCGTCTCCCCCTTGGCTGTTGGCATTGGTGTCTCCATGATCGGACTCCTCGCAGACTGGCTACCGTGATCGAACCCGGGGCAATCAAGCCTTGACGGGGGGGCGGTTCTTGCGGAAGGCGTTCTTCACGGCGATCTTGCCGTCGCGGAAGGTAAAGGCATCGATCATCCGAGCCTCGCTGCGCATGCCGTCGGCGGTGGTCCCCTGGTAGGTGGACTCGGTGAAGCCCTTGTCGCCGCTCACGTGGTGCTCGGCATCGACCCAACTGGCGTCCGGCGCGGTCTTCCAGGCATTCTCGAGGCCCTGACGGACCTCCGCCTGTCCCACGAAGCTCTTGCCCTGCAGTTCCGGGCCGGCAATGGCATGGAAGACACAGTCCTCGGTCATCATGTCCATGACGGCATCGATGTCATGACGGTTCAGGGCATCGCTGAAGGCCTGGAGAAATTCGATGTCGGGTTGGCGCATGTCGGGCTCCTAACGGTTGTGGTTGTTCAGGAAACGAAAACTGACACGGCACGGCCGCTTTGGCCTGTGTCATCGACGAGCCTACTGCCGAAACCACCCCAACATTAGCGCCAGATACCGGTGGAAGATTGGGCCAGACAATCGCCGTTCCCGCTCAGTCCGTGGCCACCATCGTCGGCACCGGCGCCAGACGATGAATCGGCTGGAAGGCACGGGGATCGATCACCGGTCGACGCCCCAGCACCTCGTCGGCCAATAGCCGCGCCGAAGCCGGGGCCAGCACCAGGCCATTGCGATAGTGGCCGGCATTGATGAAGAGCCCTCTCACGTCGGGCATTTCACCAATGAAGGGCAACCCATCGGGCGTGCCCGGCCGCAACCCCGACCAGTGATGTTCGATCTCGCACTCGGCCAAGGCCGGCAGGATGGACACCGCGCTGGCATGCAGGGAGTCACGGGCCTCACGGGTCGGGGTCTTGTCGAAGCCAGCCTCTTCCAGGGTCGATCCCACCAGCACGCGGCCATCGGCGCGGGGAATCAAGTATCGGCCGTGCCGCAGGACCACACGCTCGAGCAGCTGGCGTGACCCGGTGACCACCGGCGTCTTGAATACCATCATCTGCCCCTTGACCGGCCGCACGGGCAAGGCAAGCCCCAGGGGTGACAGCAGATGATTCGTCCAGGCACCCCCGCAGACGACCACCCGACCGGCCATGAAGCGACCGCCGGCCGTCACGGCCCCCTTTACGCGCCCTTGGCCGGTGATCAGCCGCTGGACCGCACAACCCTCACAGAGATCGACCCTCGGCAGGCGTTGCAGCAGCGCACGGAGGGCGCGGACCAGCCGCGGGTTACGAAGGCTGCCCAGGGTCGGCATCCAAAGCCCGCCCTCGATACCCTCGACGAGGCCCGGCTCACGGGCATAGACGGCGTAGGCATCGATACTGGCCAGGGACGTATCGAGGCCTTGTGCCCAGCGCCTGGCCATGTCGGCCTCGGCCGTGTCCAGGTAGAGCAAGCCGTTCTGGCGATACTCCGGGTCGATTCCGGTCATGTCGATCAGGCGGTCGGCCAGGTGCGGGTAGCGACTCTCCGACCAGCGCGAGAGCCGTGAGATGGCCTCGGGCTGACGCCAGGGATAGAGCGGCGAGACGATGCCACCGCCGGCCCAGGAGGCTTCCCGCCCGGCCTCGCCTCGCTCGAGCAGGGTGACGCTGAGACCGTCCTCGGCCAGTTGCCAGGCCGTCATCATACCGATGACGCCACCACCGATGATCAGAACATCTTGCATGGGAACTCTCCTCGCACGGGGATAGGCAGGTGATGTCACGCGGCCATAAAAAAGCCCCGGCCCGGCGAGGGAGCCGGTGGGCCGGGGCTTGACATGGGCGTCAGCTCAGCAGGGCGCGAAGCCGCCCGCCTTAGACGTAGTCCTGGTACTTCTCGAGCAGCCGCACGGGCTTTTTCAGGGCATCGCGACGGAAGGGGTCGCCCAGCTCGCGGGTGCACATGATCTCGAGGATGCAGGTCTTGCCCTCGTTCATCTGCAGGTCCACCGCCTTCTTCAGCGCCGGGCCCACGTCTTCCAGGCGGTCCACGGTGATGCCCTCGGCCCCCATCGCCCGACCGATCTCGGCGAAGCTCTGGTTCTCCAGCTCGCCGGCCACGAAGCGGCGATTGTAGAACTCCACCTGGTTCTTCTTCTCCGCGCCCCACTGGCGGTTGTGGAACACCACCGCGGTCACCGGGATCTGGTCACGCACCGCGGTCATGGTCTCCATCAGGCTCATGCCCCAGGCGCCGTCACCAGCATAGGCGATCGCCGGGCGCTCCGGTGCGGCCACCTTGGCCCCGATGATGGTCGGCAGCGCATAGCCGCAGTTGCCGAAGCTCATCGGTGCGAAGAAGCTGCGCGGCTTGTCGAAGCGCAGATAGCTGTGGGCCACGGCGTTGATGTTGCCGATGTCGGTGGACACCATCACGTCCTCGGGCATGGCCTTCTCGAGTTCGCGCAGCACCTGACGCGGGTGCAGGTACTCGCCGCCGGAGAACGGCGTCTCGCCGGCGGCCTCGTCGATGGCATCCAGGCTGAACGGGTCCTTCTCGTGGGTCCATTCGTCCAGCTCACGCTCCCAGGCGGCCTTCTCGCTGGCGATCTGCTCGGCGCGCTTGGCCTTGGTGGCGTCGCAGGCCAGTTCACGGCTGGCCAGGCGCTCGGTGATCGCCTCGGCCGCTTCCTTGGCGTCGCCGCAGATGCCCACCGCGATCTTCTTCACCAGGCCCAGCATCTTGTGGTCGGCGTCGATCTGGATGATCTTGGCGTCCTTCGGCCAGTAGTCCAGGCCGTGCTGCGGCAGGGTGCCGAACGGCCCCAACCGCGTGCCCAGCGCCACCACCACGTCGGCCTGGGCGATCAGCTTCATGCCCGCCTTGGAGCCCTGATAGCCCAGCGGGCCGCACCACAGCGGATGGCTGGCCGGGAAGGAGTCGTTGTGCTGGTAGCTGTTGACTACCGGCGCGCCCAGCCGCTCGGCCAGCGCCTGGCAGGCGTCCACGCCATCGGCCATCACCACGCCACCGCCGGAGACGATCACCGGGAACTCGGCCTTGGCCAGCAGCTCGGCCGCCTCGTTGAGGGTCCGGGTGCCGCCCGGACCACGGTGGAGACGCGCCGGCTCGGGAATCTCACATTCGATCTCGCCGTAGAAGTAATCCCGCGGGATATTCAGCTGGGTCGGGCCCATCTCCGACATCGCCCGATCGAAGCAGCGAGCGGTGTACTCGGCCATCCGCGCCGGGTGGGTCACGTGGCCCTGGTACTTGGTGAACTCCTGGAACATCGGCAGCTGATGGCACTCCTGGAAGCCGCCCAGGCCAATGCCGGTGGTGCCCGCCTCGGGGGTGACGATGACCACCGGGCTGTGCGCCCAGTAGGCCGCGGCGATGCCGGTCACGCAGTTGGAGATGCCCGGGCCGTTCTGGCCGATCACCGTGCCGTGGCGCCCCGAGACCCGCGCATAGCCGTCGGCCATGTGCGCTGCGCCCTGCTCGTGGACCACCGGGATCAGGCGGATGCCGGCCGGAGCGAAGATGTCCATGGCGTCCATGAAGGCCGAGCCCATGATGCCGAACATGTCGGTCACCCCGTTGGCGACCAGGGTCTCCACGAAGGCCTCCGAGGGCGTCATCGTCTGTTTGCCTTGTACGACCTGGCGGGTATCTGCGGTGTTGTCGGTGCTCATGGTGTCCTCCGAGCCAGTCATTCGAGTTGTTCTATATGAAACCTTTTATTCCGATTTCCGGAATACTAGAAGACTCTAGGCACCACCCCCTCCCTCGTCAAGGATAAATTTCATAAAACGATACGATTTGATTCTTTTTATGGAACTGTTCTATCCTCCCCGAACACTCGGCAGCGATGTCCCCTGCCCATGCATCGATCAGGGACACCCAATGGTCAACGGTCCCCGGCGGGCCGAGGAGACAGTGATGACAGAGCCCTTGAATGCCCAGCCCGACAGGATGGTGTCGGCCCGCGAGCTCTTCGGTATCGACAGTGACCTGATGGTGCCCACCTTCAGCGAGCGCGACGACTATGTGCCCGACATCGACGAGGCCTACCGCTTCAACCCGGACGTGACCCTGGCCATCCTGGCCGGCTTCACCCGCAACCGACGGGTAATGGTCCAGGGGCTGCACGGCACCGGCAAGTCCACGCATATCGAACAGGTGGCGGCCCGCCTAAACTGGCCCTGCATGCGGGTCAATCTGGACGGTCACATCAGCCGGCTCGACCTGGTGGGCAAGGACGCCATCGTGGTCCGTGATGGCGTCCAGGTCACCGAATTCCAGGAAGGCATCGTGCCCTGGTCGTTGCAGCGGCCGGTGGCCTTGATCTTCGACGAGTACGACGCCGGCCGACCGGACGTGATGTTCGTCATCCAGCGCATCCTGGAACGGGATGGCCATTTCACCCTGCTCGACCAGAACCGGGTCATCCATCCCCACCCCCACTTCCGGCTGTTCGCCACCGCCAACACCGTGGGGCTGGGCAACCTGACCGGGCTCTACCAGGGCACCCAGGTCCTTAACCATGCCCAGATGGACCGCTGGAATATCGTCGCCAAGCTCGACTATCTGCCGCGCGACGAGGAGGCGGCCATCGTGCTGGGTCGCGTGCCCAGCAAGGACACCGATAAGGGACGACGGCTCATCGCCTCCATGGTGGCGGTGGCCAACCTGACGCGTCAGGGCTTCGCCGCCGGCGACCTCTCCACCCTGATGTCACCACGTACCGTGATCACCTGGGCCGAGAACTGCGAGATCTTCCGCAACCCGGCCTTGGCCTTTCGGCTGTCCTTCCTCAACAAGTGTGATGAGGCCGAGCGCCCCCTCGTCGCCGAGTACTACCAGCGCTGCTTCGGCGAGGAACTCGATGAATCCTGGATGCGGGAGGCCACCTCGTCATGACCCTGAGCGCCCAGCAGCAGGCGCGCCGGCAGCAACGGATCGAGGAGTTGTGCGCGGCCAGCCTGCGCGCCATGACCGGCGAGGCCGGCCTGCACTATCGCGGTCGGCGGCTGTATCAAGGCGAGACGCGCCTGCCGACCCATGCGCCCCACCTGCGCATCGACCCTGCGCAGGACGACTTCGCCGACTGCCGGGCCGCCGCCGACGGCATGGCCCTACGCCTGCTGCATTCCGATGCGACCCTCCATCGCGACCGCTGCCCAGAGGACCCCATCGAGCACCTGGTCTTCGAGCTACTCGAGCAGCTGCGGGTGGAGACCCGTGCGCCTAACGACATGCCGGGCATGGCCTCCAACCTGCTGCGGCGCTTCGAGCGCTGGTCGCGCGACTTCTACCGCTCCGGACTGACCGAGGGCAGCATCGGCCTGCTGCTCTACACCGTGGCTCAGATGTGCTGGTCGCGGCTGCAGGCCCGGCCGGTGCTGGAGGAGACCGAGGACTATATCGAGGGCACCCGGGCCTCCTTGGTGCGCGAGCTCGGCACGGCGCTCTATGGCCTGCGCCGCCAACGCCACGATCAGGCGGCCTACGCCGAGCATGCCCTGGCCATCGCCCGGATCGTCGCCACGCGGGTGCGCGCCGAACGGGCCCAGGCCGGTGACGACGAGGAGGATCCGGCAGAAGCGGCCAGCGACGCCTTCGCCCTGCTGCTCGATCTCGAGGACGGCGACGGCGACGAGGACGGCGTGGCAGCCGCCACCACCGGGCACAGCAAGACCTTCGAGGACGCCGCCCAGGCCTATCGGGTCTTCACCACCCGCTTCGACCGCGAGGTCGCGGCCGGCAGCCTGGTGCGCCGCGCCCTGCTGCGCGAGAACCGCGAGCGCCTGGACCAGGCCACCACCGAACAGGGCATCAACCTACCCCGCCTGGCCCGCCGGCTGGGCAGCGTGCTCTGGGAGCCGCGTACCGACGGCCGGTCCTTCGGCGAGGAGGAGGGCCACATCGACGGGCGTCGCCTCGCCCAGCTAGTGAGTTCACCCACCGAGCGACGCCTGTTCTATCGCGACCAGGTCAAGCTCGGCACCGACTGCGCCGTGAGCCTGCTGATCGACTGCTCGGGCTCCATGAAGCACCACATTGTACCGGTGACGATGATGGCCGAGAGCCTGATCCGCGCCCTGGAGATGATCGGGGCGAGCACCGAGCTGCTCGGCTTCACCACCGGCGCCTGGAACGGCGGCCGCGCCTATCAGGCGTGGATGCGCGGCGGGCGTCCCCGCGGCCCGGGACGCCTCAACGAGGTGTGCCACCTGGTGTTCAAGGACGCCGAGCGCAGCTGGCGCCGCGCCCGCACCGACATCGCGGCCCTGCTCAAGCCCGACCTGTTCCGCGAAGGCATCGACGGCGAGGCCGTGGACTGGGCCTGCGAACGCCTGCTCGCCCGTCCCGAGACCCGGCGCCTCCTGATCGTGATCTCCGACGGCTGCCCGGCAGACAGCGCCACCAACCTGGCCAACGATACCTACTACCTGGACAACCATCTCAAGGAGGTGGTCGCCCGGCGCACCCGGGAGGGCCAGGTGGAGGTGTTGGGCCTGGGCGTGGGCCTGGACCTCAGCCCCTTCTACCGCCGCTGCCTGGCCACCGACATGGCCCAGGCGCTGGACACCCACCTGTTCGACGAGATCGTCGAGCTGATCGGCGGCCGTCACCGGCGCTGACGATCGTACGAACACATGGCTTGCATGCCGATACCGAGGAGATCGCAATGGCCAAGACCCGCATGGTGACCCAGTTCGGCATGGGCACCTCGATCCGCAGCCGCGACTATACCGAGGCCGCAGCCCGCGCGATCCGCGATGCCCTGTGGCACCACTCGCTCAACGTCGCCGATGCCTTTGGCTTTCCCAAGGAGGCGATGCTGATCGATGTCGAGATTGGTATCCAGCGGCCCAAGGCCGTGGACAGCGACGCGCTGCTGGGCATCTTCCCCTACGGCCAGCCTGCGATCCGGCTGGTCAAGGGCGGGCTCGACGTGGACAAGCCCGACGGCAGCGGCACCACCGTGATCGCCAATGCCGCCGTCATCGTCTCCTTCGACATGGAGCGCCGCCATGACTGAACGACGCATCATCCTCGAGATGGGCACCGGCAACGACCTCTACGGCGAGGACTACACCAAGGCCGCCTGTCGCGCCGTGCAGGACGCCCTGCACCACTCATCCATCGTGCTGTTCAAATCGCTTAACATCGACCACCGCGAGATGCGGGTCCAGGTGACGATCGGCGTACAGGCCCCCGAGCGGGTCGATGCCGCGGTGGTGGCGGCCGAGCTGCCCCGCGGCCGCGCCGAGGTCAACGTGGTGCACGGCGGGCTGAACGTCCACGACCCGGACCAGTGCACCACCCACATCGTGGCCACCGCGGCCATCGCCGCAATGCTGCCGATCGAGGATGGCGCCTGGCGACTCTGTGAGTCCGCCCACTAAGCGTCCTCCCCCGGATCGCGCGCTCCTCACCGCCGGTGAGGAGCGCGCTCAGTCGTTATCTCTGGGGTTGTCTGCCTTGCAGGCGGTTCTCATCGTCGATCACGCGGGCCATGGTTGGCGCCAAGCGCGACCACATCCAGAAGACGATATTGATGTCACGCTCCACAGCGCCCCGAACCTGGGAGGGAACACGGATGCCGGCAAACCCCATCCCCACCAGCTGCTCAGCAATCTCCCACGCAATGACGGGCTGTCGCCGCAACTTCTTGTCCAGCCAGGCTTCGTTCATCCAGGTATCCGGGTTGGGGCGGACCTGTTCGCGAGTTGCCGGGTCGCAAAGGTCCAGTATCGGGCCGCAATCTATCTCGTAGGTGCACAGAGTCAGCGGTTGCGTCTTGTAGGGGAACCCCTGCTGTGACTCGAGCCATGCAGTCTCAAAGCGCTCGCTTGTATAGAGGGCGGGCTGGCCGACTCGATTCCAGCGACCGCCGTTTCGTGCCGCACCCTCCCCTGACTCCGGCGAGTGCTGCCACTTAGGATTGTGCCCGCGATAGACCAGTCCTTGGTACTGAAAGCCTAGATCCTGAAGGCTCACGCATACCCTCCCTCGGCAATGTGCGACAGATAGGCCCTGACATCGTCAGCTCGTCCATGACTGACCAGTTCCTCTGCTGTGAGGTCACCCAGGGGAGCGATCGGATAGGTGCGGTACCAGGACCACGCCGCGCTGATGGAGCCCGCCCAGGGCTCGATGCGTTTGAGGATCTCCATCGCCTGACGAAGACGCTGTTGTGTTGATACCGCACGGAGACGGTCTTTGCGAATGATGGCGCTGTGGCTCAATCCGATCGCGTGGGCAAACTCTCGCTTGGTGATGTGCAACTCGTCCAAGATGGCATCGGCTGCGATAAAGCCTTCCTGATCCATGACCTCACGGATTTCGACGCCCATACTTGTCACCTCATGCGACGTACATATATGTCATAATAAGCGACAATGTAATGTGCGTCAAAGGCTTGGTGGCTATGACTCACTGTGGCGCGACATCCATGAAGACGTCCCTGCCACCGCTCGGGAGACACACCGTGCCGTGGTGCACGGCGGGCTCAACGTCCACGCTCCGGACAACGCCACCACCCACTCCTGCTCGACCTCGAGCGGTCGGCCGAACAGCGTCGTCCCCCAGTCGGCGAGCCGCGACCAGCGGCGCGCATTGGGTGGCTTGCCGGCCAGGGTTCACAGAAGCTCGGAGACAATCAGCCCGCCCCCAATCAACAACAGCGTGACAAAGGCCAGGCGCCGCATGGCCAGGGGCGAGAGCCGGGGCGGCCAGCGCCGCCCGACATAGGTGGCCAGCGCCACCACCGGAATGGCCCAGGCCGTGAGGGTGAGGATCTCGAGATCCAGCGCGCCCTGGAGAGCAACGAACAGGGTGCGCATGCCCGAGGTCGCGGCGAAGATCAGGATCAGCATGTTGCGGATCGCCACCGGCGCCAGCGGCTGGCGATAGCACTGGTAGATCACCGGTGGCCCGGCGATGCCGAACAGCCCACCACAAAGCCCCGACAGCACGCCACTGACGAAGAAGCTGCCCCGTGACGAAAGGGTCTCGCGCTGACGGGGACGCAGCACCAGGCTCACACCGCCATAACACACCAACAGACCCAAGGCGATGCGCAGCGCGCTGGCAGCACTGGCACTGAGGACATCGAGCAGCAGGACGCCGATGACCGTCGCCGGCACGATGCCGGCGACGGTGGCAGCGATCACCGGCATATCGAGATGCTTCAGCTTGCCCGGCAGGGCCACCGCACTGTTGGTCAGCATCATCAGGCTGACCACCGCCGCCACCGAGGCCACCGGCGCGACCTCGAGCCCGCTGGTGGCGCCCATCACGATCATGCCCAGGCCAAACCCGGTCACCGTCTGGAAATAGCCGGCGATGGCGGCAATAGCGATGAATGGCAGTAATACCTGGAGGGTCATCGTGCTTTTGATCCTTTATGAACGCGACCGCCGCCATGACATCGGCGATGTCGCTGACACTAGGCGTCGGCCCGGCCAGCCTCCCAGGACAGCGGCGGTAATACTACCCCGACGCCACCGAGAGTACGCCTCCCAGCAGGATCACCGTACCCAGTCCGATCAGGGTCAGCATGGCCAGCTGACGCATGACCGCGGCCGAGCACGGTGGCGGGTAGCGACGCCCAAGCCAGGTCGCGAGCCCCACCACGGGCATCGACCACAGGGCAAGCTCCCAAACATCCGCAGTCAGGCCACCCTGGCTCGCGACGAACAGGGTGCGCACCCCGGAGGTGATCGCGAAACACAGGATCAGCAACAGCCGTATCGTCTCCAGGGGCAGCGGCTGGCGATAGCAGTGATAGATGACCGGTGGGCCGGGTACGCCGAAGAGCCCGCCGCATAACCCCGTCAAGGCACCGCTCACGGCGAAGGTCCAGGCGGCGGACTCCTTGAGGCGAGGACGCGGGCGCAGACCGATACTGATCCCGCCGTAAAGCACGAGGGTGCCCAGCAACAGGGTCAGCAGCGTCGCGAAGGTGGCGCTCAACCACGACAACACCCATACCCCCACCATGATGGACGGTACGATGCCCATCGTCAGCGCCATGACCCGACGCCCTCCCAGGCCGCGCCATCCCCCCGGCAGGGCGACGGCACTGTTGACCAGGGTCACCAGGCTGACCACCGCCGCCAGCACCGGGACCGACGCCACCCCGAGCCCCCCGGCCGCCCCCATCACGATCATGCCGAGGCCAAATCCCGACACCGTGTGCAGGTAACCGGCCACGCCCATGATGGCGAGCGTCCCCAGCAGCACCCCGGGCTCGATCGCTAGGGTCCAGGGGGCCATGCCGAGCTCCTACCGGTGGCCATCAGGCGTCGGTGGCGGCCGAGAGGGTCTGCGCCTGCACCGTGGTCACGGCGATCACATGGTAGATATCCTCGACGCTGCAGCCCCGCGAGAGATCGTTGGCCGGCTTGGCCAGCCCCTGCAGAAGCGGGCCGATGGCCTCGGCACCGCCGATCCGCTCGGCCAGCTTGTAGCCGATGTTGCCCGCCTCGAGGTCCGGAAAGATCAGCACGTTGGCATTGCCCCTGACCTGCGAGTCGGGCAGCTTACGCGCGGCGATCTCGGCCACGATAGCGGCATCGAGTTGGACATCCTCGTCGATGGCGAGCCCCGGACGACGCGCCTTCACGCTACGGGCCGCCTGTACCACTTTTTCCACATTGCCGTGCTGAGCACTACCGCTGGTGGAGAACGACAGCATGGCCACGCGCGGCTCCTCGTTCAGCAGGGCTCGGGCGCTGTCGGCGGCGGCCATGGCGATATGCGCCAGCTGCTCGGCATCGGGGTCGATGACCAGGCCACAGTCGGAGAAGATCATGCCGCCCTTGAGGTTGTGGAAGGGTTTGCACAGCATCATCAAAAAGAAGCTCGAGACCAGCTTGCTGCCCGGGGCGAGACCCAGCAGCTGGATGGCGGTGCGCACCACGTCGGCGGTGGTGTGCACGGCGCCGGCCACGCTGCCATCGGCGTGGCCTTCACGGACCAGCATGTTGGCGAAGCACAGCGGTTCCCGTATCGCCGCCTGGGCTTGCTCCCGGGTCATGCCCTTCTTCTTGCGAAGCGTAAACAGCGCCTCGGCCAGGGTCTCGGTGAGCGGCGAATCCACCGGGTCGATCAGCTCGACGCCTGACAGACTGACGCCTAGCTCCCTTGCCCCTTCGGCCATAGTGGCCCAATTCCCCACCAGGAGGATCCTGGCGATACCGTCCTCGGCCGCCTTGACCGCTGCCTGCAAGACGCGTTCGTCCTGCCCTTCGCAGAGCACGATGCGCCGGGGGTCGCGGCGCGCGCGCTCGAGAATCTGATTCAAGGCTTTCATGGGACTCCCTCTTCCTGTCGGGCCCGGGGCCCTGAAGAAAAACCCCCGGCGAACCGGGGGAAGACCACTACTACAATACGAGGCTGTCAGACGTAGTCCTGGTACTTCTCGAGCAGCCGCACGGGCTTTTTCAGGGCATCGCGACGGAAGGGGTCGCCCAGCTCGCGGGTGCACATGATCTCGAGGATGCAGGTCTTGCCCTCGTTCATCTGCAGGTCCACCGCCTTCTTCAGCGCCGGGCCCACGTCTTCCAGGCGGTCCACGGTGATGCCCTCGGCCCCCATCGCCCGACCGATCTCGGCGAAGCTCTGGTTCTCCAGCTCGCCGGCCACGAAGCGGCGATTGTAGAACTCCACCTGGTTCTTCTTCTCCGCGCCCCACTGGCGGTTGTGGAACACCACCGCGGTCACCGGGATCTGGTCACGCACCGCGGTCATGGTCTCCATCAGGCTCATGCCCCAGGCGCCGTCACCAGCATAGGCGATCGCCGGGCGCTCCGGTGCGGCCACCTTGGCCCCGATGATGGTCGGCAGCGCATAGCCGCAGTTGCCGAAGCTCATCGGTGCGAAGAAGCTGCGCGGCTTGTCGAAGCGCAGATAGCTGTGGGCCACGGCGTTGATGTTGCCGATGTCGGTGGACACCATCACGTCCTCGGGCATGGCCTTCTCGAGTTCGCGCAGCACCTGACGCGGGTGCAGGTACTCGCCGCCGGAGAACGGCGTCTCGCCGGCGGCCTCGTCGATGGCATCCAGGCTGAACGGGTCCTTCTCGTGGGTCCATTCGTCCAGCTCACGCTCCCAGGCGGCCTTCTCGCTGGCGATCTGCTCGGCGCGCTTGGCCTTGGTGGCGTCGCAGGCCAGTTCACGGCTGGCCAGGCGCTCGGTGATCGCCTCGGCCGCTTCCTTGGCGTCGCCGCAGATGCCCACCGCGATCTTCTTCACCAGGCCCAGCATCTTGTGGTCGGCGTCGATCTGGATGATCTTGGCGTCCTTCGGCCAGTAGTCCAGGCCGTGCTGCGGCAGGGTGCCGAACGGCCCCAACCGCGTGCCCAGCGCCACCACCACGTCGGCCTGGGCGATCAGCTTCATGCCCGCCTTGGAGCCCTGATAGCCCAGCGGGCCGCACCACAGCGGATGGCTGGCCGGGAAGGAGTCGTTGTGCTGGTAGCTGTTGACTACCGGCGCGCCCAGCCGCTCGGCCAGCGCCTGGCAGGCGTCCACGCCATCGGCCATCACCACGCCACCGCCGGAGACGATCACCGGGAACTCGGCCTTGGCCAGCAGCTCGGCCGCCTCGTTGAGGGTCCGGGTGCCGCCCGGACCACGGTCGAGACGCGCCGGCTCGGGAATCTCACATTCGATCTCGCCGTAGAAGTAATCCCGCGGGATATTCAGCTGGGTCGGGCCCATCTCCGACATCGCCCGATCGAAGCAGCGAGCGGTGTACTCGGCCATCCGCGCCGGGTGGGTCACGTGGCCCTGGTACTTGGTGAACTCCTGGAACATCGGCAGCTGATGGCACTCCTGGAAGCCGCCCAGGCCAATGCCGGTGGTGCCCGCCTCGGGGGTGACGATGACCACCGGGCTGTGCGCCCAGTAGGCCGCGGCGATGCCGGTCACGCAGTTGGAGATGCCCGGGCCGTTCTGGCCGATCACCGTGCCGTGGCGCCCCGAGACCCGCGCATAGCCGTCGGCCATGTGCGCTGCGCCCTGCTCGTGGACCACCGGGATCAGGCGGATGCCGGCCGGAGCGAAGATGTCCATGGCGTCCATGAAGGCCGAGCCCATGATGCCGAACATGTCGGTCACCCCGTTGGCGACCAGGGTCTCCACGAAGGCCTCCGAGGGCGTCATCGTCTGTTTGCCTTGTACGACCTGGCGGGTATCTGCGGTGTTGTCGGTGCTCATGGGAAACCTCCACGGGAGCGCTGAGATTGGTGTTGTGCTCGCGAGCTCTTTTTTATGGTACTAAACGTTCCGATATCTGGAACACGAACAAAAAGTAGCGCTCGACATGAGCCACGTCAACACAAATTCCATAAAATGGTACAAATTGATTTCTTTTCAGGAATAAATTACCTTGTCGGCAAAGGGAGAGCTGACCATGACCACCCATCGAACCGATATGAGCCGCCTCGAGGGCGATACACCGGCCCAGCGCCTGCTGGCCCTCTTGGAGGTCATCGCGGGGAAGGACCAATTCTTCACGCTGCAGAGCATGGTCGACGAGACCGGCCTGCCCAAGCCCACTCTGCATCGCATGCTCCAGCAACTCGAGTCATCGGGCATGCTGCAACGTGAGGCCGATGGTCGGCACTACAGCAAGGGCAGCCGCTTGCGGCGGCTGGCCGAAACCCTGCTGCTCAATGACACGGTCCAGGGTGCCCGGCATGCCGTGCTGACCGAACTGGTCGATGAGGTCGGAGAGAGCTGCAATATCACGGCGCTCTCCGGTGGCGAGGTGCTGTATCTCGACCGGGTGGAGACCTCGGCTCCCCTGCGCTTCTATCTGCACCCCGGCTCGCGGGTCCCGATGCATTGCTCGGCCAGCGGCAAGCTGTTCCTCGCTCAGATGGCGCCCGCTCAACGCCGGCGCCTGCTGGACCAGATGCCGCTGCAGGGCTTCACCCACAATACCCTCACCGACCCGGAGGCCCTCGAGGCCGAGATCGAGACCGTGCGTCGTCAAGGATATGCCTTCGATGACGAGGAATTCCTGCCGGGGCTGCTGTGCATCGCGGTGCTGGCGCCCAATCCGGAGGGTCCGTCGAACACCGGCCTGGCCATTCAAGCCCCCGTGATGCGCATGACCCGCGACAAGGCACTGGCCTGCCTGCCGGCGTTGCAACGGGCCGCCGAGGCCATCGCCACCATCAACCGAGAAGCCCTGCCGGACACCGCGGATCTCGCCTCGGCGAATCGCTAGGACGCTATTGCGGTGAGGAGGACGGGTGGCGATCGTGCGCCGTGGCGGCTAGGGCGGGTGCCGCTCCCCCTGGCTTGGGGGTCGGATTCCGCATATCCTCTGAGCCATACGTGATGGCCTGCACCATAACAGGGAGACCCCAATGGCCGGACTGCTACCCGATGTCGACCCCGATGGACTGCTCGAGTACTCGGTGGTCTATACCGACCGCGCGTTGAATCACATGTCGAAGAGCTTTCAGGGCGTGATGCGCGACATCTCGGCCACGCTCAAGCGGGTCTATCGAGCTCACTCGACGGTGATCCTGCCCGGTAGCGGGACCTTCGGCATGGAGGCGGTGGCCCGCCAGTTCGCCACCGACCGTCGCTGCCTGGTGATCCGCAACGGCTGGTTCAGCTATCGCTGGAGCCAGATCCTCGAGATGGGCAAGATTCCTGCCGAACTCAACGTACTCAAGGCGCGCCGGCTGGATGACGACGACCCCACCTCCCCCTTCTCCCCGCCCCCCCTGGACGACGTGCTCGATGCGATCCGCGACCAGAAGCCCGACATCGTCTTCGCGCCCCACGTAGAGACCGCCTCGGGCATACTGCTGCCCGATGACTACCTGCGCCGCATCGCCGATGCCATCCACCAGGAAGGCGGGCTCCTCGTGCTGGACGGTATCGCCTCCGGGACCCTGTGGGTCGATATGCAAGACCTAGGGATCGATGTGCTCGTCAGCGCACCCCAGAAGGGCTGGAGCAGTTCCCCCTGCTGCGGCCTGGTGATGCTCTCGCGCCTGGCCCGGGAAATCATCGACGAGACCACCAGTACCAGCTTCGCCTGTGACCTGAAGAAGTGGCTGTCGATCATGGAGACCTACGAGGGCGGCGGCCATGCCTACCACGCCACCCTGCCTACCGACGGCCTGCGTCGGCTGCGCGACATCATGACCGAGACCGAGGCCTACGGCATCGACAAGGTCCGTGACGAGCAGCTGGCCTTGGGCCGACGCATCCGCGAGATGCTCGCCGAGCACGGCTTTAAAAGCGTGGCGGCACCGGGCTTTGAAGCCCCGGGGGTGGTGGTCTGCTACACCGACGATCACAACATCGTCGCCAAGTTCGCCAAGGCCGGCGTCCAGATTGCCGCGGGCGTGCCACTGAGGTGCGACGAGGGGGATCACTACCAGGCCTTCCGCGTCGGCCTGTTCGGCCTGGACAAGCTGCACCACCTCGAGCGCAGCCTGGCCAACCTGGAGGGCGCTCTCAAGCAGGTGGAGACGGCCCGGTAGCTCCCCGCCTTCCTCGAACGCCAGCGGGACGGTCCATGACCGTCCCGCTGGCGTTTCGTAGGCGCCAAGCGGCAAGGAGACGCGTCGCGTCGGTCACACCCCGCCCATGCCGCGTGGCAAGAAGCCCAGGTTGTTCTCCACTGACGTCACGCCGGGTGTGTTCTCGGCGGCGACCTGCACGGCCAGGCGCTGCTCCTTGCTGTCCACCAGGCCCCACAGCTGCACCTGGCCATCGGCGACGATGATATTGAGGCGGTCGATCATCACGTCGGTGTTGTCATCGACCTCCTTGAGGATGGCATCGCGGATTTCGCGATCATCCCGCGTGGCGGCCGGCGCCGAGTCGGCAACCGAGAAGCCGCGCAGCAGGTTGGAACGGCTGACGATACCCACCAGGCGCCCGTCGCGGACCACGGGTACCCGCTTGATGCGACGTTTCTCGAGCTGGGAGGCGATCTGGTGCAAAGGCTCGTCCTCGCTCACGGTAAGCGGATCCGGGGTCATGATCTCGCGGGCCTTGCGGCCATGGCTCTTGACATAGTCGACGGCGCTATGGCCGGAGAAAAGCCTCAGCCACCAGGAGCGAGGCTCGCCGTTATCACTCTCGACGCGGCGCATCAGGTCGCCCTCGCTGACGATGCCCAGCACTCGGTTATCGGCATCGACGACCGGCACCGCACTGATGCCATGCTCGACCAGTAGGCTGGCTATCTCACGCACCTCGCTATCGGGCGTGACGGTGATCACATTGGGGGTCATGACGTCGGCGGCACGCATGGCAGGGTCTCCTCGGCTTTGGCGGGATCGGGCAGTCGCTGGACCGCCTTGTCGCGAACGCGTTTATTGACAGGATAGCAAGGCTGGCCGGCGTCGGCCTTGATCCGGGACAGCTTCTTTCCCTGGAATGCCTCACGGCTGCGCCAGATGCCCGTCGGTGATTAGCTCGTCGATCTCTTCCAAGGCGGCAAAGCGGGCTGGGCGGATGACAAAAAGGAAGGAGGCCCCTGCCGGCCTCGACACGCATGGCCTACCCTGTGAAACTCAGCCCGCCGTAGCGTTATTAACCCGACACGCATGTTTGCCAGGTTAATAATGGCACCGGTAAGTGCCGTCGCGGTTCGACAGAGCGGCGCGAGTCCGTGTAACACTCGCAAATTCTCGCCGCTACGCTAGGGGTGCGCGGGCGATAGGCACATAGGGCAGGACGATCTACTTGAATGTCGATTTAATTAGGAGTTCCCATGACGCTCATCATGAGCCTGGTCGGGATGATGACCCTGTTCGCCATCGCCCTGCTCTTCTCGACCGACCGTCGTGCGATCCGCCTGCGTACCGTGGGCGGCGCCTTCGCCATCCAGGCCGGTCTCGGGGCCTTCGTCCTCTATGTGCCCGCCGGCCAGGCGGTGCTCAAGACCGTCTCCGACGCCGTCAGCCAGGTGGTGCTCTATGCCAACGACGGCATCGATTTCCTGTTCGGCGGCCTGGCCAACGTCGAGTCCGTGGGCTTCGTGTTCGCCATCAAGGTGCTGCCGGTGATCATCTTCTTCTCGTCTCTGACCGCCGTGCTCTACTACCTCGGCATCATGCAATGGGTGATCCGGCTGCTCGGCGGTGCCCTGCAGAAGGCGCTGGGCACCTCACGCACCGAGTCGCTCTCGGCCACCGCCAACATCTTCGTCGGCCAGACCGAGGCCCCGCTGGTGGTGCGCCCCTTCATCGCCCGCATGACACCCTCGCAGCTGTTCGCGGTGATGTGCGGCGGCCTGGCCTCGGTAGCCGGCTCGGTGCTGGCTGGCTATGCGGCCCTGGGCATCCCCATGGAGTACCTGGTGGCGGCCTCCTTCATGGCCGCCCCGGGCGGACTGCTGTTCGCCAAGCTGCTGATGCCGGAGACCGCAACGCCGAACGACGATATGGACGAGGCCGAGGAGCGCCTCGACGCCGAGGAGCACCATCCCAGCAATGTGCTGGACGCCGCCGCTGCCGGGGCCTCCTCTGGCCTGCAGCTGGCCGCCAACGTCGGCGCCATGCTGCTGGCCTTCATCGGCCTAATCGCCCTGCTCAACGGCATCCTCGGGGGCCTCGGCGGCTGGGTCGGCCTGGAGTCGCTGAGCCTGGAGCTGATCCTGGGCTGGCTGTTCTCGCCGCTGGCCTTCCTGCTCGGCGTGCCCTGGGATGAAGCGACGCTCGCCGGCTCGTTCATCGGCCAGAAGCTGGTGGTCAACGAGTTCGTCGCCTACATCAACCTGTCCCCCTACCTCGACGGAGAGCAGATGGTCGCCGCCACCGGCGAGCCGATGTCGGCCCACACCGCGGCGGTCCTCTCGTTTGCCCTGTGCGGCTTCGCCAACCTGTCGTCCATCGCCATCCTGCTCGGCGGCCTCGGGAGCATCGCCCCCAGCCGGCGCCACGAGATCGCGCGGTTTGGCCTCAAGGCGGTGCTGGCCGGCACCCTCTCCAATCTGATGTCGGCCACCCTCGCCGGCTTCTTCCTGGCCCTCGCCGCCCTGGGCTGAATCCTATCCGTGTGCGGCCGTCATGCCCTGCCGCGCCCACCCTTCTCACCGACCCGATGGAACATGCCATGACCGCTTCCCCTTTCGACGACCTTCAGCATGCGGCCCATGAGGCCCTGACCCTGATGGACCTGACCAGTCTCAACGACGACGACACCGATGCCACCATCGAGGCGCTCTGCCAGCGAGCGAAGACGCCGGCCGGCACTCCGGCGGCACTCTGCGTCTACCCACGCTTCATCGTCACGGCCCGCCGTGCCCTGACCGCCCATCGCCTCAACGACAGCATAAAGATCGCCACGGTCACCAATTTTCCCCGCGGCAACGCCGATGTCATGGCCGCTGCCCGGGAGACCCGCGAGGCTGTGGCCTCCGGCGCCGACGAGGTCGACGTGGTCTTTCCCTGGCGCGCCCTGCGGGACGGCGACGAGGTCCTCGGCCGGGAACTGGTCGAGATGTGCAAGGCCGCCTGCGGCACCAAGACCCTCAAGGTGATCCTCGAGACCGGCGAGCTCAAGGACGCCACCCTGATTCGCCGCGCCAGCGAGCTGGCTATCGAGGGCGGCGCCGACTTCCTCAAGACCTCCACCGGCAAGGTCACCATCAACGCCACCCTGGAGGCGGCCGAGATCCTGATATCGGTGATCCGCGAGAGCGGTCGCGACGTGGGTTTCAAGGCCGCCGGTGGGGTGCGCAGTGCCGAGGACGCTCAAGCTTACCTGCAACTCGCCGAGCGACTCATGGGCCGCGACTGGATCACTCCGGCCCACTTCCGCTTCGGCGCCTCGGGACTACTCGACGACCTGCTGGTGACGTTGGAGATGGCGTCGGCACCGGACGGGGTCCCAAGAGACTACTGATGGCCGCCCAAGGCCTCCCCCAAGAGCTGATCCGCACCAAGCGCGACGGCCAGCGGCTGTCCCGCGAGGCGATCCGTGAGCTGGTGGCCGGCCTCACCGATGGCCGCCTCTCCGATGCCCAGGTCGGCGCCCTGGCCATGGCCATCTTCATCCGCGGCATGGACGCCGCCGAGACGGTAGTCCTGACCGAGGCCATACGCGACTCCGGCCAGGTGCTCGCCTGGGACGACCTCGACCTGCCCGGCCCGGTGCTCGACAAGCACTCCACCGGCGGTGTTGGCGACCTGGTCTCGCTGGTGCTAGGCCCCTGGGTCGCCGCCTGCGGCGGCCATGTCCCGATGATCTCCGGTCGCGGGCTGGGCCACACCGGCGGCACCCTGGACAAGCTGGAGGCGATCCCCGGCTACACGGTCACCCCCGATACGGTCATCTTCCGCCGCCTGGTCAAGGATGTCGGCGTGGCGATCATCGGCCAGACCGGCGCGCTGGCCCCGGCGGACAAGCGCCTCTACGCGGTACGCGACGTCACCGCCACCGTGGAGTCGCTGCCGCTGATCGTCGCCTCGATCCTTGGCAAGAAGCTCGCCTGCGGCCTCGACGCCCTGATCATGGACGTCAAGGTCGGCAGCGGCGCCTTGATGCCCACCCCCGAGGCATCCCAGGAACTGGCGGAAACGGTTGTCGAGGTGGCCAGTCGTGCGGGTACGCCAACTACGGCATTGCTCACCGACATGAGCCAGCCGCTGGCGCCCTGCGCCGGCAATGCCCTCGAGGTACGCGAGGCGCTGGCCGTGCTGACCGGCGAGAAGCGAGACGGCCGCCTGCTGGAAGTGACCCGCACCTTGGCGGCGGAGATGCTGCTGGCCGGCGGGCTGGCCCAAGACCGCGAGGCGGCCCTGGCGCGCCTCGATGCGCGCCTGGCCTCCGGCGAGGCCGCCGAGCGCTTCGCGCGCATGGTCGCCGGCCTCGGTGGCCCCGGTGACCTGCTGGAGCGAGACGACCGCCACCTACCTGCCGCCCCGGTGGTGCGCGAGGTTCGCGCCGAGCACGCCGGCTACCTGCGGGCCCTCGACACCCGGGCGCTGGGCCTGGCGGTGGTGGAACTCGGCGGCGGGCGCCGCGCCCCGGAAGACACCATCGACCCGGCGGTGGGCTTGACCGGCATCGCCGCGCTGGGCGAAGCGGTCCCGGCCGGCCAGCCGTTGGCCACCGTCCACGCCCGTAGCGAGGACGACGCCGAGCGAGCCGCACGCCGGGTGCGCGAGGCCGTCACCTTCAGCGAGGCCCCGGCCACGCCGCCTACACTAATACACGACGTCATTCGTGGGGAGGCTCCATGACACGCGCCCTCGTGCTCGTCCTCGACTCCTTCGGCATCGGCGCCACGCCCGATGCCGAGGCCTTCGGCGATGCCGGGGCCGACACCCTGGGCCATATCGCCGCGGCCTGCGCCCGGGGCGAATGCGACCTTCCACAGGGCCCCGAAGCCGGCCCGAGCGAGGGCCGAAAGGGGCCGCTTCACCTGCCAAACCTGGCCCGGCTGGGGCTCTTTCACGCCCACCACGAGAGCACCGGCGCGTGGGCCGAGGGCGTCGCGGTGCCCGCCATGGTGGTCGGTGCCTATGGCTACGCCCGGGAACTCTCCTCGGGCAAGGACACCCCCTCTGGCCACTGGGAGATCGCCGGAGTCCCGGTGCGCTTCGAGTGGGGCTACTTCCTGGAGCACGAGCACAGTTTCCCGAGCGAGCTGCTCGAGGCGCTGATCCGCGAGGCTGAGCTGCCCGGGGTGCTGGGCGACTGCCACGCCTCCGGCACCGAGATCATCGCCCGCCTCGGCGAGGCGCACCGGCGCACCGGCAAGCCCATTGTCTATACCTCGGCAGACTCCGTGTTCCAGATCGCCGCCCATGAGGAGGCCTTCGGGCTGGCGCGGCTCTACCACGTCTGCGGGATCGCCCGCCGACTGCTCGAGCCGTACAACATCGGCCGGGTGATCGCGCGGCCCTTCACCGGGGACGCCGCCGCGGGCTTCACTCGCACGGCCAACCGCCGCGACTACAGTGTCGAGCCGCCCTCGCCCACGGTGCTGCAGAAGCTCCATGACGATGGCGGCACGGTGGTAGCCATCGGCAAGATCGCCGATATCTACGCCCACTGTGGCATCAGCGAGACGCTCAAGGCCAGCAGCCACGACGCCCTCATGAACGTCACCCTGACCGCCCTGGACGAGGCCGGCGACCGGACGCTGGTGATGACCAACTTCGTCGACTTCGACATGGTCTATGGCCACCGCCGTGACGTGGCCGGCTACGCCGCCGCCCTGGAGGCCTTCGATGCTCGGCTCCCCGAGCTGCTCGAGCGCCTCGAAGACGATGACCTGCTGGTGATCACCGCCGACCACGGCTGCGACCCGACCTGGACCGGCAGCGACCATACTCGGGAACACATCCCGGTGCTGGCCGTGGGCGCCGGCCTCGCCCCGGGCTCGCTCGGTGCCCGCGCCAGCTTCGCCGACATCGGCCAGAGCCTGGCTCGCCACTTCGGTTTGCCGCCCATGGACGACGGTGAGAGCTTCCTCCCCGATCACCACCGCCAAGGAGCGCATTGATGGCCACCCCGCATATCGACGCCGAATACGGCGACTTCGCCGACACCGTGCTGATGCCTGGCGACCCGCTTCGCGCCAAGTACATCGCCGACACCTTCCTGAGCGATGTTCGCCAGGTAAACAGCGTACGCAACATGTACGGCTACACCGGCACCTACCAGGGTCGCGAGGTTTCGGTGATGGGCCACGGCATGGGCATTCCCTCGGTGTCGATCTACGCCAAGGAGCTGATCACCGATTATGACGTCAAGCGGCTGATCCGGGTCGGCTCCTGCGGCGCGGTGCGCGACGACGTGGCGGTGCGCGACGTGGTGATCGGCCTGGGCGCCTGCACCGATTCGGGGGTCAACCGCACCCGGTTCCGCGGCCACGACTTCGCCGCCATCGGCGACTTCGAGCTGACCCGCCATGCGGTGGACGCCGCTGCGGCCCAGGGCGTGCCGGTGAAGGTGGGCAACCTCTTCTCGGCGGACCTGTTCTACAACCCGGACACCGAACTGGTCGAGACTCTGCGCCGCTACGGCATCATCGGCGTGGAGATGGAGGCCGCCGGCCTCTACGGGGTGGCCGCCGAGTTCGGCGCCCGGGCTGCGACCATCTGCACGGTCTCCGACCACATCGTCAAGGGCGACTCGCTGTCCAGCGACGAGCGCGCCACCACCTTCGACGAGATGATGACCATCGCCCTGGACAGCGTGCTACGCGACGCTGCGGCCCAGGAGGCCAGCGCATGAGCGGCGAGATCGAGCGCGACTCCCTCCACCAGGACATCGTCGAGGCGCTGATCGAGGTGCGCGACCGCGCCTATGCGCCCTACTCCAACCACCCGGTGGGCGCCCTGGTGATCAGCGAGAGCGGCACCCGCCATGTTGGCGCCAACGTCGAGGTGGCCCACTACAAGGGACTGTGCGCCGAGGCCTCGGCCATCGCCGCGATGGCCAGCGCCGGCGAGCGCGAGCTGCGCGTGGTCTACGTGATCGGCCCCGACAAGCACCTGTGCACCCCCTGCGGCGACTGCCGTCAGCGCATCCGCGAGTTCGCCAGCCCCGAGACGTTGATTCGGGTGGTCGACGCCGAGGGCCGGCTGCTCAAGTGCTATACCATGGAGGAGCTGCTCCCCGACTCCTTCGGCCCCGAGAACCTCGGCCGCCCCCCGACCCTGGGCGACTAAGGTCCGCGGCGCCCCTCATCATCCGCCATCGACACCCCGGAGCCCCTTAATGTCTCGCGCCATCGACATTCCCGCCGCCGACGGCACCATCGACGCTCATATCTTCACGCCCGGCAGCGCCGGCGGCTCACTGCCGGCCGTGGTGCTGTTCACCGATATCGGCGGCCTACGCCCCTGCTACCATGAGAAAGCCCAGCAGATCGCCGACAACGGCTACGCCGTGTTGATGCCCAACGTCTACTACCGCGATGCGAGCGGCGCTGTCGTGCCCAAGGGCAAGTCCTTCCGCGATCCGGATGTGCGACCGACCCTGCTCGAGTATGCCGCCCACCTGACACCCGAGGCGCAGGCCCGCGATTTCGCCGCCCTCCTGGACTGCCTCGATAGCGAGGCCGAGTTCGCGGATGGCAAGATCGGCGTGGTCGGCTATTGCATGACCGGCGCCTTCGCGCTGCGCATGGCGGCCGAACACCCCGGCCGCGTGGCCGCCGCGGCCGGTTTTCACTCGGCCCGCCTGGCGCAGGCCGACGACCCCAACAGTTCCGTGCACTTGGTCGGCACCATCGAAGGGCGCGTCTATCTCGGCCACGCCGACAAGGATGAGCTGCTGCCCCCCGAGCAGATCGCCCGCCTGGACGAGGCGCTGGCCAGGGCCGGCGTGCACTTCACCACGGAGCTCTACCAGGGCGCGGCCCACGGCTTCACGGCCAAGGATGCCCCTTCCTACGATGCGGCCGCCGATGCCCTGCATCACAAGCGGCTCGCCATGCTCCTGGAGGAGACGCTGTAAATGCCCCGAGGCATGCGTCGTGTGATGTTAGGGCGAAATACGTTGCATGGCCCTGGCATCATCAGGTGTTGCGAGAGATAGCCTGCATCATGGCATGCCACCCGAGGCTACCTCATCATCGACGGCTCGCCTGGAGGCCCAAGCGAAGCCGAGTAGCCCCACGACCGGACCGGGAACCAGAAGCCAGGCGGCATTCAACCCCACGTGCTCGAACAGGGTAGTGGTGGCAGCGATCGAGACGACGGTGATGGCAAAGCCGATGGAGTTCTGCATGGCCAGCGCGGCACCCACCAGCTCCCGCGGGCAGGCGTGTGCCGCCAGGGCGGAAAATTGGGGCGAGTCCGCGATGACGGTCGCGCCCCACACCAGCAGGAGAAGGGCCAACACGATGGCCGGCAGCTCCTGCCAGGACAGGGCAAACACCAGGGCGCAGACGCCTGAGGCGGCCAGGGCGCCCAGCGCCACCTTGGCGCTGCCGATACGTCGCGACAGCCACCCGCCGACCACACAACCCAGGGCCCCGATCCCGATGATGCCGAACGCCATGCCGGAGACCCCGAGCATGGCATACTCGCTGGCCAGCACCGTATGCGACACCAGCAGCGGCACTACCGTCCAGAACGCGTACAGCTCCCACATGTGCCCGAAGTACCCCAGCGCGGCCGCCCGGAACCGGGGCACCCTGAATGCCTCCAGGACCGTGGCCCGTCGTTCCGTCTCGGTGAGTGATAGCGATTTCCTCTGGCGGGCATCCGGCAGGTGAGGCCCATCCCCCAGCCAGTGGATCAGCAGCGCCCCCAGCAGCGCGAGCACCGACGAAGCAGAAATGATGGCTTGCCAGGGAAGATCGGCCCCCATCTCGCGCAGCCCATGGGGCAGCGCCGTGCCCAGCGTCAGCATGGCGACCAGCTGGGCCAGCGCCTGGCCGGTACGCTCCGGCGCCCAGCTGACGATCAGCTTCATGCCCACCGGATAGATGCCCGCCAGCGACACGCCGACCAGAAAACGCAACAGCATGGCGCTGGCCAGCCCCTCGGACAGCCAGGCGAAGCCGGCATTGAACAGCCCACCGGCCACCGCGCTACAGACGAAGATCCGGCTGGCGCGGTAGCGATCCGCCAGGCCGCCGAGCGCCATGACCAGGGTGCCGAGGATGAAGCCGACCTGCACCGAGCTGGTCAGCCAGCCGATATCGCCGGCACTGATCTGCCAGGCGCTCATCAGGTCGTCCGCCGCGCTGTTGGTGCTGAACCAGAGCGAGGTGCCGAACAACTGGGCAATGGCAATGGTTGCCACGGGCCACACATGGCGCTTGGTATCTGTCTCGACGTTTCCCGATGTCATGGCGGTCCTCCGATTCGCTACGCCAGGTCTAAGCTTTGCTAACCGGTGGACATTCTCTGGACGAGCAGCTTGTCGATCCGTCGCCCATCCAGGTCGATGACCTCGATCCGCCAGTCGCCGACGATCACGTGCTGGCCCACCTTCGGCAGTTCCGCCGCCTGGTGGAGGACAAGGCCGGCCACGGTCGCATAGTCGGGAGTTTCCTTCAGCGTGAGGCCGATGTACTCGGCGAACTCGTCGATGGGCATCCAGCCGGCGACGAGCAACGAGCCGTCCGCACGTTCGACCAGCTTGGGCTCGTCCGCCTCCGCGTCATCGAATCCTCCTGTGATCGCACCGAGGATATCCATGGGGGTGATGATACCCTCGAAATGGCCGTACTCGTCATAGACGAGCAGCATCTGCGCGGGAGCCGCCTTGAGCTGCTCGATTACCTGCATTGCCGGCAGGGCATCGTGGACCACCGGGGCGGGTCGTGCGAGTGACCTGGGCTCAAAGCCTTCCTCTTCCACCTGCAGGAGGTCATGACTCTGCAGGATGCCGACAATGTCGTCCTGACCGCCATCACGCAGAGGTAGGCGTGACCGGCCAGAGACACGCAGTCGGGCGAGGATCTCGGCACGGGTGTCGCCGACGCCGGCGAGCTCGACCTCGTGCCGCGGGGTCATCAAGCCGCGCGCGTGGCGGTCGGCGATGCGCATGACGCCGGTGATCATCCGGGTTTCGCCCTTCTCGAGGGTGCCGGCGCCCTCCGCCTCCACGATGAGCATCCGGATCTCCTCGTCGCTGACGGTGGTTTCCCGCTTGCCCGAGTGTCCGAGCAGCCTGAGGACGAGCTTTCCTGACCAGACCAGAAGCCAGACGAGCGGCAGGGCGGCGCGGGAAAGCAGATGCATCGCCGGCGCCACACGAGAGGCCACGGTCTCCGGGTTGGCCAACGCGATCTGCTTGGGAACGAGTTCACCGATGATCAGTGAGAGGTAGGTGATCACAACCACGACGATACCGACCCCCAGCGGATCGGCAAGCCGTACCGGGACCCCAAGGTCCGGCAGTACGCCGGCAAGCCGAGCACCCAGCGTCGCCCCGGAGAAGGCACCAGCGAGTACGCCGACCAAGGTGATGCCGATCTGCACCGTCGAGAGAAACCGCCCCGGGTCCTCGGAAAGGGCGAGGGCGATCCTGGCGCCACGGGAGCCATCCGCGGCCCGCGTCTTGAGGCGCGTCGAGCGAGAAGAAACGATCGCCAGCTCCGACATGGCGAGCAGGCCGTTCAGCACGATCAGGGCCAGGACGATGAGGATTTCGAGGAGCATGAGAGTAGTAGCGTGACGGCAGTGGAGGGCTATCGGGAGAGTGCGCCACAAGGGTGGGGAAAACGCATATGAGCATGGCACACAACCGGGTCGCCGGCACGGGAAGCCTGCCATGGCCACCTTAGGGGCAGCCATTCACAAGCTGGTACACATCGCCTTTGGCGTCTTAAGGACGCTGACCCAATATCGGCCCTCAACTCACCGCATAAGGAGTGAAACCAGTTGAAAAAGACGGGATCTCGCTTCGCCTTGTCCCGGCGCCCACCATTGCTGGGATTTCGGAAATGAGCGCTTATTCACCGAAGCGCCCGCGGAGGTAGTCGATGATGGCCTGGGCGCCATAGAGCCAACGCTCATTGCCCTGCGCCTCGTGGATGTACAGGCAGGGAACTTCCAGCTTGCCGCCCTCCTCCTTCAGGACCCGGGTATGCTCGGGGTCGAGGCGTACGTCGCGGGTCTCGATCGTAAGCCCCAGCCGGGCGATCTCCCGCCTCACCTGGATGCAGTCGGGCTCGCTCCAGGCCTGATAGAGGGCCAGGGTCTCGCAGGCCTGATCCACCTCGGCCTGCTGCGCCTCGTCGCGCGAGACTTCCCGGCGGGTGCCGAGCTTGTTGGCTACCCATATAACCGGCGCCAGCAAGGTTCGAATGAGTGAACGCATCGTCATCCTCCCGCATTTACCATAGTGACCTCGCGACGGTCCGATACGTCGGGGCCTGCTGATGGAAAAACCCACCCTCGCTTCCACTGTGACTCTCACTCAGGCTGAAGGGACGTGCAAGGAACGCTCAGCTGGTCTGGCGGACCACCAGTTCCACCGGCATGGAGACGTGGCGCGGCGGCCTGCCCGCCAGCACCTCGCCCAGCAACAGGAGGTAACCCTCACCGCCCGTCGACCTGGGCGGCCGTACGAGCGGGACAGGTTCAAGTGGAGCAGGTTCGAATGAGGCAGCTCAGAGGAGAGCTCAGGTCACGGGATCCGGTGAGCCTCCACTGGTGCTGGTCTGGCGCTGCGGATCGGCGACGCCGGCCCGGCCAGGCTCGCGACCGCTGGCATCGCGTTCGCCGCCGCGCTCGGCGCTGCCGTCGAGGCGGCCACCCCCACGGCCTTCCATGCTGACGCTGAGACGCGGTATCCCCAGGTCGAGATCCTGCTGCTCCATGCGCCGTTTGAGCAACAGGTTGAAGGCCCGGGCCACGTCCCACTGCATCTGCGGTGCCGTGCGCAAACGCATGCGCAGGATGGGGCAGCCCTCCTCGAAGGCGTGAACGCCCTCCATCTCCAGCGGTGACCAGATGTGGTGGCGCATCACCGGATCCTGGCGCAGCTCGAGGGCGGTCTCCTGCATCAGGGTGATGGCGTCGTCGATCTTCATAGTGTAGGGAATACGGATCTTCATCAGCGCGATGCCGAATTGCCGCGACATGTTGTGGATGGACTCGATGCGGCTGAAGGTGATGATGTGGACGACGGCATCCAGGTCGCGCAGGCGCACGGTGCGCAGGGTCAAGCCCTCGACGGTACCGATGTGCCCGTTGATCCTGACGAAGTCGTCCACCGCCAGCGAATCCTCGATGAGGATGAAGATGCCGGTGATCAGGTCCTGCACCAGGGTCTGCGCGCCGAAGCCGATGGCCAGGCCGATCACCCCGGCACCGGCCAGCAGCGGCGTGACATTCACCCCGAGATTGGCCAGGCCGACGATGGCCGCGATGATCACGATGGTGGCGAAGATGATGTTACGAAGCATCGGCGTGATGGTCTGGGCCCGCGCCAGATTGACCCGCCGCCCCCGGGCTCGCGCCGGGCTGGTCAGAGCACGCTGGATGGCGGTGTCCGCGAAGATCCAGACCAGCCAGGCCAGCAGGACCGTGAAGCCGATGGCCAGCAGGGCCTGGCCGATGCGTGCGCTGGCCACGCCCTGCTGGCCGATGCCGATCAAGGAGCCGCCCCACACCTGCAGGGAGAGCTCGGCGAAGACGATCCAGGCCACGACATGGGAGAGGGCATAGCCGAAGCGCTCCAGGCGCCCACGGTATCGGCTGACCCGTCGACGCAAATTGTGGCGGTTGCGCCGCTCGCCGTGGCGCCGGATCAGCCCGGTGATCACCAGGGTCAGCACCAGCAGAGAGGCGGAGATGATCGAGCGAGCCAGGGCGGTCCCCACGTCCCCCACGGTGACGAAGATCGCCAGCAGTGAACCGCCCACCAGCAGCAGCGCCGGCACATGCCAGAGTCCTCCGAGCACCCGTACCATCTCGGCGGCGCTGCCGCTCTCCTGGCGCACCCGGTAGGGACGGTTACGGATCAGGTGTCGAATCGGCCGCTTGAAGCGCAGGATGAAGCGCACGCTAAGCAGCGCCGCCAGGACATTGGCCAGCACCGACATCAGGCTGGCCAGGTCACGGCCGAGCATCTCCATCAGGTGGCTCGAGTTGAAGGCATCGCCCAGCGCAATCAGCGCTCCGATCACGAACAGCGGGCGCAGGCTGTGCTGGTGCAGCCATTGCACGGCGACGAAACGGTGGCCCCGAGCGAATACCGAGGTCACCGTTTCCACCACCACCGACAGGGTGCGCCCGCACAGCGCCACATAGGCAACCACCAGGGTGGCCGTGCGTCCGGCGCTGGGGGGTACCAACTGGGCGATACCCAGCACCAGGGCAAAGGCCAGCGCCCAGGGCAGCAGGCGGCGCAGAAAGTGCACCGCCAGTAGCCAGCCCTTGGGCTCCCGGGGCAGGTCCAATGGCCACTCTCGACGCTTGGCCAGCATGCGGCCCAAGGCGACCAGGATCACCAGCAAGCCGCCCCAGATCACCAGCAGCACGGTGAACTCGACGACGAAGCGCAGCAGCTCGGCACTGCCGGTCTCGATCACCAGATCCCGCAAGTCGGTCCAGCCCTCATTGAGCTTGCGTTGCCACTGGGCCAGCGGAGACTGCTCGGACTCGGCCTGCTCCCCCAGGTCGCTGAAGGTCTCGGCCAGCGCCCCCAGCAGCCCCTGCGTGGCGGGGATGCTCCCTTGGGTGGCGGGCTCATGGGCCATCTTCAGATCCCGTAGGCTCTCCAGCAGGGCCTGGCGCTGCTCGCTGTTCTCCAGGGTGGTGATCACCCGATCCAGGGACTCTTGGAAGGCCTGTGGATCCGGGGCTTCCGTCGAAGGCTCGGTACCGGTCAGCGCCGCCAGGGGCGAGGACTGGGCCCAGGCCGCCAGAGGCAGCCACAGTCCCATCAGCAGCAGGCAGAGCACCCTCAGGGTGTGGAAAGCAACACGTTGCATGGGGTCTCCATTCGTTCCGCGAAGATGGCCGACGCACACCTGCCCCTCGAGGGCAGTATGATAGGCTGCCGGCACGACCTCGCACAGGATGCCGTCATGACGCCGCAATCGCCACCCGAGCCTCGCACCCCCGATGGCCGCCAACGCCGCGTCGGCGTCGAGATCGAGTTCGCCGGCCTGCCGCCCCGGGAAACAGCCTGCCTGGTCCGCGACCTCTTCGACGGCGAGATCGAGGTGCTCAGTCCCCACCGCCTCAAGGTCATCGGCACCCGCTGGGGCGACTTCGGCATCGAACTGGACACCCAGTATGCCCATCCCGACGAGCGCCGGCTCGACCCCGAGGCCTCACGGGACAGTGAGTGGGAACGCATGCGGCGGGACTTTCACGCCCGCACCCGGGAGTTGATCGGCGATGTGGTAACCGGCCTGGTGCCCACCGAGATCGTCTGCCCCCCGGTGCCCTGGGACGAGCTGGGCGAGCTGGACCAGCTGTTCGAAGCCCTGCGCCAGCATGGCGCCAAGGGCACCGAGGCCAGCCTGCTCTACGGGTTTGGGCTGCACCTCAACCCCGAGGTTCCCGACCTTTCCACCACCACCATCCTGGCGTACCTGCGCGCCTACCTGCTCTCGGCCGCCTGGCTGCGCGAACAGATCCACGTGGATATCACCCGGGAGGTGCTACCCCATGCCAGTCCCTTCCCGCGGGCCTATGCCCTGAAGGTGCTCGACCCGGACTATGCCCCGGACCTCGAAACACTGATCGACGACTACCTAACCGACAACCCGACCCGCAACCGGGAGCTGGACATGTTACCGCTGTTCGCCCATCTGCGCCCCGACTACCCCGACGAACTGCTGCGCAGCCGGCTGGTCAGGGCACGCCCCACCTTCCATTACCGGCTGCCCAACGCCCAGCTCGCGGAACCCGGCTGGGGGGCGGTGACGGAGTGGAACCGCTGGCTCGAGGTGGAGCGCCTGGCCATCACCCCGGAGACGCTAGCCGAGCGCAGTGCCCAGTTCCTGGCGCGGCATCGGCCCTCCCGGCCCAGGCGTTGGCTCATGCGCCTGCGCCGCTGGGTGCAGCGCACATGAGCCGCTCGCCCCGCCCCCTGATCGGCATCACCACCTCCGATGCCAAGAGCCGCCTCGCCTGGTGGTTCGACTGGTTCGCCGTCTGGCGCCATGGCGGACGCCCGCTGCGCCTGTCGCCCTCGCGGCGTCGGCCGGTCCACCTCGATGGCCTGATCATCGGTGGCGGTGACGATATCCAGGCCCACCTCTACGGGGGGGAGGTGCAGCTGGATGTCCGCGTCGATCCCGAACGCGACAAGCTGGAGCTCGAGCTGCTGGAACGGTTCATCCCCTTGGGCACGCCGGTACTGGGCATCTGCCGTGGCGCCCAGCTGATCAACGTACATCTCGGCGGCACCCTCGACCCAGACATCTACACCACCCACGAAGGGCTCAAGCGGCGTCGTACCGTGCTGCCTCGCAAGACCGTGGATATCGTCGGTGATAGCCGGCTGAACCGCATCCTGCGGGTCAGCTGGTGCCGCATCAACAGCCTGCACCATCAGGCGGTGAAGCAGGCCGGCGAGGGCATCGAGATCGTCGCCCGCGACCGCGACGGCCTGGTACAGGGCATCGAGTCGCGGGAGCATGACTTCCTGATCGGGGTGCAGTGGCATCCCGAGTGGCTGATCTTCAACCGTCCACAGCAGCGCCTGATCCGGGCCCTGCTCGAGGCGGCGCGGGCGCACCGACGCCAAGAACGCCAGGGCCACCCTGAAGCGGCCCCGGCGCGAGCCGAGGGATAAGGGCGGAAAGACGCGATCAGCTCTCCAGCTTGGCCTCCAAGGTGATCGTGGCATTGAACAGCTTGGAGACCGGGCACCCTTCCTTGGCCTTGTTGGCCGCGTCCTGAAACGCCGCGTCATCGGCACCGGGGATCTTGGCCACGGTGTCGAGATGCACGGCGGTGATGGCAAAGCCGCCCTCGACCTCCTCCAGGGAGACCTTGGCCTCGGTGGCGATGCGCTCGGGCGTCAGGCCCTCCTCGCCCAGGATCATCGACAGGGCCATGGAGTAACAACTGGCGTGGGCCGCACCGATCAGCTCCTCGGGATTGGTGCCCGCCTCGCCTTCGAAGCGCTTGGCGAAGCTGTAGGTCACCTCCTGAAGGGCACCGCTCTGGGTGGATACCGTACCCTTGCCATCCTTGAGGCCGCCTTGCCAGACGGCGCTACCGGTTTTGTTGATGCTCATGTCGTCTCCTTGATCGTTGAGTGGGTCCGATCGTTGCTCCTGCAGCATACACACTGGGGGAAGGAACTCGCGACATCCATCTGCGTTTCAACTGTCCTCGGGGGCAACCCGACGGAGCGCCGCCAGCTCGCAGGCCAGGGTAGCGTAGCCCAGCTCCCGCATCGCCGCGATATTGCGCGCGGGAATGCCTTCCGGATCGGGATGGTGCGCAATCGCCCGCGCGAGCCCGGCCTCGCGCAGCAGGTGCAGCATCGGGAAAGGCGAGCGATTGGTGAAGTTGGCGGGATCGCTCGGCTCGGCGTCCTCGAAACAATAGTCGGGATGGAAGCTCGCCAGTTGGTAGGTGCCTTCATAGCCCTCTGCCACCAGCAACGCCTCGGCGAGAACCAGGAGGTCCAGGTAGTCGTCGAAGTCGGCGAGCCCCTCGGTCAGCACAAGCAGGGTGGTCTCGGTGGTGGTGTCGGCATCGAGATGCCGGCACTCATCCATCAGCGTCAGCAGCGCTCTCTCGCGGTCATCGGCGGGCAGCGCCACGTAGCGGATACTGTCGCGAGCCAGTTCGCGACCGGCGAAGGGACAGACGTCGCGGGCAACGACGAAGGTCTCCACCCAGGCACGGGTGGCGACGAGGGCAGCGTCAGGCGAGACGCGCATGGTTGGGTTCCGATGATGAATAGGCGCCCATAGTCTGCCGATCCTGGCCGGCAAGCAAGCCACCGAGGGCGATCCAGCTGGCACATGCCAAGGGGCGCCGGGGACAGGTCACCGCCGCTTCTGATCGCGTCGCGAGGCCAGCCGGTCGGCCAGGCGCGTGGGCTCGGGCAACTTGGTCTTGCCCAGGCAGGCCACTACCCAGGCCACGGCGGTCTCGAGACACAGCCGGTGCCCCGGCGAGACGAACACCGGCTTGACGCCCCGGCGCGAGCGCAGCACCGCCCCGATGACCTCTTCGTGCTCGCCCCAGCCATCGACCAGCGCCGCCCAGTCGCCACGCTCGGGACCGGGTTCGCCGTGCCGGCCGCACAGCCGCGACTTGGCTACGCCGATGGTCGGCAGGTCGAGCCACAGCCCGAGGTGGCTGGCCACCCCCAGCCGGCGCGGATGGGCGATGCCCTGGCCGTCCACCATCACCAGCTCAGGCCAGGTCGTCAGCCTCTCGAAGGCGGCCAGGGTGGCCGGCACCTCGCGAAACGACAGCAGGCCGGGGATATAGGGCATGCGCGTCGGCTCGCGGTGCACCGCCTGCTCCACCATCTCGAACGCCCCGCCCGGTGCCGGTGGCCAGGCCAGCACCACCACCGCCGCCCGGGTGATCTCGCCAGCCTGTTCGAAGCCGATATCCACCCCGGCAATACGGCGCACCGGGTCCAGGCGATCCTCGCGCTCGATGCGCCCGGCCAGGCGCTGCTGCAGGGCGATGGCCTCATCGGGGGTAAGGTTCCAGTCGTGCAAGGACGTGATCGGCATGCGGGCTCCCTGATGTGTCGGCGTCGCTCGGGTTAGACTAGGGCCTTTGGACCGCGTGACGGAACACCGGGGAACCGATGCTGAGATTGATCCATACCGCCGACTGGCACCTGGGCCAGAGCTTCCATGGCCAAGAGCGCCATGTCGAACATCGTGCCTTTTTGAGCTGGCTGCTCGACACCCTGGTGGCGCGCCAGGCCGATGCCCTGCTGGTGGCCGGCGATATCTTCGACGTGGTCAACCCCTCGCTGCGCGCCCAGGCGCTGCTCGTCGACTTCATCGTCAGCGCCCATGAACGCCTGCCCCGGCTGGATATCGTGCTGATCGCCGGCAACCATGACAGCGGCAATCGCCTCGAGCTGCCGGCGCCTCTGATGCGCCGGCTACGCGCCCATGCCCTAGGCCGGGTGAGCTGGCAGGGCGACGGCACTCTGGACGCCGAGCGGCTGCTGGTGCCGCTCACCGACGCCGCGGGCGAGACCCGCGCCTGGTGCCTGGCGCTGCCCTTCCTGCGACCCGCCGAGATCACCGGCCAAGGCCCCGCCGAGCTCCCCCAGGACGCCTCCGGGAACGATTCACTCCATAATGACTACGTCGCCAGTATCACGCGCGTCCATGAAACGCTGATCGACGCGGCCCGGGCGCGACGTGAGCCCGGCCAGGCACTGGTGGCCATGAGTCACGCCCACCTGCGCGGTGCCGCCGTCTCCGAGGCCAGCGAGCGTCCCATCGTCATCGGTGGCGAGGAATCGGTCTCCGCCGCGCTGTTTCCTGAGGACATCGCCTATGTGGCGCTGGGTCACCTGCATCGCGCCCAACAGGTCGGCGAGACGCGCATCCGCTACAGTGGCAGCCCCTTGCCCCTGGACTTCAGCGAGGTCGACTATGCCCATCAGGTGGTAGAAGTCACCCTCGACAAGGAAGCCCTGGCCGGCATCGAGACGCTCCCCGTGCCGCGCCCGGTGGCCATGCATCGCCTCGGTCCCGCCCCGCTGGACGCGGTGCTGACCGAGCTCGAGGCTCTCGACCCCGACCTGCCCGGCCAGGATCGGGGGCAGGATCTTCCTAGAGAGCGCTGGCCCTGGCTGGAGGTACGCGTCACGCTCGACGCCCCGCTGCCGGACCTGCGCGCCCGGATGGAGGCGGCGCTGGCCGGCAAGGCACTGCGCCTGTTGCGCCTGGAGCGACGCCTGCCTCGGGTCGCGCGCGAGGAGGCCCCGACCCGGGTCGACCTCGAGGAACTCGGCCCGCAACGGCTCTTCTCGCATACCTGGGAGAAGCGCTGGGGCGAGCCACCCACCAAGGACGTGCTGGCCGATTTCAACCGGCTGCTGCAGGACATGCTGGACGACGAGGACACCGACGACAGGAAGCCCCACCCATGAAGATCCTCGCCCTGCGCCTGGCCAACCTGGCCTCCCTGTCCGGCCCGCTGACGCTCGACTTCACCGCGACGCCCCTCGCCGATGCGGGCCTGTTCGCCATCACCGGGCCCACCGGCGCCGGCAAGAGCACCCTGCTCGACGCCTTGTGCCTGGCGCTCTACGGCGGCACGCCGCGGCTGCGCCAGGCCCCGGGGCGCGAGGCGCCGCTGCCCGACGTGGAAGGCGAAACCCTCAACACCGCCGATCCCCGCACCCTGCTGCGCCGCGGCACCGCCAGCGGCTACGCCGAGGTCGACTTCCTGGGGCGCGACGGCCGTCGCTACCGCGCGCGCTGGGCCGTGCGCCGCGCCCGGGAGAAGGTCGGTGGCAAGCTGCAGAAGGTCGAGCAGTCGCTGCGCGACCTCGAGGATGATCGCCTGCTGACCACCCAGAAACGCGAGTTCGACCGCCTGCTGCCCGAGCGCCTGGGGCTCAGTTTCGAGCAGTTCACCCGCGCCGTGCTGCTGGCCCAGAGCGAATTCGCCGCCTTCCTGCAGGCCGACGACAACGAGCGCAGCGACCTCCTGGAACGCCTGACCGGCACCGCCGAGTACTCCGCAATTTCCATCGCCGCCTACCGCCGCGCCAGTGAGGCAAAGAAAACCGTCGATGCCCTGACGACCCGGCTTGCCGACGACCTGCCCGCCGAGCCCCAGGCCCGCGCCGAGCTCAAGCGCCACGCCAAGACCGCCCAGGGCGAGCTGGACGCCGTCCAGGCCCAGGTCAAGCACCTGGAGACGCAACAGCAATGGCACGCCAGCGACGACCGGCTGCGCGAGGCCTGGCTCGAGGGATACCGGCAGCAGCAGGACGCCGAGGCCCACTGGCAAGGCCTGGCGGGTGCCCGCGCCGACCGCGAGTGGCGACGCCTGCTCGCTCCCCAGCGCCATCGCCTGACCCGCCAGGCCGAGTTGCCCGGCGAGATCGCCGCGACCGAGGCGACTCATGCCGAGACGCAACGGGCGCTGGAGAAGGCCAGGGCCACCCAGCAGCAGGCCCGCCAGGACAACGACCGGACCGAGCAGGCGCTGATCGAGGCCATCGATGCACGCCGCCAGGCCGAGCCCGCTCTGCGCGAGGCCCGCGACCAGGCCCAGGCGCTCGCTACCCTGGAGAAGCAGCTCACCGACCTGAAGGCGAACCGGAACCAACAGCAGAAGCAGGCCGACATGCTTGCCGAGCAGCGCCACCGGGCCAGCGACGAGCAGCGCGCACGACAGAAACAACACGACGAGTGGCAGTCCGCCCTGCATCGGCTGCTGGGTGCTCACCCGCACCTCGACGCGGCCCGCCAGGCGGCCCAGCAGGCCCACGACCATGCCGCCCAGCGCCATCTGGCGCTGGGCGACCTCGCCAGCCGCTGGCAGGAGTTCAGCCGCGCCGACGCGGCCAAGCGACGGCTGACCGGCCAGGTCGACAAGGATCGACAGCGCAAGGCGCGACGGCTGGCCGAGGGCCAGAACGCCCGACAGCGGCTGGCCGAGGCGCAGCACCACTACGCCAGCGTCTCTGCCCTGATCGAGCGCAGCCGTGCCGTGCGCAGCGAGAGCGTGGCGAGGTTGCGCGAGAACCTGCAGGAGGGCGATCCCTGCCCGGTCTGCGGCGGGCTCGACCACCCCTGGCGCCACCAACCGCCGGCCACGCCCGAAGCCGCCCAGCTCGCCGCTCAGCAGGACGAAGAAGACCGCCAGTTGTCGAACGCCCAGCGGCAGCGGGACGAAGCCCAACAGGCCCGCGACGAGCTGTTCGGGGAATATCGCGCCCTGGAGGCCGCGCTCAAGCAGCACCAGCAGGACCTGGCGGAGGCCGAACGCCGCCTGGGCGCGGCCCGGGCAGCCCTGGAGGAGCACTCGCTGTACGCCGAGCTTACCGCCGTAAGCGAGGCCGAACGCGATGCCTGGCTGCCGGCCCAGCGCCGCGACAGCGAGGCGGCGCGACGCCACCACCGCCAGTCCCTCGACGAGCTGACCCGGTCCGAGGCCGAATTGGCGCCACTGGAGGAATCGCTACGCCAGGGCGAGTTGGCCCTCGCCCGCCTCGAGACCCGTCACGACGACCTCATCCGGGAGCTTGGCGATCTCGCCGAGCGGATCCCGCCCCTTCAAGCCCAGCGGACCCAACTCACGGACCGCCTCGCCGTCCTGCTCGGCGAGCATGCCTCACCGGACACCTGGCAGCAGCACCTCGATACCGAGCACGAGAGTGCCCGCCAGGCACGCGAGGCGGCGCTGACCCGGCAGCACGACGCCGCGCAGGCGCAGCAGCGCCTCACCCAACAGAACGGCCACGAGGCCGAGCGCCTCACCCAGCTGCGCCAGGAGCAGGAGACGCTAGACCGCGAGCTGGCCGACTGGCGCCGCGCCCACCCCGAACTGGATGACACCACCCTGGCGCGGTTGCTGACCCAATCCGAGGCAAATGCCCAGCAGGAGGAGCAGCGCCTCGACAAGGCCGACCAGGCCCGGCTAAGCGCCACCGCCACCCTGGCCGAGCGCCGCGATGCCCTGCTTCGCCATCGCCGCGGACAGGCGCTGACTGAGGACGATACCGATGAGACACTGCTGGGCGATGCCATGGCCGTCGAGCTACACCGCCGCCAGCAGGCCGTGAGTCAGGCCCAGGCCGACCTGACGCCGCGGCTGAAAGAAGCTCAGCAGGCCCGGGACACCGCCGCCTTCGCGCTCAGCGACGACGACCGTCGTCGCGAGCGGCAGCAGGCAGCACAGCAAGACCTGGAGGCGGCCCGCGCCGAATACCGCCGCTGGGGCCGCATCAGCGAGCTGATCGGTTCCGCCGACGGCAAGGCGTTCCGGCGTATCGCCCAAGGCTACAACCTCGAGCAGCTGCTGGAGCACGCCAATGTGCATCTCGCCGGCCTCAGCCGCCGCTACCGCCTGATCCGCGGCGGCAGTGAGCTTGGTCTGCTGGTGGTGGATCACGACATGGGCGACGAGCGCCGCTCGGTGCACTCCCTCTCCGGCGGCGAGACCTTCCTGGTCTCCCTGGCCCTGGCGCTGGGGCTGGCTTCGATGGCCTCCGGCGAGCTGGTGATCGAGTCGCTATTTATCGACGAGGGCTTTGGCAGCCTCGACCCCCAGTCGCTGGCGTTGGCCATGGAAGCCCTGGACGGCCTGCAGGCCCTGGGCCGCCGTGTGGGCGTGATCTCCCACGTCCAGGAGATGCACGAACGCATCCCGGTGCAGATCCAGGTGGAACCGCTGGGCAACGGCACCAGCCGGGCCCGGCTGGTCAGCGCTTGAGAAACTCGAGTTGTTCAAGCAGCCGATACGGTCGACCAGCTGCAACGCCAGCTGGCCGCCGCCGAGGCAGAGCCCCGGGTTGGCGTGTGCCCTTTCACCGCAATGGAGTTGCCATGAAGCACTTCGAAAAGACCAAGCATGTGGGACGCCGGAGTCTTTCCAGGCTGGCTCGGCTAACCCGCTACGAGTTTGCGGCGCTGCTGTGTCTCCTGGTACTTTCCGGCGGGATCTGGGGATTCATCGAGCTGGCCGATGAGGTCTCCGAGGGTGAAACCCAGAGCATCGATGAGACTCTGCTGCTCTCTCTGCGCAATCCTGCCGATCACACCGACCCGCTCGGTCCGGGCTGGGTAGAAGAGCTGGGGCGGGACTTTACCGCGCTCGGCGGCGTAGGCGTACTGGTGCTGATCACGCTGGGCGCCCTGGGCTACCTGCTACTCGCCCGACGCTATCGCGCGGCGCTCTTTGCCTCGGTCGCGGTGCCCGGCGGTGTGCTGCTCAGCACGTTGATGAAGCTTGGCTATGATCGCCCTCGGCCCGATCTTGTTCCTCATGAATCCATCGTCTACACCGCAAGCTTTCCCAGCGGTCATGCCATGATGTCTGCCGTGACCTACCTCACCCTTGCCGCTCTGCTCATCCGCGTGCAGCCCGAGCTGAGACTGAAGGCCTATATCTTGGTGCTGGCCATACTGCTCACGCTGCTGGTGGGCATGAGCCGCGTCTACCTCGGGGTCCATTGGCCTACGGATGTCCTTGCCGGCTGGACGGCCGGGGCGGCCTGGGCGGCGCTGTGCTGGCTCGCGATGCGCTGGCTGCAGCGGCGGGGACAGGTGGAGACAGAAGAGAGCTGGGTAGGCACCCAATAGTGTGACCGCCAGCCTCACCCTATCGGAGTCGAACCATAACGTTGAAGTGGTCCAATTGGAGCGGACCGCCGCGCCGGGACCGGTTTCGGCAATTCATGCACCTCAGGAGGCCGCTTGCGCTATCGGCTACCGCCTCTCAACACCCTACGGCTGTTCGAAGCCTCGGCACGGCTGCTGAGCTTTAAGCGCGCCGCCGAAGAGCTGTCCATCACGCCGAGTGCCGTCAGCCACGGCGTGCAGACCCTTGAGCATTGGTTGGGCGTGCGCCTGTTCGTGCGGACCAAGCACGGCATCGTGCTCTCGGAGTCCGGCCGCTCCTACTACCCGGCCGTCCGGGAGGCGCTTGCTCTCATCAGCAACAGCAGCGACCGACTGACCGGCAGCGCGGCGCGCCGGCTCGTGCTTAGCGTTGCCCCTACCTTCGCCGCACGCTGGCTGCTGCCGCGGCTGCCCGACTTTCGCGCGCGACACCCCGAGATCGCCGTAGTTATCGACACCGCACAGGCGCAGGTCGACCTGACCCGCCGCGAGGTGGACCTGGCGATCCGCATGGGACACGGTCAGTGGAAGGGCTGTTTCATCGACCATATCTTCACCGAGTATTTGGTGCCGGTCTGCGCCCCGGACTTCCTGGATCATGTGCGTGCCGCGGCAAGCCTCGACGAACTGCCGCTCATCCACGTCACTCGGGCTCGCGAAGAATGGGCAACGTGGGCCCGCGCCGCCGGCCACACGCCCCCGGACCCGGCGCGGGGTCTGAACTTCGACACCCTGCAGATGGCCTTCAGCGCCGCCGCGGAAGGGCTGGGTGTCGCCATGGGACGCCGGCCCCTGATCGACGCCGAACTCGAGGCCGCACGCCTTGTGGTTGCCGCCGAACCCGCCGTCGAGAGTTCCACCGGCTACTGGCTGGTGGGCCTTCAGAGTGGGGCGGGCGACCAGGATGTCCAGGCTTTCCGCGACTGGCTCGCCTACCAGCGTACGCCGAACTGCACCTGAACCGCCCCGCGGGGCGCCCCTTGAGGTGAATTTCCTTCATCTGCCACCGACGAATTCTCGCTTGGCGCCCCTCATCCCACCGCCGTAGCCTGCATCAGCAGGTCCGCAGTCCTGCTTCACCCGGTCCCGCTCCGCGCTTCAGTGCATGCGGCAAGGCCATCGAAACAGGCGCTGCGCCTAGCCCATGCGCTCGCGCCGGGTGAGGGCATCTCACCCCATCAAAAATGCGCCAAACAAGCGGCAACTGCCATTGGAGAGACCATCGTTTTTCGGCCCAAGGACCCTCTGTTCGAAGCACCGGTGCGCGAGAGCTTCTCGCAACATTGCACGCCGTACAGCCAGTCAGCAGGAGGACCTCATGCGCCTTATCTCGCTTGCACCGCCCTCGCCCGCTCGCTCTCTGGGGCTACTCATCCTCTGCGCCTGCGTGATCTCGCTGGTCACCTTCGGCCTGCGTTCGATTTTCGGGCTGTTCACCGACTCGGTCTCGGCCGCCCACGGCTGGAGCCGTGAGGTCTTCGCGCTGGCCATCGCCCTGCAGAACCTCTTCTGGGGCATCGGCCAGCCTTTCGCCGGGGCGTTGGTCGACCGGTTCGGCCCGGCACGGGTGCTTGCGGCCGGCGGCGTACTGTACGCCCTCGGCGTTGCGGCCATGGCCTTCAGCACCACTCCACTCGAGCTTCATCTGAGTGCCGGCGTGCTCGTGGGGCTGGGCATGGGGGGCGCGTCCTACATCACGGTGCTCGGTGCGCTGGGGCGCCTCGTGCCAGAACCCCGCCGCTCTTGGGCGCTCGGTGTCGCCACCGCTGCCGGCTCGCTCGGCCAGTTCGTCTTCGCCCCGCTCGGTCAGGGCTTCATCGACGCCTACGGCTGGCAGCAGGCCGCGCTGATCCTCGCGGGGATCACGGGCCTCGTTCCACTGCTGGCGCTGGGCCTGCGCGGGCGCCCCTCCCTCACCGCCGCACTCACACGGGAGCCGCCGTTGCAACTGGGCGAGACGCTGTGGGCGGCGCTTGCGCACCGCAGCTACGGCCTGCTGCTGTTCGGCTTTTGCGTCTGCGGGTTTCAACTGGCCTTCATCACGGTCCACCTGCCCCCGTATCTGAACGATCTGGACGTCGCGCCGACCGCCGCCCGCTGAGCAAATGGTGAAGATCCTTGCCGCGAACCCGTCATCTTCCCGGGAGACGAAGATGGATGAACCGGCGCATCTCTCGCGTCAGCGCCTGCATCTCCCGCGCCGACAGGCCCTCGGCATCGGAGAATATCGTGAGACCATGGCCGCTGAACCGCTCGGCGCTGAACACATCCACCAACTTGGCTTTCATGTCACCCTCCTCCGTCCCGGCCGCACAGGGCGTTTCGCTCGGAGCCGCCGTGTCAGCCCAGAATGAAGATCACGCAAGCCGCGGTCAGCGCGCCCATGGTGGCGTTGAACACCCGCCAGGAACGCGGGCTCTTGAGCCAGCGGCCGATAGCCATCCCGAAACCCGCCCACAGCGCGATGCAGGGCAGGCCTACCAGCTCGGCGAAGCCGGCCAGCAGCAGAGCGTTGACCAGGGTGTTGCCGCCCTCGGGCAGGAAACTCGCCATCAGCGTCAGCCCCATGACCCAAGCCTTGGGATTGGCGAACTGGAAGGCCGCGGCCTGCCAGAAGCTCTGCGGCCAACCCTCGACGGAGCCGAACTCCGGCGGCGGGGCCGTGGCGATGCCCCAGGCCAGATACAGCAGATAGCCGCTGCCGACGAGGCGCAGCAGGGTCTGCACGATCGGGAAGCGCTCGAAGACGATCCCCAGGCCCAGGGCAATGGCCGTGAAGAGCACGAAACAGCCGCCCAGGATACCCAACAGGTGCGGCAGGGTGCGCCGGAAGCCGTAGTTGGCCCCGGAGGCGGTGAGCATCACGTTGTTGGGGCCGGGGGTGATGGTCATCGAGATCATGAACAGGGACGCAGGGCCCAGGGTCGCCAAGGCTTCCATACAATTGCACCCTTACAATTATGCCAAAATGGTTTCAATTCACCGTTATTTATGAGCATAATGGGCACAAATATGGCGTCAAAGGTTTTATTGTCACCATGACAATCTGGACTCCCGAGCTTCCCGAGCACGGTCCGCGCTACCGCCGCATCGCCGAGGCCATGGCCACGGCCATCACCCGCGGCGAGCTGGCCCCGGGCGAGAAACTGCCGCCCCAGCGCCACCTCGCCGATCGTCTGGGCGTTACCGTGGGCACCATCACCCGCGCCTACACCGAGGCCCAGCGACAGGGCTGGGTGGAGTCCCGGGTGGGCAGCGGCACCTATGTGCGCCTGTCGGCGGACGCGGACGCCACCACCTTCCGCGCCGGCGTGCCGGTGGAGGATGGCGTCATCGACATGAGCATGGCGCTGCCGCCTCCCCATCCCCTGCGTCCCCAGGGCCTGCAGCGGGCCCTGAGGACGATCGCCGAGTCGCCCCAAGCCCTCCAGGCCGCCACCGACTATCAGCCCGAAGCGGGCACCCCCGCCCAGCGGGCGCGCATCGCCGCCTGGCAGGGCGAGCTCGGCCTGCCCGCCGATCCCGAGCGGTTGCTGATCACCCAAGGCGGCCAGCACGGCATCCACCTGGCGCTGCGCACCTTGGCCCAGCCCGGCGAGCTGGTGGCCGGCGACGCCCTCACCTATCCCGGCTTCCTCTGCGCTGCCCAGCAGGCCCACCTGCGCCTGGCGGCGGTGCCCATGGACGAGCACGGCCTGAGCGTCGATGCCCTGGCGCGACTCTGCGCCCGCCAGCCGCCCCGGGTGCTCTACCTGACTCCGGACCTGAACAACCCCACCGGCGCGCGGCTCTCCGAGGCACGCCGCGAGCGCCTGGCAGCCCTGGCCCGTGAGCACGACATCTGGTTGGTGGAGGACGCGGTGCAGTACCTGCCTAAAGCCCAGCGGGGCACGCCGCTGATCGAGCTGGCCCCAGAGCGCACCCTGCACATCTTCAGCACCTCCAAGGTGCTGGCCGGCGGGCTGCGCATCGGCACCCTCACGGTGCCGGATCGACTAAGGGAACGCCTGTGCTCGGCGCTTCGCTCCCAGAGCTGGATGGTGCCGCCGTTGATGGTGGAGGCGACCTGCCGCTGGATGGAGGACCCCGCCAGCCGCGAGCTGCTGGCCTGGCAGGTGGAGGAGATCGCCGCCCGTCGCGCCCTGACCCTGGAACGGCTGGCGGCCTTTGGGCCGCAAAGCGGCGAGGGCTCGTCGCTGATCTGGCTGCCGCTGCCCGCCGGACGGCGCAGCAGCGAAGTCCAGGCGCTGCTTGCCCAGCGCGGCCTGAGGGTCTCGACCCCGGAGCCCTTCTGCGTGGGCAGCGAGCCGGCTCCCCAGGCCATACGCCTCTGCCTGGGTCCGCCGGAGAGCCGCGAGGCGCTGGAGCGAGCGCTGGCGATCGTCGACGAGGTGTTGTCCGAGCCACCCTCCTCGCCTTGGCAGACCCTGTGACCCGGTGGCTCTTTCCCACCAAGCCTGTACGGTGGGTCAGTGTTGCCCTCCAGGAGCGAAGCCGCGACGGCCATCCTCCCGCTGAAAGAAGGCCACCGCTTAGGACCGAGGCCGCTGGCGACAATGGCGGCATCGCCTCCTCGACAGGCGCCAGGCGCCCTTGCGAATTCCACGCCATGAACCCCGAAACAGCTTGGCAAAGAACTCGGCGCGCAACCGGGCATTGCGCTGCTCGATTTCACGGATTTTCGGATTCGGGTTGTGGAAGGCCATCACTATCAACTCCTCCACTGCTTCGAGCACACTGAATGTATAGCATAGAGGCACCGCGCATGCTTTTCGTGGTTGCCTGAAAGGCAGGTATCGACCAAGAGCGAACGATCAGAGAGTCGTCTATCCGATAACCCTTCCATAGCATTGTACTTGGAACTTTAGACGGCCGACCCCAGGGGAGAAGGCCAGAAGTAGAGTCTGCTCTAATGCTTGTCTTACCGCTTCATCCATGGCGAGCGGCCCTCTTAAATCGTGTTATGCCACCAGAACATTAATTCTTTGAGAGAAAACGCTATATATCGCCTTTTTCTCAGGGCCGTCTGGTGAATATCCCGGGAAAAGGGTTGCGCTCTCGACAGTGGCATGCACTGAACTCACGCTACGAAAATCCAGATCGCCGACAGCGCAACAGTGAGAGACATGCCTCGCGCCCATAGACGCGCGACGTTTGAAGAATGCAGAGCTCTTTGCATTGTTTCAGCCAGCAAGATAATCAGCAGAAAGACTCCGAATAATGCGCTAATTGTGGCAAATATCAAAAAAATCGCATCCTGCAATCGGACCATGGTCAGGTCAGCGACGCGCGGCAGAAGGACGGCATACATCACCACAGTCTGCGGGCTGCTGAGGCAGATAGCGAAGCCCGTTAGAAACGAGGCCGCGCTTCCGACGACCGGCAGCGAAGGATCCATCGATACCTCCGATTGGAGCCACATGCGGACCGCCATCCAGAGCAAAAATCCGACGCCCGCATATTTTGCGAAGGTGAATACCTCGGGATGTGCCTGAAGCCAGAAGCCCAGACCGGCGCAGATCGTCAGAATGACAAGGATGTCACCGGCACAGATACCGATCGCGATGGCGCAGGCCCCACGCCGGTCTCTGCTGGCGGACCGAGCGACGAGCACGGCAACAAGGGGGCCAGGTGCCAACGTCAGCGCCGCAAGTGTCATCATGTACGTGAAAAGGGCCGTCAGCTCCATCAATTCTTCGACTTAGTTAATAATTGTTTATAGGCTGAGTATTGAAACGGTGGCACGGCCCCTCACACCGCTCCAGTTCTGGCGGAGCATTTGGCCGCAAGCGTGCTGCTTTTGGCGTCAAATGTATTCTACGTACGAAAAAAACGCGCAGGACTTTCTGGTGGGTAGATTGCCTTACTTCATGAGCGGATTGCATACAGAGGAGCTATCTTGTGAACGCCGAACCAGATTTCGAACGTTTGCGCCGGGTTGTGATGCTGATCTACCCCCAAGTAGCCTCTGTGGATGTCTGTGGCCCGCTCGAACCCTTCGGTCTGGCGAACTTCCTAACCGGGCGTCGGCTCTATCATCCGATCACGGCGTCGGTTGATGGCGCCGCCGTACATGTCGCCGGAAGCTTTCTGAAGATCGAACCGACCTGTTGCTGCAACGACCTGCCCGACTGGATCGATCTGCTGCTTGTCGCCGGAGGGCCGGGCTGCTTCGCCGCTGCCGAGGACAAGAGCATCAAGTCATGGATCCGCAGGCTGGAGCCGCGCTGCGCGCGTATAGGATCGGTGTGCACCGGCTCCACCGTCCTGTTGGCATCGGGCATCACGAATGGCCACAAGATCGCCACGCATTGGCTCGAAGCGATGCGCCTAAAAACGGACGAATCTTTCAGTCCGCAGATCGAACCCGACGCAATCTTTATCAACTCAGGAAAATTCTGGACTTCGGCGGGCATGCTGGCGGGCATCGACCTTGCCCTCTCAGTGATCGAGACGGATCATGGGCGCCAGCTGGCCCTGGATATCGCGCGTTTCATGGTGATGGTCATGCGGCGCCAAAGTGGTCAGTCCCAGTTTAGTTCGCAACTGATGGCAGATGCGACGGAAGACCCCCGAATTCGCAGGGTGCAACTATATATCTGGGAAAATCCGCACGCGAACCTATCCCTTGCACGGCTGGCGAAACGAGCGGCGATGAGTGAGCGGTCACTGGGGCGGCGGTTCAAGGAGGTCACGAACATCACGATTTCCCGCTACATAGAAGATGTGCGCCTGAGCTTGGCCCGCCGCCTGCTGGAGACGTCGGAGCAATCGATACAAGCCGTGGCCGACAATGCCGGGTTCGGGACCACCGCAACGCTGCGCCGCGTCTTCCAGCGCAGGCTGTGTGTCTCACCTAGCATCTACAAGGCCAGTTTCGGAACAGTCAATGCCGAGGCAGACGACGAAGTCGCAAATGGCGGCGCGATGCGTATGGATCTTGAGAATATCGTGAACGGCAAGTCGGCCTGGTAGGTGGTGTGGTATAGGGATACGTCCCCAATTATGTTCCGAAACATCACGCCTTGATCGTGAGTTGTGCGGCGGTGTTGTCGAAGAGGCTTTCGCAGCCATCGGCGGTGACTCGAAGGGTATCCGACAGACCGATCACGTGGTGATCATCGATGCCGTACATCCATGGCAACAGGTGAAGCGTCATGTTCTCGCGCAGGGGCGTGTTGTTCCCGGCCTTGAGCGAGAGCATGTAGCCCTCGTCCCAGGAAGGCGGGAAGCCGATGCCTATGGAATAACCGGCTCGCGTGATCAAGTAGCCGCCCACGGTGTTGTCATGAAGTATCTCCCTGGCCAGCACATCGATCTCCCCCGCTGTCATACCCGGGCGAATCTTTCCTGTCAGGGTGTTCAGCGCGTCCTTCACGACGCTCTCGGCCTGGCGAAGGCTCTCGTCGGGCTCACCGATATAGGCAGTGCGCATCATCGCCGTGTGATAGCGCCGAAAGCAGCCACCAACCTCCAGGAAGACGATCTCGTTGCGCTGGACCTCGCGGCCCTCCCAGGTAGCATGGCCGATCATTGCCCGCGGGCCCGAGGCGATGTAGGGCATTACCGCCGGGTACTCGCCGCCCGCGCGAAACATCGCCGCGCTGGTCTCGGCGGCGATCTCGTTCTCGTTGACCCCGACGGCAACGGCCTCCAGGCCCGCAGCCATGCCTGCCTCGGTGGCATGCGCGGCCCGGCGCATGACGGCGATCTCCTCCTCGGACTTCACGAGGCGCCCCTCCTCGACGATGCCGAAGATGTCGGCGAGGCGCGTGCCCAGCAGGTCAGAGCGCATCCGGTCCTGCTGGTAGGCGGGAAAGAAGTAGCTGTTGCGCTCGTAGCCGATGCACTGCCGGTGCAGACCGAACTCCTTGAGCGACTGGTTAAGCGTCTCGATGGCGTTGCCGGTATCCGAGTAGGGGCGCGTGATCTCCACCCAGGTGCGTGCGGGGACGTTGGTCTCTTCCAGTCGCCGCGTAATCATGTAGGGCTCCTTTTCCATGGGCACCACAAGTGCCTGAAAATAGGAGTAGCCGGTGGTCTGGTACTCCGTCAGGTAACAAAGGTTCGCCGGGTCGGTGATGACCGCCACGTCGACCCGGCGCTCTTCCATCCGCTCACGCAATTCACGCAGTCGCCGTTCATGCTCCTGCATGGAAAAAGTCATGTCGTCGCGCTGCTGCATGGGGGTCTCTCGGGAAGTAATTTTCCGGTTCTGTCGTGGTCTTCACTAGTACCTTACGGGAGCCGTCTCTGGAACCTCTCGCCCGGCTGAGCCGATGTTCTGTAAGCGCCTTGTGATCCAGCACACCGAGTACCGCATCGGTCCTCAGCGACCACTTCTGGCGCAGCACCGGGTCACTATCGATGAGTGACTCGAGCGCCTCGACCAGCGAGGCCTTGTTCCTCTGCTGCAGATAAGCATGAATACGACCCCTCGCATCGCTCTCCGTCAGTCGCGTCTGCTCGGCCTGATCCGCTCGGTATGCCAGGGCGACCGCGCTACTGGATCTGTACGGTCTCGTCGGTCACCCGGTAGTCACCGTCAAGCCAGCGCACGATTTCCCGCGCCCCGGGGTGCTCGAAGGCGGCATATCGCGCTCGCAGCGCCGCCTTGCAGTCGCCCCTCAGGTGGACGAGCCCGGTGTCTTCCAGTAAGAGCAGGTCGTCGCAGACCTGTACTCCCAAGGCGTCTCCCAGGACCTCTCCGGCGGCCTGTCGTGTCGCCGCGAGGTAGCAGTAGTCCTCGCCCTGCGCATAGCTGGCGGCGAGGGTGATCGCCGAAATACAGCTCAGGGTGGGCTGCAGGGCCGGGTTGATGGCGTGGCCGACGATCTGATCGGCCAGGCTGGCGGGCCGGCCGGTAAAGCCCCGCAGGTGGAGATGGCGGGACATCTGGTCGCCGTCGTTGACCGGGTAGTTATCCCAGAGCAGCACGGGCCGGCCCAGGTGCTGGCGAATCCGTCGCAGGTGGCCGGCCGAGATGGCCCGCGAACAGACCTCCTCGCCGGTCCAGAACACCGCCACCGATTCGTCGAGCGCTTCGCCCAGGCGCTCGAGGTAGCCCGCCGGCCGAGGGGTGGACATCCGGTCCAGCACCGGGTCATCGCTGTAATAGGTGGGGCAGACGGCCAGGTGCTCGAAATCGCCGTTGGCCTTCACCCAGTCGACCACCTCGCCTTGACGCTTCGCTAGACCCACAATGTCGCCAGGCATGTCGTCGAACAGCAGCGCTAGCCGCCGCACGCCCAGAGCCCGCAAGTGGCGCAGCTTGTCCTTCAAGGCCCGTGTCGCCGAGGCATCCAACGATCGGTAAACCTCCCAAGGGCTCAGGCCCACGCCAAAATCGACGCCCAGGCATTCGCAGTCAGCGGCGAAACGCTCGAGCTCGCCGGCCTCGCCGGCCGGGTGGCGTTCCTGCCAGCGGCGGCGCAGGAAGGCATCGCCCTTGGGCGCGTACCAGTAGAAGCCGTAGCCGTGGGGCGCCAGTGTCTGTACCACCCTGCGGCGCTCGTCCCAGGACCAGGACGGGCCGTAGAAGCCTTCGATAATGCCGAGGGGCGGTTGCGGCGGGTCGTGTTTCAAGGGAACGGGCCTGTGACCATCGGGTGCCTGACAGGGATATGGTAGTCCCGAACGGCCCGTCTGGCGGCCTTGAGGGTAAGGTCGACAACCCATCACGGGCATCCGCTGTCGTTTACAACCAAAATTGACAAAAATTGCAAAAGAGCCGACAAATTTTGCAATGAATGTCGAGCTATGCGTTAGTAAGTAATTTTCCTACCCGCACTATTCTACACGGTGCTAGCAAGATCATTATGAGGCCTTGGTGCAACTGCCTGCGCAGCGTAGTGATGGAATCGCTCTCGTGGCGCTGGGTGCGTTACACGACCCTGCGGGCGGATACCCCTCGGGTAGGGCAAGGACAGTGTGCTGATGGGCCTGTACGCCATGGGTGAATTGACCCATGCATAGACAATCGCTTCCCAGTGCGCTAAGGCTTCTCTCGATGTCTTGGAGAGCCAAGCCGCCAAGCCTCTGATCTTGCCCTCACGACGCCCGAGATCGATCCGGCAAAGGAGTTAAGTCATGATCAAGCCCTTGATTGAAAAACTCAGCCATTACATGGTTCTTTCCGAGGAAGAAAAACAGATCCTTGAAAACACAACCAGGCAACGTATAGCCATCGAAAAGGGAGACGACATCATCATGCAAGGGCAGCGACCCGATTATGTATACCTCATAGAATCAGGGTGGGCTTGCCGCTACAAGTTTCTGGAAGATGGCAGGAATCACACCATGGCCTTCCTGATTCCGGGTGATCTTTGTGATGTACACGTCACCATTCTCGACAAGATGGATCATTCAATACGCGCACTCACAGCCCTCAAGCTCACCAAGTTCTCGATTGATGAGATAGTCAACATCATGGAGAACTACCCCCGTCTCGCCCACGCATTTTTCTGGTCGACACTGGTCGATGAAGCCATCTTGCGGGAGTGGCTGGTCAACATGGGCGCTCGATCCTGCGAGCTTCGCGTGGCTCATTTCTTCTGTGAGCTGCTTCTGCGCTCGCGCATGGCAGGTCTCAGCTACGATGGCAGCTTTGATTGTCCGCTGACGCAGGTGGAACTCGGTGAGTCGATGGGAATCTCTCAAGTGCACACCAATCGTGTTCTCCAAAAGCTCCGCCAAGAGGGCCTGATCAGCATGGAAGGCAGGCGTGTCATTATTCACGACTGGAAGCGCATGAAGGCGTTTTCCCAATTCGACCCGACCTATCTTCACTCCAAGCTGGATGCTCTGTAAAATTCGGCCGGTTCGCTCCTATCACTACAGACCGCTAAACGATTGAGAGGTATAGGGGTACGTCCCCAATTATGCTTCACTCTCGGGAGTATTACTCGACCAGCTTCTCGAGCTCCTGCAGCCGCTTGCGATTCGCGCGCTCTTTCTCGAAGCGTTCGGTAATGTCCCTTCCGGTCGCCAACGCCCCGAGTACCCTGCCCTTCGCATCTAGGACAATGGAAAAACCGAATTCAACATAGATCCTGGCCCCATCGGAACGAAGCGCCTTCGTCGGAAGGCTCTTTCCCGAATACTGGGTAGCCCCCTCCGCTATCGCACGTGCGAAACCCCGCCAATGTGCTTCCCGCAGCGATTCCGGGATGATGATATCCAGGCTTTTTTCAACCGCCTCGTCTTTAGAAAACCCGAACGTCCTTTCGGCGGCGCCATTCCAGACCTGAATGATTCCGGAATCATCAGAAAAGATGACGAACTCTGGTGATTGTTCGATCAAAGCTTGAGCCAGACCGGGCAATGGTTCTGATGCCATCTTATGCACCCTCAAGGATGATTATTCGAATGTAATGCGAATCTCTAAACGCATCATCGCCCTGATGCATCGTCAAGGTTCCATACGCAACGTCATGGCGGATTCATCACCCATATGAATGAATAATTCTCCTTCTGCGTTATCCCTGTCGCACAGGGTGACCCAGCCCCGGCCACTACATTCCTCGCCTTCGTCATCTCCTTGCCAGGAAAATTCCGCCCGGCGCTTATCTACTGAGTACCTCACGTCCATCCAGCCGTGAACGGTGCCGAACAGAAGCTCTCCTTCGTTACCGCTGAACTGGACGTAGCCAGGCTCAATGATATCGACGTAATCCTGCGGCCACATTTTCATCCAGGTAATACGCCAGCGTCCATTGAAACTCTGCATAACATTCTCCTGATCCACCCCATCGGAGTCAGCCTGTACTGGTTGGGTCCCGGGTGATTGTCGACTTACTTTGCCAAACGTAGCCTCCCAGCACCGACGATCACCGCTTATCCAGCAATGCGGAGCGTCAGGTCATGGCCATCGCGTTCGGCCTCGGCAAAGATTCGGCTTGGGCGTCCCACCTCGATGCGCTTAATGATCTGCCAATACCAGGGCCGTCCTCCTCTTTTTCCGCTGCCAGTTCCCCCACGGCTTGCGGAAGTACCGCCAGCGGATTCCCGGCAAAGGCCCGGTCGATGAAGACGTCGACCCGCCTTATTCATGAGGGTGGTCTGAAAACGAAGATAGCGGATGGTATGCTCTTGAAAAATCAGTGTGTTCCGCCAAGAACCTGATCCAAGAGA